>DATJED010000028.1:0-417383 GCA_035496935.1 Pelobium sp. | reverse complement strand
CTTACGGTCTCTACTTTGGCCAGTTCAAAGTAATCGCTGAGCCCTTCTGGTAGTATCAATGATAATAATGTAGAATCCAAAATATTGCGTTTCTACAAAATTATTAAAATATTAATCCTCCCCAACTTTTACGCTTGATCCGAAAAGATGGCTTCTTAAATATAATAGAACGACTCTATTTACCAGCAGCTTTAGCGTGATCAGCTAAAAACTGAGCTAATCCATTATCAGTCAACGGGTGTTTTAATAATCCCATGATAGAGCTTAATGGACCTGTCATTACATCAGCACCAATTTTAGCGCACTCTACAATGTGAACAGAGTTGCGGATAGAAGCCGCTAAAATTTGAGTTTCGTAACCGTAGTTATCAAAAATTAAACGGATATCTTCAATTAAACCAAAGCTATCTGCGCCTATATCATCTAAACGGCCTAAAAATGGAGAAACATATGTTGCACCAGCTTTAGCAGCCAATAACGCCTGTCCGGCAGAGAAGATTAAAGTACAGTTGGTTCTAATTCCTTTATCACTGAAATATTTTAATGCTTTAATTCCGTCCTTAATCATCGGAATTTTAACAACAATTTTATCATCAAGTGCAGCTAAAGCTTCGCCTTCTTTAACCATACCTGCAAAATCCGTAGAAATAACCTCTGCACTTACATTGTCATCAACAATTGCACAGATATCTTTGTAATGCTTAATTACATTATTGTCGCCAGTAATGCCTTCTTTAGCCATTAAACTTGGGTTGGTAGTTACGCCGTCCAATACACCTAAATCCTGAGCTTCTTTAATTTGAGCTAAGTTTGCGGTATCAATAAAAAATTTCATAATATTCTAATTTTTGGTTGTTCTAAAAATCGATTGCTTTCTTTAATATATGTAAAGCACAACGTTATTTTAATACTTCAAATATATCAGATTCTTTATTAAAACCGGCTTAATATTTTCAAATTGGACATTCTTTACACATTTGTGCAATAAAAAGAGACAACTGAACCATTGGGTCCATTCGATTAATCCCAGAAAATTTATTGAATCTAAAAGAAGAGAAAAATGGGCTAGTCGTTTCTATCGCACCGCTACAACTTCTTACCCTTGCTGCGTTCCCACCCTGGGGGAGTTCAGAAGGAGCTGGTCGTAGATGACTAACCCGGCGCAAAGGTATAAATTTCTAACAGATTCTAAAAAAGCAAACGTTATTATATGTTAAGCGATTGATAATCAAAAAATAAAATTATTTTTTCTTCTTTTTCTTGAACCTTTTTTCAGCTGCTTCATTTTCACTAATCAACGATTTCCAGTCGTTCAGGTGGCCTTCAGAAACTGCAAGGGTTTCTTCGTATTCTGTTTTTTTAATGCTCATTACTTTAATAGGCTGGGTCAAATACGTCTCAATTTCTTTTAAAATCGGCTTTTCCTCATCACTACAAAAAGAAACCGCATTTCCACGATTGTTTCCCCTACCGGTACGCCCTACCCTATGCACATAATTTTCGGCAACATCTGGCAAATCATAATTTACTACGTATTCTACTCCTTTTACATCCAAACCGCGGGCGCTCACGTCCGTGGCAATCAAAATTTTTGCTCTTCCTTCTCTAAAATCGTCTAAAATTTTAAAGCGTTCCTGCTGTTCCTTGTCGCCGTGTAAAGTAGTGGTTACAATATTTACACGTTCCATTGCTTTAAAAACCCGCTCGGCCCGCACTTTTGTTCTCACAAAAATCAAAATCTTTTTATCCGGATTTTCTTTGATCACTCTTTCCAGAAAGAAACGCTTGTCATCCATAGCGACATAGGCAACCGCATGATCCACATTTTTCGAGACCGGATCTTTTGGAGAAATCTGAATCCGAACTGGCTTATTCACTAATGCATAGGCCAAATCTTTTATGTTTTCATCAATTGTTGCAGAGAAAAATAACGTTTGCCTGCGACGAGGTAAGAACTGTAGTATATGTTTGATATCGTTATAGAAACCTTTATTCAACATGTGATCGGCTTCATCAAGCACTAAAAAATCAATCTTTTTTAAATTTAAATGGCCTTTATGTACCAAATCAGCAATCCGGCCAGGAGTAGCAATTAACACATCTACGCCATTACGTAACTTTTCTACTTGGGGATCAATATCAACACCACCGATTAAAGAGATCGTTTCCACGTCAGTATATTGTCCAAGCTCATTAAAAACCTGTTCAATTTGTATTGCTAGCTCACGCGTTGGCACCATAACCACCGCTTTTACGTTTTGCTCCGGCTCTCTGCGCTTATTCTGTTGTAACATGCTTATTAACGGAATGGCAAAGGCTGCTGTTTTCCCGGTACCGGTTTGTGCTATCGCTAAAATGTCCTGTCCCGAAAGAATTTGTGGGATAGATTTGAACTGAATATCAGTAGGCTTTTTAAAGCCTAAATCGTCTAAACTCTTCTTTAATTCTGGTACAATATGGTATTTGCTAAATTTCATCTATTGCAAATATAAGCTTTGTTTAAGCTTTAGCTTGTATTTAGATTGGTCTATTTTTCGGAAGTAATCCTTTAAACGAAGCCATTCTTTTGAACGGTCTAACTTGCTTTCTAAACATCCATTTTTAACCTCGAATCGAAGTTAAACGGTGTCACATCCAACACATGGATCTTAGAGAAATCTGGATGCGATGGATTTAGTAAATAATTATATTCTCTATCAACAATTGCAGACGGAACTTTTAAAACTGCAGATTTCATTTCTAAAAGCCACTGATTTCCCAATTTTTGCGTGATGGGATAATGCAAAACTTTAAACCATTGGTCATTTAACTTTTGTAATTCAGATAATTTTATCTCTTCTACAGCTAAACCATCCTCCAAATTAATCATCGCCATAGAAAACCTTCCAGAATTTAATGCCGAACCGGTTTTATGCGCCAACACCTCCAAACAAGAAAGCGAAGCCGAACCGGCGGTATAAATCATCCGTTCATTTTCACTATTCCATCGACCTGCATAACCAGGCGCAAATAAAGAATTAGCAAATTTAGTTTGAGTAATTCTGAAAACTAACATGTTAGATTTAAAACGGATCGCTTAAAAAGGTTTACGCCAAAATACCGTGATCTATGCGGTTTAATTCATTCATTACGATGTTGATACCGGTAATTGAATCTAATAAATCATTCGGCTTTGCATCTATGCCAATGTTGTGCTGTGGCAACCAATTTTTAAACTCCTCAACAGAACCAAAAGTATCGATGCCTTTATCGTAAAGCTCTAACAAAAACAGAACATGTTCACTTAAACTAGTACTTAGTTCTTTTGGATTACTTAAATGTTTACGAAGTGTTGGCTCGGTTAAATCTAAATTTTTAGCCATATCCGAACGGGTAGAACCACTTATTTGGAGCAAATCATCCAATGACTTAGAAGACAGGCCACCTTTAATAACCTGCAACCTATTAACCGGAGAATCAAAATAAGTTTGGTAAGGCACAAGCATGTCCTCAACCATAGATGGTTTGCCACCCTCATCAGAAACTTTATAATTCTTCATATTCAAATGTAATATTTTTCTTTTTAAATTGAAAACATTTTCATAATTTTTACATTACTCCATATCTCAAACAGAAAACCGGCTCAGAATTTCTCAAAAAAATGTATCACGGTGAACTTAATTATTTTGTACTTTAGATAAAATTTAAAACCATGAACACGAAATTAAAACCGCTACTTTTTATAACCGGGCTTGTTGGACTTATAAGCCTAGCTGCGATGGCGCCGAGCCAGCAAAAAGATGAACCCAAAGCTAAAAACCTAAAAGTTTTACCTAAAGATATCAGCCATCACGAGCTTGACAGCATTATGGATAACTTCAAGATGGCCTTAGGAGTAAAATGTGATTTTTGCCATGCTAAATCAAAAGACAACCCTAAAAGACTCGACTTTGCCAGTGACGAAAAAGAATACAAATTAGTGGCAAGAGACATGATGAAAATGACAAATAAAATCAATAAAAGATATTTTAAAGAGCATGAAGGCAATGATAACATTGCAGCAATACAATGCGCTACCTGCCACAATGGAAATAAAAAACCAACGCTTGAGCTAAAGACACAAAAAAGAGGAGGGTAAGCCCTCCTTTTTTATTCAGATTTAATTTACTTCTAGCGCTGATGTAAGCCTTCACCAAACTCTTCGATCATTTTTTTATTAAATGCAGGAATATCTTTAGGTGAACGACTGGTTACCAAACCTTTGTCAACAACCACTTCACTATCTTCCCAATTTACACCAGCATTAATTAAGTCGGTTTTAATAGACGGATACGAAGTCATTTTTTTACCTTTTAAAACTCCAGTTTCAATTAACAGTTGTGGACCGTGGCAAATAGCGGCTACCGCTTTTCCAGCCTCTAAAAATGCTTTTGCAAAGTTTACATAATTTTCATCTGCCCGCATTTTATCCGGATTCATTACTCCTCCAGGAATCATTAAACCATCGTAATCCCCTGGTTTAGCATCCTGTAAGTTTACATCAACTTCAACATCCACTCCCCAATCTGTATGGTTCCAAGCCTTAATTTTTCCGCTTTGTGCTGATACTACATGCACTGTTGCGCCACTTTCTAAAAGTGCCTTTTTTGGTTCCAATAATTCCGATTGCTCAAAACCATTATCACTTAAAATAGCGATTTTCTTGTTTTTCAAATTTCCCATGGCATTTGTAAGTTTAATTTAATAGATATTCAATTGCCAACAAACACTAAACCACAAATAAAGTACTCAGGAAAAAAGTAAAATTTTTGTTTTTGGCAATTTTAGCAAATTTGATTTCCTTTAAACATTCAAAATTTTATCTTTGAACAAACAACAAAAAGCTTTTTAATTTTGAAGAAACGTATCGCTATTTTCGCATCAGGTTCAGGATCCAACGCTCAAAAAATAATGGAGCACTTTAAACGCAGTAACGATGCCGAGGTGGTTTTAATTTTAACCAACAATCCCGATGCTTACGTTTTGCAAAGAGCAGACAACTTCGAAATTCCATCGCATATTTTTGACCGTAAAGAGTTATACCAAACAGATAAAGTAGTTCATTTATTAAAGAATTTAAACGTTGATTTGGTGGTATTAGCAGGTTTTTTATGGTTGGTACCTCAAAATTTGTTAGAAGCGTTTCCAAATAAAATCATCAATATTCATCCTTCGCTTTTACCTAAATACGGGGGTAAGGGAATGTACGGAGAGCATGTCCATTTAGCCGTTTTGGCAGATAAAGAACAAGAATCTGGCATTACCATCCACTTTGTAAACAGCAAATTTGATGAGGGAGAAATTATCCATCAGTCAAAATTTAAAATTGATAAAGGAGATGATTTAAAAATGATGAAATTTAAAGTACAGCAACTAGAGCACCAGCACTTCCCTAAAGTGATTGAAGGTTTGTTGAAAAAGATGAAAAGTTTGTAGTCTTCTTTTGTTCTTTATAAAAGAGTTAAATCCTTTTGGGTAAATCCAAAATCGCTCTAAAAAAAAAGAATTGATTTTTCTATCTTTGCAGCTTCAAATAAAAACAATTTCATGAGCCATCCAGTAAAGATTAAAAATGCCCTAATTTCTGTTTATTATAAGGACAATTTAGAGCCTATTATCCATCAATTAAAGCAATTAGGTGTAAATATTTATTCAACTGGAGGTACAGAAAAATTCATCACAGACTTAGGAGTTCCAGTAATCCCTGTCGAAGATTTAACCTCGTATCCATCAATTTTAGGCGGACGTGTAAAAACTTTACACCCAAAAGTTTTTGGTGGCATTTTAACCCGCAGAGGCCACGAAGGAGATCAAGGTCAAATTGCCGAATACGAAATCCCGGAAATTGATTTGGTAATTGTTGATTTATATCCTTTTGAGGAAACCGTAAAATCAGGCGCAGCAGAGCAGGATATTATCGAAAAAATTGATATTGGTGGTATCTCATTAATCAGAGCAGCGGCTAAAAACCATAAAGATGTGGTAATCATAGCATCAAAAGATGATTACGCAGAATTAAACACCTTACTGGAAACTCAAAAAGGAGAAACCACTTTAGCGCAACGCAAAGCCTTTGCCCGTAACGCATTCAACATTTCTTCGCACTACGATACCGCAATTTTCAACTGGTTTAACCAAGGCGATGACGCCCTAACTTTATTTAAACAGAGCGAGCAAAAAGCTTCAGTTTTACGTTACGGCGAGAATCCACACCAAAAAGGTTATTTCTATGGTGATTTAGAAGCCATGTTTGAGAAATTAAACGGCAAAGAATTATCATACAATAATTTAGTGGATGTTGATGCGGCGGTTGCCTTAATTGACGAGTTTACAGAACCAACTTTCGCTATTTTAAAACACACTAACGCTTGCGGAATTGCCAGCAGACCACAATTGTTGGATGCTTGGAAAGATGCTTTGGCTTGCGACCCAGTTTCTGCTTTTGGTGGTGTATTGATTTGCAATGGCGAAGTTGATGAAGCAACAGCAACAGAAATTAACAAGTTGTTTTTTGAGGTTTTAATTGCGCCTTCGTACTCAGCGGAAGCAGAAAAAGTAATTACTTCCAAAAAGAACCGCATCATATTAAAAAGAAAAGAAGTTAAACTTCCGGGTAAACTCTTCAAAACTTTATTAAACGGCGTAATTGAGCAGGATAAAGACAACACCGTTGAAGGTCCTGAATTAATGAAAGCCGTTACCGAAAAAGCACCAACTGAGCAAGAACTAAAAGATTTGTATTTTGCCAATAAAGTAGTAAAACACACTAAATCAAACACAATTGTTTTTGCTAAAGACAATACTTTAATAGCGAGTGGCGTTGGACAAACATCAAGAGTTGATTCTTTAAGGCAAGCAGTAATTAAGGCAGAAAGCTTCGGTTTCGATTTAAAAGGCGCTGTAATGGCTTCGGATGCGTTTTTTCCTTTCCCAGATTGTGTTGAGCTGGCATCTGAGGCAGGAATTACTGCGGTGTTGCAACCAGGTGGTTCAATTAAAGACCAGGATTCTATTGATATGGCAAACCAAAAAGGAATTGCGATGGTAACTACTGGTGTTCGTCATTTTAAACATTAATATTATTATCTTAGCCTCGCTAAAAAAATTGACGCTCAATATTTTAGTTACATACATTTATCAATAAAACCGCAAGAAAACATCAATGGGTTTATTCAACTGGTTTACACAAGAAATAGCAATAGATTTAGGTACCGCTAATACCCTAATCATTCATAACGACAAAGTAGTGGTAGATGAACCGTCTATCGTTGCTTTTGACCGTACCACAAATAAGGTAATTGCAATTGGCCGCCAAGCCATGCAAATGGAAGGTAAAACTCACGAAAACATTAAAACCGTTCGTCCGTTAAAAGACGGTGTAATAGCCGATTTTAACGCTGCCGAGCATATGATTCGTGGGATGATAAAGATGATTAACAACGGCAAAGGTTGGTTTTTCCCTTCTTTGCGTATGGTAATCTGCATTCCGTCTGGCATTACCGAGGTTGAAAAAAGAGCCGTTCGAGATTCTGCTGAGATTGCGGGCGCAAAAGAGGTTTATTTGATCCATGAACCGATGGCTGCTGCCGTAGGTATTGGTATTGATGTGGAAGAACCGATGGGAAATATGATTATTGACATCGGTGGTGGAACCACAGAAATTGCGGTTATCGCATTGTCTGGTATCGTTTGTGATCAATCCATCCGTGTTGCAGGAGATAATTTCGACTCTGATATTGTGAATTATATCCGTCGTCAGCATAACATTATGATTGGTGAACGTACCGCCGAGCGGATTAAAATTGAAGTAGGTTCTGCCTTGCCGGAATTGCAAGATGCTCCGGGCGATTTTGCCGTACAAGGCCGTGATTTAATGACGGGTGTACCGAAACAGATTACCGTTTCTTATACAGAAATTGCACATTGCTTGGATAAATCAATTTCAAAAATTGAGGAAGCTATTTTAAAAGCTTTGGAAATTACTCCTCCAGAACTTTCTGCTGATATTTACCAGACTGGTATTTACTTAACCGGTGGCGGTGCGTTATTGAGAGGTTTAGATAAACGCGTTAGCTCGAAAACTAAATTACCTGTCCACGTAGCTGATGATCCTTTGAGAGCGGTTGTTAGAGGAACAGGAATTTCATTGAAAAATATCCAGAACTTTAAATTTTTGATGCAGTAGTTTTTCTTTTAGATAAAAGACGCAAGATATAAGAGCTTGTGTTGTGGAAAGCAAGGGTTGAGAGATTCTTGCTTTTTTTTATATACAAATTTTGCTTTCTGCCCAACCCTTCGTCGAGTTAACCGAAGCATTTGTACGCGAACCAACAAGGGAAAAGCGCTTCTAGCTCTTTAAAACCTATAGCAATCCCTTTGTTGTGACCTGTTTTTAAAAACTTCATGGCATATTTCTTGCGACTTTAAAGCATGAAAAACATCGAAGAAATTCAAAAAAAAGCTGACTTAGTGCGTAAATGGTGTATGGTTTCTACCACCGAAGCCGGCTCTGGTCACCCTACTTCCTGCCTTTCTATTGCAGATGTGGCTACCGTATTGTTCAACAACTATTTCGCTTATAATCTATCGGAACCGTTAAATAAGTATAACGACCGTTTGGTGCTTTCTAAAGGTCATGCGGCGCCGTTACTTTATACTTTATTTGGAGTTGCGGGCGCATATCCTTTAGAAGAATTAAAAACGTTAAGAAAATTTGGGAGCAAGTTTGAAGGACACCCCGTTCCAAAATTCAAATATGCCGAAGCCGCGACAGGATCTCTAGGGCAGGGTTTATCAGTCGGGGCCGGATTAGCACTCGTTGGAAAAAGAGAAAACCTCCCATTTAAAACTTATGTGATTTTAGGCGACGGCGAATTGGCAGAAGGCCAAGTTTGGGAGGCAGCAAACTTTGCTTCGTACCATAAATTAGAAAATTTAGTTGCTATTTTGGACATCAACCGCCTAGCGCAAAGTGGGGAGACCATGTTCGGGCATGATATGGATCAATATACAAATAGGTTTAAAGGTTTCGGATTTGAAGTAATCAATATTGACGGACACAATTTAACTGAAATTGACAATGCGTTTAAAAAAGCGTCAGCTAATAATACAGGTAAGCCCATTGCTATTATTGCCCGTACAATGAAAGGCGCTGGTATTTCTTTTCTAGAAAACAAAGATAACTGGCATGGCAAAGCGTTAAAGCCCGAAGAATTAGAACAAGCTTTAAAAGAATTAGGAGAGGTTGATGACAGCCTACGCTTCGAGCTTAAAAATCCTGATAGCATAGAGATAGAAGAACGTTCTCAAGAGTCTGCATCCTCAAAACTCACTTTTGAAGATGGAAAATCTTATGCTACTCGAGAGGTTTTTGGGGAAGTGTTTGCAGAGCTTGGGGCTAGCAACCCGAATCTTTACTGTTTGGATGCGGACGTAAAAAACTCAACTTATACTTTAAATTTCCTTGAAAAAAACCATGACAGATTTGTAGAATGTTTTATTGCTGAACAGAATATGGTTTCAGTAGCTGCCGGCTTATCAAGAATAGGCAAAATTCCGTTTGTAGCTACTTTTGCCGCTTTTTTGAGTAGAGCAGCAGATCAGATAAGGATGGCTAGGGTTTCTGAATCGAATATCAAATTTCTGGGTTCGCATGTTGGTGTTTCAATTGGCGAGGATGGCCCTTCGCAAATGGGACTAGAAGATATTTCGCTTTTCGGTGCCGAACCCGATGTAATTGTTTTGCAACCTTGTGATGCGGTGTCAACCGCTAAACTTGTTCCGCTGATGATTAGCCATTCGGGTATTGCATATATGCGGACTTTAAGACCAAAAACTAAGATTGTGTACCAACAAAATGATGAACTAAAAATCGGTGGTTCAAAGATTTTAAAACAATCTGATAAAGATATATTGACCATTGTAGCAAGCGGAATAACCGTTTTTGAAGCTTTGGATGCAGCCGATGAACTAGAAAAAGAGGGAATTGTTGTTTGCGTAGTCGATTGCTATTCAATCAACCCGATTGACAAACAGACTTTGGTCAATTGCGTAAAAACTACAGAAAAACCTTTGATAATAACCGTAGAAGATCATTACACACATGGTGGAATGGGAGATTTCGTGAATGCTGCATTGAGTACAGAAGATGTTAAGTTGGTTAAAATGGCAGTAACTAAAATTTCTACATCTGGCACAAAAGAACAGCTAATGAGAGATGCCGGCATTACTGCGGTTCACATCATTAAAAAGGTGAAAGAACTAATAAAATCTTAACAGAGATCCTTCGTAAACTGTCTACATTACGGCTTACAATTTGTTTTATTGAATTCATCATCAATCATTTAAAAATTAAGATTATGGAAAGGTCAGAATTAGAATCAATCATGCGAATTATTGAACACCAGCAACACTCGTCAATTTTAGGCGGTATGCAAGCCGAATACGAGGAGCTAGAAAGCTTAGGCTACGTAAAAATCAATTGGGACGAAAGCAAAATAACAGCTACCATCACGCCTAAGGGAAGATTATTTGTAGATTCATTGCCTCCAACAAAAGAATAAACTGGTAAATACTGAACTTTAAAAACCCCGAATTGTATTTGTTTACCTACATATTCTGTAAAAAAAGACAAACAGAAATTAATTCAAATACAATCTATAAACCGTTGCAAAAGAGGTTCTTATTTTTAAGTACTAAAAAAAACAGGGTTTTGGTCTGTTCATTGGATAAGCCAAGCAAACAATTGAAATAAAATATGAAAAGATTATTCTTAGTAGCTGCAGCCTTGGTATTTGGAGGCGCTACGTTTGCACAAACAACTACTACACCGTCGACGTCGACAACCCGTTTCGGATTAAAAGGCGGTGTAAATTTACCGAAGTACAAGTACGTTAACGATGACGAGAACACCTCTACAGACAGTAAATCAACAGTGAATTTTAACTTGACTGGTTATGCCGATATCCCGGTAGGATCTTACTTTTCTGTACAGCCGGGTATCTCTTTACAAGGCAAAGGTGGAAAAATATCGGACGATGGCGAAAACAACAAAGTTGAAGACAACGTTTTGTCCATCGAAATACCGGTTAACTTGTTAGCGAATCTTCCGGCTGGTCCTGGTCATTTTTATTTAGGTGGTGGTCCTTATGCGGGCTTCAACATTGCCGGACAAAGAAAAACAACACTTTTGGGTGTAGAGCAACCTGAAGAAGATTTAAAATTCGGTAAGGATTCTGAAGATGATCTTAAAGCGTTAGATTTCGGTATCAACGTTTTAGCAGGTTATCAATTTAGCTCCGGTTTTAACGTTGGCGCTGGATATGGATTCGGTTTCACCAATTTAGTGCCTACTAGCGACAGTGACACGAACGGCGAAATTAATAACAGACTTTGGTCGTTTACCGTAGGTTACGCATTTTAAAATTAAAACATCAGAAAAACGAGACCGTCTTAAATAAGACGGTCTTTTTTTGTTCGGGATTTTGAGCTTGAGCAAACTCCCTTAGATTATTATTGGAAAAATCCAATCTTAAAACATCTTCTTTAATTTGAATTTAGCGCTAACCTCTTATCTTTAGCGAGTTAACCGATAAACTTAGCTAAACAAAATGTTCCAACTGCGAGAAATACTCCAAGCTATTTCGTTAAAGATGCTAATTATTCCACTTGGGATATTGCCGTTAAAAGTAAGCTTCGCTAACAACGATATCGATAGCCTAAAAAATCTTTTGAAAGCGCCAAGACAAGTGAAAGAAATGCTGTTAGCTGAACTTTGTTGGGAATACAAATATAGCCAGCCTGATAGCGCCAAATATTTCGGTTCTCAAGCGGTTAATCTGGCTAGTAAAAATAAAAACCCAGCAGCTTTATCAGTTGCTTACCACAACCTCGCCGTAGTTTACGAAGCACAAAGCGACTTTGAGGAAGCCATTAAGCTTAACCAAAAGTCGTTAGAGATTAAAAAACAAATCGGAGATAAAATTGGTGTGGCAAACAGTTTGAACAATTTAGGTGGCATTTACGACCAAAAAGGAAATTATCCGAAAGCAGTAGCGCTCTACAAACAAGCTTACACCATTTACAAAAACAAAGGCGACAGAGAAAATGTAGCCATGATTAACCTTAACCTGGGTATTGTTTTAAAAGCACAAAAAGAATATAAAAAGGTTTTAAAATATTACAGAGAAGCCCACGAAATTTACAAAGGTTTAAACAAACCGTTTGAAACCGGGGCAAGCGAAGCTAATTTAGGCTCTGTATTTTTGAAACTTGAGCAGTATGATAGCTGTATCTTTTATTCAAAACTGGCCGAGCAGTGTTTCATTAACCTTAAAATAGAAAAGTTTTTACCTGTAGTTAGGGCCAATATTGGAATCGCTTATGGCAAAAAAAATCAGTTAATGGCATCGAACAGCTATTTACAAAAAGCGATTGAGGGACACCGAAAATTTAACGATAAAAAAGAGCTATCGTTTGCCTTGGTTCATCTGGCAGAAAATCACAAGGGAGACAATTATCCGCTTGCATTAAGCTTGGCCAATCAGGCGCTACAAAGTGCCGAAGATTGTGCTTCGTTACCAGATATGATGGAAGCGAGGAAATTATTAGCCGAGCTCTATCAATCCAAAGGAAACATCAGATTAAGTTTAGAAAACTTCACCGTTTACAGCGAGTTAAAAGATTCGCTTTTCACTATCGAAAAAAACAAAGAACTTAACCAATTTAATATTGCTTTTGAAACCGAAAAAAAGGACAGAAAAATCACTGAACTTAACCAACAATCCACAATCCAAAAGCTTCAAATTAAAGAAAAAAACA
This sequence comes from Pelobium sp., assembly GCA_035496935.1. Classification (GTDB taxonomy): domain Bacteria; phylum Bacteroidota; class Bacteroidia; order Sphingobacteriales; family Sphingobacteriaceae; genus Pseudopedobacter. The sequence goes on along the minus strand of DATJED010000028.1, from coordinate 404,546 downwards.
TTTTAATTTACGCCGCTTTGGTACTTCTTGGCTTCAGTATATTTTGTGCGTATTTAATCGTTAACAAAAGAAAAATAAAGGCGCAGGTGCGGTTAAAAGACGAAATGAGAAAACAGCAGGAACTGCGGTTTAAAGAGGTGTTTAACGCAGAAGAACGGGAAAGGCGCAGAATTGCCGAAGATTTACACGACGGGGTTGGCCAGACGCTTTCTGCTGCTTTAATGAACCTCAACGGCTTTATCGCAAAAACAGAATTAAAGGATGAACAGCAAAGTTTACTTGCCGAAAAATCCGTTGCGCTTTTAACGGAAAGTTACGACGAAATGCGTTCCATCTCGCACCAAATGATTCCCAATGCGCTGTTAAAATCAGGCTTGGTTTCTGCTGTAAGGGAGTTCTTAAATAAAATAGACCAACAGGAACTAAAAATTAATTTGGATATAAACGGTTTGCAAGACAAACTTGATGACAACATCGAAACCGTGATTTATAGAGTAATCCAGGAAGCAACAAACAATGTGATAAAATATGCTAAAGCAACGAAACTGTCTATTCAAATAAGTAGAGACGACGATGGAATTTCCGTTTCCATTGAGGACAATGGTATTGGATTTAATTCACACAATCTCAAAAACACACAAGGAATTGGTTTTAAAAACATGCAGAACCGTGTTACATCCTTAAACGGAACTTTGGAAATTGACAGCGAACCTGGAAAAGGAACTTTGTTGAATTTTTACCTGCCGGCTTAAACAAAAAAGGCTGGAATAAAATTCCAGCCTTTTAATATTTCACTAAGAATAAAACTTATTTTTTTAAAAGCTTGGCCATTGCAGCTCCAATTTCTGCAGGAGATTCTACAACGGTAATTCCGCATTCTCTCATGATTTTCATTTTCGCAGCGGCAGTATCATCGGCACCACCAACAATAGCTCCGGCATGTCCCATTCTTCGTCCCGGAGGCGCAGTTTGTCCGGCAATAAAACCGACAACTGGTTTAGTACCATGCTCTTTAATCCACATAGCAGCTTCAGCTTCCATGCTTCCGCCAATCTCACCAATCATAATGATACCTTCAGTTTCCGGGTCGTTCATCAATAACTCAACCGCTTCTTTAGTTGGGGTTCCAATAATTGGGTCGCCACCGATACCAATTGCCGTTGTAATGCCCAAACCGGCTTTTACTACTTGATCAACCGCTTCGTAAGTTAAGGTTCCAGATTTTGACACTACGCCCACGTTGCCTTTTTTGAAAATAAAGCCCGGCATGATACCAATTTTAGCTTCGTCGGCAGTGATAATTCCTGGGCAGTTAGGGCCAATTAAACGGCAATCTCTACCAGAAATATATTCTTTAACCTGAATCATATCCTTAGTTGGAATACCTTCAGTAATACAAACAATAACTTTTACGCCAGCTTCGGCCGCTTCCATAATGGCATCTGCAGCAAAAGCAGGAGGTACAAAAATAATTGAGACATTAGCGCCAGCCTTATCAACCGCCTCTTTAACGGTATTAAAAACTGGTCTGTCTAAGTGAGTTTGTCCGCCTTTACCGGGTGTAACACCACCTACAACATTGGTTCCGTACTCGATCATTTGGGTAGCATGATAAGTACCCTCATTACCTGTGAAACCCTGAACTATAACTTTTGAATCTTTATTTACAAGTACACTCATGGTTGTTTTTTATGTTAGGCAAAGCTAACAGAATCAGTAAGAATCTCAAAAAAATACATTAAAAAACGGGGATTTTATTTGCTTATTTTATATTAATAACGCGTGTTTGTTACGTTTTTAAGTTTTTGAACCGGTAAAAGCTCATAATATTAATTTTGGGCACTATTCAGTTTGAATCCCCGCAGAGCTGAATTGCAAATCGTACAGACGTTTATAGTATCCGTTTAACCTTAACAGTTCTTGATGGGTTCCCATTTCCATAATTTCACCTTTTTCCAACACGATAATTTTATCGGCATTTTGAATGGTGGACAAACGGTGCGCAATTACAATGGCGGTTCTCCCTTCCATCATTTTCTCAATAGCATTCTGTATCAAATGTTCGGTTTCGGTATCAACGGAAGAAGTCGCCTCATCCAGCACCAAAATTTTGGGCTGATGCACTAAAGCCCTGATAAACGAAACCAGTTGCCCCTGCCCTACTGATAAAGTTGCGCCACGTTCCTGCACATCATATTGGTAACCGCCGGGCAACCGCATAATAAAATCGTGGGCGCCTACATCTTTAGCGGCTTCCATAATTTTCTCTAACGTAATATCGGGGTTGTTTAAACTGATATTATGCGCTATTGTATCCGAAAACAAGAAAACATCCTGCAAAACCGTTGCAATCTGCGAACGCAGGTAATCCAAATCAAAATCGTTGATATTTATACCGTCGATGGTTACTTCGCCTTTGCTGATTTCGTAAAAGCGGTTCAAAATGTTTATGGTGGATGACTTTCCTGCGCCCGTTGCGCCGACTAAAGCCAACGTTTCCCCTTCTTTTAAGCTGAACGATATATTTTTCAATATCCATTCATCGTCATTTGGCATTTCATCGCTTTGTTTATACGAAAACCAAACGTTCGAGAATTTTATTTCTCCTTTCATCTCCGGCAAAACCAACGTTCCCTTGTTAACCGTTTTTTCATCAGTATCTAAAACTTTAAAAATCCGATCGGCACCTACCATGCCCATCTGCAGGGTATTAAATTTATCGGCAAGCTCTCGAATCGGCCTAAAAAGCATGTTGATGTACATGATAAAAGAAACCACCACGCCCGGCGAAACCTGATTGGTTAAAATGCTTTTTGAGCCGTACCAAACCAGCAGACCCAAGGAAAGTGCAACAATTAGTTCCACTACCGGAAAAAATATGGAATAATACCAATTGGAGCGGATGTTTGCATCGCGATGCTCGGCATTTATGCGATAAAACTTGTTATATTCCTGTTCCTCGCGAGCAAAATATTGGATAATACTTACGCCACTAATGTGTTCCTGCAAAAAAGTGTTTAAAGCCGAAACCTGATTACGGACATCCTGAAAAGCAGATTTTATGGCTTCCTTAAAAACATAAGTGGCCACCATTAAAAAAGGCATTGGAACCAGAACTATCAGCGTTAAGCGCCAATCGGCGTAAAGCATCACGCCGATGATGGTAATTACCTGCAAGCTATCACCTACAATAGAAATTAAACCCTGACTAAAAATATCGGCGATGGTTTCCAGATCTGAAACTGTACGGGTAATTAATTGTCCAATTGGCGTTTTATCGAAGTATTTTAGGCGTAATTTAGTGATATGGTTAAAAATAGCTATCCGTAAATCTTTAATTACCGATTGCCCCAAGGTGTTGGTAAGCAGGGTTTGGTAATACTGAACTACGGTTTGCAAAAGCAACAAGCCAATCATCAGCAAAGTCATGTTCAACAACCCCGTAGTGTCGTCAAAAAAAACGTACTTATCTAAAGTAAGCTGAATAAGATACGGCCTCACTGGCGCTAAAGCCGCTAAAGCCAATGTTAAAAATATGGACCAGAAAAAAACTGATTTATAAGGCTTTGCATAAGCAAAAACTCTTTTTAGCAAGCCCCAATCGTATGTTTTTCCGGTAATGTTATTTGCCATTTATATAGAGTTGATATATGGATATTTGACTTCGGTTAAAAACAGACCGCAAGCCGGAACGGATGCACCAGCAGATGACCTGTTTTGACTTTGGATAATTTGGTGCATGGCATCTGCGGATAGTTTTCCTTTGCCGATGTCGACCAAAGTGCCTACAATTGCCCTTACCATGTTCCGCAAAAAACGGTTGGCGCTTACATGATAGATCAATCCGTTTGAAACTACTTCCCATTCAGACTTTTGGATATGGCAGATGTTGGTAAAATTATCTGCGTTTGATTTACAAAAAGCACCGAAATCATCGTATTCCATAATAATTGAAGCGGCGGTTTGCATCGCCGATAAATCCAATTTATCTTTTATCAACCAGCTGGAATCTGTTTTAAACGGATCTTTTTTAAAATGGATATGGTATTGATAAGCTCTTAAAGTAGCATCAAAACGGGCATGCGCATCGTTATGAACCGGAATCAGTTGCGAAACAGCAATATCATAAGGCAATAAGGAATTTACGGATTTTATGAATTTCTCCTGGTTGATTTGGAGGTCGGCGGGTAAATCTAAGTGCGCAAAAAATTGCAATGCATGTACTCCTGTGTCCGTTCTACCACAACCTAAGGTTTCTACATCAAACCTAAAAAACACTTTTAAGGTTTTTTCTAATACCTCCTGCACTGCTACGGCATTGGGCTGAAACTGCCAGCCGTGGTAGGAAGTACCTTTGTAAGCCAGCTCTAAAAAATATCTTTTTGTTTGTTGCACCGCCCAAATTTAAGGCTTAAATAATTTATCGAAGAATAAGAATGATGTTTTAACTTTACGGGAATTAATTAAAACAACGACACAATGATACAGCGAATCCAAACCATTTATCTTTTTTTAGCCTCTTTGGCACTTTATGCTTTATATCTTTTTCCGATAGTGAATATTCTTTCGGCTTTTGGTGCAAAAAAAATTATGGTGACCGGCGTTTATGAAGTCATCAATAATCAGGTGGCACAAACCGAGCCTTTTACTTTATTAACCATTGCTACTGCTATTTTAGGGCTGATTCCTATTGTGCTGATTTTCCTTTTTAAAAACCGTAAAAGACAGGCTACTTTAATTTATGTGGATGTTGTTTTGGTAATTGGTTTTAGTTTTTGGCTGGCGCAGACCATTAAAGGCGCCACAGGAAAAACTTTGGAGATTAGCGATTATAGCATTGGCGCCGGATTGACTTCTGTTGCTATCTTATTTTTGATTTTGGCCGCGAAAGGCGTTTTAAGGGACGAAAAACTGGTAAAATCTGCGGATAGGTTAAGGTAAGATTAAATAATTTTTAAGTTTTGGGATTTTTGCCGAAGGCAAGTGTGATAAATTAGATTTTTTGATTTTTATTTTCGTAAAAATCTTAAAGTCAGTACTTTTAGGGTTAAACCTTAAAAATTATTACATGAAAAAAATTTTACTTCTTATTTTATTAGTAGGCGTCTATTTTAAATCGGACGCACAACAGTTTTGGGGTGGCGGAGGCGGACTTTGGACTTCCGCTGGCTGGTCAAACTCTAATTCAGCACCTTACGACCAAGCTTATATTTCGGGGAGCGCAGTTAATTTTAATGTTGACGGAACTATCTCGGGGAGTAGTGGAATTAATTTTTCTTCCATCAATGCAACAAAAAATATGACTCTACTTAATCCGACGACAAATACAATGTCCACCGGAGGAAATATAGCAACAATAACAGTTTCTGCGGGAAAAACTTTAGATTTCTCTACTCAACCTTTATCTAATGCAGCTGGTACCGGGCTAATTAAAAACGGAAATGGAACTTTTGCACTTACAGGAAACACATACCCCTCAGGATTTATTTTGAACGCAGGAACTGTTGTGGCAAGAGGAGTTAACGCATTTGGACAGAGTACTACAAATAATCTAACTATTAATGGAGGCACTATTGCCGGGGATGGCGGCCTAACCTTTAATGCCAATAAATTTGCGTCGATAACTATTAATGCGGATTTTACTTTGGGATCTACCGTTGCCCCTGCATCATCTACAGCAACTTTATCTTTTGCCTCGCCAGTTAATTTAGGAGCTTTAACAAAAACTATAACATTGAACGGCACTGGAACAAATACTTTTTCTGGAGTTGTGAGCAGTACTGGCGCAGGGTTGAATATTGGAAATGGAAGTACAGGAACTTTAGTTTTGTCAGGAGCAAATACTTATTCTGGTGAAACCACATTATCTGGTGGAACATTAACTTTAGGCGCTGCGAATGTCATACCCGATGCATCAATTGGTATTATTTTTAACGGAGGTACGCTTAAGACAGGTGCGTTCGACGAAATATATCCTCCACTATATTTAGATGATAATTCAACTATTATTTTAAATGCTACTGTTCAATCTCACAATTTTTCTACAAGTAATGCAGTAGGCTTCGCTCCTGGAAAAACATTAACCATTACCGGATGGGCAGGAGGCTATAATAGTACCTCCGGAACGAAAGGAAAAATTTTTGTCGGAACAGATGCTACCGGGTTAACAGCATCTCAACTGCAACAAATTAAGTTTTTTAATGGAACAGTAAATTATGATGCTACTATTTTAAGCACAGGAGAAGTTGTTCCAAGTACAATTACAGTTCTCCCAATCTCCCTAACCTCCTTCACCGCAAAAACCATCGACAAAACCATTCTTCTCAATTGGGCAACAGCATCAGAAAAAAATAACCAGCACTTTGAAGTTTTAAGATCCGCAGATGGCAAAAGCTTTAAATCAATTGCCACGGTTAACGGCACTGGAAATTCGGATACCGAGAAATCTTATTCTTTTGTTGATGAAAATCCTTATGCAGGCGCAAACTATTATAAGTTGAAACAAACTGATTTCGATGGTGCTACAGCAACTTCAACCGTAATCTCGGCAAATGCAAAAATTGAGGGCGTTAAATTATCTGCTTATGCTTCAAGTAATTCTGTTATTGTTAATATAAACTCCCCAAATCAAACCGATGGTAAAATTGCTTTATTTGACATGAATGGCAGAAAGCTAGAGAGCAAAAATCTAGTTTTAAACAAAGGCTATAACGAAATTAATTTCGGTAAATTTATAGTACCCGGAACGTATTTCGTTAACCTGATGAGCGGAGGAAAATCAATCAGTTATAAATTCATTAAATAAAACCCGAGAAAAAGAATATTTAAAGGCCAGGAACTTCGTTTCTGGTCTTTATTACTTTGCTATTTGATGCTGTTAGAAAGTTTCTTTTAAGGTGCGCACAATCTCTCTTGTTATTTGCAATAAGGGTTTTGTTTGAATTCCCTTCAACAAATCATTTGAAATTTTATTGGCTAATAATTACGCGGTATGAATTTTCACCTTTTGTTTATTCTCATCTATAGCAACTAGAGTAAATTCGCCATTGACAGCCTGTTCTCTCCCATCGCTGTACATTTGCTCTATAAAAATTTGTACGCGTACTTTTAAACTGGTGTTGCCAATTTGCGAAACTCGTCCAACCAACTCTACAATTGTGCCTGCGGGAATTGGCTTTTTAAAGTCGATTCTATCACTACTTACAGTTACCAATTTTTGACGGCAGAATCTCGTTCCCGTGATAAAGGCAACTTCATCCATTAAAGCCATTGCAGTGCCCCCAAACAGCGTATCGTAATGGTTTGTACTACTTGGAAATACCGCTTTGAAAATGCGTGTTTCCGATTGCTGAATCTTTTCTTCTGTGGTCATTTTAAGATTTTTAAAATTTTGGGAAAACCAATTTGGAAATCGCCTAAAGTGAAGAAAAATTATCGGAACTATGATGATAAATAAACCTTTTCTCGAAAGAAAGCTTATGAGTTAGAGTTTAAAAGGATAAAAAACAGGGATTACAATCGTTAAAATAATCATCATAATGAAAGTTAAAATACCGCCTACTTTAACAAAATCAATGAACTTATATTTTCCCGGGCCATAAACTAATATACACGATGGTTCAAACGGAGTAAGCATTGATACCGATGCCGAAAGCATAATTGCTATGGCGAAGGTTAAAGGATTTAAATGTAACTGATGTGCGGTTTGCAAGCCTATTGGCAACACTACCAAAGCGGCAGCGGCGTTACTTAATGGCTGTGTAAGTAAAACAGTTAAAAATATAAAGCCTCCTAAAATCCCATAAATGCCTAAAGGCTCAAAAATTGCAATAACATATTCCGCTACAAATTTATCTGAACCGGTTTTGGTCATCGCTATGCCGAAAGCGCTCATTCCGCCAATTAAGATGAGCAAACGCCAATCAATATCATCGTAAATTTCATCGGGATTGATACAACGAAAAATAACTGTTAACAAAGCGCCAATTAAAAACCCTACAGAAAGTGGAACTATGCCGGTTGTACCTAAAACTATAGAAAGCACAAAAAACAGAAGCGTAAAAATCCCTTTTCTTTTTAGATTCAAATTAGGTTTATAATCTCCCAATATGATAAAATCGTTTTCTCTACTTCTTATTGAATCAATGTTTTCCTTTTCGCCCTGCACCAGTAATAAATCGCCAACTTTCAATTGTATTTTACCAATTTTTTCCCGCATTATTTTTCCTTTTCGGTGTATTGCTAAAATCCCTAATCCATAACGGGCTCTAAAATTCACACGTTCAACAGTGTTTTTAAGCATATCTGAACCACCAACAACCATCAGTTCTGCTAAATGAAAATCTGTGTCCTCTTTATTAAAATCCAACAAATCTGCCTTTATGTCAACCCCTTTTAAATCTTTTATTTTCAATACATCTTCTACGTTTCCTCTAATTAAAATCTCGTCGCCCGCCGCTATTTTTGTGAAACGCGTAGGAATAAAATTGTATTTATCTCTAATGATAGAAATAATATTAAAGCCTTGCTTAGCAATATCTGACTCAACAACCCTTTGTCCAATGAGGTTAGAGTCTTCCGCAATTACCGCTTCGCTTAAATATTTACGAACAGCATAATCATCCTCCAAATTTTCTTTGGAATTTGATGGCAACAACTTCTGTCCAATCGTCATCATATACAACATCCCAACTCCCAATAAAATTAACCCGATGGGCAAAAAATCAAACATCCCAATGCGAGGCAAACCCTGCGAAACGATATAGCCACTAACCGCTACGTTGGTAGAAGTACCTATTAGGGTGCAAGTTCCACCTAAAATAGAAGCAAAAGAAAGTGGCATCAATATTTTGGACGGGGCGATTCCCGAAAGCTTTGACATCCCAATTGTTGGGTTCATCATTAAGGCAGTAATTGTTGTATTATTCATAAACGCAGATGTAAGCGATGAAACCAACATCACAAAAAATAAAATCAATTTTGGCGATTGCTTTTTAACATTCACAAGTCGGGCGATAAAAGTATCGATAACACCGGTTTTTTTTAAAGCGCCTACCATTATAAATATGGCTGCAAGGATGATGATAAAATCACTCGAAAAACCATCAAAGGCTTCTTTTGGAGTAATAACGCTTGTTAGGCAAAGCACTATTAAAATAAAAACTGTTACTACATCAACAGAAACAATTTCGGTGGCAAATAAAATAATTGCCAAAACCAATAATCCCAGCACAATAGCAATGCTCATATATCAATAAGAATTGGAAAGATTCTTAAAGCTGTATAATCAATTTAATATCCATAAAATTAAAATTTGGCAGCTAAGAATCTTAACTAGCTGTAAAAAAGCACTTTATTTTCATTGATTTTCTGCTTAGAAAGTTAGTGAAATTATTATCGTATGTTTTTTCTGTTAACAAAATGTATCAAATAAAAGATAACCGCCAAAAATTTGGACTAAGAAAAAATGATTTTATATACATTTGGGTAAAACATTATTATGGCTACTTCAAAAGTATTATACAATGGTGGTTTAAGAACCACAGCTACGCATTTGCAATCTTCGACCGATATTATTACCGATGCTCCGGTTGACAACCAAGGAAAAGGAGAGGCTTTTTCTCCGACAGATTTATTGGCTACTTCTTTAGCTAGTTGCATGCTTACCATTATGGGTATTGCTGCCCGCACCCATGGAATTGATATTGATGGCACAAGCGCAGAAGTGACTAAGGTAATGGGAACCGAACCACGAAGAGTTACCGAAATTCACGTAAACTTTACGTTTCCAAAAAAGAATGATTACAGTGATAAGCAAAAGAAAATTTTGGAGAACGCGGCTTTAACCTGCCCGGTGCATTACAGCTTGCATCCAGATATTAAAAAGCCGGTGGATTTTAGCTGGTAAATAAAAAGCCCCTAAATTCGGGGCTTTTTTTATGGTTATTTTTACTTAACACTAAACTTGTAAATAGAGCTTGTTTTGTAAGTATCGCCCGGTTTCAATTCCGTTGAAGGGAAATCAGGATGATTCGGAGAATCTGGATAATGTTGAGTTTCCAAACAAAACGCTGTTCTGAAATCATCTTTTGTACCGCCTTTAAACGTATTGTTGCTTTGCATAAAATTACCAGTGTAAAACTGCAAACCTGGTTCTTGTGTGTAAACGTCCATCACAATTCCAGATTTATCTCCGCTAACGGTTGCGGCATGTGTCATCCCCATCCCTTTAGTTCCGTTTAAAATGTAGTTATGGTCGTAACCGCCACCGTTTTTCAGCTGCTGGTTTTCCTGTTCTATCCTTTCACCAATTTTAGTCGGTTGTGTAAAATCAAATGGCGTACCGGCAACTTTTTCAATTCCGGTTGGAATTAAGGTAGAATCTACCGGATTATATTTATCCGCAAAAATCTGTAAAGTGTGGTCTAAAATAGTTCCGCTACCTTCGCCGTTAAGGTTAAAGAAAGCATGGTTGGTTAAGTTTACGATGGTTGTTTTATCAGTTGTAGCCTCGTAATCCATTTTTAGCTCGTTATCATCAGTTAAAGTGTAAGTAACTTTAACATTTAAATTGCCCGGAAAACCTTCCTCGCCATCTTTTGAAAGATAATTTAAAACGATGGTATGGTCATCTGGCTGTGTGGCGTCCCAAACTTGGTACTGGAAGCCGTTTTTGCCACCGTGTAGCATATTTGCACCATTGTTTAACGAAGATTGATACTCTTTACCGTCAATCGTAAATTTTCCTTTGGCAATACGGTTTCCGTAACGACCAATGGTTGCACCAAAATAAGGTTCTGTTGATTTTTGGTAAGCCTCTGCACTACCAAAACCTACTACTACATCTGTTAATTTGCCAGCACTATCTGGCACCATTAAACTAATGATACGGCCACCTAAATTGGTAAAAACCGCTTTCATATTATTTTTATTGGTTAGCGTAAAAATTTTGACAGCTTTACCATTGATGGTAGTATCGAACTTTGCGCTATCAACCATAGCAACGCTCAAAGAATCCTGCGATGAGGAAGATTCGGCTTTGTTGTTACTACAAGCACTTAAAATTGTTAATGCCACCGCCGAAGCCGAAAGCACTGTTTTAACTGATGATTTCATTCTTGCTTATTATTAAATTATTAAGTTTATAATATAAAAACCACACTGGCGATAGCTGTAAGTTCAGGGCTTACCAGTTGTTTAATTGAGCCAATTTAACAAATATGCAAAACATAGTGTCAATTTAACACACTAAAAAAATAAAAAATTAATGTTTTATACTAAAGTCTTCGAATTTATCCCAGAAACCGTCTTTTGGCAAAGGCGCAAATATTTTTACAGGTTCCTTTTTAACAGGATGTATGAACTCCAACTTTCTCGCGTGTAAGGAGATTGATTTTTTACGACTTCCGCGAGGATAACCGTATTTATTATCACCAACTATCGGGCTTCCTAAAGTAGCCAATTGCACTCTAATTTGGTGCGGACGACCAGTAATTGGATCAACTTCAATTAAATAATAATCATTTAAAAAACCTAAAACTTTAAAGTTCAATTCAGCCCTTTGGCTGCCTTTTACCTCGGTATTATAAGCGGTTGTAATATTTTTCTTCGGATTTTTAACCAGCCAATGCACTAAATTGCCCTCCATCATGCTCGGCTTTTGCCGTACAACGGCCCAATAAGTTTTATGCATTTCCCGCTCTTTAAACATTTTATTGATGCGATCCAACGCTTTTGACGTTTTTGCAAACAGGATCACACCACTTACCGGCCTATCTAAACGGTGCACCACGCCCAAAAAAGCACCATTTGGTTTATTGTACTTTTCGGCAATATAGGTTTTCACCATTTCGTCTAAAGACGGATCATTGGTATCATCAACCTGTACAATCCAGCCGGCTTTTTTATAAACAGCAATCAAATGGTTATCCTCATAAAGAATATCCTTATCGGTGATTTTATAAAAATCTGGATCTGGTGTTTCGTTGAACATTTTTAATGATTGAATGAAAGAATACCTTTTATAATGATCGGATGAGAGAATTTTGGACGGTTGAATACTTCTATCGATGACTAAATGAACTCCTCAAAACTAACCCAGCCGTTGTCTAACCGCTTCGTACAAAATTACTCCTGCTGAAACGGAAACGTTTAAAGATGCTATTTCGCCTGCCATTGGAATTTTTGTTAAATAATCAGAATTACGTATCAGTTCAAAACTTATCCCCTCATCCTCTGCGCCCATAATTATGGCAGTAGGCGCCGTATAATCTGGTTTGTAAATTAAATCATCAGTTTTTTCGGTACAGGAAACAATCTGCAAACCCGAATCCTTTAAAAACCTCATTGTTTGCAACAAGCTATCATGACGGCAAACGGGGATTTTATACAATGCTCCCGCAGATGTTTTAATCGCATCGGGATTTACCTGCGCCGCTCCTTTTTTAGGCACCACAATGGCATGAACGCCAGTACATTCGGCCGTACGGGCAATTGCACCAAAATTTCTGACATCGGTTACGCCGTCCAAGATTAAAATCAAAGGAACTTCGCCACGCTCATAAACATCCGGAATTATATTTTCTATTTTTTGATAGGTAATTGGCGAAATAAAAGCGATAGCACCTTGGTGATTTTTAGCAGTAATGCGGTTTAATTTTTCAATGGGCACCAGTTGCGATGGAATATCATGCCCTTTTAACAAACCTTTAAGTTCTGCCATTAAATCGCCTGTTAACCCACGTTGCAAAAACAACGATTCAATATCTTTACCAGACATAATGGCTTCCATCACCGCCCTAATCCCAAAAACCATCTGATTTACCTCTTTCGGCTCGCTTCTAAATCTTCTTTCGTTCATACGTCTGCAATTTAGCCAAAAACTACGTCAATGATTAAAAAAATTATACGGATTTACAACGGGCAAAACTTTATTAACATCCCTAAATTTTATTAACAACGCTTTTATATAGGGCTTAGCAGTCAAAAAATTTGTTTTAAACATTCTTTAAACATTACATGTTGATAATTAAGATAATAAAGCCCAGCAGGTCGCTCTGCAAAACGATGCAACAAAAATCTGTTTAAAATTCTTCGGCTTACTCATCTTTTTTTACATATTTTTGTAGCTATGAGTTCTGAAGTTGACAATAAAAAAACCGGATTTCCCAAAGATAACAGAAGCAGATTAACCAGTATGGTTTCTGGTTTAGGGAAACTTCCGCCGCAAGCTTTAGACTTAGAAGAAGCAGTTTTAGGTGCTTTAATGTTAGAAAAAGATGCGCTTTCTGCGGTTATCGATATTTTAAAGCCCGAAGTTTTTTATAAAGACGCTCATCAGAAAATTTTTCAGGCTATACAAACGCTTTTTACGGCTTCTTCTCCGGTAGATATCCTAACAGTATCTGCCCAATTGCGCCAGCAAGGCGAATTAGAACTCATTGGAGGTGCATTTTATATTACAGAATTAACAAACCGTGTTGCATCAGCGGCCAATATTGAATATCACGCCCGCATTATCTCCCAAAAATTTATTCAAAGGGAATTAATCAGAATTTCAACTGATATCATCAATCAATCATACGAAGATACCAGTGATGTTTTTGAGCTTTTGGATTACGCCGAAAAAAACCTTTTTGATATAGCCCAAAACAACTTAAGGAGAGATTCTCGCAAGATGGACGATATTGTTAAGGAATCATTAAAAATGTTGGAGTCTTTACGAGGCAAGGACGATTCTTTAACCGGAGTTCCATCCGGATTTACCGCTTTGGACCGAGTAACCAACGGTTGGCAAAAATCAGATCTGGTAATTATTGCTGCCCGTCCGGCGATGGGAAAAACGGCTTTCGTGTTAAGTTGCGCCCGAAATGCGGCCGTTCAGTTTAACAAACCAGTGGTTGTTTTCTCTTTGGAGATGTCATCCGTACAGTTGACCAATCGTTTAATTTCTGGAGAGGCCGAAATTGAGCAGGAAAAAATACGAAAAGGCCAATTAGAAAATTGGGAATGGCAACAAATGACCAGTAAAATTGGCAAATTAAGCGAAGCGCCTTTAATTATTGATGATACGCCGGCATTAAACGTTTTTGAATTTAGGGCCAAATGCCGAAGATTGAAGGCGCAGTACGATATTCAGATGATTATCATCGATTATCTGCAATTGATGCAAGGAAAAGCCGACGGAAAAGGTGGCGGCGGTGGTGGTAACCGTGAGCAGGAAATTTCCAGCATTTCACGGGCGCTAAAACAAGTCGCGAAAGAACTAAATGTTCCGGTTATTGCGCTTTCTCAGTTGAGTAGAGCGGTGGAAAACCGCCCCGGTGGTTCAAAAAAGCCAATGCTATCGGATTTGAGGGAATCTGGTGCAATTGAACAGGATGCGGATATGGTGTTGTTTTTGTACCGCCCGGAATATTACGGTTTGGATCAGGACGAAAACGGAAACCCTACTGCCGGTGTTGGCGAGGTAATTATTGCAAAACACAGAAACGGTGAAACTTGTACCGTACCGTTAAGGTTTATTGGTAAATATGTAAAATTTGCCGATTTAGAAGATAATTTTGGTGGCATCAGCGCATCAGAAAACGCCGGGTCAGATCCTTTTTCAAGTTTAAGCCCGTCTACACAGTTTGAAAGCATTACCCTAAAACCTAAAAACTGGGACGTTGATGACGATGAGCCTCCGTTTTAGTTGGTTTAGTTTGTTAGTTGGTTAGGTTATGTTGAGTGGCCAGTTATTAGGAGTGGTAGTTGGTGGTTAGCTAATTCTTCATATAAACAAACCCTATCCGTTTTCAGGACAGGGTTTTAAAAAATTAATCTGAAAATATTTAAATATCTTTTACATCGATGGCATTAAAACCGCATCAATAACATGCGTAACGCCATTGCTTGAGATTAAATCTGCAGTAGTAACTTTTGCGTTGCCAACCATCACCATACCATCTTTAACAGATACCTTTAATTTTTCGCCTTCAACGGTAGTTAACTCCATACCATCTTTTAAATCAGCAGCTTTATAAGTACCTGAAACTACGTGGTAAGTTAAAATTTTACTCAACTTAGCTTTGTTTTCTGGTTTCAACAATTCCTCAACCGCACCCGCTGGTAAAGCATCAAATGCGGCGTTAGTTGGTGCAAAAACGGTGAAAGGGCCCGTACCGCTTAAAGTTTCGACCAGATTTGCTGCTTTAACGGCCGCAACTAAAGTTGTGTGCTCGCTTGAACCCGAAGCATTTTCAACAATATTTTTTGATGGAACCATCATTGCGCCACCAACCATAACGCCTTCTTCGGCGCCCATAGTGGTTGAATCCATAGCCATATTGTCCATAGCCATTGAATCTGTACTTTGTTCTGCAGTTTTGTTGTTGTTACAAGCTGTAAAAGCTGTACCGGCCAATGTGGCAACCATTGCCAAGCTTAGAAACGTCTTTTTCATTTTTTTGTTTTTAGTTTTTTGAATGTTTTTCACAATTACGCAATTATTTGCTCCTTGGTTTTTACAACTACCAATTTTTGCAATAATGCAACCAAAAACAATTTCTGTTTTTATTTTTTGATTAACCTAGCTACAAAAAGTGTATCAGCTTTTGCGTTGTAACCTTTAATTAATTGCTGATTTTCAAGCTCGAGATCAAAATTTTCGCATAACCAAGATACTTGTTCCTCGTTTTCTGCCTTAAACACAGAACAGGTGATATAAATCAGCGGTTTTCCGCTTTTCAAATATTTCACCACATTTTTAGCAATTTTCCTTTGCAAATCGGCGTAAAATTTAAGTTTGCCTTCTGTAAACTGATTAATCATTTCCGGCGTACGGCCCCAAGTGCCAGAACCACTACATGGTGCATCTAAAATAATTCCATCAAATTCATAATCATGCAAATGCAAATCCTGGTTTTGCGTTAAATCCAAAACTTTACGCTGGTAACCACTAATACCGGCTAGGAAAAACCGTTCGCGTAAGTTCTCTAAAATAGATTCCCGGTTGTCGGAAACTAAAAGCTTTACAGTTGGTTCTTCGTCCAGTAAAAGCAAAGATTTTCCGCCGGATGCAGCACAGCAATCCCACCATTTATCCCACTTTTGTGGTTTAAAAAATTCGCCCACTTTTTGCGATGAAACATCCTGAACCTCGTAAATTCCTTTATCGGTAATCACTTGGTCTAACTTTGTCCCGTTTGGCAAAGCCAACGTTTGGTTATTGATGCGCTCGAAATTTAAGCCCGCATCTTCTAAACTTCTGATAATCTGTTTTTCTTTTCCGCGTTGCATCCTGATATACAGATCAGGCTGAACGAAAAATGATTTATAAAAAGCTTCCTTATCAACGCTTTCTGATAGGTTTTCACCAAACGGAAAAACATCTGCAAGATTAAAATCAGGGAATTTACTTTTTATAAGCTCGAGTTTTTCATCCAAACCTAAATGAATGGAGACCTCAAATTCGGGTTTAAAATAATTTACAAAAGAATTGGTTTCTGTATTGCATAAAAACTCTGCAACGGTTAATCTGTTTTCTAAAGATTCAGCCTTTAAAGCTTTCCCTAACCTAAAATAATTATAAACCAACCGGCTGGCGGTTCGTCGATCTTTAGAGCCCATCTGCTTGTTTTGCCGATAGTAAGTTGCTAAAAAACGATAAAAGGGTTGATCAAAAGCGTATTGCTTTAAAATATTTTCAACAGTAGCTAATTGATGAAATGCTTTCATCTTAATCTACTTTTATTAATTGAGCGTTCTGGTACTTCAGCATCATTAAACTACTGTTATAATAGCCTGTTTTTGCATCTTTTTTAAAGCTAAAATCGTTATGAATACCGTCAAATTTATCATCTAAAAGCTCATCCATAAATTGATGTTCTTTAGCGTTCATTAAAATGCCGAAATAGTAGGCGATATCAAACCCTTTAAAAGCATATTCACTGGGTTCAACTGAAAATTTAGAGCGATAATATTTTACAAAATCCGCACTTCTGTCTGATTGATAATCGATTTGATAAGAAGAGCTGATGTAAGTATTTAAGTTTTCCAATTGCTGGAAATCCAAAAAAGCAGCTTTTTCCCATCCGGGATGACCGATCACGGCAATCTGGAAATTCCGACTAATTTTCTCTAATTCTTTAAAAATAGTCAACAAAAAAACACGATCAGTGGCAGGCAATACAATTACATTTAAACCACTTGGGTTAAGGTATTTGTAAACATTTTCGTAACCGATGGCTTTTATTCCAATTTCAGAAACTCTGTAACCTTTTGCCAAACTATCAATCCCCTTTTTAAACGGAACGGCGTATTTGTATTCATCGGCTTGGCCACTTCTAATCAATAGTATTTTTTTAGGCTTTAAATCGCTTTTAATAAATGCAGCTGCTTTATATGCGTGTTGATCTAAAGAGTTGTTTACTGTTATAAGGTACGGATTATTGAATAATTGTGGGTCTGATGCGGCCAACGGCGAAACCATTGGCTTTTGCATACGCTTACTGTAAACCGAAAATGCTTTAATACCGTTTGGAAAAACCGGACCAATAATTAAATCGGAGCTTTTGATGGCCGGTTTTGCCGCTAAAACACTTAAGGCCGTAGGATTATCATTAGAATCAAAAACTTGTAATTTAAAATCGACATCGCCTTTTTGGTTGGCTACAGAATCCAAACCCATTTTAAATCCTTGATAAAAATCGATAGCTATTTCCGCTTTTCTTAAATCAGCGACTCCGGCGGTTTTATAATCTATGGTTTTTAGTTCGAAAGGTAAAATCAAGGAAATTACCATTTCTGGCTTTTCCTTGATTTTTTTTGGACTAGGTTGTTCTTTTTTAACTTCTTTTTCCGATTTATCCGAAACCTGCTCTTCAACTTTTTGTGGCTCTGGCTTTTTATTTACGACAACCGTTTTAGGTGAACAAGCAGTTATGAAGTACAGCGTTGAAAGTAAAAAGTTGAAAGTAAAAAGTCTAAAACCTTTCAACCCTTTACCTAATTTTTCAATTTTATTCCCACTCAATTGTTGCAGGTGGTTTTGAACTAATATCATACACTACACGGTTTATTCCTTTTACATTATTGATGATCTCGTTAGAGATTTTGGCCAGCAACTCGTAAGGTAAATGACTCCAATCAGCAGTCATTCCATCAACAGAACCTACCGCTCTTAACGCAACCACATTTTCATACGTACGCTCATCGCCCATTACCCCTACCGATTGTATCGGCAAATAAATGGTGCCGGCTTGCCATACTTTATCATACCAGCCAGATTCTTTTAAGTTTTTGATGTAGATATGATCTGCATCTTGCAAAATCTGAACTTTTTCTGGTGTAACATCGCCTAAGATACGAATTCCTAAACCTGGCCCAGGGAAAGGGTGACGGTTTAAAATATCTTCGGGCAAACCTAAAGCTTTCCCTACCCTACGCACTTCATCTTTAAATAAAGATTTCAACGGCTCAACTACTTTAAGCTTCATAAAATCGGGCAAACCGCCAACGTTATGGTGCGATTTTATAGTTGCCGACGGGCCTCCGTTTACCGAAACAGACTCAATTACATCCGGATAAATAGTACCTTGCGCTAACCATTTCACATCAGATATCTGATGCGCCTCTTCATCAAATACTTCGATAAAAACCCTGCCAATTGCCTTACGTTTTTGTTCTGGATCTGATAATCCGGCTAAAGCATCATAAAATTTCTGCTTTGCGTTTACGCCTTTTACATTTAAACCCAACTCTTTGTACGAATCTAAAACCGACTCGAACTCGTGTTTGCGCAATAAACCGTTATCAACAAAAACGCAATGTAAATTTTTACCGATGGCTTGGTGCAAAATCAAAGCAGCTACAGAAGAATCAACTCCGCCAGAGAGGCCCAAAACTACTTTATCATCAGTTAATTGCGCTTTTAAAGTGGCAATGGTTTCTTCCGCGAAAGCAAAAGGTGTCCAATCTTGCGAACAGCCACAAATATCCAACAAAAAGTTTTGCAACAGTTGCTTTCCATCGGTTGAATGTGTAACCTCTGGGTGAAACTGAATGCCGTAAGTTTGTGTGCCTTTAATTTGATAAGCCGCTACTTTTACAGATTCTGTACTAGAAATAATTTCAAAATCGGCGGGAATTTCTTTAATGGTATCGCCATGAGACATCCACACCTGCGAATGCGAAGGCATATCTTTCATCAAAGCGTTATTGGCATGGATATATTCTAGATTTGCCCGGCCATACTCCCTAATTTCAGAAGGAACAACCTGTCCGCCAGAATGTTGTGCAATATATTGTGCGCCGTAGCAAACGCCTAATAAAGGCAGTTTTTTATGGAATTGCTGAAAATCAACTTGTGGTGCGCCTTCCTGACGAACAGAAGAAGGGCTTCCGGAAAGAATGACGCCTTTTGTAAATTCATCGAGCGCTGGAATTTTATTGAATGGGTGGATTTCACAGTAAACATTTAGTTCACGCACTCGTCTTGCAATCAATTGAGTATACTGCGAACCAAAATCGAGGATTAGGATTTTCTCTTGCATGGGCAAAGATAAAAAATTTTAGCTGCTGAGTTGCAAAATTAGAAATTTGCTGTGGTTTATTAATTTAGCTTTGTATTTTTAAAACCAAGGCATAAAAAGCTATTAATTTTATTTTGATGAAGAAAATTTTACTCGGATTAATTATTGTTAGCGCTCTGTTTTGTGTTGTTGAAGCTTGTGATTATGTGCCTAACAGAAGCAATATTATTGCCTCTAGTAGAGCTATAATTGATACCGGGGTGAGATATATTGTGGTTGAACGAGATACAAATCATCCGGCAACAGCAAAAAAACCGGACAGTGTTTTAGTTAAAAAGCCAGATTCTGTGACGGTCTCGAAAAAACCTGACAGCTTACCGAAAACACAAACACCTATTGAGCAACCCAACGCTACAGCTAACCCAAAAGGTGCTGCATTAGTTAGCTACGCCAAAACTATGATTGGCAAACCTTACGTTTACGGGGCAAATACACCCGAAAAAGGTTTTGATAATGCCGGTTTTGTAAACTTTGTTTTCAACCATTTTGATATAAAACTTCCAAAATATGCGCCTGCTTTTATTGCCGTTGGCGAAAACGTGACGCCTGCCGATGTTGCCGAAGGTGATATTATTTTATTTTCAAAAACCGACAGCGTTAAAAAGGCCGTTTACCAGATTGGCATTGTGGTTTCCGCAAAAGGAAGTCCTGTGAGTTTTATCCACGCAAGTTCCGGAAAAATGAACGGCGTTGGGATTAGCGGTTTAAGCTCGTACTACCAACGGAAATTAATGGGATACAGGAGGATGTTTTAAATTTTTTGTGGATATTTAAAATCATAACGAAGGGCGTAACCTTACATGAAAAGGCACCTCAGACTGTTCAATTTTATTGTTGATAATTAAATCGGCGGTCATGGTTCCCATTTTAACAAAATCGGTAGAAACCGTGGTTATTCCTTTTAAAATGAGTTTTTTAAGCGGAGTTTCATTGTAAGAAATAACGCCGACATCTTTACCCAACACCAAATTTTGCGACATAATTTTTTCGATCAGCACCACCAAATCGTCTTCCATTAAATTAATATAAACCTCTCCTTTTGCCAAAGGTTCCACGTTTATATCACTTACAATAACGTGGTTAAAAGCATATTGCTGGCAAAATCTTTTAAACCCATTAATTATCTCTTTTGGGAAGTAACTTTTTTTAGGAAAAATGATTTTAAGCGTATCGTATTTTGCCAAACGGGTTCTAGCCTCCGATAGTGCATTGTAAATATCCTGCTCAAAATTCTCATAAATGGCAGCATATTCACCTTCAACGCCAGAAAGCTTTTTATCCAAAAGTATCAATTTCTCTTTTGGCAAAGTATTGATGATATCGTAGGCAGTTTCTCCGCCTTCTAAAAAATGAGGGATAATTACATAATGGGAATAATCCGTTCTGCGGTTTTGGATCAGCTTTTTAAATATCGCATAATCATTGTTATAGATGTAAAAATCTATTACTGCATCCGGACCTAAAGAGCTTACCAAGCTATCATAAATGATTTTTTTGTGCGCCGATAGTTTATTGAACAACAAAAAAACCTTTATTGTTTTCTTAAAATCTGTGCTTGCCACAAAAAAACCACGACCAGGGACAGAAACTATTACACCAGCTTTTTTTAAATATTTATAGCCCTTTTCAGCTGTATCCCTTGAAATTTCGAGCATATAGCTCATCTCGTTTATTGAGGGAAGAATGTCATCTTTTTTAAGACTTTCTTTTTCAATTGCAGCTATAATTGAATTACTTAATTGCAGATATTTCGGCGTAGCGGAATAATCATCAATATGTATAATTTTTAAAAATTCGCCGGGTTTCATGATTCGTTAGGTGGATAGGCGGTTCGTTTGCTAGGTGGTTTGTTGATTGGCGAAATTTAAAAGGGTTCAGTAACCAGTACCGAACCCTTTTTTTACTATTTATTTTCGAACTTAAATACGTTCCCCAGTTTCTCATCAGAGTTAAAAGAAACTTTTAAATCTGTGATTATTCCGGTTTCCAGACTGTATGCCCAGCCGTGTACACTTAACTGTTGGCCTTGTTTCCAAGCGTTTTGGATGGTGCTTGTTTTACAAAGGTTATACACGTTTTCAATCACGTTTAATTCTACAAGGCGTCTTCCTCGCTCTTTTTCGTCCTCCATCATATCCAGCTCAAAAGCATAGGTTCTGTAAATGTCTTTGATATGGCGCAACCAATTATCAATTAAACCGAATTGTTTATGGCTCATTGCAGCTAAAACTCCACCACAGCCATAATGACCACAGACCACCACGTGTTTTACTTTTAAAATGGAGACTGCGTAATCCAAAACACTCAGCATACTCATATCGGTATGAATTACCATATTCGCGATATTCCTGTGCACAAAAATATCTCCGGGATTAGTTCCCGTGATCTGGTTTGCTGGCACTCTACTATCAGCACATCCTATCCATAAAACCGGTGGATTTTGTCCCTGTGCTAATTTTTTAAAATAGTCTTTATCCTCTTTCAAAGTATCCGCAACCCATTCCTTGTTCCACTTTAAAAGATTATCGTAATTAATATCATCCGTGTTATGACCAACAGAAATATTTAAAGTTTCCCTAGGTTGTTTTTCGTTTTCAAATTTTTTAGACATTTTCTTCTTGTGGTTTAATTATTAAATCTTTTAGTTTTGGGAGCTCGTAATTCTGGCGAATATTGATGAGTTCTACCTTAATATTTTTTGTGTGTGCGTGTTCCTGAAAATCAAAAATAGCTGTTAAAACATCTTTATCAATAAATAAAGAGTTTGTTCCATCAATTATTACCGATTTGTTTCTTGGAATATGCGTTAGCGTATATTGAATGGTTCCCTTGTTTAAAAAGGAAACTTCTTGCGCTAGCTTTATTCTGATCAAATCGGTGCCTTTATTTTGATCAACGCTGTAAAAATACGGGTTTCTGTAGTTAGTTCGCAATAAAAATATAATTCCTACAGCCAAGCCTATGCCTACACCGGTTAATAAATCTGTAAATACCACGGCCAAAACAGTTACTAAAAATGGGAAGAACTGGTCTTTTCCGTCTGCCCACATTTTTTTAAACAAAGAAATGTTCGCTAGTTTGTAACCAACTAATAATAAAATTGCTGCAAGACAGGAAAGAGGTATCAAATTAATTAAACCCGGTAATAACAATACTGCCACCATCAAAAATATACCGTGAAATATCGCCGACATTTTTGTACGTCCACCGGCGTGTACATTTGTGGATGAGCGCACAATAACCGCCGTAACAGGTAAAGCGCCTATTAAACCGGCGAATGTATTTCCGATTCCTTGCGCAATAAGCTCCCGATTTGTTGGCGAAACTCTTTTGATGGGATCCAACTTATCTACGGCTTCTAAGCTTAAAAGCGTTTCCAACGATGCAACAATTGCAATGGTTAAAGCAACCGTCCATATCTGAGGATTACCAATCTGCGCAAAATCGGGAGAAATAAAGACCGATTTAAAATCTGCAATGCTCTCGATAACAGGTATTTGCACCAGCTGACTCTCCATTAAGGAAAACGAAGTTCCATCAAAAAGCTGTGCCAGAAACACACCTACTACAACCACTAACAGTGGCGCAGGGATTATTGCTAACTTTTTAACTTTTGGCCACAGCACCAAAATAAACATAGATACAGCCGTGATTATAACAGCGCCAACGTTAAACTTTGAGATAGCAGAGCTAATTGCCGACAAAGTATTTTCGTTATCCGGCTGAGAGAAAGCTTGGTCGCCTTCATAATCAGCATCATAACCTACAGCATGTGGAAGTTGCTTTAGTATCAAAATAATCCCTATTGCTGCCAGCATTCCTAAAATAACGCTGTTAGGGAAGTAATTGCCAATTGTTCCGGCTTTTAAAATTCCTAAAATTATCTGCATTAAACCGACGATAAATATGGCCAGCAAAAACGCATCAAAACTTCCTAAATCTGTTATTGCGGTTAACACGATTACCGTTAAACCGGCAGCGGGTCCGCTTACGCTTAGCTGTGAACCGCTAAAACTTGCTACAACCACACCACCGACAATACCCGCTAAGATACCCGAAAACAATGGCGCACCGGATGCCAACGCAATACCTAAACATAACGGTAAAGCAACTAAAAAGACTACTATACCGGCTGGTAAGTCTTTTTTTAAATTTTTTAGATGGTAATATTTAGCCATACCACCCTCCTTGAGAGATTCTTTATGATCAATCATCCTAATTTTTTTTAAATAAATAATAAACTTGTTTTATAGAAAAACTAAGAAAAGTTAGGAGGAGGCGTAGGAACCGCCGGGAAATATAGGGTTAAATATTTTTTTGAAAAGTAATGATAATCCAAGAAAATGCTTGTTAAAGAGTAATTAAAAGAAAGATTATAAGATTTTAGAAAATCATTTCCTTTATTAAATACCTTGTTGATATCCTTGGTTTCATTCTCCAATTCGAGCTGCATAATTGCAGAATTCACCAACTTTTTATCTAAATTTAAAACAACAGGTGCTACGGCAATAAACATTTTCACCGCAAAGATGAAAAGGAATACGGTTCCGTAGATGAATATGCGAGACTGTTTTAGCACTGATTATTGTTAGCAAACATCGAATTGTTTCAGCAAAAATAAAAATCCATACCGTTTAACTGCATAATTTCATGCATTTTTTTTGTAAAATAATTGAGGTTAAGACTTTTCAGAAAAACCTTGGTTCCATATAGAAGGGATTCTTTCTTTAGTAACTTTTATTTATTTAACCAAACTGTTTGGGTAAATGCCCCGTTTACAGCAACGTCCCAAGCTTCTAATCTTACCCATGTTCTGTTTTTTAAATTTACCGGAAAAGTAAAATTCTTTTTACCAAATGCATGGCTATCTCTTAAATCTATTCTATCCTTATAAACTTTATTGCCATCTCCTGAAATAATTTCAATAAAATTAAGCGGGAAGGTCCATTCGGCATTTACGGTAATCTTAACCTCCCCATCATCGCCCAGCTGAACAGTTTCACCTGCACCTTTTCCATTAACAGCAAAAAACGGCAATAATATTTCACCCGTAGTAGTAAAAAATTTACCTTTCTGCATGGCATTAGAAATTTCCTGCCAGCCATTTTTAAAATCCGGTAGTTCATTTAGTTGCAAATAGTTTACGTTGGAATGCGCATACATTTCGTTTTCTTTTGTAATTGTAAATAAGTCGGATTCTCCTATGTAGTGTTTTTTTAAACCCCAGTTATTGGTATCATCCATCAAATCAAGTATACGCCTGCTTAAGGTAGGCAAAGATAGGTCCGCAGGAATATTCTTCCAGGCTGCACCAAGAAAACGGTCCGACTTAAAAAAAGCTTCTTCTTTATATTTATCAGGATAAAATGTCGATCCTTTTGTTCTGGCATGAGCAGTCCATGCTAGTCCGTTTTCCGATTCCAACAACTTAAGCATATCATATTTGTCTGCTATACGATAGATTTTACCGAATCCGACACTGTCTGTTACAAATGGCTGATCAGGCTTTCGCGACATGATCCAGTATACCGGTTTAGGAAATAACTGCATCCAGTGTCCGCCAAAAAATTCGTTCGGTTCCTCTCCGGGCAATAAAAGAAAGTTTTTATCAGATAGTCTTTCACATTGTTCAAATAAGGCTTTTAATTCTGTTAGCCTTTTATTTTCAGGTCCTTTAGGATGTGCGGTATAATGAAATTCGCCAAGGTGCACTATATCAACGCCATCGGCTTTAAATACTTTTACAAATTCAGGGTTTTCAGGAATTTCTTTACCCGCCAGCACTACATTCATTATAAATTCGTTATGAAAGTGGCTTTGCATTGTTTTAAAACCAGGTAGCGCAGGATATACGTCATTATGTGTAAACTTTTTTACTTCGTCCAACAAATTTCCGGCGCTTCCGGCGCTTAAGAGGCAGAAAAAATTTAACCGTTGTTTGGTTTTGGGGCGAGCATTAAACCAAGGAACAAACCTTTTATCTCCATATACATCTTGTCGAATTCCTAGTCCAAAGCCTTTTAGCTGGTTTTGATAACCGTTTCCGTACCATGTAAATTTTAAATTGAAAGCCTCGTCTAAAGGATAAAAATATTGATGAGGAGCGGGAAACACCGCCAAACTCCCGTTTTTGTTGACACCTATTACCGTCCGGTATTTTACTTCAAGATTTTTAGCTGTATCATTAAAGTTTACTTTGGTTGTTTGCAGTTGCTTTTGCGTATCTGACCATGCTATATCATCCCAAACTTGCTTCTCGCTGACTAAACCGGCATCGTATAAAATAGCAGTAGAATCAATATCTGTTGCCATTACTGCAGCTATATTAAACAGAGGACTTCCGTTATAGAGTGTTATTTCTAATTCGCCTTTGAATGATCCTGCGTGGGTATCGCCTATTTTAATTATAGTTTGGGCACCTTCGCTTGATACGCTCGCCTTGTTCTTGGTCAAAACCACCTGATAAGAATTAAAGGGCTTTTCTGGCACTTTATCAAAAAACACATCCCATCCTCCACTTTTCGGATCGAGGGTTCTTTTACCTACATTAAGTATAAATGCAGGATCAAGATTAGTTGCAATTTTATTGGATTTGCCCTTACTCTCTAAACTTACGCTTTTCAGTAGCGGATTGCCTGGTGTAAGATCAATGATAAACTGGCCTTTAGTTTGGTTACCAACAGGCCAACTAACTGTCAATATATTTTTCTTAAGACTAACCTTTGAGTTATCACTGCTTTTATATTTGGAAACGTCAACAGGGGTTTGAGCCGTTGCTGAAATCGTAAAAAAACCAAATAGAAATACGATATATTTTTTCATAAAATTTATTTAAATCCAATTTCTGGTGAACAAGTCATACTTATTAAAAGCCTACTGCGCCTCTCCTTTTTATTTCTTTTTCCTATTTTTTCCTCCGTCCAATCTAGTTAATGGCGTATTTGGTCCGCTATAAGCCAATGACGACTTGGTAACTTCGTCCGTTTGCAGACTATGGAGCCCTTTTTTCAATCCAATTACACCATAACGTTTGTCTGTAGGCAAAGCCTTTCTATCTGCATTAACCAGCTCCTTGCTGTCTATCTTCAGATGACCGTTTCCCTTGATATAAAAAGTATAATAACCGTCTACGGGAACTTCAATATAACTGGCACTTTTTAATTTCAGGGGGCTGTGCATTAAAGTATCTATAATCACCGGAAATCCGGCTGATTTACCTGGCATGTGCTCTAATGCTAAAAGTTCGGTAATAATTCCGTGGTCTCCGGTATGTTGCATCCACAGTTTAAGCTGCTTCTTTAAATCGGCTTTAACGGTTTGAAGTTTAGCGTCATTAATTAAATTATACTGGTTGTAAGGGTCTTTCTCATCGTCATACAGTTCTTCTGATGGGCGGTACAACTGCTTTTGAACCAGAGCCTTTGTTTTTGGGTTGTGATTTGCGTCTTCTTGCCATTCTTTAAAGAAGGCACTTCTATTTATTACGTTACGGAACTCTACATCCGGCGTGAGGTTAATGATATAACGGTATTTACCATTGCTTACCGAGCGTATCGGATAATAATCTGACCCCGCATTTATACCTCTTGTTGTCATCTGTCCGTAGGTATATTTTTTATGTTCCTGAGTTTTACCCGTTAAAACCGGGACGATGCTTGTTCCGTCTAAACTATCAATTGCCTTTCCGCCGGCTATATCTATAAAAGTTGGTGTGATGTCTGAATATTCCACCAAGGCATTGGAAACTGTGTTGGGCTTTACTTTTCCGGGCCAGCGCACAATTAAAGCGGATTTTAACCCAACATTATAGCAAGTCCATTTGGCAAAAGGGAAGGAGTTCCCCTGTTCGCTGGAGAAAACAAAAATAGTATTGTCTGAAAGATGGTATTTTTCTAAAAGATCTAAAGCCTTCTTTACCTGCCCGTCCAGATAATTGATTTCTGCCAGATAATCTCTAAAATCAGACCGTGTTCTGGGCAGATCTGCGTAAAACGGAGGAAGCGTCAGTTTCTCTTTATTAAAAAGCGTAGTGTCGCCAAGATTCCAAGGACTATGGGGCTGGTTAGACATTACAAAAAGGCAAAATGGTTGTTTTTTTTGAGATACCGTATTCAAAAAAGTATCGATATTGGCAAAATTAGGATCTAAATATCCGTTTTTAGCTTTCCCCAAGTATTCTAACGGAAAATTTCCAGAAGGACCATAATGCTGTTTACCGCTCAGAGCTACCCTATAGCCCAAAGGTTTTAGATATTGTGCAATGCTGGTTACACTGCTATTTACATTGGTATGGTTGGGGTATGCTCCAGACCTAAATGGTGAAAGCCCGGTTAAAATATTTTGGCGGGTAGGCGAGCACATAGGCGTTGCCTGATAGCATTTGGCAAACTTCATCCCTTGTTTAGCTAAACCGTCGATAGCGGGCGTAACTGCGTCTTTACTACCATAAGCCCCTAAGTCCCAAGAACTGCAGTCATCGGCCAGCATAAAAACAATGTTTGGTTTCTGTTGCGCAAAAACGTAAGTTTTACTCAATAATAAGCCTATGATAAAAATCTTAAAAAACTTCATATATCAGTCATCCTGGGTTATTACCCAATTTTTTGGAGCCTTAAAACCATTTCTTCCTTTACCATACGGCGGAACTGCGGATTCTGATTTTATAGCGTCATAAGGAGCAATAGTTTTCAAAAGTTGTTGGTAAACTGAATTGTGGGTTGCTCTAATATTGTTCTTCTCTGAAGGGTCTTTGATAATATCGAACAGTTGATCCTCTTTCTGCTTCATCGCAGGATTGCCTGAATTTGCTTTCACAATTTTAAATTGGTTGTTGACCAAGCTTCCATAACCAAGGTACAAGTCTCTTTTAATTTCTTTTTGTTGTCCGTTCAAAACAGGGAACATGTTTAAGCCGTCAAAAGGCTTGTGCTGTATATCTTTAACACCAATGATGCTCAATAAAGTTGGAACAACATCAATATAGCCCATCACTTGATTAGTTTTAATACCTCCTTTTAACATTTTCGGCCATTTAATAATTGCCGGGGCTCTTACACCTCCATCCCACTCTTGGAATTTATGCCCTCTCAATATTCCGCTCGAACCTCCTTCGCCCGGCGCCGCTCCATTATCGCTAATAAATAAAACGATGGTATTGTTGTCAATCTTCAAATCTTTAAGCTGGTCCAATATTCTACCAATGCCTCTATCCATACAGGTTACCATGGCGGCATAAGTTTGTCTAGCAGTATTGCCTCTGCCTTTGCTTTCATCATTGTCAACTTTGCCCGCTTTGTTTTTTCCGAAAGATGGTTTAGATTTATCGTAACCGTACAGCAATAAATCTTCTTCCTTAGCTTCTAATGGTGCATGTGGTGCATTATAAGCTAAATATAAAAGAAACGGGGATGATTGCTTTGAATAATTATTGACACAATTTACGGCTTCATCCGAAATCAAATCCGTACTATAGCCTTTATCAAAAGAGGTGTTCCAGTCATTATGCCAATCTAACTCGCCTTCTCTCTCGTGAGTAAAATAATCTATTGCTCCATTATAATGGCCGTAAAAATGAGTAAATCCCCTGTTCAATGGCAAATACTCCGGTTTTGCATGCCCTAAATGCCATTTTCCCAAGATAGCTCTGTTTGCATAGCCAACATCTTTTAACAGTTCTGGTAAAAATTTTTCACTTGTATCTACACCAAAACTACTCCATGGTGGGATAACCGTTTCTCTCAACCCAAAACGATTTGGATAACGCCCTGTCATTAAACCTGCTCTTGAAGGCGAACATACGGGAGCGGTATAAAAATGATTTAAAATTATTCCATCTTTTGATAGCTTATCAATATTTGGTGTCATGATTTCACTTCCGTGGAAACCTACGTCTCCCCAACCTAAATCATCTGCAACGATGATGATAATATTGGGCTTTTGATCTGCTTTCCGTTGCGCAGTTAGCTGAGATGGGAAAATATTTGCCATTAAAATAGCGGTTAAACTAAAGAACCAATATTTATTACACTGCATTATTTGTAAATTTTATGAATAAGCGACGTAAAAGCTCATCATTTTATATTTTCATTTTCTAGTCCGAGCAATCTTTATTAAAGTTTTGGCATTTCATTCCACCAGTTCCGAAGCTTTTCCTTTAGTTCCTGTACAATTTTTGTATTTTGTGACGCAAGGTTTTCTGTTTCGTTTTTATCTTTGGTAATATCATACAGCTGAACGTCTGAGCCGTCATTGTTCATCAACAATTTCCATTTGCCGGAGCGGACTGCTAAGTTGGGGCTTCTATCTTTACCGTTAGGGTATCTAAAAGCGATATCATTTCTTCCATATTCCCAGAACATATCCTTTCCGCGTAATGATGGCTTTCCCAAAAACACATCGCTTCTGTCTTTACCGTCCCCTTTATAATCTTTAGGAAGTTTAACATCCGCCATTTTGGTCAATGTTGGCAATAAGTCCAAAGCAGTCACCTCAGAATTTCCATCGGATCTGCCGCCCTCTATATGGCCCGGCCAACTGATGATGAACGGCATCCTAGTACCGCCTTCAAAAAGGGAAAGCTTGGACCCTCTCAAACCGCCAGCCCTACTCCCTCTAAAGCTGGGCAGGGGACCATTGTCGCTTGTGAAAACAACTATCGTGTTTTCCTCTAATCCTTTCTCCTTTATTCCGTCCAGAAGCCTGCCTATCTGGAGGTCATATTCTTTTAAAACCAGTTTGAAAGCTTTCTCCTCTTCGGGGTTCATTGGAAAGTAGCCCGTATATTCTGTATCAGTTCTTGGCACCCACGGCGTATGCACATCGTCTGGCCACAGATTAATAAAAAACGGCTGATCCTTCTTCCTTTCCATAAAATCCAGAGCTTTATCTACAAAATATTTGGTTCTGTCCCACCTTTTTATGCTGTCTTTTGGTGACCATATCCAATTTGTTGCGGTAATCAGAGGATCAGGATCCGGACTCTCATAAGTGCTTATATGTTCATCGTAACCGTAGCTTTCAAAACCTGGTGCGTCTTTCACATCTCTACCGCCCCCTAAATGCCATTTGCCAAAATGGCCCGTTGCATATCCGGCCTGCTTAAAGAAATCGGCCATTGAAGGTGCGGCGGGACTTAAAAAATCTGCCTGATGTGCATTCTTGTTATGTTTCTTATTGTCCAGATATGTACTGAAGTTCCATCTTGCAGGGTACATCCCGGTCAGTAAGCCCGCTCTGGACGGAGAGCATATTGGAGCCGCGCTGTAGTACTGCAGAAGCTTTATACCGCTGGTGGCAAGCCTGTCAATGTTTGGCGTAGGCACAAAATCCCCGCCGAAGCAACCGATATCACTAAAGCCCATATCATCCGTTAGGATGACAACAACATTTGGCTGGGTCTGTGTTGTTTTTGATCCGCTTATCCCGTTTGTTTTTGGAGAACATCCGCTTAAGGCGATCAGCGCAATTAACGTTAGGTTAAAACTGAATTTATTTTGCATTGGGATTTATTAAAATTACAAGATCAAACTTCTGCCATAAAAAGCTTTTATGGCAGAGGTTTGATAACCAATTATCTTTTCGGGAGCACTTTATTTTCATTCGCCCACTTCTGCCACTTTTCGCTCAATTCTTTTACCTTTTGGGGGTATTTACCCGCCAGATCATTCATTTCCGTCTCATCCTCGTCTATTTTGTACAGATGCCAGATCTTATCTCCGCTGCGGGAAACTAGTTTCCATCCATTGTCCCTCACATATCTCGCATTATAATGTTCGTTGAACAACACTTGGTGCCCATAAACCCTTTTTCCTTCTATTGCCGGCAATAAACTATTGCCCGTTGTCGGGCTTATTGTATTCCCTTTATAGGTTTTTGGATAGGCCGCATTTGATACATCCATGAAAGTTTTCATAAAATCCATTACATGCCCAACCTGGTCAGAGTAGCTTCCTTTTTCTGCTCTCATCCCTTTAGGCCAGGAAATGATCATCGGAGTCCTGACCCCTCCTTCATAACTCTGCGCTTTTGCGAGCTGATAGGGCGTATTGGCGACATTTGCCCACCGTTCGCCTATAGAACTGTAAACCAGTTCGGAGCCCGGCATATGTTCCACACTTTTATTCACCGGGAAAGCTATTTTTCTTCCGTCTCTGGTTTCTGAGGTACGGTCAAAGCCTGGCCCGTAGCGCATTGCGTCTTCCGGACTGGCGCCGTTATCGCTTAAGAAAACGATGATTGTATTGTCCAGTTCTCCTGTTTCTTTTAATGTGTTGATAATCCGCCCGATACCCCGGTCCATTCTGTCTATCATCGCGGCATGTACGGCCATCGCCCTTGCGTCCCATTCTTTATGAGGGTTTTTATCCCATGACAATTCATTGTTTAAACGAGGTGACAGTGGTGTGGTTTTAGGATCAATTAGCCCCATTTTTACCATACGCCCATATCTGGCGGTCCTTATCGCGTCCCAACCGACTTTGTAAGTGTCCTTATATTTTTCAATATCTTCCGGCAAGGCGTGTAGAGGCCAGTGTGGTGCGTTTTGTGCCACATATATAAAAAACGGTTTCTCTTCTTTGGCAAATTCTCTGATATATGCCGAAGTGGTATCGTTGATCGCATCTGTATGGTAATAATCTTTAGGTACGTTCTTAATTGGTGTAGTTCCACTCACCAAACTAAAAGGATCGAAATAATCTATCACACCCCAGATTGTTCCAAAATACTTCTCAAATCCTCTGCTAGTGGGATACTGCTCTATAGGGGAAAACAGTGGATGGCTTTCTTGATGGTTCAGCCATGCCAGTTGCTTTTCTGCTGTAGGCTGTTCGATGGTATTGGAAACATGCCATTTTCCGCTCATGGCGGTATGGTAGCCTGCCGTTTTCAGCACCTCGGCAATAGTGACTGTATTTTCAGTTAAATATCCTCTATACCCAGGTCTATTTCTATCAGTGGTCATCTCACCGATGCCCGCATCGTGGTTGTATTGCCCCGTTAGAAGGGATGCCCGTGTTGGACAGCACCTGGAAATATTATAGAAATTCCTGAACCTGACACCGTTCTTGGCGAGGTAATCGAGATTAGGGGTGCTTATTTCTCCTCCATAACAGCCGAGGTCCGAATAACCAAGATCATCCGCTAGGATGACGATGATATTCGGTCGCTGATCTTTACTGGATGTGTTAGTTGAAATGTTTTTAGCGCCTGAACAAGCTAAAAACAAACCAGATAACGATCCAATAACGATAAAACTAGTTGTCTTTCCTTTTAAAAACATAACGATTGTTTTACAGAGTTAGATAGTCCATGAAGATGGATTTGGTCGAAATAATTAAAAATTTATTATTCTATTTAACTTAATAATTCGGGATGTTCATGATATGTTTTCCATAGAAGTTCACCAAATAAAGTATTTGCCCATGCAAACCAAGGCCGGGTAAAGTTTTTAGGATTATCTTTATGAAAAGACTCATGCATAAAACCGGTATTTGCATGTGTACGCTGTAAAGTTGCAATACATTCTTTAATCTCTGATGTTTGGTTGCTTGTTAAGGCCTGAATAATAAGACTCATAGGCCAAATCATATCCTGACCAGCATGTGGGCCTCCGATGCCTTTAGCCGCGGAGCCAGAAAAATAGAAGGGGTTGGCGTCAGAAAGAACCATCTTTCTGGTATTTATATACGTAGCATCTGAATTTGATATTGCACCTAAATAAGGCAAGGAAAGCAGACTTGGCACATTAGAATCATCCATCATTAATGCATTACCAAAACCATCTACTTCAAAAGCATAAACATCTCCATATTTTGGATGTTTAACAACTGCATATTTGGCTAATGCGGTTTTTACTTCATTTGATAAGCTCATTAATTGATCTGCTAAGTTATTGTCCTTAGCTATTTGTCTTATCATTTCCGAAGCTTGCTGTAGGCTAACAACTGCAAAAAAGTTTGACGGAATTAAAAAAGAAAAAACGGTGGCATCATCGCTTGGACGGAAGCTGGAACAAATTAAACCTACGGGTTTTACAGGATAGCCAAAACCATTCATTGGCAATGTGTCCGTAGCTTTTGCAGTTTCACGCTGAAACGAGTACGGACCTTTATTTTCTTTGCGTTGCTGCTCTTTAAATGTTTGCAAAATAAGTTTTATAGCGTTTACCCATTCTTTACCGAATGAAGACGCATCTCCGGTAGCTTTCCAGTAGTGGTAAGCTAATCTTATCGTATAACAAAGCGAATCTATTTCCCATTTCCGTTCGTGTACACCCTTTTTCATGTCGGTTAAATCAGACGCCCACTCACCTGCCTTATTCGGATCATTATAAAAAGCATTCGCATAAGGATCTTTTAATACACATTGGGTTTGTCTGTTTATTACGCCATGGATTAAATCCTTAATTTTTTTGTCCTGATTAACAAATTGTAAATATGGCCAAACTTGCGCAGAGCTATCCCTTAACCACATGGCATCAATGTCGCCCGTTATTACGTAGGTATCAGGCTTTCCATCAACAAGGTTGTAAGTAACGGTAGTATCTAAAGTATTGGGGAAGCAGTTCTGGAAAAGCCAAACAAGCTCCTTATTTTTTACACCTTTTGAGAATTTTTCAATTGCATTTTCTACAGCAACACTACTAAAGTTTCTTAGCTCTTTTGCAACCCTTACCACAGGAAAATCAGAAGGTAGCGCAAAAGACAATGAAGGGCTTAAAGCATAACCTGCACTAAGAATACCTGCATTCATAATAAAATTACGTCTTTTCATATTTATAATTTACTAATTGGCTATTTGGTTAAGTAATACATTCTCAGGTGGGCGCTAAGAGATATTACATATATTTTAAACTAAAATGATTTAGCGATTACGGGTAAAATTCACCGTTCAACCTATCATTTTAGTTCATACTATTTTGTTGAATTTCTAATAATCAACGAGGTTTCTAAAACAATATTTTGAAACGGTTTTTTCTTTTTCCCACCGGAAGCATTGTTGAGCCTATCCAGCAACAGTGATATTACTTCTTCTGAAATTCTTTTCACAGGCTGAGATACTGTAGTGATGGACGGAGCATAAAGCTCGAACAAATCCAAATCATCAAATGCCATTATTGCTAAATCTTTAGGCACCGATAGCCCCAATTCAGTAATCGCTTTAAGACCACTTACAGCCAGATAGTTAGTAGCAAACACAACCGCATCCAACTCTTTTTTCCTTTGTAAAAAATAAATTATTTGCTTAACGATGTTTTCTGGGCTTTGATGAAACGAGATTTCCTTTATAAATTCAGGAAGCTTGTACTCCTGTATTGCTCTATCATATCCTAAAAAACGATCTTGCATTTGTGATTGAAGCGAATCTAACGTTACGAAACCAATATTTTTATGACCTTTTTCTATAAGGTGCTTAACACCCTCGTACATGCTTTTAGCACTATCTATGCCTACATAATCGGATTTAACGCCCTCTAAAGACCTATCAAATAACACAACCGGGAAGTCGGATTTTATTAAATCATTGATATCATCTTCTAATCCTGGCGGAGGGGCAATGATATAACCTTCAACACACCTGTCCCGATATACTCTGATTAGTTCTTTGGTTTTCTCCGTATCATTATCAGTACTTGAATACAGAATTTTATAGCCATTTCGGTACGCGGCCTCTTCTATATTTTTGGCTATAGAACAAAAAAATGGATTAGAAATATCTTCTACCAATAAGCCAATAATATTAGTTTTACCCGTACGAAAGCCTCTCGCTAATAGATTTGGTTTATAGCCAACTTCGTCAACAAACTTGAGAACTCTTTCAACAAGTTCATCGCTTATCCTTTTTTCCTTTGCTTTTCCATTAAGAATAAAAGAAACAGCCGTAATAGAAACATTAAGGTGTTTGGCTATATCAATAATTGAAAGTTTCTTTTTCATGGAAAACAGGTTTTCAGACAAACATAGGTAAGATAATTTTATTTTTTACGATCAGAATCTGAGTTTGTTGTTAAGTGACCAAGATATCCCCCTACAAAAGGATATGCTTATTTGCTTAGCTGAACATCAGGATGCCACAAACTGGAGGCCCCAACAATAGAAGCCTCCTCACCTAAAGTTGCTACGTGAATAATATTTTTAAATTTAGGTTTGAGATTTGCCTTAAGGCTACTTTCGAAAATAGAATATGCTTTTGCGATGTTTCCTCCTAATATAACTGCCTCAAAATCCTCGCTTCCTAAACACTCATTTAAAAAAAACGCGAGATTTTCTCCATACTCTCTAAAAACTTTATTAGCCATTATATCTGTTGACGATCTATCTGCCAGATTTTTAACATTTTCAATATCCTTACCACTTAACTCAAAATATCTTTTCACAAACCATCTGGTGGATAAATAATCTTCGGCAATTCCTTCTTTAAAAGGTGTATTCCACAATTCTGCATCAAATGCATAATGATCTTTAAAAACTGAGGCTCCTAAACCAGTTCCCAAAGTCAAGCCAAGCACTTTATTATATTCCTTAGCTGAGCCTCCAAATACCTCCCCTAATAAAAAGCATGCTGCATCATTCATTAATAAAATCTGGTTTGGACTAATTCCCATAGCTTCGGCCAAAAGTTCTTTTACATTTAAACCGTATAGCGCATCGTATTTATCCTGCCCCTTAATGTAAGAAATTCCATTTTCATAATCAAAGGGTCCCGGCATCCCAATGCCAATATGATTAATAGCTAAGTTTAACGAATAAAAAGTTTTACTAATTGCCGCACTCCAAACTGCTATAATTTCTTTTGCTCCTTCACTAGCGTCAACGTCTGTTCTATTCCAAGACTCCGCCATCATCACTCTAGATTCCAAATCAACCAACGCTACACTAATATGCGACCCACCAACATCAACCCCAATCGCAACGGAATCTATATTATTAAATTTACTCATCAATTTAAAAAACTATTTTACTTTATAAAATTTGTAGGCGAACAAGAAAATAACGAAGTAGCATATAATTGGGAGATAATATGAAGTTGCAACTCCGCTGCTATCAGCTATTGCGCCCATGAAAAACGGAAATATCGCTCCGCCAACAACACCCATTGATAAAAAAGAAGAAGCCTGCTGTGTATGGTGTCCTAAATTTTTTAGACCAAGACTAAAAATAGTTGGGAACATGATGCTGAAGAAAAAGTTAATGCCAAACAATGCGATGTAAGATGCCCATCCGAAACCCTGAGCTACAATTAAGCATAAAACCATACAAATAACCGTGTAGGTGGCCAATAATTTGTTAGGTGCTATAACCCGCATGATAAGCGTACCTATAAACCTACCCGCTAACATCATTGCCATAAAAATAACCATGTAATTCCCAGCAGTAACTTCAGGCAAGCCCAT
Source organism: Pelobium sp. (assembly GCA_035496935.1). GTDB lineage: Bacteria > Bacteroidota > Bacteroidia > Sphingobacteriales > Sphingobacteriaceae > Pseudopedobacter. The sequence continues at coordinate 367,583 of DATJED010000028.1, read as the reverse complement.
TACATCGTGACCATAATTTATAAAAAAAGCCCAAGTACCTGCCTGAGCCGCTACATTAAAAAATTGCGCAGCAACCGCCCAAACAAAGTGTGTGTGTTGAAATAATTTTTTTCCTGGTGCTACATCAACGTTTACCTTACCTGATTCGATGTCTTCTGCAGAAACATGTGGATCTATCAGTGCGGGTACTTTTACAAATGCAAAGCAAATAGCGATAAAGGCAATTACAGAACCTATTACAAGATATAGGGTTTTTACAGAGGTTAAATCTGTGCTGCCGGGTACATTATGTCTTAATAAGAAGTAAGAACCAATAGCAGGACCTATAATAGCACCTAATGCGTTAAAAGACTGTGCAAAATTTACACGTTGGTCACTTGTACGCTGATCCCCGAGAGAAGCAACAAATGGATGTGCTACAGTTTCCAGCGTTGATAAGCCACAGCCTAAAACAAATAAGGCAATACCAAAAAAAGTAAACGAAGAGGCATTAGCAGCAGGAACAAATAAAAATGAACCAGCAGCAAAAAGTGAAAGGCCCAATAAAACGCCACTTTTGTAACCGAAACGTTTCATAAATAACCCCGCCGGGATGCCCATTACGAAATAAGCTCCAAAAATAGCGAATTGAACAAATGCAGACTGTGTTTTACTTAGGCTTAAAGTATGTTGAAAATGTTTATTTAATACGTCGCCCATAGTAATGGCAACTCCCCAAAACATAAATAAGGAAGTTACGAAAACCAAAACGGTTAAGTATTTGCGATCTGTAAATTTTGGCTTGTCGATGTTTACGACTGTTTGCACTTTTTGTGCGTTTTCTGATGGTCCGTTATGGTTCATAAATTTAAAATTGGTTGTTTGATGAAAACAGAGCGTTTATTACGCCAAATATATAATCTTTAAAACGTTTTAGCAAACATTTTAAATTGAGCTAGGTAAAAAATATACTACTTATAAAAGGTAAGCTTAATCAACAACCAAAATCCATATCGCCTTTGAAAACTTTAAAATGATCTAGCTCCAACACCCTCATTGGTAATTTTTACGGGTATGATAAACCCATTATCATCAAACTCCATTTTTTCAATACATGTTTCTCTATGATTGGCGTCAGTTTCTGTTAAAGGGCGTCTATGATATACAATATAATATTCATCTTTATTCGGTACTTTGATTACTGAATGATGTCCTGCACCGGTAGCAATTTTTGCATCTTGTTGCAACACAGTCCCTATACGTTTAAAAGGCCCGAAAGGCGAATCAGCTATCGCGTAAGCCACTTTATAGTTAGGTCCGCCCCAACCTCCTTCTGACCACATGAAGTAATACTTACCATTTTTGATAAACATAAAAGGCCCTTCTACATAACCCGTTGGGGTAATCTCTTTAAAAGTTTCACCATCATCAAAAGGGATAATTTCTGTAAAGTCCTTGTTCAACTTTGTGATATTGCAATGTCCCCAACCTCCGTATATCATGTAAAATGTACCGTCTTTATCTTTAAAAATAAATTGATCTATAGGCTGTGCTCCATTTACAATTTTATTCAACAATGGTTTACCTAGGTAATCTTTAAAGGGGCCGGTCGGCTTTTTAGATACCCCGATACCGATCCCTCCAAGCTCCGATTCTTTTTGAATATCATTTGCTGCAAAAAAAAGAAAGTACTTGCCTTTATTTTTTACGATAGCAGGCGCCCACAAGGCTTTCTTCGCCCATTTAACTGCCGAGGTATCAATTATCTTCGGATGTTTTTTCCAATCTATTAAATCCTTAGAACTAAAGCAGTCCATAAAAACTTGATCTTCGTACGGTGCCGAAAACGTTGGATATACGAAAACCTGATGCTGAAAAACAACTGCTTCCGGATCGGCGTACCAGCCGGGAAATATCGGGTTTTTAGACGTAATTTTAGTTTGTGCTTGACCAAATAGGCTAACGCACATTATACCCAAAAACAAAAATACCTGAGACTTAATATGTTTATTATATTGTATCATATTTTAAAACGAGGAAACCATCTAGAACAGCGTACTTTGTCACATGAGCTAGATGGATTATTATATATTTATACTTAAAAACTATTTATCATTAGATAAAGAATAAGGATAACTTGTTGCTTTTGTAGCCCTTTCAGTATTTGGTTGGTCATCCATATCGAAAGTCATTTTGCCCCCGTTTTGTATTTCTTGGTGGCCAATCCAGCTATTATCATAAACCTTATTGTTTAAAGAAAGCTTATTTACGTATAAGTTTTCGGCAGAATTTTTAGGCGCTTCGATACTAAATGTTTTGCCGTTTTCGAGCTTCAAGGTTACTTTTTTAAATAATGGAGCACCTAAAACGTATTGATTTACAGCTGGTGTAACCGGATAAAAACCCATTGCCGAAAACACGTACCAAGCAGAAGTTTGTCCGTTATCTTCGTCACCGCAGTATCCATCGGGCGTAGCTTTATAAAGTTTGTTCATAGCCTCACGAACCCAGTATTGGGTTTTCCAAGGTTGGCCAGCATAATCGTACAGATAAATCATGTGCTGAATAGGCTGATTTCCGTGAGCGTATTGCCCCATGCCGGCAATCTGCATTTCTCTTATCTCATGGATGACGCCACCATAAGCAGATTCGTCAAAAATTGGAGGCATGGAAAAAACGGAATCCAACTTCATTGCAAACTTTTCTTTTCCGCCCATTAAGTCTGATAACCCTTGTATGTCATGAAAAACGGACCATGAATAATGCCAGCTGTTTCCTTCAGTAAAAGCATCACCCCACTTGAAAGGGTTAAAAGGCGACTGAAATTTCCCATCCTTATTTTTACCACGCATTAAGCCCGAAGATTTATCGAATAAATTACGGTAGTTTAAACTGCGCTTTCTGTATAATTCGATCTCAGATTTTGGCTTGCCTAAAGATTTTCCCAACTGGTAAATGGCAAAATCGTCATAAGCGTACTCTAAAGTACGGGCTGCGTTTTCGTTAACTCCAACATCATAAGGCACATAACCCAGTTTATTATAATATTCAACTCCTTTACGTCCAATTGCTGTTATTGGTCCTTCATTATTAGCGCCATGGATTACTGCTTCGTAAAGCGTGTTAATGTCATAGCCGGAAAGTCCTTTAATATGCGCATCTGCAACCACAGAAGCTGAGTTATTACCAATCATAATATCAGCGTAACCAGGGCTGGACCACTCTGGCAACCAACCGCCTTCTTTGTAATCGTTAATTAAACCCGCTTGCATTTCTTCGTTGATAGAAGGATACATTAAATTTAAAAAAGGATACAACGCTCTAAAAGTGTCCCAAAAACCAGTACCTGCAAATTTATAACCGGGCATAATTTTGCCGTTTTGGGCACTGTAATGTATAATTTTATCATTAGCATCAAGCTCGTACATTTTATTAGGGAAAAACAATGTACGGTACAAGCAAGAATAAAACGTACGGATTTGATCTATGGTTCCGCCTTCTACAGCGATACGGCTTAATTTATCGTTCCATAATGCTTTCGCTTTTTTAGAGGTTTCATCAAAAGTATCATTTGCCAACTCGCGTTTTAAGTTGAGTTCTGCTTGCTCAAAACTAACAAAAGACGTTGCCACCCTTAAATTAACCTTTTCGCCTTTCGTTGTTGAGAAACCAACAACTGCACCGGCATGATCAACACTTAACTCAGTTTTATCGCTTAACTTGTCACCATCAGTGGTGTAAACTTCAGTTAAAGGCTTGTCGAAATAAATAACAAAATAGTTTTTGAAATTAGGTAATGGCCCGCGGTTAAATTTTGTAGAATACCCGATTACCTTATTTTCTTCTTTTATAACTTTAACGTACGAACCTTTGTCAAAAGCATCAATTACTACGTAAGATTTATCTGATTTTGGATAGGTGAACCTAAATTGCGCAGCTCTCTCTGTAGGAGTTAACTCTGCTGTAACATCGGCATCAGCTAAATAAACGCTGTAATAATAAGGTTTAGAGATTTCTGTTTTGTGGGAAAACCAGCTGGCTCTATCATTTTGGTTAAATTTCAGCTCGCCAGTAACAGGCATAATCGAAAACTGTCCATAATCGTTCATCCAAGGAGATGGTTGATGTGTTTGTTTGAATCCTCTGATACGATCTGCGGTGTAAGTATACATCCAACCGTCGCCCATTGTACCGGTTTGCGCCGACCATAAATTCATTCCCCAAGGCACTCCAACAGCCGGATAAGTGTTTCCATTAGATAAGCTGGGTTTAGATTCGGTTCCCATTAACGGATTTACCCATTCCACCGGATCGTTTACTTTATCGATAATTTGAGCCTTTAAGTTGAAGACAACTGCTACTAGTACTAGACTTAAAATACTTTTAATCATTAGGTGTTTTGCTATTAATTATTCTTAATTTTTACTGAGTTATATCTGTTGAAACCGAATATGGCTTATCTTCTTCGCCCAATCCGCGGGATTTATTCGGTTTTGCAGACATTTTTAAATTTAAAATTCCTCCATCGGTAATATCGGCGTATTTTAGGTAATTTTTGTTAAACGGCCGGCCATTTAATGTGCCCGAATTAATGTAAACATTGCCTTTGGAGTTTCCATCGGCATTAATGATAAATTTTTTGCCGTTTTCTAATGTAATAGTCGTTTTCTTAAATAAAGGGCTTCCCATTACATACTGATCTGTGCCTGGGCAAACACTATAAAAACCCATAGCGCTTAACACGTACCATGAAGAAGTTTGCCCCTGATCTTCGTCTCCAGGATAACCGTTTTCAGTGGAGTTGTATAGCTTCCGCATTACCTCTCTGGCATGAAATTGGGCTTTCCAGGGTTCTTCAGAATAATTGTACAGATAAACCATGTGCTGTATCGGCTGATTTCCGTGTGCATACTGCCCCATATTTGCCATAGCCATTTCGGTCATTTCGTGGATTAAACCGCCATAAGTGCCCACCTTAAAATCATTATCTGAAGTAAAAACAGAATCTAATTTGGCATTAAAATTCTTGTTTCCGCCCATTAAACCAATTAAACCGTTAACATCGTGAAAAACTGACCAGTCCCAGTGCCAGGCTGATCCTTCAGTAAACGGACCGCCCCACTCTTTAGGATCAAAATTTTTACTGAAATTACCTTTAGCATCGCGGCCTTGCATAAACCCTGTTTTCGCATTGAATACGTTTTTATAGTTATACATATTGCGGGCAAAAATGTTTTTATAAAAAGTATTGCCTACTTGTTTCGCCAAATTATAGCCACAAAAATCGTCATAGGCATATTCTAAGGTTTTAGCCGTAGCCTCCCTAACTTCGGGATAGGGGACATAGCCAAGTTGGTAATATTCTTTCCAGCCTTGGCGTCCATTTGCCGGTCCCCATGGACCTTTATTGGTAGCTTCATGATAATAAGCTTCTAACGCTTTTTGAGGATCAAAAGTTCTGATACCTTTTACCCAAGCATCGGTAAACAAAGAAATTGCATGGTTGCCGATCATGCTTCCACCCTCGCCCGGAAAAGACCACGAAGGCAACCAGCCGCATTGGTCATATGCGGCGAGCATCGCATTCATGTACCTTCCAGTAATGGTAGGATGCATCAATGCAGTTAGTGGAAATTGCGCTCTAAAAGTATCCCAAAAACCAGTATCGGTGTACATATATCCTTCATGTATTTTTCCGTCGTAAGCACTATAGTAATAAGGCTTTCCGTCTTTTCCGTACTCAAAAAACATTCTTGAGAATAAACTGGCTCTAAAAAAGCAAGAGTAAAATGTCGCTTTATCTTCTTCACTACCACCTTCTACCAAAATACGGCTTAAGTGTTTGTTCCACACCGCTTTTGCCGCAGCTTTTGTTTCTTCTAAACTGGCATACTTACCAAGTTCTTGTTCTAGATTTAAACTTGCCTGTTCTAAACTGATATATGATGAAGCTACCTTGGCTTGAACTTTTTCCCCGTCCTTAAACTGAACATACGCCCCTATTCCTTCGCCTTCGTCGGTATCATTTTTAGCGCTAACTTTATTTTTTCTGTTTTCCCAAGTACCATAAGCTTTAAAAGGCTTATCAAAAACAATCACAAAATAATTTTTAAAGTTACCAGGTACATAATGACCGTTATTTACCCAACCTACAATTTTGCGCTCTTTAGGATAAATTTTTACCATACTTAACTTAGTATATCCGTCTAAAACCAGGAATGATTCTTTTTTGGACGGGAAAGAAAATCTTAAATGCGCACCACGCTCTGTTGGAGAAATTTCGGTGTTTGTACCATTTGCAAGCTTAACTTGATAATAATAAGGCTTTGCGGTTTCATTATCATGACTAAAGCCGGATGCTCGTTGGTTTTCATCCACTACTAATTTTCCTGTGGTGGGCATTAAAGAGAAAACCGCGTAATCATTAGACCATGAACTGCACTGATGCGCTTGCTGAAAGCCACGGATGGTTTTTTTGAAGTACTGATATTTCCAACCATCGCCATTGTTTCCTGTTTGAGGCGTCCAAGTATTCATCCCGAACGGAAGGGCGGTGGTTGGATAAGTATTTCCGCGAGTTAATTCATGTTTAGAATTTGTTCCCTGAAGGGTGTTAACATAGTCTGCGAGATCTTTGTCATCTGCATACAACGAAAAGCTAGTGCATAAAAGGAATAAAAAAAGGAACTTCATTATAAAAAATCAATAAAATAAATTGTTAAGGCTGACTGGCATTTAATGTCCATTCTGACACTTGAAGAGCTCCAGCCCCGTTAGTTTTAGTGATATTTATGCGATAATAACTATAAGCAACATCGTTTGACGTAATGTGAAAAATAGCGGTGGAGTTTCTTGCTGCAGCCTTGGTAGAAGAGTTTATAGGCCATTTAAATCCAACGACATCACTTAAAACCTGCCAAGTTGTTCCGTCGTTAGAAGCTTCTAAAGTCCAGTCAACTGGGTCTCTATCCGGGGCGTCGTTTCCTGATGTAACGGTGTATGCCTGCACTAGAACCGGTTCAATAAATCTAAACTGCCACCACGTACCAGTTGCTTGGTTAAAACCTACGAAAAATTTACTGAATACATTGCCATCAACAAGTTTTAAAGAACCTTCTCCCCCGTTAGGGCCACCACCATTTTCATTCAAAACGCTAAGCTCACCGCCTTTGGTTATAACGTAATTTTCGCCAACAACAAGCGGATTAAATTCAGGATTTTTTAAAAAGATCGAAACTTCTTTTTTTGTGGAATAGCCTTCTTCATTTCTGGCGGTTAAAATGACTCTAAATATGCCATAAGTTTGGTATTGGTGCACTACCTCTTCTGCGGTAGAAAGACTGTCGTCTCCAAACTGCCAGTAAAGCGTAGCATATTTTGATGATGTGCTTTTAAAAGTCACCTTCTGTGGATCAGTTGGTGAGATAGTGTACTCAAAATCCGCAATTGGGTAATCTATATCGGTTTTTCCGGCAAGCAATGCAGGAATTTCATCATTGTTGTTACAAGCGCCGATAAAAACTGCGACAAATAATAGTAAACCTAGTAATAACTTTCTCATATTTAATATTATTAAAAAGCGAAAGTTTAAATCTGAATTGTTTTAGTGATTCGATTTAAACCTTCGCAAGGTTTTAAAATTAAGGTTTAGTGGTATAAAGTTGACTCTTTTGGATTATGCGCCTTGAATAGATCACATCACCTTTATCATTTCTCACTTCGTATTCTAAATGAGCTTGCTCCCCACCTACATTCTCCCGATGATGAGCCTCGATTTGATAGACTTCTCCTCTTTTTAAGGTAACTGTAGCCTTTCTATAATCTTTATCCCATTGCTGGTTGAAATCATTAATAATCAGTTTATTATCAACAAACAATCTAGCTCCATCATCCCAGCGAGTTTGGTAAAAAGTATAGGTTCCATTTAATGGAGCCAAGAACCAGCCGAACCATCTTGATGAATAATTATCACCAGAAATCCAATTACCAGATGCATCTTTAAGAGCTGGATAATTTGGAAGATTATCAGGGTTATCATTACCATCCCGCCAGTTTCTAGCACCTCCACCCCAATCTATAAGGTCATCAACTCTAGTAATAAAAGGAGCTGTTCTTGGAGCGGTAGAGCTAAGGTTCGCACTTTCTTGGTCATTAGCATAACCTAAAAACTGGCTGTTTGTCCAATACTGTGCATTTAAACCGTCACCGGTACCAAAAATAAATGAATTATTATCTATATTAATTTCCGGGTCTAATAATAGAATTACAAAATCCTTATCTGGTTGTAACACGTGGCGGGTTGAACTTTCTAACCTAACAGCTATCGCAAATTTCTTGTTAGCGGCGATGTTATCATCGAAAACATTCCACGGAATATCTAGTTCCAAAGTTCCTGAGTTTACATTGGATTTAAAACGTACTAAGGTATCTAAAGTGTAATCAGGCAATTTAATTGCATCAGCAAAGCGGGCATCATTTGCAATTAATGAATTTATCGTATCGATATCCGATATTACTTTTACAGAAAAAGGCTTTCCTGCAACTCCATTTAAGTTGATACCCAACGGAATGGTAATCCCGGTGCTTGTTATATTATATTGATTACCTCTTGGGATTTCAAAAACCTCACCTGGATGGTTCACAATAGAAAGATAATGTACTTCTTCCAGGGTTGTAACATCCTTGGTGTCAATCACTACCACAAAAGTATTCTGCACCGGATCTATCGTATTACCTTTTTCGGGGTTGATTAGCCTAAACGCTATTGCTACATTTTTGCTATAATACTTCTCTATGCCCGTTAGCTTAAAACCCACAAATACTGTGGCAGAATCTGTACCGTATTCAACATTAATCACACTTGGATAATCTAAATAACTAGATGGCATCAACACTGTATTTTGTAGTGTATTATTTGCTATTAATTTATTAATGGTATCAGAAACAGGCTCAATACCTACTTGAAAAGCCTTCGCTGCAGCCGCAGAGAGTTTAATTTTAATAGGAACTAACACTAAATCTTCATCTCTAAACATTTGATTTAGCAAAGCACCATCTGCCGAAATTACCTGACTGTTTGAGTTTACAGGTGAGAACTGCTCTAAATCTATGTTGTCTCTACATGCGGTAGCTATTAGTGCTATCAGCCCTAAAAACCACATACTTTTTAAAAATCTTGTCATAACTATATGCATTAATCATTTACTTTTTAAGATAATATTTCGGTACAATTTATTGGTCTAACCAAACTCTACCATCAATTTGCCAGATAGCTTTTCTGGGAATATGCAACCAAGACAATATTTGGGCTGGTATATCTGCATTTTGCGGAACCATACTGGCTAATTCGGCACTAGAAGGGGAGCAAACTAAGCCGTTAAAATCAGTCCATGCGTAGTTACCCTGAATATCAAAATCGTTTTCCAAAGTGCTATAATCTTTAATTTTACTACCAGAGCCATCTAAAACAGGCCAATATCCTGCTAAGTAATTATAATAAGGATGCGTTTCGTCAACGCTGGTTTCACAGGAGTAATTTTTAATTACGTTATCAGGTAAGGCTGTACGCCAAATCCTAACATCAGCTATCTGTACATCACACTGCCCATGACCGTTTCCTGGAATAAAACCTAGCGTTAAAGGTGCAGAGGTGGTAAAATTCCCAAAATCAGTAACTTCATGTTCGCCATAGTATACTCCGTCTGTATATGTTCTTAAATAACGCTTTCCGTTTCTGATTTCTACTTTTGCAGTTAATTGGTTCCAAGTACCTTTACCTAATACCTGTCCACGCTGTTGGAATCTGCGATCTCCGTTATCACCCCTAACATAAAACTGCCAGAAATCTTCTTCTAAAAAGAAACACCAACCTTTTTCATTTGCCAAGGGATGGTTACTAGACCATTCGTTCATCTTACCGAAAATTGTAGGATAATTTTGGCGATAGCTTCCGTCGCCCCGAGGATCGTTCTTTTTTACCTTGAGTTCAATGGTAAAGCCTATTGTATCCGGGAAATTGTAAAACTCCTCCGTTGAAACATTCGGCGGGATTATAGCGTGAACGCCTGATTCGCGATCGAACAACCGGATTGTAGTGCCTGTAAAGCGGTTTCCGGTATATGGTTTAGTTAAGACCCTTTGAGTTAACTTTGGTGCAGAGTAAATTGAAAACGTATTTACTTTGGTATCACTAAAAACGGTATTGTCATTTTGAGTTGCTGGCAACGTAAACGCCCCGCCAGTGCTCGATGCTACAATAATCAACCAATTTTCATTTTTATAATGCGGACGGGCTTTTAGCGCCGTTAAAATATCGCCAACTTGTTTATCAAAATTCTCTATGGCTGTTTTATATTCTGGAAAAGAATTATCGTAACCGTACTGCTCACCCGCTTTATCAACATCCGTAAAATTAGCTACAATAAATTCGGTGGAATCTATTGCTAGTCTATTAACTACTGCGTTTTTTACTTCATTATCGTCAGCAAACAACTTATGTTCCGAAGTTCCTTCGGTTAAATTAGCATCAAAAACAGGCGACGAAGAAAGCGAAATAGGGTCAATAGTTGGCTTTTCTTCTTTTATACGTTTGTAAATTACCGGAAACTTTTGCAATTGATTATTGCTAAAAGTTTGGTCTTGTACGTTATGCTTGTTTTCTTTTACCCCTGTTAGCATATCTGCCCAGTTACTTGCCTCGTTCGGAAAATCGGGATTGGCTAAAGCTGTCCAAGAATAAATTGCCGTGGGTAATAATGATTTTATGTTTGGAATAGCTGCATCGCGAACCGAAGTTCCCCTAGCGCCGTCAACAATTATATATAACACTTTAGGGTTACCGTAGGCGATGCTTAGCGTATCGCTATAGTCCTTGTCTGCTATTACCCGTTCAAAATCCTTATTACACGACGTTACGGCAAACGCCATTAGGAAGACCAAGCCTATTAGAAAATTCCTTTTCATATCTTTTAGTTTATTATTCGTGTTATAAAATTATTCAATCGTTATTCTTACAATATTGTTTATATCAACATTATCGAACTTATTAAACGCTCCAATAAGCAGTAATGCTTTTTTGTCATCGGCACTTTTAGTTTCAATAACATCCCTTAAATTTCCAGAAAATCTACCTGTATTGTTATAACCTGCAGCTAATTCTCCTGTTGCCTCTAAAATCATAAATCCGCTACGGAAGATTCCTCCATAAGTTCTAAAGTTCCCTGCAACTACTATTAACCCAGAACTAAGTTGCTTGGCAAAAGTAGCGTAACCACCAACAATAGGTTTTGCGGTAAATGTATTTACAGGTTCGCCGTTGCTTTTTAGCATAGCAATACCGGGAGAATCATGTCCGCCATAGGCTCTAAAACTTCCTGTAATAAGATATTGGTCGGTATCTGGATTATATTTTAATGATGAGATAGCGTTATCTGTTCCGTTGCCCGGGTTAAACGTATTATCAATTGTACCGTCGGCGTTTAACCGGATAATATTTTTTGCGGCCTGGCCATCAAACCTAGAAAACTTCCCAAAAATCACCAGTTTGCCTGCTAACGGTCCACTAGTGTGCATGTAAGAATCAATATATCCGTTTGCACCTTCAAACGCTACTCCGCCGGGGTTAAAACGATAGGTTTTATCCAAAGCTCCATCTGCACCTAAACGAATGACTTGTCTTATTTCTGTGCTATCCAGTATTACTGAATCTTTGGTGTTTAGGTAATTTGGCTGGTCGTAAATTCTTTTAATATAATACCTAAAATTACCGGTAGCAATTAGTTTATTATCAAAAGTGTACAAACGATCTATATAGCTATTTGTTCCGCCGTTAAAACTCGGGAAATACTTTATAATGCCGGTGGTGTTTTTCATATAGGTATCATACTGAAGCGTATCTATGCTACCGTTGGTACTTAAAGCTGTAATGTTGCTGATATTACCTTGTATGCCGTAACCGCTAAAGCCTCCTGCTATAATATATCTATTCCCAAATTCAACAAAAGAGCTTAAATCTCCGTTTGATGCTCTACCTGGCCTGAAGGTCCGGTCTAAACCGCCGTTGTCATCAATCCGCAAAATTCTGTTCAGAGGACTCAACAAACCTTTGTTATCGTAGTCGGTAAAAGCGCCTACCAAAATATTTCTGTTATCTGATAATCTGTAGTACTGGTTAACCTGCCGATTTGTACCAATTTTAGTTAGAAACGTAGGGTCGATGTTGACTAAGCCATCCACAGTAAACTCTGGACCCACTACTACTTGGTTATCTATCACAATAGATGTCACGCCGGAGCTGGCATTTTCAGGCACTTCAACCGTGATTTCGGTTTCGGTGACGGAAATTACCTTCGCTTCGACCCCGTTAAATAAAAATTTTAGTTTTTCTTTGTAGGGCATCAATCCTGATGCCTTTATCACAACGCTTGTACCGGCAGAACCATTCATAGGCTCGGGAACTAAATCTCTGCTAATACTTACGCCTAAGCTTTCCTTCGCTCCGCTATAAGGGTCCTCAAACACGTCATCTTCATTTTTGCACCCTGCGAGCACTACAAAAAACAGTGCTAGAATAGATAAAATGTATTTTAATTTTTTCATATAAATTTCTTTTTATGCTTATAAAGCGTACCAGAATAAGTCTGTCATTTTAATTGGTATTGTTCCTTGTCAATGCCACATCATTTACAAATTCATTATAATCGAATCCGAAAATTTTGTCGTTTCTAAGCGTATGGACTACCCCGTTATTAGGCTGTATGTCTGAAGATGATATATTCACCGTTTGCCAATTGTCATCGGGCCTGGAGGCATCGGGAACAAAAGAAATCACTAAATGACGGTATCCTAAATATTTAACACCATTTACGCTATCATAAACTACTCCTATATTAAAGAGTGAGTTGTCTTTGGAATAGAAAAGTTGTCCTGGAAAAATGTTTCTTTGGTCAAAATCTATCTGCGGATAATCTTTTAAGGTATATGCATCAGAAAACATATATCTGGTTATATATTTTCGCCATATTAAAGAATCTATATCAGATAGCTCGAGTATCGGTTCTTTATTTACAGAAATTAGGTATGCATTTAAATTGCTATAACTTACCTGCCCTAAAGAATTAACATGAGTTCCAATAATATCTCTCACCATCATATCATTAGGTGCAAAAAAAGTAAACTTGTCGTTTTTAAATTGATCCTCTAAACCCGCCAGCTTTATTACTTGTGAAATGGTATCAAACTGTACCGGCTTAGATTCTAGATATCCTAGCATATCACCATCAAACTTGGCAACAGCTTTTCCTCCATCGATGAAATAATCGTCTTGTTTACAAGAGGATAGAATTAAAAGGACAGAAAAAATAAATAATAAATTTTTCATAATCTTATTTTCAAGTGTTTTGAACCTGCTATAATTAAATTCCACCATTAACCCAATAATCAGTAAGTGTTATAAAAGGATTATTTCTGATCACGTTGTTAGATACAGGCCAAGTCCAGCCCCCTCTGATAAACTGATCCGTAGTTAAGGGGTTCGACGTCCATGTTTGACTCAGGATTCTCCGGGTTCTTATCAGATCAAAATAATGCACACCTTCGCCAATAAGTTCTCTAGAGCGTTCTAAAAAGATAAAATCTTTTAGTTCGGTGCCTGCTCCGTTAAATGTTGGAGCATGTGCCCTTGTTCTTACTCTGTTTAACATTTTTGCAGCCTCTGTATCGTTACCATCATTTGCTAATGCTTCCGCATACATTAATAAAGCATCTGCGTATCTAAAAAAGATGAAACTGTTGTCTGGATTTGCGGCACCTACTCCCCCAGCGTTAACATTCACTCCAGATAATTTAGCGAAGTTGAACAATCCACTATTTGCATAGGGTTCGATTAGCCAAGTATTCTTTCTGGTATCAGAAACGTCTTGCGGAAAAATTTTCTCCATATAAGATGATTTATAATAGGCCGAACTTTTTTCCCAATCATAAAACGGAGATTTATATGGATAATGCAGAAACATCTGAGAAATTGGCGCATAAATATTTGTAGATACACCATAATTTACACTTTGGTATAGCTCAAATAAGCTCTCATCTGAACGGCCTCCAACAACTGTTTGCCATTCTTCTATCGGTAATAACCTATTGTTATGCTTATTTTCATTATCAACAAGCTCTTTGCCTAAAGCTACCGTTGCTTTGTTGTATTTATCGGCATTTGCCAAATCAAAACCTGCATTCCACATATTCATATTCATGAGCAATGCAATGGCGCTGGTTCTAGTGGCTCTTACTCCTTTAAAAGCTGGCTCAGAAAAAGTCCAAACCATACCATCTTTTCTACTTTCCATATCTGCAATACATTTATCCATCACAGAAACCATGGACTCGCGTGGTAGCGGTTCTATGTGAAAAGCATCGCTGTAATAAGGAACGTCGCCATACAACCTTACCATAATAAAATAACAAAAACATCTAATGAAGGTAGCCTCTCCTAAGTACTGCGCTTTAGTGGTTTCTGTTACTCCTGGGATACCTTCATTTAACTTTTCAATTAAGATACTTGCGCCTTGTATTACCTCATAAAATCTTCTCCAATCGGTAATGCTGCCAAAATTATAATCGCCCCATAAATTATTCGGATTGTTTATAACTTCAATAAGCTTGTTTTTACCTAACCTATCGATGTAAGCGATATTTTGAGGGGTGCGGACTGAGTTCCCACGTATTAGCGGATCAGATAATACTTCGCCTGAGCGATATTCTCCCGTTGCGCCCATAAACTGGGTTTCGGTAATTTTGTTATAAAGCTTGCGAGATAAATCACCTATTGATGCTTGAACATCTTCAGGAGACTTATAAAAGTTGTTTCCTGTGAGCTTATCAATTGGTTCTACATCAAGAAACTTTTTACAAGAGCTGATACTCAATAAAATACCAACTCCTATCACTGTATATATAAAAATTCTTTTCATCATCATTTTTTTATTTTCCAGAATTTAGTTCTAGGTTTAAACCAATGTTATAAGTACGCGGTACAGGGTAACCATTAGAATTATCTCTACCTAACGCATTTACGTTCTCGGGGTTGGGACCACTATAACTAGAGAATGTCGCTACGTTATTTGTAGAAAAATATACTCTAAGGTTATATAAACCCAAACGACTGATTAATTTTTTATCAAAGTTGTAGCTCAGCGTTACGCTATTTATTTTAAAGTATGATCCGTCTTCTGCCCAAAGTGTTTGGTCTTTTCTGAAAGGTCTTACTTGGTTATATCTGCCATAATCGTAAGGGTTAGGATATTTGGTAAAATCTCCCGGCTGTGTCCAGATATCCAGATTTTGTAATGGCACTACAGATGTTAGCGCAAACGGATCACGCATAATAGCCAGCCTGTCTGATAAAGCATTATTTAATATGGTTCGCTTAGCTGTAAATGAAGAATAAACATTTAATCCCCAGCTTTTATAGGTAATATTTGTAGAAAGGCCGCCAACAAACAAAGGCTGAGAATTTCCTGCAATCTCGTAATCGGCACCATCTAAGATATAATCACCGTTTACATCTTTGAGGATTGGGTCGCCACCTTGAAAATATACACCATCGGTTCTGTATTTTAAACCAGAGTAAGGGTCTACCGGCACATCATCGTCATTGGCATAAGTACCTTGGTTCATTCTAAGATAGTTTGATAGCGTGTTCCGCCCTACACGATAAACAACATGTTGTAAATAGTTTTGATCGCCGTCAAATTTTATAAATTGTCCGTATTGGTCTACCGGCAAACTGGTTAAAACGTCGCGGTTAATTGCTCCGTTTACAGAAAAAGAAAGGTTAAAATCTTTACCCGGTTTAAACGGATGTGCAGTAATTGCAAGCTCATAACCATAATTTGCGATAGAGGCATCATTACTTACTACCCTATTAAACCCTGTGATATCTGCCAATTGACGATCAAAAAGCATATTTTTTACATGTTTAAAGTAAGTATCAAAATTTAACTCGATACGATTTTCAAATAAACCTAAGTCAAAACCAAGATTATACTGCTCCGTGGTAGTTGGCTTTAAATTAGGATTTGGAATTTGATCATAAACAACACCAATTGCCGGGTTATTATTATAATTTCCGTTTACGGTATATAAACCATAAAGACTTTGTAAACTGCCATTAGGATTAATATTTTTACCCCAGCTGGCTCTTATAGATCCATCGCTTAACCAACCTAAGCCGGCAAACCAGTTTTCTTTGTAAAAGTTCCACCTTAAACCTACGGCAGGGTTTTTTGAATATGGGTCTTCAGCTCCCGATAAAGAAGAACCGTCTAGTCGAAACGATAAATCGAGAACGTATTTCTTTTTGAAATTGTAAGAAAAAGCGCCAGCAAAAGATGCTATACGTTCGTCACCATAATTATCCAATACACCGCCACCTCTGGAGAAATAACTATCAAAACCTACCGGACCCTGTAGTTGGTCATTTGCGGTTTTTTCTTGGCGAATAATACTAGCCTGACGTCCTTTTTTGTATATCTCGTTAAAAGCACTAAAAAACAATTCGTGTGACCCTAGAGTTTTGAAATAGGATAAATTGTTACGGTTATACAGTGTATAATTACGACCTGTAAAAGCGTACACCCTGGCAAACTGGTTATTGGCTGCTGCCGGCGTAAAAGTATCCTCAGTATCTGAGGTAAAATCATAACTTAAACTGGATGTTAGGGCCAATCCTGGGATAAACTCATACCTTCCTTCCACATTTGCTCTTAAATTTCGCGAATTATTACTATTGGTAGTGCTTAAAGCAGACACTACGCTAGACGTAGCCTGATAAAATGATGGAGGCGGCAACAGAGACGATGCCTGCCCGTTAGCTGCAACGCCAGACTGGAGCAAACCTACACCGTTTCCTTTACTTTGCTGACCCAATGCACCAAACAATGCACCAAAAAACCTGAACTTATTGCTTGGCTTGTATTCCATGTTCATGTTTAGGCTGTACCTATCAAAACCCGTATTTTTTATAACCCCTTTCTCTGTATAATAGCCCAAATTGGTTTTATAGTTAAAAGTTTGGTTTCCACCGTCGATAGCAATGTTATGCGTTTGGTTAAAAGTTGTTTGATAAAAAACAGATTGCCAATCCACAGAATTGTTCCAATACGCATTTAAACTATCTGCAAGGAAATTTGTATTGGACAGACGAATAATATCTCCCTCAGACAAGCTGTTATTTAATATCTGCTGGATTTTAGCATTACGCTCTGCATTACCTCCAACCGTTTCCCGCAATTTTGGTGGCGAATTGATAAAAGCATTGGTTGTATAGCGCACACGCGGAACAGCAGAATTCCCTCTTTTGGTAGTGATAATAATTACACCAAATGCACCTCTTGATCCATAAAGAGAAGTAGCTTGAGCGTCCTTTAGCACCTCTATACTTTCTATATCCTCAGGAGGGATTAAAGAGGTTGGGCTTACACCAGGACCTTGAGTTTGAAACCCATATTCTGCGGCTTTATCAGCATCAATGGGCACACCATCAATGATGTATAAAGGTGAATTGGACTGAAGGTAACTTTCACTTCCCGAACCAGATATAGACAAGTTTGACAAACCTCTAATTTGTATAGACCCTCTAAATCCCGGAGCACCGGTGTTAAGCTGAATGTTTAACCCAGCAACCTTACCTTGTAAAAGCTGTTCAACATTCGAAGCTGGGATATCTTGGATATCCTTAGCTAAAACTGTTGTCGAAGCACCTGTAGTTTCCTCCCTAGTTCTCTTTTGATAGCCCCGTATTACAATTTCTTCCAAGGCTCTGTTATCACTAGCAAGATATACGTTAGCTGTAGTTTCGTTAGCTTTTAGGGTTACACGCTGGGTAACAAAACCTATATAAGAAAACAGAATTACGGAGTTAGGAGCCACGTCGATGGTATACTCTCCATTAATATTGGTTACCCCAATGGTTTTCTTTGGTTCCAATGTGGAAATGGTAACGCCAGGAAGCGGGTCTCTTGCGTCCTTGTCGTAAACTACTCCTTTTACTCTTAATTTGCTTTGTGCATGCACATTAAAGCAAGCAACGCATATAATAAAAGTGAATACTAAATGTATATTTCTTTTCATACCATTCATTTTTGTAACATTAATCATCTTCAAATTTTGGATTATCTGTTAAAAACTGGAAGACAATTTCCCAATCGCCTTCTCTATAGATAGAGAAGTTTAACCACATAGAGGCGGTTACTCTGTTTCCTCCAAATACGTTACGAGAATATTCTAACGCCACCCTAGCAGTATTGCCATCTGAATAAGCAGTAGCCCGGGTTGTCAACGGAATAGGATAGGCTACATCGTATTGTACGTACCCTTCAGTTTTTACCATATTGAAGGCATGTAACATTGTAGTCCATTTCGTTTCATTAAACTTAGCAGGATCAATAGGGACGCCATCTTTATCGATAGCCATGATTCTAAGGTTATGCCCATTTCCGCCAGTAAACGGACGAATAAATACGACAACGTCCTTTCTATTGTCATTACTTTCCAGATTTTTATTGGTCGCTTTGCCTGTAACATTTGCTAAACCCGGTCTTATATAATTTCTTAAAAAGGGATTTGTTTTATTGATAGGATCCGGAGCCGGACCTCCAGTATAAAAGTTTAAGTCATCTGCCGGAGCATATGGACGTTCACGGAAGGGACGTAGCTGAAAATCTTTCAATAAAATTGAACCGCCCGTATTAGAAACCTTGATATCAAAATATCTTGTGTTTTGCGGCAAATTGCTGCTATCTGCAGCTCTAGGCTCAATTAATTCATTAGTGGATGAGCCCCACATAATAAATTCACCCGAAGGCCTTATTTCAAAAAGTGGGTGATTTTCTAGCTTGCGTTTAGCCTGAATTTCTTCCAAGGATTTTTCCTCACCAGTGTACTCTTTTGTCCAAACCCATGTTGGTCTTACTTGGAACAAATCCGTCACCGGACGCCCGTCTCCATACCTTGCGTTCACGATTTCAAACTTCAAAGGCAACGTAGAGTTATCTGTATTTAGGCCTTGCTTTGAAATGGAATTACGTCCGATAACGGGCTCCCATATTTTGTTGTTGAAATTGATATTAGGGCTTATGTATTCACGCTCGGTTGGCAAATCAAAAATCTTTTTGCAGCTACTAAGCGTAACAACCGTTAATAAAAAAATCGTTGTTATCCGTTTCATCTTATTTATCATCGATTTTGGTTGAAAAATTAAAAACCATTTTATTTAGCGGGCTCATTTAAATCCCACTCTGCCAACTGAAAAGCATTACCTCCGAACCGCATAGAGTTTACCGTTAGCCTATAATATTTATATGCCGTTTTATTTGAAAAATAGAATACCCGTTCCATATAACGCTCTCTAAAAATTTCATCTGTTCGGGTATCTAGTGTAAACCAGTTGCTGTTGTTGTTTGAGCCTTCCAATATCCACGATGCCGGATCCCTATCTTCCGCGTCATTTGCAGATACAAGCGTATAGGCACCAACAACTGCAGGTTCGTTAAACTCAAATTTCATCCATCCATTCTTAAACGGATCCTCTAAAAACTTGGTTTGACGATCTCTATCGATCAAACGTCCATAGCCTTCAAAAAACATAGGATCGCAGTTGGAACGGGTACAGCTTGAAACACTTATTGTACCTCCCACAGAAACGATTAAACTTGGCGGTGGTGGAACGTAAGTAAACCGTCTGACAAACTGTGTAAACCCAAAAATATGATCTGAGGATACAACATGTACCAACCCGTTACTTGTTTTAATATTGTTGGAGCTGGTTGTAGTTGATGTCCAGTTGCTCACCAAAGCCTTACGATTTGTATTTTGGAAAAGGATGTTTTGTGCGCCTCCCTCTATATAACCAGATGACGAGCTTACACCCAAACGGGCATTCATTGGGTAATCATACTTCACTCCGTATAAGCTAACACCGTCTTGTAAGTCTAAAGATTGCGTGTTGTGTAAGCCTTTAATGATGTACTGAGACATCATGGTATCAAGATGCAACGCATTTACATTACCTAATGATAAAGGTTCTAATTCAGATTGGTTTCTTAGATTATTTAAATTGTTTAATACTACCTCAAAACACTGATTAGGGGGTGCAAATAGCGTTACGCTATCATTTTTTAACATATCTTGATAACCTAGTCTATCAATAACTTTTAAAAGCGAATCAAAAACACCCGGTTTACTTTTCAAATAATCATAAGTATTACCATTAAATGATTTGTCCTCAACTTTAGCGGCATAATATCCCGTATCTTTGCTACAAGACACCATAATGGTACTTATAATAAAAAACATAGGAATAAGCGCTTTTAGTTTTGTTTTTTTATTTAACATAGCGGCTGGTTTTATTCCCAATATGGGTTTTGGGTTAATAAATTATTTTGATTTAAAATTTTTGTTGAAATAGGCCAGTATATGCCTCCATCTTTAATAAGTTTGGCAAACCTACTGTTGGTGCCTTTTATTTTATTGTAGCGTACCATATCGTACCATCTTTGGCCCTCACCCATTAGCTCACGCCTTCTTTCCAAAAATATCGCGTTAATTAAATCGCCGTTGATTGTTTCATCATACGCTTTTAGTCCGCGTTGTAACCTTATAGTATTTAGCGCATCTTTAGCACCCTGTATCTCGCCCAAGGCTGCTAAAGCTTCAGCTCTTAACAAAACAATATCCTCTAACCGGGTGAACACACATGCGCTGGTAAAGTATCTGAAGTTAGGGTCTGTATTACCGCCTTGGATAACTTTAATCTTGCTGAAAATTGGATATCTGCCGTTATAGTTAGTAAAATACGCCGTATTACGTGGATTACCTATCGTATCTAAACCGAAGCGCTGATCATCTGTTTCGTTAAAAATATTTAATATTGAATCTTTAACCATATAGATATCAGGTATTTTTTTGTTTACCACTGGTTCGGCTAAAGTAAGTTCTTCTATATGCCCAGTTGATGAACCATCCTGATGGCCATAATCTGAGTTAAAGCCTAATAGGTGGTTAAATCTTTTGGCGTTAAAAAAACCATCAGGTTTAGTTAAATCGTTAACGTTTACATACCCCATATTGCTTTTGCCATAATTGTCCATTAATAACTTTGAGTATTTAGAAACGCCTGCATAATCACCTTGCCATGCAGCAATGTGCGCAAGTACGCCCCAGGCAGAAGTTTTTCTAAATAAGGCTCCTTCCCATCTGGCTCTGTCCTCGTTATAGTAATTGCCTGGCTGTTGTGGATCTCCATCGCTATAAGTATAAGGCAAATCAACCGCTGCCTCATTCAACTCTTTCTCTGCCCATGCTAAAATCTTATCTTTATCTTCTCGTGGTTGCTTTTGGAATTCGCCGTCATGCGAGGCAATAATCAAAGGAACATCGCCCCAAATGCGAACCATATAAAAGTAAGCGAACGCTCTGAGTGCCCTTACTTGCGCCACATCTAAACGCATACTGCTTTCGGTATATCGCAAATCCTTTTCTTCTACCTCATGTATGCGCTCTAGGTATAAGTTTGCTGCATTAATGGCTGCGTACCACCTGGTCCAGTCTGTTAAAGCTTCAACAGTTGGAAATGTAGCATTAAGTGAATTGTTAATGACCGCATTTAAATCTTGTCTTACAGGACTGGAAAAATCTCCGGAACGGACATCTCCATAAATCCAAAACGCATCATTATCAATTAATGCCACCCTCGTTAACCCGTAAACGCCCATTAAAGCACCACGGGAATCTTCGAGACTATTCCACATATTTTTTTCTGCTACTGTTCTTACAGAGTCAACTTCAAGCATCTTGTTGCAACTCGATAAAATAAACAGGAAAACAAATCCAATCAATATTATCTTTCTCATTTAATTTCGTTTATATTAATAATTGAGATATATACCATTATAATTCTAGTTTTAGCCCTAATGTAAAGGTCTTTGGTATCGGCATGCCGTACCCTGTATCGTACCCATCATAACTAACCAACTCGGGATCTTTACCTGTATATTTTGTGATTTTAAACAAGTTATTTACCGTTCCGTACACATATATATTTCGCACTTTAACTTTCTTTTTAACAATTTGTGTAAGATCATACCCTAAAGAGAGCGTTCTTAATTTCACAAACGAGCCATCCTCTAAAAATAAATCTTGATCTGTACGGTATGGTAAAACTGTACTCCACGGATTGTATAATGGATATTTGTTATAGTCCCCAGTTTTTTCCCAATAAGTTATTTCTTTTACAGAATTTACGTTAGACTGGCCTTCTCGATTGATAAAGTCAAACCGGTTGGCCATATTTTGATTAACGATATCTCTACCCAAACTATAGTAAAAGTTGAAATTGAGCGACCATTTCTTGTATTGGAAAGAGTTATCAAACCCGCCTACCAATATTGGTAAAGCATGGCCTTGCAAAACTTTGTCGTTGTTATCAATCTTATTATCATTATTCAAATCGCTCCAGTTTGGATCACCAGCTTTAAGCGTAATACCTTTAAAGGTTCTTATTACACCGTTCGCAACAGGCACATCGCTATCTGCCGTATAAATTCCATCATTTTCTAACAGCCAGTAACTATCTACCGGTTCACCTACTTTTAATAATCTATCTCCAACTTCTAATTGTGTTAAATTATCAGGTAGGGCCAGTAACCTATTTTTATTTACATTAAAGAAAAGAGATGATGTCCACGTTAAATTGGACTTCCGTATCACTTGGCCAGCTATATTGATTTCCAGACCTTTATTATTGATAGACATGCCGTCTTTAATAAATTCGCTGTATCCATACTCGGCACCATCGGGTATTCCAATAAGCTGATTTTTCTCGGTTTTAGTGTAGAAAGTTGCGTCGATATTTAGACGATTTTTAAATAAACCTATTGCTATTTGTGTATTTAACTGATCTGAGTATGACCATGGAATACCATACCCTACCCATCCAAAACTATATGGACGAGTTAAAACCGCAAATGCGTTATAGCCTGGTACCGTTAAATTACCGGTGTACCCCACATTAGACATATACTGAGGGCCTTGAGAATAATTATCATAACTATTAAGACGGCCAATTCTCCCAACTCCAACTTTAAAATTTAAAGCAGATATTTGATCAACTTTCGTTAGCAGGTCATTTTTAATATTCCACCCGGCAGAAAACGTTGGGGAGAAAAACCAACGACTTGTAGGCTGTGCATTAGATGAACCGTCCAATCGCAAGACTGTAGAGAAAGTGTATTTATTGTTAAAACTATAAGAACCGTTAAAAAAGCTAGATACCAAATTGCTACGGGTTCTATCTAAATACCTAAACACCAATTCTTTTGGAAATGCTTTTGGTAATAAATAGTCGTCTCTGTTAGGATCAGAGTTTAACAGGTTGATTTTAATAAAATCAGAAGATCCTTTATAAGCAAAGGCATTATTGTACTTATAAGTATCCCACTGGAAAGATTGTCCCAACTCTAAATGTAAATAGTCGTTACTAATTCTTTTATCAAAAGTTGCTGAATTACTGAATAAAAACCTTTGGTCGAAACCATAATAGTTAGAAGCATAACTGGTGTTTTGCATTAAAGACCGTGGATAAAAAATATCGCGGTAGCCTTCGTTATAATCAACAGAAAGGTTAGAGTTCAATTTTATGGCGCCTAAATCAACGCCCAGATTTGCATAACCGTTGAAGATATTTGTTTTATTCTTATCAAAACCTTTATCATATTGGGCAAGATATTCTGCATAAACCTCTTTATCGGGGCTAAGTGGCGAGCTCAAATCTGGGAAATAGTTTACTTGCTCATAGCGGTCTCTTAGGTTTCTGTTTCTATCGCGTTCTACGCGGTTTGCGTTTACCATAGCAGAAAACTGTAACCATTTTACCGGTCGCATATTGATATTGAATCTAGTGCTATAGCGGTTTAAAGCAGTTTCATCGGCTACGCCTTGGTTTTGCATGTTTCCTAAGGAAAAACGAAAATTGGCCCTATCGTTACCTCCTGTTATAGAAGCGTTTACAGAATAAGCTGAGGCATCTCTGTAGTATAGATCGCTCCAATTAGAAGCACCAAAATACCTGTTGCTTAAAGAATCGCTTAAATAAAGCGGGTAAACGTCATCATCAGAATACCGACCGTTTGTGGTGTAGATATCGTAAAAACGCTGTCTAAATTGGTTCTCGTAGTTACCGTTTATAGTGGTCACATTAGGACGTGGCGCTATACCAAAATAGGTGCTAAAAGTTACTCGTTTTACGGTATCGGCAGCTATTGTTTTCAACAGAATAACACCGTTTACCGCCTGAGGACCATATTTAGCAGTCGCCTCAACATTGCCTAAAACTTCTATAGAGGCAATATTATCCATATCGATACTGCTATATATATTTGTTGCAGTACCAATTCTGTTGTCTTGATATTGCTGGATATCAAACGCAAAAGGATGTTCGGTAATTAAAGGAATACCATCCAACACCACTAAAGGCTGAGCATCATAAAGCGATTTTTTATTAAGCAATGGAACAGCAGCACCTCTAACAAACATGTTCTGTAATGTCCCTGGCTCACCTGAAGATTCTTGAATATCTACGCCTGCAAATCGTCCTTTTAGGTATTGCTGAAGCGAAACAGCCGGTACCACAGACAAACTCTTAGGACTTTGAAAAGTTTTAACCTTCAGCGTGTCTCTGACTCCGTTTTTGGCTATTTCACTTTTTGATTTAGACATTCCTGATTTTGTTGAATCCTGATACGAAAAAGAACCTCCTTTTTCTTTATCCAAATTCTTTACATTTTCTGCAAAGCAAGCCATCGAGGCTCCCACAAAAAATGATAAGGCTAACAATAAGTATCTCATAATTATTTGTTCATAATTTTATTTTTTTAAGAATTCTCCCTAAAAACATTTAGGCTTAAAACTATTTGTTTTAATAGAGAGGCGTTAGGTGTAATTGGCAAGTAATAATTTATTCATACGCTTGGTTAAAAGTTTATAAAATTGGTTTGTTACAGTGTTTAATCTTTATTTAACAACTAAAATGATTTAATAAACCATTTTAGCTGTCTATATTTTATTTATTATTATTTCAGATGGTTTTCTAATGATTTAATGAAGTATCCTCCAACCACGCTTCGAGCTTGAAATCCTGTTTTATGACCGTTAGTTGTTTCATGCCAATCTGATAATGGTACTCGGCTTGGTGTTTCAATCATGTATTTATAAACGGGATCTGTAAGCGCTTTAAAATCGTTTGCGTTATCTGCCAAAGTTGCTGTCCATAAAATCCAGTCAGACTTTGTATAAGTTTTACGGCTATCTAATGGCAATCCATAAGCGTTTTGTTTGGTTAAATAAAACGCTACTTCTTTTTGATAAACCTCTTTAGGAAAAAGATCCAGGTTTAAAAGTTTGTCCCAAACCAGATTATACTTTTGGCTCCAAGTTCCTTTATTATTAAAAGTTAGAGCATAATGATCGCCGTTTTCTGCTAATTCCATCCATTTAACAACCATTTGTTTGGCCGCAGCGTTAAACTTCTCTGCAGTTGCTTTTTCCCCAAGCATATCTGCTAACATCGCATAGCTTCCTAAAGCAACTATTGCTTTTACCGATAAATTACTGTTCCTAGCCAAGTGGCCTGCAAAATCATCGGTTGACAATTGGCTAGCTGGGTCGAAACCCTCTTTCAGCAGATAATTTGCCCAAACTGTTAAAGATTCCCAATGTTTTTTCGCGTAGTCTGCATTTCCCTCTACTTTTGCAATAGCACCACACAAAATCACCACATTACCAGCCTCCTCTACCGGCATGTCTTCGCCATAAGTTTGTCCGTTTGCAATTGGATACGTACCTAAATCATGTGCCGGAAAAGGTTTTTTCCATCTTCCACTTTCGCTGTAGTAAAAAATACCGTTTAACATCCCTTTTAGTAAATCAGGATTGTATTCTAAAAACAGAGGTGCAGAAGGATAAGTAATATCCACGGTATTTATAGATCCATTACTATGGTTTTCTTTTGACAGGAATAAAAGTTCTCCTTCGGGACTTTTCACCAATTTATGTGCTGCAATTGCTTGGCGATAAGCAACCACACATAACTTAGCATAGTTTTCTCCTGAAGCTGCTAATGCTTCTTTATAAATTTTTTCATCGGTCTCATTGCAAGCTTTTATAACTTCTGAATATTGTTTTGATGCTAAGTCTATTTGATTTTCAAAAGTGTCCGCGTCGCTTTTTTTCCACCAAGGAGTTAAGCTTCTATGGAAATATTCTATCGGCTTAATATCGTCATAAGCAATCATCAAAAACTTTTCTGTTGCTGTTGTACCCACTTTACCAAAAGGAATAACTGTGGCTAGCATGATATTTCTACCTGTAGATTGCTTACTTGTTGATGAAACACCTTTAACAAAGGCATCTAAAGCGTCGGTTTCTGAAGCAATGTATTGAACCGCATTTGTTGCTTTTGGCACAGCCGCATACATATAACCCCAATCTATACGGATAACATCGCCTTTTCTCTTTAATATAGGTTGCTCAACGGTTCCTACTTTAAGCAAATTATTTGTGGCTGTACTTTGGGTCGAAGCTATTACCTCTTGTGATGGATCGTTAACAGTAATACCACTAGACGCTCCCGTAAAAACATTCACTTGATGCGCTGCACCGTCATTGCTTTCTACCTTATAAGTAATATAAGAAACCGGACGAGCTAATAAATCTAGGTTATTTAAAATTAAAGGAGACGTAAATGTGACCTTTAGGTTTATTTTACCGCATACAAAATCATAAATGGTTTGGGTAGCCCTAATTTCTACATTTTGCTGTTTTGCCGTTAAAATTTTATCGTTAGCCGCAACAGGCAATTCTTCTACAATGCCAGCATCCAACCAACGCCCCCCCGCAGTATTAGCACAATGTATGGCCAAAACATTATTTCCAGTTTTCAATAAACTTCCGTCTATTTTCACATAAGACAGTCGGTCCGTCCAACCTGTTCTTGAATAGGCTTTCTTTCCGTTAACATATACTTCAACATTATCATCGTGGTTGATTTTCAGATAAATCTTATTAGCGCTTAGCTTCTTTAAATTAAAACTTCTACGAAACCAAATGTCATCGCTTTTCCATTCTGTTTTTGGCTTTCCTTTATCGTCACCAAAGGGGGCTATTCCTGTTTTCCAGGTATTATCATTAAAATCTATATTCTTCCAATCATTTGCAGGTGCAGATTCTGTATATTTTGCTTGATAATTTTCTTCGTCTGTTGTTGGCAATATCGTCTTGTATTTTTTAGATTCTACGCCTAAAAACCTATAATTTTTCCCGTCAACATTTATCAGGCCTATTAAAGATTGGTTTTCTTCTGTCCAGTGTTTGGTGGTGGATTGGTTTAAATTATCAGACATGGACCAAATACTGAAATTTGGATCATGGGTAATTAAAGGATAAGCGGGAGCTTTGGTAGCTTGCCCCAGAGACGTAAAAACACAAGTTGTTACGATGCTCGTTGTAAGAATAATTCTACGATGTAATGGCATAAAAAGATAATTGTAATCTAAAAACTTAGACCTTGAACAATAACGTTTATAAAATTGGTTTGTCAGGCTTTCACCTTATGATAATCAAATGTAGTTAATTAAAACGTTTTAGCAAATTTTTTTAAAAAAAATTTATTTTTTAGTACTTAGCCCTTAAAATCGCCATTAAACGCATCAAACGCTGTTTTAGCTTCAATCTCCAGCCTTAGATATCCACTGGTTTTTAATGCCCCAAGTTTTATTTGGGGTGCTGGTTGATAAAAATTGAAGGGTACCTCCGCTCATTAGCTCTTCATAACTGAGCCAATTGCGTTCAAGTTTTTTCCCATTAAAAATGACTGCACTTATATACCTATCTGTTTTATTATAGTTCTTAATTTTTATATCGAGGTACGTATTTTGTTTCAGCTTTAACCGCATCGATTTAAACAAGGGTAAATGAAGGTAAAAAACAGGTTCGCCGATGCAAGCCGGTGAAATGCCCAATCCTGCAAGAACAAACCATGAGGACATTGCGCCGGCATCGTCGTCCATGGTTCTTAAAAATGCCCGTGGTCGGTTATTATATATATGACCAATATAAGAACCAACTCCTCTACTGTTATCATTAAAATAGTGTTGGACCATCGTGTCAATTGCAATCTTGCGGATCAAATCTTGAGACTTCCAAGGTTCTTGGGTAGCGTTATATAAATAAGGCGCCTGGATATCAGGTTCATTGGCATGGTTGTAATAATCGTTATCGAAAAACTGGTCTAACTGATTGGTAAATGCCATGTCCCCGCCAGCCAATTGTTTTAACCCTTCAATATCAAAAGGTACTAGCCAACGGTATTGCCAAACTGTGCCCTGGTACATCCCTCGGGCAGACATAGCATCTAGGTCATTCCGGCTTAAATCTTGAAAATCCTTTTCCCAATATTCTTTATATGCCAATGCTTTTTTTAAGTAAACTGCACTTTTTTCTTTCTCCCCTATCTTCAATAATATTTGAGAAAAAGCCCAAATATCATAACAGGATTCCAAGGCTTTATCCGGACTTTTAAAATCCAGCTTATCAATTTCATCTTGTAAGGGCTTTGTTATATCCAGCAAAGGCAGTTTGTAACCTTTGTTTATAGCATCCAAAATAACCACAACAGCATGTTCGGTACGTACGGTATTTGAAGGCTCATGTTGAGTGGCATAATCTTTTTTTCCGTATTTATATAATGATGCGATTGAACGGGAGAAATCTCCAAAAAACGAAGGAAACGCCAAAGAAAATAAAGGAAGTTGCGTTTTATAATTATCCCAAATTGCCCAACCGTTGTAATAAACCTGCTCACTTTGTTGTTGGGTGCCATCATTTGCCCGATAAGCGCCGTCGGTTTCAGAAATTTTAAACGGAGACTGCAAGCTTCTATATAATAAGGAATAAAATAATTTTGTTCTTTCCTTATCTCCTCTTACTTCTATTTTGCCCAGCAACTGATTCCAATAATCACTCGTCGCTTGTTTTAGGCTGATGAAACTGTCTGTATTGATCTGGGCTTTAGCGTAAGCAGTGTTTACGGCAGAAATCCCGATCCGTACCTCTACCAAATTACTTTCGCTCTCTATATGCGCTACCAATTTATGATTGCCCAATTCTTCCCACCTTACTTTTCCGTTAATTTTTAGCGAATAATAAAATTTAAACTTCCCAGCATTACAAGTTGTGCCTGATGTAATTGAACCTTCTATCTGATTTCCAACAATCTTATGCACTTCGCCATGAAAGCCGTTAGCAAGTACACTACTTAAGTCTATAGACAAATTCTTCTTTCCATTTGGGAAAAAATATTGATGCACTCCTAGGTTGTTATTAACCACAAAGGAAGCTTTGATACCGTTTTTAAAACCCACTTGATAAAATCCCGGACTACCCTCTTCTGTTACTTTTATTAATTTTTCATAAATATTATCGCTAAAAGGTTTTATTAGAATATTTCCTCCACTACCTACACAGCCCACGCCTTCCATCCTACCATGACTAAATCCTAAAAATTCCTTTGCATAAAAATCGTAACCTGTATGTGTTTTGGGGTAAGTTATAGGACCTATGCTCATCATACCAAAAGGATAAGAAGCAGACGGCGAAATTTGTCCGTGATCACCTGAAGTGCCTAAGAATACATTAACAAAATCAGTCGGCTTTTTAGTCTTGAGTGATGCAAAACTGTTGTTGCAAACAATCAAACTCAAAGATATTGCAATAAATAATCGTTTTAAAAGCTTCACCGTTTTTCTATTTCTTTGAAGGATATCCATATTAATTTAAGTGACCTTTCGCTTGCTATCAATATTATCGATTCGTTTTATACCGATTGATTTGAATAAAAACAGGCGTTATGGCATAATTGCTATTTCCAAAACTATAATATTATTTTTAAAGCTAAAACATTTTAGTCATTTAAATTTAAATTGTATTTTGCGGGTTCATTTATAACCGATTTAAAAAAAACATGAAAAAGTTATTACTTTTTTTCAGCCTAATTTATAGCGCTGTAAATGCTCAGGAGCGTATTGCACCTGCTTACCCATTAGTTACTCATGATCCTTACTTTAGTATTTGGGCAGTTAACGACACCTTGAATGCCGATGTTACTAGGCACTGGACCGGTGCACACCATGCGCTTAATGGCGTAATTAGCGTGGATGGAAAGCTGTATAATTTTTTAGGTAAAAGAGAGAAAACATACCATAATATTTTGTCTTTGGCTGATGAAAAAAGCACACCTTTAAAATATACTGAGACAAAACCTGAAAACAATTGGACACAACTAGAATTTAATGACTCTGCATGGAAAACTGGTGCTGGCGCTGCAGGTAGTGAAACTTCACAGGCTCAAACCCCATGGAAAAAAAATCATATCTGGATTAGGAAGCCGTTTAACCTTACAAAAAAAATCAAGAATAAACTTTACCTGGTTATCCGCCATGATGATAATGCTACCGCATATTTAAATGGTGAGGAGATATATAACGTACAGACCTTTGTTGGTGAATTCACTTATATCCCAATTTCTGATGATATAAAAAACAAACTAAAAAAAGGTAACAACGTCTTGTCCGTACATGCAGAAAATACCGGTGGTCCCTCTTTTGTAGATTTTGGTCTGGTAGAAGAAATCTCATCAAAAAAACAAATTACTTCATTACAAGCGAAGCAAACAAATGTCAAATTAAATGCGACGCAAACCATCTATGATTTTACCTGTGGACCAGTTAATTTAAAACTCACCTTTACTTCTCCTTTGTTACTGGATAACCTAGATCTTTTATCCAGACCGGTTTCTTACATTACAAGCCAAATAACTGCAAATGATGGTAATACACACCAAGTAAGCTTATATTTTGGTGCTTCAAGTCAAATTGCCACGCATGGCGCTTTCCAAGAGGTAGAAGCCACAGAATATACCAAAGAAGGACTTGGCATTTTAAAGGTTGGAACAAAAAAACAAGAGTTGTTAAGCAAGACTGGTGACGATGTACGTATTGACTGGGGATACTTATATATGGCTGTACCAAACAGTGATAAAATTATCCAAAACATTAGTACTAAATCAAATGCTTTATACTCACTAACCAAGAAAAAAGACATTGCCCAAACAACAATGGACGGTACGCAACTGGTATTAAATACAGTTATAGATTGCGGTAAAGTTGGAAATTCTCCAGTAGAACAACATGTTATGCTAGGTTATGATGATATAGTTTCTGTGCAGTTCTTTGGTCAAAACTTGAAACCTTGGTGGAATAGGGATGGCAAAGAAACTATAGAACACCAATTAAAACTAGCTGAACAGGACTATTCATCTCTGATGTCCCGTTGCGCCGCATTTGACATAAAACTGAATGCAGATGCGTTAAATAGCGGTGGTGAAACCTATGCTAAACTGTGCAATATTGCTTACCGACAAGCTATTGCCGCCCATAAACTGGTTGAAGGACCAAATAAAGAAATTTTATTTCTGTCAAAAGAAAATAACAGTGGCGGTTTTATAAACACAGTTGATGTTACCTACCCATCTTCTCCCCTATTCCTAATTTACAATCCAGATTTAATGAAGGGGATGTTGAACGGCATCTTTTACTTCAGCGAAAGCGGTAAATGGAACAAACCTTATCCAGCTCATGATTTAGGCAGTTACCCAAAAGCTAATGGCCAAACCTATGGCGAAGATATGCCGGTAGAAGAAGCCGGAAACATGGTGGTGTTAGCCGGTGCAATTGGCAAAGCAGAAGGAAACGCAAATTATGCAAAACAGCATTGGGAAACGTTAACAACCTGGACAAATTATTTGGCGGAACATGGCTTAGATCCAAAAAACCAATTGTCCACCGATGATTTCGCGGGACACTTGGCCAGAAACGCCAATTTAGCGTTAAAAGCTATTGAAGGTGTAGGAAGCTATGCCATGTTAGCAGAAATGCTAGGTGACCATACTACAGCAGAAAAATACCGTAAAAAAGCACAGGAAATGGCGAAAGGTTGGATGGAGCTTGCTGATGCCGGCGACCATTACGCCTTAACCTACAACGACAAAAATTCGTGGAGCCAAAAGTACAATTTGGTTTGGGATAAGGTACTGGATTTAAATCTTTTCCCTAAAGAAGTTGCCCAAAAAGAAGTCAAATACTATTTGGGTAAACAGCAAAAATACGGTTTGCCTTTAGATAGCCGTAAAACATACACTAAATCAGATTGGATTATATGGACCGCTACTTTGGCTAATAACCGCGAAGATTTTAATGCACTTATTAAACCTGTTTATAAGTTTGCATTAGAAACACCAGACAGGGTACCAATGAACGATTTCCACGAGACTTTAGACGCTCACCGAGTTAACTTTAAAGCCAGAAGCGTTGTTGGTGGCTACTTCATAAAAATGCTTGAAACTAAATTGGCAAAATAAAATCACATTAATGACAAAATGAAAAATGCCTTCAATAATACAACGTTATGAAGGCATTTTTCATTTAGCTTCTTGTCCATTTCTATTTATTCTGCTTTAATAAGTCGTAAATTATCTAAAATGAAATTAAGAACCTTATCTATCATTTTCCTTATCATTGAATCCTCAATATTCCACTCAGGATTTTAAACCCAATATATTTTGCAATGAGAATCAGACGTTGATGGCCCTACAACGCCAATATCCGGAACTTTAGTTGCAGATACACATTTCACAACAGATCAAATCACAATTTCTAACGGACATTTTAGAAAAAAGGACAAAGCAATAGTAAGGCAATTCAACGACGAAGTTATTGAACAATGCGATTGGGAACCTTCAATGCAATTATGGACAGAGATTTCATAAACCAAACCGCACCGCTAGGCGCTAATAGGCATACAGTGTGGGACACTTTAATAATATTTTTAATCCTGCTTGATATAGTTGATATAGAAGAAAAAAACACCTCATCTACTCATTTTTTCGAAACCAACAGGATAATTTCTTTTTGCCGTAATATATTCTGATGGTAGCATGTTAAATTTAACTTTGAAGGCTCTAGCAAAATAATTAGGTGCGGCAAAACCTACGGCATAGCTGATCTGTGAAATATTTAACTCACTTTTTTCAAGAAGGATAGCCGCCTTATCCAGTTTTAACGAACGAATAAAATTGACCGGACTTTCTCCTGTAAGCTCTAGAATCTTAGTATATAAAGTTCCTCTACTCATACCCAAATGACGACTCAGTTCTTCTACAGAAAGCTGTGGATTAGTGAGGTTCGCCTCAACATATTGGATAACTTTGTTCAATAGTTTCTCATTTTCCGATTCAATTTCAATCTCTGGTGTATCAACTTTTATTCTTTTGCTATAAGTTGACTTTAAGCTTTCATTTAACGTTAGGAGATTACGGATTTTTGCATTCAAAATCTCGAAATTGAACGGCTTAGACATGTAATCGTTAGCCCCTTTATTAAGTCCTAATAATTGGTCCTCTTCGGCGGTAAGCGCTGTGAGGAGAAGCACAGGAATATGGTTGGTTCTTTTATCCGATTTAATTTTCTGGCAAAGCTCTGTACCGGTTACATGTGGCATACTGATATCACTCACCACCAAATCCGGATGCGCAGAAAGCACTTTCTGCCAGCCTTCTTTCCCATTGTTGGCCTCCACAATTCTATAATATTTTTTAAGATTGTCTTTCAGATACACGCGAAAATCTTCATTGTCTTCGACCAATAAAACCACCGGCAGATTCGCTTCAGCTTCTGTATCTGGAGACCCCTCTATTGTATCAAAAGTATCGTCTACAGAAAAATATGACCCAGACAACACATCATCTTCTTCGAGTATTAAACAGTCTTCTAACTTATGAAAAGGAAAATAAATAGTAAATACCGACCCTCTCCCGACCACGCTCTCCACTTCTATCTTTCCATCATGCAGCCGTACAAACTCTTTACTAATGGATAAACCTATACCGCTGCCCTGATTAAGTACCTCACCTTTTGTATCGTTCTGAAAAAAACGGTCAAAGACTTTTTCCGTAACTGATTGTTCCATCCCTATTCCGGTGTCTTTTATCGTAATTCTTAGCCCCTCCCCACCTGCCACTTCTTCGATATTGAGTTCCACCTCGCCGTCTTTTAACGTAAATTTGAAAGCATTTGAAAGAAGATTAAACAGTATGCGCTCTACCTTTTCGTGATCAAAAAAAGTGAAATAAAATTTTACGGTGCTGTTAAACTCAAAATTGATATGTTTTCTCTCCGCTAAATCTCTGAAAGAATCACTAACGTCTTTGGCAAAGGAAATAAAATCTCCTTCGGTTGCATTCAGTTTCTGCTCTTTCTGCTTAATGTTCCTAAAATCCAGCAACTGATTTACCAGGTTTAACAAACGTCTGGCATTCCTCCTTACCATATTTAACTGTCCTGACTTTTCGGAACTAGTTTCCTGTTGGAGCAATTGTTCTACCGGGCCCATTATCAAAGATATGGGTGTACGGAATTCATGACTGATATTGGTTAAGAAATTGATCTTCAACTGGTCAAATTCATGCTGGCGGTCAGCTTCCCGTCTTTCCTCTTCAATAAGCTGTTGTGCTTTATTGCGTTCCTGCTCTATGGCAAATTTTGCTTTCAACTTTTGAATCCCCAAATACCTAATGGTCCACAAGGTGGTTGCTATAATTAAAAAATAAAAGGCGTAGGCATAATAGGTGAGCCAAAAAGGAGGCTTTACATAAATTTTTACGGTAGTTTCCTGAGATTCCCACTCGCCAGCATCGCTAGAAGCTCGTACCCTAAAAGTATATTCTCCGGGGTCAAGATTTGTATAAACTGCTGTATTAGAAGCGCCTACACTATTCCAGTCTTTATCAAAGTTATCCAGTTTATAAAAGTACCTGCTTTCTTGAGGAGAGGTATAATTGAGCGCTGTAAAACTTAGTGAAAAATTCTGTTTGTAATCGAGATTTATTTCCTTAGCTACCGAGATATCTTCTGTAATATGGCCATCTTCATCAGGTTTAACGCTTTGGTTAGATATTTTTAAATCTGTGAGTACCACCAAAGGAACGTTTTTATTGCTATAAAGCTGAGCCGGATTAAAATAATTGAATCCATCTGTGTTGCCAAAAAACAAACGTCCGTCTGAGAGCTTCATCCCTGCGCCTGTAACAAAAGGGCTCCGTTGTACACCATTATGGTAAAAGTAATTTTTGAATTTTTTGGTTTGTAAATCAAAACTGCTAATCCCTCGGTTTGTACTTACCCATATTTTACCGAGATTGTCTTCTAACACCTTATAAACTATATCGTTGGCTAAACCGTTTTGTTCTAAATAGGTTACAAATTTATTGCTGTTTTGGTCATAAACAGTTAATCCACCTCCCACACTTCCTATATAAACATTTCCGTCTTTTGCACAGTAAATGGTTGTTACGTTATCATTAGACAATTCATTATTAACCTTTGAAAACATCTTGGTTTCCTCCGTAACCGGATTATAAACTACAATACCAGAGCCATTTGTACCGATCCAAATATTGCCCCTACTATCCTCTTCAATTGAGCGTATATAACCGTTTATATTTAATTTATACTTACCGGTTGCACTGCTATTGAAATGTTCAACTTTTTTAGTTGCTAAGTCATAACAGGTTACACCATCCCCATTTGTGCCAACCCAAACGTTACCACGACTATCTTTTTTAATACAAAAAATATTGTCTCCACTTAAAGACTGTGAACCAACACCACTTTTAATTTGTTTACAACTTCCTGTTTTGGTATTATAAATAAAAAGGCCTTGTAAATAAGTTCCTATCCAAATCTCTGAACCTACTTTTTCCATAGCTAGTATGGAAAGTTTATCGTCTTTAATATTGGGAAACGAGATATGATGAAAGATTCTTGTCTGTATATCAAACACGCTTAGTCCACCCCCATCTGTTCCAACGTAAACGCTTTTTTCCCCTGCTTGTATAAAGGAAGTAACCACAGGAGCGTTTAGCCCGAGCGGATCATAAGGGTTGCTTTGTATCAAGTTAAAAAAAGCAAGATTTTTATCGTATTTACTTACTCCACTTCTGTAAGAAGCTACCCAGTAAATGCCCTGTTTATCTATTAAAATACCTTTTACGGCTTTACCTCTTAAACCATAGTTATTGCGGCCACTACGTTCAATCCGCCTTACATTTCTCGTAGTCGGATCTACAATATTCAACCCCTCCTCTGTGCCTACCCAAATCTCTCCGTTTTTATCTCCTGCAATAGCGTAAACAATATTACTGCTTATTGTATTTTTGTCATTTGCGTCATAAGTATAATCTACGGTGCCTTTCCCGTCAGACCGCAACATAATTAGTCCGTTGTTTGTAGCCAACCACAGGTTTCCTTTTTCATCCTCATAAACAGACTGTACCGTATTATCAGAGTTGTTGGATTTAGAAAAACGGACAACAGTACCTTCTTTATACAGATACTGATGTAAGCCTGCCCCAGAACATATCCACATTCGGTTGCGTTTGTCTCTAAAAACTTTTATAACAGGTTTTGTTAGTACCCGTTTTACAAAATCGTTTTTAATTTTAATGGGTTCTACTTCTTTTGTCTCAGGGTTTAAAACTGATACTCCGTCGTATGCGCCAATCCATATTTTCCCAGCAGCGTCACTAGTTACAGAGCTAATTCCAGTTTTACGTGTAGAAGGATAGTCGATAAAAGAATCTGTTTTTCGGTTATAAGACATCAAACCTGCTGCAGTAACCACCCAAAGCCGACCTTTTTGATCTTCGTATAAATCAACTATTTCGTTTGAAGATAAACTTTTCGGATCCGAAGCCACATGACGGTAGATGGTAAAATGCAGACCATCAAACTTATTCAAACCGTCATTGGTTGCAAACCACATAAAACCGTAATGATCTTTGAGCATGGCACTCACACCATTAGAAGAAAGACCTTCTCTACTGCTGATGTTCATGAAGTTTAAACTTCCATCCTGAGCGATACCATCGATTGCACTGAAAACAAAAAAAACACTAGTTAGAAATAATCTAAGTTGTTTTACGAACATTCTGGACGAAATTTATAAGGTACATGTTAAGGTTAAGGATATTGAACAAGTAATTTGATCAGTATCGTGAACTATTAACAAAATCAGGTTTATAGGTTCTAATATAGCAAAAGCGCTTAGCTTTATACAAATTTTTATTATTTATATCCTCTATTATAATTACAGACAATTGTAGAAATGAAGTTTTGTTGCAGAATGTTACATTCTTGAAAGCTATTATAAATGAGGAAAGCCGTTTACGAGTAGTAAACGACTTTCCTTATTATGCTTTTCATATTAATTTTATGGATGAATATCATTAACGGTGCTGGCATACAAGCCTATTAACGCACCCGTGAATCCTCCTGCTACATTGGTAGAAAGTATATCTCCAGAAACAACGCCTCCTAAATTTTTGAAACTGCCGTTATCTAAAGCGTAGTTAAAACTGTAATCATCGCCTTGAGCAGACACTTGTAGTTTAATTGGTTTACCTGTTTTAATTTCTTTTGAGGCTATGATTGTAGATTTTCCACGTTCCGTTCTTTGCAAAACTAAATAATCTTTATTCTGCTTTTTGGTTACGTCAAACACGTAATTAAAAGCTTCACTTTGCAAACAGGTTATTCCCGCAATATCAGTTTCAGCGCTTGGCGTATAATTCATTGTTACCGTTGCCGAAAAAGTATTGTGCTGCTGTCTGTAAAAAAGTGTTGACGTAGGTTTAGCCTCTTTAATATTAGTATTAAACGGTTTTATCTCAAGTCCTTTTTTTGATGTTTTTATAAATTCTTCACGAGGCCCTCTCAACCCAATCCATCTATAATCTAACTTACCATCGGTAAAGCTGTCGTTAAAAGTGAAATTTCCGTTAGGGAAAAAGCCATCTTTACCTGTTTTATTAACCACACCGTTCGGCATTTTAAGTTTCGTTTCTAAAGGCAATAATCCGTTTTCAAACACAGGGAATTTACCGCTCCAGTCAACAGGTAAAATAAATGTTTCTCTTCCAATGTTAACCCTATCTTTTTCATTTGGTCTAATCCCTAAGAAAACGCCATAGTACTGGCCGTTAGGTCCTTCTACCAAATCTGCATGTCCGGCCCAATCTACTTTATCTTTTCTATCTCTAGGCAATTGTCTCTGACTCAAAATTGGGTTATTAGCAGCTGGCTTGTACGGTCCCTTTACATTATCGCTCACAAATATCACTTCGCTGTGGTTACCGCCGGTTCCCCCTTCTGCACACATTAAATAATAAAGGCCATTCTTTTTGTACACATGTGGCGCTTCAATCCAAATAGGTTTTTTAGAAAGATCAACACCGCCATCAACAATAATTTTATCCGTTCCGGGAACAACTTGGTCGTTTTCCACATCATAATCCCATATTTTAATTACCCTATGTCCATTATAAAGTTCTTTCCCTCTGTCTGGCGCATCGTTATGAACCACGTAGCCTTTGCCGTCTTCGTCAAAAAAAAGTGAAGGATCTATCCCATTAAACTTTAATTTATAAGGTTCGCTCCAGCCTTTTAAAGGATCTTTTGTTTTCACTACGATATTTCCCATTCCACCAGCAATTTCTGTAGTGATCATGTAAAACGTATCGTTATTAGGATTATATCTAATAGCTGGGGCATAAACGCCTGCGCTAATGCCCGAGCTTTCAACTTTAAGTTGCGATGTTCTATCTAAAACATGGCCAATTTGTTTCCAGTTCACTAAATCATTAGAATGGAAAATTGGCACCCCCGGAAACATTGCAAATGA
This sequence comes from Pelobium sp., assembly GCA_035496935.1. Lineage (GTDB taxonomy): Bacteria > Bacteroidota > Bacteroidia > Sphingobacteriales > Sphingobacteriaceae > Pseudopedobacter. Next base: position 328,706 of record DATJED010000028.1, on the reverse strand, counting down.
GGAGGTTACCAAATAATAATCATTCCCTTTGCGAGTAATACTTGGATCGGGGTAACAACCCTGCAAAATAGGGCTATAAAATTCATCAGCGTTTAAAGGGTGATTGTTATAAATACGATCATCGCCGGTGTAGGTAAAATCAGTAAATTTTGCTACTCCACTTTTCTTTTCTTGCGCAACTATATTGTTAGTATCCGCCAATAGACAAGCAGCAAATAAGGCCGTCAGTAATTTGATTCTTTTCACTTTTAAGAAAGGGTTTTAAGGTTTACAATCTAAAAACGAAAGTAGGCGGATAAACTAAGTAAAATGGGTACCAATGTTCAGAATTATAGTACATATGTGCTTTTGTTTCCTTTTAGAAGTCACTATTGAACAAAAGTGTCCAAATCATCATCAATAATGAAGGTGGCGGCACCGGAAAGAAATTACCTTTATTGAGTTGTATATCTAATAAAAAATTTATGAACATTAAATCATTTATCCCTTCGTCTGAATTTGTAAAGTTTTTTTATGCTTGTTTTTTAACAGCCTTTATGCTAACGCCAGCGTACGCACAAAAAGGACTAAAAGATTATTACAAGGGTTACTTTGACGTGGGTGTGGCTGTAAACCCGCGTGAACTAAAAAACGCGGAAGAAGCAAAATTAATTACCCAGCAGTTTAATAGTATCACTGCAGAAAACGCAATGAAAATGGTTTCGTTACAGCCCCAAGAAAACCGCTTTTATTGGAGGGATGCGGACGCTATTATTGACTTTGCGGTACAAAACAAAATGAAAGTGCGAGGGCATACTTTGTGTTGGCATGCACAGGCTCCAAATTGGATGTTTAAAGACTCTTCTGATAATGATGTAAGTAAAGAGGTGCTATTACAACGCCTTAAAACGCACATACAAACCGTTGTCTCACGATATAAAGGCAGGGTTTACGCTTGGGACGTGGTAAATGAAGCTATTGCTGATGGTCCATCGTTTCTACGAGATACTAAATGGTCTAAAATTACCGGCGAAGATTTTATCACTAAAGCTTTTGAATATGCGCATGAGGCTGATCCGAAAGCGATTTTATTTTATAACGATTATAATACAGAAATACCAGCCAAAAGAGATAAGATTTACAAACTTGTTAAAGGTCTTTTAGATAAGGGAGTTCCTATACACGGAGTAGGATTACAAGGCCACTGGTCGGTTAACAATCCGTCTCGGGAAGAACTTGAAAAATCAATCCAAATGTTCTCTTCATTAGGGTTACAAGTGCAGGTTACAGAATTGGATGTTTCCGTGTATTCCGGCAGACAAGGAGGACAGCTTGGAGGTAGCCAGCATATAGAGAAAGCGGTATTTACACCAGAAATGGAAAAACAGCAAATGGAAAAATATAAAATGATTTTTGATGTGTTCCGTAAATATCGCAAAGAAATCACAAGTGTAACTTTTTGGAACTTATCAGACCGTTACACCTGGTTAAATATGCGTGGAAGAAAGAATTTTCCTTTACTTTTTGACGAGGATTTAAAACCCAAAAAGGCTTTTTGGGAAGTGGTAAATTTCAAATAAAAAACCCAGAAAAGAGCATCAGCAACTTATTACAGATGCTCTTTCGGATCAATTGTTCTTTACTTTAGTAAATGACATTTTTTTTAAAACCACATAGAGACATAGGTATTCAATCCCGATATATCGGGAGGACTCTTTAGGCACACAAAGATTGCTGAAGCCTTGCTTCAGCAAAAAATGCCACCTTTTGAACAGCTAAAATCTATGTATCCTATTGTTTTACACAATTCCTCCCCCGCCAATAAGCTGCATACTTTTGATAGTGTAATTGTCGCCGAGTTTCCCTTTTTCCGCTCCTTCTATTTTCAGAACCAGCAGGTAATGTTTGGCACCTTCAGGAACCGGAAAGTGAAATGATACAGGCGCTACAGCGTCCTTTAGGAAGAAAATGTCTGAAATACAGCCCTCATCCCAAGCTTCCATTTTTTCAAAATCCGGAAATATGGCAAGCATACTTATACGATAGCTGTCCACGAACTTTCTTTTAAAATCCGGATGTCTATTGAGATTAAGTGTGACCGTTAACTGAAGTGAATCCGCCTGGCAATGGCAGTTAATGTAAGTCCGGAAACGGTCCATAGGATACAGGTCCCAAGTATCCATCCTGTTAAAGTTTTCCGTGTGGAAGGCTTTTTCTTCTTTAGCCTGTCGTTTAAACTCTTTGACCAGTTTCTGCCAGATAAGACCGCCCATAAAATTATACCTAAAAGGATCCAGATAACTTTTTATCAAACGGGCGGCTTTGTTAGCTACTTCCAAATCTGCAGTGCTCTTTTGCAGGTTGCTGTTTAAACTGGCAGGGGTTTTACTCCCTCGTTTTGCCCTCCAGTGTCCGCCATAAGTACGGCTATTTACATAAACCGAATTCTTGTCTGGAGGCGTGTTTTTTCCTTTTGACATTGAGAATAATTTTGCTAAATTGCTATAACCAAGCCTAATATAACAAATCCTCCTCAGAATTTCATAGAAATAAAGCGAACTTATAGGGAGCTTACAGCGTCTTTATAGGGACCTTATAGGGATAACTCTCCTTATTTTCTTCGTGGCATCTTCGGTTTATATGCGATGATGGTAGCCAAAAATGGCCGTTTTTCCGAAGAAGCCCCGAAGAAGGTACGGAGGAGGTTAAAGGAAGGTGGCGGGAAAAATAATATAAAAAAAAGGCCTCCCTTTCAACTTCAAAAGTATTTAGCATCCATATTTTATCATCAATTTCAACAATAGATTATCTTAGGAAAACTACTTCAAAGGTTGAGGAAGCACCTTTTCTATTATTCCCATTTTGCATTAAAATATCCTGAAATTGCTTTAGTTGGCGAAAGATTGTCCCATATCTTATAATCGTACCAGCCATAATTCGAAATATCGTTAAAAATCTCGGCCGGCTTTCGTTCAGACCAGATATTAAAAGAATTTGAATTATTGAAACCAATTATTGCTACGTATTTTCGAATATTATAAGGATTAGGATAAATCATATAAAAGCCTAGGTTTTTTCCTTTAATTGTTTGTCGACCTATAGAGATATGTTTATTACCTATTGAAAGGGGCAGATATTTCCTTATCTTATTCAGAAAACCGGTTTGAGCTGGTAAACCGATAAATAAAAGATTAAAATTTGATAAATCTTCTGCTGTAATTTCCTTGTCGTTTTTTATCCTAAATTTTGTATAGTAACGATGTTCCCAATCCTCATTCAGCTTATTTACCATCCTATTAATCTGAAACAAATCTTCTTCATTGCCCTCGGTATTCCGTACAACCATAAACGGCCTTTTAAAGATATCTGAAAAAGGCCCCTCAACAGATGAATTTTTGTACAATCTCTCTTTTGCGGAATTTACATACACCGTTAATTTTGAGGCTGAGCAACTACTTTGAAAAACTTTTTTTCCATTATCATAAATGACAATAGGCTTAGCCTTATCGTAAGGTAATTTGTCCAAGTTTATGGTATAGCTCGAAATATTGCTTCTTTCGACAGATAATGTATTGTTTTTTACATTCGCGTCAATAATCGCAGTTTTGCCGACGGTAATTTTGTTGAGTTTTATCCAATAAGATTGGTTATACTTTAGCTGATCGGTTGAAAAATGTAATGATTTAGGTTGTTGAATTCCTCTTGAATTATTAAAAAAACTAAATATGTCATCCATATATTCATCGGAATAATAAGGTTCAAATTCATTTGCCAGCTTTCTGTATCCAAAGTGCTTTATTCCAGCCTTTTTAATGAACTGGTATAGCTTTTCACTTGATGAGATCCGGCTGTGGGTATCTAATACACTGTGAATATTATAAAAGGGCATATCCTTAATATTGCCCAGAAAATTAAACGGATCGTTATGATGAAGCCAGATATTTTTGTTGGTTTCGGTACTGTTAGGGATAATCTCTGGAGCAACCGTAGATATAGCAGCAAATTTTCCGGGGTATCTTACAGCCATTTTTAGTGCGTCATAACTGGCTCTACATGCACCTCTTAAAAAAATGCGATTGGTGTCAATGTTATATTGTCTTTTTATGTCGTCAATAGTTTCCCATAGGTCTGTTTCGTCAATATTGTTATAATTCGGTTTATCCACCGTTCTTCCCCCCGGTTCAGCAACTATCATATTGTATTTATTCGCCATATCCGAAAAATATTCTATCAGGTCTATATTGGCAAAGCGATTGGTCTCTACCGGAGAAGGAAACCATTTCATTAGCTTGGACATCTCTATCACCAACGGAACTGGTTGCTTTTTTGTATAATGTTCCGGCACATGTAAAATGTAGTATTGGGCACCGCTGTCTATTTTAGAACAATAGGACCTCAATAGCGTCCCTTTCAATTCGCCGGGTTTGTTTTCCTTATTAATAATATGGTATTCATTTTTTAAATTATCGAGAATAAATAGCATTCTCCTGTCCCAACTTCTTTTCTCAAATCCGGCATGGGGTAAGTTTTCAGGTTTCATTAGCAGATTATACCTGTGTAGCAAAGCATCAATGTTCACGTTTTTCTTTCCGGCTAAAGATTTCTCAATGGCTTTAATTACCTCATTGAAAGAAGAAGTGATACTTTTGGTTTTATAGAACCTACTGGCAAAAGTGTCCTGAGGGGTGTAAAGCAGTGTTTTATAAAACCCGTCGGGCAATTGGCCGATATTAATATTTTGATCGGGTTTAATATCCAACAAAAGATTTTTATCTGCTAAAATGTTAAGTTGATAACTGTTTTCAGGTATTCCCCAAGTAAGTTTGATGGTATCGTTTTCAATAATATTCCTTGAAAGAAAAAGATTGCCATATTGCAGTTCAAAATTCTTTTTATGACGTTTTATGCCTTCCTTAGATTCTTGTTCTATACCAGCAAACATGACCCACTGTTTTTCAACATTAGCGGTCTTGATCAGCAATAAATTATCTCCTTGTTTAATCTCGATATCGACGTAATTTTGATAGGGATGAATTCCAGAACCTCGCTCATCTTTAAAAATCAGGCGATGGTTCAACCATATTTTTGCACCATCGCTACTAGAAAAATTAAGTTTTAGTTTTTGGTTTTTTGATGATTTTATAACACAGGCGACGTATGCCACTGCCTTACCTGCTTTATCCTCCTGGATATCAAAAATTTTATTGAAATCTGCAATTCCTCGTTCATTGATCTCAACCTCTTGGTTATGGCTGTTCTGATGCTGACCTGAAGGTTTAAAGGCTTTTAATTTTTGATAAGTAATCGCAGATTCATCCTTATCCGTATTCAAATAATTTGTTTCCAGCCCATTTTCAGCAACTTCCGTTTTAAAAAGCCCTAAAACATGCCACTTTCTTAAAATGATTCCGTCCTTATTGATAGCGTCTATATGATAAACTGAATTATCATTAGAACAGCTCGAGAATATAACACACAAAAAAATGAGGATATTTCTTTTCATATATAAGTTTATTTTGCCGTAGCAAGTAAATTTATATGAACCTCCTATAAAAGAAGAGTTAAATAGACAGATTTAATTATTTACGCCTTTTGGCTAAGAATTTAAGATTATTTCTTTGGGATTTGGAAAACTTCCTATTAATATTTTTTTTAATTAAACATTTGTGCTACTTTTTTAACCATTAAGCACAGCTCATAAGTTTGTGATAATATTATATTTGTTACCTAAGTACTCCTGTACTCTTTTATAAACTAATTATATTTTACGAAAATTTTGTAACCAAAGTTCCCTGCAAAACAAATTGCACTGGTATAATGACTTTAGTTGTTACTTGTCCTACTTAAAAAACCTATATATGAAAAAAAAAATTGCTATTTGCTCCTATGATAAAATTAATTTGGTTACAGAAGATTATATTTTATTCTGTAAATCCGATAATTGTTATACTACAGTTTACCTAAACAACGGAAGTGAATTGGTAATGTGTAAATCACTTAGCAAGCTAAGTAAAGAACTCGATTCAAATTGTTTTATTCGAGTTAGCCAGTCCTACTTGGTAAATCTTCAGTACATCAAAACCATTCATAAAAAAGAAAAATATCTTGAGCTCAACAATGAATTTAAAATACCGTTTACTATTAGTATTAAAAGGTTTTTAGAAGAATTAAATAATATAGTATTAAGTGATTTCCTCCTGGCCGATTTTAGGATATAGATAAAAATCTGATATTTCCTTATGGTCTTCGTAATCCAAATGACACCTCCATGAATAAATCTTTAGCTAAAAGGCTTTGTGTTTGTATCATCTACTTTGTTATTGGTTTATTGTATCTGTGGTTACCTTTTGTCGATCTGAAATACTTGGCCGAATCAAACCAGAGCAGCAAATATCTGGTGTTTATATATTCCATTTGTGTAACAAGTTTCTTTTTTTTACTCTATTTAGCTATTTGCGAATTTAAACTGGTTGTTAAATGGATAGATATTTTACTGTTGGTGCTATTGGTTTTTATCGGTATAAACCGTTATTATATTCAACCCCATTTCGGATTTTCCATCCGGTATCAGGAATTATGCGGATTGGCTGTGCTTTATTTAGTAATGAAAATAGGAAACATTACCACATTCTATTTTCTAATCATCTGTATGATTATTGGCGCCATATTGCAAACTATATACGGTCAATTACAACTAATAGGGGCATTACCATCTCACCACTCTTTATTTAACGTTACCGGCGGTTTTTCTAACCCGGGACCATATGCTGGTTTTTTAGCGTCGGTGTTCCCGGCAGTTTTAGGTTTAGTGATTTATAAAGAGGAAATACCGTTTTTATTCAACAATCAGAAACAATTTAAAGGCAAACTTTTTTATAGCTACCCAGCTATAAAAAACATAGCTGTTACCGGATTAGTTGGCATGTTATTGATTTTGCCATCAACGCAATCTCGTAGCGCATGGCTTGCAGTAATCATCAGTTCAATTTATCTACTGATAGCTAAATACAAATTCACAAATACGCTCCATAAATATTGCTTTAACACAAAAAGAAGATTGTTAGGATGTCTGCTGTTTTGCTTTTTTATTTTCTTTAGCTCATGGGCGCTGTATTCCTTTAAAAAAAATTCCAGCAACGGTCGTATATTGATATGGAAAGTGACCGCAAGATTAATTGAAAAAAAAACCTGGACCGGAGAAGGCTTTGATAGATTTAAGTATGCTTATATGAATGAGCAGGCCAATTACTTTAGAGAACATCAAGACCAAACAGAAGCTTTTATCGCAGGAGACGTAAGTTACGGATTTAACGAGTTTTTACAGTTTACAGCAGAAAATGGCATACCGGCAATGCTACTAATGCTTAGTATTTTAGTCCTTGTACTATTTACTAAATCGCACTGTTATTCCGACAAGTCACAAAATAATTCCTCACAAGATTTACTGCTTAAAATAGCTAAAGGTGGGATTACCTCAATAATGGTGTTTTCATTGTTTTCATACCCAGCGCAGATACTTCCTATCAAATTAAATCTTCTTTTGTATCTGGGGATTGTAGCTTATTGTAGCAAAAATGTTTGGCTTGTTAACCTGCCTATAAAAAAGAAAATTATAGATACCCTGATTAGAACTGCTTTTTGTTTGTCCGCTATTTTTATTCTTTTAAATAGTAGCGTAAAATACCGAAAAATAGACCGGGCATTTGAAAATTGGAACATAGCTTATGACAACTACACCAATGGATTATATGCCGAAGCACTAAACTATTATAAAAAGGCCTATCCTGTGTTAAGCCAATCGGGCGGTTTTTTAATGCAGTATGGCAAAGCACTTTCAATGGCTAACCATCATCAACTTGCTGTTAAAATTCTATTGCAAAGCACAAATTACAGCAATACAAGTATTACCCAAACCGCTATGGGAGACAGCTATAAAGCGCTGGGGAAATGGAAGTTGGCAGAACAGGCCTATTCGGAAGCAGAATTTATGGTTCCAGGGCGGTTGTATCCCTCCTATTTATTAGCAACGCTTTATCGGGATACACATCAGACATCCAAAGCGGTAAAAAAAGCCAAAGAAGTGTTAACTAAACAAATTAAAATAAAGTCTCCGGCTGTTAATGAAATTAGGCAGGAGATGGAAAGCATCATCAATGAAAAAAAATAATATTAAAGAACTTTATTTTAAGTATAAAAAGCAGTCTGTTTTTTTTGTCTTGCTTTTTACCGGTTTATTTTTGTTACTGATTGGTCTTTATTGGCTTGTTTTTGCGCTGTTATTATTGTTTGGCTTTTATACGCTAATTTTTTCAATTAAAATATTCAAAAACACCCCCTTTATAAATACGGCAACAAATTTTATCTTTATCGTTCTCCTAGCTGTTTTTTGCCGAGTATTTATCTTTGAAGTTTACATGATCCCTAGTAAATCTATGGAAGATGCTTTGTTTCCCGGAGATATTATTTTGGTAAGTAAATTGAATTACGGGCCCAAACTACCGAGAAGACCACAAGACATCCCCTGGATAAATTTATTTTTTGAAAACTCATCCCAACTTCAAAAAGAGGGCAAAAATAGTGCATGGCCCTATCGGCGCTTACCGGGTTTTTCAACTATTAAAAACGGAGACATAGTGGTTTTTAAAAAACCGGATGATGATTCGGATTTTTTAATAAAAAGATGCATTGGAATACCTGGAGATAAGTTTCAGATGAAGAACAGCGAAGTTTTAATTAATGACAATATTACATTTCAGTTGCCTACGGTAAAAAAAGATTACCAGTTTAACTGTGCAAACAGCTTATTTGTTCAAAAATTAGCAGATAGTTTGCACTTTAAAATTAAAAAACAGCAGAGAACAGGAAATAGCTACTTAATAATAGCAAACCTAAATTATGACCAATTTACGACACTAAAAACCCTAAAAGGCATATTGGATATTAAACCCGCTGTCAAGAACTGGCAAGCCTACCCCTGGAAAGGAAATACCGGTTGGACTATAGACAATATGGGCCCCTTCACCATACCCTATAAAGGCATGAAAATCTCTTTGAAAGGCTTAAATTATTTTTTATACCAAACGATAATAAAAAATAGCGAGCATGTTCAGCTAAAAAAGCTTGGAAATAACTATTTTATTAACGAGCATGAAACAAGCACCTATACTTTTAACCAGAATTATTATTTTATGTTGGGAGATAACCGTGATGATTCTTCAGATTCGAGATTTTGGGGATATGTGGCTGAAAGTGACATCACGGGTAGGCAGATAGTGAAGTTATTCTAAGTAGAATTATGAAGGAATAATCAGATAACTAATTGTGATAAAACAGAAGTTTTACTACTGTCTTGCAACTTTTAGAGTTGCGGATTTCTTAACTTGAAGGAAACTAACTAAATTCTTAACCAAACACCTAAAATTCTTAAAAGCAGGTTTTGTTATAAATTTAATCCACTGAACTTGAGTAAGTTTAGATATTGTTAAACTTTTAAATCAATAAAGAAAATGAAACAAAACAAAACAAAAATGGCTTTAGTAGCCAAAGTATTTGGAGGCTTGTGCCTTGTGGCGTTGTTGGTATTTAACATTACGTCGGTTGTAAATAATGAAAGCTCTAGCGGGTTGTCATTGTCTTCCTTAATGGCATCAGCTAGCGCCCAAGGTGAAGGAGATTCTGGGAATAAAAAACTCTATGGAGAAAGTTGTTTTGAAGTTATAAATGGAAAAGTCGTAATTACGAAAACGGGGAACACCTGTATCAAGGGTGGACAAGCATGCACTCCAAACCCGGTAGGAGATTGTGGAGTATAATTCTATTTAATTACAACAGCATTGCGATTCTGCAATGCTGTTTTGACAATTAATTATGCAATATCAATTAAGTGATACACCAACAAAGTTTTTTAGTACTTTTCTATTCTCCCTGATACTAATAGCTCCTTTATTGTCCTGTAATGTAGCGGACTCGGATAAATCTCTACCAACAGTTAATGGAAATACTGTTCATATCAATCCGCGGGCTTCGGATAAAACTGAATTTTCAAAAGTAGTAACTAATATAAAATATATTCAGTTAGAAACCAATTCTAACTGTTTAGTCTCCAATATCGATAAAGTTTTGTACAAAAAAGGACTTTATTATATATGGGATAGTAGGTTCAATACCTTAACTATTTTCAATGACAAGGGTCGCTACATAAGTAATATAGGAGCGATTGGTCGAGCACCGGGTGAATTTCTTTCTATCCATGATGTAGAATTTAGTAAAGATAGTAGCTCTATATATTTACTTAGCAGTGATTCCGAAAAATTAATTGAATATAACTTAGAGGGAAAATACATTAGCGACATCAAAACAAACCTTAGAGCTAGCAATTTTGGAATTTTAAATAACGATTTCTATTTCTTCACAAATAAAAACGTCACGAGTAATTCAGAAAATTATAATTTAATTAGAACTAATGCGCAAGGTACAATAGATAAAAAACTTTTTAAATTTAGTAACGGAGACGACTTTTCAATCGGATTTTCAGGATTTATTGTACAGAATAAATATGGTTTGCTTTATAATTCCTCGTTTTGTGACACAGTTTTTCAGATAACAGAAAAAGGCTTATATCCAAAGTATGTATTTGATTTTGGGAATACAAGAATACCAAAAGAAATACAGTTTTCTAATAAGGATATCTGGAAAACCAAATACTCGTATTTAGGAAAAGATTTTCTCGAGTATCGCAGCGGCATAATTTTCAAATATAGAGATCAGGATACTTTGAAAACTATGTTTATCGGGAAACTCCATCTTGGAGAAAAAACTCAAAATATAGAAATCGAGTTCCCAATGGTTAATCTAGTCGGAATGAAAGATTCAAACCAGCTAATTTCTTATATTCAACCTAATACTTTAATTGTTCAAAAAGACAAAAAGTTTATTGTTGAAATGTACCAATCATATCCCGTTCTAAAGCAGTTATATGATGTAGTCAACATTTCTGATAATCCGATACTAATAACTTATACCCTGAAATAAAATGATATTGGGAAACTTTAAATGTCTTTCGACAAATCTCTGTTTATTATTAATTATTATAACTAGTTCTTGCAAGAATAGAATAAAACAGCCTTCAATAAGTTCCGGAAATGAGGCTAAAATAGCTTTTTCATCTAAGCTTTTAACTCTTGGAACAATCAAAACGGACACTGCAAAAGTAATCTTCAAAGTTTATAATGTTGGAAAGTTACCTTTACTAATATCAGAAATCATAAGCGATTGCCAATGTACAAAACCCGTGTGGGACAAAAATCGACTTTTGCCAGGCGATTCTTCAAGCATTTATGTGCTCTTTGTACCTAGAATGAAGGGTGCGATCATGCAGAAATTAACTGTTTATTCAAACGGAAGCGACGTACCCCAAACGTTAGCTTTTAGAGCGGTTGTTGGCGATATCCCAATTAATTAGTGCAGTTTTAATAATTAATCGTTTTGGTAAAGCCTAAATTACACACTGAATTAAAGTTAGTTATGATTAAGATAAGCTTTTTATTAGTTAATTTTCTATTATTGTTTTTTTCCGCAAAGGCTCAAGTTATAAATGGCTTTGTTTCAATAACAGATAGTTCTTACAATTCATTTCTTAGAAGTGCTCCCCCAAAAGTTACAGGAAAGATACTAAATGCTTCTAAAACTGAGCTTTCCAATTTAAAAATATCATACTCTCTTGTTACTCCGTTCAAAGAGATACAGTCTACAAGAATATCAAAAGTAGATTCAGATGGTATTTTTATATTAAAAATCGACTATCCTTTACCCTACCAGCAAATCTGGTTACAAATTGGTGATTATTTTTATACTGCAATTTATGCTAACAAAGATTTAATTATTGAATTGGACTTATTTGAGTTAAAAAGGAGTAACGTTGATTTTTACAATAATGGAGTAAGATATGGGGGAGCAGACGGCGATTTCAACACATTTATGAATAAGTCAATGCTTTACAAAAGAGAAACGCAACTTGATATTTCTCGTGAGATAGACAAATTAAGCTTTAATAATGACAATTTTTTAGAACACACCGACTCCTTGTTCTATATTAAAAAACGCTTGGACGAAGAATTTGTCGCATTAAATCCTTCACCTTATGCTTCAGTTCTTGAAAACGAACGATTGTCCGAATATTATGAAAAGGTTCTTATGGGATGTTTAATAAAAGGTGTCGTCCCTTCCTTTTGGGATACAATAAAAAAACATCGGACATACCTGATATCAAATTCTAGTATGATATTTTACAAAACATTATACAAGTTTTTTAAATACTCGCAACTCAAATCTAACTTTAAAGGGGATGCATTGCATTATGAAATAGCCCAGATGGATTCAGTTTTTGGACAAACTTATTCTGATATATTGAAAATGCAAATTCACAGTAATGATATTCTAGAAAACCAGAAGTTTCTTGAGGTAGTTAACACCAGTATTAAAACTCCTTGGGTTAAGGTACTTCTAAAAAAACAATTTAATTTATCACATGAAAAAATATTATATGTAAATAAAGTATTGGAGGAAGCCAAAGAATTACCTGTCGATATAAAGCTGGGTAATCCCTTAACAGAATTGCCCTTCGGAGCTAAACTTTACGTATTAGAGGAAGGAATTAAGCCAGAAGATTTGCTGGCAACATTAAAAAGTTCATTTAATAGCAAAGCTATAGTTCTTGATTTTTGGGCAACTTGGTGTGAACCATGTATTAAAGAAATGCCTTATAGTAAAACACTTCAACAAGAGGCTAAAAATTTGCCGATTGAATTTATTTATATATGTACAGATAATACCTCCAGTATAGATAGATGGAGGAATAAAATCATCGAACTGAAGCAACCTGGAACTCATTTATTTGTTGATCAATATTTAACAGGGGCTCTAATGGCTCTTTTTGGGAAAAGCGCATTTCCGAGTTATGTGAGCATAAACCAATCTGGACAAGTCGTCAAAGATAACATACAGCATATGTCATCAGCTAATCTTGAAGATCTTAAGAAATTATTAAGGAAATGAGAGGAGTATACTTTTCGGGCAATCAATTATATACAGTTCATTAACCGTATCATTGTTTAAACCCTAACATGAAGCCATTTTATCTGTTAATCTATCTACTATACCTGTTGTCCACCAGCTGTTCCCAAACAACAGCTGAACAAGACCAAGAAACATCCGCTATAAAAACTGCCATTAAAGAAGAAAACAACCAAGTTACTACTGTTACGACAAAAAAAGGGATATTTTACCGCGAAATTATCAGCAACGGCAAAACACAGGCTATTAAGCAGGCAACTATCACTTTTCCGCAGGCAGGCGAAATAAAACAGGTAAATATAAAAAACGGAGACTTTGTAAAGGCCGGGCAGGTACTGGCTTTAATGGACAACACCCAGGCCAGCAAACAGCTAAAAAGAACACGGGAGGCCCTATTAAAAGCCCGGGTAGAACTGGATGACCGCCTGATTGATTATGGTTACCGCTTAAAAGATTCTGCAAAAGTACCTGCCCCAATCATGCAGATGGCAAAAATCAAGAGTAGTTATAATACAGCTATTTACGATTATCAGGACGCACAGAAAGCACTAGAGCAGACCCATATTACAGCTCCTTTTTCGGGCGAAGTTGCCAGTCTGGAAGCAAGGGCATTCAACCATAGTGATAGTTTCCGGCAGTTCTGCATCCTACTGGATGATCACCAGATGTTGGTTTCCTTTAATGTGCTTGAAAGCGAATACCACCAGCTCCACTTGGGAAGCCCGGTAACAATAAGCCCCTTTGGAGAAGGATATAAAGTTTCAGGAAAAGTTACCACAATTAACCCCTTGATTGATGCCAATGGCATGGTAAAGATTACAGCAGAAGTGGGTAATGCTAACGGTAAACTGTTAGATGGAATGAATGTAAAAGTCACTATCAGAAATGCCGTCCCCAATCAGTTATATATTCCTAAAACGGCAGTAGTCCAAAGGCAAGATAGGCAGGTGGTTTTTGTTTACGAAAACGGGAAAGCCAAGTGGAACTATGTAGAAACTGGTCTGGAAAACAGCCGGGAAGTTTGCATCACATCAGGCTTAAAGACTGGCCAAATGGTAATAACCAGTAACAATTTTAACCTGGCACATGATGCCGATGTGACGCTTGTTAAGCATGAGACAGCATCAGAATAAAGGTTATTTACAGAACAAACTTACCAGTTCTGCTTTCAGCATTATCACCCTTTTTGTAGCATTGATGATAGTGGGAATTGCCGTAATTCCCTCCCTTAGGTTTAAGCTACAACCCAGTACAGAATTAAATTCGCTCAATATTTCTTTTTATTGGCCAGGTGCCTCGGCAGAAAGTGTGGAGCATCATGCAGTTAACGCCATAGAAGAAATACTAAATACGCTAAAGGGAGTAAAGAACATCCGATCGAATTCTTATGACGGTTATGGCGAGGTTCAGCTGGATATTGACGAGCATTCGTCTGTACGACAAGTACGTTATGAAGCAGCCATGTTGCTTCGGGAACTCTACGAAAAACTCCCTTATGGCATCTCATACCCGCAGGTACGTGCGAACCAACCCCGGGGAGCCAATACAACCTTGTTAAGTTACACCCTTAATGCAGATGCAGACCCGGCCGACATAGAAAAATATGCCCAGGAACATTTATTGCCGGGCTTAAGCCGCATCAGTGGCGTACACCATGTACAAATTTACGGTGCAAGCCAGCGCCAATGGCAAATTAAATACGACCCAGCAAAAATGGAGCGTTACCATATCGCAGAAAATGATATCGCCGAAGCCGTCAATCGCTATTTCGGAGTAGAGGAAGCCGGAAAATTTCAGACAGAAACTACAAACGCTAAACAATATACTTACGTAAGCCTTAATAACAGCAGACCAGACAGCTTGGACTGGAGTAAAATACCAATTAAAAAAGTAGAGGGAACCCTCCTGTACTTAACAGATTTGGCTGATGTGGCTTATACCCAGCAACAACCTCAGTCCTATTATCGCATCAATGGTTTAAACACCATTAATCTGGAAATAGAAGCAGACCGGACAGTAAACCAGTTATTACTGGCCAAACAGATTAAAGCCTATGTTCACTCAGTAAAAAGCACATTACCGGCCAGCTATTCCATGCTGCTATCATACGATAGTAGCCACTACCTTAAAGAAGAATTAAGCAAAATAAGCGGACGTACAGTAGCAACCTTTTTATTATTACTGCTGTTTGTATGGTTAGCCACTCGCCAAAAACGTTATCTATTGCTAATTGTTATCTCTCTGTCGGCAAATCTTTTATTAGCATTTATTTTATATGCCATATTAGGTTTAGAGATCCATATATACTCCTTAGCTGCAATTACTGTATCTGCAGGTATGATGATAGATAACAGTATTGTGGTAATTGATCATATAAGACATCAGCGCAACTTAAAGGTGATTTTAGCAGTAGCGGGAGCTACGCTTACGACAATTGGAGCTGTGAGCATTATCTTTTTTTTGGATAAAGACAAACAGGTTAATCTGTTGGATTTTGCATGGGTAATGATTATCAATCTTGGACTTTCGCTGGTGATTGCACTTTTTCTTATTCCGGCACTCATGGAAAAGTTGCCTCTTCCTGAACAAAAAGGCAGCACAGTGATCCGGAAGAAAAGAAATATCCTAAAATGGAACAGGACATATTTAAAAATTATTGGATTTAACAGACGACACCGTTTTTGGTTGGTTTTGGCTATTATACTTCTTTTTGGTTTACCTGTATTTCTGTTGCCTATAAATACAGAAGGTAAAGGTTCTTGGAATCAGCTTTACAACCAAACATTGGGCAGCGAATTCTATAATGAAAATATTCGTTCTGTTATAGATATGACTTTGGGCGGAACGCTCCGATTGTTTTTAGCTAACTCGGAGCAGTTTAACGGAAGCTTTAATGGTAACGAACGGACCATGATTAATGTAGCTATTAGCATGCCAGATGGTGCCACGCCAACACAAATGAAC
The DNA here is from genome assembly GCA_035496935.1 of Pelobium sp. Taxonomy (GTDB): domain Bacteria; phylum Bacteroidota; class Bacteroidia; order Sphingobacteriales; family Sphingobacteriaceae; genus Pseudopedobacter. The sequence continues at coordinate 312,692 of DATJED010000028.1, read as the reverse complement.
CATGTTGTTGTAGATTTTGAAAATTACCTATCGGCTTTTAAACAGATTGATTTATTTACCAGCAGAGTTGATAACGGCCAAAACGCCAATATCTCTATAACTTTTAAACCCGAATATGAAAAAAGCGCTTATCCGTACATCCTTAAAAATAACCTGGAAAACAAAGCAGTAAATACTGGCCTGGCAGATTTTCAGGTCACGGGTGTTGGGCAGGGCTTTAATAACACAGTTTATACCCAAAACACAAATTACGGGCTTACGTTGCATGGTTTTAATTATGATGACTTAATGCGAACGGCGGCAAAGCTACGATCTAAACTTAAGGAAAATCCAAGGGTCGAAAAAGCATTTATAGCCAGTGAGAGAGATTGGGACGGTTCAACCATTCATAACGAATGGGTATTCCATATCACTCGTCCTCAACAAGCCTTGCTAGAAGGAATGTCGCCACAGACCATACAAGAAGGGTTGCGTTATTTTTCGGCAGAGCAAAGTTATGCCGGTCATGTATTTTACCAAAATAAGGATCTGCCTATAATGATAATGCCGGATAAACCTACTTCGGGAATATGGCAGGTTATGAACGAACCTTTACGTACAGATTCAAGCAACTATGTAAGATTACAAAGCTTTGCACAGATAGATAAGGAAAGAACGGGAGAAACAATAGTGCGGAACAATCAGCAATACCAATTGGTGGTAAATTACAATTTCATAGGCGATTATACCTTAGGAAACCATTATATGGAAAATTTAATTGATACATTAAAACGCACCTTGCCCCTAGGCTATAGTGTAGAAAAATCCAATTCGGGCTTTTGGTGGGGGCAAGGTGCTAAACTTACTTGGGCAATATTGCTTACGATGGGTATTGTACTGCTTATTTGTTCTATACTGCTTAACTCTTTGAAACAGGCGCTGGCTGTTGTAACCATGATTCCTATTTCATTTATAGGTGTTTTTTTAATGGTTTATTTCTTTAAATATTCTTTTGAAGAAGGCGGGTATGCATCACTGATTATCCTTTGTGGAGTAGTTGTAAATGCGGCTTTATACATTCTTAATGACTATAACAATCAGAAAATCCAAAAACAGGAAGTATCAGACATCAGTCTATATCTTAAGGCTTATAACTCTAAAATTATTCCTGTTATTTTAAGTACCGCTTCCATGATTTTGGGTTTAATTCCTTTTATAGTTATGCCCGATAAAGACACCTTTTGGTACACACTAGCAATGAGCACAATAGGCGGATTGCTTTTTTCTATGATAGCCCTTTTATTTTACCTACCGCTGTTTCTAATAAAGGGTAGTGCCACGGTCGCGTCTTCAGGCAAGCGTAACCGTTCTCTTAAGTTCCCAATTTTAAAAATCAACCGAAACTAGAAATTATGGTCAAATTTCTCATTCATAAACCGGTAGCGGTACTCATGATTTTTTTAGCCCTCGTTTTATTGGGTCTGATAGCTGCCGAAAAGGTAGCTGTCTCCCCACTCCCAGATGTTGATATCCCTGAAATCACTGTACGTGTCAGCCGACCGAATGTAGGTATAAAAGAGCTGGAGAACACCGTAGTAAAACCTTTAAAAAATAGCCTCCTGCAGGTTCCTGATCTACAGAATTTTCATTCGGTTACTAGTGACGGAAATGCAACCATCTATCTAAGGTTTAAATATGGAACAACTATAGACTATGCCTTCTTAGAAGTGAATGAGAAAATAGATATGGCTATGAATAATCTACCGAGAGATATGTACAGGCCTCAGGCAGTGAAATCAAGTGTCTCGGATTTACCTGTTTTTTATCTTAATCTTAGTTATAAAGACAAACGGGAAACGCATGGAGATAAAAGCTTTATTGCGCTCAGCAATCTTGCCAGACAAGTTATAAAGCGCCGTTTAGAACAATTGCCCCAAGTAGCTCTGGCCGATATAACTGGTACAGAAAAAGCTCAGTTGGTGATTGTTCCTGATGAGGCTGCACTTACCGCGCTCCAGCTTTCTGATAACGATTTTAGAAATATCATTCTTTCGCATAACCTTAATACAGGAAATGTAAAAGCCCGTGATGGGGAGTTGGAATATCATATCCGTTTTTCTGACCCTACTCCGCTTTCGGCAGAAGATATCAAAGAAATCAGCTTTGAGCACAAAGGCCGAGTGTTCAAGTTAAAAGATGTGGCACAAGTTAAGGTAGAGGAGGAAGACACTGAGGGCGTTTATATCGCCAATGGTCAAAAAGCAGTAAATCTGGCCATCATAAAGCAACCCGAGGCCCGAATGGACGATTTACGGAGAGAAATATCTTCTTTAATAGAGAATTTTAGAAAAGATTATCCTCAGGTTCAGTTCGAACAGACCCGCGATCAGACAGAATTGCTGGAATTTTCAATCAGTAATTTAAAGCAGGACTTATATACCGGTGGCTTATTGGCATTCCTGCTCATGTTCTTTTTCCTAAGGAATATTCGCTCTCCCCTACTGATCGGAATAACCATTCCTGTTTCTTTACTCATTAGTTTGCTGTTCTTTAAATTACTGCACATTAGTATTAATATCATTTCTTTATCCGGGCTGGTATTAGGTGTTGGCTTAATGATAGACAATTCCATTATTGTTATTGATAATATTACACAGTTTCGTGACCGCAATGTTTCTCTGGATAATGCGTGTGTCAAAGGAACAGAAGAAATTATACGTCCTTTAATTTCCTCTGTCTTAACAACTTGTTCTGTATTTCTTCCGCTTATTTTCCTCAGTGGTATAGCTGGCGCACTCTTTTACGACCAGGCCATGGCAATCACCATAGGACTTAGTGTCTCTTTAATTATCTCAGTTACATTATTGCCGGTACTATATCGAATGTTCCACATTAAAAAGACCAACGCTTTAGAAAATAAATTTTTCGATCGTTATGGGATCCATTTTTTCGAAAGGTGGTATGAATCTGGATTCCATTGGGTTTTTCGATACAAAATAGCTGCATTAGCTATAGTAACTGGATTAATTGTCTCTAGTCTGCTATTATTTAGAACATTAAAAAAAGAGCAACTACCAGTTTTTCAGCAGATGGAAATTGTGGTGCAAATCGACTGGAATCAAAATATTTACCTCGATGAAAGTGAACGTCGTTTAAGAGAAATGATGAAGCTGATTAAAGGAGAAGTACTTCTGTCAGAAATAAAGATAGGGCCACAGCAATATTTAATGGATAGAGAGCAGAAAATCAATCCCTCCCAGGCTCACATTTATTTAAAAGCAAAAAACACGGCCGCTCTTACCTTTTTACAGATCAAAATAAACAATTGGGTTACGCAAAATTACCCTAACGCTAGTCTTGATATGCATAGTCCCGAGAATTTATTTGAAAAAGTCTTTGGGAGCGAGGAACCTCCGCTTTTGATAAAGCTCAAACCATCAGAGGCACATCTATACACTCCCGGACCAGCAGTAGATAGCTTAATTAGAGACATAAATCAACATTTCCCGGAAAGCCCGATAAGTGCTTTGCCAAAACAGGAAACAGTGGTAATATCTGCCGACCCTGATCGCCTGATGGTTTATGATATTTCTTTAGATGCCATCAACAATCGTATCAAGCAGGGGTTTGGTTCATCAGAAATTGGCACAATAGGCAACGGGGAACAGGCTATACCGATAAAGCTACGTCAGTCGGGTGTTAATATAAACGATATGCTACAACAACTTACCGTAGCTAATAGTAAAGGAGTTAAAATCCCTATTGCAGATTTTCTACAAGTTACTAAAGAACAGGTATATCAAAAAGTAGAGAGCGATGAAGAAGGAGAATATATCTCCTTAAAAATGCAGGCTACGCAACCCCAGAGAGTAATAGATTATTTGACCGAGAATTTTAAAGACAGTTGGCAACATATTCGCTTTGGAGGCAGCTACTTCTCTAACCAAAAAATGGTCAAAGAGATGGGTTTAGTTTTGATGGTTTCGATTTTATTATTGTATTTTATTTTAGCGGCACAGTTTGAGTCGCTATTGCAACCTTTAATTGTGTTGTTTGAGCTTCCTATCAGCATAAGTGGTGCGCTATTCATGCTATTTATTTTTGATTCTTCTCTTAATCTTATATCCCTAATTGGACTAGTGGTGATGTGTGGAATTGTAATTAATGATTCGATTTTGAAAATCGACACCATCAACGAGCTCAAAAGGCACAAGGGCTATACGTTAATAGACGCCATTCATACCGCCGGTGTAAGAAGACTGAAATCAATTATCATGACCAGCCTAACAACCATATTATCTGTTCTGCCATTTCTATGGGGCAATGATATGGGCTCTGTACTTCAACGACCTTTATCGCTTACACTCATCGGAAGTATGATTATCGGGACGCCGGTCAGCCTTTATTTTATCCCACTGGTGTACTGGTTTTGTTACCGTAAAGAAGATGAAAAGATACAGATTAAAAATAAGATTGATAATAGAAGTGTCCCATCACAACATACAGAACCATGAGAAAAAAAATTATAATCCTGTTTATATTGTTAAACCTAACTCGGGGTGCTTTTTCGCAACGTTTGCAACTTACCTTACCCAATGCTTTGAAAATTGCAAAGGAAAAAACGCTGGATTATAAAATAGCGGTTAACCGGGCAAGATCCGCATATTGGAATTACGAGGCTTTTAAAGCCGGTTTTCTTCCAAAGTTGTCATTAAACGGTAGTCTTCCAGATTATTATCGCACTATCAATTCTATTACGCTTCCGAATGGGCAGAATGATTTTGTGAATCAAAACGTTGCTAATACCAGCGTAAATTTAAATCTTTCCCAAAACATAGGATTAACCGGCGGAAACCTAGCCATAGGTTCTTCTTTGAGAAGAATAGACAATTTTGGAGACTTTGAGAATAAAGCCTATACAGCAGTCCCTTTTACTTTGAGTTATTTTCAAAACAACCTTTTTTATAACGATTTTAAATGGCGCAAGAAAATTGAACCGCTTAAATTGAAGGAATCAGAACGAAATTATATTGAAAATCTCGAAGACATCTCTTACCAAACAGTTGATAAATATTTCACATTATTGCGAGCGATAACACAGTTTAAATTGGATAGTCAGAACTTAAAAAATATAGATACGCTATTGAAAGTTACGCAATCAAGATTTGAAATAGGAACAGTACAACTAAATGACGTTCTGCAATCTAAAGTTAGCTTGCTTAATGCAAAAAAAGCTCAAGCGGTTTCGGAATTATCTATGAAAATGGCTCGACAAGATCTTTTTCGCTACCTCGGCTTTGGGCAGACGGAAGATGTCCAGTTAGAAATACCGGATTCATTACGCTTTTTTTATATAAATCCTGATTCTGCTTTAGAACAAGCAACAAAAAACCGTGAGTTTGTTATCGAGTTTCAAAGGAGAAAGCTCGAGGCCGAACAAGAAATTGCCAGAACCAAATCAAGCACAGGCCCCACGGTGAATCTTTATCTTAACTTAGGGCTTACCCAGACGGGCGGAACCTTGAACCGAAGCTATCAGGATTTGTTAAGAAACCAGACGGTTACACTAGGCTTCAATATTCCTCTGATAGACTGGGGAGTAAACCGTTCTAACCGTAAAAGAGCCGAGGCAAATCTTGAGCTAGAGAAAAATAGCATTGCGCAAGAACATTTATCTATTGAGCAACAAATAGATGCCCAAATTACGAAATGGAATATGCAAAAGGAACAAATGAAAATTGCAAAAGAAACACGCCAGCTCGCTGAAAAACGATACGAACTGTCTAAACAAAAATATACTGCCGGTGGCCTAACTTATACTGATTTTAATAATGCCCAATTGGATAAAGATCAAGCGGTTACCGATTACTTGAATAACCTGGGAGATTATTGGCTTTCATATTATCTGGTAAGAAAGCTGACACTCTATGATTTTGAAAACGGACGTAAAATACAGCTGGAGGATTTGGCAACCCCATAAGAATAGTGTTAGTCCAAATTTTCGGTCTAATCTTTTTGGAACTTATCAGACCGTTACACTTGGTTAAATATGCGTGGAAGAAAGAATTTTCCTTTACTTTTTGACGAGGATTTAAAACCCAAAAAGGCTTTTTGGGAAGTTGTTAAGTTCTAAAAGATTAAGGTAACAAGATAAGGCTGTCTCAAATTTCATTTGTCTTGCTGAGCGGAGTCGAAGCATACGCTCCAACACATTCCTTCGACTCCGCTCAAGATAACATCCCTTATTTTCGTGGCAATTCGACGTCATTTTATATTGATTTATATGAATCCTGAATGTGACATTCTCTGTTTTGAAACAGCCTCTTCTTTTCAATTAAAGTTGAGCGAAACCGATACAAAGTCTATCATCAAAGTATAGGCTTATTTCCATCAATGGAAATGATTTGTAAGCCGATGGATTCATTAATATTCTACGATCTGTTCCGTCCAGGTTGGACCTTTAATACGAAATATTCCATCTTTAAAATAAACCGGTTCGAACCCCATTTGTGGCGTTTTCTCCCATGCCTCAAATGTTTGGCTATAGGGGTACGGTCTTTTCTCGTACATAAAGTAATGGCAAGAACTCCATAACTCCCCATCAGGACCTTCAAATAGCGCATTATGCCCGGTTTCTTGGTAAGGATCTTCTGTGTCTTGAAACTTCAAATAATCGTAGCCACCACCTTTTGCAAGTTCAGGACGGTAGCCTTTTTTACGTGTTCCAAAAATGGGTTCAGGCGAAGCTAATTGCCATGGACCGAGTGGCGATTTTGATTTGAGTAAACCTACTTCATAACCACGGGTCCAAGTAGAGAAAAACATGAAATAAGTACCGTCTTTTTTTATTACAAATGGCCCTTCTATTCCGCCTTGCATCCATTCTGGATAACCCGGCTGTTTTTTATCCAAAAATTTTTCAATTGGGGTTGTTAATTTCCCAGCTTCTAAATCAATTTTAGCTTGAAACAAACCGTTTCCACTACAATAAAGATAAGTTTGTCCGTCTTCATCTTCAAAAAGCGTTGCATCGTTATTATATTGTGGTGTTAAAGGACCGTTAACCAGTTTATATGGTCCAGTTACTTTATCAGAAGAAAACAACCATATACTATGCGTTTTCATACCTTTAGGGTCTTCTTCGGTGACTTTTCCGCTATTTACCGTTAACCAATATTTATTTTTGATAAAGTGAATCTCCGGAGCCCAAAACCTACCATTGTAAGGACAATCTTTAGGAAGTGTTTTTGCATCAATAATGAAAGAATGCTGTTTCCAGTTAATCAAATCATCAGACACCAACAAACGGACGCCAGGATTATGGCCTGTCCATACTGGTTCTGAAGTGCCAACACAATACCATTTAGTGCCTACTTTAATGATAAAATGATCACGCATGGAAATTGCCGTATCCCTTGTTATCGGATTGGTATATTTAAAAATATGCGCAACACTGCTTGCTGGTTTATTTGTATTTATTTGTGCTTTTATCGATAAAGACATTACACATAATAACAGAAACAGAGAAAAACTTGATATCTTCATATTGTAATTCTTAAACCTCATTTTCTTTTATACGGACTTTCATCTAAAGTTTTATATTCCCTATATAAGTTTGATAAAGTTTATTAAACAACTTTACAACTTCTTGGTTGAAGTAACCGGTGCACCTAAATAAGAATCCTTTAATCCGCCACTATCTATTACTAGTTTTTGTAACACAACTCCCGGATCAATCCTCCAAAATTTAACCTTGTGGCTTCCGCCTTTTGCAAACCGGTGCGAAAGGGACATCTCTTTAATGTTATTTGCCAACAACGGGTCTCTCGCATACATTCTTATGTTATCTTTTTCGTTAAGATTAATGATTTGCGGCTTTTCATCATCAAATGAAACGGCATACAGCAGGCCTCCTTTGTCTAAAAAATCAATAGTTGGCGATAGGTATAATTTCAGTTTAACCAAACCTGTATCCTGGCAATTAATTTTGTAGGTTAAGTGTGGCGAGTTTGTTTTGAGCTCCGCGGAAGGCATAGTTACCGGAACAGCGGTGACGCCCGAGTTTGTTCTTCCGTAATGTGGTAAAATCTGCCAATTATCTTTTGGATACGCGACGGTAAAGTTTTCAGCATCCAAACTCAAATAAGAGTTTGCTGGTAAGTAATTAGGTTTGTTTTCTAAATTTGATGAAGCTTTATTTACTGATGCATAAACCATAAAACTTTTACCTAAGGCACTAATTTTAATAGGTACCAGATGTTTTCCAACTGGAATTTTAGCCCAATCAGTAATTAGCCTTATTCTTTTTTCATCAGTGATTTTGCCAGCGGTTTTATCAACTTTTAACCATTTTTCTTTTATATCAATGGTGTAATTAAAGTCTAAACTGCTTTTATTAAAAATATCGATATAACTATTTTGGTTATTGAAATCAAAATTGAGTTGGCTTTTGGAGCTGGTGTTTAATGTGACATCATTTTTCTGTCCTTCCAAAGCAATTCCAAAATCAGGCTCATTAGCAATGGCTATTGTTTTTGTTTCAGGAATTACGTCTTCACGAGGTTCGGCCCATGATTTATAGCTGATATGGGTTTGGTCCATCATGTGGTTCCATTTGCCACCAGCTGTTTCCTTGTTATAACGTAAGGAAATAGCTTTGTCTCTTTGAAAAAGCAGTTTTACTTTTTCTGCGGTGGCGTTTGTTGCAGAACGTTTTTGCGCTGCATATAAATGGTTTTTTGCAACGTTGTAATACATTTCATTTAAATTTGCACAGGCTTGTACGGGGTGTAAAACCAATTCAAAAAATGCGTCTTTGTATTCCTGTGGCAACTCGGCTTCAATTTGTAAAGCTTTCTGTTCTAAATTATTATATGAATCAACTATGTTTTCAAATTCATTGTAATTTACTAGACTAAATGATGTGGAAGATAGGAGTTCGGGTTTTCTACGTCCGTTTATTTTTGTGTAACCATCAATAACTTCGGCAATTTCTTTTGCGTATTGTGGACCAAATTGAGCTGATGCCCACGTTTCCGTATAATCCTGGATTTTATCTGCTGGCCATTTATCGGGGTTCCAAGCGTAATCCAAAAAGAATTCAATCGGGAATTCCACAGGTTTTAAATCGCCTACGTTTACAATCCATATTTCATTTGCACCGTATTTATGGGCTAGGTTCATTTGCTCCCGCACCTTAGAAATTGGATTTGTATTTAGCCATTTATAGCTTCTGGGGCCACCCACATAATCAAAATGGTAATAAATCCCATACCCTCCTTTTCGAGGTTTGGCATCCAAATGGGGCAGTTTGCGGATATTTCCCCAATTATCATCACAGAGCAAAAGTGTAACGTCATCCGGTACTCTCATTCCCTTATCGTAATAATCCTGAACCTCTTTATATAAAGCCCATAACTGGGGAGTTTCTGAGGCCGGTTTACCGGTAACATCAGCAATAATTTTTCTTTGGTCTTTTACGATCCGCTCCAACAATTCAGTTGCTGTGCCTTCTGTCATCGGCTCATCGCCATCTCCACGCATCGCCAAGGTGACAATGCTCTCCTTGTTTCCCATGTTTTTGATTCCATTACGCCAAAATTCCCTGAGGACGGAATCATTGGTGAGGTAATTCCAGTCGCCTTTTCCATAGCGCTTCCATTCTTGTTGCGAACGTTGCATGGGCTCGTGATGAGAAGTCCCCATTACTATCCCATATTCATCAGCTAATACAGGATTAAGTTTGTCATCGTCGTTAAAAGCATTGCCCCACATTGCCGGCCACAAATAATTGCCTTTTAAACGGAGTATCAATTCAAAAACCTTTTCGTAGAAGTTATGGTTTAAACCACCAAATTTCTCTTTTGCCCATCCCGTTAGTGCTGGCGCTTCATCATTTAAAAAAATCCCTCTGTATTTTACCGCTGGCTCATTGATAATATGTTTGCCTGGAAGCACATAAATTTCATTGTGTTTTTTGACAGGAACATCTGCCCACCAGTACCATGGTGATACGCCAATTTGTGCGGAAAGGGTGTAAATTCCATAAATTGTTCCTCTTTTATCGCTACCGGCAATAACCAAAGCTTTTTTAATGCCTTTATAGGGATTTTCAATAACCTGAATAAGTGTAGATTCCCATTTTCCTGAAACTTCACTGGCGTCAATTTTCTTCTTTTTAATCAGCTCATCTATAAGTCTGTTGTGCCCTATAGTTCCGGCTATTACCAGTAATCCATCTGATTTTTGTGGAATTTCGCCTAACAGATCAGCTTGTAATCCGCTTACCGCCTTAATATCTTTGTTAAAATCTTTAAACGCTCTGGCCACGCCAGCCCAATCGTTATCACTAATCACCAAGTTGGCTACTTTACCATTTTGAACAAGCGGGAAAGCACCACTTACATTTTTAAACGAGATATAATAGTTGGTTTCAACTGCATTGGCGCTTACATAAGTGAACAACAATAAACTGAAAAATAATTGGCTGAGATTCTTTATCATGGGATTTATTTAAAATTGACTACGCTCCAATAAGCTTGCTTTGGCAGGTAATTGGCATCAAACAATAAAGGGTAATTTTTACGGCCCGGAACCGGGTAATTATCCAGCCAAGTATATTTGTCGGAAATATTCCAGAAAGTGACACTGGTTAGCTTGTCTTTATTCTCTCTAAAAATTTTGAAAACTTTTTGATATTGGTCGGCTTGCTTTTTCTGTAGTTCCGGAGTGTATTCATCAGATTCATCCGGTCTTTTTTGCCTTCTTTCCTTCTCCCATTTATAAACAGACATGTCTAATTCTGTAATCTGCACTTCTAATCCTAATGAACTGAACTTGGCAATGGTATTTTTTAATTCCTGTTCAGAAGGTTCAAAAATAGACCAGTGCCCCTGAAGCCCCACTCCATGGATAGGAACTTTTTTATCCACCAGCATTTTAACTAAACGATAAACCCTTTCCGTTTTTTCGGGACGTTCTGTATTATAATCATTATAAAAAAGCTTTGCGGTAGGATCTGCCTCATGTGCATATTCAAAAGCTTTCATGATAAAATCTTCTCCGCATATCTGGTACCAAAGAGAGTTCCTTAGGTATTTTGTACTGTCATCATCAATAGCTTCATTTACCACATCCCACACATAAATTTTACCCTTATAACGTTTTACGACAGTAAAAATATGCTCTTTCAAACGTTTTAAAAGTGTTTCTTTATTTACCTGAGAACCATCCGCATTTTTGAACATCCAATTTGGAGCCTGCTCATGCCAGCACAAATTATGTCCGCGTACTTTTAAATTATGGTGCTGGGCAAAGTTCACTATAGAATCAGCATCACGCCAATTGTAACGATTTTCTTGAGGGTGAATAACACCCATTTTCATAGCGTTTTCTGGCGTAAGGCTATTAAAGTTTTTTAGGATAAATTCTGCCGATTGGCCCGACAAATTTCTGGCACTAACCGCTACACCAATAGGAAAATAAGATTTATAGTAATCTTTTAATCCTTTTTCGGCGTTAGCTGTTTTGCTTTTTACAGCTATACACGCAATACATGATGTTACCAGCGCAACCGCCGTTAATGTTTTACAAAAGTTATTCATAATTGAGGTTTATTCGAACGCTTTAATAGCTAAACTTTCTGTTAATTCAGTTTATACCTCGAGCTCAACGCCATTGGTGTTAACGAATTAACTGAATGCTAAATTACCACCAATATAAAAGGAGAATGTTGCTCAATTGTCTCCAATGATGGCACAAATGTTTAACAACAAACTTTTTAGTTATTTAAAGGTGAGTTTTGGGTCTTATTTCAAACTGAATCTTTCCTCTACTTACTCTAATTGTCGATTTTGGCCTTTCCACACAACCTTTCCTGCCCTCTGCGGGCAATGGCAGGCATTTTTTTCCGAAAAAAGTTCCCAAAAACTCTCGCCTGCGCCGGTTGCTACAAAGGAACTGCTTTAACTTCTTCTTCAATTCCGCAACCGCCAAGGTCGAAAAAAGCTCAATTAAGGTCAGTGCTCAGGCTTGATAATGTGATTATAGGATTTCTTTTGTTCTACTTAAAGACTATTTAAAACTTAACCAGTCGATTTCGATTTTTTGATTGCTATCGTTTGAAATAAGTAGATTTTGGATACCATTTTCCGATAACCTTACTAGAGCCTCAATTACGTCCCAATTATTCATTTTTGGGATATGAATTTTAGCCATCACCCCTCCTTTTCCATCTTTAATTTCTACAGCTCCGCCATCATTAGCTCTTACTTTTAGCAGGACGGTTTTAAACTTTGCTTTGCCAAAATCTACACTGTTATATTTTGCCCAAGAACCGGCCTGATTAAACACAATTTTCCATCCTTCAAATTTCTTTGCGGTATCAATAAAGGCAATTTCAGCGTTATTGATTTCGCTGTATCTATCTATTTGGATTTTATCCTTTGCGTTTGTTAAGCCAACTCCTCTTAAAGTTGGAATTACTTTTTGTATCGTTCCGTCTGCATTAAAAAACAAACTATCAATTCTTACAGAGCGGGCTTTATCAAAATCGGGAGAATAATCATTGTGATGATAAAATAAATACCATTGATTCTTGAATTCGATAAAGGAATGATGGTTTGTCCAACAACCCGTTGGAGACTCGTCCATCACTACTCCCGTCCTTTTAAACGGACCCAGCGGATTATCACCAATGGCGTACTCTAAACGTTCGATTTTGTTTTCGACATGCGGATAGGTTAAATAATAAATTCCCTTTCTTTCGAAAAGGTAAGGTCCTTCTTTTAAGCCCTTAGTTGGTAAATCTTGCAGAATAACAGGTTCCGAAGCAAGCTCCAACATGTTTTCTTTCAACTTTGCGCCATAAATATTCCCTTGCGACCAGTATAAATATGCTTGCCCGTCTTTATCAATAAAAACATTCGGATCAATTCCTTTTACACCTTTAATTGGTTTTTTCTGCGGAATATACGGACCTTCAGGCTTGTCTGCCACGGCTACTCCGATATTAAAACCCCTTCCCTGTGTGGTGTCTGCTGGAGTAGATGGAAAATAGAAATAGTATTTTCCGTTTCGTTCAATACAATCAGGAGCCCACATGCTATAACTATCGGGTTTTACCCAAGGCACTTTGTTTTGTGTTACAATTACGCCGTGGTCTTTCCAGGCCACCAAGTCAGATGAAGAAAACACATGATAATCTTCCATTGCAAACCAACCAACTCTACCTTTACCTGGTGTCGCTAAAATATCGTGAGATGGAAAAAGGTAAACCTTATCGCCAAAAACACGAGCCGACGGATCAGCAGTAAATTGATTTTTGATAATCGGATTTTGTGCAGCCAACTTATCGGCTCCAAATATACTGAGCATGAATATAGCCAGCATAATCCGTTTGATTTTATAATTTTCCGTTTTTCTCATTACCGAATATTCTTAAAAATTACTCTTGAATGGAATCTGAAATATGGAAAAAATCGAAATCTGCATAGCCTCCTACGTTTTTGGTAGCATAGTTGAATAAGGCAAAACGATAGCCGATGAATTGAGGAATGGTGTAAGCCATTTTTAATGGCGTACCAATTGCCGTCCATGATTTTCCATCTAAACTGTAATAAAAGTTTGCAATGTCTTTTCTGTTTCTGAAATCACAAGCAGCTTTAACATAAATTGTTTTCTGCGTAAGCGGAATCCGCTGAACCTCTTCGGGATTACCTGTGCTGGCGTTAATCATTACAATAAACTTTTTGTCTCCATCTACTTTAACGCCTAACAGCCCATAGTTTTTTTGCAATAAACCCAAACCGGCAAAATCGCCATCTTTCATGTTAGCAACATCTATTGATGTAGCACCACTACACACAGGCCCAATGGTTCTTTGAGTGAGGGAGTTTTTTGCAGTTAAAAAGCTGTCGTCCAACCTACCGGTGGTTAGCCTTAAATAACCCTTTCTGCTTTTCAAAGACCATAAATTATTATCTGGATTATGGTTCCATTGCCAAACCAAGGGTAATGCTGGCTCTCCATTTTTCCGTGAAAATTCATCGGAGTTTACGATACCGGGTATCAAACTTTTATTCGCTGGTAAGTCCAGCAATCCTGGAACTTTTCCGTTTACACCGATCACAGGCCAACCATCTTCCCATTTAACGGGCACCAAATATGGAATACGTCCAACAGCACCATTATCCCTAAAAAGGTAGGCATACCACTCGCCATTTGGTTTTTCTATCAATCCTCCTTGTGCCACACCTAAATCCTGTAAGCCAATTCTGCCTTCCCAAGGTCCCGTAATTTTATCTGCCCGGTGAATAATTACGGTGCGCATCCCTTGAGGTGGCCAACTGATATTAAATAAGTAGTACTTTCCATTTATTTTAAACAATTGGGAACCTTCCGCTGGTAATCCGCCTCTTTTTCCTGATGGTAGCGCAGGCTCACTAGCGTTTTCTATGACCACTTGCTTTAGTCCTCCTTCTTTTACGCCAGATAAATCCTCATTTAACTCTATTAGCGTCAGTTTGCCTCCTCCATATAGCATGTAAACTTTCCCATCATCATCAAAAAACAAAGAATGGTCATGGTAGCTAGGTTTAAAAGTTACCCGTTTCCAAGGTCCTTTTTCTATATTTTTGGTACTGTAGATGTAGGTTTGTCCGGTAGTTTGTGCAAAGGTACTCACATAATACGTTCCGTTATGGAAACGGATGCTACTTGCCCATGAGCCTCTACCGTAAGTGCTTTTTCCGTTATCCAGATTCATCGCATCCACATTTGCCAAGGTATCGTATGCGTAACCCACTAATTTCCAATTTACCAAATCTTTAGATTTCATGATAGGAACACCAGGACTCATGTGCATAGTTGTGCTACTCATGTAATACGTATCACCAACCCTAATCATCGACATATCAGGCACATCTGCGTAAATTATTGGGTTGTGTGCTTTATTCGTTTCTTGTGCTTTTAGCGGATTTGAAAAAGCAATCCCTAAACCTAAAAGCGCCAAAATTATTTTTCCTTTTATCTTCATGATGCTATATTATTTAACCGGAGCAACGCCCTCTTTGGTTTGCACAATTTTTTGAATAGTGCCGTCTTCATTGTAATACATATAATCCACACAAATGGAACGGCGGTAGCTACCGCCTGTTGGCAACGAACCATTGTGGTAAAAGAAATAGGATTTTCCTTTATAATCTAAAATTCCGGGATGAGTGGTAAAGCTATTGGGTACGTTTTCCTGAATGATTCCTCTGTATTCCCAAGGGCCATTTGGATTGGTAGCCGTACAATACTCTATCATTTCGGGCTTTGTTCCGGCACTGGCATAAACTAAATAGTACAAGCCTTTTCTTTTATAAACCCAAGGTCCTTCTATGTAATTTTTGGGTTTAAAAGTGGTAATAGCGCCGTCCAGTTCAATCATATTCTCCTTTAATTTTACCGATTTACAGCTCCCATTTCCCCAAAACAGATAAGCTTGCCCGTCATCATCAATAAAAACTGTAGGGTCAATATCATCCCAAGCATGTTTCATGTCGGTGGTCATTTCGTTCGTGATTAATGCTTTACCTATCGCATCTTTGTAAGGCCCGGTGGGACGGTCTGAAACCGCTACGCCAATTGCGGCACCGCCCCCACTAGCATCATCCTTTTTATGAAAAGTAGACACGAACCAATAAAACTTTCCATTTCTTTCGATACACTGCGCTGCATAAGCATCTCCGGTTGCCCACGAAAAAGTTGAGGGAGAAAGCAAAGCACCATAATCTTTCCAGTTTACCATATCTGTTGAGGAGAATACATGCCAATCGGGCATTTTATAATTGGTTGCAGTAACCGAAGCCGTATCATGGCCGGTAAATAAAAAAACCGTATCGCGGTACACGATCGGAGCTGGATCGGCTGTAAAAATACTTTTGATAATTGGGTTTTGTGCCTGCAGTTTTAAAAGTGCAATGCATAAAAAAACCGCCGTGGTTAAAGTCTTTTTCATAATGATATGCTTGATATTTTAAAATTTAATACTTGTTTTTTTACCGGTATAATTGATTTTTTTCTTTGCTGATGCCACGCCTTCTTTGCTTTCCGCAACCATCAAAATGTTGAACTTTCTGTTGTTGAGCATCCCCGAGAAATTGCCTTTTCTATCTGAAATAGACAGTTTTTTGTTTTTATCATCCCAAGTGAAAGTGATGGTTGAGTAAGCACCTTTCTCGTAATTATAGTTATCGTTTTCATCTTCATACAACACAAACTTTCCGTTTGCGCCGGGATAAATGCGTATTTCCAGGTTATCCCATTTTTTTTCAGTGGCATATTGAACTTCAGGTCCAAAAGGAATAATAGAGCCCGCTTTTACATATAATGGTAAAATATCCAAAGGTGTTTCTTTGATCACTTTGCTTCCGCCGATGAATTTTTCGCCGGTCCAGAAATCGTACCATGGCGTACCGGCAGGCAAATAGGTTTCTTTGCTTTTTAAAACGCTAAAATCCTCTGTTTTCTCCGTCCGGTTTCCAACTGATTTTGATTGTGTGTACATTGCTTCGGTAACCGGACTTACCAGTAAAGCTTTACCAAACATATATTCATCGTTTATGTCTAATGCTTTTTTATCATTTGGAAAATCCATTACCAATGCCCGCATCATGCTGGATTGATTGGCGGTAACATCCCATGAAGTGGAATAGATATAAGGCAACAGACTGTAGCGCAGATTGATATATTTTTCGATGGCATCATAGGCCTTATCTCCTTTTTTACCGAATTGGTATATCTCTCTGGGCGCATCAGCACCGTGAGACCGCATCATGGGACAAAAAGCGCCAAACTGCAACCATCTTACATAAAGTTCGCGATATTCGGGATCGTCTAGTTTTCTACGGAAGTTATTTAGGAAAAAACCTCCGATATCGCTGTTCCAGTAAGGGATTCCGGTAAGTGAGAAGTTAAGTCCGGCAGAAATTTGATTTCTTAGCACATCCCAGGAAGCTGTAACATCACCAGACCAAGTATTGGCGCCATAACGCTGTTGCCCCGCAAAGGCCGAACGTGTTAAAATAAAAACCCTTTTGCTGGAATCGACCTCACGTTGATGGTCATAAACTCCGCCAACGGTCATTAACGGATAGGCGTTTCTCACTTTTCTGAATGAACCTAAATAGGTTTTATTATCCAAATCAGATGGTTTAAAATCCAGATGATCCGGCTCGGTCGAATCCATCCACCAACCATCAATTCCAACGGAGCGGAGTCCTTTGTTCAAATAATCCCAATAAATATCCCTTGCTTTTGGGTTATAGGCATCGTAAACTCTTACGCCAGAAGGGTAATCCCTGTTAGGTGGCCATTTTTCGGAACCGGATTGTGGCCAAGTATTAAAGTTAAACAACGCATTAATGCTATCTAAATCATGGTATTGTTTCGTTTTCGGACCAAAAGAACTCCAGATGGAAATTACCGCATGTGCATTTAATCCATGAATATCATTCATCATCTTTTCGGGATTAGGAAATTCCACATTTAGGAAATCCATTGCGTTCCACAAATAATTGTTTCCCCAATATTGCCAATCCTGAATAATTCCATCCAGCGGAACGTTTAAATCGCGGTATTTTTTTACTACGCCAACCAGTTCATCCTGAGTTTTATAGCGCTCTTTACTTTGGAAAAATCCGTAGGTCCATAGCGGGAACATGGGCGCTTGGCCAGTAAGGTCTCGCATTTTTGCAATAACCCCATCGGCATTCCCTCCATACATAAAATAATAGTCGATACAATCTCCTACATCCGATTTAAAAGAGGTACTTTCGGGATTGTCTTTAAATTGTGTTGGCGAGTAATTATCCCAGAACAAACCATAGCCTTTAACCGATTGAAAAAACGGGATATAATCGTCAGTGTTTCCCTGCACCATATTTAGCGTTAAATTACGCTGTACCATTTTACCTTGCTGTTGTTGCCCTAAGCCGTAGATGGCTTCATCCTTATCCAATAAGAATGCTTGCTGAATAGTGAAAGTTTTGTTACCTGCATCATTAAACGGAACAAAAGATGCGCTTTTGTTTTTCTCGCTCAGGAGTTTTACTCCCTTTGCATTTAAAAAACTTACATCTCCAGATTTTAAGCCAATAGAAACCACAAGTTTTTGACTGTTAAGCGTGATTTCGTCCGCATTTTTGACCACGCTAAAAGCTGTTTTTTGTAGCTTTTTAATCACCGAAAGGCTTTCTTTAGTATAAGCTTTTCCAATTGGAGATTTTACAATACGAACTATCTCTGGACTATAAAACTCAACTTTTACCAATAGCGTTTGCGTGGTTATTTCTACCCCTTTGGCATTTTGCTGATAGGTTTGTGCTTTTGCAGATAGGGAAAGCCCTACAATAACTAGAATTAAAAGTTTTAATCTTTTCATCTTGTTTTGATTGAATTAAAATAATTTCCATTGATAAGCATACTTTTTCCTTTATAGGTTATGGTTTTTACTGTAGCGCTTTCGTCAATTCCGGCACCTTTACCATTGCTTACCAAAACAATATTGAAAATCCGGTTTTTAAGCGCATTTGGATACCCACCTTGCCGTGAGCCTATCCTAAGCAATTGCTTTTCATCATTCCACTTAAAAGGGATAATGGTATAACTGCCTTTTTCATAATTGTAATTGTCGCCTTCATCTTCATACAAAGCAAAAGCGCCATCTGCCCCTTTATAAATGCGAATTTCGAGGGTATCATTTTGCTTCTCGGCAGTATACTGCATGGTTTTCCCCAGCGGCAAAATAGTTCCTGCTTTTACAAAAAGTGGAATTTTATCTGCCGGAGTTGGTGTATTGATGGTTTGCCCACCTTTAAAAAGCTCACCCGTCCAGAAGTTAAACCAACCTGTGGCTTTTGGTAAATAAACATCTGTAGCTGCAACACCGGGCTTAGTAACTGGTGCTACCAAAAACGATTTACCAAACATATATTCAAATGGTTGTGCAAGGGCGGTGGTGTCATCCTGAAAATCCATGACTAAAGGACGCATCATGGTCGAATTATGTTTAGAGATCTGCCATCCTTCCGAATAGATATAAGGCATCAATCGGTAGCGGAGATTGAGCATGGTACGCATATTATTTTCTACTTTTTCGCCGTACTTCCAAGGCTCGGTTTCTGATTGATAGCCGTGGATACGAAATATGGTATTAAAAGCTCCCCATTGAAACCACCGGGTCAATAAATCATGGTATTTTTCGTCGGTGTATTGGCTTTGTCCGGGTCTAAAAAATCCACCAATATCGGTTGTCCAATACGGCATTCCGGTTAAAGCGTAATTTAAACCAGCAACAATCTGCCTTTTGTAGCTATCCCAAGTTCCGCCAATATCGCCCGACCAGTTAATCGTTCCGTAACGCTGTTGCCCGGGAAAAGCCGAACGAGTGAGGATGGTTACCCTTTTATCGGGATTGGTATTCCGCTGTCCATCATAAACAGCTTTACTTACAAATAAAGGATAGGTTAATCTGTAAAAATCACCCAAACCAAAATAGGTTTGTTTACCTACCAGCGCATCATTTTCTGGTTCTGTAGCGTCCATCCACCAAGAATCTACCCCATAACTAAACAGGTTTTTGTTTAAAGCGTTCCAATGAATTTTCTGCGTTTCTGGGTTATAAATATCTATCCAAGGACTATCTTTTATAAAAAGATTTTTATCTAGATATGCTTTCGCGATATCTGATTTTTTATCGAGATTTTCCCAAACTGAAATAGAAAAATGAGCTCCCTGATTATGAATTTCTTTAATAAATTCTGCTGGGTTTGGGTAATGGGCTTCATCAAATTTTGGAACGCCCCAACCGTATTTACCCCAATATTGCCAATCTTGCACAATCACATCTACCGGAAGGTTTCTTCTTCTAAATTCTTCAATCGTCTTTACTAAATGATCGCCAGATGTATAACGCTCACGGCATTGCCAAAAACCATAAGCCCATAAAGGAAGCATCGGCACATCGCCAGAAAGATTTCTATAGTTAGCAATTACCTCGTCTGCATTATCTCCGCGGAAAACCACATAATCTAAAGATTTAGCGTTTGGCGAACGAAAAACGGTTTCATTTTCGGCTTTTTTATAAGATAATTTCGGGATGTTATTAGATTTACACACCACTTGTACCTGATGTTCGCCGGCCTTCAGTTTCACCAATTTACCTACTGCCGGTGGCAACCATAAGTTCGATTGGTCTATAACAGCTTTATCATCTATGGTTAATAAATGGCGGTTGTCCATATTACCTAAATCCAGCATGATGCTGTATTCACCATCTTGCTGAACGCTGAATTTTCCGGTATAAAGCGATTGCTGTTGCGAGGCTTTTTGCGTTCCGGATGTGGTGGTGACTTCTACAAGTTTATTATCATTAGATGCGGTTTCGGTTTTAGTTAGATGGATTAAATTATCTGCGGGATTAAAATCGGTTAAGCCGTACTGGTGCCACAAAATGCCGTAACCCTTGCTTGAATAAAGAAACGGAATCGCAATTTGAGAGTTAACCTGAATCAGTTTTCTGCTTACATTTCTGAGGTTGTAATTCCCATCCTGAAACTGACCTAAGCCAAAAAGATATTCATCGCTTGGCGAAACAAAACCTTGTTCAGCAACAAAACAGGGCTCTCCTCCAACAGAATTCGTATTTAATTTTCTGCTTCCGGCTTTTTCGCTCAAGAAAACTTTACCGGTATTATCGCTATAAGCTATTGTGCAGTTTTTCTTATCGAAACTCACGCTAATGCTATTGGTGATGAGCTTAATTAATGACGCAGATTCTTGCAACCTAAATTTCGGTGCAGAAACCTCGTTAACCAATACAAATTCTTTGTCTTCTTTCATCCCGCCTTTTTCCCACTGTATCCTAACGGCTTTATCCGTTAAAGGAGTTACATACAATATGCCCTCAGAAAGCTGTATTTTAAGGCGATTCTTTTCCAATGTATGCGCTTGGTAAACCTGACCAAATATTAAAGTCGGTAAAAAAGCGAGCAATAAAACGAGTTTTGTTTTGATCATATTAGTTCATCAATTACCTACAGGAATTAGTGAAGCCGCAAACCCTCCGCGTCGGAGCAACTTCACATCAACAGAATTGGTGTTATCTACCAACAAATACTTTGTAGCAAAAGCTTTATCATGCTTTCCGTCGGTTATTAAAGTAAGCCTATACTTTTTGTGATCGGGTAAAAAATCAAACGAGATTTTTTTGTTTTTTTCTACGCGGGTTTCGCCATTTATCCCACCGATGTACCAAGCATTTCCCTTACGTCTGGCGATAATCACATCTTTTCCAGGATAGCCGTCCAGCAACTTTGTATCGTCCCAGGCATTAGGCACCGCTTTTAAAAACGATTTTGGTCCATCGGGCAGTTCATCATATCCTTCCGGGCGATCTGCAAAATGTTGCAAGCCCGATTCAAATAAAACACTCAATGCCAATTCATGGCCATAAGAGGTAATGTGAGGATATTGAGAATTGGTAAAGGTAACCGGAGTGTAATCCATTGCTCCAACTACGTTCCGTGTAAACGGAAGCGTGGCATTGTGTGCTGGCGCAGTAAAGGTAAGTTCTGGCCCGTTATTATACCATTCTGCCCCGCGTACCGCTTCGTAAGTCATCAGGTTTGGATAAGTTCTGGCCCAACCTCTGGGTACAATACATCCATGAAAATAAACCATCATTTCAAAATCGGCCGCATCTTTTAAAATATCCAGATAATATTTTATCATGTCCTGCTTTTCACTTTCAAAAAAGTCAATCTTTACTCCTACAATACCCATTTTCTTCAGCTTTGTAAATTCCTCTACCCTGCTTTCATGCGTAAGCATACGGTCTTTTGGAGTGGCAGGAACATAGGTATGTTTACCGCCCGAATTGTACCAGATTAAAGGCTTTATTCCTTTGGATAAAATATATTTTGCGGCGTCTTCTAGGTTTCCTCCATTGCCCATGGCATCCCATTCCCAATCCAGCAAAGTGTAAGGCCAGTTCATCCGGACAGCCAAATCGGCAAAATCAGTGACAGTTTTATAATCTTTAGTGCCGTGATTGTTGGACCAATAATTCCAGGATACCGCACCGGGTTTTATCCAATCGGTGTTTTTGATAACAGAAGCCGGCGAAACATCATCCACCAAAGTTGACTCGACTACATCCGCCAGACTGCCCATTATTATGATACGCCACGGGGATTTCCAAGGAAGAGCTATTTTTGGTAAAACATCTCCTTGGCCTGCGCCATCTCGCGGGTTTGGAAACGTAAGTTTGTATTTTGTGGTGTCCACCGCGTTGCTGAGTTTGGTTCCGCAATAAGTGCTGTTTAAATCTGCCTCATGCAATAAAAACCAGCAATTTTTGCTTGTCGAGTTGAAGAGCGCCGGGTAGCACCATTCCTGATGAACCTTATTTCCACTGTCCATTTCTGTATAAAGCCCTTCGTTAGCCGGATTCCATTTCTCTAGCCATCGTTTGTTTTCTTTAGGGATGGAGTAGGCGGTCAGTTCGTCTTTTACCACAAAATTCCCGTTTTTTTCTGGAAACTGGTACCTAAACGCCACCCCATCGTTATAGGCTCTGATAATGATATTCAATTTACTTTTTGAGGGATTTTCAAAAAACACCACTACCTCGCTTGCCGAATTTGAGCATACAGATTTCTTTCCATGCAGTACACTGTACTGTTCGTTTATCAATACTGGCTTTCCGGCTTTTAAGAATTTTAAATGATCAGAAAAATCCTGGTCACTTCGGGACAATCCCAAATCTATAAAGGGAATAACTTCTTCTTTTTGGCTTTTATCTCCATAAGATACTTTTAGGAACCATTTATCGATGGCTGTTTCCTGTTGGCTGAAAAGCGATACTTGGATCTTCTTGTTTGGCGATTCAACAGTGAGTTTTTGCGCCATTATTGCTGATGGGCTTAACACCACTAAAAAGCCGATTAAAACAACGTTTTTGTATAAAGATTTAAAAAACATGTTAGTAGCGTTATATAAAAGTTTATCTTTTGTTGTTACCATTTTAATTCAATCATTACTTACCGAATTTCCACCAGTCAAAATCGAACAGATTGCCTTCTCCACCTTTAAAAACAAGATATACATCATGTACTTTTTTAACCTTTGTTAGTTTAGATGAGCTGATGTTCCACTGCCCCAGATTGCCGGTTGGCTTTAGTTCGCAAGTAGTGATGATTGGTCCGCTTAAAGAATCGATGTGTACTTCTATCTTTGCACCATCTTTAACATTGGCTAAACCGGCTTCAAATTTTTTAGCGCCTTTACCAAAATCAACACCGCTCACTTTTAAATAATCATTGTTATTGATATTGGTAACATACATTCCGGTAGATTGATTCCTTTCAGTTTTTAGCCCTTCGGACCAGGAAATGGTTTCTGCCTCTACACGTTGATAAGGGTTAACCGAGGAAATTTGCGCTACTCCTTTCGGATTCCAGTACGGAAGTGTGTTTATGGTTCCATCTGCATTGTATGTCATCTCTCCTACCGATACCGAACGTCTTTCGGAATGCTCTTGGGTAATCTTTTTCAACAAATCGTAATTGAGTCCGAAGGCGTAAGATTTTCCTTTGTAATCAATAATACCCGGATGGTTACCTCTAGACTTTGGTGTGGCATCCATAATCATCCCTTTATATTCCCAAGGACCTAAAGGAGAATCGCTCATGGCATAACCTAAACCTTCGGGACAACAAGTGGATGCGTAGGCCAAATAATAATGTCCATCGCGTTTCCAAACCCAGGGACCTTCCTGGTAATTTGCAGGTTTACTATCCATTTTCATGATTTCCCCGGAATAAGAAATCATATCCTCGTTCAGTTTTACGCAGTATAAATCCGGATTTCCCCAATACAAATAAGCTTGTCCGTCATCATCAATAAATGGCGTCGGGTCAATATCATTCCACAGATGATCTGATTCTATAAGCCTTTTATTTAACGGATCTTTAAAAGGCCCATAAGGATTATCAGCAACCAAAACGCCAATACCGCTCCCATGCATTGGGCAGTACATGTAAAATTTTCCGTTACGCTCAATGGTTTGAATAGCCCATGCGCCATTATCCTGCTTTGCCCAGCTAAAATCCTTTAGGGAAGCCACAACGCCATGATCGGTCCAATTCACCATATCAGTAGAAGTGTAAAGCAACCAATCGAGCATTTTAAAACCTTTGGCATCATCCTCATCATGTGTGGTATATAAAAACACTGTATCTTTATAAACCATTGGCGCCGGATCCGCTGTGTATTTGGTTTGGATAATTGGGTTTTGCGCAACACACACATTGGTTAACAATGTTATCCATATAACCAGTTGCCATTTATAAGTCTTTTTCATCATCTATTTTTTTAAATGTTTAGTGATTTTACTTGCTAAATCTCCAATAATCAAAGTACATGAGGTCGGTCTCTACTTTGCCCTTAAAAACGAAATACAGGTCGTGTACACCCGCTATTTTCGGAATAGCTGTGGAGACCAAACTCCATCTGTCATTGCCTCCAGTTCGTGGTATTTTTATAGTGCCCAGCGACTCGCCTTCCGGACTATCGAGGCGAACCTCCATTGAAATCGGCGCATTATGGGTAGTACCCACACGAGCTACGAATTTTGTAGGGCCATTTTTCCCGAAGTCAACATCTCTTACTTTTATGTACGCATCGTTTTTCTTGGCGGTAACAAAAACGCCTACCTCCGTATTTTGAGATGCCTTTACGTCTTTAGACCAGGCAATGGTTTCTGCCTGATTGATGATGTAAGGATTAAGGCTTGTTAAACTTTTAGTTATCCCAGCTGTCATTTTCATTGGCTTTAAAGTGCCGTCTTTGTTAAATTCAGCTTCTTCAACAGCTACCGAACGATTAAATCCTCCACCACCAGGCAAAGCTCCGTTGTGGTAGAAGAAATAAGTTTTTCCTTTATAATCAATCATACCGGGATGATTGGTAAAGCTTCCACCTTCCTGTGGCATCAAAGTACCTTCGTATTTCCACGGACCGATTGGGCTTTTACTGGTAGAATAGCCGATATGTTCTGGTAAAGGTCCTCCGGCCCAAAGCAAATAATACAATTTGTTACGTTTATAAAGCCATGGGCCTTCTTCGTACAAAGTAGGTCTTTCGGGGTTGTCGTTTCTTTTGCCAAACGAAGCTTCGGTCATTGGAACTAGGGTTGGCTCTCCATTAATGGAGATCATGTCTTCATTGAGTTTAGCATATTTTAGCAATGGATTGCCCCAATACAAATAAGCTTGGCCATCATCATCAATAAAAGCAGTTGGGTCAATATCTCCAAAACTCATTTGCACTAAAGGTTTCCCCAAAGGATCGATAAAAGGGCCATAAGGACTGTCTGAAACGGCAACGCCAATGGCTGGTTTATTATTTTCTTTTGCTGTAAGTGGAGCGTATAAATAAAATTTTCCATTTCTTTCTACCACTTGAATTGCCCACGCATCTCCTTTTGCCCAGCTAAAAGTTTTGTAAGATGCAATAGCACCGTGGTCTGTCCAGTTCACCATGTCTTCCGTTGTGTAAAGCTTCCAATCGTTCATCACAAACCAAGTGGAATTATCTTCGTCGTGACTGGTATATAAAAACAACTTTCCGTTGTGAACCATTGGCGCCGGATCTGCAGTGTACATGGTTTGTACAATCGGGTTTTGGGCGTTAACGGCAATGGCTTTAACCATTATTAAAACCACAAAAGCCGATTTAAAAAATGCTTTGTTCATTATCAATTTTTTATTTGCTTCTGCCGAAGCTTGATTAATTTTTTAATCTTTTTGAACCAAAACAAATCCTCCGTTCGGTTTAAGTTCTAATGTTAATTGGTTATTTTTTATTGATATATTTTCTGTTTTAAACATTTCGTTCTCTCCGTCGGTAAAAAGTTCTACATCGCTTAAGGGAAGTCCGGAAAGATCGACGGTGATTTTCTTAGTCGCATTTTCTCCGTTAATTCCTGCAACGTACCAACGTCCATCACCTTTTCTGGCAACTACATAATACTTCCCAGGGAAGCCATCTATAAATTTAACATCGTCCCAATAGGTAGGCAGGTTTCTCAAGAAGTCTTTAGCAGATACTGGGACATGACTCATGCCCTGTGGCGTTTCTGCGAAATGCTGAATCCCAGATAAAAAAACAACGGAAGTTGCCAGCTCAAACGCAGAGGTAGTTGCCCGCTTGATATTCGGAATTTTGTAGAGAGCCATGGGCGTGATGTCCATTGGGTCAAAGTTGTTACGAATCATTGCGCTTGAAACTGCATGGGCAGGATATTTATTAGCAGCATCCTGCCCAAAAGTGATCATCTCGTAACCAAAAACCGCTTCAGTAGTCATTAAGTTAGGATAGGTACGTTGCCAACCTCTGGGTAAAGTAGCACCATGAAAGTTAACCAGTAAATGATAGGTTGCTGCATCTTCTAAAATATCCTCGTAATAATTAATCATTGACTGTCCGTCCCCACCAAAAAAATCGATTTTTACGCCTTTAATCCCCTTGTTCTCCAACCGAGAAAATTCTTTCATCCTGCTTTCATGAGTAAGCAATTTATCTTTTGGGGTAAACTTCACGGTATTCCAGTCCCCGGCAGAATTGTACCACAACAACAATCCAACATTTTTCTTTTTGGCATAATCAGCTAAAACCTTAACCGAATCATAACCGATGGTTTGGTCCCAGTTTGCATCAATCAGGCAATATTGCCAGTTCATATCTGCAGCGTAATCGATGTATTTTTTTTGTACCGGAAAAATAGTGGCATTATCTTTCTCTAAAACCCAGCTCCAAGATGCTTTGCCTGGTTTAATGAAATCCTTATCCATCTTCTTTGCCGGCAAAGCTAAATCGGTTCCCAAAGTTGATTCCATCACTGTTTTTAAATCGCCTATGGCTATTATTCTCCATGGCGTTTGCCAAGGCAGTTCTGATTGCGGGTTTAATGCTCCGTTTTTGATTTTTTCTGCCTCCTGCGGAAAGCCAATTTCATACTCCCCATCTGGCGAATTTTGTTGCAATGCAGTACCGCAGTAGTTTCTGCCAAGTGCGGACTCGGTTATCATTAACCAAGTGTTACCGTGTTTAAACAAAGCCGGATAAACCCATCCGTTGCTACTATTAGACGGTGTGCCTACCGGAATATCCATCATATAATGCGCTTCGTAAGATGGGTTGGTATGCTCAAATCCCGATTGGGCTTCGGTTTTGGGCTGTAGCCAAGCTTTTGTGCCTTCAAAAAAATGGAAAGTAGTAGCTTCGAGATTGATGTATTTTATGTCGGTAGATTTATCTGGGAATTTATAACAGAACGCAACTCCATCATTGGAAACCCGAAAAATGATGTTCATTTTTTTTCCGCTTGCGTTACTTGTTTCAAAAATCCTTTCCGTAGCGGTGTATAAGATGTTTTTCTTTTTAGCATTTAGCATCTCATAATTATCATTTACCACTTGCGGTTTCGAAGCTTTTATCAGCTTTAAGCTTTTTGAAAAATCTTCATCTTTTCGCACTAAACCCATTTTAGAGGTATTTAGCAGGGGCTGACCTTTGTAATTAATGGCATACGTAGCTTCGCCCGGATTAAAAGTAACCGTGATTTGCCCATTCGGACTTTGAATTTCGTAGGTTTTCTGTTGCGCCTGGCATGCAATAGAAGCCAAGGCAAAACAAAGGATAATAATTAGTTTTCTCATTTCTTAAATATAATGCCGTATTAAGGCAAAGTTTCTGGGTTATTTACTTGTTACCAATCTTACATAATACACCGCACCTGCTGTATTTCCGGGCAATGCTTTGAATTTTACACGGATGCTTTTCTTTCCTTTCAACATGGTCTCTGGTATTTTATATTCTTCGTTCTGAAATTGAGATTGGTTCCACTTGCCGGTATTATTTACAGTAGCCAATTTTTCATCATCTATGTAAATATCAAAGCTTCTGTTTCCCCACTCTGCCCCCCAATAACGCACATATAAAGAGAGGTTGCTTTGTGAGTTGGTGGACATTTGATAGCTGAAATAGCCACCATTATTGGCATCTCTCCAAAATTCATCGTTAAAAACTCCTGTACGCGAATTTTCTTTCTGCATGGCATGGTCCACCTCTGGCTGTTGTTCACCGGGAGCTACAAAATCAACGGTACGGTTCTGTAAAGCCAGCTTTTCTTTTTCCAGCGAAGCCACAGAATCCAAATAAGAAACATATTGTTGGTTGTTCAGCATCATCCAATACATCATATATCTTGAATCATGGATTTTATAAAATGGTTGTAACACCAAATTCTCTGGATTGATGATTTTTTCGTTGACAAACTTAAAATTCATGGGTTTGCCTGCTATTGGAATTATCCGTTCCGATATTTTTTCGGGCTGATTATCAATAATAATCGGAGCTTTATCAACCGGAAGTTTTTCTCCGCTGGCAATATGCCCCCAACGGCTGTCATCGGCAACTAAACCTCTTAATTTTTCATTTCCTGTTTTAGCGCCCAGCATTATCGGTCCACGCATGATTGCGGCGTACACCGGAACGTTAGGCATCCGCTCAATAGTGGTTTGCATAGGCAACTTCAGTACTACTACATCGCCTTTTTTCCATAATCTGTTTATAGCAATGTAGGACGATGGTTGTTGGTTAACCCTTACATTTTTTCCGTTTACGGATATTTGTAAAGCGCCTTGTTTTACCCAATTTGGGTATCTTAACATTAAGGTAAATCGAGATTTGCCTTCCGTTATGGTTAACTTTGTTTGCTCTTCATTAGGAAAAACTGTTTCCTGCTTTAACTTGATTCCTTTTTCTTTCCAGTTTAATTCGGAAGCGATGAAAAGATTTAAGAAAAGTGAATCATGTTGATGTGTATAGATAAATTCATTGTATTTCCCATGATTTTCCATCCCACTGCCTACACAGCACCACATTGCTTCGTTTGGCGCAGAATACACTCGGTAATGTCGCGGACGGGCAGGCGTGAAATAAACATAACCGCCATGTTCGGGATGTTGGGTTGATAAAATATGGTTGTAAAGCGCTTTCTCGTAAAAATCCACATATTTTTCTGAGGGATTTAGGCGGAATAAATCCTGCGTAAGCTTTAACATATTGTAAGTATTGCAGGATTCCGGACCTTCTACATCGTTTACAAAATCTATAGAAGCTGATGCGCTTGGAAAAAATTCTCGACGGCTGTTTCCGCCAAAAGCCAATGTGCGCTTGTTAGTCACGGTTTCCCAAAAGAAACTTCCGGCTTCTTTGTATTGCGCATCATTTGCCAATTCACCAATTCGCTCAAAACCAATTGCTTTTGGAACTTGTGTATTTGCGTGTTTATTATCCAAATTATCCACATCTTTTGAAAGCGGATTTAACAAAGCCTGATGAGAAAATCTTTTTGCAAGCGTCAAATATTTTTGTTCTCCGGTGATTTGATAAGCATCTGCAAAAATTTCGTTCATCCCGCCATGCTCGGTATCCAACATGCTTTGCATCTGTTCATCAGATAAATTTGCGGTAACAGCGATGCCCCAATCGCAAAATTTCAGGAAAATATCTTTGGCTTCTTTGCTCCCTCCGTACAGCCAGGCATCGCGTAAACCCGCATACATTTTATGTACATTATACCACGGCACCCAAGCAGATCGGTAAGCTTTAAAATCACCTTTTTTAAGTGTCGACCATATTTGTGCACTATTAGGTGCACCGCCAGCGTAACCTGTTCCCCATTCGGAGTGATTTTTTGCGTTCGCATCTTGGCAAGCTTTAAGCTCCGAAATCATATAATCCATCCGTGTTCTGCATTCCGGATTTTTTGTGGATGCATAATTCATGGCCAATGCTGATAAATAATGCCCGCCAATGTGCCCATCCAAACCGTCCCAGTTTTTGTAGCTATTGGCTTTGGGTGTTAAACCAGCTTCTTTAAGGTAAGGGGCAAGCAAGCGGTCAACATCATACTCCAAAAGTGTTTTGATGTTTAAATCACGGGCATGTTGAAACGGCCCCTCTAACAAACTCACATCGCTAAGAGGGAACATATTTGGATAGAGTTTTTCTTGAGCGTTTATTTGGCTTATGATTGTAAAGAGCAAAAAAACAATATTGGAGGCTCTCACGGTTATTCTTTTCATCTATAGTTTATCTTAATTGTTGTTAATACATGTTTTTTAATTGGTTGATACATGTTTGGATTCAATAATTTGATATTTCCCGCTCAAATGCATTAAACTGAACAGGTATAACAATCCATCATAATAAGGATCAAAATATCCATCTTTATAAGGTTCCAGTTTCGCATTCCAAAGCTGGTGGACAAAATCGAAACGCCGGCTTTTGTTATAGATGGCTTCAGTTGTTGCCACGGTTGAAACCAAACCAAGTGAATGACGAAGTTTTTTAAATCCGCCTGCTCCTAAAATATCCTGAGGCAAAGAACCATCTAAATTGAATTGATCTTCAAATGTTTGGAGCCCTCTTGTCCGCAAAAAATTCTGTAATTTTTCTGCATAATCTTTTTGCCAAGCCGAATCGGTTTTAAACCAGATGAAATCCATAGCAATATTCATAGGCACCCGCCAAGAATCATAACGGAAGGCTGATCTGATCCATCGTGTATCATGTGGCGCTCCGCTAAATTCTGAATAATCGGGGTTAAGCCCTGTAATCGGATTACAAGCTCGTTTTAAGAATGCCCGCGATGTATCGGCACACTCTTTATAAAAAGTTTCATGCCCATCTTTAGCATATTTTGCCCAAACTTCCATAAAAGCTGGCAGATGGTACGACGGATCGGTCCAATTATAACCATCGCCTTCAGGTACAAAGCTGATTTGTTTGTGTTGTGTATTGATGAGGTTATAGATATTGCCTGTTCCATCTTTCTCCCACATGGCATCCAGAATATTTCTGGCCTCGGCATAGTAATTTATGCCCGTATTGTTGCCCCATTGGTTACTGGCAAAAAGCAGACTGGTTACATAATATAATTCGCCATCAGAAGCTGAACCTTCCGAATTTTTCTTCATCGTTTTGGGATTAATGCTCCACGCAAAATATCCTTTACGTGGCCCTTCCTGATGTTGCAGGTATTTTTTTGACCAACGCCAAATCCTATCAAAAACATCTTTTTTATTGAGCTGAACGGCAACCATCATCCCATAAGAAAGTCCTTCCGTCCTAGCGTCATGATTTTTCAAATCAGAAACATAAGCCATAGAATCGCCAACTTCAAAATAAATGCGGTCGGGGCCTTCAAACAAATCGCGATAGGCTTTTTCTACTTTGGCGTCGATAGCGTTTTGCTGATAGCCTGCTTCTTTAAAAAGATTGCGCTGGCCAACTTCAGTGGTTTGTGCAAAACATACCGAAATTGTCATAACGACACTTATAAAAAAAGTCACAAGATTATATCTCATTGGTTTATTAGGTTATCTAAATTAGTTATTAAACAGCAGGGAAGCAAATTCGCGGAGATCTCTTCTCCAAGTTAACCACTCATGAGCGGTTTTTGGAGATTCGTAATACACGTACTTTATTCCCTGTTTATCTAACATGTTCTTGAAAGCGCTTATAGAGCCCGGGAACGGATTTCCTTCGTGTGTACCCAAACCCAGAAATAAAACATCCAGTTGTTTATTAACCGATTGTCCGTTTTTAAAACTTCCGTTTAAAAAAGTAACAGGGTCAATTTCCTCACTGCTTGGATAGTTTGGTGTACCGCTGAACCCTCCAATGCTTGAAAACTTATCCAAATTGTTCATAATGATTCTCATGGTTTGGTTTGCACCCATCGAAAGACCCGCAATTGCCCGGTTTTCTCGGTTGGCAAGCGTTCTAAATTTAGCATCAATCATAGGGATTACTTCGGTAACTAAAACCTCTTCGAAAACAGAAACTGGCGCCCTATTTTCGGCATCACTTTCTCGCGGTTTATAGGCATAGCCATTGTCCATTACCACAATCATTGGGACCGCTTTTTTTTGCGCAATCAAATTATCAAGAATAAGGTTCGCTTTCCCTTGTGCAGACCATCCGGTTTCATCTTCGAAACTACCGTGTTGAAGATACAATACCGGATAACGTGTTTTATTGTCTTGCGTATAACCGGGAGGCGTATATACAAAACAGCGTCTTGAAGTATTGGTGATTTTTGAAAAATAAATATTCTCGCTTACCAAACCATGCGGAACATCTTTTAGCGCATAAAATTCTTGGTCATGGGCAGGAATCTCGATGCCGCTTCCCCAGCGGCCAGCACCATAAAAATACATACTTCCCGGATCAGGTACAGAAGCGCCATCTATATTCAGTTGATAGTAATGAAAACCTTCGTCCTGGGGCTGTGATTCTCCTGTCCAAATGCCTTTTGCATCTTTTACTAAATCGTATTTTACTCCGCCAATATCCAATTGTACCTTATTGGCGTTAGGTGCTAAAATACTTGCCCTAACTTGTCCTTTTTCATTTACCTGAGGAAATTGCTTTCCTAATTGCGTTGTAGCCGAAGGCTTAAACGTTTCGGCCTTTTGTGCGAATAGGCTTGAAACAAAGCTTGCTGTAAATAAAAAAGCTATTAAATATTTATAATTCATAGTTGATGACTGATTATTTCTGGAAAAGCAATGGCGCAAGTTCGCGAAGGCTTCTTCTCCATGTTAAAAATTCATGCGCCGTATTTTCTGAAACGTAAGAAGCCGCATTTATTCCTGCTTTTTTCAAATCTTCTGCAGCTGATTTCACACGGTCTGGATTTTCTTTACTACCACAGCTTAAGAAAATTAATTTCACTTTGCTTTTGTCCTTGATTTCTTCTGGCACATAAGTCCCGCCACTTAACAAAGCATAATACGAAAATACATCAGGCTTGTTAAGGGTAACGGTATGTGTTTCCATACCGCCCATAGAAAGCCCTGCCATTCCTCTATGTTCCTGGTCTGCAATTGTTCTAAAGTTTGCATCCACATAAGGTATCAGCTCATCCACTAAAACGGTTTGAAAAGGGACAATACTAAACTCATTCATGTGCCCCCATCTTACCTCGTTGGTCATTCCGTAAGTATTTACAATAATGAAAGGTTGGGTTTTACCTTCGGCAATTAGGTTATCCATAATCAGGTTTGAGTGTCCTTGGTTCATCCATGCTGTTTCGTCCTCGCCCCACCCATGTTGTAAGTAAAGCACTGGGTAGCGTGTAGATTGGTTTTTACTATAACCTGGAGGCGTGTAAACAAAAGCCCGACGAGCTATATTGGTACTTTTTGAAGGAAAAAGTATTTGTTGTACGTTTCCGTGAGGAACATCTTTTAACGCATAAAAATCCTGGTCGTGTGCCGGAATTTCTATCCCGCTTTCCCAACGAACGGAACCATAGTAATTTAAAGCTCCGGGATCATTAAAGGTACCGCCATCAACTGTTAAATGGTAGTAATGGAATCCTTCATCCATTGGACCCTCGGTAGTGCCTGTCCAAAACCCATCTGCAGATTTTGAAAGTATAGTACCTCCTCTTCCACCCAAGCCTAAACTTACTTTTACGCTATCAGCTTTAGGAGCAAAAATTTTGAACCTTGCATAACCTTGCGAATTAACCTGTGGGTACTGTTGCCCCGGCTGGTTTAGGCTTGAAGGTTTAAAATCATCTTTAATAGTTTGATTTTGCGCAAAGGTTAATGAACCGCAAAAGGCAAGCAAAATCAGTAAAAAAGCATTTCTTTTCATCGTTTTTATTTTAAAATTAGGTTGTAAATTTCCCCCTTTCGGGTGGGTATATCATAAACAAACGTTGTTTTTAGGTGAGGCGGTGTAACTTCAGCTTGGTCAGAAATAATTGGTTCGGGTGTTTTTTCTGTGTGATAGAACAGATTAGGATTAGCGCCAACTGCTTCTTTTAATACCCCATCTTTATCAAGTTTCATCTCATTAGGTAATCTTACCCTTAAATTACCGCCCAAGGTAGATTTGATCTGCGCTTTCAACAGTTTTCCATCCTTCCACTCCATGCTTACAATTTCAAATCCGCCTCTGGCTCTTAATCCAGAAATGCTTCCTTTAGCAAGCCATACATCAGGCAAAGCAGGTAACAGGTTTATAAATCCGTCTGAACTTTGCATCAGCATTTCGGTAATGCCTGATGTACAACCAAAGTTTCCATCGATTTGGAAAGGCGCATGCGCATCAAAAAGATTATTATAAGTTCCGCCTCCACCGGCATTTGTTCCAACCGGCGTCAGTTGGTTTTGGATGAGTTTATAAGCGTGGTTTCCGTCCAACATTTTAGCCCACCAATTTACTTTCCAGCCCATGCTCCAACCGGTAGAAACATCGCCACGTTGCAAAAGCGTATTTTTTGCGGCGCTGTATAATTTTGGGGTACGGTAAGGCGAAATTTGATTAGAAGGGAACAGACCGTATAGATGTGAAATATGTCTGTGGTTGTCCTTCGGATTGTCAACATCATCCAACCATTCCTGCAGCTGACTGTATTTTCCAATATGCATCGGCGCCAAACGGCTCCTTTTCTGCTTCAGCGTATCGGCGAAAGCCTGATCTTGATTTAATATTTTAGAAGCCATTATGGCGTTTGAAAAAACATCAAAAACAATCTGATTGGTCATGGTAGTACCGGCATCTAAAGGCGAGCCTTGGTGGGCTGCTGGTGCATTTTCCGGAGACTCATCAGGAGCAATCACCAAGTAATGGTATTTCGGGTGTTCTACCAAATAATCTGCGTAAAACATGGCAGCGCCTTTCAAAGCCGGATAAACCGATTTTAGGTATTGTTTATCGCCATTATACAAATAGTGCTCCCAAAGGTGTTGGCTCAACCAACCTCCTCCGTTACTCCAAGCCCCCCAAAACGCACCATCAACCGAACCGGTAATTCGCCAAATATCTGTATTGTGGTGCGCCATCCAGCCTCTTGCGCCGTACATCTCTTTTGCCGTTTGCTGCCCGGTAACCGAAAGTTCCTTTATCATCTTAATCAATGGCTCATGCAGTTCTGCCAAATTGGTTTTTTCTGCCGGCCAGTAATTCATTTCTGTATTGATGTTGATGGTGTATTTACTATCCCAAGGCGGGTTGATACGGTTGTTCCAAATCCCTTGCAAATTGGCAGGTTGTCCGCCGGGTTGTGAGGAGGAAATTAACAGATAGCGACCGTACTGATAATAAAGTGCGGCAAAAGATGGGTCGTTTACGGAATTGAAATTTTTCAACCGCTGGTCTGTTGGTGAACCTGATGCTTCGGTAACACCTAAATCAAGCTTTACGCGGTTAAAATATTTTTGATAAGCAACGATATGACCTTTTAAAATCTCGGAAAAGCTTTTTGAAGAAGCCTTCGTTAAATATAATTGCGCTCTTTCGTTCTCGTCTCCGCTTAGGTCATGATAATTATTAAAATTAGTAGCTATAGAGATGTAAATAGTAACTTCATCAGCATTTTTAACTATTAAACTCGTATCGGTACTTGAGGTAGAACCGCCTTTGGCTTTAATTTGGGCAATGCTCTTAAACTTGATTTCGCCTTTTACTCCCTCGTGGTCAATGGTTGTACCTGAAAGGATTAATTGATTCGGAGATAAAGTACTCACCTCAACTTTGGGCTGTGGTGTAGTGTATGAAGCCGTAAAAGACAAACTTCCTGGCTTGCTTGCGGTAAGGTGAATGGCAACTACACGGTCGGGGAAAGAAGTTAAAACTTCACGTTTGTAATTGATTCCGTTAACGGTGTAAGATGTTGTCGCTACTGCTTTTCCAATATTTAAATCGCGGTAATAATTACTGTATTTTTCATGCCCAACAAAAGCAAGGTTCAGACTTCCTACCGGTTCAAACATCTGTCCATGAGATTTTTTTGATACGATAACCTTATTTGCTAAACGTTCCGCCTCCTTTTGTTTTCCGTCAAAAATCAACTGACGTATTTTATTTAAGGAATCCAGCGCTAAAGGATTATCGTTTCTGTTGGGACTACCGCTCCAAACAGTATGTTCGTTCAGTTGAATAATTTCATTTTCAACATTACCGTAAACCATGGCTCCTAACCTACCGTTACCTAAAGGCATGGCGTTTTCCCAAACCTTTCCTGATGGTTGTTTATACCATAATTTTAGGGCATCGGAATGATTCTCATTTACCTGAGCAAATGCAACCTCGCTTTGTATATTGGCAAATGCCAGTAACAACAGAAGTGGCCTGCAGAAGCGCTTTATCAAATTATTTATCATCAAATAAAATATAATTATTCAGTCGCTTACATTAATGTATTCAATAGTTCAAATTTCCCTATTGTGGCATAATCAAGCTCAGAAATAACAACTCAACTTTTGGTATTTAAGGTTTTTGGCTTTGCTAATTCAAAACTTTATAGGCGATGCTTGTACATCAAACACCTTAATAAAAATCAAAAAACAATGCTTAGGCTAATAATTGATTCAAAAATACCGAGAACTGGCAAACTAGTGTAGTACATTTGTATATTATAGCGAGAAAAATGTTCAATACTCGGGTTTTAAATCACTGTAATTTTTTAAAAATGGGACATTCCTGCTTAAGACAACTGAAATATTTTATCCATATAAACCCATTTCTGGCCTTCTTTTGCCCAAGCTAAAGGTTGCTGGAATTTCGCCATTAGCGCTTCCCATTCCTGAACTTTTGGGTTGGCCGCATCCATTGCTGCTTTTTGCTCGGCACTAAACTGATTGTCGGTTTCCATCAGCATAAACAACCTATTTCCTGTCCGGTAAATTTCCATGGAAACAATGTGTGCATCTAGGATACTCTTTTTAATTTCGGGCCAACCGTTTTCGGCTTTGTGCCAATATTCATAATCTCTAATTATGTCCGGATCATCTATTAAGTCCAAGGCTAGTGCAAATCTTTTCATCTATTTTTATTCAAGAGACAATCCGGTTAATATCCATCTTAAAATAATTGAGTACACGGGAATAACGCTTTAACAGGCATCAGACAATAGCGCCCTCTATTTTCAACGTGTAAGGTAAATGGCGCAGATTAATATCCGGCAAATCAACTTTTAGTCCTTCACCATTTTGTTCAAATTTAAGTGCTGCCTCAGAACCCAACAGAGAAACACTTTTTATCTTGCCCACACCTTTAACACCTAACTTTGTTGACACAGCAATGCTACTATCTGGGTATTCCATAAAAAAAGCATACAGCGTTTTGCCTTTTTTAGTAAATCTGATATCCTGCGCACCAAACGGCTTTCCTTTGCCTTCGTTAAACCCTTGGGCGTTCAGCGGAACGGCATTTTCGGTTGAAGGTCCTTCTCCATAATCAACCCAAGGCCTGGTGCCATAAATCCCTTCACTATTAATTTTCATCCAGTCGCCTATTTCCTCCACCACTGCTCTCTCTTTTTCGTCGATGGTACCATCCCCTCTTACCGGGATATTTAGCATAAGGTTTCCGTTTTTGCTAACTACATCTATCAGCGTATGGATAACTGTTTTCGCACTTTTGTACCGATTTTTCTCGTAAATTCTACGATCATAATGCCATGCACCAATACAGGTATCAGTTTGCCACGGTAAAGGCTCAATTTGGTTGCTTTGGCCTCGTTCGATATCCCAAACCATACATTGCCTTTGTTGCTGGCTTAAAATTTTACCGCAAATCACCGCCTTTAGTTCGCCATTATCTTTGATGCTTTTATTGTACATATGGGCAGCTATACGTAAACCAGCATCACTAATAGGCCATAAAGGCAATGCGGTATCGTCAAAATAAACCAGCTCAGGCTCATACTTATCAATTAGCTCTTTGGTGCGTTTATAAAATTTTTCGCAGTAAGCATTAGAAGGCTTAACCACCCCATTTCCCCAGTTCCATTGTTTATGTATCATGCCATTGTCCCAGCTATTTTCACTCATTGGGTGGTTTTGAGCATAAAGGTCCTGCGGATCATATCCGTCCCACCATTTATCTTTCCCTTGCTTTTTTGTTAGGTTCCCATCGTAGGGAATCTCTGCATAAGGTCCTTTTTTGTCCCAGCGTTGCGAGGTCTCGTACCAGCTCCAGGCATGGGCAGCATGTACGCTCACGCCAAAATGGAGGTTATTTTGCTTTGCCGCCTTTGCCCATCCGGCTATAAGGTCTTTTTTTGGTCCCAATTTAGTGGAGTTCCAAGGCTGGTGAGAACTATTGTACAAATCGAAGTTATCGTGATGGTTGGCAAGCGCCATAAAATACCTCGCCCCTGCTTTTTTGTAAAGCGCCACCAACTCCTCTGGATTCCAGTTTTCTGCTTTCCATTCATTGATGACGTCCTTAAAACCGAATTTAGAAGGATGCCCGTACTTTTTACAGTGATACTGGTACTGATCACTACCTTCCTGATACATGCCCCTCGCATACCAATCCCCTCTTTCTGGCTGGCATTGTGGACCCCAGTGCGCCCAAATCCCAAATTTGGCATCCCTAAACCAATCAGGAACTACATACTTAATTAACGATTCCCAACTTGCATCGAATGGTCCGCTTGAAGTATTATTCAAACCGGAAAATGGATGCGGTTTTCCAAAAACCTGATTGATCCACATACTTGGCAAAACAAGGGCTATACCTTTTACTACGGTTCTTCTTTTCATTTTTAACTATTTTTATAGTAAATGTTATTTACATCTTTAAGCATCTCAAAACCAAAAAAACTGCAAAAATGATTCATGTATACTTTTAAGCAATACATTTCGTATTAACTAGTAATGTGCATCCGTTACCTTAAAAACAAGGAAATTATTTTTTTAGGCTTATAATATTTGGCTAAATCAAATATAAGCTTCAGCCGATGCTATATCTTTGTAACAAATCGACTTTTTATTGCACAAATCCGACTAAATAGCATTTTTAATAATAATAACCTTATCGCATTTTAGCGAATTCTAATCAGTTTTAATGCTATAACCATTAATAAATCAGTTAATTATATTTATCACTTTTTGTCATGCAAATAAAAAGAAGATAGGTATAAATCAGGTTCAGTATCTTTGAAGATATAATGATGACCAAAAATCCAATCCGAAATTTTTTCTCTCTTTTAAACATCGACCTTGTCAAGTTGGACAACCGATGGGATTTCAGCAATGTGATAAGTCCTTATTTCCGGCTGTATTACATAGATGGTGGCGAGGGAACAATTACTACTGCCAAAGGTTTAACAGAATTAAAAGCGGGTTTTATATACTTAATACCCAGCTTTACGCTTTGTGACCTTAAGTGCAACAGCTTTCTTAGTCAATATTTCATTCAGTTTTTCGAAGAGTCGCCGGATGGACTTTCCCTGTTTGCACAATCAAGGATGGTGATGCAAAAACAGGCTACACCCTACGATATAGAAAACTTTTTACGGTTATTGGAAATCAACCCTGGCCGTGGCATTAACAGATCTGATGATCCAAAGGTTTACGAAAAGGATATTTATTATCAAGAATACCAAAACCTGAATGAGCTGCAAAGCATTTCGGTACGTTACGAGACGCAAGGAATTCTATTTCAACTGATCTCGGGTTTTCTGTCTCAGCCCGGCTTTAAGAATAACCGGATAGAAATCATCCCATCTACAATTATTGAAACCATCAACGAAATTCAGATCAACTTAGGTCAAGCACTTAGCGTGAACAAGCTTGCCTCTCGGGTAAATTTAAGTCCCGATTATTTTTCTAGGCTATTCTATAAACACACCGGAAAAAGACCTATAAAATACATTCAAGAAAAACGTATTGAAAGAGCGCAGTACCTCATTACTACCACAAACAGCCAATACGGCGAAATTGCTAACGATGTTGGTTTTGAAAGCTTTCAGTATTTTGCCAGAACCTTTAAGAAAACAACTGGATTAACACCCGGAGAATACAAAAAGCAAAGTCAGAAAATGAACTTTTCTGACTTATAAAAATACGCCTTTTTTACACTCTAGTTTTACTTTAAAAGTATAGCATAGAAGGTTTAAGCGACTAAAATTCAACCTAATACCCTAACAACGCAAGCATTTCATCGGCATAACGTTTGCCTAGCTCGCGATAGCCGGCTGCATCAAAATGTAAGTTATCGGGCCCGTCTGTACAGCCTTTTGAAGAAATTACATGTGCGGTCGGTATTACCTCCGGAAGTGTTGCGATGATATTGTTCATACTTGCACAAACTCCACCTTGGTCTGCATTAACAACTTCTCCTGCTAAAAGCGGAACTTTTTTGGCTTTTAATTTTAAATCGTTCAAAAGATTCTCATAAACGCCCTTCACTTTCACAGGCCAAGTGGTATCGCCTGTGTTTGATTCGCCCTGATGCATTAAAATCCCTTTAATCACACCGGATTTTTGGGCAACTTTTGCTAGCTCAACAAGTCTTCCGTATGGGTTTCCATTATAGGCTTTAATCATCCCGGTCATCCAATCTGGTGCAGTTTTCACGTAAGACTGGTAATTATCTTTATCAAACAATTCAATTTTGCAACCGCCAACGGCAACGTTAATTACCCCAACAGTTACATCATCGGGCAGTTTTTCAAGCAAACGTCTGCCAAAATAATCTACAGGAGTTAATCCTGTATTGCATCTGCACAATGGCGGAACAGCGGTGTACCAAGTGTCTGCCTTGCGGTTAATTTCAGGACAGTCCAGCGCTTCCAAAACTTTAAACCGAGGGTTTACATTTGTAGTATCCTGCGCTTCTGGCTTAGCGGCACCTTCCATATTTGATTGCCCAAAAGCTAAGAAAATATAGAATTTTTTGTTTTGCGCAAATGCGCCGATATTAATAAAAATTAACATCGTAAGGATAAATAGATTTTTAGTTTTCATTTATTGAACTCTTCTTTTAATTACTATGGATAGTTTAATGGTAGTTATTCTGTAGATATTTTTGCA
Source organism: Pelobium sp. (assembly GCA_035496935.1). GTDB lineage: Bacteria > Bacteroidota > Bacteroidia > Sphingobacteriales > Sphingobacteriaceae > Pseudopedobacter. Next base: position 271,755 of record DATJED010000028.1, on the reverse strand, counting down.
AATAAGCTTGGGTCAACCGGTTTAAAAATAAGTTGAGAAAACATATACAAGCCGTTTTTCCAAACTTTAAAATCGTGTACGCCCGGTTCGATATAATAGATATGCGGTACGTTTTTTTCAACCAGATAATCATGCGTACGTTTACTAAAACTCAATAAACCATCACTTGCACCACATGAAATCCATAACAGTTTCAGCATTTTTTTTGCCTTATCGGCATCTGGAATCAAATCTTCCGGTTTTTTTGTATTAGGCGCAGAAGAAAAACCACCCACCCAAGCAAATTTATCTAGGTTTCCTAATCCAAAATTCAAGGATTGCCCGCCTCCCATAGAAAGCCCGGCTATTGCTCTGTGTTCTCTATCGGTATAAACGGGATAGGTTTTCTCTATAAAAGGAATAAGATCGTTTAACAAATCCTGCTCAAACGTAGCAAATGCTTCAACTTTATCCTTAGCCATAATATTACCGATGGGGCGGTCATCTTTCATTGCTCTACCGTTAGGCATCACCACAATCATCGGCTCAACTCTGCCTTGTGCATATAAATTATCAAGAATTACTTGTGGCTTTCCTCCGTTTAACCATTCTTTTTCATCGCCACCGATGCCGTGTAGAAGATATAATACCGGATATTTTTTGTTTTTTGAGAAACCTGGAGGTGTGTAAATGGTAGCTTTACGGTTTACACCAACTGTTTTAGAGCTGTAGCTTATCGTATCTATTTTACCGTGGGGGATATTATTTTGTTCAACATCGAACCCCGGTTTTGCGTGTTCTACAACATCTTGTGCAGTGGCGGAAAATAGGCTACAACATAAAATTGATATGAATAAAAGTGTTTTTTTCATTGTTAGGTTTATTTATTAATTGGTTTATAATTTATAACAAGCGCTATAAATCAAAAGATAAAATTAAAACGATACCCCGAATTAATAGGGTAAAATTCGCTAATTTAACAGCAATAATGTTCGTGACTAGCCACTAAACCCAGCGGATTGCGAGTTTCCATAGCCGATTTTTTTTTAGCGATTTGCTAATCAAAACACGTTCTTACCCATTGAATATAAACCTACAATAGGAAATATTTATTGACCGTCTGTCCTAAAAGGTGATGCAGGCAATTTTTCGGTATTATATAAATTAGGATTCACCGGACTATCAGCCCAAGCGTAGCGCACATACTTTGGTTCTGGAATTTCATCAGAAAAAACTTCCACCGTATTGCCTACAATTTTTGCTTTTGCCCACACAAACTTTTTATCTGCACCGGCAATTGCAAAACTCGATAATTCCTCGCCATCTATGGCAATTAACCCACCGGCTGTATGGGTAAAGTTGACGATGATTTTATTTCCGTTTACTTCTGCCGATTGGTAAAGCGGGCCACTGTATTCCAGTTGCTTTTCTCCGTAATTGAAGTGGCGAGCAATAAGCGCAAGCCTATCTCCTACTTCTTTTTTCCGATCAGGATGAATATCATTCCACTCGCCAAGATCAATGGTAACGGCCATTGCGGTATTTGGAACGGCTAAAGTTTTAAGCGTTGCCTCGCGGATGATCGCACTACCACTTTCCGAAGGCAGATAATTGTAATCTCCAAAACCTGGAAGCTGAACATAATAAAATGGTAGCGAAGGATTCGAAAATTTATTCCGCCAATCTTGAATAAGTGCTGGCAGGTATTTTTCATAATCGCTGGCATTACCGGTATTGCTTTCGCCTTGGTACCACAAAACTCCTTTTATGGAATAGTTGGTAACAGGCGCAATCATTGCATTATATAATGCCGTTGGTTGGTTCTGTGCGTTAACAGGTCCTTTTTTTCCAGTAAATCGAGTAGGCTTATTTATCTGCCCAACTTTGTAATCCCAATATCCCTTAAGGTCAATTTTTTCATCGCCAACGGCTATAAAATAAGGCTTATCGGGTACAAATCCCCCTTTTCCACCATTGTTTTGCACACGCACCACAATTAAATTTTTGCCTGCTTTTAAAATATCTGATTTAATGTTATATATCCGTTGCGGATATTGATAAGCGGTACTGCCTACTTGTTTTCCGTTGATGTAAACCACATCAGCATCTACAATTCGCCCCATGAATATACGGCCTTGTTTACCAACCATTGAAGCCGGAATCTGTATTTCTTTACGGTACCAGACTACGCCGTCCAAACCTTTAACACCTTGGTCTTCCCAAAAACCTGGAACGGTAATCCTTTGCCATTGCTTTGCCTCATAATCTGGAGAAAACCATTTAACATCGCCACTTAAACCTTTATCCGGTCCATAGTTGGTATTGATAACAGCGACTTCTTTACTTCTGCTATTTACATAAGCGGTATCCTTATTTTGTTTGATGATTGCCCGAATGTTATCAAAATCTTTAAAGCCTGCTTCGCTTGTCCAAGCTTCAATGGGTGTTCCGCCTACGCTCGAATTAATAATGCCAATAGGAATATGATGTTGTTGGTAAATATTGCGAGCGAAAAAATAAGCTACTGCCGAAAATTCTTTAACATCTTCGGGGTTTGCCCATTTCCAAGAACTTTTTGGCAAATCCTTATTTGGGCCATTTAGGTTAGTTGCAGTTGGTACCCAAAACTGGCGGATTTCCGGATAATCTGCTTTCGCGATATCATCGGCATACCTGACTGCGTGTAACCTCATTTGGTGCACCATGTTTGATTGCCCAGAACATAGCCAAACATCGCCCATTAATATCCCTTTTAATATAATGGTGTTTTTTCCTTGAAGCTTCATTTGGTATGGGCCACCGGCTTTCATTACAGGCAAGATTATTGACCATTTTCCGTATTTATCAGTGATTGCTGATGCCTTTTTACTGTTAAAAGTTACTTTTACTTTTTCACCCGGTGATGCCCAACCCCAAATTTTCAGCGGGGCGTCTCTTTGCAGTACCATGCTATCAGCAATAAGTTGCGGAAGTTTTATCTGTGCAAAGCCAGTTGAGGTAACTAAAAAGAAAACTAAAAAAAGGAAGAATCTATTGTTCTGAGTCATATAATTTTATTGTCCCGCATCGGAAAGAATTTCGAAAATAAAGATGAAAGGATAGTTTGTAGGAATCAATCCGTACTCAAAGAAATATCAGGAGAAAGTAGGTAACTCCCGATATTTTCTTTAATTAAACCAACTAACTAATCCTAAACATTTTAAACTAGAACTCTAAAAAAATCGCCTATCAATGTTTATTTTCGTACTACTAAGTAAGTCTTTAGCTGGCTTTAAATATGTCACAATTGTATAAATTGATGTATAATTTGTTCAATAAGTGCTCCGCATTAAAGCCGTATAAAATTATCTCGTTTTTTCATGCGTTTTCTCATTGCGTTTGGCGGTAATATATTCAGAAGGCAACAAATTGAACTTCGCTTTAAAAGATCTGGCAAAATAATTTGGCGTTGCAAAACCAACTGCGTAGCTAACTTGAGAAATATTCATATCGCTTTTATCAAGCAGTATAGCCGCCCTTTCCAGCTTTATAGACCTTATAAATTCAACAGGGGTTTCTCCCGTCAATTCTAATATCTTGGTATATAAAGAGCCTCTGCTCATCCCCACATGGCGACTTAAATCTTCTACCGAAAGTTGTGGATTGGTGAGGTTTGATTCCACGTATTTGTTGATTTTGTTCAATAATTTCTCGTTGTCAGATTCAATTTCAATTTCGGGGGTATCAACTTTTATCCGTTTACTATAAGCAGTTTTCAGGCTTTCGTTTAAAGTTAGGAGGTTACGGATTTTGGCATTTAAAATCTCGAAATTAAACGGCTTTGCCATATAATCATTAGCGCCTTTTTCTAAGCCTAGCAATTGATCTTCTTCACCTACTAAAGCGGTAAGCAAAATAACCGGAATATGAGTTGTTCTTTTATCAGACTTAATTTTTTGGCAAAGTTCTGTACCGGTTACGTGTGGCATACTGATATCGCTCACTACCAGTTCCGGATGTGCAGAAAGTACTTTTTGCCAACCGTCTTTTCCGTTACTAGCCTCCACAATACGATAATAGCTTTTAAGGTTGTCTTTAAGATAGAAACGGAAATCCTCATTATCTTCTACCAATAATATTAAGGGCAGATTCGAGTCGTTATCAATAGATTCCGCTGCCGTTTCTGAATTCATTTCCGAACTAAAATCATCGGAAATTACAGCATCTTCCTCTAAAATCAAGCTATCCTCTAATCTACGGAACGGAAAATAAAGCGTGAAAACAGAACCTTTACCTGCAATACTTTCTACCTCAATTTTTCCGCCGTGTAAACGCACAAACTCTTTGGTAATGGACAAACCAATGCCGCTGCCCTGATTGAGGATTTCGCCGTTTGTATCATCCTGAAAAAAACGGTCGAAAACTTTTTCTGTAACGGATTCCTCCATTCCAATACCGGTATCGCTTAAAGTAACTTTTAACCCTTTTTGATGTGGCATTTGATCTATTTTAAGCTTCACCTCACCGTCTTTTAAAGTGAATTTAAAAGCGTTTGAGAGCAGGTTAAACAGCACACGCTCAATTTTATCATGGTCAAAAAGTGTAAAATAAAACCGTACAGAGCTTTTAAATTCAAAGTTGATGTGCTTTCTATCTGCTAAATCTTTAAAAGATTCAGCTACATCTTTTGAAAAGGAGATAAAATCGCCCTCTGTATTGTTCAGTTTTTGTTCTTTTAATTTGATATTTCTAAAATCGAGCAGTTGATTTACGAGATTCAACAAACGCCGGGCATTTCTCCGAACCATGTTAAGCTGGTGCGATTTTTCTGAACCGGTTTCTTGCTGCAACAATTGTTCTACCGGACCCATAATTAAAGAAATTGGTGTACGGAACTCGTGACTAATGTTGGTCAAGAATTTAATTTTTAACTGGTCAAATTCATGTTTACGTTCGGCTTCACGTCTTTCTTCTTCGATAAATTGCTGTACTTTATTCCGTTCCTGTTCTAATGCAAATTTAGCTTTCAGTTTTTGGATGCCTAAATACCTGATGGTCCACAAAATGGAACCAATTACCAAAAGATAAAAAGCGTAGGCATAGTAGGTGAGCCAAAATGGAGGTCTTACATAAATTTTTACGGAGGTAATGGGCGAGTTCCATTCGCCTGCGTCGCTTGATGCTCTTACTTTAAACGTGTATTCTCCAGGATCTAGGTTTGTATAACCCGCGGTATTGATAGTGCCAACGCTGTTCCAGTCTTTGTCAAAATTTTCGAGTTTATAGAAATACCTGTTTTCTTGGGGCGAGGTGTAGTTAAGTGCCGCAAAGCTAAGCGTAAAGTTTTGCTTATAATCCAGATGGATTTCTTTGGCTATAGAAATGTCTTCGGTTATCTGCCCATCATCAGAAGGCTTTACGCTTTGGTTTGATATTTTTAAATCAGTAAGCACCACCATAGGCACATTTTTATTGGTGTAAAGCTGGGCCGGGTTGAAATAATTAAAGCCATCCGTTCCACCAAAAAACAGACTGCCATTTTGCAGTTTTAACCCTGCACCTGAAACAAAAGGACTTTGCTGTATGCCATTGTGGTAAAAATAATTTTTAAACTTTTTAGTTTGTATATCAAAACTGCTGATGCCACTATTTGTGCTGACCCAAATTTTCCCCAAGTTATCTTCTAATATTTTATAAATTACCGCATTTGCCAGGCCATTTTGCTCGGAATAACTTGAGAACCGATTCTGCTTTTGATCATAAATAGTTAATCCTCCGCCAACCGTTCCGATATAAACAGTACCATCTTGCGCACAATATATACTGGTTACATTATTACTAGGCAAACTTTTGTTGGCTCTAGATAACATCCGCTTACTGCCCGTAATGGGATCATAAATCACTATACCAGAACCATTGGTGCCAATCCAGATATTGCCTTCTATATCTTCTTCCACAACTCGCACATAGCCATTTATATCTATTTTTTGTTTCCCTTGGGCATCTTTATTAAAGTTTAACACCTCTTTGGTTGCCAAATTGTAAAAATCAACGCCGTCTCCGTTTGTACCTACCCAAACATTACCGTGGCTGTCTTTTTTAATGCAGAAAATATTATTTCCTTCCAAATCTTCGGATCCTGTGCCTTTTTTCAGCTGTTTGCTAAGCCCGGTCTTGGTGTTATAGATAAAAAGTCCTTGCAAATAAGTTCCTATCCAAATATCCGAACCAACTTTTTCCATCGTCAATATGGAAAGTTTATCGTTTTTACTGCCAGAAATTGGAATATGCCGAAAAACTCTTGTGGGGATATCAAACAAGCTCAAGCCTGCACCATCTGTTCCAACATACACGCTTTGTTCGCCGGCTTGTACAAAGGATGTAACCACCGGTGCGCTTAAGCCAAGCGGATCGTAACGGTTGCTTTGTACCAGATTAAAAAAAGCCAGATTTTTATCGTATTTATTTACCCCGCTTCTAAACGTTGCCACCCAATAAATACCTTGCTTGTCTATCAAAATGCTTTTAACAGCTTTACCTTTCAGGCTATAGTCATTGCGTCCGTTGCGCTCAATACGTTGTACTTTTTTAGTTATCGGGTCAACAATATTTAATCCTTCCTCGGTACCTACCCAAATTTTTCCGTTCTGCTCACCTGCTACGGCATAAGTAATATTGCTACTTAAGGTATTTTTATTGTCTGCCTCGTACTTATAGTTGATAAAAGTTTTTCTATCAGCACTAAACATGCTTAATCCGTTATTTGTGCCCAACCACAGGTTTCCCTTAATGTCCTCAAAAATTGCTTTTACAGAATTATCGACGATGCTATTTGGTTCACTACTTTTGTGATGGAAACGTACAAATCGTTGCTGTTGGCTTTGGTATAAAAACAAGCCGTCCTCTGTGCCAAGCCAAATTTGGTTTCGCTTATCCCTAAAAACTCTTAGCACAGCTTTTTTTATCAGAAGCTTATCACTTGCGTTTTTTAACTTGGGAAGCTCTATTTTTTTTGTTTCGGGATTAAGGATCCATAATCCGTCATAAGAAGCAACCCAAATTTTTCCAGATGCATCACTACTCAATGAAGCTATTGAACTACCAACACCAGCAACTTTATAGCCAGTAAAAGAGTTTGATTGGCGATTATATAACATTAAGCCCGCCGTACTCCCGATCCAGAGATTGCCTTTCTGATCTTCATATAAATCCGAAATCTCATTGGATGTGATACTTGTAGGATCTTTAGCGTTGTGGCGGTAAATTGTAAAATGCTTGCCGTCGAATTTATTTAAACCATCAGCAGTAGCAAACCACATAAAACCGTAACGGTCTTTAAACATGTTGTTTACTGTGTTGGAAGAAAGCCCGTCTTTGGTACTAAGGTTCATGAAATTTAAACTCAGGTCTTCTGCAATACCATCAATTGTACTAATACAAAGAGCGATAAGGAAGATAATAGTTTTAAACTTTTTCATAAACATCTTATTAAAATTGGCTTTAACATTTTAACGGACGCTCCCGTAATGGATATTCAACCTCAAAAAATCAATGCTAAGGTTAAAAACTGCTAAATTATAATTGGCTTTCTTCAGATTTCTCTGATGATTCTAATTTACCAAAATCATCTGTAAAATGAGGAATCGGTTTTTACATTTCTAAAAAAATGAGGAAAATTAATTGGTAATCCAGAAAACTCTAAAAAAAAAGTTGGTCACTCCGTACTTGAGCAACCAACCTTAAATTTTTTGTGAAACAATTAATTATATCCTGGGTTTTGATAAGCTTTTCTTTCGGCGTCTGTCATTTCCATGGCTTTCAACTGTGAATCAGGAATTGGACGTAGATACAAGTATGCAGGGATAGTACGTGTTACTGTAACTGCTGTGTGATCGCCTATGTTTGAGCCGGCTATTTGATAAGTGGTAGCAAGTTCGGCCCATTTTTGGGTGCGCACCAAATCATACCAACGGTATCCCTCTCCGTAATATTCACGGGAGCGTTCGGCTAAAATATAATTGATATCAATTGTAGCTGGTGTTGCAGCAGTCATAATTGCACTATTATCCTGAACTTTAACAACGTTACCATTGTTATCGAAACGCCATTTACCTGCTCTAGCCCGTATCACATTAATCAGCTCTCTAGCGCTGTTGCCTGCTGTTGTGGTTGCTCCTTTAACCGCAGCTTCTGCCGCAATAAAATACAGTTCAGAATATTTTGCGATGTTAAAAGGACGGGTACTTGCTGCATTAGGCTGTCCTAAACCAGTTCCTCCATCAGTACGGTAAGGTCCTAATTTCCAAAGGCCAGGATAAACAACTCTGCTTATACCGTTTGGCGCAATTACAAAATCTGATCTGCCGGGTAATACGCCTGCACCAACATTGGCATTTCCATTTGCATATACTATTGCCGGGTTATCATTATCTAAAAACGTTAAAACTGCGTCACCAGGCGCAATTGGTAAGCCATTTGCATTAATTAAAGTTGGCGAGGTAATACCTGCTTTTTGCCAGTTTCCACGATAAACAGTGGTGAAGGTACCATCGTACCTTGAGTCGTTGACTTTATCTGCGAAAGTATTTTTAATAACTCCTTGAGTAGGGCACATACGTGTCCATGGGCGACCTAGATGTTGTTCCGCATCACGCTGTACCGAGCTGATGCCACTGCTTCTAATATTGGTATAGTTCCAAGTCATCATCCAACCGGCAAAGTTATCAGGCGCACCGCCACTACCATAGGTTAAACTTCCAGCATTGTAAAACTCACTTGTTTCTGTATGATCAGCATAAAGCATGATTTCGCTATTTCTGTCATTAGATCCTAAATTAACATCGTAATAAGTAGGTTGAAGAGCAAAGTGACTTGTTTGTGCCAACGCAGTGGTTGCTACATTATAAGCCTGTTGAAAGTACCATGTCGCATCATGTCCGTCAGGATCTGTCCTAGGGCTTTCGGGATAAGTGGGGATGTTGTTTGGGTTTTGCAACCACCAACCATAAGTTAAATACGCTTTTGCCAAATACAAACTTGCAAGCGTGTTTGTTGCACCACCAACTACTCTAGGAGCAGACGGCAAGTCGTTAACGGCTGTTAGTAAATCAGGGAATATAGCCTTTGTATAAACTTCGGGAACGGTATTACGTACAGATGTTCTTACAGCCGTGGTGTTAAACTTAAGTTCTCCGGCACCTAAATCCAAAGGTACACCGCCAAAAGTTTGTACTAACAAAAAGTAATCAAAAGCTCTAAAAAATCTTGCTTCGGCAATTAGCGCATTTGAAACAGTTCCAATCTCGGAGGCATTCTCTATAACGCCGCTAGCGGTATTGATGTTTGAAAATGCTACCCCCCAAATTGCATCCGAACGGCTAGTTGTGGCATCAATAATTCCCTCCCCAGACATATCCATTACCTTAAAGTTAGCATCAGCGCTTTGGGCGTAAGTAACTTCATCAGTACCAGTAAGTGTGGTATTGTAGTAATAAGCTTGCCCGTATATATATCTTAAATGCGCATACATAGAAGTTAAGCCCCCAGAAACGCCACGCTCTGTTTTAAAGAAACCGGGCTCATAAATACTGCGTGGTTTCTCGTCCAGAATGTCGTTACATCCACTTGTTGCCAAGGTTAACATCGCTGCAGCAACAAGGTATTTTTTATATTTTATTTTCATCGTTATCTTTTTTAAAATGTCATATTCAAACCAAAAACATAATTTGTGGTAGACGGAGTATTGGTTCCAACTGTTAAAAAGCGTTTTTGTTGGTCAGATAATGGAACAGCTGCGTTTTCATTTCCGTAAGAGTTTGTTTCAGGATCCATTCCAGAAGCATCATGATATGGAGAGAAAAGTACAAACGGGTTTTGAACAGTTGCATACGCTTTTAAACGGATATTTCCTTTTTTGATAAGTGTTCGGTTAAAATCGTAACCAAGAGTGATGGTACGTATTTTCAAAAATGAACCATCAAAATAACCTAATGTGCTTCCGTATTTAGGATTATCTCCTGATAGATGACGGCCCGGTCTAGGATATTCTGCGTTGGTGTTATCAGGTGTCCAATAATCAACTTTTACGTTGTTATTTCTGGTTGTTAGTGTATTTAAGTATCCGCCAGAACCATATAACGAGCTTATCAATACACCACCGCTTCTGTAAATTGCAACAGCGCTTAAATCAAAACCTTTGTAAGCAAAACGGGTATTAAAACCGCCCTGAAAATCAGGATCTGTATCCATTATCTGGCGGTCATCTGACCCGATTGCTCTTACCGGTGTACCGTCTGTATTGTAATCGCCGGTATATTTAACTTTAATTGATCCTACCACGTCAGCATCAGTTCCTGGTTCCAAAATAGCCCGGTAAGGATCGTCTTGTTGCCATAAGCCTATTTTTTCGTAATCATAAATTGAGTTGATGTTATGGCCGACAAACCAACCATTGCCTTCATCGCGGGCTTGACCTGAAGATAGTGACACTAACTTATTTTTATTTGCGTAAAAGTTGACGCCAGCTTGCCAAGTTAAACCATCTGGATTATCCAAAATAGTTCCATTCAAACTAATCTCAAAACCTTTATTTTGGGTAGCACCAACATTCTGAGTGATAGTAGAAACACCAGAAGTTGCGGGCAAACTAACGCCTAACAATATATCTTTTGTATCGGTAACATAATATTCAGCAGTACCGGATAAACGGTTGTTAAACAAACTAAAATCGACCCCCAAGTTGGTGGTTTTTGAGTATTCCCATCCTAAGCCCGGGTTTGGTAAAGAAGAAACATAATAACCGGTTTGATAATCCGCATCACCGAAATTGTAAGGGCGAGTACTTAGTTTTCCTAAAGTAGCATAAGGGTCGATAGCTTGGTTGGAGGTTTGTCCAACACCTGCTCTAATTTTTAACATGTCAATTGCTTTCACATCAAAAAAAGATTCTTTTGAAATGTTCCAGCCCACAGATACCGCAGGGTAAGTATGCCATTGATGGCCCGGTGCCAATCTTGAAGAGGCATCTGAACGTATTGTTGCGCTTATTAGGTACCTATCATCATACGAATACATGATACGGCCCATGCCAGAAATTAAACCCCATAATCGATAATCTTGATTATTAGGATCAACTGTGATTTCTCCGGCAGCTTGACCTAAATTATAGAACTGAAAAGCCTCTGCAGGAATATCCTTTGCCGCTACTGACGAACGGTTATATTTATTTTGTTCTGCAGAGTAGAGTGCTACGGCGTTAAAATTGTGCTTACCAATGGTTTTATCATAGGTTAGCAAATTTTCAATAGTCCAGTGGTAATTTTGAGAATTACTGATACCGGCATTTGATACCGTAGTAGCATTAACTGCGTTTACGCCCTGTCCTGTAAAATTACCATTATTGTTGTTCACAAAATCGAGCCCTAAATTGGTACGGAATTTTAGTCCGTCTACCCATGGAATTTTTACTTCGCCATAAAAAGCATTGTAAGTAGCAAATCCGCGGGTCTCATTTAACCACAAGCCTTGGTCGCTTAGTTTGTTTACTACATCTTCAGTAAGTACATAAGTATCACCCGAAGCAGAATTAACCGTTCTTTTAGTGGTTCCATCGCTATTAAAAGGATTTAAGATTGGCGAATTTGCAAACGCACTAAACAGGCCTACTTGGCTTCCCTCTGTTAAGTTATAATTGTTGTTTGAGCTAAAACCCACTTTAAAAAGCTTTCCAATGTTCTGATCCATTGATGCTTTAAAAGAATAACGCGAATACTGTTGTGTGGGCACTACGCCTTGGTTGTTGTAATAACCTAAACCAAAATTATAATTACCGGTCTCGGTACCGCCAGAAATTCCCACGTCCTGACTATTTACGGATCCGTTTCTCAACAACAAATCTTGCCAGTCTGTATTTACGGCATCGTCTTCATCCGTTCCGTTTGTTTGATAGATATTAGCTTCTTTACGAAGAGCGGCAAACTCTGCCCCATTCATCATCGGCACTCTTGAAAACACTGTTTGAGTACCTGTGTAAGCATTATAAGAAACTCTAGCTTTTTGACCTATTTGGCCTCTGTTGGTACTTATTAAAATTACACCGTTAGCTCCCCTTGAACCGTAAATAGCGGTAGCGGAAGCGTCTTTTAATACGTCAACACTTTTAATATCATTTGGATTGATATCGCCTATGGAACCCGGAAAAGGAATACCATCTAATACAATCAATGGATTATTATCCGCTGAAAGTGATCTGGTTCCACGGATTCTGATTTGTGTAGTTGCGCCAGGTTTGCTAGACGTTTGTGCGATATCAACACCCGCCAACCTTCCTTGTAAAGATTGCGAAACGTTTGCTGATGGAACCTCTGTAAGTTTAGCGCCACTTATAGTAGCCACAGAACCTGTAACCGCTTCTCTACGTTGCGTACCATAACCAATTACCACCACTTGCGCCAATGATTTTGAATCAGAAACAAGGCTCACGTTAATTGTTGTTTGGTTGCCAACCGTTTTTTCTACAGGTGCAAAACCCACAAATGAGAATACCAATGTGGCATTTTTGTTTGGAGACGAAAGGGCGTAATTTCCATTTACATCTGTTTGTGTACCTGATGTTGAACCTTTTACCATTACACTTACCCCAGGCAAGCCCATGCCAGATTCGTCAACAACTTTTCCTTTTACAGTTACCTGTGCATGGGTAGCAAGTGTTGATGACATTAAGAGCATGAAGATCAGCATCATCCGGGTGTCCCGCAGGTACCTCCAGCCTTTGTCAAAACAAAATTGTAAAATTTCTTTTCTCATAAAATTTAGTTTTTAATTTGGTTAATTAGCGGTTTTTAGCAATTCACAATTGATCTACGCACTGCATTTTTTTTCTTGTTGAAACAAGTTACTTTGTTGGCAAAGTAGGTTTCTATTGGTTAAAGCTTTCCGCTTAATGTAAAATTATCGAGTTTGGTTTCAGGCTAACTGTATAAATGTTCAATTTAAGGGAACAAATGTTCAAGGCAAATTTTCAATAAAAAACACCTCTAAAAGCCTAGAATTAGCGTTTTACACAAAAAAGCGCAGTTTATTTCGGTAAACTGCGCTCTATAAAGCTATTAAAAACGGGTTGTCCTTAGAATTTTATCGGACCAGTAATCAGTTTTTCTTCCTAAAATTAAAATATGTCCCTTGTTGATATAATAGAAGCGGGTCAATCGATTGCAAAAACTCTAGGTTATACACTGGTCTTTCGAGCTCGTATGGAATGGGTCTTTTGCTAAATTGCTGAAAATATAAAACACAGGCATCACTCCAAACTTTCGCATCAAATGCTTGATGTTTTAATACATCTTGCATTTCGCTAAAATGTTGCTTATTTACATAGGGTTGTACCCTATCCCAGGTTTTTTGGAAATCTCTAACCTGGTTTACGCCTTTATCATAGTGGTTGCACAATTCGTCCCACAAAGTACGACCGCTGTTAGTTTTATAATCCCAAGGTAGATGATGGAACCAGAGCAGATAAATCTCTGGACAAGTTTTCACATCATTAAACTGCGACGCTAAGGGTTCATGATATTGGCTCACGGCGTTACTGCCGTTTCTAGTTCTATCGAACCCGATACCCAAACTGTCTGCTTGATGATAATATGGCGGCGTCCAATCCTTTCTTGCTCCCTTCGGCGCCCACCAAGGGCCGGGACCGTAATGATGGTTAGCCGCAAAAATGTGGTGCAAACCTAAAGGCATCGAATAGTTAACCACGGCTTCCCGGCTAGTTAACATCATCTTTTTAACCGGCTTTAAAAATCCGCTTTCCCAGTTTTGTGAATTGCTTTCGGGTTTAAAAGTAAGCTTTAACCATTCATCTGCAATTTGTTCGCTATTTAGTTCATCATTCCAAGCTAAACGGCCGAAAGCATACCAATTGGCCTGACCAAAATTATATCCGCACCAATTGCTGTCTAACCCAACATTAGCTACACCTGCAATCGCGGTATATTTCTGAGGATAAATACTTCCATTAGTGACTTTAGCTACCGTACTTCCTGCTCCTTGCTGGTAGGTATCGCTTTTTAAACATTCTTCCCACATGGGGGCTAAAAATGCCAGTTGAAAAGCATGGCCTAAATATTCTTGCGTAACCTGAAATTCGGGCATTACCGAAGTTTTTTTCAACGCCCCAAACAAAGGACTGAAAGGTTCGCGAGGCTGGAAATCAATTGGGCCGTTTTTTACTTGGATAATTACATTGTCCCGGAATTTACCGTCTAAAGGCACAAATTCATGACAGGCCTGCAAAGCTCTGTCTTTATCAGATGGACTGTAAACAAAAGCTCGCCACATTACAATTCCGCCGTAAGGTTTCAGTATATCAGCCATCATATTTGCGCCATCTGCATGTGTACGCCCAAAATCCTGTGGTCCAGGCTGACCTTCGCTATTGGCTTTTACTAAAAATCCGCCGAAATCGGGAACGAGTTTATAAATCTCCTCTGTTTTGTTTTTCCACCACTTTATTACATCAGCGTTAAGCGGATCAGAAGTTTTTAAACCTCCTAATACACCCGGCGAAGCGAAATTCACAGATAAGTAGGTTTTAATACCGTAAGGACGCAAAACATCGGCAACGGCTTTAACCCTTTTTAAAATAGCAGAAGAAAGCATTTTTGGTGATGCATTTACGTTGTTTAGTACGCTTCCGTTTATACCGATGGAGGCGTTTGCTTGTGCATACTCATTCCATAATTTAATGTCATTCTCTGTTATCGTAAGATCTTTTTCTCCTCGCCAAAAAATAGATTTTCCGGCATAACCACGTTCCACAGAACCATCTAAATTATCCCAATGGTTTAAAATCCGGTTTTGGTAAGATGGATTTGACAGCACTGGATTATTGACTTCTCCAACTTGTTGGCGACGCAAAAGTTCATAAGCACCGTATAAAAGTCCGGCTGGGGTGTTGGCTTTTATCTGATTGTTTTCTAGCTTAAAACCGTCACCTATAATTGCTTTATCTTTAACAATGTTCAACTTTATTTGAGCGCCATTTTCGCCTTGCCAGCCTTTTTTTAAAGCTTCAATCGCATTGTTTATGATGGCAGATTTGCTATTTGCTTTTACTGTGACCGTTTTTGCGGAATGTTTTCTGAGCCATAGCTGATGAGGATCATCCGCATATGAATGGATGCTTGTTAGAATGAGTAAAAGAAAAGCAAGGATATTTTTCGGGATGCTCATGTTTAATATTTTTTTAAATAATGACAGATAAGAAATTAACGTATGCAGATTATTGTTTAAAGTTTTCGTCATGTCGATCCGCGAACTGGCGGAGAGACATTTCACAAATTAGATATACCGATAGCAATGGCAAGCTTGGGCACTCTCTCGTTCAAAAAGACAATAAGCCTTTCTTGAATGCCTTAAACACAAATAAGCAACAGATCAAAAAACAATCTATAAGATGTTAGACAAATCCTAATCAATAAAAAATTCTTTGTTAAGAATGTTCCCGCTGCGTACATTTTTTTCATCAGGCTGGCTTCCGCCTATGCTGATCTCGATTTTTCCGGTTAGGGATTTCATTACGCCGTCAGCATCTATGTAAGATAAATCTTCTGGACTTAATAAAAATTCTACCTTTTTACTTTCTCCAGCTTTAAGACTAAATCTTTGAAAACCTTTAAGCGCTTTCAATGCCGTTTTTATGGATGAGTTTTCATTAACCACATATAATTGAGCAACTTCCTCTCCGGCTAATTTTCCTGTATTGGTCACCATTACCGAAACGGGTACTGCAACTCCTTTTTTAATATCAGCAGGAATATTTAATGCATCATATTTGAAAGAAGTATAGCTTAAACCATAACCAAAGCCATACAAAGGTTTTCCACCAAAATAGCGATAAGTTCGGTTGTCCATGTTGTAATTGTTAAAAGATGCTAGATCTGCATCGCTTGCATAAAATGTAACAGGCAAACGTCCCGCTGGATTATAATCGCCGAAAAGCACATCAGCAACCGCAGTCCCCGCCGCCTGTCCGCCGTACCAAGCGTTTACAATAGCAGGAACATGTTGCGCTTCCCACGGAATGGCAATTGCACTACCGGTCATCATTACAAAAACAACCGGTTTGCCAGTTTTCTGTAATGCTTTCATTAAACGGGTTTGTACTTCGGGCAACAAAATGGAAGTACGGTCGCCACCTGCAAAACCGGGAAAATCGACCTTCATTTCCTCGCCTTCTAACTGCGGAGAAATACCACCTGCAAAAATAAAAGCATCGGCATCTTTATACTTACTGGCTAAATTTTCCATGTTGGTCGCCTCGTAAGTTCCTGCACTTAATCTCACATTTCCTTTTCCCTCACCTTGCCAATATTCTAAAACCAATTTATACACTTCACCTTTTTGGGCTTTCAATTGATATGTACGAGCACCCCATCTATTTCTTTCCCAAGCGTTTAACACCTCTTTGCCGTTAACCAAAAAACGGTAACCGTCATCCCCTTCTACTTCAAAAGTGACTTTACCTGTTGCAGATGCCTTAAAATTTGTGCTATAACGGGCAGAAAAATTGTTAGCGGTCATTTGTGTACCCATCTTCTGCCCCTCTTGCCAAAAATTATTCAAATCTTTTTCATTGGCCACCATTTTAGGTTTGCCCGATAATGTTCTATTATCAAAATATTCGGCTTTAAAACCGGGTTTTCCATCAAAAGAGTACTGCTTAGTTAAATCCTGATAAACCAACAAGGTATCATTTGTAAAATTAACCGCATGCTCGTAAACTACCTCTGTGTTTTTGCCCACCTTATCTTTTATTCCTTGTAAAATAGTAGTTAGTTTAGATGGCGTTCCGTTATAATTACCCAAAATGGAAATTGGGTTATCAGCGTTTGGTCCTAATACGACAATCTTTTTCAAGGTTTTCTTTAACGGTAAAGTTTGATTCTCGTTTTTTAGCAACACAATAGATTGATGCGCCATTTTAAGCGCCTGAGCGCTATGTTCTGGACTTTCTAATATAGAAAAAGGCGTTTGCGCATATTTCACAATGGTAGGCGGATCAAACATTCCTAAACGGAAACGAATCATAAACAGCCTTTTAACAGAAATATCAATCTGTTTTTCGGTAATTTTATTGTCTTTTACCGCTTGCACCAAAGAAAGAAATGCGTTAGTTCCACAATCAACGTCGGTTCCGTGGTAAACGGCATCTGCCGAAGCTGATTCCGCATCTGGATGGGTTTTATGGTTTTTGAAAAAATCGTCTATCGCCCAACAATCAGAAGTTACGTAACCTGTAAAGTTCCATTGTTTACGCAAAATATCGGTCATTAAAATATCACTGGCACAGCATGGTTGCGTTCTAAAAGCATTGTAAGCACACATCACACCGGCAACTTTTGAATCTACAACCAACTTTTTAAAAGCCGGCAAATAGGTATCCCACAAATCATAGGCACTTACATCCACATCAAAAACATGGCGTAATGATTCGGGACCGCTGTGTACCGCATAATGCTTGGCACAGGCGGCCGCCAATAAATATTTCGAATCGTTTCCTTGCAGGCCACGCACAAAAGCATCGCCCATGGTTGCGGTTAAAAAAGGGTCTTCTCCGTAGGTTTCCTGTCCGCGTCCCCATCTTGGGTCTCTAAAAATATTGATATTCGGTGTCCAGTAGGTTAAGCCTAAATAGCGCTCATTAGTTCTTCCGGTTTCTATTGCTTTATTATGAATGGCTCTGCCTTCCAAGGCTGAAAATTGCGCCATTTTATATAAAGACGTCGTATCAAACGTGGCAGCCATTGCAATTGCTTGCGGATAAACCGTTACTTTAAAAGGCGTACGGGCAACACCATGCAAAGTTTCGTTCCACCAATCGTAAGCCGGAATGCCCAAACGCGGAATTGCCGGAGCGGAATTCATCATCTGCGCAACTTTTTCTTCGAGGGTTAAACGCCCTACAAGATCATCAACCCGGTATTCAAAGGATTTGGTGTAATCATTAAACGGATACTTTTCTTGCGCTTTTACAAAGAACGAAAAAGTTAAAAGTAAGGTCGCTAAAGCGAGAACTTTTGCAAAGTGCTTTTTTATTGCCATTAAAAAACGAATAGGTTTATAAAAATTTCAAGTTAATTATTTCTCCGATTTTCCGTACGGATTTATCGGTACAATTTTTCCGTCAGCATCGTAATGTAATTCTGTAACTTTAACGTTTCTCAAGTGGGTTTTACCGCCAGACAGTTCAGTATCGTGATAAAACAAATACCATTTGCCTTTAAATTCTACTATGGAATGGTGGGTTGTCCACCCGATAACTGGTTTTAGTATCACACCTTGGTAAGTAAAAGGCCCGTACGGATTATCACCGGTTGCATAGCAAAGCAAGTGCGTGTCTCCAGTGGAATAAGAAAAGTAATATTTTCCGTTGTATTTGTGCATCCAAGAGCCTTCAAAAAAACGTCGATTATGGTCTCCACCTTTTAACGCTTGTCCGTTTTCGTCCAAAATCACCACATCCTTTGGCGTTTCGGCAAACTCGGTCATATCGGGAGCGATTTTAGCAATTTTTGCGGTTAAAGCTGGTTCTGCATCTTTCTCTAAATCTGTTGCCGAGGCTTTAGCATCAAATTTTCCATTAGCCCATTTCTGCAATTGTCCGCCCCAAATTCCGCCAAAGTACATGTAACTTTGCCCATTGGTATCGGTAAAAACGGCTGGATCAATGCTAAAACTGTTTTTTATAGGTTGAGGTTGTGCTTTAAACGGTCCTTGTGGTTGGGTGCTTTCGGCAACGCCCATTCTAAAAATTCCGTCTTTATCTTTTGCCGGAAAGTAAAAATAGTATTTACCATTTTTAAAAGCTACATCCGGCGCCCACATTTGCTTATCGGCCCAAGGCACATCTTCTACGGTTAAAGCCATCGGATAATCGGTCACTTTTCCGCCAACGCTATCCAAAGAATACACATAGTAATCTTTCATGGCAAAATGATCGCCATTGTCATTTTCGGGAATACCGGCATCGTAATCATGAGAAGGGTAAATGAAAATTTTGCCATGAAAAACATGAGCAGAAGGATCGGCACTAAATCTTTCGGTAATCAAAGGTTCTGAAATTGCGCTCTCAAACAAAACGCTGTCGGATTGTTGCGTGATAGCGGTACTATCGGCTACATTGCCTGTTTTGTTATTTTGTGTACAGGCGGAAGTGGCCAGCACTACGGCCGATAAGATGATGTGTTCGATCTTCATGTTTATATTTTAAATTTAGGTTTTATCAAATCTGCGTGTTTAAGCTAAAATGTAAAACGAGCAGGTTTTATTTATCGTAAAAGTAGCGTCAATCAAGTTTTCAAAGTGTCAGAAATGTGGAAATTTGTGGTATAAATGTTCAATTACCCTGCACAAAACCAACGGTATTGGTATATGGACAAAAGATTTTTGTGCAACGTTTTAAAATGTATGCCGATAGCAACTACAGGCCGGAAAAGGCAGGTAAAACCCTAAGAGATACATCAATGCCTTGGATGATGTATGCCGGAATGAAAACCAGCGATTTGGAAGCAATTTATGCTCATCTAAAAAGTTTAAAAACCTAACGACAACCAAGTTATTGTTAGAAATGTAATTAATAAGCTAACATTTTTATGTGCTAAACTTTAATTCGGTTTAAAGTTTGAAAATTGGATATATGTAAGATAAATGAATTTATTATCTTGTTCGGTATAGCTATCCAAACTAATATCTCTCAAAACATTTATAAATCTAAATGTATGATGAAGCAAAACCCACTGATTATTTTAACGCTCTGTATGAGTATTCTATTTTTATCAAATAGCTATGCGCAGAAGCTTAACATTAAAAATGATGTTTTTTGGAACACTAAAGACGGTAAGCCAATCTACAGCCAAGGCGGTGGAATTTTTAGATTTAAGGATCCTAAAACAGGTAAAGAAAAATATTATTGGTATGGAGTTCATTATAAAGGCGCAGAAATTTATAGAGATTCTCCGACTAAAACTTACCCAGGGACCGGATTTCAATCGGTAACTTGTTATACATCCACAGATTTGGTCAACTGGACTTTCGTGTCCGACGCATTAAGCAAAGCCGATGCAAATGAGAAAGAAAGAGCTGGCTGGGTAGGTAGATTAGGCGTAGCTTATTTAAAGGAAATCAACCAATATGCAATGTTTGTTCAGCATAATTCTCAGGTATTGGTAGCACTGTCCAATCAGCCCGAGGGCCCTTTTAAATGGCATCAAAAAATCAATATGATGGACATGATTGGAACCACAAACACCGGCGACCAAACCGTTTTTACCGACGAGGACAGCGGAAAATCTTACTTGGTTTATTCCTATGGTAAAGGAAGAAACAAGATTTATCTATCAGAAATTGGTGTAAAAGACGGGAAAGTGGGTCTTCTTAACTGTATAAAAGTTTATCAGGGCGCTGGCCGCGAAGGAAATTGCATGTTCAAGTATAAAGGAAAATATTACATGGCGGCTTCTAACCTGTATGGCTGGGATGCGTCATTAGCATATTATTTGGTGGCAGACCATATACAAGGTCCGTACCAACCTACCAACCAGATGCTTGTAATGGATGGTGCCAGTGATGATTTTGCGCATATTACCCAAACCGGATTTTTTGTGACCGTTAAGGGCACCAAACAAGAAACCGTGGTTTATTGTGGCGACAGATGGGCCGACTTTGCAGGCAACGGTTTAGGGTACAATCAATGGGTTCCGCTGTCTTTTAATGGAGAAAAGCCTTATTTTAACTCTTTAAATTCATGGAATTTTGATGCTACCACAGGTGAGTGGCATGTAGCGACAGATAATAACTTTGTTAAGAATGCAAGTTTTGAGGCCGATAGAAGAAGCATCCCCAACCCGATTAAACCCTTACAAATTTATTTAACAGGATGGAAAACCAGCATACTTAAGGGCAATAAGGTATCGCTTGACAGAAGCAGTTCGCCGGTATTAAATTTTGCCAATAGTGAAGAGGACAGAAAAATGGTGATCGGAGAAAAAAGTCTTAACATCAATGATAAAATTTCTTATGAAAGAAAGGTGTCTCAGATTATAAGTTCATCACCTTACGTTACGCTAAAAGATGGACTTTACACCCTAAGCGCAACCGTACGCAACAGCAAAGGGTTTGATAAACTTACCATGTATGCCGATAGTGGCGAAAAACTTATGTCGTATAAAATTACAGGAGATAACCCTAAATGGAAAACTATAGAACTAAAGCATATAATGGTAAAAAATGGCAAAGTAGAAATAGGCTTTTTAGCAAAGGGTAAAGCCGCATCTTTTTGCAAGGTTGATGATGTTTCTTTTGCAATGGAGACAAGACAATAAATACATTTATCGCATAAAGAAGCCCAACAGAAATAAACCTGTTGGGCTTCATCTTATTAAATCAATCACTTTTTATCTCCACTAAAAAGCTTGCTTTTCTCCACAACTTCAACCTCCATATTATTTTTCAAATCTTTAGAAATAGCCGCATACGGCGCACTAACTACTTGTTGACCAGCTTTTAACCCCGACACAATTAAAATATTTTGATCGTCCTGAATGCCGGTTTTTACTTCTACTTGCTTTGTTTTACCGTTTTCTACAATAAATACGTATTCTTTAGCCTTTACTTTTTCCTTTTTATTGTCTTTTGAATCGTTTTTAGGTTTGTCGGATTT
The DNA here is from genome assembly GCA_035496935.1 of Pelobium sp. GTDB lineage: Bacteria > Bacteroidota > Bacteroidia > Sphingobacteriales > Sphingobacteriaceae > Pseudopedobacter. Next base: position 250,079 of record DATJED010000028.1, on the reverse strand, counting down.
ATTGTCATCTGGCTTTTCGTCCTCACGTACCGTTACCGATTGAATTGGCACAACTAGCCCCATTTTTCTCTCTGTTTGAATATCAACCGTGGCAGATAAACCTGGTTTAAACGGCGAGTTTGTTTGTCCCTTATTGTTGAGGTTTCCGTAAGATTCCGGCAAAATCCTAACCTTAACCGCAAAATTTGTTACTTCATCTGTACCTGTACCCACCACACTTGCTGAACTTGCAATTTCGGTTACAATACCTTTAAATTTTTTATCCAAAAAAGCATCTACCTCAATCACGGCCGTATCACCCAAACTCAGACGGTTGATGTCGTTCTCGTTTACATCCACATTTACCTCCATGCTGTTTAGGTTGGCAATGGTCATAATTTCTGTTCCGCTCATTTGCGCTGTACCCACTACTCGCTCGCCTTTTTCTACCGAAAGTTTTGAAACAACGCCATCTACCGGAGCATAAATATTGGTTCGGGCTAAATTGTCGCCAGCTTCTTTAACCGCTGCGCCAGATTGCTCCAAACCAAATTTAGAGCCTACTACACTTTGTTTAGATGCCTCCAAACTAGCTTTAGCTGATAGATATTCCGCTTTAGCGGCATCAAACTCCGAAGCAGAAATTACTTTATCGTTATAAAGTTTTTCGGTTCTGCGGTATTTGGCTTCTATGTTTTTAAAACTAGCTTGAGATTGTAGCAATTGTTGCTGACTGCTTGCCACTGCCGCTTTTTGGGCGTTGTAAGAAGCAACACTACGCTCATAACCCGAAACCAAAATATCTGGCTTTATTTTACAGAGCAATTGGCCTTTTTTAACCACATCGCCTTCTTTAACCGTAAGCTCCACAATTTCGCCAGATACCTCGGGGCTTAATTTTACTTCAACCTCTGGCTGTATTTTTCCGCTTGCCGAAACTGTTTCTACAATGTTCTTTTTATCGACTTTAGTTACCGCAACTTGTGTGGTTTTCCCTTTACCAATCCAGCCCATTTTATTTGCAATTACTACAATCACAACCAAAACAGCGGCTATTATCAGTACGTTTCTAAGTGTCTTGTTCATATTTTGTGTTCTTAATTTTTAGCTTATAAGGTTAAAGGATTTCCCAAGTAAAAGTCGATTACTTTTTTGCGGAAGATAACATTGTATTTTGCCTGTATAAAATCAAACTCGGCTTTGTTATAATTTGTTTGTGATGTATTGAGCTCAATAATATTGGCCAAACCTACATCATAACGTTGCTGAATGGCATTAAAAGCATCCTTCGACGAATTAAAAGCACTTTGTGTTGCACTGTAACTTTTTATAGCCGATTTTAAATCCTGCACCGCCTGGTTAATGATTTTATTGAGATTGTTTTTAGCCAGTTGCTCGCTTGCCTTTGCATTTTCATAACGTATTTTAGCGACATTATAGTTGGAGCGAGAGCGGTAATTATTAAAAATAGGGATAGAAAGGTTGAAACCAAGCGCCTGTCCAAAGTTTCTGTTCAGCTGTTCGCTAAATGAAATTTGTTGCCTGCCTACAACGTCGTGAGTAACAGGATCATAAATTGGATCATAGGTATTGCTTGAATAGCTGTTATAAAGCTGTCCGCCAAAACTTAAAGTTGGATACAAACCTCCTTTTGCAATCTTTACGCCGTATTTAAAAGCTTCCGTATTATACTCAGCAACTTTAATATCGGGATAATTTGTTACAGCTTTGCTATAAACATCGTACCCACTATACTTGCTTTCCATTGTTTCCAAATTTTCGATAGCGGGAACCTGTATGCTAATATCCCGTTGAGGATCCATTTCCATTAATTGCTTTAAATCCAACATGGAAAGTTCAAAAGCGTTTTGTGCGTTGGTCAAACTCAGCTCGTTATTTGCAACCTGCGCCTCGGCCTGTGAAAGATCTGCCTGCGTATTATTACCTACTTTAAAATTCTTTTGCGCAACATCCAACTGTTGTTTAGACAACGCCAATTGTTGTTCGCTTGCCTTAATCAAATCTTGATTGTTTAAAATTAGCAGATAAGTATTTACAACAGAAAGCGAAAGATCATTTTTAACTTTTTCGACATTGCTTTTGTCTGATGCTAAAAGTGCTTTGTTCTGTAAAATCTGGTTTTGCAAACGGAAACCACTGAATAAGGTGACGTCTGAAGATAAATTACCGTTTGCAGTGTTACTGCTCTGGCTGGTTAAAGCACCGGATGTTTGGTCAAAATATAACCCGAAACGACGATTTGCAGAAAAACTGCTATTTAAACTTGGGTAAAGTTCAAACTTAGATTGCTTTAGATTTTCATCGGTAATGGCCGACTGGAATTGCGCCTGTTTGATCTGCAAGTTATTTTGTAAAGCGATATCAACCGCCTGTTGCAAAGTTATAGTTTCTGAACCTTGCGCAAAAACACCCATTGAAAAAGCTACAAGTACCAGCACTAGTTTTAATTTAATGTAGTTCATTTGATCAGATTATCTCCAAGTCTAAATTTATATATACTTTAGTTGTTATCATGTTGTTTTTAACAAAAACCCCGTACCTATTAAAAAAAATTTATCCCAAACAGCTGGTCTGGAACAAATCCAGAGCCGAAAGGGTGATTTATTTGACTTTTGACGACGGCCCCATCCCTATTGTTACACCGTGGGTAATAAAAACCTTAAAAAAGTTTAATGCCAAAGCTACCTTTTTTTGCATTGGTGATAACATTATTAAACATCCCAAAATTTTTGAACAGCTTAAAGCCGATGGACATGCAATTGGGAACCATACTTTTAACCACCTAAAAGGCTGGAAAACAGATGACGAAACCTATTTGTCCAACTTTTTAAAATGCCAGCAATTAACCCAAACAAATCTTTTTCGCCCACCTTACGGAAGGATTAAGAAATCGCAGATAAAGAGGATTTTGAGTGAGGATATCGTATTGAGTAATGAGTATAGTGTATTGGGTCAAAAGGATCTTGAAACGAAAGAACAAAGAGCAAAGAGTAAAGACGATTTGCAGATCCCTTCTACCTTAAACCATAAACCTCTCACCTCTATTATTATGTGGGACGTTTTAAGTGGCGATTTCGATCCGAGTTTAAATCCCTCGAAATGTTTGCAAAATGTTTTAAAGCATACCGAAAATGGCTCTGTTGTGGTTTTCCACGACAGTTTGAAAGCGTGGGACAGATTGGAATTTGTTCTGCCGAGAGCGTTGGAAGCTTGGCGTAAAGAAGGCTTTGAGTTTGGGTTGTTGTGATATTTTTCCGCCTGATTTATAAAAATTAATCTTCTAAATTGAATACCAAATAAAGTGGATTTGTAATCCACCTCGGACGATTTAAAAATTAAGCGCTCTTTTCGATTAACAAACACTGTAACTGATCTTTAATTCTGCTCTGCATTTAGAAGGGATAAAAATCCCTTTCATCAGCAATTCGACATGCCTTTCAGAATTTAGCTGTTCGACATGTTCCGTAGGGCATGTCGAACTACCAAATTAAGTGGATTTGTAATCCACCTCGGACGATTTAAAAACTAAGCGCTCTTTTCGATTAACAAACACTGTAACTGATCTTTAATTCTGCTCTGCATTTAGAAGGGATTAAAAATCCCTTTCATCAGCAATTCGACATGCCTTTCAGAACATGTCGAACAGCAACAATAAAGTGGATTTGCAATCCACCACTTAAGCAAAGGTACCACCCTAAGCAAAGCGACTCAGTTCCAACAAACCTTCTCTCACACCATAAATAGCTCCGCAACTACTATACAAATAATCTTCTTCTTTTTCCACCAAACCTGCTCTAACAGGATTCAGATGGATATAATCCTGTTTGATATTGAAAAAATCCAGCCCTGTAATTTCTTCTGCATGATAACCTTCTTGCCAAAATAGAATAGAATCATCTTTCCTCAAAAGCCACAATAACCAGTTCTTTCTGCTTTCTTTTGCATTATTTTTGATTGCGACAGTAATTTGAGAAGCCGTAAACTTTTTGAAATCTCTGATGATATCGCTAAGGTTATCTTTCTTGGTACTGATGATTAAATGAATATGATTTGTCATCACCACCCATGAAAACACCTCCAATCCTTTGTTCTTCTGACAATACCTTAAACTTTCTAATAAAATATCAACATAATCTTTTCGGGTGAAAACATCTACCCATTGGTTTACTGTACATGTAATAAAATAAACCCCTTTTTGGTCGTAAATTCGATAGGTTAAAGCCATTTATAAATATTGGCTTTTTAAATTCGTTCTGCAAATTAAATGAGGGGGATTACAAATCCCTTTTATCTGTAATTCGACATGCCCTGCGGAACATGTCGAACAGCGACTATTTACAAAAAGCCAAATTTCGCAAAAAAATTAAGCGCTGAAATCCATGAGTAAATAGCACCGTCCAAATATTAATTTTGGTACATTTACCATTCAACCCCAAGCTTTCCAAAAAAGCGAAGATTTAATAATAAAACATGTTTAGGCACCAAGGCAAAAACCGAACTTTAAAACACAACCTGCAAATTGCTGCGGTTTTATCTTTTGTTGCCGGAATTGTGAATGTAACTGGTTACTTAGCTATAAAACAGCTCACTACTAACGTTACCGGGCATTTTGCGCTATTTATTTATGATGTCGCACACCTCGATTTTTGGAAGGGAACCATTTATCTCCTCTATATTTTCTCTTTTCTGGCAGGTTCCTTTTCATCAAGTATGCTTATTGAAACGTTTAGCAAAAACAGAAAACTTAATGTATTTACGTTGCCTACGGTTGTAGAATCTTTGATATTAATTTCAATTGCGGTAATCAGTAATTTTGCCGAAATGCAATATCCAAACCTAATTGCCTGTTTATTGCTTTTCGCTATGGGATTGCAGAACGCCTACGTTACAAAAATCTCGAACGCAACAGTTAGAACCACGCACCTCACCGGTCTTTTTACAGATTTAGGAATTGATCTATCGCATCTGTTTTTTCAAAAGTTGGCACATCAAAGGAAAAAACTAAAATCGGCCATAAAACTGCGTGTCTATATCATTTCCTTCTTCTTTACCGGAGGTTTAGTCGGTGGCTTTTTGTATTCAAAACTGAATATGGAATTAAACACTTTAATTTTTGCTGTAATCATTTTGTTGATTAGCCTATTTTACGATGATTTTAGGTATAAAGTGATAAAAAAACAACGAAGCCATCGCTAAGCTAAATCTCCTTCATCAACTCATAATAAAAACCTATTCCTTTTTTAAACTCCGTTACTTGTATACGTTCGTTTACGCCATGGAAACCTTCGGGGTCGGTAAAAGGGATAAACCTAAAAACCTGAGCAGTGATATTGGCAAAATACCTTCCGTCTGTTGCGCCTAAAACTAAATATGGGGCTACCACAATATCCTTTTTATAAGCGCTGATGGTTTTTTGAAGGTATTTAAAACTTTCGCTTTTCACATCGGCAACCTGTTTCGGTTCATTTCCTTCGCCTATGGAAATAATTTGAATGTGATCATTTGAGATAACTTTTTTTACGTGATCAATCACATCTTCCCTTGTAACACCGGGCTGCGTTCTGAAGTTTACCGTAGCTTCTGCCTCGCCAGGAATTAGATTTTCTTTAAGTCCGGAGTTAAAAATTGTTGTAGCAGTTGTAGTTCTGATGGTTGCATTTCCCGCTGGCGTTTTAGCGTAGGTGCTTTTGATCATCGGCGCAAAAAGCCATTGGTTCGCCATCGCCATTTTGCTTACAAAAGGCATTTCGGGACCAACGTAACTCAAAAAATTCTGAACAGTTTCACCCAATTCGGCCTCAAACGGATGTTCCTTTAATGCAACTACGGCTTTTGCAAGCTCATCAATTGCCGTTCTGTCTTCCGGCATAGAAGAATGTCCACCTGGAATATTAATTTTTAACTTTAATGTCTGATAGCCTTTTTCTGCAATGCCAACCACGGCTGCGGTTTTGTTTAAACCGGGCACTTTAAATTCGGTGACAATCCCGCCTTCATCCAAAACAAAAGCCGGTTCTATTTTACGGTCTTTAAAAAGCTGGGCCATCGTTTTAGCACCTTTTAAGCCCATCACTTCCTCATCGTGACCAAAAACAAAATAAATATCGGTCTTAGGGACAAATCCCTCTTTAAGTAATTGCTCTGCACCTTCCAACAAAGCAATCAAACTTCCTTTATCATCAATTGCACCTCTTCCATAGATAAACCCGTTTTTAATTTCTCCAGAAAAAGGGTCAACGTCCCAATTGTGTTTGGTGGCTTCTTCTATAGGTACAACATCTTGATGCGCCATTAAAATCACCGGTTTTGTTGTTGCGGATTGTCCTTTCCAATGCAGAATCAGACCAAAAGTATTTACTTTTTCTACCTTCATTTTACTGAACACCAAGGGATAGCTTTCCATTAAAAAAGCTTGGAAACCGTAAAAAGCAGTGCTATCCATCTTTGCCGGGTCATCGTAAGAAACGGTTTTAAAAGTTATTGCTTTTTGCAGATGCACAACACAAGAATCGTTTAAAACCAAGGGTTTGTAAGTTTGAACCTCTATTTGCTTGCTTTTAAATAGGAAAGTCCTTACCAGCACTGTTACCACCATTAACAGCAAAATAATCCCGATAATTTTCAGCAGTTTTTTCATTGTTGCTCAATTTACAAAAATGGATTGCAAAAATCTTAGTGCATTAATAAAGTTTTTTGGCAATAAAATTGTTTTATGACGAGGAAAACATCGCCATGGAAAATCAAGAAGAAGAAATCAGAAAATCTCCGGAAGGAATTGAACACGATTATAATAAACATCAACAAAATCCAGGTCCATCGGAAGAAGCAGTTACAGAAAAAAACGATAAGCCTGCAGGAAAGACCATACACTGGGTTATTCCAATATGCCTGATCGTTTTATTTATCATTTATCTTTTTGTTAGAAAATAGCATATTTCATCAAGGTTTGATTTGTTGTGATCAATTAAACTAAGTGCCAATTTTTGCCGAATTGTAACTGATTTAAAAATTAGATACAATAAAATGACATAAAATGGGGTTTAATTCTGATAACAAAATCAAACCATAATGAATAAACACAATTTATTACCAATTTTATTGCTGGGTGCTTTTCTGTTTTTTGGATTTTATGTACAGGCACAATCCATTGATGAACAGTTTAAAACGGTTGTTGACGGATCTAACAATTACCAGGAATATAAGGTTATTAACCAAACAAAAATCAAAAACCTTTGGCGCAATACTGTTGACAGCCTAAACAGCAAAGAAGCAAAATACCGTGAGATTAGCCAACAGTTGAACAGTCAGAAATCTGCGGTACAACAGCAACAGACGCAATTAGCCAATAAAGAAAAAAGCTTGCAAGAAACCTTAGACAGCGCTAACGAAATCTCGTTTTTAGGAGTTTTTTCTATTGAAAAAGGCAGTTATAAAATGGTAATGTGGGGCTTGGTATTAATTTTAGCTGCTTTAGGTGCCGTTTTTTATTTTACCGCAGCCTCTGCCCGTAAAGAAGCAAAATACCGCATTAAACTTTTTGAAGAAGTACAGGAAGAGTACAAAGCTTATAAGACAAAAGCCAATGATACCGAGAAAAAACTCGCCCGAGCTTTACAGGATGAACGAAATAAGTTGGCTGAATATAATATTCATTGAGTTTTAATTTTAATCAATGTGAATTTACCGCTGAGCCTTTCAGCACAGCCTTGCCTGCCCTCATGCCGGGCATTGGCATTTACTTTTTTCATTGTTGTTATTGCACTGTTTGGCATTCAAGAGTGCTTCGCAATTTTTTCCGCAAAAAAACAAAACCCGAGCGGAGCGAACACATGAAAGCCGATAAAAACAATAAACAAATTGAATAAACTCTCGACTACGCCCTTTGCTAAAAAGGAAGTGCTTTTACTCCTTTCATCTGTACCGCAAAGTTCTGATGTCGAAAACAAGGTGAACTTTGGTCTGTACTTGAGCTAGATTGAATAGGGAATAACTTTTTGAGACTTACGAAGTTTTAAAAACTTCGTAAGTCTGTTAAAACCTTTACTGAACCACAGGCTGATTGTTTTTTAAACGGTTTGCCCGGGTAATAGCTTCCAAATAATAGTAATCTGCATAACTCAATGGCACATCAACCTCGCCGTTATGCGGTTTAGAGCCAGTGCTGTGCAACAAAATAAATCCTTTGTTTTCACCTACCGGCGATGTATAATTTTTGCTTAAATTCTCAAGCATTTGTTGCGCTTTCTGCAAATAATCGTTTGAAGTTTTTGCATACGTACTCAACTCAAACAAAGCCGAAGAAATCACTGCCGCTGCAGAAGCATCACGAGGTTCATTAGGAATGTTTGGCGCATCAAAATCCCAATATGGAATCAAATCTGCCGGCATATTTTTGTTGTTAAAAATAAATTTTGCGATGTTTTGTGCCTGTTCTAAATATTTAGGATTTTTGGTCTCGCGATAGCACATGGTGTAGCCATAAATTGCCCAAGCTTGCCCCCTAGCCCAAGCGGATGCATCACTATAGCCTTGGTGCGTTTGTTTATGCTCGACCGCTCCGGTTTCAGGATCATAATCTACCACATGCCAAGTGCTAAAATCTTTACGGAAGTGATTTTTCATTGTTGTATTAGCGTGGGCGACAGCAATTTTATAAAAACTTGAATCTCCGGTTAATTTGGTGGCTTCAAAAAGCAGCTCGAGGTTGAGCATATTATCGATAATCACCGGGAAATCCCATTGATCTGCGTGGTGGTCCCAGCTTCTGATAGCGCCAACTTTTGGATTAAAACGTGTAGCCAAAGTTTTTGCGGCCTGGATAATTACTTCTTTATCATGCTCGTTTTTGGTTAAACGGTAAGCGTTCCCAAAACTGCAATATACTTTAAAGCCCATATCGTGGGTTTTGCCGTTAAATTTTTCCTGCTCTATTGGAGCCGTAAATTTAGTGGCTTCCTGTTTCCACTTGTTGTTTTTAGTAAGCTCGTACAAGTACCAAAGTTCTCCGGGAAAAAAACCGCTGGTCCAGTCTTTTGAAACTACTAATTTAAGCTCGCCGTTTTCCAATGTACGTGGAGAAACCAAAGTTCCGTTTTTATTCTCCGCTTTCGGTATTTCCTGAAGCATGAGCGTGGTTTGCATTTCTGCTTGGTTTACTTCCTGTTTAAAATGAAGTTTTTGAGAACAACTGCTGAGGGTTGCTACGGTTAGGACTGTTGCTGTTAATTGGGTGATTTTCATATTCTTTTTGTTTTAACCACAGCGTACACAAAGGTTTTCACGGAGTGCGCTGAGGTTGTCTTATTTTTTACCGCTGAGGACGCTGAGATCACAGAGCTGGGTTTATTAATTTATGCTGGCTTTTTGTTGTCAGCCTGAGCGGAGTCGAAGGCTCACTCTGTTTTAATATTTTTAAATGTCCTTAAACGTTTACAAATACAACAACGGATATTTAATCGGTAAGTTGCGTATAACTTCTTCAACTTTTGGCTGATGTTCCAGACTTTTCCACGTATTAAACCAGTTTTGATTTTGATAAGCGTTTGCGCCGAAAACCAAAGCAGGTTGTGCCACAGGCCATTCCTTCCAGTACATCACGTCAGGTTTTAAAGTCCATTTGCTTTTATCAGCGATGAAGGGATGCATAAACTCAATTCCTTTTTTTATCGATTTACCATCGCTGGTTACATAATCAAAAAGATTATCTTTTGGCGTGGAAACAACCTGGCAAAGAATGGTCATCGCATCCAAATTAAAAATAGAATAGCCATAAGGTTTTGTACGGTCCATCTCCAAAGGGAAACTTCCGTCCATAGCCATTTGGTTAGGCAATAAAACGGTTTTGTACCTTTCCGAAGCAAATTTTAATAAGTCCGCATTTCCTGTAAGTTTGGCAAAACCGGCCACCTGCAAAGTGAAACAAGTGCCATGGTTATTTTTTGCGTTCATCTCATCATTCCCGTTCTTACTGGTCATCAGCCATTTTAGATAATCAGAAAACCAATTTTTAATGGCTTTTAAATCTGTACCGTCAATTTTATCCTGCATCACCAACGTTCCTTGCGCAACATCCAACAAATGAATGGTATCAATAATGCCAATTCCTCTGCCGGTAAACCTGCCTTTTATCGCTTGCGCAAATTCTAAATTGGGGTTCATCCTAGTTTGTGGGTTTACAAACCAGGCTTTTAAATGTACCAGCGCCCGGTCAACGTATTTTTGGTCGCCAGTAATTTTATAAGCGGATGCCAAAGCTCCAATGATTTTGCTGAAACGGATCATCGCTAAACGGTGCGACACAAAATTTTCTGGGTTTGTCATCCCGTCTTTTTGGATGTACGGACCGGTTGGATCTTCCGGATTTGGCCACCAATAATCACCTTCCGAATAAAAATCATGTTTTCCGCCAGCACTTCTTGCCGATGTTTCGGCAGTAACCGTAACCGGTTGTTGTTGCATGGCCCAATCTGCTTCTGCCAAAGTTTGCTCTTTTAAAACTTCCTCCGCCTGTTGTGCAATACTTTTATCATTATTGATTTTAGGAGAACATGCCGCAAAAATTATGACTACTAATAATAAACTTAATATCTTTTTCATGTTACAAGGTTAAAAATTGCGTAGGAATACCATCCGATTTTACGGACGCTACGTTCTTTCCGTTGTTTGTATATAAACTAATTACCGCCCTGCCGTTGTAGAGCTGTACCTTACGAGAACCAGAAGAAGTTCCTTGATTATCTATTAGTTTCCCATCGCCGGTTAAACCGAAATACACATAATCTTTTGCATCCAAACACAAGGTACCGTTTGCATCAAGCAATTGCGCTTCAATGGTGATTTTTCCATCGGCATCCGCAACTTTTTTCAAAGTCAACTTTTCTGGTTTGCCCCATTTAGCGGTTTGGTATTGTTGCGTAATTTCATCCGTAACGGTTTCTTTCCCCCTTTTAGCAACTACCTTAATCTGATTTGCACCTTCCTGATAGTTCACCATCCAACGTAAACCTGCAGCCGGAAAATCCTGACTATTACGTTTTTTAACACCTTGGCTTTTACCGTTTACAAAAAGCTCTGCTTCATCTGCATTGGAATAAACTTTTACCATGCGGGCTTCGCCTTTATCGCCCCAACGTACCGGCCAGCTGTGTCCGTAAATATGCGCCATCAAATCTTTTGTCCAGTAGGATTGGAAAACGTAATAAGCTTCTTTTTTGGTGAAATCACGTTCAACAACACCTTTTTGGTTCATGTACGGAACAGGATTTTCCGGACGGACTGGCGTTGAGAAATCTTTGAAAGGCCAATAAGCAGATCCGGTTAACCAAGGCATGGTTTCCTGTTCTTTCAAATGCCAATCAATTAAGTTGCAGATGTAAGATTCGCTCCAATCACCATCTTTAGAAACCCTTGCACTTCCGCCATAAAGTGAAGCGTCGCCAGCCCTTTCATCGGCACTGTCTGCTTTTTTAACTTTGCTTAAAGCATCATCTGGGTTTTCCGAATGACGGCCGACATGGCTATCGCCACCCCATTCCACATGTAAAAACCTATCGACACTGTCAAATTCTTTTTTGGATACTTCTTTATATTCTGTATAAATTCCGCGGTACCAACCTGCCCAAATAGATGGCGAATAAACATCCACAATATCCTTACAAAAATCGCATCGACGGATGGCAGTCATTCTGGTTTTATCCAATTTATGGCTTAAATCATTCAACTCGCTCATAAAAGCCCGAATTTTACTTTCATCAAAAGTGGTAAAATCGTTTGGCCAGTCGTTCTCGTTGCCCAAGCCCCAAATAATAACTGCCGGATGGTTGTAATGCTGTTCAATCATGTTGGTCAACATCCTTTTGGCCTGCGCCTGATAAACAGCACCGCCTAAACCGCCACGGCACCAGGGAATTTCTTCCCAAACCATAATCCCTAAACTATCGCACAGATTCAATACAATTCTGGATTGCTGATAATGCCCCAAACGGATAAAGTTTACGCCCATATCCTTCATCATCTGCATTTCGGTACGGATCATGTCCTCTGTCATGGCCGCAGCAACACCGGCATGATCTTCATGACGATGCGTTCCTCTTAATAACAAACGTTTGCCGTTTAACATAAAAGGACCTTTTTTCACAAACTCGAAATTGCGGAAACCTACTTTTTCTGTATGTTTTGCGGTTTCGCCGTTTTGCCTAACTGTAACCTCTACGGTATAAAGGTTTGGCGCATCCGGCGACCATAAAGTAGGCTTTTTGATATTCATCAGTGAAAGCTCCTCTTCCAGTTTTAAGCTTTTTAACTCTTTTTGGCTGTTGCCGATGATTTTACCTTTCGGGTCGGTTACTTTGATGCTGATGTTTGCATTTTGAATGTCCTGAGGATTGTAAAAACGGGAAGATATTTTCAACGTTCCCTGTTTTCCTGCCGCATCAACTTCTGCCAAAGCAAAAACTTTGTCTATAGAAAGCTGTGGCTGATAAACTAAATTAAGGTAACGGTAAAGCCCGCCGTAAACGTTAAAATCAGACAAGTCCGAAGGAATCATTTCTAAATCACGAGAGTTATCGCAACGGATAGCAACGGGGATTTTCCCAGCGAAACGTCCATTAAATGCACTGTCTTTTTTGAACGATGCCACGGCATCAGTAATATCAACGGTCCATTCATCGTAACCGCCAACATGTTCGCCAACTTTGGTATTGTAAACGTAAACCTGCGTTTTTTGTCCGGCACCTTCAAAATGTAAAATGGTGCGTCCGTTTTTATAAGGATTATCAATTTTTAGATTAGTACGGTACCAGCCCGGTCCTTCGTAATAATTTACATCGGGATCTACGGCATCTTCTGCATTGAAGCAATGTGGAAGCGTAACTTTTGACCAGATGGGCACACTCTCTGAACTTCCGGGTTTCGATGGACGGTTTGCCTCCCAAATTCCGCCCAAATCACTTTTTAAAAATTCCCAGTTTTTCGTTAGCCTTTGGCTTTGCTGAGCCCGACTGTTAAAGAAAATACAAAGTAGTGCTACAAGCAGAAGAATATTTTTTTGCTTCATTTAATGAATAGGTTTTTATAATTGTTAGATACGAAGGTATGGTTTGGAGTAACGAAAGAAGGGGTACTTTTCTAACAATTAAGGGTAAAAATCTTTCAATTGATGGTGTTTAGATTGAAAAGTTGTTTAAAATCTATTGCCCGGAGAGTTAAACGTAGCGTTTATTCGGACAAACATAGAAAAAGGTCTCTAGGCGCTAAACAAATTCAATTTCTAGTCAATTAAGTGGACTTCGTTATCAGGAGAGATGGCATGTTCTAGGCAAAGGAACTCGGTTTGATTTCTGTCTTTTCAGTGATGAATTTATTACAAAATAAGAAAACCAGAAAGTATAATCCTCTAAACTTATCAAATAGGATGCGGAAACATCCTAGAGGTTTTAGACAGTTTGGGGCTTTGCGAAGAAGCGAATTCCGGAGCTCAAACTGTCAACATAGTACAAAAGTTGATGCGAGGTAGAATGTTCATTTAACCACTTCACCCGCCATTGTGCCAAACCCTTGTTGGCAGTAGTTGTTTCTATTCTTTTTCAAGTGTCTTTATATATTCACTATACCTTTTTTCCGTGTCGTCAATTAAGTCAATAAATGTTTTTAGTTTAAATTGACTTCCTCTGTATTTTACTCTCCTTTTCAAGTCATCACTTATTTTTCTTCCTACTAAGTATGCTTCAAATGTCTTTAAGTCGTAGTGATTTTCAATTACAGTCAAGTAATTTTCAAGTTGATTTAAGTCTTCAATTTCCAAGTCGTGAGAAGGTCTTTTTAGTTCAATAATTATCAATTTATTATCTACGCTTCCACAAACAAAGTCAGGTCTTTTATCCTTAAACTCTTTGTAATTTTCGGTCAGCTCTTTTATAACAACTTTTCTTAAAGTTTCATTACTGTGCATTAGCCAATATCGCTCATCGACTATCCACATTGCTCGTTCTAAAATCCGATGAATAGAGTTTTCACCTCGAATCTCATAAGTTGCATCATCTAAAACTCTTTCCTTAAAAAGGTTTAAAGTTTCTAGTCTTTCAATTACTTGATGTGATATTGATGTTATTTGTCGTAGTGACCAAGATTTCAATAAATTCCCAAGGTCTTCAATTGCTCTTTTTTGATTTTTTGGTAAATGGGTTACTACCTCTCTAAATGCCGTCCTGTAACCTTGGTCTGTTTTTGATAGAAGCTCAGTAATTTCATTAATGATTTCAGCAAAATCTTCGTAATTGCTTTCTTCCCATTTTGTAAAATCGACTTCTTTTAAAACTTTTCTGATTAAGTCAGGATATGCTTTTGTAAGTTTTGTTATTTGTTTTTCTGCTGACTCTGATTTTTCGCCTTTGGTTTCAATTTGTTTAATTTCCTCAATAATTTTTTCTTTCGTTTCCCAGCCAAGAAAGTCAAGAAGCTTTTTTTGAATTATTTCCGATATTTTTTCCCATTGTTCTAAATTGTTAATGTTGTATGAAGAACGCCCTCCTGGCCACCATTTGTATAAAGTAATTCTTTTGTCTTCGCTGTCTTGGGGCAATGTAACTTGAACAAAAGTGTTTCTGTTTATTTTTTCAATTTTCTTAATGTATTCTGGTGCAAATTTGTCTCCCTTACAACTTATACATTTAACAGCATTTGTTGGATTATTTGAAAAACACTTCTGACAAATAATATAGCTTTCGGAAAGTCCTTTTGAAGAAATCTTTGCTGTCGCTTTCTTCTTTGTCGTAGTGATCTTCTTCTCTATTGTCTTTTTAGCCATTTTTTAGTTGTTTGGGTTGTCATTACAATTACTGCTAACGTTTTGCGGGTTTAAGAATATTGCGGAATTACTTGCAAGAAATTTGTCTGCCCGTATAAACTTAATAAATTGAGATGAAGGAATTTTACACACGTCGCCCGCAATTTTTTAAACCCGTTGTTATAAGGCGTTTTTCTTTTAACTTTCATTTATTTCAGATCGTAATTTCTTAAGTTCTTCAACCTTTTTAAGAGCAATCTCTAATCCTTTGTCAATTATTTTTATTGCATTTTCTTTGTTGTCCATAACAGACCATTCAAAGTGTCCAGATTCTAAATACAGGTCGATATTATATTGTTGTATTTCCAATAAGCTATTAAATAATAGTCTGATGTCTTCTAATTCATATTGGTCGGTTATTTCTTTTTCATTTGTCAATTGAAGCAATAAAGTAAATTTTAAACCTAGAGCAGAATTAAATTTAGACTTTAATAAATTGTCTTTGAAATTCAGAACTACATTGTCAGCAAAGTCACCTTCAAAACTCGATTCGGAAATAATATTCTGAACTTCTTTATTTTGCTTAATAAAGGCTTGAATTACGTCTTTGATTTTCATTTTTCATAGTAGATTTTGTCGGTTTAAAATGCCTTATAACTAGTAAATATACGCAGTTGCATAGCGCATATATCTCATATATGCGCTATGCAACTTATCAATAAGTGAACGTTTAATCAAGCTGTTTGAACGGGTATATCTCGGTAGTTTTACTGCGCCCTAACAAAAATCCCAGCTGATGCGAACTTTAGCTCGTACCTGCTATGTAAACCATTCTAACCCAAATAACTTCCCACTGCTAATTCTAATTCTTTACTATAGTTATAGATGTCATCAAGACTTTCCAGTTCGTATTTGGTTTCAACTCTGCCTTCTCCAAATATGCCAAGACTCTTTCTACTGATGGTATTAAAATATAAGCGACAGATAGGTTTACGATTATTGTCATCCAACAAAATTCCAAAATAAGATTGTACATCCCGGGCAACAATCCTTTTGGCGCTCACTTTGGTGCGCAGAATTGATTTTACTATATGGAATGCCTCCATCTCATCTACTGTAGTCACCACACCCGTTTCAGTAGTCATCACTGGTTCTGTGGTCACTTGGCTGTCAGACGCGGTGCTATTTGCTTCCTCCTTATCTAATGCTGTCTTTAAGCGGTTAGTGATTGCATCATTTAACACTTGATTGGAAGAACGCTTAACCAACTCTGTAAACTGCGCTAAAATCTTCTCTGTCAGTTTTCCTCCATAAACTTGACTTGCAAAGTGTTTCACAAATACAGGCGTTGGATTCTTTAATTCTGATGTAATAATTGTTTTTAACTCGTTAGTGTATTTAAGATCCGATGCTGTATTGGAGATGTTCTCAACATCAAAATAAGACTTATGAAATTTTTTAAGCTCTTCGATCTGTGCATCTTTAATCTCCGCGATATTAAATTCAAAGAATGGCTTGTCATCCATCTTATTTACATCATTCAAATCTGTGTAAAAACGGTACACCAAACCATTGGATAATAATCCAAATTTAGCTTTACAAACATGGAAATAACGAAAAAGCTGGGAATTATGAGGGTCTAGTTTTTCTAAATGGTGCTTACACTCAATAATGATAATAGGTTCACCATCCTTCATAATGGCATAATCTACCTTCTCCCCTTTTTTAATGCCTATGTCCGCAATAAATTCAGGGTTCACCTCAAACGGATCAAATACATCATATCCCAATAGCTTGATAAAGGGCATGATCAGCGCATTTTTAGTTGCCTCCTCTGTTTGAATTTGAGGGATCATCTTTTCGGTACGTAAACCCAGCTGTCTTACTTCGTCTTTAAAATCCATATATTAAGTTCAATTAGCTTATGAGAAATAATTTATTTTTAATTCAATGATTTATTAAAATTCAAGCTTTTGTGTTCTTGCAGGACATGGCAATCCAAATAATTTTGTGCTAATCATCCGCCCTGTTACTCCGCAAACACCACCACACTCCCTACCACCATATCATGCATCGCCTTCCTTTTCTGGTTTCCATGCACTGTCAACAAAGAAATCCAACCTAAAAAAGCTTTGATTAAAAAACGGACAATCGCTTTAAAGAAAGAGATATTTTTTGTTGGCTCCCGTTCATCTCTTACCCTTAAACCAAAAAGTCGGTGACCAATGGTAGCACCCGTGAAGCTGGTAAACAAAGGATCGTACAATAAAAAGATGAATATGATAGCGAGGATCCGGGCTTCATCTGCCACTGTTTCAAATTGGGCAAACAGGGCAGTAAATAGCATCATGAACAAAATCATCACCACAGTATCGGTGAAAATGGCTTTTACTCTTTTGGCTACACCCGGATATTCCAGTCCGGTGTTTAAATCAGCAGTTAAGGTGGTTTCCAATCGTTTAAGGTTAGGAACTAAAATTAGTCTTTACTTAACAATAAAGCAAATATTTTATTTAAATTCATCAATGTAGTATTTTATTTGTGTTTTGCGCTGTAAACAGGTAAATTTTACTCCACTAGCGCAAGTCTTAGTGGGCTGACTGTACAGAAGAAGCCTGACTTGTGCTTTTCTTAATTATATTTTTTACTATTAACTTCTTTGGTTTAATATATTAAAGCACAAGTCACCTAACACTCTTTCCCATCACTCGGAAGACTTGCGCTAGAATTGGAAGAGTGATCAAAGCCTTACCAGAAACTATAAATGAAGTTGTTGAAGTTCGGGTAGTCGGGTTCGTCGCTGTTAAAAAAGAGATACCTCACTATCGTTCGGAATGACGGAGGTAAAGTAGGTCTTAGCGGGCTGATTTGTCCCAAAGCTTGACTTGTGCTTTTATTTATTATATTTTTTTAACTCATCAACCTCTTTAGTTAATATATTAATGCACAAGTCACTCTTTCCAATCACTTGGAAAACTTGTGCTAGAGGGCAATCGCCTAAAAATTTCTCCACCAGCTGGAGGATCAACATCACGTCCGTACCTTAACATAATACCATTGTTAACTCAAAGGACAGGTTAATGGTTAAGGATGGTTAATCTGTTTTAATTTTCTCCTTCTTTAAAATCTTGCAGATGGCTGGTTCCAATATTTTCAGCATTCTACTAAACCCTAAATCATTTGGATGGATACCATCAACCGTACCCTCGTTATCTGTACCTATTAAATCTTCCGCATCTATAAAATACAGTTTTTTAAGTCCTGCTTTTTTCAGTTTGTTATACTCTATTTTAATAGTTTCATTTTTCTCTTTCACGGTAGCGGCAATCTGTTGATCCCAACTTCCTGATCCTATGACGCTACTCGGTATGATTACAATAGGTGTTTGAGGATGCTTTTCTCGGATCGTATTAACCAGGTATGCCGTACGTTCCTTGATCTGTTGTGTACTAGAATTAGGGATACAGTCTAGCACATAAACGTCTGCATCTATAGCTGCAATTGTATTTGCCACATCCTTTTCCATTTTTGCACTTCCACTTAGTCCCATATTGATAAAATTGAAACTGGTATTTCTAGCTATTATAGCTGGGTAAGCCAATCCGGGTCTGCTTGCGGATGCTCCTTGTAATATGCTAGATCCATAAATCAGTATTTTTTTAGCAAAAGGATTAGGAGTTAAAATGAAGGATGCGTTCTTTTCCACTCCAATTTCTAAACTTTTGGTTTCATCATAAAGCGGCAAATAAAGCAGGCATTCTTTTACCTGATTGCTCGTGTTTTTAATAAGATTCCCCTCGCTACAAGTGGCATTTGGTTTACCGGATCCAGCATACAGCCACTTCCCATCTCTTTTTATGTAAAGGTCTAGGCCCTTGTTGGCAATAGGTGTTAAATTTGAGGCCGCCTTTGACGAAGTAACACACCACTTTGCCCAAATACTGGAGCTGTTTGTAGTAAAAGAAACAAACAAGCCGGCTGAATTGGTAAGCAATCTTTTTATATGTTGCGGAAGATCCTTATGTTTTAACGTGTCTAACCGGTGAAAAGTCAAGTTATCTTCTGTTTTGCCATGTATATTTTTTGCATTTATAGAAAAGTAAGCAATATTGGATTGTGCCAAGGAAGCAAACGGAAATATTAAAATGCAAATAAGTAAGAGATGCTGTTTAATGGTCATTATGGTTTAGGGTTAAAATAATAGTCCAAACTAATAAATTTGACATAAACAAACGAGTATCTGTGTTTTACATCATCCTGGCTCATTTAAGAAAAGCTTTTTATGATGCCTTAGTGGCAGAAGGCTTTACCAGTGAACAAGCGATGCAGATTTTGGTGAGTACCGCTTTTAAATAATGCTAAGGTCTGCCTTGCGTTAAAGTTACGGCGGCAGGTTTGTGTTAAGGAACGCCGAGACCTCTCCTAACCTTGAGGTGACGACTAAATGTCAAATTAATTATCATAGTATAAGAGGGACTTTCTAGGGAGTTTATAGGAATTTTTACCTATAAAAAACCTATTTTGTAACCGTCTCACATGCAAGGCTTCCGTTTAGTATGTGTTACCTGTAGGATGAGATTTTTAAAAATCCCCCTAATGTTAATGAACAAATAAAAATTAAATACATCTTTCAAAACAATATCTTCGTATAACCATTAAAATTATCCCAACAATAAACAATAGCAACAGACTCTGGGAGGCCTTAACAACAAACAATGGATAACTTAAATAATAAAAAAGCTAATAAGCGTATAGTCGAAATTATCTCTCACCTTATAGGTAAGTCTTCTGGGGTTAAGCTGGAAGGACAGATCTTTCATGCCGTTTGTTTGCTGGGCTTTGCAGCCATTTTATTCACTATCCCCATCAATTATTGGGTTGGCTTGCCGGAATTAGTGCTCACCTTGGTTTTTTTACTCTGCCTTCTTTCTTTTATTTATTACCTCTCCAGATTTAAGCATCAGCTCAGCATTGCGACTACCATCTTCCAGGTTTTATTATTAGCCAGTAGCATACTTCATTATTTTTATAATAACGGAATTGATGGCCCTTTCTTTGGCGTTTTCTGTCTGTCTTTCTTAATAACCGTGGCTATTATGCCTAAAAAGCAATACCTGGCATGGCTTAGTCTCAATGTTATTTCATTATTTACCTGCCTTTTTATAGATTATAGCTATCCTCATCTGGTTCTGCATGGGTATGATAGCGTTGAGAAGAAATTTATAGACCATGGCGTCAGTTATATTTTGGTGATGATGTTACTTTTTGTAATCATCAGTACCATTAGGGGGGCTTTTCACAAGCAACACGTCTTGCTGCAAACAAAAGCGCAGGATCTGGATGATTCCAACCAAACTAAAAACAAACTGATTTCAATATTGGCACATGACCTTAAAGAACCGTTGAACTCTATTCAGAGTTATTTGGAGCTGATTTCTGAATTTGGCTTAAGCGAGGAAGAGAAAAACAGTTTAGAGCGGGACTTACTGAGGAGAACCAAACAGACTTCTTATATGCTGGCGGATATGCTGGTTTGGACAAAGAACCAGTTGGCACAAGCCAAACCCGATTTGGTAAGCATGCAATTGAAGGAAACGCTGTTCCCTACCTTAAAGCTATTGAGCGATATCGCCAAGGATAAAGGAATTACGGTAGAAATCAATTTAGAGGAACAGGTTTGTGTAGTAGCCGACCGGAACATGTTGCAGTTGGTGGTGCGCAACCTGCTGATGAATGCCATTAAATTCACCTATCCAGGTGGTTTGATACAGATAGGTAGCAAAAAAAGAGAGGAAACCTGTGTAGTTAGTGTTAAAGATAACGGTGCCGGAATTTCTGCTGAATTACAGAAACAATTGTTTTCTCTCGAGGTAAAAGCAAGCTACGGTACCGGCAAAGAAAAAGGAATGGGGCTTGGATTAGTGCTGTGTAAAGAATACATGGAATTACAACACGGCAATATCACTTTTGAAAGTGAACAGGGAGCAGGAAGCATGTTTTCCATCAGCCTTCCGCTCTGTGGCAGTGAGAATAAAAACACCCCCATTATTGCCCAAAAACCTATTGGCAGTCTGATGTTGGTTTAATGATTTTTTTACTCAAGTTCTGCTGGGGAAAACAGGGCTTTAACCCATCGTCCAATTCTCCACCAGCAGAAAAAGAATGCCTATTTCACTTGCAAACTGTATTGTTGGGTTGACCACTCTGGACCGATTTTTTCCGTCAACCAAAAAGGCTTAGTATCCCCGCCGTTTATGCTCCACATTTTATAGCTGTTTTTACTATAATCAGATTTTAACTTAATAAAACCGTCGGTTAAAGAGGCGCCCATTACTTCGTTATTGCTGATGTTGCTGTTAATTGGCTGATCCTGATAGGCAATTAATTTAGTTGGATTAATAATGATGTTCTCCTGTAAAGCTAAATTTACCGGCGGAACAATTCTTTTGCTGTCCTTTCCAGAACCAATGGCAATCGCTTCGGCACAATCTGTAATGACGTTATTTTTTACAATGGCATTTTTCACCTGAAAATACTCGAAAGCTTTGGGGTTTTCATAAGCGTTCATCACAGAAATGGCAGCTCTTAAACTTGTGCCCGTTAAACCCTGTAAGTAATTATCCTGTACCTTTTGGTTTTCGCCAATTAGTCTGATCCCGCCTGTATTTTTAACTTTATTGCCAATGAAGAAGTTATTGGACACCTCAGAATTATTTCCATGACGGAAAGTAAGAGTACCCACACATTCGTAAAATAGGTTATTTGAGATTGTATTATGACCGGATTTAATGGATATAATTTCTGTTTCGCCATTACATCTGTCGAAAATATTGTTCTCTACTTTTGTATAGGAATCATACATAGACCATTCACTGGTACCAATGCGGATGGTTTCTCCGCCGTTAACACCCAAATCCGGACGTGGACCAAAATAATTATGATCTATTTGTGCGTAATTCGGGGTTTCGGAAAGCCACACTACCAAAGTTGTACCTTGGTGCGTTTTACCTGTTAATTCGCAATGATCTACTCGGTTATGCGTACCAAAAACGGATACCCATTTGTAATCAAAAGTTTTATCGGGATGGTTATAATTAATGATGCTAGTATTGGTTAAACGGCAATAACTAGACGTTTTGGAAAAAGTAATTACGGCATCTTTTTCGGAGTAACCATCGGCGAAAGCCAAACCATCAACTACCAAATAATCGCCGTCAATTTTTAAGGTCGAATTTCCGGTAAGCTTTACTTCGCCACCTTTTTCGGCAGTTAGCGTGATGGGCAATTCGGCAGTACCTTTTGCTTTAAAAACCAGTTGCTGATTGTGCCACGTTCCGGATTTTAAAATTACTTTATCGCCCGGCAAAAGTTTTAAAGCGCTTAGTTCTGAGGCTGAAGCTATAGTGTAAACGTTGCCATTTTTAGGCGTTGGAGTTACTTCAACCAAATCATTATAAGGCTTAGAAGCACAGGAATTGACACCTATTGCCAATAAAAGCAATGAGGATAAAGCGATATTTTTAAACATCTTATTTTGAATCATAGTTAATATTTTTCAGGTTAATGATTTATTTAGGGCGGTTAATATAGATTGTCGTAATATACCAACGCTTCTTCATAGCTGGTCGCCAGTCCTGAAGAATTTACCGCAGGGGTAATGTTAACAATTCCTTCCCATGGGTTGGTAGTGCCATCGTTACGAAACCTAAAAGAGACGTCCGTAGCCACATTAACGTTGGTATTGTTGCCATAAAGAATTTTAGTTCCATCTAACCCTAACTTGTCTGACATGATCTGTCGCCGCTCGCTAACGGTCCCACTTCCTAACAATGCCGCGTCTGCTGAAGTTAAATGAGACCTGCCCGGAGCGTTAAATCCGCTATGGTGGAATAGAAAAGCAAATCTCTCGCTCTGATCTCCATTTGTACTATAATTGAAAGCATTATTTGCCACCATAAACTCGGTACCGAAAATTTCATTATCGGTGCTAGTTTTATTAAATATGGCTACTTCTACAAACACCCTATTTACATACCTGTTTAATGAAGTATTCCAATATGTACCTGTTGAAGTAAAATTATTATCATAAACTACCCCACGAGTGGCATTGTCTCTAAACCTTACATAGGATCCTGAACAATCTGTAAACTGATTATCTATAACTTTTAAGCGAGTAGCACCCCAGGCAGCATAAATCATATGTGCCTGTGAGTTATAGCCAACATTTGTGAATTGATTTTGTCTAACTATAATATTATCAGAACCTGCGTAATGTACACCCAAAGCCCCATATCCTATATTGGGCAAATCTACAAAACGACAGTAGGCGATGGTTATATTTTGGCTATCTCTAATTCTTAATGCGTATTGTATCACACCACCGGTAAATTTTAGCCGATGCAACAGAATGTTCTTGCAATTTTTCAGCATCATTAAATCCGAGACCGAGTCGGCTATGGAGCTTGTAAAAACTGCTGCCCCAATGGTATTAGCCTTTAACTGCAACCGGTGCGTATTATTCCCTACCCCATTTAAATTAATAGTTGAGTTTAAATTGTAGGTGCCATCTGCAAAAACAATATCGACAGCTTGGGTATTAAGGAGTGAATTTATATTCGTCCAAAAGGCAGAATTAAAATCTGTTGTAGTATCAACGTTGATAACGGTGGTTGCCAATGTAGCAATTTCGGGATTTTCAGCTTGATCGGATGTATGAGTTACTGCGTCAAAAGTTTCTTTTTTACACGAGGTTAAAATCAGAAAAAAAAAGGCAACCATCAAAATATGACTGGCTTTTAAAAAAGGAATTGAAATAGTTTTCATAGCATAATGATTGGTTAGTTATTTACTTGTAATCTTGATTTACTGCACCAAGTACAGCACCTGATGACGATTTTTTTGCTAATTTAGAATCTGGTTTGAGATTAAAATTGAAAGTCGAAATATCCTTATAATCAGGTTTAAGGTTATAAATGTGATCACCCTTTACCTTATCGTAAAAAGAATCTACCCGACCAGATTCGTAAAAATCACAATAATCAACTTTAATTTCGTCCCAACGGTATTCTCTAAATTCAATGGAACGTCCGCCTTGTCCGCTATTAGAAAAGATTGAATTGGTAACGCTGGCATGTTGCGCTCCCACCAATTTTACCACGGTTCCCTGTTCGCGGTTTTCTACCTCATTAAAAGTGCAATGATCTATCGTTACAAAGGGACCTAAAGTGCTTTCGTCGTTTCCGCCACGGTAAATATTAATTGCCGAACCCAAAACATTGGTAAATACACAGTTTTTAATAATGATGTTTTCTGCGCCGTAAATGCCTTTGTCTTCTTTTTCTTCGCCCAAATTAACGGCTGTTCCAGATATATTTCTGAACAGCGAATTGCTAATTACTAAACTATCCGCCATGGTGGATTTTGCACCTTTAAAACCAGCGAAAGAGCCTTCATTGTAATCGTAAAATTCGCAACGGTCAATATTTACTTTATAGTGCTTGTTCATTGGTTCGTCTGTAGAAGCTACTCCGTTTTTTACGTCCGCAAAGCTCTCAAAAGCACCTTTAAACGCAAGTCCGCTAACATTTAGCGCACCACCGTTTTTAATTACAATAAAAGCTGGTAAAGATTTAAAGCTGGTGCTTACCAAAATTGGCTTTGTTTTTAACCCGGTTTTAGCGATGATATTAATCGGTTTATCCACTACTATACTTTCGTTGATTTTTATATAGCCTTCATCAGCGATAAGCAAAGTATCGCCGGCAATCATTTTTTGTAGGGTTGCTTTTAGCTGATGGCTTTCCGCTGATTTAATTTCAAAACTTTTATTGGTTCTTTCGGGTTTTGGCGCTTGGGGTTTATACCATGATGCTCCTGTTTCGTCTTTAGTGACAAAGTTGAGCTTTTTAATATCGGCACCTATAGTTTTATGATATGGAAATGTAAAATTCCCTTTTTTAATTTGGTTGGCTTTCGCCGATATAAATCCCTGTGGCAATTTGCCCGATTTAGCATCTACAATTCCGTTATCTTTAAAAATTATACCTCCATCTTTATTTTCATCCTGATAAATATCATCGATACTACCAGTAAACAGGTTGTTTGCAAAAAGTACATTCTGTGGCGATAAAGTACGTTCGGCATCTTTGCCTGCGCCAAATAAAACAGGCGTTGAATTGATAAAAGTATTATTGTTGATGGTTGCATCTTTTACCTGATAATACCTATTGATTAAAGAATTTGGAACTCCGTTTAACACTGATAATGGCGAACGGAAACCTTTACCTTTTAAATCTTTAAATACGTTGTTGAAAACATGATGCCCTGGATTGATGACTCTAATTCCGCCTGTAAAGGGTTTGTCGTTGCCTAAGAACAGGTTTCCCTGCAGCACATTTTTGGACCCGTGGCGTAAAACTAAACCGCCTTCACACTCAAAAAAAGTATTGAAGCTCACATTGTTTTCTCCCGATTTGATAGA
Source organism: Pelobium sp. (assembly GCA_035496935.1). GTDB lineage: Bacteria > Bacteroidota > Bacteroidia > Sphingobacteriales > Sphingobacteriaceae > Pseudopedobacter. The sequence continues at coordinate 224,814 of DATJED010000028.1, read as the reverse complement.
AACTATTTCAACCTCGCCGTTACAACGTTCGAAGTAATTGTTTACGATTTGAGTTTTTGAAGCCGTTAAAGAATAACGGGATACGCCAATTCTAATCGTCTCTCCACCGTTTGAACCAAAACGTTCTCGTCCTTTAAAGTAGTTATGGTCAATACTATGGTGATTTTGCTGGCTTCGCTCATCGTTCAGCTCTGCAATAACGGTGGGTCCGGCATTTAGTTTATTTACAAATGTGCAATGGTCCAACCTGTTGTTTTTACCCCAAAAAACTACCCAGCTATCGCTATGAAACCTTTCTGGCTGACTAAAATCTTCTATCACGCATTCGGTTACCCTACAGTTATTGGCCAGATTATCGTTGTTTATCCGGTAGGTAATTACGTCTTCTTTGGGCGAAAATCCGTTTTTGAAATGGAAACCTTTGATTATTAAATACTCGCCACCAATGTTTAATGCCGACTGCCCAGTAATTAAAACCGACGTTTTGTTTTGAGGCATAATTACAATTGGCTTTGCCGCTGTTCCTTTTCCGTTTACCTGCATGATGGCATCTTTCCACTCTTTATTTCCAAGTAAAATGGTATCGCCAGGTTTAGCGATGGCTACGGCGGATTTTAATTCTTTCGGCGTATTTACGATAACGGTTTCCGCTTTTAAAGCGAGGTTAAACGTGAAAACTAAAAGTAGGGAGAGTAATTTTTGCATGGTTTATTTATTTTAAAACTTCCGTGTCCCGGGCTGATCTTGAAACGTTAGCGGTATGGTGACAATACCAACTATCGATAAAACTAACCCAATTAACAGGATAACGATTATGTTAAATCAGCATAATAGTGTGATTTATTGGTAATTAATAAATCGGGGTTACGGCTGTTTTAAGTTTTTTAGCATTGGAGACTATTGTAGCAATTTGCGGAACCAAGCAAAATAATGGAAAAATCAATGCATTAAAATTCCGTTTCATAAAGTTGTAGGCGTAAAATAAAGGAAGTCTTAGGTAAGACTTCCTTCTAATATTTAGTCATGTTTCTGTACAAAAATATCGCACTTGACAGTTGATAAACCCGTTGTTGAAGCATAATTTACTTCTTTAACCCTAATTAAACAATTTGTGGAAGTACCGTCTGCATTGGGGATTTTTGCCCAAATAAGATAAGCCGTTGAAGCATTAAAAAAGCTAGCTGTAGGAGAAGGCGTCTCTGTTTCGCTATATTTTACTGTACTACTTCCAGGAACGGTGATTCCGGCAAACAAACCATCATCCGTGAGGTCTGCGATTTCATTGGCTTCTACTTTAGCGTATACTAAATCCGTACTGGAAGATCCAGTAACCAAAACTCTAAACTTAGTTGCTTTTTGCGCACTTGGATTATTTATTGTCCAGGCTACACCGTTACATCTATAATTTTTGGCTACGCCGGATGTATTGGCGGGGCTATAAAAAGAAGCGTTAGAGTTAGTGGCATAAAAAAGAAAATCCATATTATCCTCGTTACTTGCTAACTCACAGCTTCCCAACAGCTGACCAGTTGCGGCGATAAAGAAATTGTTGTTTACTGTAACCGAGGCTGTTCCTTGTGCGCCCATTGTAACATCGGAATAAAGTGTATAAGGAAGCACTGGTACGTTGATGTTGATAGAGTCTTTAAGGTCAAAATTATCTGTTACTAAAACTTTTAGATTAGCGGTACCGGATCTGTAAGTATAGGTGTAATTTACATCAACTTCTTGCGCATCATTTAAATTATCAATAGTGTTCACAAGTGTAAAATCTCCGGCAGAATCGTCAAAAATCTCAATCTTTTTTACGCCGTTTTCTGATGATGCTTTTCCGGTTATCACAATTTTATCGTTATCATCTGGCAAAAGTTCGGTTGGGAAATCAGTTAATTTTGGCAATGGTGGCGTAAATGCTGTTACATTTATAAAGCCTTCATCTGACGAATTATCCAAATGCTTAATAGATAATTTAACGCCAGAAATGTTTGTGGTAGCACTTAAAAAACTCTCTGTCGGAATTTCCAAATTAACATTGTTGGCATCCTCTGTAGGGTAATAAGTGTAAATAATGGAATCTGGAGCATTGCTACGTACCAAATAACAGTAAATAAACTTTACACCTGCGGGCGAGGTAATCTGCGCATTAACGGTTTCATTTGGAGTTACCTTTTTTGTTGCCAAATTATAGGTAAAATCTCCAGCTACCACCTCGTCCTCTGAGGAAATTTTTACGTCATCTTTTTTACATGCCGTAAATATGCAGAGCCCTGCAATTACCAATAAGGTTAATATTTTTGTGATCTTTTTCATGTCTTCTTATTTATAAATAATTAAAAATATCCAGTATTCTGACTGATTTTTATCTGATCATTGGTATCTATTTCCCTTTGTGGAATTGGCAATAATAACCTACCCTCTGTAACATAATCTTGCAAATCTTCCAATGTTACTACCGGTCGGTATTTGGAATAATGAGAATCGTACTCCTGTGCAAAATTTGCTCTTATCGTTTCAAGCGCATCCCCACTTCTCAGGATATCAAAATAGCGCTGGTTTTCAAATGCAAACTCAAGCCTTCTCTCGTTAAAAAGCGCATCGTTAAATGTAGTCTCATCAATGGCATTAGCTCCTGTTGCGGGATATTTGTAAAAAACTGAGTTAAAATTCCCTGTTCCCGGATAATCAGCGGCTCCGGCTCTTTCCCTAATTTTATTGATGATGCTTACAGAAGTTCCATCGGCTCCATCAAAACCTACGGCTTCGGCTTTCATCAATAAAACATCCGAAAACCTGATGATTGGAAAATCATTTTCCGCATCGTACCTGTTAATAACCTGAGAAGTGAACTTTTTAACGTAAGACACTGTTGGAGAGTATTGTCCGATATTAACGTTTTTACGAACATCCGAAGGGCCTGTGAAAGGCGTTTTATAAACCATTTTGATACTTTCGGTTGGATCGTTATAACCGTTTCCATCATTATTTACTACAGCGTTTCCACTGCCGGTTGGCGCAAACAAATTGGCAAATGGCGAACCTAAACCTAAACCACCGCCTTTGTAACGAACCGCAAATATGATTTCTTTGTTCATCTCATTATTAATCGAGAAAACATCCTCGTAAGAAGAAAGCAAGTCATATCCGCTGTTATCAATTACGTCGTTAAGCAATGGTAAAGCATCAGCTTTTCGGTCTAATGTTAAGTAAACTTTAGCTAACAGAGATTTAACTGCCCAAATGTTGGCTCTTCCTAAATTGGATATATTTAATTGAGAAAAGGTTTTTGATGGCAATAGCTCCTTAGCTTTAAGCAAATCGGCAGTGATTAATTGGTAGCATTCCTCTACCGTGTTCCTATCCCTTTGTTTGGCTGTTTTTGGATCTACAGGTTCGGTTATTACAAAAACACCTCCGTATAATCTCACTAAATTAAAATAATGATATGCTCTTAAAAACAATGCTTCGCCGGCAATTTCATTTTTCTGTTGGGCATTCATTTGCGCAGTACCATCGGTTATGGTAATGTTTCCGCCCTGATAATTTACGCCGATACTTTTTAAAACATAATTAATGGCTCTTATGTTTTTATAAGTGGAAAGCCAATAATCATAAACTTTATCATGAGACGGATTTAGGGTAAACATATCCAGCTCATCAAGTTCTGTATTGGCAACTGCAGAACTACCGGTTGAGCCCTGATAGGAGTTATCCCCGCGTAATTCGGTAAACATCCACTCATTATAAAGTGGTTCATGCAAACCGTTGTAACAGCCTGTTAAAGCAACATTGGTTTCGGTATAATTTTTATAAAAATCTTCGGTACCCGTATTGGATATGGGTTCAAGATCAATTACCTTTTTGCAAGATGGAGCGATAAAAGCAAGTAAAGTAAGGGCAATTATATATTTAATTTTTTTCATGATTCTCTTATTTAACATCTAAAAATTAATATCTACACCAAAAGTGAAAGTACGTACCAGAGGGAAAGCACCTCTCTGATATCCATCAACCAGTGGAGAGGCGTAAGCAGAAGAAGTTGTTCTTGCTTCTGGATTGATGCCTCTATAACTTTTACCCATAAAATAAAGCAGGTTATCTGCAGAAGCATATACCCTTAAAGCACTTACACCGGCTTTTTTAGCAAATTTTGAAGGCAAAGTGTAACCCAGAATAGCGGTACGGATGGATGCATAAGATGCATCTTCAATTACGTAATCGCTTAGCAACCAATTTTCGCCGTTGGTGTAATAAGGTGTTTTCCCATCTCCAGGATACATTTCGCTTAACCACCTGTTATCGGTGTTAAAGTTTTTATTATACCTTTTGGTTTCGTTATAATTGGCATCTCCATTAATCAGCTTGCCACCTTGCGAGCCTTGTATCAGCACATTTAAATCAAAACTACCCACTTTGAGGCTGTTGCTTATGCCCCAATTAAAGTCTGGGAAAGGTGAACCTAACTGGGTTCTATCATCAGAGTTGATAACTTTATCTCCGTTTATATCAACATATTTAAGCCCGCCAGCCTGGAAATATCTTGAAAGCGGAGAAGTAATTCCGCTGGCTTTAGCTTCGTCAATTTGTGCCTGCGAAGTCCATACCCCGGCCGTTTTGTAACCATAGAACTGGATTGCCGGTTCGCCAACAATTGCAGCATAAACCTCGTTACGTTCGCCAAAATTATATTGATATGGTTCGCCCCCTAGTTCCAGCAGTTTATTTTTGTTGTGAGAGAAAGTTATGGAAGTTGTCCAATCAACCTTTTTGGATTTGTAGTTGTTTGACGTAATTTCTACCTCGATACCTTGGTTTCTGACTTTACCAGCGTTGTTAATGAATTCGTTAGAACCACTGAAAGACATTGCCGCTTGGTTGTACAAAAGCCTATCCGTAACCGAGTTGTAATACTCAAGGGTTAGGTTGAACCGATTGTTTAGGAAACCAACATCTAAACCTGTGTTGGATTCAAAAGTACGCTCCCAAGTAATATTAGGATTTGCCAACAAGGCTCCGTTTGGCGAAAGGCCTGAGTTAACTGTTCCCGTTCCGCCACCAAACGCATAATTTGCCGGATACAACAAATCCTGATAAGCAAAACTGTTAATACGGTTGTTGCCGGTTGCGCCATAACTTGTTCTGATTTTAAGGTTGCTGATTACCTTTTGGTTTTGCATAAAATCTTCGTTGCTGATTAACCAGCCTCCGGATACAGACGGGAATGAACCATACTGATTTCCTTTTTTGAAGTACGAGCTTCCATCGACCCTAAAGCTGCTAGAGAAAAGATATTTCCCTTTATAATCATACGTTAGCCTGCCTAAATAAGACAATAAACCAATTTGATCTTTTAAGGTGTAGGTATCGGCTTGATCAATTTGTGCTGCTTGGCTTATGGTTGTAAAATCTTCTGTAGGAAAATCTCTACCTACGATCCGTGACTGGTCTATCCAAGTTTGTTGCATGGTGTAACCCAATAAACCGGTAAAATTATGATTGCCTTTTTTAAGCGAATAATTTAGGGTGTTTTCCCACAAAAAGTCTTTATATTTTCTATTTCCGATAATAGCTTCGTTAACCGCACCGTCCTGCTTTGCATCGCTCATGGTAAAATCATTATCTATCTGGTCTGTATAGTAACCTCCAACAGATGTTTTAAAAACCAGATTTTTTACCGGCTCATATGAAAGGTCGGTATTACCCAGCAAACGATAAGTTTTTCTGTTGATATTTTCCCGGGCAGCAATTGATAATGGGGTATTGTTTTGTGTTCCGAAAGGATCTACCGGACCATCGCTTGTCCAAAAAGAACCATCTGGCATAGTACCCGCATAGCTTAAACCATTAAAATGTCTGGCCTGCGCATAATCTCCCGGAAGAATATCTGCCCATTGCGAGTTCTGATGAGCAAACTGTGCCGTAAATTCGTTATGATAAGGCAATAAAAAGGTTGGAAAACGGAAGTAATCTGTAAAGTTATTCGCAGGCTTAGTATTGCCCACATAAGACGGACTAACGTTTACAGAAAATTTCACCTTTTTGCTCAGGTTTCCATTAATCTTTGCCCTAATATTCATCCGGTCGTTTTGGCTATAATTCATCACGCCTTCATCCTTTTGGAAATTTCCGGAGATATAATATTTGAGGTCTTTTACACCACCTGAAATACCTAACTGCGCATTATAAATTGCACTGGTATTTCTTAGGGCAAGTTGTTGCCAATCAGTTGCTTCGCCTATAATTTGATTCTCCAAAATATATGAAGCTCGCTCCGAAGGTTGGATTAAATTTTGTCGGTTTGCCGCTACTGATGGGTCGTTTGCTCTTAAGGCAGCCTCTCTGTAAAGTTTCTCTGTATATTCTGTAAATGTATATAATGAGTTTAGTTCATAAGCGTTATGCAAACCATAATAAGTTTTAAAGCTATACTTTGGCTTTTCAGAATTCCCCTGCTTTGTGGTGATGAGGATAACACCGTTTGCCGCCCTTGAACCATAAATGGCCGCCGATGCTGCGTCTTTTAAAACCTCCACAGACTCTACATCCTGAGGATTCACAAACGAAAGTCCGTCAGGCACAGGATAACCATCAACCACAACCAATGGAGAAGAATTAGCGCTGATCGAACTAAAACCCCTAACACGAACAACCGGGTCGCCACCAGCTTCTGACGTAACGTTTTGTATGGTTACACCCGCTATTTTGCCGATCAAAGCATTGTCTAAACGTGAGGTCGGGATTTCATCTAAATTGGTGTTGACCAATTTACTTACGGCGCCTGTTACTGATGATTTTTTCTGCGTACCATAACCAATAACCACCACTTCATCTATCATGCTGCGCTCCACCTCCATGGTAACATTCATTACCTTTTGATCTGTAACGCCTTGGGCAACTGTTTTATAGCCCAAAAATTTGAAAATTAAAATTTTTCCTTTTTCGGCGGTAATGGTGTACTCGCCGTTCAGGTTGGTTACCGTTCCGGTTTTAGAATCCTTAACGGATACAGATACACCGGGCAATAATTCACCATCATCTGATTTTACCACCCCCTGTACTTTTACCCTGGTTTGCGCTACGGCTTGGTTCGTCCCAAAACATATAAAAAGCGCAAAGCCTAAAGCAATGGTTGATACGTAGGTTTTAAACTTCATATTTATAATTTATTATTTGGTTTATATTGATGTTAACACATCTTTAATTGGTTTACCAAAAATTGGTAAACCAAAAGTAGCATTATATTTTTATTAAAGCAAAAATTTAAGTGTTAATTTTTACCGTCAGAAATATGATAGAACAGCTTACTATTGGTCTTTCAAACTTATTGGCAAAGCGAAATTAAATCAAGAAAAATCTTAAAAGATTGGGGGTAAATTTTAAAAATGACCGGAGGAAGGCTAAATATAATCAGACGGCGATTTTCCGTATTGCTTTTTAAATTCTTTGCTGAAATATTTTGCATCGTTAAAGCCTACCATATAGGCAATTTCTGATACGTTTCCTGCCTTTTGCTGCAACAGCTGGAATGCTCTTTTTAGCCTAACAGATTTTATAAAATTATTTACGGTTAAACCAGTTAGCGCATTAATCTTTTTATAGAAAATCGGCGTACTCATTCCTATTTCAGATGCGAAAAGGTTTACATTAAATTCAGTATTGCTGATATTATCCTCCAGCAGGGTCATTACTTTTTGCAAAAACTCCTCGTCAGCAGATTGTACCTTAACTTCTGTAGGTTGCAAAGAGAAAGTTTGCGAAAATTTTTCTCTCATATGCTGATGCAACGTAACAAGGTTCTCAACTATCAACTGCAGTTTTTTTGTACCGAAGGGTTTGGTTAGATACACATCGGCCCCGGTTTTTAGGCCTTCCAGTTCATGCAATTCGCTAGATCTGGCGGTCAATAAAACAACCGGAATATGACTTGTTCGGGTATCTGTTTTCAGTTTTGCGCAAAACTCAAAGCCATCCATTTCTGGCATCATCACATCGCTAATGATTACGTCGGGAATTTTATCGAACGCCAAAGCTAAAGCCTCTTTACCATTGCTGGCTGCAATTACCTGATAAAAAGGGGTTAACGTGTTCACAATAAACTCTTTTACCTCGGGGTTATCATCAACAACAAGCAATAATGGTAGGTTGCTTACAATCGACATCTTTTTTAAAGGTTCAACCTCTAATAATTCGTTGTGATGGTGATTGATTTGATATAAGCTGGATTCTTCAAAAGAAAGTTCTAGGTTTATTTCTTCGTCTTTATACTGCGATTTACCCGTCATCAACGACAAGCAAAATGTGGTAATATTGCCACTTTGTTGCAACACCAAATCGCCGTGGTGAAGTTTGGCAATACTTTTCGACAAAGCCAAACCTATGCCTGTACCTACATTCCGTTGTTGCTGATTGGGCGCTTGGTAAAAAGCGGTAAAAAGCTTGGTTTTATCTTCTTCTGAAATGCCTTCGCCATTATCATTTATCCTAATGAGAACATGCTGGTTTTGATGGCTGATTTCCACTCCGACTTTTGCATTTTTTTGAGCCGTAAATTTGAATGCGTTCGAGAGCAAATTGAAGATAACTTTCTCTAACTGTTCTTTATCAAAATAAACCTGAATATTTTCTTCCGCTGCCGTAAAAGTATAATCAACCCGGTTTTGCACTGCCAACTGCTGGAAAGAAAGGTAAATCTCGTTTACAAAACTTACAATATTATTTGCAGAAAGGTTCAGCTTCATTTTTCCGCTTTCAATCTTCCGGAAATCCATTAGCTCGTTAACCAATCTCATCAAGCGTTTTGCATTTTTGTTTATAGTAAGCAATTGCTTATTTAAACTAAAATTATCATGTGTATCCTGAATCATTTTTTCTAACGGACCCAAGATCAATGTAAGCGGTGTACGTATTTCATGCGATACATTGGTAAAAAAATCCAACTTCATTTGGTGCACATCATGCTCTCGTTTTAATAAAGCCCTAATCAGCAAAAAGCGCATTACCAAATAAAGTAAGGCAATAAACGCCAACGCATATATTAAATAAGCCCACCAAGTACGCCAAAGAGGCGGTTTTACAACTATTTTTAAACTAGCTGGCACTGTATTAAAAACACCATCGTTATTGCTCCCTTTAACCAATAAATTGTAAGTGCCATTGGGCAAGTTGGTAAATACCGCAGTCGGTTCTGTAACCTCGTTCCACTCGTTTTCAAAGCCTTGCAGTTTGTAGGCGTATTTATTTTTTCTGGATTTCACAAAGTTTAAAGCCGAAAATTCGACGCTGAAAACATTCTGTTGATAATCCAGCACCAGAGCGGGTAGCTTATTTAAAGATTTGGGCAAAATTGAGCTTCCTTCTTTTACCGGAATTTCTTTGTTAAACAATCGCAGATGCGTAAAAACTATTTTAGGCGGGGTAGTATTTGCGGAAATATCGGCAGGAAAAAAACTTACCAAGCCATTGTAGCCACCAAAAAACAAAGCTCCTTTGCTGTCTTTTAATACAGAATGAGCATTAAAAACATTGCCCGGTAAACCATCATTACGGTTGTAAACTTTTATTCCATTATTGCTAAGGAAAGCCAAACCTTTATCTGTACTTACCCAAACGCGGTGCTGGTTATCTTCTACTATCCCTGCAATGTTATTTGATGGCAAGCCGTCTTTAACGGTGTAAATTTTTGCTTTTCGGGATTTTGGATTGTACAACGCAACACCATCGGCATAGGTACCAAACAACATTTCGCCACCTGCCGCTTCCGTAATAAAGCTCACCTGGTTAAAATATGTGCTGTTTTTGAGCATCAACCTCACAAATTCACGGCCATTCTGTCTCAAAAAAAACAAACCTTCATCGGTAGCTACCCAAACGGTATTTTCTGTGTCCTGGTAGATATGAACGATGTTAACTGCAGGCAAACGAAACTTTGATGTTTCTTTTTGTAACGACCTGAAAGCGTTTGTTTGCTTATCAAACAAAAACAAACCTTTTCCTTTTGTACCTACCCAAAGTTTATCCTCCCAATCTGTCAATAGGTAAGTAACCCGCTTTGGGCTCAACGAGTTCCCATCGGATATATCGTAATTTTTAAATTGCCGGGTTTGGGTATCATAATAATCAACACCGCCCTCGTAGGCGGCAATCCAGAGGTTGCTTTTCTGATCGATGCTGATGGCCTTAATTAAATTGGAACTTAACGAATTTTTGCCACCTTTTGCTCTAAGGTTGTAGAATGTTCCAGCATCTCTATCGTAATAATTTAAGCCTTCGGCTTCGGTACCTATCCAAAGATTTCCGAATTTATCTTCTTTTAAAGCGCTGATGACGTTGCTGCTTAACGAATTTTTGTAAGAATAATGTTTATAAATTTGAAACGAAACCGCGTTTGGGTGATAAACATTTACGCCACCATAATAGGTGCCGGCCCAAACAGAACCTGCCCTATCCTGAAAAATATCGTAAATAGAATTTTGGTTTAGACTATTTGATATTTCGGGATTGTGAGTCTGATTTTGAAAGGTCTTTTTTACCGGATCATAAACACTGATACCGTTGATGGTGGCAAACCAAAGCTTACCCTGCTTATCAACCAATATTTTTCTGATGATGTTGTTAATAAGACCACTGTTTGTGGAGTTAAGATGTGTAAATCCTGATTCGTTTTTGCTTTTCCTATTGATTCCTTTAAAATGAGTGCCTATCCATAAATTGCCGTTTTTGTCTTTAGCGATGGCGTTTATATCATTATCAGAAATGCTTGTAATATCCGCATCGTTATGATAATAGGTTTGGAAATTATAGGAATCATAAGCTTTGCTGATTACTGCCAAACCAAATTGTGTGCCTACCCATAAATCGCCTTTATCATCCTCGCAAATTGCTTTAACAATAGGATTTACAATGCCCGAACCCGGAGAACCTTTGCATAAAAAACGTTCGAACTTTCCGTTATGGCTAAATTTATTTAAACCGTTTTCTGTACCTACCCAAAGGTTGCCTTCCCTATCTTCGTACAAACACCTGATGGTATTATTACTGAGGCTAAATTTGTCATTCGGCTTGTTAAAAAACCGGGTAAAAGATTTTGTTTCGGATAGGTATTTATTCAATCCGTCTTGTGTACCAATCCATAAATCTCCGTTGCTATCTGTTAATAAAGCATTAATATTTTGATTGCTGCTGATAGATGTACTGTCTTTGCTATTATTTTTAAAAACCTCAAACCGTCTGGAGTCATAGCGGTTAAGCCCGTCTTTTGTGCCAAACCACATAAAACCCATGCTATCTTGTGCAATGGAAATTACGCTGCTTTGCGAGAGTCCGCTTTCTACTGTGAAATGGTCAAAAGAGAAGTTGTTTTTTTGTGCGATGGCAGGTGCCGATAAGCATAGAATTAAGCATAAAACTGAAAGCCTTTTTTGGATTAACCTTACTGAAAAGATGAGTAAAGGTTTAATGAGTATTCTTTTTAAATCCGATTTAAAGACAGGTTTAAGCAACAGCATTCTTATTTATAATCTATTGGTCTATGGCTTATAAAGATACCTAAATTTTCATAACCGGAGTTGCAAAGTGCATAAATGCGATCTTTTGGAACCATGAATAATTCAATGTTGCTTATGTTGTTGGAAATTAACGCTAAGGCGGGATTCATTGAGTTAGAGCATCTCCAACTTTTTACAGCGTAAGGCAAAATCCTATTTGTTCTGCCATAATTTTTGTATATTCAAACTCTCATAACTCTACCGAAATCCCCTTTAAAAATTCAAAAAATAATTTGCTATAAGTCCACCTATAGTCCACCCCAACTCCGCCTTTACTGCGCCATTAGTCTACCTTTCCTCCGGTTCTCCTCCGTGATTTCTTCGTGACGCTCTTAAGGCGATTTGCGAACATGGGGCGAAGATGGTACGGAGGAGTCTATAGCTTTAAAAATAGCCAATTCACTTCCGGCAACGTTTGCACAGATTTTTCTTTTAATTGTCAAGAAATTATATTACCTCTGTTAAAGGAACTGTTGACACTAAAATCAGCGGTTCAAAACCATTTAACCTAAAATGATTAACTGTTTTATATTATTAGAGGAACTACTTATAGTGGAACGTCTGCTTACATTAATTAATTCCATTCCCCATTTTTGTATCATTGGAATTAATACTTGTTTAAACAAAGGGATAGAACAAATAGCTTTACTTGAGCCTGATGTAATATTTGTTTCCGAGAGATCTGTTATCGAAGATAGTTTTCCACCGGAGTGCATCTCCGTAAGATTGTTTGAAACTAATATATTAGAAGATCTTGGCGACAACACGCTTAATATCAACCTTTCATTAAATGATAAAGAACTTATCGGCGTATTCCAACTAATTGCAGGGAAACATTTTTTTAAAAAGATACCTGCGTTTGTAGACTATTTTTATTTACAAGGAGGTTTAAAGGGACGACGTTACAAATTATCTTTCAATGATATTGTCTACATTGAATCAATGTCGAATTATATAATTATCCACTGTAAGAATTGCAATCATATGCTTCACCTCAGTTTAAGAGACATGATTTCTTGCCTACCTTCGGCCAGTTTTCGTAGGATTCATAAATCCTATATAATTAATATTAATTATATTAACGCGATAGAAGGCAACAGGGTATTTTTGAATGATAAAACAGAATTGACCATTGGCAGATTCTATAAAGACACTTTTATTAGCTTGTTAGATAATTACACAATCAAACCAAAGACGCTTTTAAAAAAGGGATAGGCAGTCGATTCTTTTTAAGTCATTTCATAATTCTGTTATATCAATTTTGGTATAATATAAATTCAAAGCGCTAGCTAAATTAGTGCTGAGTTCATTGTTTTCATTCAAAAACATTTCTTAATAAAACATTCCGAAACTATTTCAATAGCAATTGCTGTTCAGCACTAAATTCTTGCAGTTTGCATTTCTAAAACTGTTGTTTGCATAATATTTTTTATAGGAGATAACGAAGACTTTACCTTAAAGGTCTGATGCCCCTAATTGCCTATGAAACTATTTATATTTTCTAAATCTAATTTCTGGTCCATTTTTATTTTAATCATAATTACCGGGTCGCTTATAAACTACAATTACTTTTTATCACCAACATTATTTGCCTTTTATATCTTTTGTATTGGAAGTGGAATTATAAGTGTTATAGTTCTTACTAAACAATTATATCAAAATAAAAAGTTATCGTTAACACTTCCAGTTTTCTTCATACTGCTTTATTGTTTTTATCCTGTGATACACGGCGCTTTGATAGAAAAATTACAAAGCTGGCATTATTATATGTTAAGCGTAGCTTGTTTTTTTATAACAGTTTATCTTTTACAATCTGAAGAAATAATTAACAAAAAGCTTTTATGTAACGGATTGGTGTTTTTAGCAATTGCTGAATCAGTCGTTTGCATTTTGCAGGCAATCGGTTTAATTCCGAGTATGAGTCGCTATTTGCAAGTAAGTGGTAGTTGGATAAATCCTAATGTCACCGCCATGTTTATAACCCTAGTTTTGCCTTTGGTGCTCTTAAAGCTAATGAGTAGCTCGGCTCGAAAACGATGGGCTTATAGCTTCATGGTTTTACTGCTATTTACTGGCTTGTATCTTTTAAAATGTCGCTCTGCTTATATAGGCGCTTTTGCGGCTACGGCAGTTTGCTTATATTTTTATTATGATATCCCTCAAAAAATTAAGAATCGCAGATTTCGTATTGTAACAATTGCCATTTCGGCAATATTATTAGTTACGGCAATTCCTTTAATAAAATCGCTCTACCTTTCTAAACAAGCTTCGGCTGACGGGCGCTTGCTCATTTATAAAGTTTCAGCATTTATGGTAGCCAACAAACCTTTCAGTGGGTATGGTTACGGGCAGTTTGAAAAATATTATAATCTTGAACAGGCTGCTTATATAGCTAATGGCAAAGCTTCACCGGCAGAAACTCAGAATGCCGGCCACGTAAATATGGGCTACAACGAGTTTTTACAACATGGTGTAGAAGGAGGATTACCGGGCCTGTTGTTTTTCGCTTCGTTATTACTTGTGTTGCTGATAAGAGGTTACTTTGTTTTACAGATAAGCGCATCTGGGGGACACTTTAATGATTCCGACTTATGCCGGAATTGTAGCATACATTTTAATGTCGTTCATTAACTTCACACTCCAAGCTATTCCTGTAACCTTAGTTTTTCTTTTTTATACTACTGTACTTGCCTCAAAAGACAGCTTTGTCCCATTTCGAAACTTATGCGTCAATCCTGTTATTACAGCCTTATTACTATTTGCCTCATTTGGGCTTTTAAGCACCCAGATTGAAAAGGCAGTAGCAATGCACAAAACAAAAAGTGCCCAAGACCTTATAAAAAAAGGTGACGCAAAACATGCCTTGGAAATTTTAAAGCCCCTATCACTTTCTTTACAGCGAGAAAGCAGTTACTGGACACAAAGTGCAAATGCCCAAATGCAACTACACAAATATAACGATGCTTTGCAAGCTTTAAATACAGCATGGCTTTACAGTAGCACACCAGAAATATGCTACTTAAAAGCAAAATGTTACGAAATGCAGAGCCAATATTTAATGGCGGAGGAGGAATATCAGCTGGCATCGCAGTTAGAGCCCATGCGAATGCGGCCTTATATGGCACTTATGAAACTTTATCAAAAGATAGATGAGTTTGAGAAAGCTAGCTTGATGGCACAATATCTAATAACATTTAAGCCTAAAATTGAATCCAGCAATGCCAAAAAATATAAGGAACAGGCCTCCTTATTACTTGCCCGAAACCGTCCATTAAATTTTTAAATATCCTATGAAACTTTTTTTACCTCTTATCTTTTTACTTACCCTGTTTTATTTCCCTGCGTTGGCACAATACCCACAAGATGTAGAAGCCGTGTTGCAAAAAGCGGGGAAGAACCGGCCAGAGCTGGAGAAAACAATCAATCACTTTAAACAACCAGAAGATTCACTTAAACTAAAAGCGACTTATTTTCTGATTGCTAATATGGATATCCATTATTCAGCAGATTATTACTGGGCTGATAGTGCTGGTAGGCGTATCGATTATAATGAACTGGATTATCCTGATTTTGCTACAGCGGTAAAAGCGTTTGAAGAGATTAAACAAAAACATAGGAGGGTTAAACCTATTCCCATTACCTATCGGGATATTGATACCATTAAAGCCGATTTTTTAATTGACAACGTGAACCAAGCTTTTGAAAGCTGGGAGAAAGGAAAATTTACGAAAGAAGAATTTGATGATTTCTGCGAATATCTTTTGCCTTATAGAGCCAGTATTGAGCCGTTACAAACTTGGCGTAGTACCTATAAAGAGAAATTTAAAAACGATTTTGCGCTTGTAAAAGAGGCCGATGATGGGAAACAACTTTGGCAGTTTGCCACCAATTTAGAAAACACCTCATTTACCAATTCCTTTAGCTTCGAAAACAGGAAAGAACCTTTGCCACGTTTGGGCGCAATGCAGTTATTACAACGTAGAAAAGGTCCATGTGAAGATATTGCTGATTTTAAAGTATTTGCCCTACGTTCACAAGGCGTGGCAGCCTGTGTAGACGCTATTCCCTACTGGGCAACCTCTTCGGGCGGACATTTCTTGACCAATGCCTTTACATCGCAATTGCAATCGGTTTCATTGGAAGTATTGAAAGACGATGTTCCCAAAAATCAAATGCTTGCCCGCGAACCCGGAAAGGTGTTGCGTACTACTTATGCCAAACAGCAAGGCACTTTAGCAAGCATTACAGATACTGCCGGTATACCTGATGGATTTATGCGTCAGCAGAACTATATAGATGTTACCGCAGATTATTGGAAAACTCAATCTATCACTTGCAACATACCAGAACCTAAAGCACCTATTGTTTATGCCTGTGTGTTTAATTATTCCAAATGGAGGCCCATATGGTGGAGCAAAATAACTCATCAAACTGCAAACTTTTCTGATATGCCACAAGGTGCCGTATTTCTCCCCGCCTATTACCTAAACGGAAAAATCGAGCCTGCCGGTTATCCGATAGCCGCCGTTAACAACACCCAAAAAAAGCTTAAACCCAATTTACAACAACGTAGAAGCATCAGCTTACCATGGCAACAAGATTATCTGGTTTACCAAACAGGAAGCAAGTACAAACTTTACTACTGGGACAATGCCTGGAAACTTTTGCAACAACAGGTAGCCACAAATACCGAAAAAATGGTATTTGATAATGTGCCCGCTAATGCTTTGTTACTGTTACGCCCAGAATATTCCAAAGGGAAAGAAAGACCTTTTATTGTAGATGAAAACGGACAGCGAACATGGTGGTAGAGGTAAATACGATTGTCAATAGGCTAAAAGAACTAAATCAGTACTAATGATTAATGAACTAAAATAAACTATAAAAAAATGAAAAGAAAACTATTCACACATGTAATTATCGGGGCACTGATGCCCTTATGGGTAAATGCACAAGAGGCAGAACCAACCAACAATTTAAAAGATGCCGTTAAAACCGCCACTATTGAAACGCGTTTTACTGTAGCTTATCTGGGCAAAAAATATAATACTGCGATAGACAGTAACCATGTACTATATAAAATTATTCAAGAAAAAAACCTTAAGCTAAAGCTCGCCCTAGCCTCATACCATAATACTCCCGCGGAAGACCAGCATATTTCTAGTATTATCTCACGTTACGAAGAGCAATCAGAGAAATATTTACACCCTTTAGCGGCGACAGGTTATATCAAAAAACAGATTGCGGTCCTTGACAGTATAAAGTCGCTTAGTACCGAACAAAAGAAAAGCCTGTATAACCTGTTTCTTAACCGCACCAAAGTAAGCGACGATAGTTATAAGGAAATATTGAAAGGAGCCATGAACAGGGTAACAACCGATACGGCTTACTATGCCGCAATGTTTAAAGACGAGATTAATCGTAAGGCAAACGAGGTAGCTAAAAATTATGCGCTTCAAAGAGGAAAGCCTAACAAAGCATTTAACTCAGCGGCCAATTATGTGTATCAGCGAGAAAAGAACCTTTTAACCTTAGATTATGCCATACCTGTTTCCAATGAAGAAAAAAAGAAACTTGTAGACAAAACCAACATCCGCTTTAAACCACTTATAGACAGTGCGTTGATTAGCTATGGAATAAACTTACCTAATACAAAATCTATATCAACAGCGCTTAAGTACAGCAAAGCTTTAAAGCTGAGTGAAGAACAAGTAAAAACACTTACCAGTAAATGTATAATAACCATTAGGGCGAAACAGGAATTTTTGGTAAAAAACCCCGATGGGAAGTACGATCCACGCCCTTACGAAAGAGAAGAGCTACCTAAAATACTTTCGCAGGAACAATACCTCAACCTGCTGGCTTTACAGTTCAAAGAAGAAGCTTTTGTTGAAGCCGAAGAAAAATGGGCACAGGTGCAAAAAGAAAAGCTAGATAATGGAATTGATGGCGCAGCGCTAAAAAAGCAACTGCAAGCCTATTACCTGAACAGGCTGATAGCCAAAGAACGCTTTTTTAACGACAAGCAATTACAGGTAGCACAGGTAAAAAGTATAGATAGTGTTAAACCTAAGGTTCTAAAAAAATTGGAAGCCATACAGAAAAACGATGCCAACAAAGAGGATCTTAAAAGTGCTTTAATGTGGTAATGTACAAGGCCGAAAGACTAAATGTTTGAAGTGACTTGATTAATCTAACTAATGAACTTATAATACCTGTTATACACCGAGACAGTGCGTCTACAGGAGCAAATTTTTTGTTTTAAAAATAAACAGATGAAAAAACAAGTAATCATATTAATAATGCTGGCCTGCCAATTAACATTGTTTGCCCAGCAAGTGCCAAATCCGTTAATGGCAGCAAAAAAGAAGCTGGATATTAACCATCCCTCGTACAATCCTGTGCAGGCCTTTGCAGAATTTACCGCTTTGGCCGGGCGGGGCAATGCCATCGCTATGAATGCCCTGGGCATGCTTTACATGCAGGGTTTGGGCGTAGCGCAAGATGACCAACAGGCCATCTCCTGGTTTGAAAAAGCTGCTTTGGCCGGTTATCCAAAAGCATGGTATAATTGGGGCACCATGTACAAAAATGGCGATGGCACTGCTCAGGATTTTGCAAAAGCCCTTGAAATATTTAAACGCGGAGCCGAAAAAGGTTCTTCCAATTCCATGTACGCTGCCGGCTTTATGCTGTACAAAGGTTTGGGCTGCCAGCAGGATTATACTACAGCAGTAAAACTGTTTAAACAAGGTGCTGTTAAAAAAAGTCTGGGCGCTATGTATATGATGGGCTTATGCTACCGCAACGGCTATGGCACCGCAGTAAATACAGACAGTGCCCGTTACTGGCTCAGCAAGTCCTACACAGGCGGTTATCAGCAAGCCAAAACAGAGCTATTAAGTACCGATGCAGAAAACCTGGAAACGGCAATACCAGTAGCTTCTATAGGCAATAAAAGCAGAAAGCAGAGTTCTGTACAGAGCGCTGCAAGTATAGGCAAAGCAAAACAAACCTTTGTTAGGGTACGGCAACAAATCCCACAAGAAAATATCAGTGGCACTTACAAAGGCTACATTATACGCTACGACTGGAGCGGGCAGCACATCATCAGTAAATCTGAACTGAAACTAAACCTTAACCACACCAAGGGTATGTTAAGCGGAAAATGGACAGAAGCTGATACGCTTGATATTCCTATACAGGCTATGTTTACAGACAGTAGTTTGGTTTTTAACGCTACGCAATACCAACGTACCGACCATTACAGTCCTAACAACCCGTTGCTCTACCAGTTTAAAGATGCTCATTTACAGCTCATTAAATCTGCCAATTCTGTTTTTATTGCGGGCGACCTAACCTTGTGGTCTATAAGCAAACGAGAACCGGAGCCACCTGTGTACATTAGTTTAGTACGCCAGCAGCAAAACACAACATTAGAGGCTTTACCTACAAATACGCATACTTTACAGGAAGCCAATCTGGTGGTTTACCCAAACCCTTTTGAAAGCACTATCACTGTCAATTTTTTTTCTCACGAAACTGTAAGTGCCAATATACAACTGGCGGATATGAACGGAAAGGTACTGTACCACAAAAAACTGCAATTGCAGCAAGGGCAGCAAAGCCATGTGATAAATACCAGCGTAGTACCGGGAGCATATATCCTTAAGCTGAGCTGGCCGGGATTTGAAAAAACAACTGTAGTAATTAAAAAATAAACAGAACGTATGAAAAAGTTAATACTATTTTTGATACTATTCCTGGGCCTCGTACCGGTTATAAAGAAACAGGGTGTTGCCCTTACGGGTATTAGTAGCGTATATGCCGACTTTGGTGATGAAGATGGTGATGATTGGGACGATGACGACTGGTGGGATGACGATTGGGATGACGATACCTCTTCCGACTGGGATACTCTTTCTGATTATTACGGTGTAGAAATTACCGGGATTTATACGGATGAAGAGGGGAATACTGTATTTACCACAGAAGATGGATATCTAGACCCCGATAATTGGGGTGGTACTAGTGATTCTGACAGTAACGATAATAATAACGACGACGATTGTTCGTGGTGCAACACTAACGGTGGCGATGATGGGAGTTATAATGACGACGACGATGGGGGTTATGAAGATGAAGACCCTTATGACGATACTTCTAATACGAACGACAACCAACAAAACCCGCCCAACCCCAATGAGGTAACAGAAGTAAAAGTAGGAGATAAACTTACATGGCAACAGCTTATGGATCTGTTGGACAAATTTAACTTTACCAATAGAGAACAGATGGGTATTCTTTATAATGCAGAGCTGGATGATAAACAATATCAATGGGTTTATGATGGAGAAAAATGGCAATTAAGCATGGGACCCGCTTTCGGCGAAGACGGGAACCCGATAAACGAGCCCGGTATTCCTGAAAACGGGTGGTATATAGATACGGAAAACCAAGTGGTTTATTACGACGGCATGACCTGGCAAGAATGGACGGATTGGCAGGATTGGGTAAACAGCACCAACCAAGATCTTATACCCGATTTTGGCGCAGTACTGGACGGCTTTGAAGTACCACAGGGTTATAACGATTGGGATGACTATTGGGAGGACTATTATGATAATTACAGTAACAACCCGCAAAACCCGCCTGGCTGCCCTATACTAAAGGTTAAAACTTCCTCTACAGTTTCAACCACTTCGGTATTGGCAGGAACGGATGACCCGGATTGGTGCAATAAAGTTAAAGATTGTGCAGGGAATGTCGGAGGTACTGCTTATTACGATGAGTTTTGTAATTGTGTAGGAGGTAAAACAGGTCTTTCTCCGGGAAATCAACCGAAGAAGGGAGATCCGATAAGATACCCAGAAATTGCAGCGACAGGCGCCGGTTTGAAGGGTGGAAGAAATGGATATACTCGAAAATTTAGTGATGGAACACTAAAGTATCATGATGGGACTGATATCAAAGCTACCCCAGGTACACCATTATTTCCTATATATTCAGGTATCGTATTCGACCTAATAGGCTCGGTTCCTTCCGGCACTTATGGTAATTCTGGAGCGTATGGTAATTATATCATTATTAAATCAACTTTAGCCAACGGAGAAATTATTTATTTAAAATATAATCATTTAGATGGAGTGGATGTTGTTCGTAACCAACAAGTTAGTACATTTGACGTAATTGGTACAACTGGAAGTACAGGGAATGCTTCCAAAAAAAATGTAATTAATAAACATGTTCATATACAATGCAGGCCATCAAATGATTTTGGTCTAGGTAGCTATAAGCATTACACTCCCGATCAAATAAACCCAGAGAATCATATTAAGACTAAGTTCGATCAAAACGGAAATAAAATAGATCAGCCATGCAACAACTAAAATTAAAAATTATGAAATCAGCAATATTTTTTATCCTAGCAATCTTTTTTCTTCATTATGGTTGCCAAGCACAAGTAGATTTAGCAAGTAAGATTGTTTACAATAGTTTTGAAATAGTTAAAAATCAATCGCCTAACTCTTCTTTTTCAATTGGTGTATCAAAAAGCATTGTTCTAGGTAATTACGGTAATCCTTTAAGTACTGAAATAATGCCATGGGATGATTACCCTTCCGAGATTTCGGGCTGGAAATATGGAAATAATTACATATACATTGATAACGAAAGAGAAGTACTTTTCGGTTTTAAAATTGTAGATTCTAATTTCTATATTATTTACAATGATCAATCCATAAAAGTCGGGGATAATATTAGTATACTAAGTAATATCTTCCCTGCATCCTATCAAAATAAGTACGATGATTTAATCAGTATAGAATTAACTACTACGAATGGGGAAGCTTTAGATGAAATGTTGGAGGTTTATTACGATCCTTCTTCAAATATTATAACAGGATTAAGTATAGGGTATCGTTAATATCTCCACCTGTCCGGAGTGTTCAGCGCAAACGTCACTCCGGATTATTTAATGAAAAAGAGTTTCCAGCTGTTCGACATGTTCTGCAAGATCATGTCGAACTTTGCAATAATAAGGATTTGTAATCCCGCCCACTGGCGCAAGTCTTCCGAGCGTTGGAAAAGAGGGTAAGGAGACTTGTGCTTTTCATTACAGAACTATATCAATTGGCATATGAGTACAAAATATAAATTCAATAACAATGCTGGGATTTACTTTGTAAGCTTTGCCGTAGTTGGATGGATTGATATTTTTACACGACAGGTTTATAGAGACCTGTTTTTAGAAAGTTTGGTTTATTGCAGAAAAGAGAAAGGATTAAATATACATGCTTGGGTGGTGATGAGCAACCATATACATTTAATAATTAGTTGTAGAGAAGGAGCTGTTTTGTCTGATGCAATGAGAGATTTAAAGAAATTCACATCATTCAAAATATTAAAAGAAATAAAGGAAAATAAGGTTGAGAGTAGAAAAGAATGGATGCTGTTTTTATTTGCAAAAGCGGGCAAGCAAAATAGCAATAATACGCATTACCAATTTTGGAGGCAAGATAACCATCCAATAGAATTGGATTTTCATAGTGGTATGTTTGAGCAAAAACTGGATTATATCCATAACAATCCTGTTGAGGCTAGAATAGTTGAAAAGCAGGAAGATTATTTATATAGTAGTGCTAGAGACTATCAAGGAATTAAAGGTTTAATAGAAATAGATGTATTATTTTAATAAAGCACAAGTCAGGCTATAGCTCAATCCAGCCCGCTAAGACTTGCGCTAGTGGGGCTAGTGGGTGGGGAAGTTCAACAACAAAAATCTGCTATAATCCCGGCAGTGGATGGGTTGGCATTGGTGGTGACCTGAACGATAATTGTTATAATACGGCAAATGTGGCAGGCCAGTGCTGTTCTGCAGAAGATCAGCAGGCCGGGTCGGATGCTACGAATATTAACAATATACAAGCAATCAGTAATCAATTGGATACACTTTACAGTTTGCCATCTAGTGCTAACGAGCAGTATTTTTCTGTAGATAAAGATGTAAATAACAATTATACACCTAGTGCTTTTAACGGAGGGAGTCAAAGTAATGCAAGTGGTAATGTTGGACCAAATCTTTATACAGATTTCCATAACCATCCTTCTGGAAATCCGCCATCGACTCAGGATATTATCAGACTTGGTGGCGTAGTAGGAGGACTGTCTCCTAATCAGGTTGCCTCTTTTACTATTGCTCCTGACGGCACTGCTTATGGGCTAGTTGTTGTTGATGAAGCTAAACTAGAAACATTTTGGAATGCAAATAATAATGCTGTAGACAGTAACAATGGATGGAATCCTAATAGTAACATTGGTCAAGAGCATTCAAAAGTATTTAATGATTTTTATGACCCACCATCGGTATCCTATCAAGAAGCATATGCTAGAGCTACAGCTTTTATATTGAAGGAGTCCGGTTTAATTTTAGTGAAAAAGGATACAAATAGTACTACCTTTAAAAAAATTGGAACAAACAAAGAAACCACAGGAGGAACAGATACCTATAAAGAATCAGATTGTAACTAAAAGCAAATAAAATGAAAAATTACATATTAATAATGGGGTGCTTATTTATTACTTGTTGCGGAATGCAAAATAGAGGCATCAATTTAAAGTATAACACAAACATGAAAGAAGATGGTTATCAGCCACTTTCTGATTTTAAAAACGACACTATATCCTATATCAAAGATAATTTCATTAAACATAAAAGTAATTATATAGGAAAGGAAATAAAAAACTTATTAAACGATTTAGAGTTACCGATTAAAATATACTACTTAGGTATTGATCCAAACGTTGAACAGTATTATTATATCACATTCCAATTTTATAATGACTCGGAAGTAGATGATAAAGTGAGAAATAAGGTAGATCCTTTAATTCTAAATATATTCTTAGAAAACCCTGTCAAAACAACTATCCCTTTGAGTATTTACAAAAAAGCCAATAAAAATTGGACAAAAGATGCTTCAGAGTTCTGGGAAACTCAAAAAATCAAGGATATAGAAATGGTAAATCATAAGTTTTAGTAAATCCTACCTGTCCGGAGTGTTCAGCGCAAGCGTCACTCCGGATTGTTTAATGGGATTGAGTTTCCAAACTCAATAAATGAGAAAAGTTTTTTGCAGATCAGGCTGAGTCTGGAAACTCTACAGACGGTAAGGCTATCGAAATTGGCTAGAATCGATAACTAATAACTATACTACCTATCCATCGCTTACACCCGGAACTTGTTTTTGATGAGGCTAGGATTACTGAAATTGTAAAAAGTGTTCTGAAAAGCAAACTGCACAAACTGCATCAGAAGGAAGAATATCTTGGCTTCAGCTTTTATTTTGATAAGGATGGGAGCATAGGGATGATTTCTATGCGAGCAAAAAATCCCACTATAATCTCTATTAAAGAAATTTATGAGATACAGGCAAATCTTAAACAAGAAATAAAAGCCACTTTTAAAGGGGAGGCCTGGAAAGATTATGGTGTAATAGAAAGAGGGATGGCGCATGATATAAAGTTTTAATATTATTTATAATGCCCCTCCTATCCGGAGTGTTCAGCGCAAGCGTCACTCAGTCTAGCCCATCTGTCCGGAGTGTTCAGCGAAAGCGCCACTCCGGATTGTTTAATGAAGCGGAGTTTCCGAACTCCATGAATGAGAAATAAATCAGCCATGTAACTAAAACTAAAAACCATGAAATTAATAATGAGTGTTTTTGTTATTGTGTTCTGCTCTTGCAATAGCCACGGCCAAGTAAATTCAAATAGTATAATTAAGTTCTCGGATTTAAAACTCACAAAAACAAACATGGGTTCTACTTATTTTATAAAAGGGAGCCCTAAAAGTGCTATATTAAGTGTTTATAACAACCCTATCTGGTTTAAGTGTTCCTTTTTCAGGATCACTTAAACCTAAATTAGAAAACCGAGGACTGTGTCCGGGGAATGGAAGAGAACTTATAAAGTTGCATGATGAAATGTTCAGCTAATTTAGGCCGGACGGAGTCCTTGGTTTTCAAGAAACATTTAAGTGATCTTTCAGAACACTTAAACAAGAGAGAACCGCAAAGGTTAAGAAGTTTTGGGATACATTTTTTACCGCGGAGGACGCAGAGACCACAAAGCTGTGGTTACGAAATTTGACTTACTTGTTTGCACAAAAACTAAGATTTATTAAGGATAGCAAAACAAAAAGCAGATATTTTTTCAAAATACCTGCTTTTTAAAAACTTAAAACCGGGGAATTAATTATGAAAAACTTATCCCGCCGTTAATATCAATATTGGTTCCGGTAATGTAAGACGATTCTTCCGATGCCAGGTAAACTACCAAATCTGCCACTTCTTTCGCGTCTCCCTCTCTCTTCAAAGCGGTTGCGTTAGCTACGTTTACACGGGCTTCTGGTTTGGTAAAAGTATCATGGAAAGCAGTTGCTATCATTCCCGGCGCAACGGCATTTACCCTAATCCCTTTAGGGCCAAATTCTTTAGCTAAAGAACGGGTATAAGTCATTAAAGCACCTTTTGAAGTTGCGTAAATTCCAGCGCCAGGACCTCCACCATCTCTTCCCGCCAAAGAAGTGAAGTTGATAATTGAACCGCCCTTCGGCATGTATGGTGTTACGTTTTTTACTGCCAAAAAAACGGATTTTAAATTCATGTCCATCACCAAATCAAAAAATTCCTCATCCATTTCTGCGGTACTTTTACGGGCTACCAAACCTCCGGCAACGTTGGCCAAAATGTGAATTTCATCGCCAAAAGCTTTACGGGTTGCAGCAATCAGTTCCTGAACTTCTGTGGCTTTGGTCATATCTGCTTTTACCGCAATTGCTTCGCCACCGGCTTTTTTAATCAGCTCTAAAGTTTCATCGGCATTGGCTTTGTTTCCGAAATAATTGACTACCACTTTGGCGCCTTCACTGGCCAATTGTACAGAAACTGCTCTTCCGATATCTCTTGAGCCACCAGTTACTACTGCTACTTTATTTTTTAAACGCATAACTTATTATTTAATTTTTAACTTTTTTTGTTGTTATATATTTTACACTTAACCATGATAATGGTACTAAAACTGCTGCCAGTACAAAAAACGAAACATAGCTGGTTTGGGTAATTATTGGCACCGCCCAAGTAGTAAGCAAAGTACCTGCTACTGCCGCTGTACCGCCCATGCCGGCAACTGTACCCACATTTTTACCGTTAAAATAATCTGAGGGCAAGGTTTGGATGTTACCAATTAAAAACTGGAAACCAAATAAGGTTAAACCGATTAATACCATGGCAAACATTGGTGTTTCCTTTAAACTGCTTAGCTGATATACAATGGCAATTAAAGCTGCCAACATTATTGCCGAACCTACGGCTATTGCAGTTTTTCTTGCCTTTTCGGCATCGGTTCCTCTTTTAATTAAAAATGACGAGAAATATCCGCCGGCGATACTGCCTACCGCGGCAAACAAGTACGGAACCCAGGTGAAAGATCCAATTTGTTTGATATCAAACGCAAAAGATTCTTTAAGGAATGTTGGCAACCAGGTTACAAACAGCCACCAAACCGGGTCGATAAAAAACCTTCCCATAATAATTCCCCAGGTGTTCCTGTACTTTAAAAGTTCTTTCCAGTTTAAAACGGGGGTGTTATCGGCACTTATTTTACCGGCCGCTATCGGTCTGCGGGATAAAATGTGCTGACGTTCTTCTTCTGTAAGCCAAGGGTGTTTGTCGGGAGTTGATTTGTTAACAACCAACCAAGGGATTACCCATATTAATCCTAATGCTGCAATTAAAAGGAATGTTACTTTCCAGCCAAAGGCGATAAACAGTAAGGCGATGATTGGTGCAGAAACTACTGAACCTAAAGAAGCCCCCGCTCCGAAAATACCCTGCGCAATTGCCCTCTCTCGTGGAGGAAACCATTCCGCATTGTTTTTTGTTGCGCCAGGCCAGTTGCCGGCTTCACTAAAGCCCAACATAAACCTAAATATGTTGAAAGACATTAATGATTTAGCAACGGAATGCAATGCAATGGAGATACTCCAGCCTACGATTGAAATCGTCATCCCTATCCTAGTGCCTACGGCATCCATCAGTTTACCTGTAAAGGTTTGCCCCAATGCATAAGCAATCATAAAAAAGGTAGTTATTAATGCCAGTGCACTTTTATTGTCGCCATCCGCAATTCCAAAGTCTTTGTAGATATAAGGCCATAGGATGTTAATTGCACTCCTATCAATATAATTTATTACGGTTGCTAAGCCAATTAAGGCAATAATCCACCATCTTAATCCTTTTACTTTCATCTTCTAATTGGTTAATGCAATGTTTGCTACCCCGCTAGCTGCATTGTTTACTTTATTTGTTGAAAAAATTTTGTTACCTACAGCTTCGCCTTTACTGCTTTTTAACCGCACATTGAAACCATAACCGTTTGCATTTACATTGCATACATTATCTTTAAACAGGTTGTAACTCCCCCAACCTTCGTAGGCGCAGTTAACTTGATAGCCATCTTTTAATACGGATGGCGGTGTATTATTGCCGATATTGTTTTGTATCAGGTAAGCATTTCCTTTAACATCAATCCAGCTATCTGCACTGTTTGCGCCGGTAATTCCTTGCGCTTCAAAAGTGTTTCCTTCAATGATTCCACCGGTTGTGCCTTCTTTGATATCTATACATTCGGCAGCAACGTAAGGGCCTATCTTATTATTCAGCACCCGGTTAGAATCGCAACGGTCCGGTTCACCGTTACTGTATTTCGACCAGTTGCTGTAAGCCGAACCGATATAAATGCCTTCACCGTAATCGGGAGTTTTTAAACCGGTATAACTTATCTGCGAGTTTTGGATGATGTTGTGCTTGCTAAACTTGCGTAGGTGGATAGCTTCCTCCCCTATTTGGGAAACTGTTATTCCATCCACGATGCAGTGATTTGCTCCGTCTGCTACTAATCCTTTTAATCCATTGGTTAGGCTGATGCCCTTAATGCGCCAATAATTTGCTTGCAGATTTAACACATAACCTGTTTGTTGGCTACCGGCGTCTAAAATGGCTTTTGGAGTTCCAATTAATGTAATCGGTTGCTTTTCAGTTCCGCTATTGTTGGCTGTTATCACAAATTTTCCGTCGTAAACTCCATCTTTTAAAACAATGGAATCTCCGGGTTTGGCAATAGACAGCACATTTTTAAGTTCAGTGCTGTTGGCAACCGTTATTAAGTTACGTTTAGCCGGAACTTTTACGTCGCTGGTCTTTTTACTGCAAGAAAGCGCAATAAAACCTCCGAAAATCAAACCCAAAACAGCAATCTTTCTCATATTCCTAAACCCTTTAAAAAGGCTGCTATTTTTAAATTTAGATCACGGTTTTGTTCTACGGTAAAGCCACCATGCTTTCCTCCGGGTACGCTAATAAACTCGTTTTTAACGCCAAGTTTAACCAGTTTTTTATGCAGTTCTACAGACTGTTGGTAAGGAACTATTGGATCTGCGTCTCCATGAGCAATAAATATGGGCGGACTGTTTTTTGTAACCCAGTTAATCGGAGAAACGGATCTGGCAAAATCAGCGTCCGAAGCTTTATCGCCTAACCATCTTGTAGCAGATTTACTGGTAATATCTTTTCCATAACCCCAATCCCAAACATCGGTAATGCCATACTTATCAACAATGGCGGCTACTTTTACCTCTTTTGCGCCTGGACAGTTGGTATCAAAGATTGGGTTGTTAGCCAGCAAACCGCCCATCAAAGCTAAATGCCCACCGGCAGAACCGCCCATAATCACTATTTTATTTACATCGATATTTAAAGCTTTCGCATTTTTGATGAGATAAATTAAAGCGCAACGGGTGTCTTCCACAGCGGCTGGTGCTGTTGCCTGAGGCGTTAAGCGATACTCGATGTTTGCCACCGCATAACCCATCTTAAAAAAGGTATTGAAACCTCCCTGAGATTCTTTCTCACCGTGGTTCCAGCCTCCACCGTGAATGTTAATAATAGCTGGACTTGGGCCTTTATCCTTTGATGGCAGATATAAATCCATACGACCATCCCAATCACCAACCTTGGTGTAAACTACATCAAGCTGTGAGGTGTAACCTTCCGGATAAACCACCTTTTTGTATTCTTTTTTTTCTTGGGCTACTGCACAGGAAGCAGTTGCAAGAAAAACGATAATGGCAATAATTTTTTTCATCGTTTTGTATTTAATCTATTACTGTTTTTACATTATTGGCTTATCCGTTAGGAAAATAAGAGAACGGATAAGCTTTAAGCCTACTAATACCACCCCCTACCCCCGCCAGCGGGGGACATCTAAAACGGCTCTTGTAATCAGTTCAAGCGCTTTTTAACCCAAAAAATCTTCTCGGTGAGGACTAAAAACATCAATTAATATTCCCGGCTCAACACATCTGCAACCATGCACTGCACGAGGTGGCACATAATATCCGTCTCCTTTTCTGATGATTTTTGTTTGATCGCCAATGGTCATCTCAAAAACACCGCTTTCTACATAAGTTACTTGCGAGTGGTGATGCTCATGTAATGTACCTACTGCTTCTGCCTCAAACTTTGCTTTTACTAGCATAATCACATCATCGTATCCGTAAATTTGTCTTTTAATTCCGTTGCCCAAGTCTTCCCAAGGTGTTTCTGCTTCAATTTGAAATAAGTTACTTTGCATTTTTTTAGTTTGTTAGGTGGCTGGTTTGTTAGTTTGTTAGCTTAGCTTCCTTTTTATTAAAATCTATTTTATATTGATAGTTCTTGTTTTTAATTTTAAATGAGATTACAGCTTGGTTATCGTCAGAACTTATCAATTTTAAATCGGTGACGTTTCCGCTTGCACCTGCTACTGTTTCATTGATTGGGTCTGTTGCGCCATGCGTTTCGGTGATGCTCACAAAAGTTTGGTTTGTGGCTTTTGGTTGGGTAAGAATGAAAGCCTTGCCATCAACCAAGTTCATATTTGGGTCATTTGCACCTATTGACACCAATTTCACCTGTAATGGATTTTCGGAAACAAAAGTGGTGGTATAAAACCTTTTATTATTAAGGATGCTTACAAAACCGCCATTCTCTTTTAATTGGTTTTGCGAATTGAACCACAAGTGCTGGTAGCCATAGTCAGTTCCTAAAGCTTGTAGATTGTTTCGTTGTGCATCAACTTTAAAAGATGTGTTTACCAACTGTCCGTTATACCAAAAAGGTAAATCAAATTGATGTGTATTAGCAGATGTAGCCCTAAAAACATCTATCAAAAGAGGTTTTTCGCTTTCGTTCACCTTTACTAAAGCTGTTGTTCTGGTTAATTTGGTATCGGCGTAAGCGTGGTCTTCTTTGGCACTTACTACCTGCAAATCGGGCTTATCCGAAAAGAACAAGAAATCTGGATGATTAGCGTCTCCCGCGTTTACATTTGCTTTATAATGTGACACCTGATCTACCACCAAAGTATTGTGCGCAACGGTTTGTTTTGCCCAGCTGTTGTTTTCTGGCAGGTAACCGCCTCCGCTTTTGGTATCGATATTTAAGAAACGAGCGGAGCCATAATCTGGGAAAATCTCTTCTCCGTTATCGTAAAACAGAATGTTCAGCCGGTCAAAATGTCCATGTCCCATTCCTTGAGACGCTGCTTTTAAAACCAAGCATTGCTGGTCGGTATTTGCGCCGTATCTTAAAATGCCGAGTCCGCCTTCATCGCCTTTTCCACCATCACGCACCCACATTGACTTGTATTTAAACGGTTCTGACTTGCCTTCTTCGATTGCTTTTGCAACTTTTAAACCGGCATCAGAAACAATTACTCTACCCTGCTTTTGGGCAATATCCAATAAATCTGCCTCTGCTTTAATATCGGCGTAAGCGATATCCAAACCGTAAACCAGCTCTACAGATTCGTACGTTTTGTCTTTAATTGCATCGTTTATCGGGAAAAATGCTTTGTTGGTGTAAGTCAATTGCAAGGCCGTTTGTATAGCTTTTGCCAATAACTTATCGCGGTAATCAAATATCTTAAGCGCTGGCTGGTAGTTATTTATTGCTTTAGCGAACATCACAAAAGGCAATAACGCGTAACGCTGATAATATGGGCCTTCCATATAATAGCCGTCTGGCGAAAACAGCTGATTAATTTGTGCCAAGAAACCAGACTTTCCGTCTTTATGCGAACCTTTTAACGCCATTTCTACATATTCCGGCTTGTTTAAAACGTAGGCTGTCATGCCAACGGCGGCCAAATTCCAGGTGCCGTGGTTATGGATCTGATCAAAAATCTCGACCCTGTCTTCTGTGAAAAACTTTAAAATCGGGGTAAACAAATGCTGTTCAATTGTGTTTCGGTCTTTGGCGGAAATGGCGTTGAAAACCAAATCATAGGCTTGTATGGTGTAAACCTGCCAAACAAAATCGTTAAGACTTTGCCAAAAAATCCGGCCACCGTCTTTTTCGTTCTTCATTTTTGGGTGAAGTGGCCATTTTTCATATTTGCTGGCATAAGCCAAAAGCATGTCTTTTACATAGTCGGCGTATTTTTTATCCTGGCTAATCTGGTAAACCGTTGCGCAATTAAGCATTGTTGCATAGTTTCGTTTATGCTGCTCATGGGTATAACCGCCACCGCCATCTTTTGGAGTAGGAACTGTTATGGGTTGCGAAAGCGCTTGGTCAGCATCAGCTTTGATGGTTTCGTAAGAGCTTTTTAGCAACGGATAATTTTGGCAACCAGAACGCACTTCCTCCAATTTTGCTAGGGTAAGCATTAAACTTGGATGATTTTGCGCATGTATCACGCTGCTCGAAAAAGAGCAAAACAATACAATTACCACTGTTTTTAAGTAGTTCATTTTTTATAATATTTCTTTTACTTAACTATGCTTAGGCGTTATTTTAGGTTAAACCTATAATTCGTTTATGATTTTTTTGGTGGCAAAACCCGCCTTACTTATTTCCCAAATTTCGTTTAAATGTACAGCCATTGCTTTTTCTGCGGCTTCTACATCCTTTTCTTCTATTGCTTTTAAAACCGCCCGATGCTCTGGAATGGCAGATCTTCCTCTGTTTTCACCACACACTTTGTTATCTACAATATTTTTAATCAAATCCGGAATTAAGATCAAGATCATTGACTCGATAACTGTATTTTTTGAAGCTTTGGCTATTTTTATATGGAAAAGCATATCCTCTTCTACCGCATTGGAAGCACCGCTGTTGATTTTGTTTTCATAGTCAAACAATGCGACTTTTATGGCATCAACATCTTCTGAAGTTCTTCTTTCTGCAGCCAATTTTATCGCAGTTAGTTCCAGGTAATACCTCGCTTCTATAAGCGCATTAAAATCATCTTTGTTAAAATTTATGATATCCGAGATAATGCTATCGATAACGTTTATACTCAATCCGGCCACGTAAGTACCACTTTGCGGGTTGGTTTTTAATAAGCCATAAAATTCCAATTTTAAAATCGCTTCTCTTATATAACTTCTACCAACGCCAAATTTTTCTGAGAGTACTCGTTCGGCAGGCAATCTGTCACCGGGCTTTAATTGGCCCGAAGTAATTAATTGTTTTAATTGCCCTATAATTTTATCAACCGGTGATTCCAACTGGATTGCTGTAATTGTTTCTATCAATGATTTCATACCATAATTTTAGATTTTGGTAAACCAATTAATTGGTTTACCAAATATAACATAAAAGACCTTTAATGTAAAAACATATTTTCAAATATTTCCAATTAATATTTAACGAGGGATTTCTTCGGTAACTATTTCCCAATTATCTGTTCTAAACGGGTACATCGGCAAGTTTTCAGCATTATATAAATAATTTTCTCCGGGGTTATCTGCCCAAGCGTATCTCGCAGCAACCGGATTTTTCACATTTTTATTCCAAACAATTACATTATGCCCGATTAATTTCGCCTCTGCCCATACAAATTTTTGATCGTTACCGGCAATCATAAAGTTTGAACGAGTACTTTTCGGATTTACTTTTAACCCGTTGGCATTGGAAAAAGTTAAAGTTATTTGGTTGCCTTTAATATCCATTTCTTTAAAAACCGGTCCATCCGCAATTATGCTTTTCCCATAAATCATTTGTTCTACTTTTAAGGCTGCCCGCTCTCCTACTGGCGTTTTATTGGTGGGATGAATATTATCTGCCAAACCTAAATCAATGATGTTTACCAGTCCAACATTTAGTAGTTGTGTAGCATTTTCCTGAGCTTCTCTCAATAACGCCCAAGTCGAATTTACTTCTGGTTGGGTAGCTACGGCTTTATAATTAGGCAATTGTATAATTATAAAAGGAAGAGCCGATTGCTGAAATTGCGAACGCCAATCTTTTATCATAATTTTTAAAAGTCCTTCATACTCATTTGCCCAATTAGCGCTGCTTTCGCCCTGATACCATATTACTCCTTTATAAGGAAGATTTTTTAAAGGATTAATCATTGCATTATAAATAGATGAAGGAACATCATTTGGATGAACAGCAACCTTGATATCTTGTATGTAATACTTCCAATCACCAGTTAAGGACAACTGTTTACCAATTCCGGATTTAAAATACAGTAAAGATTCAGGTCCCCACATTCCACCATTTCTTCCTTTATTGGCAACTCTAACCATCACTCGGTTAACTCCGGGATGTAAAATATTTTTTGATATCGGATAATCTCTTATAAAATCGCGACTATCTATTGATGAACCTAATTTTGTTCCGTTAAAAAAGGTGACGCTTTGATCGGCAATTCTGCCCAGACTTATAAATGCATCACTTTTGCAATCTTTTTTTTTAAGATTGATTTCTTTATAAAACCAAATTACGCCATCAACATTAGACAAACCTGCGTTTTCCCATAATGTGGGGAGCTTCATATTTGCCCAGTTGCCGGAATATTCTGGAACAACCGGATTAATAGTATCCCACAAAACTTCATTGGCTAGCTTTGGATTTACCTTATATCGAGCATTTTCGAGTTCAGCAGTTCGGCTTGCTATAAATTGACCTACATTTTTGTTTCCGATTTTTTCTAAAACAGGTTTTAAACGAGCAATGGTATCAATTGGTTTTGCACTGATGAAAGCTTCAATTACCGTTCCTCCGTAACTACTGTGAACTAATCCGATAGGAATATTTAAGTCCTTTTGAAGTTTACGGGCCATATAATACGCAACCGCAGAAAAGCTTTTCGCTGTTTCTGAATTGCACAATTGCCAAGAAGTTTTTCCGGCAATATCATCTAAGGGATGAAATTCAATATCCCGAGGAACGGTAAATAACCTGATGTTGCTGTTTTCTGAATTTGCTATGGCTTCAGTAGCATCGTCTGAATTTTGGAGCAAAAACGCCATATTACTTTGTCCGCTGCATAAAAAAACATCACCAACTAAAATATTATCTAATGTTAAATCATTTACTTTCAAAACATAAGGCCCGCCAAAAGAAACTGCTTTCATTGCTATCTCCCATTTGCCGTTTGCATCAGCTTGAGCTGTATAAGTCTCGCCTATAAAACTCAATTCTATTTTTTCGTTAGGATTTGCCCATCCCCAAATAGGGATAGGTTGATCTCGCTGAAAAACCATGTTGCTACTGAAAACTTGTGGCAGTTTTACTTTGGCCAATAAGGTGCCAGCGCTCATTAGCAGCACCGTACAAAACAACATTCTGGTGATAGAAAATATTTTACTCATTTTAGGATTTTGTACAAATAATTATTGCTTAATAATACGATGGTTTGAACTTATTTTACCTGAATTTTCAATTGATAATATGTAAAGTCCGGCCTTAACATCACTCATATCCAATACATTTACTTGGTTTTGTATAGCATTTTTACTTGTTAGTAGCTGCCCAGAAGTATTAAACATTTTTATCACATCGCCAGAAACAAGCCCCGAAATATTTAATTGATTGATTGTTGGGTTTGGATAAGCGATTACGTTTGCTGCACTTGCCCCTAAAGAAGCCGATTTTAATTCGCTTTTTTGGGTTTTACCATCAATATCAACGCTTATTAGCTGGTAGTAGCTTGCACCAAAACTTGCTGTTTTATCTACAAAAGTATAATCAAAAATTCCCGGTTTATTATTTGCTTCTACGGTGGTTAAATTCTCAAAATCAACTCCGTTAGTAGAACGTTGAACGATGTAATGTGATAAATTTACTTCTGAGGTTGATTTCCAAGCCAATGCAATATTGCCGTTGTCCGTTTTCGCTGTAAAAGAAATCAAAGTAACAGGTAAAACCGAAGATTTACCTACTAAAAACTGGCCTAAAGTAGCTGATGAAACCGTTGCTGTGTTAGTTGTAGCGTTTACAGTCCCACCGAAAGCACCAAAAGTTCCGCTGCTAAAATTAGAAACACCTAAACCTGTCCCGCTAAAATTACTGCCTTCTAAAGCGTCGTCCCAAGCAAAAGTTACATCGCAATTTCCTGTACCCGATGTACGGTTAATGTTCCAAATTGCGTCAACAATATCATTTTTTTGAGTTGCTGTAAACGCTGTTCCGTTAACAGTTGCATCGGTGGTTGCTCCTGTGAAAACATTAAGCGAAAAATTGGATGCTGATTCTGGAGATAATGTAACAGGGAGATAGTTTGTAGCAGAACCGATTGGAAAAGCTTTTTGTGTTGATAAAGCAACAACTTTCAGGGTTCCAAAATCTGCACCATTAACTAATGTTTTAATATAGGATGTATTACTTCCACCCACTATTGCATTGTCTCCGTTTGTTAATGTTAAGCTGGCGGTTGACGGAATTTCAAGGTTACCACTTTGCAAGGTAAGTGTGCCTGCTACTGATATATTTTTTTCTGCAGGCAATTTTGCCGAAGCAGCAGTTGTGTTTATTGTTAAATTGTTGTAAGAAGTAAGCTCATTTCCGCCAGCGAGTACTGGAATTGCAAAGTTTTCGGCATTCCCGCTGTAAATCACTTCGCCATTATTTACAAAATTTGTACAGTTAATCTCTGGATTAGCATTTGTTAATTCCAACACTGCTCCAGATTCTATGGTTAGGGTTCCTAAAAGCCTAGTACTGCTAGCAGTTAGCACCTGATCCGCTCTTGAAGAAATTAATTTAGCACCATTTTTAATTGTAATATCTCCTGTGCCTGCACTTGCGCCTATTGCTAACGAAACATTATCACAGTTTACCGTACCACTTTCAATTGTGAGACCTCTAAATTTCATTCCCCCCTCTAAAGTTCCAGTTGCTCCATCATCTAGTGCAAAAACCCCATAACAAACTGTTCCACTTGATTTCCATGAATCATATTCAGTGATAGTTCTAGATCCGCCTACAAATTTTATATATCCGGCGGTTTGCGAACTTACAAATTGAGTCCCGCTCAGTGTATTACTGCTAGTTTGTCCAGAGTAGAAGGTTCCATCGCTCCCTAAAGAAGTTTCAGCTGGCCCTATCATACTGTATACTCTCACCTTTCCACTTATATTTATCACATTTAAGCCTAACTCTACGGCGCCGTAAGTTGACCCTGTATAGCCCCAATGTAAATCTTTACAATATACATTCTCAGCATCAATAGTGACCACATGCCCCGTTTGTAAATAAACATTATTTGCAGAAGTAGGTGCAACGCTAGCAGCAACCCAATTTCCATCGATTCTCACTTGCCATGTTGCAACGTTAGTCCAATTTCCACTCGCTACTGAACGATAGTCGCCATCTGTAGCAGTTTGCCCGAAGCCTACCATCGCAAATACGAGCAACATTGTTGTAAAAAGTAACTTTTTCATCATATTTAATTTAATTGGTTTATAATTGATGTTTGCTTATTTGGCAACCGTAATAGAAAGGTTATCCAACCACGCTTTCGGCTTTTCGGTGCTATCCTTAGGTTTGTATCCTAAAAACAAAAGCGCATTTAAATTAGCGTCTGTTGGTAAACCTCCACTTTTGTACGCCTGACCAATTTGGTTGCCACTCAACAGAATCTGGTAAGTTCCGGGCAATATTTCATGACCGTCAACAGTTTGTTTCGTTGCCAAATTATTGCTCAATATATCCAAGTGGTATTCTTTGTTTTTAACGAAGGGATGTGTTTTAACTCTTACCCATTTAGCATTTTCTCGTACATAAAAACTTAGCTCGTTACTGGCAGAAAGTACCCAACGTAAACCCGCAAAAAGTTCGGTATTGGTATCCTTAACGCTGGAATTTCCTTGGAAAACATCTTCTTCATTTTCGGAATTACCATTTGCAAAAATCCATTGCCCGGAGTTGCTCTCGTCGAATTTGATATCGAAGCTGATTTTGGTTACAGTTTTCATTTCCAAATCGTACATAGAAAGTTTGCTGGTTGTAGTACCTGCAACCACTTCTAACCCTGCACCTTTTACAAAACTAGCTCCACCTGTTACCAAGTTGAATTCTCCTGACCCGTCTGAAGCGGTACGAATCCTGACCACAGGTTTTATAGATTTTACAGAACCTGTTATCTTAGGTAAAAACTTGGTAGAAGAGGCTCCTGGATTTGGCGCAAATGAAGCTTTAGCATCGCCAAAATCGTAATTAAAAGCACTGTTTTGGGCTAAAGCCGGTGCCGAAGCCAAAAGGCAAATGGCTACTAATGTTTGCTTTATCATATTGTATCTATTTAATTTCAGTTATGTTAAAATCATTGAATCTAATGGTCTCATCTCGCAGGTACTCTGGTGACAATAAACTTCTGTATATTCCCCATTTCGGTCTGCATAACGTTGTTCCGTCTCTCCATAAATCTATTTTTGGTACATTCAAATTCAGTAGTTCTTTTCCGTCGGATAATCTTTTAATACTGATCTGATATTTTCCATCGGAAGAAAAAGTAGCTTTTTCTGAAACCTCTACCCATTCGCCCATAAAATCGGCAAGCGGAATACTCGCGATATATTTTAGTGAAGTCGTTTTTCCGGTTCCGCCAGTATGAATAATTTCAAACTTATTTCCGGAGGATTTATATCTAGCTGTAAATGTGATTAAGGGCAATTCATCATCCCCATCTAAAGCTTTTAATTGGTGGATATGGGTAAAATTCGGAGAAGATTTAAAATTTTTATCCAGTTTAAACTTCCAGCTATAATTAACGGTTTCGTTTAAGGATGCTAAAGTTGAATCCGGCGACTTATCATAAGTTTTGATCTCGTTACGCTGTCTATCGGTTTTGCCGTTACATTTATCGTTATCTGGCGTTACATGAATTGCGAAAGCAAACACATATTTTTTAAGAAAATCGTCATAAACCTGAGTGATGTGCGGAGACGCTGAAGCATGGGCACAATCCGGTGTTTCCAAAACATCGCCAGTTCCTCCAAATATGCTATTTATTAAAGTATACGTATTGGTTACTCCATCTGCGGATAAAGTGGTTCCAGGAGAAACAACTTCTGTTTCCACCGGAGTAACAGGATCTATTACGTTATCAATTGGATTAAAGCCCTCTTCCTTTACAGTTTTTTTGCTACAAGAGACGCTAAATATTAATAGAAAAATAATAGAAAAAATTATTCTCATTTATGTGCCGGTTATAAAATTGGTTTACCATTATATTGGTTGACCAAATATAAAGATATAAATTGGTTAACCAAACAAAATCAAAAGTATTTTTAAGAAACTCCGTTTTAGCTTTATTGGCAAACAGATTATGTATTTAACTGTAAATACCTATTTACCAACAGAACCTAGTTTCGTTATCCCATTTTTAATTACCAAAATAAATTACTTATTTTGGTAAACCAGTTTTTGGTAAACCAATTAAATTCAGTTAAAATGAAAAAAATTCTACTGCTCTGTATGTCCTGCGTATTTGCTATGCTCAGCGCAAAAAGTCAAACAGCGATAAACAGCTCGTTTGAAAGTCCTACTTATACCGCAGGAAACCTGGCAAGTCAAAACGGCTGGACAATGACCAGCGCTACCGGCGCCGTATCAAACGCATTTGCAAAAACAGGTACCCAGTCTATTAAGTTTAGCGCTTCCGGCACTGCTCTACAATCCAATTATGTTGCATATTCTGGTAGTGCGCCAGGACTTCAAAATGTTGTTTATGCAGATATTTGGGTAAAACCAGTTGCTTATACTACAAAGGGATTTGCTATAAATGGCTACGATCTGTTTGGGGGAAGCTCCAAAAGAATATTCGTGATAGATTTTACAACGGATAATAAAATTAGAGCTTTTAACGGATCCAGCGGTGCACAAATTGGAACATGGACTGCGAACACTTGGGTGCGGGTTTCTGTAAAAGTAGATTTTGCAACAGAAAAATACTACGTGGCTTTAGATGGCGTGATTAAGCCCACCGTAGTAGGCGGAACCACAACTGAATTCAATCTTCGAGAAACCTACACGCCAACTGCAAGTGGAACAAGGGTTGCTACCACCAAAGAATTTCACTCACTTAGGTTTAATCATGGCGACGACAGTTCTGTAGGAACCACTGAAACTTATATTGATGATTTATACGTTGGTACCAGTGTGATAGCGGATATTGATTTTGGAGCTTCTTCAACCGCTAGAACAATTACAGTTACGCAACCAGCGTACGGCACCATTTCCATTTCGCCAATAAAAAGCACCTATAATTTAAATGATGAAATTACCGCGACTTTGACTTTACCTACGGGCTATCAAAACGAAGGCTGGACAGGTGCTTTATCAGGAACTGAGCTGGTAAAAACGTTTACATTAACGGCAAATACCACATTGAGCGCAAACGTAAGTATAGATCCGCTGAATCCGCCGGCGAAGTTTGATGTTAATGTTACACAACCTGCCAACGGTTCTATTACGCTATCACCAACTTCTACAGATGGCAAATATTACGAAGGCACATCTGTTACAGCTAAAATTAACTACGAAGCTTGTTATCAGTTTAACAACTGGACCGGAGATTTATCGGGCAACCAAACTACTAAAACATTTACCGTAAATGGAGATTTAAATATCGGCGCTGATATAAGCGTTAACAACACGCCATCCGTCACGAGAAATGTATCCACCGTTACCGAATTTAAAAATGCCTTAGCAGCGATGAATCCCGGCGATGAAATTGTCGTAGAAGATGGCACCTATAACTTAAGCAGTTTAACCATTAACAGATCGGGATGTATGATGAATCCGATTGTTATTAGGGCTAAAAACGAAGGTGGAGCTATTTTAAACGGCGCTACTGCTTTAGTTTTACAGAGCATCCATTATGTAACCATCCAAGGTTTTGCTTTCCAAAGCGTGAGTATCGGCACAGGCATAAAATTCCAAAACAGTACGCATGTACGCATCACTAAAAACAGATTCAATATTGTTGAAACCGCGTCTTGCAACTGGATTTATATCGGCGATACTTACGGCAGTACAGAGCCCTTAAAATCGGGTCATAATAAAATTGATCATAATATTTTTGATGGAAAAACAGAAGCTGGAAAGTTTATAGTGTTAGACGGGAATATAGACCAGCAATCTCAGCATGATACCATCAGCTACAATATTTTTAAGAACAACGGCCCAAGAGTAGCGAACGAAAAGGAAAGCATCCGCGTAGGTGTTAGCACTTTAACTAGGAGCAGTGGCTATACCGTAATTGAGCATAATTTATTTGAAGATTGTGACGGCGACCCGGAGATAGTATCAATTAAATCCTGTGATAACATCGTCCGTTTCAACACTTTTAGAAGATGTTTAGGTACCTTATCTTTTAGGCAAGGTGTACGAAATACCGCTGAAGGAAATTACTTTTTTGGCGAAGGAAAAACCGGAACATTTACCAATGACGAGGGCGTAACAAGTACAATTGGTTGTGGCGGAATTAGAGTGTATGGGCTAGACCATAAAGTGTTTAATAATTATTTTGAAGGCTTAACTGGCGAAAAGTGGGATGCAGCCCTTGTTATTACAAATGGCGATGTGTTAAATTCGACAACTAGCAACTCCAGCCACAACATTCCGGAAAACGTGGAAATAAGTTTCAACACCCTGGTCAACAACAAATCTAACATTGAAATAGGTTTTGACAACGGCGGAAGTTACCCCAAAGCACCGGTAAACGTTTTACTGGCTAACAATATTGTTGTTGGCAATACCAGTCCGCTTATAAAATCTTATAGCAATGCGTCTTTAGCTGGCGTAACTTTTTCGAACAACATCATGTATCCTACCGGCACTGCAAGTATTGGTATTTCGGCCACCGGTGCAGAGATCCAAAACATCAATCCAAAATTAATTAAGCCAGCGTGTACAGGTGCAGATTGTGAATTAAACCCGGCAGCACAGATTTTGCGCTTGGCTGATACCAGTCCGGCGATAGACGCTGCAACCGGTACTTTCACCTACGTTACCGCTGATTTTGAACAACAAAGCAGAACGGGAACAAAAGATGTGGGCGCAAATGAATATAGCGGAGCAAAAACTATTAACGTAAGTGCTTTATCCGAAACTTATGCCGGACCAGATGCGCAAGCGTTTTCTTATAGCTACAATTATTCGGGTTTACTACCTGTTAAATTAATCGGCTTTGATGCTTATCCGCAACTTAACGACATGAAAATTGTGTGGCAGGTGAGCAGTCAAGTTAATTTTAACCACTACGAGTTAGAGTGGAGAACAGACGGTTCAGATTTCGCTAAACTTGCAGAAATCACCATTCAACAAGCGGAAAAAAACTTAGTGGATTACGCTTATACCCATAAAAATGCATCAACCGGCAACAATTATTACCGTTTAAAAATGGTTGATAAGGATGGATCTTTTGAGTATTCGCCAATTATCTCTATAAAAAAATCATTTTCGGCGAATATTTATCCCAACCCAACCATGTCAGTTGTAAATGTACAAACGGAGGAAGTTTTGAACCAGAATGATGAATGGAGATTGACAAACGCTTTAGGTGCAATCGTTAAAATTCAAAAAGCTGGCGTATCAAATATTTATCAATTTAGTTTGGAAGGCTTACCGACTGGTATTTATTACCTGCATTTACTAAAAGGGAATAAAAGAGTTGGAGTGTATAAAATAGTCAAACAGTAACATCATCTTTTTCCAAATAAGAAGGGAGAACTTTAAAAGTTCTCCTTTTTTTGTTTAAGGCCGTCGTTAAGCGGGATCTACTCGCTTCGGTCAGCTATTTGTTATCAGCTTTAAGCGAGTGTTTGGGCAGCAAAATTACCACTCTTAGAAACTAGCAAAGGGTGGCTTAAAGAGCTCTCAGTATTTCACCTTCCTCCATAAAAAAAGCAGCTTCAACTTTCATTGAAACTGCTTTTTGATTGTCAAACTGAAGTTTAACAATCGAGGT
This sequence comes from Pelobium sp., assembly GCA_035496935.1. Taxonomy (GTDB): domain Bacteria; phylum Bacteroidota; class Bacteroidia; order Sphingobacteriales; family Sphingobacteriaceae; genus Pseudopedobacter. The sequence goes on along the minus strand of DATJED010000028.1, from coordinate 182,971 downwards.
TTGAATTTTACTTATAATCCGGGTTTTGCTCCAATTTACCTTTGCTCAGGTTAATTTCTGTTTGAGGCAAAGGATAAACAAATTGAAAAGGTTCAACAGTAATGCTGTTACCTGTTGCCGCCAAATAGGTATTTAAAATGTTTATAGCCTTCGCTTGATCCATCCTTTGCAAATCGTACCAACGTTGGTTTTCAAAACCGAACTCCAATTGTCTTTCTTTATAAATCAAATCTCGAGCTTGTTCTTTGCTGGTAACGGTGGCAATTGTGTAAATGCCTACACCCGCTCTGGCTCTCACCTCATTTAATGGAGCAAGTGTTGTAGCTGTTGGTACTGTAGCAAGCTCATTAAGCACCTCTGCATACATTAATAAAACATCTGCAAATCTAATTACCGGGAAATCATTTCCGGCATCTCTTTGCGGAGCGCCGGCATCAATAAATTTAGCCGCAAGACCAATATTTGCACCAGTAGTAACAAAAGTTACTGCCTTTCTAACATCTCCAGCTTCAAACATCGCTTGATATTCTGCAGAAGCTTTAACGTTTCTGGCATTTCCGCTATTACTATACTCGTAAGAAAACGAATTGCCCTCGTTACTGGAGCTAGCCTTATAACGTACTGCAAAAATTATTTCTTTGCTCATTTCTGTAGCTGTACTAAAAATTGCCGCATATGATGGGTTTAAACCATAAGGTGCAACACCTTTAAGATTTGGACCTACAATTGCTTCTAACAATGGTTTAGCGTTTCCCCAATCCTTTAAAGTAATATAAACTTTTGCCAGTAAAGCCTGTGCTGCTTGCTTATTTGCTCTTGCAGACGGAACTGTAGCCGATGCGTTGTTTGCCAAGTTTGTAACAGCTGTTGATAAATCGGTTTTAATTTGTGTGTATATGGCGTCTTTTGTGGTTTTTACAAAACTTTCATTATCATCAAAAGCTATTGAATGTGTAATTAAAGGCACCTCGCCGTAAAGCCTTACCAAATTAAAATACATTAATGAACGGATGAATTTTACTTCTCCTTCAAAGGATGTTTTTTTGGCCGGATCGGTTACATTGTCTAGGTATTTTAAAACCAAATTACAACGGGCAATGGTATTATAGGAGCGTTGCCAAAAATCTAAAAGAAAGAAGTTAGCCGGCGACTCTCTAAAAAATTTAATTGCTCCCCAATCGCCTTCTAAAGAATATCCGGAAGTATTATCGGCTCTAATTTCTGTTAATTGGTATTCTGCATCGTAAACCTTCTGCAAACCGTCGTAACAGGCAATAACTCCAGTTCCAACTTCGTCGGTATTTCTATAAAAAGTGTTTTCTGTTAAAGATGAAATTGGTTTTTGATCTAAAAACTTTTCGCAACTTGACAAGCTGGTAACAGCCAGAAGCGCTATTATAATTTTTTTCATGTGATTGGATTTTTAAATTAAAAATTAGCGTTAATTCCGAAGGTGATGTTTCTGGTAATTGGTGCGGCACCACGCTGATAACCGTTTCTAAGCGGATCATCAGTATATTCATTCACACCTTCTGGATTATAACTGCTGTAGTTATCGGCAAACTTGTACCATAAATTATAGGCAGAAGCATAAACTCTTAAATAATTGCTATTGCTTTTCCCTAAGAATTTAGCCGGTATTTTATAGCCAACATTTAAGTTTCTGAGTGCAACAAACGAAGCGTCTTCAATAGCATAGCTTGTTTCTGTTTTGTATTTCACCCTCGCTCTTTGCTCAACAGGCAAATTCAGGTAAGCGTTGGTTCCCGTTGCGGCAAACTGTGTTTCATAATAGTTCGGATCTGCATTGAAAACACTTGCACCATGCGAACCTTGGATCACAAAGCTTACATCAAAGTTTTTAATTTGGAAAGTATTGGTTAATCCCCAAATAAATTTTGGTGTAGGCTGACCTAAAACTACGCGGTCCAAATCGTTAATTACGCCATCATCATTTTTGTCTTTTACAATTGCTTTGTCTGAGTGTACGTTAATTGGCCAAAAATTGCCACTTACGGGGATATCACTTTCATACTCGAAACCATAAAACTGCACCAAAGGGCTACCAACCTGACTTAAAAAGTAATTTGGTCTTTTCGGATCGCCTACGTTAATTAGCAGGTTGCTGTTACCTAAATCCTTAACCGTGTTTTTATTGGTAGATCCGTTGGTAGAAATGCTCCACTTCAGGTTTTTTTGATTGATAACATTGGCGGTAAGTTCATATTCTAAACCTTGGTTCTGGACTTCGCCGGTATTTCCCCAAACGCCTGTGCTACCCGTAACAGATGGAATAGCCAAATAAAGCAACAAATCTTTTGTGGTTGATTTATAAGCATCAATAGATAAAGTAAACCTGTTTTTAAGGAAACCAAAATCAACTCCTCCATTAAAACTAAAGTTTCGCTCCCAGCCCAGTTGCGGGTTGTCGTATAAATCTGAATTAAAGCCTAAGGTTGTTCCGCTACCGTCCAAAATAGCACCTACGGTATTTACATTGGCAAATGCTCTGTAATTGCCTATGTTATTGTTTCCGGTGGCACCATAACTTGCTCTAACTTTTAAATCGTTCACAAAGTTATCTGGCGACCAAAAATCTTCTTGGCTCACTCTCCATCCTAAAGATGCAGAAGGAAAAAATCCCCAACGGTTTCCGGCGCCAAACCTTGAACTTCCGTCCCATCTTGAAGCAAATGAAGCTAAATATTTATCATCATAGCTATAATTTACCCTAAAAAGCGCCGACGCTAAATTGTTTCTTTGCTTAGATGAGCTTACGGCATTTAACGTTCCAGCGTTTAAGGTGGGGATATTATCGGTCAAAAAATTAGTTGCTGCGGAATTGCTGTAGCTAGATAAATTAGATTGTGCAGTAAAACCCGCAATTGCATTAAAACTGCTTTTACCTATCACTTTGTTGTAGTTTAACAAGTTTTCCGAAAGCCAGTCGATGTTTTGATCGTTTGCCAAAGTTGCTCTTGTAGACGCCCTCGCAGATGTAATGCCTTGAATAAGCGGATCTCTGGTGGCCCATGATTTTTGGAAGAATTCGTTTTTTGAATTGCTGAAATAAACGCCACCAGAAACTCTTACGGATAAATCATCAGTAATATTGTATTTCACATTGGCATTTGCTAAGGTTTTGGTTACATAGGTCATGTTTGAAACGCCCGTTAAATTAGTGTAACCCGTATTATTTGCTGTTGCAGATAAATTTAAACCTGTATAATGGGTGTTGGTTGATGGATCAAAATCTCTTTGGTGTACAATATAACCTAGCGGAATCCCGGTATCATCAGCAATAGTTTGCGTGGCGTACAAAGGGAGCCAAAGTGCAATAGAACGGATTACATCGTGTGTTTTAAAAGTTGGTGATCTTTGTATAGCGTAAGAAGGTGTTAAATTCACTCCAATTTCCCATTTCTTATTTGGAGTGATGTTTAGATTAACTTGTCCGCCGTAACGTTTATAATTATTAGTTTTTATTACCCCTTTATCATACAAACCCTCTCCCGAAACATAAAACTTCACTTTTTCACTTCCTCCGCTTAGGCTGAACTGTGTGTTTTGAAAAAAGCCTGTCTGGAAAGCGATATCCTGTGGATCTGTTTCAACGTCGTATTTTTGAGCAGTGATAATTTCTGGACTCAAAACTCCATTGTTTACCTCTTTAACATGATTGGCCCATTCTGTTAACGTAAGAAAGTCTAATTTGCGGTAAACGCTTTTAGTTCCTGTGCTATTGTTAAAACTGAATTTTGTAGCTCCGGATTTTCCAGATTTTGTGGTGACTAAAACTACTCCGTTTGCACCTCTAGAACCATAAATTGCAGCCGATGCCGCATCTTTTAAAACTTCTATACTTTCAACATTATTCATATCAATTGTCGAAAGGTCTCCGGGTATAGGATAACCGTCAACAACATATAAAGGTGTTGTGCCTGCCGTAATGGATGCCGAACCTCTAACTTTAATTATTGGCGCTGCTCCAGCTGTGGCATCTGTATTGATAACCTGCACACCTGCAAGTTTTCCGGCTAATGCCTGATCTGCTCTTGAAACCGGAATTTGGTTCAGATTATCATTATTGAGTTTTGCTACAGCCCCTGTTAATGATGATTTTCGCTGAGTTCCGTAACCAATAACTACTACCTCATCCAGCGCACTGGTTGATTGTTTTAAAGTGATATTTAATGAAGATGTGTTTGTTACAGTGACCTGTTGAGTTTCGAACCCAAGATATTTTATCTCTAAAACATCCTGCAATTGTGCATTAATTTTAAAACTTCCGTCCGGAGCGGTGACTGTTCCACCGGTTTTACCTTTGACCGTAACGGATACGCCGGGTAAAGCTTCCCCGTTTAGGTCTTTTACTGTTCCTTTGATTAGTGTTTGCGCTTCTGCAGAAATTGCCCCAAACAGAAAGAGCATCATCCACAAAAAACATGTGTTGTGCATTGACTTCATAAAAATAATTTTAGTGAATAATTGGTTTACCAAAAATTGGTTTACCAAAAGTATATCATTATTACTTATGAATCAAGGCTTTTTGATTTTAATTTTTAATGAGCAAAATCCAGAAAGATCTTAATGCAGTTCTAAAGAGGATTAGTAAAATATTTTTTCTTAAACCAGAAAGAAACTTTTACCAACAAAATTAACGCTGGAACTTCTACCAGTGGACCAATTACCCCGGCAAATGCCTGACCTGAATTTATTCCGAAAACTGCTATTGCCACGGCTATGGCTAGTTCAAAATTATTGCCGGCAGCTGTAAAAGCAACTGATGTGGTTTCGCTATAATTTGCGCCCATTGCTTTTGTAAGAAAGAATCCGATCACAAACATCAAACAAAAATAAACCAGCAAGGGAATTGCAATAACTAAAACATCTTGTGGAATTTCAACAATTAGCTCGCCCTTTAAAGAAAACATCACCACAATGGTAAAAAGCAACGCAATTAATGTAATTGGCGAAACCGTTGGAATAAATTTGCTTTTGTACCAATCTTCTCCTTTTAGTTTTACTAACAACCAACGACTTAAAATGCCGAGTAAAAACGGAATTCCTAAATAAATAGCCACACTTTCTGCAATGGTTGCTATAGAAATGTTTACAATTGCGCCGTTAAAACCGAAATATGGTGGTAACACCGTAATAAATAACCAAGCGTAAAAACTATAGGCAAAAACTTGGAAAATACTGTTAAGCGCTACCAATCCCGCTCCATATTCGCTACTGCCCTCGGCTAAATCATTCCAAACCAAAACCATAGCAATGCATCTTGCTAAACCAATTAAAATTAATCCCGCCATGTATTCGGGATAATCCTTTAAAAAAGTAATCGCTAAAACAAACATTAAAACGGGACCCAATACCCAATTTAATAATAGCGAAACCGACAAGATCCTTACATTTTTAAAAACCCTTGGCAATAAACGGTAGTTCACTTTTGCTAATGGCGGGTACATCATTAAAATTAGACCAATAGCTATTGGAATATTTGTAGTGCCTTTGCTATAAGAATTAATTGTAACCGGAAAAGACGGCACAAAATAACCGATAGCTACACCCAAAGCCATCGCAATAAAAATCCATAAGGTTAAATTGCGGTCTAAAAAGCCTAATTGTTTACGCTTCATTTTCCAGCTTTATTTGAGAGAAAACATAAAATAATTCAGTAGCAATCTGTAAACTTCTTTCCTCGTACTTTTCGGCTTTTTGTGCCGTTTGGTCAAAAGCTTTTGGATCTTCAAAAGGTAATGCAATTCTTTGTTCGGCTCCCGCGATGAACGGGCAAGCGCCATCTGCTTCGGTACAGGTTAATATTGCCGCGAAAGCTCCTGACGGATTAAATTCCGCATCGTACTTTTTAGAAAACGCGATAACAGAAGGTTCATCAGCAGCATATTTGATGCTATAAACCGGATTTGCTTCTTCAGAAAGCTTTTTGATTTGAAAACCAGCACTCTGCAAAGCAACTATTGCCTGTGGAAAAACGGCCGTAGCTTCTGTACCACCAGAATAACAAAACACATTTTTTACACCGAAATAAAAAGCTAAAGCCTGCGCCCAAACTTGAGATAAATGGCTCCTGCGTGAATTGTGCGTACAAATAAAGTTTAACCGAATTTCTTGATGCTGATCAACCTTATTTTGTATAAAATTGATTAAGCGCTGTAAAACCAATTTTCGTTCTTCAGTAATATCTTTGGTATCGAGCTGAGAAATACAGCTCGATAATTTTTCAAATAATTCCATCCCGTAAAAATTTAAAATTAACAACAGCCACTACCGGGTGTGCAGCTATTTAACACTTTAAGTTCAATAGGTTTACTTTTTTGCGAACTTATTCCACAGTTTTCCTCGGCTAAACAAGCGGTTTGTTTGGCGCTAAGCACAAATTCTTTTCCGTTAAAATCAAGTCCGTATTTGCCTACCGTTTCTGTTTGATACTCTACTTCCAGGTCTAAATCTTCATCGCCAAAAATCTTTTCAGATAACGCAATAATTTGCAGTAGTTTTTCGGGCGACAATCTGTGGTTTAAATCGTTATCAACCCAAAGTTGAAAAACCGCTACTTTCTCCAACCTAATGGTTCCGCCACAATCTATAAAATGCTTGGTACTTAGTCCAAACTCCGTTACATGGAAATGCTGTGGTACAAATTCTCCATTAGGTGATTTAAAATCAACAGCGTTAAGGTTGCTTAAATGGTTTTTAAATTGAGATAATTTCATAATATATCTTTTTAGTGATGATTAACAACAAGATTTTGTTTTGCTAGAGATTTTGGATGAAACATTTGCAAAAAACTGATGAAGCAACTCAACGGCTTCTTCGTTCAAACAATAACAAATGGCATTTCCTTCAATGTTTCCCTTAATAATCCCAGCATTCTTTAATTCCTTTAAATGCTGAGAAACCGTGGGCTGTGCAAGCGGAAGCACATTTACAATATCGCCACAGATACATGTCTCCACGCTTAATAGATACTGGATAATTGCCACCCTTGCCGGATGCCCAACGGCCTTAGCCAAAATTGCAAGGGTATTTTGTTCTTCTGTAAAGTGATCTGTTTTGCTTGCGCCCATCATTATATTCTAATATTGCAATATTACGATATTAATACGTCTTTCCAAATTATTCTTATAACTTTTTGTCAGGTTAGTTAAACTCAAACAATTATGGTCTAAACCCATACAAAATATGATTATTGAATACTCAAAATTTGCTTTCTGACAAGAATGAGGTAGATTTAGCGAAGAAAAGTTAGGACGATAAAGTTGCTTTACACAAAAAAGGCATCTATTTATATAAGGGATCTATCTTAAGATTAACTTTAATTTTAAAGGTTACAAATTCACAACAAATGGATATTTTAAACTCATTGTTTTCAGATCAAGATTTAATTGCAGAAATAACTGCTCAATCTCGAAAAAGGAAACTAACAAAAGACGAGGTATTAATTATCCCCGGAGAATCGTTAGTTTTTGTACCAATAGTTTATAGTGGCGTACTAAGAATAATTAGAGAAGACGAAGAAGGCCGTGAGGTTTTTTTATATCATCTTTACCCTTCACAAACCTGCGCAATGGCTGTCAATTGTTGTCAATCCGGAAGAAAAAGTATGGTAAAAGCCGTTGCGGAGGACGAAACAGAAGTTTTATTAATGCCCACCAATCTTATCAGTCAGCTCTTTAAGTACGAGGAATGGAAAGTTTTTATCAACCAAACTTACAGCAACCGCTTTGCAGAACTAATTGATGTAATAGATTTGATTGCTTTCAATAACCTCGACAAAAAAATCCTCAATTATTTAGAGAAGAAAAAAGAAGCCTTAAACACTTCTATTTTAGGCATTACGCACCAACAAATTGCTGCCGAATTAAATACCCACAGAGAAGCTGTGAGCCGTTTATTACGAGCTATGGAGCAAAAAAAATTGGTAAAATTGGGTAGAAATACGATTGAGTTGATTTAAGCGTAAAAAATTTACAAAAGATTACCCTTCTTGGATTAGTATTTAACGTGAGTTATGGGTCTTATTGAATCTAAATTTCATCACTAATGCCTTTTCAGCACAACCTTTTCTGCCCTCATGCCGGGCAACGGCAGGCACTTTTTTGCCGAAAAAAGTTCCCAAAAACTCTCGACTACGCCCTTTGCTAGAATGGTAGTGCTTTTACTCCTTCATCTGTACCGCAAAGTTCTGAGGTCGAATAAAACGTTAACATTAGTCTGTGCTTGGGCCGGATTGGAAGACAAAGAGTTATAATTTGCATCATTCCGAACGTATTATATCTATATAAAATTGATAATCAATAAATTAAACACATAATTCACGTTATTTAACATTTCCATATAAACCTAAAATGCCCTGATGTTAAAAACAGGTCAGAAATTTGTCAATATAAACTCGAGTAGGTGTAGTGAAAGAAGGTTTAGCTTTCTCATTTTCGCAAAATCCCCAAAATATTAAAACTGCCTGTGTGCCCAAGGCTGTCGGCTTTTTTTCTTAGCCTACGGTCCATTAATCTCTGCCTTTTACTTATTGTGCTTTCCTAAAAGCATTCTTGAAACACCCAGTTCAACAAGATTTTCCCGTATCCAACATTTGTTCCCGAAAGAGTTTTTAGGTCTCAACATCTTTGCATTAAGAATTTTAAAAAGTTGAAAAATTAAAATCATGGAAATGAAGTTTTTTACCATAAAAAGGAGCATACACAAAAAAATAATTGGAGCTACTTTTCTCTTGGGATTGCTATCCTTTAACACTATAGCACAAGAAAAAAGCCAGTTTCTTAAATTAAAAGATGCGATTGATACCGCAGTAGCAAATAACTCGGCTATGCAAACCGGAAAAATTGATGAAGCTATTGCTTTGGAAAAGGCAAAGCAGGTAAACGCTGCTTTTTTGCCAAAGTTTAACCTGTCTTACACGGCTTTCACAACAAACAATCCGTTAAACGCATTTGGGTTTAAGTTACAACAGAGCGAAATTACACAGGCAGATTTTAATCCAGATCTTTTAAATCATCCATCACAAACCAATGATTTTACAACCAAACTAGACGCACAGCAACCATTATTTAATTTGGATGCCATTTACCTGAAAAAAAGTGCAAATGCACAAACAGAAAGTTACCAGTTTAAAACCAAAAGAACCCAAGAATATTTAACGCTTGAAACGCAAAAAGCCTACTATCAATTGCAGATGGCACAAGAGGTGGTTTTGGTTTTAGAAGAAGCTTTATCAACCGCCAAATCTGCTTATGAATTCACAAACAACCGGGTAAGCCAAGGGCTAGTGCAAAAATCTGATTTGTTAAATGTAGAAGTCATGGTTTTAGGTATTGAAAGCAACCTAAACGAACCAAAGGCCAATTTGTTCAACGCTTCTGATTACCTCAGCGTTTTGATGAACAAACCCACTGGCATTTTATATACTGTTGAAAAACTGAGTGCAACAAATCAAAAAGAAAACATTTTGCTAAAACTTCCGGAAAACAGAAGTGACTTTTTGGCTATGGAAAAAGCAATAAAGGCAACGGACTATATGTCCAAATCGTTTCAAACAAAATTTGTTCCCCGTGTAAATATGTTCGGTTCGTATCAGTTAAACGATAAAAAATTCGCTGGCTTCGGAGCAGATTCTTACTTCGCCGGAGTACAATTGAGCTGGAGCATTTTTAACGGAACCAGCGACAAAAGACAGGCAAAAGGGATAAAACTGGAACAGCAGAAAATGGATGTACAGCTCCGTTCTATGAAACAGGAAAACCAGATGCAATTAGATAAATATGAGCGGGATTTAGATAATGCATCATTTAAAATTAAACAGCAAAAAGTAGCGATTGCTCAAGCTACCGAAGCGTTGCGGATTATCCAAAACCGTTATGAAGAAGGCTTGGTAAACACTACCGATGTGCTGAACGCACAAACTCAATTATCACAACAGAAACTGATGTTGCTTAACACAATGTTCAACAATCAGCTTACACAAGCAAATATCCAATTTTTAACTACACCAAACAGCCAAAAATAAAATCGAAGTCATGAAAATCACAAAAAATAGCGCCTTATTCTTACTTGCAGTTATCATTATTTCAGCAAGTTCGTGTTCGTCCTCTTCAGATAAAGCCACATCCTCAGAAAAAGCAACACCAATAGATGTTCGGGTAGAAATGCCCTCTTTGAGTAGCGATAATACCATTGCCGTTACGGGCCAAGTTGAATCAGTGAATACTGCACAAATTAGTACCCGCGTAATGGGCTATATCACTGCTATAAAAGTAAAACCGGGCGACCGTGTAAGCAAAGGGCAACTGCTAGTTACCATCAGTAATGATGATGTTTTAGCAAAAATTGCACAAGCAGATGCAATGTTGGCAAGCGCCACCGCTAATTTTGAAAGCGCAGAAAAAGACTACAAACGTTTCACTAATTTATATAAGCAAAAAAGTGCTTCTGCAAAAGAATTAGACAATGTAACGTTGCAATACCAAGCAACAAAAGCTGGTGTTCGTACTGCTAAACAAATGAAAGCCGAAGCAAACGCCATGCTTTCTTACACTAATATCACTGCTCCTTTTTCGGGCATTGTTGCCAAAAAACTATCTGATGCCGGAAGCATGGCCAGCCCCGGAATGCCAATTTTAGTTATTGAACAAAGTGGCAACTTACAGGTAAGCGCCGCCATCCCAGAAACAGAGATCAGCACAATTCAGCTTAAATCTACTGCTTCTATAGCTGTTCAATCAATAGGTAAAACCTTTACCGGCCAAGTAACAGAAATTAGTCCTTCTTCCATTGGTTCTGGCGGACAGTTTTTAGTGAAAATTAGTTTGTTAGGCGAAGCGCAAAAATTGCTGAATGCAGGAATGTACGCTCATGTTAAAATTAAAAAAATTGGAAAATCTACCGCCACCAGCAATAACGAAACCATTACAATTCCGTTAAGCGCCATTAGCCATGTTGGGCAGTTAGATGCCATTTACACCGTTAGTACCGAGGGCACTGCCCTGTTGCGTTACGTTAAACTTGGGAAAGCGTATGGCGATAAAGTTGAAATACTTTCGGGATTGAACAGCTCCGAAGGCTTTATCACGGAAGCTAAAGGAAAGCTATACAATGGTGTGCCGGTGAAGGTTAGCAAAAATTAACCGATACGTTTATAGAATCTAAAAACTATTACGCTTTTCTGTGGGATTAAATTAAACCCGAAAAGCATAAAAATCAAATAATACTAAACACATGAAAGAAGGAATAGCAGGAAAAATTGCGAAAGGATTTCTCCAATCTAAATTGACCATTTTACTGATGGTGGTATTACTGCTCATTGGCGGATACGCAACCATGCTTATCCCTCGGGAAGAGGAACCGCAAATAGTAGTACCTATGGCGGATATCTTTTTGGGCTTTCCCGGGGCAAGTCCTAAAGAGGTAGAATCAAAAGTTACCGCTCCTTTAGAGAAAATCATCTCTAACATTAAGGGTGTAGAATATGTTTACTCTACCACCATGAAAGGGAAAGCGATGCTTATTGTACAGTTTTACGTGGGCGAAGATGTAGAAAGAAGCTTGGTAAAGCTTTATAATGAAATTATGAAAAACATGGATAAAATGCCGCAAGGTGTTACCATGCCACTCATAAAATCACGAGCTATTGATGATGTACCCGTTTTGGGCTTAACACTTTGGAGCGAAAACTACGATGATTATACCTTAAAGCAGTTAAGCGAGGAGTTAAAAACCGAGATTAAAAAAATTCCGGATGTTGCAGAGGTGAACCTTATAGGCGGACGAAGCCGCGAAGTAAAGGTGGTTTTAGACAAAGGCAAAATGGCAGCAAATAACGTTGACTTTTTAACTATTCAAAATAGCCTTCGCGGTAACAGTAGCCAAATGGTTGCAGGTAATTTAGTAAATAACGACACTGTATTTTCTGTTGAAACAGGGAGCTTTTTAACAAGTGCCGAAGAAGTAGCCAACCTAGTTGTGGGCAACAACGGTCAACAACCGGTGTACCTCCGTCAGGTTGCACAGGTAACTGATGGACCAGCTACTGCAAACCAATACGTAACATTTGGTTATGCAAAAGGAGATCCTCAAAATGCCAAAAAATTTAAGTCAGATTACCCAGCTGTCACCTTATCCATTGCTAAAAAAGCAGGTGCTGATGCCATGAAACTTTCTGAGCAGATTTTAAATAAAGTTGACCATTTAAAAAGCAAGGTTATCCCTTCAGATGTTCACATTACCACCACAAGAAATTATGGTGAAACGGCTTCAGAAAAAGTTTCGGAATTATTGTTCCACTTATTTATTGCAATTGTTGTGGTTACGCTTTTTGTAATGATGGCAATGGGCTGGCGTGGAGGTTTAGTAGTTTTTTTATCCGTTCCGGTAACTTTTGCATTAACGCTGCTGAGCTATTATCTGATGGATTATACCCTAAACCGTATTACGCTATTTGCCCTGGTTTTTATTACGGGAATTGTGGTAGATGATTCTATTATTATTGCAGAAAACATGCATCGGCATTTTAAGATGCGAAGATTGCCGTTTAAACAAGCCGCTATTTACGCCATTAACGAGGTAGGAAATCCAACAATCTTAGCCACATTTACGGTTATTGCCGCAGTGTTACCAATGGCTTTCGTGTCTGGATTAATGGGGCCTTATATGAGTCCGATGCCTATTGGTGCTTCCATTGCCATGATGCTTTCTCTGATTGTGGCATTAACGCTAACTCCATATTTAGGCTACATTTTCCTTCGTGAAAAAGCTAAAAGAGGCGAAGCAGAAAAACTACCAGTTCAGCTAGAACAAACCGGCATCTATAAATTATACTTCAGGTTTATAAACCCTTTGTTAGAGTCCCGGAAAACACGTTGGGTATTTATGCTTTCGTTAGTTGTAGTTTTACTGGGCTCCATGTCTTTGTTTTACACTAAAACCGTGGCAGTAAAAATGCTTCCGTTTGATAACAAAAACGAATTTCAGGTGGTAATTGATATGCCAGAAGGAACAACTTTGGAGCGCACTGCAGCATTAACCGGCGAAATTGAGCAATACTTATCGCAACAGGAAATCGTACGCAACTACCAAGGTTACGTGGGTACTGCCGGCCCTATCAGTTTTAACGGACTAGTTAGGCATTATGATTTAAGAGGCGGCGAAAATTCTGCAGATATTCAGGTTAATCTTTTGGATAAAAAAGATAGGTCTCTACAAAGTCACGATGTGGTAAAACAGATGCGTACAGAAATCCAGAACATCGGTAGAAAATACTTTGCCAACGTTAAATTGGTAGAGATTCCACCAGGTCCGCCGGTACTTTCAACCTTGGTTGCAGAAATTTATGGTCCAAATTACGACCAGCAAATTGCTGTAGCCCGTCAGGTAAAGAACTTAATGGCAAAAACTCCAGATGTGGTGGACGTAGATTGGATGGTAGAAGCTGACCAGCCGGAGTATCATTTTGAAATTGACAAAGAAAAAGCAATGCGCAATGGTATTGCGCCAGCACAGATTACCACAACATTAAACGCGGCTCTTTCTGGAATGAATGCAGGTACTTTATACCAGCCAGAGAGTTTTAGTCCGGTAAACATTAACCTACAATTGAGCAATGCTGAAAAATCAAGCATTGCGGATTTAGGAAACTTAAAAATTGTGAACCAACAAGGGCAAACTATTCCAATAGCTGATATGGTGACCATCTCTAAAAAAATAAAAGAGAAGAGCATTTTTCGTAAAAACCAAAAAAGAGTGGTTTATATCGTTGGGGATATGGCGGGCAAGTTAGAAAGCCCATCTTACGCAATGAGTAATATTTCGGAAAATCTAGGCAAAATAAAACTCCCTGTGGGGTATAATCTTAAAGAAGAATATGTTCATCCGCCAGAGTCTGAGGATAATTTCTCTTTAAAATGGGATGGCGAATGGCAGATTACCTATGAAGTTTTCCGCGATTTGGGGATTGCCTTTTTGGTAGTGATTTTGGTGATCTATATGCTGATTGTTGGCTGGTTCCAAGATTTCAAAACACCAGTAATTATGCTCTCTGCTATTCCTTTATCACTCATCGGGATAATTTTAGGTCACTGGATGATGGGTGCTTATTTCAGTGCAACCTCCATGATTGGTTTTATCGCTTTGGCCGGAGTGATGGTGCGTAACTCTGTGTTGTTAATTGATTTTATAAACATCAGGCTGAATGAAAAAGCGCCTTTGAAACAGGCAATTATTGAAGCTGGAGCGGTACGTACCACCCCGATTTTATTAACCGCAGGCGCTGTTGCTTTAGGGGCTGTTATTATCCTTTTCGACCCAATTTTCCAAGGATTGGCCATATCATTAATTGGAGGAACGGTGACTTCTACTTTTTTAACATTGCTGGTAGTTCCCCTACTTTATTTTAAAATGAAACGTAAAAAAACCGTTTAAACTGTAAAAATCATGGATATGAAACTTTTAATCATCACAAGTATCAAGGAATACCAAAGTAAAGTAGCTGAAATTTTTAAAGAAGCAGGAATTCAGGTATTTAGTGTTTCAGAAATCGTGGGATTTAAAGAAAACCCCGCTTCTAGCTTAGCTGACAGTTGGTTTGCTGGAAGTGGCGATTCTTACGATTCTATGATATTATTTAGCTTTACAGATAACGAAAAAGCCCAGGCAGCACTAAGCTTGATCACAACATACAACAAAGATACGGAAGCGTTATTTCCTATCAGGGGATTTATTTTACCGGTAGAACAGTCGGGATATTAAAAGACAATCACAAATTATAAAAATATAAACATCATGAGAGAACGAATTATAAGAACTGTTGCTGGTTCAATGGTATTAATTAGCGTAACGCTATCGCAAATCTATAATATCAATTGGTTATGGCTTACTGCATTTGTAGGTTTCAACTTGCTTCAATCTTCTATCACCGGATTTTGCCCTTTAGAATGGGGGCTTAAAAAGTTTGGTTTAGAAAAAGGAAATGAAAAATGCTGTTAATGGCTAATAGCTAAACACCGGCATAAGAGAAACTCAGGAAAGAATTACCTATGTGACAAAAGTCAAGGACCATAGGTATTCTTAGAAGTATATTTGTATTATTAGTTATTCACTTAAATAAAAAAACATGAGCTATTATTTTGCAAAAACGATTAGCGAGGATTTCAATACTGCTATCGAAAAAGTAACGGAAGAACTAAAAAAAGAAGGCTTCGGTATCCTTACAGAAATTGATTTACAGAAAACCTTGAAAAACAAGTTAGATGTTGATTTCAGAAAATATAAGATATTGGGTGCCTGTAACCCTCAATTCGCCTATCAGGCAGTATTGGCAGAACCTTCAATCGGAACAATGTTGCCCTGCAATGTCATCGTTCAAGAAAACGAGGATGGGAAAGTAGAAGTTTCGGCAGTTGACCCGATGGCTTCCATGATGGCTGTACAAAATGAGAAGCTACACGGAGTGGCGGAAGAGGTGAGGAAAAAATTGGAGCGGGTAATTTCTAATCTATAAATCTCCTATAACAAAACAGGCAACCTTAAAAATTGCCTGTTTTGCTTACGTCCATCGTTATATTTTAATATTGAATCAAAAAACAGGGATTTTATTAAAATATATTTGATTATTACCTTCACTCTAAACCATCTTCATAACAGCGATTGAATAGTTTCTATATAAAATTTGCGGAATTAAAAATCGTACATTTCTATTAAAGAAGAATCTAGAATTCGAATCCTAAATTTAAAAGAGCTGTTCCATTAATAGCTTTTTCATCACCAGTTCGTTGTTCTTTTGGGATGATATTTGCCAATCCTGGTGCAAAGCTAAAGTCTAAAAACAATCCGTTTTTAATGCCCAACTTCCTTTTTTGGGAAAGCTAAACTCGCCACCACGCTAATGCTTAAAATACCCAAAATCACGAACAGAGAATGAATGGTAGTAAAACCCCAAGCCTGCAGCCAATGGTGAGCAAGCATTTTGACTCCGATAAACATTAACAAAACGGCTAAACCGGTTTTTAAGTAATGGAATTTATGGATTACGTTTACCAATAAAAAGAACATGGACCGTAAACCCAAAATGGCAAATATATTTGAAAAGAAAACGATATAAGGATCTTTGGTAACCGCAAATATTGCCGGGATCGAGTCAACTGCAAATATTACGTCACTAAATTCTATTACCAAAAGCACCAAAAAAAGTGGTGTAATAAATAGTTTTCCACTTTTCCGATGAAAAAAATCATGCCCAACATACTCCGGATGTATTGGAAAAAAACGAGAGGCAAATTTTACTACTTTATGATTTTCGGGGTCAATTTTTTCTTCCTCATCTTTAGCCAAAAACATCATAAAACCGCTGTAAATCAAGAAAGCTCCAAAAATGTAGAGTATCCAACCAAACTGGCTGATGAGCGTTGCGCCTAAAAATATAAAGATAAAACGCATGATTACTGCACCCAAAATTCCCCAAAATAACACTCGGTGATAGTATTTTTCGTCAACACCAAAGGCCGAGAAAATAAGTACCATCACAAATATATTATCTACCGAAAGTGCGTACTCAATCACGTAACCGGTAATAAATTCTAAACTTAAGTTATCGTTGTATCTGTTGAGGTTCTCGTGGAAATTAGCTGAATTAACGCTGATATTATGTTGGTGGTTTTTAACAACCTCCTCAAGCTGGGCTTGGTTTCTGATGTTGTGTAACTCCTGGCCTTCGGTTTTCAGGAAAAAATAAAAGCCAATTGCAAAAGAAACCCAAATGGCGCTCATTATCGCAGCCTGTTTAAAGCTTACTTTCTCGTCTTTTTTATGAAAAACACCCAAATCCAAAGCCAACATAAGTACAATGAAGAGTGCGAAGGCTCCAAAAAATATCAGTTCGTGGCTCATTTATTTTTTTCTTTCTGTGGTAAATTTCACTAAGTTTTCTAAACCGGCTCTAAACTCAGATTCCGGGAAATTGTATAAAATATCAAAAGCCTGATGCTGATACAAAAACATCTGTTCTTCGGCATAAGCTAAACCGCCACTTTCTCTAACAAAATTGATAATCTGATTAATTTTAGCTTCATCATCTCCATGGTTTTTAACCAGATTAATCATTTGTTTCTTAATTGGTTTTGAAGCTTTATTGAGCGCAAAAATTAATGGAAGCGTGACCTTTTTCTCTTTGATATCCAACCCTTTAGGTTTCCCAACATCATCCACTCCAAAATCAAATAAATCATCTTTTATCTGAAAAGCAATACCAATTTTCTCGCCAAAATTTTTCATCATTTCCACTACCTCTGGCGTAGCGCCTGATGAGGCCGCCCCTGCTGCACAACAGGACGAAATTAAGGAAGCTGTTTTTTGTCGGATAACTTCGTAGTAAATCGCTTCGCTAATATCCATACGGCGTACTTTTTCAATTTGCAACAATTCGCCTTCGCTCATTTGTTGCACCGCATCAGAAACAATTTTTAAGAGGGCAAATTCCTGGTTATCAACAGAAAGCTGCAAACCTTTTGAAAGCAGATAATCACCAACTAAAACCGCTATTTTATTCTTCCAAAGTGCATTTACCGAGAAAAAACCGCGACGTTCGAAAGAATTGTCCACCACATCATCATGCACCAAAGTTGCGGTATGCAAAAGTTCTACCAGTGCTGCACCACGATAGGTTGATTCAGTTATTCCTCCGCACAAACCGGCAGAAAAAAACACGAACATCGGGCGCATTTGCTTTCCTTTCCGCTTTACAATATAATGTGTAATCCGATCCAACAAAGGCACACTGCTTTGCATAGAAGCCTTAAACTTTTCTTCAAAAGTATCCAGTTCATTAGCAATGGGTATTTTTATCTGATCGAGTTTTAGCATTATCTCACAAAAATGGACTTCGGATTTTGTTTGCAAACATAAGTTAAAAAACCCGATAAATTAATAGTCAATTACGCTTTAAGGCATCGAATCAAAGGATTTGTTATATTTGGATTTAAATAATGATTACATGAAGCGTGTTTTATTTAGTGTTATATTTTTGATTTCTGTTTTTGCGAAAGCACACGGGCAGCAGGATTTGCCTAAAAACAAATTCAAGTTGTTTAGCCGAGCAGAAATCAGCTATTTGTTTGGGATTAACGATGTTTACGACGCCCAAAAAGTTAATTCGTTACATGTTAAATTTGTAATTGGCTCTGCAAACCAAATAACCGGATTTGGAATAGGTTTAGAAAACTCCTCGTACAGAGCTGCCAACGGTGATGGTTTAAGTTTTGAAACCCTTAATTTTAGTGCTAACGCTCATATTTTAGCTAAACCGGTTGCCACCGCGGAAATAAATTATTTTATTAAAGCTGCTACCGGTTACGCTCCACGAATCTTTAGAAATTATAGCAAAGGATTTAATTATGAGGTTTCACCCGGAATTTTATTTACGACCAAAAGAAAATCAAAATATTTTTTACAGGCAATTTATCAATATCAGGAAATAGAAAACTTTTTCCTCGCCGATGGGCAACCTAAGATAAAAGCTATTGGTTTGGGTGTTGGGACGTGGTTTTAATCTCGGAAAATTACTGTTCCAAATCAATTTCCAAAGCAGGATCCCAATAATGGCTTTTAAAATCCACAACTTTATCATTATCCACTTTAACTCCCTCTGCTTCTAAGAGTTCTTGCATTTTTGATGGGCTTTCAAAATGGAATTTACCAGTTAACAAACCATTTCTGTTAACTACCCTATGCGCCGGAACTGGAGGAATAACCGCAGTAGCTCCATTCATGGCATACCCCACCATTCGAGACGAGCCTTTGGTTCCCAAATAATTAGCAATCGCTCCGTAAGAAGTAACTCTGCCTTCCGGAATCAACCGAACTACCTGATAAACTTGATCAAAAAAAGAAGCTCTATCCATTTTTTAAGATGCTAAAAGCGTAAAGCTAAAGGCTGAAAGCTGATTTGCTATGTGGCAAATAATTGCTTTCATTGGTTCTTCTCCCTAATAATTAAAAACTAACTAACTAACTAACTAACTAACTAACTAACTAACTAACTAAAAAGCAAACTTCACGTAATTAATATTCTTATCCTTCTGCAAATAAATCCGTTCGTAATGTGTTTTTATAGATAAAATTTCGTCGCCCGGAAAATCTTTATAAACATCCGTGGTTTTTTGAAGAATCGCCAATTTAAGCTCAGCAATTTTCTCTAAAGTATATTCAAAAAAGCCGTCGTTATCTGTCTTTAAATGCATCAAACCATTATCTTTTAAAATAGCTTTATACTTAGCTAAAAAAGTAGGATTAGTTAAACGTTTGCGTTCCAAGGGGCTTTGCGCTTGCGGATCAGGGAAGGTAATCCAAATTTCTTCCACCTCGTTCTCGGCAAAATAATCTAAAATATTTTGAATTTGTATGCGTAAAAAAGCTACGTTTTCAATGTTTTCATCAATCGCCATTTTAGCGCCCACCCATAAACGGTTGCCCTTATAATCAATACCAATAAAATTTTTGTCGGGATATTTTTTAGCCAAGTTTACGCTGTATTCGCCTTTACCGCAGGCCAATTCTAATATAATAGGATTGCTATTTTTAAAAAACGATTTTGCCCATTCCCCTTTAAAAACTTTCCCCTCGTCTAACTGCTTAACATTTTTAAATGTACCTATCTCTGCAAAACGCTGTAATTTTCTCTTCGCCAATTCTTTAAATTTTCCGTAAAAATAAGATTTACACGCTACTAACCACAAAATTAATTTTAAAGGTTTTAAAGCGAATCTATAATTTTATCTTTGGGCGTATTTTAGATTAGCATTTTGGAAAAATCAGCAAAAGTTTATATCGCCGGACACAGAGGTATGGTGGGTTCTGCAATTTTAAGAAAACTAGAAAAAGAAGGTTTCACTAATATTATCACCCGCACTTCAAAGGAACTGGATTTGAGAAATCAGGTTGCTGTAGCTGATTTTTTCGCGACAGAAAAACCGGATTATGTTTTTTTAGCAGCTGCAAAAGTTGGCGGTATTGTAGCCAACAACACTTACCGGGCGGAATTTTTGTATGATAACCTGCAGATACAGAACAACATCATCCATAACTCGTACCTAAACAATATTAAAAAATTGATGTTTTTGGGTTCCAGCTGTATCTATCCAAAAATGGCTCCTCAGCCTTTAAAAGAAGAATATTTATTGACCGGTTTGCTGGAAGAAACCAACGAACCTTACGCAATAGCAAAAATAACCGGCATTAAAATGTGCGATGCTTACCGGGCGCAGTATGGTTGCAATTACATCTCGGCAATGCCAACTAATTTGTATGGCTATAATGATAATTACCATCCACAAAATTCACACGTTTTGCCAGCTTTGATTCGCAAATTTCACGAGGCAAAGCAAAATAATGACGCTACTGTAACCATTTGGGGTAGCGGAAGCCCAATGCGTGAGTTTTTATTTGCCGATGATTTGGCTGATGCTTGCTATTATTTAATGCAAAACTATAACGAACCGCACTTAATTAACGTGGGCACCGGCGAAGATTTAACCATCAAAGATTTAGCTTTAATAATTAAAGAAATTATCGGCTTTAAAGGCGAGTTGGTTTTTGATAGTAGCAAACCAGATGGTACACCACGTAAATTGATGGACGTCAGTAAACTTCACAGTAAAGGCTGGAAACACAAAGTTGGTTTGAAAGAGGGCATTAAATTAGCTTATGAGGATTTTTTGGCTAAGTATAGTTAGAAGAATTTTGAAAATTGAAGAACTTATATAGTGAGACGTTTCACTTCCGTTCAAGGTAGCGAACAAATTCCTAACTCAAATTTAACTGCTCCAAATTAACAACATCTCCAATTACAATAATTGCCGGATGCGTAATACCTTGTTGTTTGCTAAGTTCCTCTAACTCTACAATTGTGCCTTTAACCATTTTCATTGTTGGTAACGATGCGTTTTGGATAATAGCTGCAGGCGTGTTTAATTTACCATGCTTTATCGCTTCTTCCACAATAAAAGGCAAATTTTTCATTCCCATATAAATTACCAAGGTAGTTTTACTCTGCAAAGCCAGTTCGATATCACGAGATAAACTTCCATCTTTCTTTGTACCTGTAATCACCCAAAAGCCTTCGCTTACACCACGGTGTGTTAACGGAATTTCGCTTAACCCAATGGCCAACATGCTAGTAATTCCGGGAATGTAACTGGTTTTCATCCCGTAAGATTTGGCGAACATAATTTCTTCCATTCCCCTGCCAAATATAAACGGATCGCCACCTTTTAAACGCACTACAACTTGGTATCTATCTGCATAATGCTTTATTAATGCATTTATCTCATCCTGACTGTTGTATTTCTGATAAGGTGTTTTACCAACGTAAACCAACTCACAACCTTCTTTTTTATAATCGAGCAGGACTTTATTGGCTAAATTATCATACAAAATAGCATCAGCTCTTTTTAAAGCGTTTATCGCTTTTAGCGTTATCAATTCGGGATCTCCGGGACCAGCACCTACAACAATTAATTCCATATCCTTATTGCGAAAATTTTAAAGAAAGACAGATAACATTATGATACAAATATAATTTTTTAAGTCTTTTTACAAGTATTCCAAAAAAATTAATCAATAAATATTGTTTGCCTCCAATTTTAGATAGTTATTGATTGATTTTGTAAGTACTTTTACAACTGAAGTAAACAATCAGGCAAAATCATCGTGAACAACAAACCCACAATTACCATCACTTATTGCCCAAAGTGTGGATGGATGTTACGTTCTGCATACATGGCGCAAGAGCTATTACATACTTTTACCGAAGAAATTCATGGCGTTTTACTTTGTCCGGCAGAAGTCGGTGGCGTTTTTACCGTTGAAATTAATGGTCAAATTGTATTCGACAGAAAAACAGAAGAACGCTTCCCCGAAATTAAGGAACTCAAAAAATTGGTCAGAGACATTGTTAGCCCAGAAAAAGATTTAGGCCATACTGATAAAAGGAGATAATGACGGAATGAGTGAATTTTGAATGAGTGAAGGAAAGAATCTTGAATAACTGATTTGAGGGGATGATTATTAACACATTATGTCTTTAAGTCTTTTGTCTTTGCTCCTACCAACTTTATACTACTTAGATTTTAAGGTGGCTAAAACGCGATCAAAGTCTTTTTCATCATTGGTGTAAAGTTCTAGCTCTTGCTTTGCCCCATAAACGTACATTGATGGGTAGCGCTTTGGTAAAAAGTTAGGAACAAAATAATAAGCAGTATCTCTTAAAATTTTAACGGTTTTATCATTTGGGATAAGAGGTGCATAATCTTTCATGAATAGCTGTATCGCTTTATTCTCGTCCATCGTAATGAATAAAACATTATATGGCTTTAAATCTTTCAAATGCAAATTAAAAAATGAGCCTGCTTTTTGGCAGTGCGGACAAGTAGCATCAAAAAACACAATTAAGGTTTTATGAGCTTTGTTTAAATCCGCTCTTTTAAAACTTTCGCCTTTAGTGGTTACAAAACTAAAATCGGGCATTTGCTTGGCAGGCTCTTGCGCATAAACAGCACTTATGGTTAACAAAAGAATTGCAAAAGTTTTCAGAAATCTCATCATCAAAAATTAAAAGCCAAAAAAATATTTTTCATTTATGGAATTGGCATTAAAATTACATCTCTAATAAAACAAAAAATAATAAATTATGAAAAAGTTACTTTTTATTGCATTAATAGCATTCGCAACCTCTAGCGTATTTGCGCAAAACGTTGATCTCCGTAAAAAAATTGAAGTAAACGGAACCGCCGAAACCGAAGTTACACCAGACGAAATTTACATCGGCATTTCTTTAAAAGAATATATGGATGGCAAAAAAAAGGTAAGCATTGAAGAACTTGAAAGCCAATTGCAAAAAGCGGTTGCAAAAGCCGGGATTGCACAGGAGGATTTTATGATTAACAACATCAGCGCTTACACCAATTATTGGGATAAAAAGAAAGACCCAACTTTTTTAGCTTCAAAACAATACAGCATTAAGGTAAAAGATTTAAACAAATTTAACACGGTAATTTCGGGTGTTGATGCAAAAGGAATTGCCTCTACCAATATCGAGCGTTACGCTTATTCTAAAGAAGACGAGCTGAAAAAAGAGCTGA
The DNA here is from genome assembly GCA_035496935.1 of Pelobium sp. GTDB lineage: Bacteria > Bacteroidota > Bacteroidia > Sphingobacteriales > Sphingobacteriaceae > Pseudopedobacter. The sequence continues at coordinate 159,809 of DATJED010000028.1, read as the reverse complement.
AAATTAAAGCGCTAAGACAAGCGAAAGAAAAAGCGACTTATTTGGTAGAATCTATCGGCGATAAATTGTATCAGGTTTTAGAAATTAATGAGTCTGAGAATAACAATTACCCGCAACCTATTTACCGCACTGCAATGCTAAAAACCGAAGCTTTTGCAGACAGCGCTCCTCCAATTGATTTCAAAAAAATTAAATTGAGTGTGAATATTAGAGCGGTGTTTGAAATTAAATAATGTTCAGTTAAACTTACGAAGTTTTTTACCACAAAAAAAGCAACGAGAAATTCTCGTTGCTTTTTTTGTTTAACCTATTCTTTATTGCTTAAAAACGTTCTGCTTCAGTAAAGTAGAAATCGCCTTCAATTTTAGCATTCTCGTCAGAATCTGATCCGTGAACCGCGTTTGCGTCAATTGATTTAGCGTATTTTTGGCGGATAGTTCCCTCCGCAGCTTCTGCCGGGTTAGTAGCGCCGATCAACTTTCTGAAATCTTCAATTGCGTTGTCTTTTTCTAAAATAGCAGCTACAATTGGGCCAGAAGACATAAAGCTTACCAATTCACCGTAAAAACCACGCTCTTTGTGTACAGCATAAAATTCCCCAGCTTTTTCAGGAGTTAATTTCGTGTATTTCATGGCTATAATTTTGAAGCCAGCTTTGATGATATCGTCCAAAATTGCTCCGATGTGCCCGTTAGCAACGGCATCAGGCTTAATCATTGTAAAAGTTCTATTAGTTGTCATGGTTCTAATTTTAAAATTGGGGCAAAAGTAGGTTTTTAAAATCGTAACAAAAAGTATTCATATAATTTTCAGATGATTTGATTAACTTCGCCATCTTATACAAATTGATGATTGATTTAAACCTTTTAAGAGAAAAATTAGCGCAACCCTGCAAAATTGTAATTACAACGCATCATAAGCCTGATGGTGATGCAATGGGTTCTTCTTTAGGCTTGTACAATTATTTGATTCAAAAAGGTCATTATGTAAAAGTAGTTTCTCCAACAGATTACCCCTACTTTTTGCAGTGGTTGCCAAACAATCCCGAAGTAATTATTTACACAGAAAAAGAAGCCGAAAGCAAAATTTTAGTTGCCGAAGCTGACATCATTTTTTGTTTGGATTTTAATACGCTTACGCGGATTAACGAACTGGGCGAGGAAGTGCGCAGAGCCAGCGCCATAAAGGTGATGATTGACCATCATTTAGAGCCTGAAGGTTTCGATGATTTTAGACATTGGAATATAAACGCATGCGCTACGGCCGAACTGATTTATGATTTCATCGCCAATTTATTGGATGATAAAAAATTGATCAATAAAGATGTAGCTACATGCTTATACACTGGCATCATGACAGACTCGGGTTCTTTCCGCTTCCCTAATGTTACGGCAAACCTGCACCGGATTGTTGCCGATTTAATTGAAGCGGGCGCAGAAAACTGGAGAATTCATCAACACGTTTATGATAACGCCACAGAAGGCCGACTGAAATTTTTAGGCTATTGTTTAAGCAACAAGTTAGAAGTTTTAAGAGAGTTTAACACGGCTTTAATCACCGTAAACAAAGACGACATCGCAAAATTCAATATACAAACCGGTGAAACAGAGGGAATAGTTAATTATGCGCTATCAATTAGCGGTATAAAACTAGCCGCTTTTATCGTGGAACGAAAAGATAAAATAAAACTATCTTTGCGCTCGGTCGGTACTTTTCCGGCGAACGAAATTTGCAAAAAATACTTTAATGGAGGTGGACATAGAAATGCTGCCGGCGGACAATCTGACGATTCTTTTGAAGATGTAGTTAACCAATTTAAAGCTATATTGCCCGAGTATAAGAATTTGCTTTTGCAGTAGGATTTTATTTATAGACAATGGCCGATAGACCGGACGATGGACAATGGTGAATAGGAAAATGGTGAACGGTAAATGATAAAAAATAATACTCCGAATGAAGATCAATCCAGACTATGGACAATCGACAACGGACAATGGACTTTTTAAAAATAAATGCAATTAAAAAACAATAAATAACGAATGAAAAAAGGATTATTAATCTTATCAGTAGCGGCATTAGGTTTTGCTGCTTGTGGCGGAGGCTTTAAAAAAGGACCTGCAGGTTTACTTTATAACATCCATAATGATGTTAAAGGAGATTCAATTGCCGATGGCGATTTTATCAGCCTAAACATTATCGCCAAAACAGACGGCGACTCTGTACTTTACAATTCTTATGAGTTAGACAGACCGTCTCAAACTTTCGTATCTAAACCTGCTTATGCCGGCGATTTATTTTATGCAATTAAATTATTAAGCAAAGGCGATAGCGCTACCTTTAAAATTGATTTAGATTCTGCGGAAGCTAAAGGACAGCCAAAACCAGCAACAATCAAAGGAAAATACATCATCTACACTGTAAAAATTGAAGAAGTAATCCACAAAGACACTGCAAATCAACAAGCTTTCCAAAGCAAAGTTGAGGCTTACTTTAAAGCTGAGGGCGAGAGAGCTAAAAATGCGGAAGAAAAAAACATCAAAAAATACATTGATGATAGTAAAGTTAAAGCAACCACACTTCCATCTGGCTTATACGTAGCTACAACTACAGAAGGTAAAGGAATTCAGCCTGTTGCCGGAGATAGCGTTGTGGTTAACTATACTGGTAAATTATTATCAGGAAAAGTATTTGATACCAGCGTTGAAGCTGATGCTAAAAAAGCAAATATCTTTAACCCTGCAAGAGCACCTTACAAACCATTAAGTTTAATTATTGGTAAAGGAAACGTAATTCCAGGATTTGATGAAGGTGTTATGCACATGAAAAAAGGCGAGAAAGCCACTGTAATTATTCCATCTAAATTGGGTTACGGCGAGCAAGGAATGCCAGGTGGCATGATTGGTCCATTTACTCCTTTAATTTTCGAATTAGAATTAGTAGATGTAATTCAGAAACATGAAGCTCCGGTTGCACCAATGGCTCCGCCGGCTGCTCCTCAAGCTCCAGCGAAATAAGTAGCAAAATTTAGAACTTGAAGAAAAGGCCATCTCAGTAATAACTGAGGTGGTCTTTTTTTTATAACATCTTTGGATAGGCACTGATTTTACAACGTGGCATTAAAATAGCTTTCAGTCCATTAGAATTATTTTCTTATGCCCGAAGGTCCATCCATTGTTATTTTAAAAGAAGCGGTAAGCCATCTGCAACTGGAAGGCCGACCCGTACTCGCAGTTGAAGGCAACACTTCTATAGAAAAGGAGCGACTAATTCAACAGGAAATCCAAGAGTTTAGATCCTGGGGCAAGCACTTTCTACTTTGTTTTAAGGGTTTTACGTTACGGGTGCATTTCCTGCTTTTTGGTACTTACCGCATAAACGAGCGTAAACAGAACCAAGCCCGTTTAAGTTTACAGTTTGAAAATGCAGAAATTAATTTTTATACCTGTTCCCTTAAATTTATAGAAGGAGATATCGATACCATATATGATTGGTCTGCAGATGTGATGTCGAACCAATGGGATGAAGACGTTGCCTTACAAAAATTAAAAGTAATTCCAGAAACCTTGGTTTGCGATGCTTTACTAGATCAAAACATCTTTGCAGGTGTTGGTAACATTATTAAAAACGAAGTTCTCTATCGGATCAGAATACATCCGTTAAGTAAAGTTGGCGCCTTACCTAACGAAAAATTAAAAGAACTGGTAAGAGAAGCCAGAGTTTACAGTTTTGATTTTCTGCAATGGAAAAAAGATTTTGTGTTAAAAAAACATTGGTTAGCACATACAAAAAAGATTTGTTTACGATGTAACCTGCCCATTTATAAAGAGTATTTAGGAAAAACCAACCGAAGAACTTTCTATTGTACAAATTGCCAGAAAGTTTACGCTTAATTGTATTGAATCAATCCTATTTTGCAATAGTTTCCTCCGTCATTAAATCTCTATTGAATTTTCTGATAATTACCCGCGTACCTCTATCATAACTGAAATAATTGATAATCCAGTTCATCAAAGTAACGGCCTTATTTCTAAAACCTACCAAAAATAACAGATGCACAAACATCCAAGTAAGCCAAGCAAAAAATCCTTGAAATTTCCAATATTTCAAATCCACAACGGCTTTATTTCTTCCAACTGTTGCCATTGAACCTTTATCGTAATAATCAAAATCATGTGGCTTTTCGTTATTAATAATCCTCAATAAGTTTTCGCCCAATTGCTGACCTTGTTGAATGGCAACCTGTGCCACACCCGGATGACCGTGAGGATAATCTTTGGTTTCCATGTAAGCCAAATCGCCGATAGCGTAAATATTATCATAACCAATTACTTGGTTAAAAGTGGTGGTTTTAATTCGTCCGCCCCTAACAATTTCGGCATTGCCAATACCCGGAATTAACGCCCCCCTAACACCAGCACTCCAAATAACGCCTTTAGTGGTAATGGATCCATCTTCATCATAGGTAATCACATCGCCGTTGTAACCTGTGACCCTGGTTTTCTCCATCACAATTACGCCCATATTCTCCAAAAATTCTTTCGCTTTGGCTGATGCTTCCTCAGAAAATGGCTCTAATACCCTCGCTCCTCCTTCAATCAAAAATATCCGCAAGCTTTTAATGTCCAGTTCGGGATAATCGCTTACCAGAACGTGGTTCCTTAATTCCGCCAAAGCTCCCGCCGTTTCCACTCCTGTTGGTCCGGCGCCAACAACCACAAAAGTCATTAATGCTTCTTTCCGCACCGCATCATTCTCTACCAAGGCTTCCTCTAAATTTTGGAGAATTAATGATCTTAAATTTAAAGCTTCTGGAACGGTTTTCATCGGCATAGAAAAATGTTCGATTTCCTTTTGACCGAAGAAATTGGTTTCAGAGCCGGTTGCAATCACCAAATAATCGTAATTATAATCGCCGATGTCTGTAATTACCTTGTTTTCTGCAGGAACAATTTCTAAAACATCCGCTACTCTAAAATTCAAGTTTTTTTGACTTTTAAATACCTTTCGTAACGGAAATGCGATAGAATCGGGTTCCAAACCGCCTGTTGCTACCTGATAAAGTAATGGTTGAAAAGTATGATAATTGTGTCTGTCCAGCATCAAAACATCAACTTCTTTTTTATTAAGTTTCTTAGCTAACTGAATTCCTCCAAATCCTCCTCCTATAATGATAACTCTGGGAAATTGTGTATGACTATTTTTCATCTGTTATTTGGATTTTTAATGTAAGGGCACTGTTGCTGATAAGAATAATTTAAGCCAAATCGCCTTTAATTTTGATAACAATCCCTTCTAATTGTTGGTTAACTCTCAATTGACATGCCAACCTACTTTCGGGTTGTGCGTCCGGAAGCGTATCCAACATATCTAATTCTTGGTCTTCTGCGGGAGCTAATTGCTCCAAACCCGATTCCACATCGACCCTACAGGTTGCGCACAGCGCCATTCCGCCACAGGTTGCCAAAATATCGTATTCAGAGGCTTTCAATAATTCCATCAGGTTCAAATTTATTCCTTCCGGGACTTCTACCTCCTTGCTTTCTCCGTTTCTGTCTATTACTGTAAATTTAATCATCACTAAAAACTGTTAACGCCGTAAACGGTAGTGTATTTAAAACTCAATTTTTGATCCGGAAAAACATGTTTAAAAGCGCTTTGGGCCATTAAAGCACCTTCGTGGAAACCGCTTAAAATCAGTTTCAGCTTGCCGGGATAGGTGTTGATGTCGCCAATGGCATAAATCCCGTTGATATTTGTAGAATAATCTTCTGTATTTACACTTATTGCAGATTTATCAATGTTCAGATTCCATTCTGCAATTGGACCTAATTTTGGGCTCAAACCAAACAGCGGAATCAGATAATCTGTTTCAAGCGCAATTTCTTCTTTGGCTTTATTTAACAGATGAACGCTTTGCAAAGTACCATTTCCATTAATTTTCATTAAATGAGCAGATAAAATCAGGTTGATTTTACCCATTTCAGCCAGTTTAAAAACTTTTTCTGCGCTGTCTGGCGCACCCCTAAAAGTATCTCCACGATGAACCAGCGTAACCTCTTTGGCAATGTTGGCCAAAAATATCGTCCAATCCAAAGCAGAATCTCCGCCACCGGCAAGCACTATTTTTTTATCGCGATAAACCTCCGGATCTTTTACCATATAGTTCACGCCTTTTCCTTCAAATTTTAAAAGGTTTTCTATATCCGGCTTGCGAGGTTCAAAACAACCCAAACCACCGGCAATTACCACCGCCTTGCAATGAACTGCCGTACCATCGTTGGTTTCTACCGTAAAGATTCCGTTTTCTAACCTTTCCAATTTTTCCACCCGTTCGCCCAAAGTAAATCCGGGATCAAAAGGTTTAATCTGCTCCATCAGATTATCCACCAGCTCCTGCGCTTTAATTTCGGGATACCCTGGAATATCGTAAATAGGTTTATGCGGATAAATTTCTGAAAGTTGTCCTCCTACTTGTGGTAACGCATCCACCAAATGACAACGCATTTTTAACAACCCGGCTTCAAAAACTGCAAATAAGCCTACCGGACCGGCGCCAATAATGCATAAATCTGTATGTATAATATTATTTGTCATGATAATGATTCGTAAATAGTATTTAAAATTCTTTTCAAATCCTCGTAATCCTGTTCGCTAAGGTTCTCCCAGGCTTTTGTTCTTATTTCATCCACTTTTGATGCCCATTCTTTTTGTTTGGATTTGCCCAATTCGGTAAGATGAATGATAAAACTGCGTCTATCGCCCGCCGAAGCTCGTCTTTCAACCAGATTTTTTTTACACATTAAATCCAAAATACGGGTTAGCGTTGGGTGATCTTTCCCTGTAAGTTCCGCCAACTGGCTTTGATTTTGGTCATTATGCTCGTTCAGGTTTTTTAAAACCAGCCATTGGTCAACCGTAATATCAAAGTTTTCTTCTTTAAATCGCTTTTGGGCGTATTGCTTAACCCGCTTTGAGGTGCGGTCTAAAAGGAAAGAATAAGTACCAAACTTTTCCATTGTTTTATCAATAATTAGTACAACAAATATATTGTGAAAATGTTTTTATTCCAAGATTTAGAAAATAAAAAACATTGAGGTGACAGGCTTTATATTAGAACTTTTTTAATCAGTCCTATAGTGAAGTAAATATGTGACATTTCATCGTCTCGAGGCAACGAGACATCTCACATACAATACGCACAAGTTTTTCCGGGGAGACTTTTCACTTCGTTCTATATTGCGAGGTGGCGCTCTTTTGCATAAAAAACGCATCTAAAATTTTATGCTGTAAACTTAAGCAGCTCTTAATTGATAGTAATTACCTTTATGGTATAATCCTCACCAACTTTATGTCTTGGCTTGGTAGGATAAAAAACATTTGCCGTTATTATTGCCGAGGGAAACAAAGAGAAAACTCCGGCAAAAGCCACTGCTCCAGAGTTTAAATCCATTGAATTTGTAGCCAAAACTGCACCTCCGCCAACAACAATTGACGTACCTAAAAACGCTAGCAATTCCGCAGATTTAGATACCCGCTTGATAGCTACAATATCATCAATATTAAACGCCTGCTTTTTACCTGTTCGTTTATCGATTTTTAACCAGATCTGATTTTCACCTACAGAATCAACCTTTCCTCTGACACCCAAAAGTTCTTGCATTCTGGCAGATTTCTTAATAGATAGCTTAGCGCTTGGATAAGAAAGTCTTACGTAATCTCCTTTTTTCACAACTTTTGAAGTGCTATCTTTAAAAGAAATCAATAATTTATTTTCTTGAGACTGTGCAAAATATACACCCAAACACAGCGTAAGTGTAATTATGAAGGATTTAATAAGCATAGAATAAAAGTAATTACATTTTCTTAGCTTCCCATGAAAAAAATAATATTATTGAATTAGCTTATCCGCATTAAAAAATGTACATTTGCGTCCCTTTTCGTGAAAAAGGGGTATTGCAAAATTTAATGTATTTAAAAAATGGCAACTAAAATCAGATTACAAAGACACGGTAAAAAAGGAAAACCTTTTTATTACATCGTGGTGGCAGATTCAAGATCTCCAAGAGATGGTAAATTTATTGAAAGATTAGGTTCTTACAATCCAAATACCAACCCAGCAACAATCGAACTTAATTTTGATAGTGCTGTTAAGTGGATATCAACAGGGGCAACTCCTACTGATACTGCAAAAACAATTCTTTCTGACAAAGGTGTACTTTACAAAAAACACTTAAACGGTGGTATTACAAAAGGCGCTTTAACACAAGAACAAGCAGATGCTAAATTTGCAACTTGGTTAGAAAGTAAAGAAGGTAAAATCCAAGCTAAAAAAGACAGTTTATTATCTGGCAAAGAATTGGCTAAAAAAGCTGCTTTAGAAGCAGAAACTAAGAAAAAAGAAGCGATTGCTGCTGCAGTAGCTGCTAAAAACGCTCCTGTTGAAGAGCCGGTAGCCGAAGAAGAAACTACAGAAGAAGTTAGCAATGAAGCTGCAACTAAAGAAGTTGCTTCATCTGAAGAAACAGCAACTGAGGAAACTCCAGCAGCTGAATAGTTTTAAATTTTTAAACATAAAAAAGCTTCTTGAAAATTTTCAAGAAGCTTTTTTTATGATTTTTCACGCACTTTTACTATGTATTTTTGGTGTTTGCGTAAGATGTATTTTTATTTATCTTAGTAGCGTCAAAAAAATCTACCATAAACTTTGACTTTGATGGAGACCAAAAAAGGATATCATTTGTTTATTATGCTAGTTATACTAGTAGCGCATACATTGATATTAAGTTTATGGCTATCAAAGGGCGAGGCTATTCAAAAGCAAGCGAATTTTAAAATAAAGAATCAAAAGGAAAAATCAATAACTTCTTCTGTAAGAAAATTTAAATCTACGGTTGCAATTGACTCTTTAGACGTAGCACAAACCGTTTTTACTACCAGCTTCGGGACTAACGCTAAATAGTTCCATCTTTTCTTTTCAGTTCCTTTGAACCTTAATATGCTTCTCAAATTTACAAACCGTTTACCTTTGCCGTAATTTCTGCAATATCTAAAACCTGGATTTCCTGTTCCTTTTCAAAATGCTTAACGCCATCGTTAATCATTGTCATACAAAAAGGGCAACCTACGGCAACAACATCGGCCTTGGCTTCTAAAACATCTTCCATACGCTCTAGGTTTATATCCTTTTTGCCTTTCTCTGGTTCTTTAAACATTTGAGCGCCTCCGGCACCGCAACATAAACCGTTCGACTTGCATCGTTTCAGTTCAACTAAATCGGCATCCAAAACTTCTAACGCTCTACGTGGCGCTTCGTAAACGCCATTCCCCCGACCTAAATAGCAAGGATCATGGAAAGTAATTTTTTTGCCTTTAAACACACCACCTTCTGCTTTTAACTTTCCTTCGTTTATTAAGTCCTGAATTAACTGGGTATGGTGGATGACCTCGTAATTTCCACCCAAACCCGGATACTCGTTTTTTATGGTATTGAAGCAGTGGGGACAGGCAGTTACTATTTTTTTTATTTCATAGCCGTCTAAAACCTGGATATTGGTCATTGCCTGCATTTGGAACAGGAATTCATTGCCGGCTCTTTTTGCAGGATCGCCGGTACAACTTTCTTCGGTACCCAATACGGCAAATTTTATCCCAACATGATTTAATATCTTAGCGAAAGCTCTGGTAATACGTTGTGCCCGCTCATCATAGCTCCCGGCACAGCCCACCCAAAACAATATTTCAGGTTTTTCGCCATTGCTCACCATTTCTGCCATTGTTGGTATTTTTATATTTTCAGTAGTCATGATTTTAGTTCATTTAGTCATTTGTTCATTAGTCGTTGGTGAATTTGCCTAATGGCAAGTTGGTCCATTGAGTTCATTAATATTTACAGTTATTGGTATAATGAGTTTCATCAGGACTTGCAAGGGCAATAGAAAAATCAATCTTGGTTCTTGCGTATTTCCATCTTAACTCTGGTTTTTCCAATTCAACCTATCCGCCGGCGAATATTTCCAAGGTGCACCGTTATTTTCTACATTAGAGAACATAGCATTTAAGCTTCCGGTTACGTTGGATTCTTCCATAACCGCATAACGACGCAAATCCATAATGATAGAAAGTGGATCAATGTTTACTGGACAAGCTTCTACACAAGCATTACAAGTGGTGCAGGCCCATATCTCTTCTCTGCTGATATAGTCATCCAACAAAGATTTTCCATCGTTGTAATCTTTCCCATGCTTGTCGATGTTTTTCCCTACCGCCTCTAATCGATCGCGGGTATCCATCATAATTTTACGAGGCGAAAGCAATTTCCCGGTTATGTTTGCAGGGCAAACCGATGTACAACGTCCGCACTCGGTACAAGTATAGGCGTTCATCAACTGCACCCAATTTAAGTCCTGCACATCTTTTGCTCCAAATTTTGAATTCACATCTGCCGGTGGTGGCGTAAAAGACGGATCCAACATTGCTTTAACCTCATTGTTAACCGATTCCATATTATTAAACCGACCTTTTGGACCAAGCTTACTGTACCAAGTATTTGGAAAAGCCAAAATAATGTGGAAGTGTTTTGATATTGGCAAATAATTAAGGAAAGCTAAAATCCCTATAATATGAAACCACCAGCAAGCCCGCTCGATCATCACCAGTGCATTTGCTTCATTAGGTAATAAGCCAATTAAGAATTGCGACACCGGAAAACTTCCTACACTAACGTAATGTTCATACCCCAAAAGTTGCAATTTATGATCTGCCGCGTTCATAGTTAAAAAAGCAGTCATTAAAAGCACCTCAATAATTAAGATATAAATAGCGTCTGACTTTGGCCAGGCGGTCATCTCCACACCAGAAAATCGTTTCAAACCAACAATCAACCTGCGGGCAAGGAAAACGAATACTCCTAACAATACCAACAAAGCCAATATTTCGAAAGCACCAATCAGAAAACTATACAAACCACCTAGGAACGAGAAAATACGATGAGTGCCGAAAACGCCGTCAATAATAATTTCCAGCACCTCAATATTGATGATAACAAAACCGACATAAACCAAAACATGCATGATCCCGGCTACCGGACGCACCACCATTTTACTTTGCCCCAAAGCCACTTTTGCCATAACGGCCCATCTTTGTGCAGGATTGTCGCTACGGTTGATGGCTTTGCCAAGATTGATATTTCGGATAATTTTTCGAACCTGAATGGTAAAAAGTACCACCGCCGTAATAAAAACCAGCGTAAAAATTATTTGTGAAATCATTTATTTGAGTTTATAAAGCGAAGTTAATGAATAGCCTCAACAAAAAAAGCTATGCTTGCATATTATTTTCTATTTAGAGTGATTTAAATTAAGGATTATTGGCGTCATAAAATTAGGCAAATAATTAATTGAGGTTGAGATATTTACAAAAAACATCGAAAAATCAACTGATTTTTTCATCAAAATATTTGGTTTTAAACAAAAAGAGCCTACATTTGCAAACCCTAACAGAAAGCAATTTCAATAAGGGACGGCGGGTGCCTTAGCTCAGTCGGTAGAGCAAAGGACTGAAAATCCTTGTGTCGCTGGTTCGATCCCAGCAGGCACCACATCCACAGAAAGCTTCACAGAAATGTGAGGCTTTTTTGTTTTATGGGTTTGGAGTAATTTAAAGAATGATTTTGAACTAATACCTCCTACCCTTTTTTAAGAGAGGTTAAACCATATTTTTAAACGAATTTAAGCATTTCCTTAGGTTCCGTTCAATTGCTACCCTTTTACCTAGCTTGTAATGACAGAATAAAGTCCAAAACAGCTTTCCAGGTTAAAGCTTTAATACCGGAAAATATGGTCAACATCAGATTCGAAAAGGTCTGAAGAAAGCGTATCATGTTTGAACCCGCCGATAAAGTGCTTTCTCCCGATAAAGAAGCCGAAAAAGTTATAAGTTGGTGATGAAATAATTGCACCGAGGTTCTTCCATTTTCCGTTGTAAGTTGAGTACTCATACATATACTCTAAACCATCAATATTATACAAAGCATAAACACTTAACGCATTGCTGTAAACCGCATCTATATGAAATTTGGTTCCGTTTACCACCGGTCTTTCCAAATTTTGCACCCACTTATCTTCAAGTGAACTATATTTTATTAACGTAGTTTCATCCTTTAAAAAATAAATATCATTAGCCACTGTCGCACTGTAAGTACGAAATTTTTTGAGATTGTTAGGCGCAGTTCTGCTTTGCCACGTTTTAGATTGATGATCGAATTTAAAAAACAAAGTTGCTAAGGGATCAACTTCTAAACGATAGGAATACTCCTGCAAACAGTAGATATCCTCGCCCACGGTAAAATAAGAAAATCCGTTTTTGTTATAATCCGGACAAGTGGTAACGTAGCTACTGCTTTTATCGCCGAAATTATATTCAAAAATATCAGTGCCGTTTACAACGTAATAAACGTGATTAGGAGTGGCAAACGCAGTGGTTGTCTGAAGAGGAACCGTATCAACCTGATATTTATACGTGTCGGGATTAAGCTTATAAAAATAATTAACCTTTTTTGTACCTTCCTGATTATTGCCGAGTACGTATCCTTCGTTTTTATAAACGAAGGCACTAAACAAGTCTCTTTTTACAAATGGACTATAGGCAACCCTCACCCACTTATCTGTTATTTTTGTTTCGTATCCTAAGTCATTGCTTAACGACGCATCTTTTATGGCTATCTTAACCTTTCTGTCCGGATATAAAATATCTGGCAAAGTAAAACTCATTCCATTTTCATCAATAGCGCTAGGTTTTACTTCCATATTGTTAATGACCAATAAAGGGGATGACAGGAACTGAAAATTCTTGCCATATACTTTACACAGCCCGCCAAGCTTTATCTTTTCAGAAACATTTGTGATACGGACATCGCCCAATGTAAACGGAAAACTTTGCAGGGTTTTGTTGTTAAAATCTATGCTAACAGAAACTTCTTTGGTTTTTACAACTGGTACTTTAAAACGGATTTCGGTACCGGAGTGTGAAATAATTTGCGATTCATTTCCATTAAATAAAATTTTCAGACCTTTCATTTCCAGCGGAAAATTTTCTCCCTTAACTGTAATTGTATCTCCAATTGAAGCTGTTTCTGGATTTTCAGAGAAAACGGGATTTGCTAACGGCTCAACCGATTTTTCGCAAGAAGCAAAAACAAACAATATTAAAAGGTAATATATGATTCGCACAACAGATTTTTTTAACTGTGAAGATACAAAAGATATTTTGAAAAATAACTATCTAAAATATGTAAAAAATTTTTCCCGTCTGGATTTTATGCATAAAAACACGACAGCTAAATCTCCTTACTATTTAACTTTCCTGGAAATTCCGGACTGTAGATGATGGTTTACCTCAGCAGAAACTGATTTTTTAATGTTTATTAAACTGGTTTACATTTTGCTAGATAACAATATGATAAATGAAAACGATAAAGATTCCATCCAAAAAGGTAAGAAGTTAATTAAGGAGCAGATAGAAGCCACCGAAAAATTAGATTTGGGGTTAGATGCCGATGCATCCTCTAACCCGGACCAAAAACCAAAATCTAGTTTTGACGGATTTATCAGTGAAAGCCGTCCGTCATCCTTGGATGACAAATAAATTCCTAGCTCTTGGCTCTTGATTCTTAGTTCTCGCTTCTTAACTCTTGATTCTTGGTTCTTAACTCTCGATTCTTCATACTTAATCCTTCTAAAACATGAGCAATAAATTTAAAATTGGCGACCACGTAAAATGGAATTCAGAGGCCGGATATGTAAGCGGAAAAATAATCAAAGTACACACCAGCGATTTTGATTATAAAGGTTATACCCACCATGCCAATGAAGATGACCCGCAGTACGAAATAAAAAGCGACAAAACAGATCATGTGGCGGCGCATAAAGGTAAGGCCTTAAAGCTGGTAAAATAAGTAGCTAGCATGGCAGGCATACTTGCTTCTCAAACTTCCTTCTATTTTTTAATCGTTAGTCTCCCACTCCTTCCTTACTAGCAGAAAATGAACGGCTGGTTTTTTTCAAAGAACAACGAAGTTTGAACCTCTTTCCCATTAGCCAATCCGTAATCCCTTTCACTCTTTTCCAACCCGGCAGATTATAGACAGGTGGAGCCGTTACCGCCCGTGAGTTTTATGGTTTCCCCAGACAATTCACAGGAACGATCAGTCGCTCTCGTTTAGCACATTAGTAAAACAAAAAAACCGGAGTCTCCTACCGGTACAAGGTGAATACGTAAAGCTCTAGAACCCAAGGATAAGTCTGGTGTCTTGTTTTGGAATAATAAATGCATCGCTAAGAAAAAACATCTATACTGGATATAAATGGCTGGGGCATTGATGCTGATCCAAATAACGACCCCACCTATCCGATAAAAAAACGCACCGACGAGGAGCAGAAAGGTTATACTTGGGAAAGGCCCCCGCAACAGCCCATCAATATATATATATTGAACGCCCGAATGTGTCCGCGGTATTTGGCACCTCGGTTCCGCGTTGTGGCCTCAGTGGCGCAATCAGAAGGCATGCTTTTAAATATAGTGAATCCCATTTAGACCATTGATTTTCGCTTATTCTGGCCGACCGTGTAAATGTTGTTGAAGGACTTGTTGAGGACGTTAAACGCGGGGAGATTTATGCTATTTCCAAATCGTATTAGAAAGCATAAATTAACTCTTGGCCTAATGATATTATTTAGTTTTTAAAGCCTCACAAATTTTTTGCATTTGATGTAAATGCCGCTGTGTGTGGAACAAGGTAAAGTACACGATTTCTAACTTGGTAACCGCACCAAATGGCAATCCTTCAATAAGCCCTTCTAAATTAGCGATACTTGCACTTTCCTTAAATCTTTCGAAAGCTTCGTTTAGCTGATTGATTGTTAGCAATTGTTCATAGCTGTGATCGTCTGGAACTATAAACGCCGGGGACTGAAACTTCTGTGAAAAATCTAAAAATATTTTTCTTAGCTCCTCTACCCGTTCCGATGGGTTTCTATTGGCTGGTGCTGATTCCGTCTGCATTGCTTTTGCCATGCCATTGATTGATTTGGTGACATGGTTAAGCAATTGAGGAGCAGTCCAACTACCATTGTATGGACTAGTGTTTACTTTGTGCGTATCAACTGTTGCCATCAATGTAGTAAGCCCGGCTACTGCCGAGGATATCTCTGACAAAAGCGCTTTAATGCTGAGATTTTCTGCCTCCATTTTGTTCGTGTAAAAATTATACTTAACGCTGAGCTAAATGTACTTTTTTGTTAATCTATCAAAAGCAAATATTTTCTTCGGTTTTCAACCATTATCCAAATTAAAATAGCCCATAAGGCAATGACCATAGGCAAGCCACTACTGTCTTGAACAATGTTTGTAAGTGTTATGCCCACCATTACGGGTAAAATGATCAGTGCGCCCAAGGCTCTGGTCTTTGGGATGATGATGAGCAGTCCTCCAAGGATTTCTGCCAGCCCAACAAGTGGAAAAAGCCAACCGATTTCCATAAATGCCGCCATTGCTTTTAGCATTTTATCGGGTAATTTTTCTGGCATTGGCATATAATTTAAAAATTTGTTTAAACCCGCGTTGATAAACATTAACCCAAATAAAAGGGCTAATACAAATAGGATTTTGGTTTTGATTGAATTTTTCATTTTCTCTTTATTTCTATGTTCTTAGTATAGTGAGCTCCCTTTTTTGATATTATCAAACAACCGTCACTTAGAGGTATAAAGGTTCTCACAAGCAATTCTGCTCATAGAGTCCATACTTACTTGTGAGGTGTTTCTCCGCCAACCGACGGAAAAACATAACGATTTGCTAGTTTGACAATATTGCTTCTTTAGCCAACGGACAATTTACGCATCGGGAATATTGGGTTCCACCAGTTTCTTCAGTTTTTCTAGAGATTCCTGCCATCCCAGATAGCACATTTCAACTGGAATTGCATCGGGAATTCCTTCCTGCACAATATGTAAGTCGGTGCCACATAAAACTTTTTTCAGCCGTACGGTAGTAATCATTTCTCCGGGTAAATTAGGATCGTCAAAACGGTCTGTATATTTAATCAGTTCATTGGGTCTGATTTCCAAAAATTCTCCGCCAAAAGAATGGGAACTCTCTGTAGAGAAATTTAAAAAAGACATTTTGTAAGTTCCTGCCACGCGGAACTCCAAATGATGCACCTTGCATATAAAACCGAATGGCGGAAGCCATGACGAAAAAGCATCGGCATTAGCGAATGCCCGGAATACTTTCTCGGGCGAAGCGGTAAGTACTCGGTGCAGTGTTACGGTATTGCTCATAATGAATAACTTAAATGGTGCTTTATATTTTTTTGTACGCTACTATGTCTTATTACAGTAAAATCCCCCTACATACAAAGTATTAAACCTTATGTCTGCCAGGACCCTACAAATCAAGCGCAATTTACAGCGTACAAGGTTCTTTTTTACGAATAGCATGAATTTAGATGCTGTATTCCTAACTAATTTGCTTTATCGAAAGTAGGAATAGAAACGCTAAAAGTACTTTACATAAGTCAAGAAAAATATTAAAAACCAGATTATGGATGTAACTTATAATAGAATTTGTAGTGCCAAATATGAAGCTATTGTTTTCGGGCGTTTTGTTTGAACAATTTGCGATATTCCATTAGGATAATAAATCCATTGTAACGCTTTATAAGGAGTAAGTTTTCAATAAGGTAAAGCTCAAAAATTGGACGGGGCGTCCGCTATCTCAAAGCTTATTAGTACCTAAATGTGATTTTTCCGTACACGCTCCTTTCAATCAACCTAGCTGAAGGGCTATCCGGTATAAACTCGGCATGCCTTTTATCAAGCAGGTTCTGACCAACAAGGTTTAACTCTATCATCTTATTCAAGTGCCAACCAAGCCGTAAATCTAGGGCAGTATAAGCCTTAACATAAGGATTTGGGAGTTTATCCACAAAACGGATAACAGTCCCTAGCTCTAACTTGGCCGGAAGCGTTATGTTTGACTGGATGAGTACTTGATGGGTTGGATCGTTGCTTTCGGCAGTTGCTTTGTTCGAGTCTCGGCTACCGGATTTTAAAGACAATTCCTTCCTTACAAAAGTATAACCCCCACGAAGGTTCCACCAGCTCATTGGTTGGTAGGTTGCCGAAAGTTCTGCCCCGTATGTGTTACCCTTAACGCCGTTTCCAAAAACTACAGGGAACAGAGCAGCAGTAAGCGGTTCTACACTTCGGATATTGTTGTAAGTATTATAGAATGTTGCTAAGGAGATGGAGGTATTATCTACCGGCTGTAAACGCCAGCCTAATTCGTAAGCTATGACGGTTGCCGAAACATAGTCATCATTAGATACTATGATAGGAATTCCCGATGGCAGATCCAAAGAAAAGTCCCGGTCAATTCTTGCAGGCGTTCTAACAGCCCGTGAAACAGCGGACCATACAGTGTGATTCTTTGCAGGCGTCCAGGTAAGTCGGCCATTCGGCTGATATTCAAATCCGGTGTAACTGTTATGTTCAATTTTGGAGCCAATGGTTAGTTTAAGTCTGTCTTTAACCAATTGGATTTCATCCTGAGCATAAATATTAAATAAATACAATGTTTTTTGTTCTGGAAGAAATCTGAATACTTCCAGATTGCTAACCTTATGATCCATCAACCGGAAACCCGCCCCAAAAGAGAGCAAATGCCTTTCGCCCATCTGCAACTGGTTGCCCCAATCTAAATCGAAAGTCTTCAGGTCTTCTGTAAAACCGGAATTGAAATCACGCAAAGTATGGTCATAATATCCACTAAGGTGAAGACTAAATTTATCGGAATTTACGCGGTTCCATCGGATTGCAGCATTATCACCACGGGAATTGGCCGGTTTAGGGTTAGGGTTTGGATTGGGCTTACCGCCATAAAGGTTTTGCCGAAGGGTTAACTGATCCTTATCGGAGAGGTTCCAGTCAATTTGTAAACCGCCCTGTAGCATTGACCAATTATCGCCCGACTCAGAACCATCAGTTTCAAGTGTATTTCCTAGCTTAAAGCCAGTACCATAGACACGATATGCCAAATCTTTGTTAAC
This sequence comes from Pelobium sp., assembly GCA_035496935.1. GTDB lineage: Bacteria > Bacteroidota > Bacteroidia > Sphingobacteriales > Sphingobacteriaceae > Pseudopedobacter. The sequence continues at coordinate 141,706 of DATJED010000028.1, read as the reverse complement.
CTGTCCTCCATATCGTAGACTTCCTAAACCGGGCATAACACTGCCTGTTGCCGCTTCAACCAATAGTCCTTTTGTATCTTTTGCGCTTTTGGTGATAATATTGATAACACCGTTTACAGCATTAGCTCCCCATAATGTTCCTCCTGGCCCGCTAATTACTTCAATACGGTCCACGTCCTCTAACAAAACGTTCTGAATATCCCAAAAAACCCCCGCATAAAGTGGCGTGTATACACTACGCCCATCAATCATTACCAAAAGTTTGTTGGCCAAAACATTATTGAAGCCACGAGCGCTAATTGCCCATTGGCTTGAATTAACTTGGGCTACCTGCAAGTTTGATGCAAGTCGGAGCGCTTCTGGCAAAGTTTTAACACCGGAATTGTGAATGTCTTTTTGTGTAATGATTTGAATTGCTGAAGCCGTTTCACGCAGCTTTTCTGTCCTTTTTGAAACTGAGGTTACTTCTACATTCATTAACTCCTCTAAGCTTAGCTTCTTGAAATTTTGAGCTGTTAATTCTTGCGCCAAAAGGGTTTCTGAGCACATTAAAAACATCAACGCAGCTACCTTACAGCAAATCCGGGCTTTAACATAAAAAGAGGAAGGTATCTTCATGAAAGGATTCTGTTATAATTTACAGTATGGTTATTGTAACAATCTAACTGTAATCACAATAAGACAAATGTGCTAAAACAATTCTAGTCTTACAAAATTTTAATTTAAATTTGAATAATCTACGAACATCGCGATTCGTTAATTTACCAGAAATAAGCAGCTACTATTTGACGATTCTGACCAGAATTCTTAAAAAATTTCGTAATTCACCCCTTATGACGAGGGGATTGATAGCGGCATGCCTAATTATTTCTTTCCCTTCATTTAACACTGTTGCCCAAAGTAACCCAATAAATGAATATCAGCTGAAAGCGGCTTTTATTTACAACTTCACCCGGTTTATAAATTGGCCGCCCGATTCGTTTTTTAATCCCGAAGATCCGTTTGTAATAGGCGTTCTCGGCAACGAGCGTTTAAGCGCTTATTTAAACCTATTGGTAAAGGGCGAAAAATTGAACGATAGGGCGATTATTGTCCGTAGCTACAAAAACATAAAAGATGTGGAAGCTTGCCATATCCTGTTTATTGCGGATGAATGGGCTTCGAAAATAAAAAATAAGATTCCGGTTATTAACCACCAAAGTACGTTAACTGTTAGCGATGCACCTAATTTTGCAGAAATGGGAGGAATAATCGGGTTTTATAAGGAAAAAAATAAACTGAGGCTTGAAGTCAACATCAACGAAGCAAAATCTTCTGAATTGATTTTCAGCTCTAAATTGCTAAGTGTCTCTAATATTTATAGCACTAATTAATTATGGATTTCCGTGACTTACCTATTCGGCAAAAATTAAGGCGGGCGATATTAACGTCATGTACGATTGCGCTCTGTTTAATGTCAGGCGCCTATATATTCTTCCAATATTATACCTCTAAACAAAACGAACAATCAAAAGTGGCTACTCTGGCGCTGGTCATCTCATCAAACAGCTCCGGTGCCCTCGCTTTTCAAAACACCAATGAAGCTACAGAAATATTAAATGCCTTAAGAGCAGATAAAGAGATTGTGGCTGCTTGTATTTATGATCATGCTGGGCATATTTTTGCTGTTTATCCGGAGGGTTTAAACAAAAAAACGCTCCCGTCCAAAATAGGGACTGGCTATGCTTTTAACGGTTCTTACATAGAAGGCTTTGTGCCCATAAAGCAACAGGGCATGCTATTGGGGCATTTTTACATTAAATCCAGTATGAACGTTCTTTACAAACAAGTTCGTTTCAACATTTTCACAGCACTATTATTAATCGGTATCACACTTTTAGTTGGCTATGTTCTGTCAGAGGTATATCAAAAATCTATATCAAAACCCATACATGCTCTTGAAAAGGTAGCAAAAAATATTTCAGATGGAGGAGATTATTCTATTCGGGCTCATAAAATTGGGAACGATGAGATTGGCTCTTTAACCGATGCCTTTAACGTAATGTTAGACCAGATCAAGCTAAAAAGTGATCAATTGCTGACAGCGAACCTTGAAAGTTCTAAACTTGCCTCAATAGTTGAATCATCTGGCGATGCCATTATAGGATGTACCGACCACATGGTAATTAATAGCTGGAACACCTCTGCAGAGCGGATTATCGGTTATTCGGCCGATGAGGTTATCGGTAAACCTATTTCAGACATTTTCCATGCTACAGAGATTGATCACCAGGAAGTAATCCAACGCTTAAAACAGGGCGAACAGTTTGAATGGCTCGAAACGCAGATTGTTAGTAAAGGAGGTAAAAGGATTGATATTTCCCTTACAATTTCGCCTGTACGAGATTCGGGAGGTCAAATAGTTGGAATTTCACAGATAGCTCGCGATATTACCGAGCATAAAAAGAAAGAACTGCAAATTGTACAGAACGAAGAGCACTTGAGGCTGGCAACAACAGCAGCGGAATTAGGAACTTTCAATCTGGATTTAACAGTTGGCAGCATGACCTGGGATGCCAGGTGCCGAGAGCTGTTCGGTATATTTAATGATGAGCCGGTATCTTTTGAGGAAAGCTTCTTGAACGGCCTACACGAAGATGACCGCGAGCGGGTCTCAAAAATAATTAAAAATGCTTTCGATAAGAAGATTAGCAACGGCAATTATGATGTTGAGTATCGCACCATTGGCAAAACCGACAAACAGTTACGATGGGTAAAAGCAAAAGGGAAAGTGTTTTTTGATGAACATGATACGCCTGTACGTTTTATAGGTTCGGTATTAGATATTTCAAAACAAAAACAGGACGAGGAAAGGAAAAACGATTTCATTGCCATCGTTAGCCATGAACTTAAAACGCCGCTTACCACTATTAAGGCTTATGTGCAAATGGTATTGGCCAAAGCAAAAAAAGAAGGCAATACTTACGTAGTTAATGCGCTGGCAAAAGCCGATACACAAACCGGCAAAATGTCCTCTATGCTGAAAGATTTCCTTAATCTGGCCAGACTTGAAGAAGGAGAATTGTTATTATCCTATGAAAATTTCGATTTAGGGCAATTGCTAAAAGATGTGATGGCTGAAGCCGAACTGCTGAACAGCTCTCGTCCGATAAAACTTATGAGCTGTGACCATATAACGGTAAATGGTGATAGGGATAAACTTGAGCAAGTGCTGACTAACCTAATCAGCAATGCGAGCAAATATTCCGCCTCGGGCAGTCCGATAGAAGTTGGCTGTAGTAAGGAAGGTTCCCGAATTAAAGTGTTTGTGAAGGATTATGGCGTAGGAATTAACATTGAACATCAAAAGAAATTATTCAATCGTTTTTACCGCGTTCAAAGCGAACGGACAAAAACGGTATCGGGGTTCGGCATTGGGCTTTACCTAGTTTCGGAAATATTACGTTTTCATAACAGCCGGATTGAAGTGGAAAGCGTGGCAGGCGTGGGTTCTGAATTTTACTTCTATTTAGATACCGATCATAACAATTTATCTGCTTAACTTCCTCACATACCGTCTGATTCCTTCGGACGGATAGTATATTTTGATTTGTTCTTATATAGTGAGAAATCATTTGAAATTTCTGGACTGGTCAAAGACTTCTATTTCGTTAACTGCATTGTTTTTCTTTTTTAGCTGTTGCAAAAGCTTGGATAAATCAAAACAGCGTTCGGCTACAATATGTATCACTTCTTTTTCTTTTTGCAGTTTGCCCTCAACCATAAATAATTTGGCACTGATCAGTTCTTTACGATACCTGTTGAACATACTTTCCCAAACCACAATATTGGCACTGCCGGTTTCATCCTCAATGGTAACAAAGCACACGCCTTTTGCGGTTCCCGGTCTTTGCCGGATGAGTACCAAACCGGCAACTTTTACTTTTGCGCCATTGGCAAGGGATTTCAACTGTTCATTATTGGTCACCTGCAGTGCATCTAATTGCGGACGTAAAAAACTCAATGGGTGTGCTTTTAGCGATAAGGAAGTGCTGGCATAATCGTGTACCACATGTTCACTTTCTGGCATTAATGGCAAGGCAATCTGCACTTCCTGCTTACTTTCAGACGGCTGATCTTTAAACAGCGCCACCGGACTATCTGCCAAAGCAGCTATTTCCCATAAAGCTTGCCTCCGGTCTAAACCAATGGAACGGAAAGCATCGGCATCGGCCAGTTTCTCTAAACATGAAATTGGAAGTCCTGCATTCAATAGTTCATTAAGATTGCGGTAAAACTGTTTTCTTTGCCTGATTAATAGTTCCATATCTCCAATATTCAATCCGCTTATCTGCCTAAAACCTAAGCGCAAAGCTTTATAATTGCCCGATTTTTCTTCCAGTACATAATCCCAAAAAGAGTAATTGATGTCAACCGGGCGCACTTCAACACCATGCTTTCGGGCATCTATTACCAATTGTGCAGGCTGGTAAAAGCCCATGGGTAAGCTGTTGAGGATAGCACAGGCAAAAACATCTGGATAGTAACATTTTATCCAGGATGATACGTAAACCAAAAGCGCAAAACTTGCTGCGTGGCTTTCTGGGAAACCATAACTCCCGAAACCTTCAATCTGTTTAAAAACCCGATGGGCAAATTCTTCTTCGTACCCCCTTTCTACCATTCCGCTTACCAGTTTTTGACGGAATGCGCTCACTTTGCCATGCGCTTTAAACGTAGCCATACTCCGACGCAGTTCGTCCGCTTCGGATGGTGTAAACCCGGCAGCAACAATGGAAATTTCCATAGCTTGTTCCTGGAATAATGGAACGCCGTTAGTCCTTTTCAATATATCTTCCAACTCCTTAGAAGGATATTCTATCAGCGTTGGATTTTCTCGCCTAAGCAGATAAGGATGCACCATATCGCCCTGGATAGGCCCGGGACGTACAATGGCAACCTGCACCACCAGATCATAAAATTCTTTGGGCCTTAACCGAGGCAACATAGACATCTGCGCCCGGCTTTCGATCTGGAAAACGCCCACCGTATCCGCAAGGCTAATCATTTCATAAACTTTCTCGTCCTCCTTTTTATTAACTTCAGCTAAAGTTAAATCTTTGTTATAATGTGTTTTAGCTAAATCAAAGGCTTTACGGATGCAGGTGAGCATTCCCAAAGCCAGGACATCAACCTTGATGAAGCCCAGAGCTTCGATATCATTCTTATCCCACTCAATACAGGTGCGGTTTTCCATGCGGGCGTTCATAATCGGGCATAAATCCGACAGTTTGGTTTGTGTAATTACAAAACCACCCGTATGCTGACCCAATTGTCTGGGGAAGCCCATTAATTGCCGGGTAAGCTGCAAGGTTTTTTTAAGATGTGGATCTTTTACGTTTAAACCTTGCTCCTCTACATCCAAATTATCCAGCCATTCGGCCGATGGACGCCAAACGCCGGCAGAAAGGTTATTGATGGTATCAACAGAAAGTCCCATGGCTTTGCCTACATCACGGATGGCTCCTTTATAACGTTCTTGGGTTACGGTGGCCACTATCGCAGCCCGCTCTCTGCCATATTTTTCATAAATGTACTGGATGACTTCTTCGCGACGTTCATGCTCAAAATCCACATCTATATCGGGCGGTTCGTTACGGGCATCAGACATGAAACGGGCAAACAATAATTTGATTTTTGTTGGATCTACAGAAGTGATGCCCAAGCAATAACAAACTATTGAATTGGCAGCAGAACCTCGGCCCTGGCACAGAATATCCCTACTGCGAGCGAAGCGAACCAGGTCATGCACCGTGAGGAAATAATTTGCCAGCTCATTCCGCTTCATAAATTCCAATTCTTCTTGAATCTGGTTACTGAATTTTTTTTCTATTTTTTCTCCAAAACGCTCACCGGCGCCTAACCACGTCAGGTATTCCAGCTCTTCTTGCGGACTGCGACCTTCGGTGGTGAGTTCATTGGGATATACATACTTTAGATTATCCAATGAAAAATCACAGGCCTCTGCTATTTTTTGTGCGTTGGCGATGGCTTCGGGATATTGCCTGAACAAACGTTGCATTTCTTCAATTGGCTTTAGGTAACGTTCGGCATTGGAATAGAGTTTAAAGCCAGCCTCGGTAATGCTGCATTTTTCACGAACGCAGGTTAATACATCCTGTAATTCTCTCCTTTGTGGCTCGTGGTAATGCACATCATTTGTAACTACAAGCGGAATATCCAATTCTTGAGACAATTTCCATAGCCGATGCAATCTTTTTTGATCGTCTCCTTGGTAACTACGCAGTATTGCCAGAAATAAATTTGGAGCAAGCTGTTGCTGATAGGCTTTTAAATCTTCGACAAAATCCTTGGCAAAATTGAAGTTATTATTTAAATGATCGGGAGGAATAACGATAAACAAAATGCCTTCGGCATGGTCAAAAACATCCTGACGGTACAAAAAACATTTTCCTTTCTCTGCCCGTAAATTCCCGACAGAAAGCAAGGTGGATAATCGGCTATAAGCGGGTTTGTCGGTTGGGTAAGCTAATAAACTTGGTCCGTCCAATAAATCTAGCCGACAGGCGGGAATAAAGTCGATACCGTGTTTTTTGGCTGCTACATGCGCCCGTACAATTCCAGCTAATGTATTCCGGTCGGTAATGGCAATTTTTTTATATCCTAAAAGTGCGGCTTGCTCCACCAGTTCATGCGGATGCGATGCGCCTCTTAAAAAGCTGAAATTGCTGGTTATTTGTAGTTCTGAATAGCTCATGCAAAAAAACCATGTAAAAACCACTCCGCTTTTTGATCCGCTTGGTAATGCCCCGAGCGGAAAAGCCAGTAACGTTTGCCTGTTTCATCCTCCACCAAATAATAATCCCGATGTTCTCCGCCTTCAATCCACCACTCTCTTTCTATCCGCTCGGGGCCGTCGGCTTTTTTAATATCATGTCTTTTTCCTTTGTAAACAAAAAGTATCGGCGGATAATCTGGAATGGGTGCCGAAACCAAAACAGGCTGTGGCGAAGCAAGCAAATGCGTTGGCCGAGGCTTATTATTTGACCAGGGGATAGCCGGCTTTTCATCCAAACTATTTACTTTTTTAATGGAACGTTCTGGCCAATAATGTTCTTGCGGAAGGTAACGCTGTATGGCATTTTTCCCTCCTCGCAGAGCAATACGGTCTAAAATTTCGGCAACCAATTGTCCATCACTTTCGTGGGATTTTGCCCATATTGCCTGTTGCGAAACCTCCACAGGTTCTATCCCGGAAGCTTCTAAAACAAAAAGCTCGATTCCTAAAGCAGGCTCAATATTTACAATCCGCATTTTTAAAAGCTGGTAAAGATGTTGGATATGATGGGTAGATTTATGAGTGCCTATGCTTACCGAAACCACTTTACCATCTATGCGATAACAAGTCAGCACTGCTTTTCTTAAACCCATTCCTTCTTTTTGCAAGCGAGCGCATAAGGTTTCCAACAGTTTTTGGATAGCAATTTCAATAGCTTTTGCAGTGCGGACAGGTTCTAAGCAAGGCAAGCGTCCGGTATAAGGCTCGAGAATGTAAATGGGCTTTAGGAACTCCTCTGTTTTGCCCATTGCCTGTGCAATTCTTAACAACAAAACTTCTCCAAAGCGCCTACGAAGTACCGGACGCGGTATGTCAATAAAATTTTCGATACGGTACATGCCCAGTTTGTGCAGGCGTTGAACCAAATTGTTTTCTAACCGTAATGCTGCAGGTGGTAAATTTAAAACAGCATGGTAATGTTCGCCATTGGCGATAATGGCTTTCTCTTTACCATAACGGGCAACTGCCCAAGCTGTACCAATTGTATCAGCAATAGCGCCACGTACCTGATAGCCTTTTTTCTTGAGACGCGTTAATAGTTCTCGCAAATAAGGAGCTTCTCCCTGCCAAAGATGGCAACAGCCGGTAATATCCATCAGCAAACCATCGGGTTCATCAATGGCAACAATCGGCGAAAAGCGGATGCACCATTCGCCCAAATCTTTAAGCAACAGCTGTTCTGTTCCTTCCACGTTATCTTCTACGACCACATCCGGCACCAAAGCTTTTGCATCGGCAACGCTCATCCCTCGCTTTATGCCCTGTTTAAGCGCAAAGTTGTTGCAAGCCTTTACCGATTGCCTACCTCTATCTTTTACCGCAATTAGTAATGAAGCTTCATGGAGCGAAGGATTGGCGATGGTGAGCTGGTCGGTCAGCAATTGCTTGAACCATAAAGACAGGTAACGCTTTTGCATCAGGTTCCGGTTTTAATGGTTAATGAATCTGGTAAAAGTGCACCGTCTGTTTCTGAACTTTTTACCACTAAGGCTTCTGGTGTATGGATGGCTTTCCAAATGCTCGGTTGCCCGTTTTTAACTTTCAGCAATTCTACCTGCCATTGCGGAAAACCCACGCCGGGCAAATCCTTTTCTGAAAAACTGGGCAAATGGCTGATACGCCAACGAGCTACACAGGCTGTGGTGCTGATTTTTTTATTGTCCTTACGCAACACAAATCCTGTAATTTGATTGTTTTCTACTGCTAATTGTAAACGCCTGGATTGGGCAAAGGTAAGTTCCTGCAATTCGGCAACTACAGCCACTAAACCACTGCACTTTAGGGCCTCTTCCATTGCCCAAAGAATATCTCTATCGCGACGAAGTTGTATAAAAATGACACGATCCGGATGGATTCCAAAATTTTCTAAGGCCGGAGGAAATACTTGAGGAAAAGGACTGATCCAGATACAGGATTGTCCGTTCTGCATTAAAATGGAGAGCAATGTTGCTAAAAAGCCATTAGTGGCAGCGGCATCTTCTTCCCCATCACATAAAAATTCATGTACGGCAGCATCTGGAAATACACCATAAGGAAAAGCGCTTTCCAACATCCCTAAACCAAAATTCAACTTCTTGCCCTTGGCTGGTGATTTAAAACCTTCCAAACGCAAAATGTCTTTTTTTAACTGAGTGATGATATTTTCTTTTGCAGCCTGCATAATAACCCCCCACTTTAATTTTATATCAATTGCCCTAAATCATATATTGGACTACAAATATAATACTAAAAATATTAGTAAAAAAAGATAATCCACTGTCGGCTTGCCACCGGAATGGGGCATCTCTTTTAGTCAGTATGGTCTGTAAGCTGTTGCTGTCCTTGAACAGGTAAGCACTGTTCTTCCAATGCTTCTTCAATTCCCACTGTTCGCTAATGCTGGTACGGACTAAAGAATCTCCTTTTAAGTGGGACTTTTCCTTTAAAACTGTACAAGCTGTTCAGCAAGAGACTGCAAAAAGTATTTTAAAATTAAGGTTCTTTCGCTTCAACTGTCCTTCAACCGAAACGTTTGCTAATGCCCATCCGGCGTCCCCTATCCACAGGGTAGTTTTTTTCATAATTTTTGGGTTAGCTATCTCGAATCCCAAAAAGTGGAATTACGCCTTTTAACACGAAAGAAAACGTTTTAGCATACAGACGGGACATGACAGTGATTGTAAATTTATTTTCTATCTTGCGAGAACCAATTATCAATTTCCTTATAATGAATAAACAGATCAACAAATTAGTTGCGTTAAGTCTTTTCTCACTTTTCGCTTTTACTAAAATTTCATTTGCACAAGCAGTTTCAGTTTACGACCTAACGGTTGAACATCAGACCAACCCTTTAAGTGTTGACAATCCTAATCCACGTTTTAGCTGGAAAATCAAATCTTTAGTTAAAAATACCCAGCAAGTTAATTACGAGATTAAGTTGACCAGCGGTTCACCTCGTGGAAAGAGTTTATGGAATACAAATAAAACCGGAGACCAGTCGGTTTTAGTTTCCTATAACGGCCCTAAACTATCTTCAAAAACAAAATATTATTGGCAGGTCAGGGTAAAAGATAATCATGGCAATTTATCTTCCTGGTCTCCGGCACAGTATTTTCAAACTGGGTTAAAACCTGAAGATTGGTCGGCAAAATGGATTACCGTTGATGGACCGGATACGGCTTTAGCGAGTCCACTGTTTAGAAAAGCGTTTGAGCTTAAAAAGAAAATTCAATCTGCAACAGTATTTGTTACAGCGAAAGGAATATATGAAGCATATATTAACGGCAACCGATTAGGCAATCAATACCTATCACCGGGATGGACCAGCTATCGCGACCATATACAGTATCAGGTTTACGATGTTACGGAATCCTTAAAAAGAGGCTCAAATGCAATTGGAGCCGTTTTGGGTGATGGTTGGTACAAGGGAAGAATTGGTTTCGGTAATCAGCAGAAATTTTATGGCGATACTAGGGCCTTGTTGCTTCAACTGGAAGTCAAATATACAGACGGCACATCAGAAGTTATAAATAGCGATGAAAGCTGGAAAACACACAATGGTCCAATTCTGGCATCGAATATTTACGATGGCGAGACCTATGATGCAAGACTGGAAATACCGGGTTGGAGTAACGCAGACTTTCAGGAAAACGACTCTTGGAAAAATGTGAGAATACTGGAGCGAGGAAATGAAAAACTTGTTGGTATGAGCGGTCCTCCAGTTACAAAACATGAAGAATTTAAACCTTTAAAGATTTTTAAAACACCTAAAGGCGAGACCGTGGTAGATTTCGGTCAAAACCTAGTAGGTTGGGTAATGTTGAAAGCGAAAGGAGCTCCGGGTACAAAAATTACGATTAGCCATGCGGAAGTGCTCGACAAATTTGGCAACTTTTACACAGATAACTTACGTTCTGCCAAACAACAAAACAACTATATCCTAAAAGGTACAAACGAGCAAATGTTCGAGCCACATTTTACTTTTCAGGGTTTTAGATACGTAAAAATAGACGGTTACCCCGGAGAACTCACTCCGGATGCCTTAACTGCGGTGGCTTTATATTCAGATATGAAGCCAACAGGTACTTTCAGCACCTCAAATGAACTACTAAATAAACTACAGCACAATATCGTATGGGGCCAGAAAGGCAATTTTGTAGATGTACCAACTGATTGCCCGCAACGCGATGAACGTTTGGGATGGACAGGAGACGCACAGGCATTTGCAAAAACAGCAGCCTATAATATGGATGTATCTGGCTTTTTCACTAAATGGCTGAAAGATGTTAAGGCAGATCAACTCCCGAATGGCAGTATCCCTTATGTGGTACCCAACGTGTTGTCTAAGGGAGAAAGTGGTTCCGCAGGATGGGCAGATGTAGCGACCATTATCCCTTGGGATATGTATGTGTCATATGGTGATAAAGGCATACTGGAATCGCAATATGCCAGTATGAAAGGATGGGTAGATTATGTTTCTTCTGTGGCTAAGAACAACCTCTGGAACAGCGGATCTCATTTTGGCGACTGGTTGTTTTACCGTCCGGATGATGACAACGATGGCCGAGCGGCCGTTACAGACAAATATATGATTGCGCAAACGTTTTATGGTCATTCTACGCAATTGCTTATAAACGCAGCAGAAGTATTGGGCAAAAAAGATGATGTTAAAAAATATAGCAATTTGCTGGAAAATATTAAAACAGCATTTATGAACGAGTATATGACACCAAATGGCAAGCTTGTTTCCGGAACACAAACAGCGTATGTACTTGCTCTACAATTTGATATGTTACCAGAAAATCTGCGAGCACAAGCTGCAGAACGTTTGGTCCAAAATATAAGATCGTACGGGAACCATCTAACAACAGGATTTTTGGGTACTCCGTATTTATGCCATGTACTTAGCCGATTTGGCTATAACAATGTAGCCTTTGATTTATTGATGCAGGAGCATTATCCGTCATGGTTGTATCCGGTAAAAATGGGCGCTACCACTATTTGGGAAAGATGGGATGGTATTAAACCGGACGGTAGCTTCCAAGTTCCATCTATGAACTCGTTCAATCATTATGCTTACGGAGCTATTGGGGATTGGATGTATAAGAACATAGTAGGTATAACACCGGTTGCAGAAAATCCTGGTTACAAATTTATACTAATTGCTCCTAAACCTGGTGGCGGAATAACAAGTGCATCAGGGGAACTTGAAACGGTTTATGGCAAGGTAAAGTCATCATGGGCAATTGTGGACGGTGTGTTTAAACTTGACGTGATAGTTCCACCTAACAGCAATGCCAGTATTTTACTCCCAAATAGCGATAAAAAAGAAGTTGGATCAGGCAGTTACCATTTCGAATGTAAATACTAAGTATTTAGGGCGAAAGTTCTCTATGAAGTAGATGATAACCTATAACATGGCTGTTACGACAGGCTGTTATCAAAATAAGTAGTAAAAAACAAACCATCGCCGTGTGCCGATGGTTTGTTTTTTACTCACCTATATGGTATTGAATTATAATGATTTAATAGACAAGTTATCGTAAGTAGGTAATCCGTCAAAACTTCTTAGCCCGATAGATCCGCTTTTAAAATCATTGTCCTTTACGGAAACAATCGACTTAGCGCCGTCAATAGAAACAGCTATGGCATTACCTTTTGCCGTGACCTTTAAACGATAAGTTTTATCTCCTTGAACCTTCAAAGGACTTGAGGCTAGTAAAACATAAGTTTCATTGATCGATTTGCCAATTTCAATCCTATTTAATACCGTATTAATGCCTACGTAATATCCCTCATAAAGATCGGGTCCGATAGAAGGATTGCTTACCCTAAAAACAACACCTGCATTACCAACCATGCCCGGTTTTATATCTGTTTCTAAAACAAAATCCTCAACCTTTACCGCAGCCGCAATTATTTTTGAACCATGAATACCAGCACCCCACGAACCTTTATTTGATGCTGCCGAAATAGCACCATCCTTTACAAACCAACCACCACCATAAAACACCCAGCCATCCATTTTTCCATCATCAAAATTCGCTGTAAAAGCCTTGACTTTATCTTGCTCCTCGCCTATCACCGGGAAACACGAAATTCTTAATTTCTCTGCCCCACTGGGAATTAAAGTTACTTCTACAACTGGTTCAGAAGAAGACACCGGGGAATAAGGCACTTCAAATGCTAAAATGCCATTGTAAGCCATTTTCCAATCTGGGATTTGTTTAGCTTTTACCAACAAGCGTATGGGTGTTGTAGCCGGCTCAAACGGATTCTCCGGCATTTTATATTTCTTTACTATAATTTGCTTTGCCAAATCGCTGTTATCAAGTAATAAACCGTAGTTCCAAGGTTCTGTTGGCGTGATTTCATAGTCATAAAAACCTTTTACAGGATGCGATTTTACTGCTTCATACTTATTGGCTATTTGCAAGGCGTAAACCATCGGTCCTCTTTCTACACTCACAGAATTATTTACCTGTTGCACAATATTTAATTCCATCGGAAAATTGATCAAAACTTCATCCTTATTTTTCCAGCGTCTGTTTATTTTCAAAATCTCACCCGTTGAGATTTTCCCATAATCTTTTCCGTTTATTTTAATAACCGGGTTTTTACACCAAGTCGGAATCCTCAACCGTAAAGGAAATTCTGTTGATTTATTTAATGAAATTTTAAGTTTAATTTGCTCGTCAAATGGATAATTCGTTTCTTCTTCTATCCTGATAGGCACATCGCCGGCAACAACGGCATTCACTTCAGTTGGCGAATAAGCAATTAACGACAAGCCACCATCAGGACTTGCCGTCCAACTATTCTTCACAAAATAAGGCCAGCCCATATGCATATTATAACGGCAACAGCCCATTCCTGAATAAGGGCTCAATAATAACCCTTCCGGATAATCTTCATCAAAGCCGTTATGGCCATATTTACTACGCACCTGATTAGGTTGGGTATAGTAAAAATGTTCTTTCAAATCCTTACTAAATTGTGCTGGTAACTGATTAAAGGCAATTTTTTCTAAACGGTCTCCGATAGATGCATCTTCGATGATTCTTGCGGCAGTCTCCAAACTCTGCATCCACTCTACAACGGTGCAAGTTTCTACTCCTTGTATACTACTACGTCCTGCTAAAAACTCAGTTCCAGAAGCAATCCCTGTTGGCTGTCCATGGTCACGTACGAGGTTGGTTATCCCTTTTTGAAATGCCACCTTATCTGTTTCATTGCCACTTTTTAAATAGCATAAAGCTGGAAATTTTAAGGCCTGACCAACACTTACCGCATGTTTAGTATGGAAATCATCTCCAAAATAATAAAACTGATTATTGGTATAAATATTTCTCCAAGGATAGGCTTGCTTTTCTAACAAATCGGCAAGTTCGAGGAGATACTTGTCACCAGTTTTGTTGTACAGCCAAAGCACAACTTCAATATTATCGCCTGCTCTTGATTTACTCCACTCGTACAACGGTTTCGACGGCAGTTTTTCTAACTGGTATTTAAAATATTTTGCCATAAAAGGCAAAACACGTTTATCTTGTGTTGCTTCGTAATACGACTGTAAAGCATATAACATGGGCATTCTTGGCCAACAGTCGTCCATTTTTGCAGGACCAAACAACCCGTTTTCCTGTTGATTGTTAAGTGTCCAGTCTATCCATTTTTGTGATTTTTCGATCAATGCAGGATCATTAAGCGTATAAGCTAACGCAACCAATCCTTTAAGGTAATAAGGTACCCTTTCCCAACTGTTTCCATTACCTCCCAACCAATCAGATTGTGAGCCCAAATTTTCAGCTTCTGGATATAGTTCTTCTGCATGACCTGTAAAACCATCAGCTTGTAATTTTAACTGCTTTAATAGCCAACCTTTAGCTTTTACGCTTCCTAGTGGCAAAGCTATGTCGGCTTGTTTTAACAACGGTGCTCTTGAAAAAGCATACGGAGAAGCAATCTTTACCTGGCCTTGCGCACATTGCGTAAACATTGCGCTAAGTATCGCAAACGAGACTCTCAAGATATTTTTAGTTAAGCCTCTTAGCCGTCGAAAAACTGAACACATATCCTAATTAGCTTAATAATTGATTATTTTTTTGTTAAAATACTTAAACCGGCATCAATAAACTGACCTCCAACGCGTTGTTTACAGTGTATTGCTATTAAGTTTGTGCCATTTGCTTTAAGTGCTTCTTTGCTTTCTTTACTTATTTCCACTAAAGAATAATTCCCCGTATAATTGGAAATAGCAACAGCTTTAACACCGTTGATATAAACTTCGCAATCATCATCATGATGAATGTATAATTTCACATCATCTAAGTTTATATCCGATAAATCGCCTAACGTAAATTCTTGTCTTAGCCATATATCATCCGTCTTCCATTCAGTTTTTATGATTGCTCCGGGAGTTCCTTTGGTACCAAAACCACCCAACCCTTTGTTCCAAGATATATCCGAAAACTGATTTTTCATCCAATTATTGCCTGGATTTTTGAACGTATATTTCCATTCTCTAGCCTCTTTTTCGGATGTTGGCAGTAAAGTAGTTAAGTAAATATTGTCGTTAATGGCTCTTTTATTGGCCGCTGTAATTTTATTGATATCACCTTTAACAACTTTTCTATCATAAGTAATCAAACCGTTAAGCTCTATCTCAACATCGGTAATTTCTGTATAAACAGCAGCGCTTAAACCTTGATTGGTTTTAAACAAAGTTAAATCGGTAGAAAAACTATCGTATAAATTATTGTACTCTTCATCATTATCAATCATCACATACGTAGGCCCAATTTTCCAGGTATGTCCCGGGATAATATAACCTATCCCACCGTACTCTCCACAAGCTAAGGTTTGAGTTTTACTGTTTCCAACCGACGGTGGCGGATAGCTATGAACATCCAAAACATCTCCTACACCAAAATGAGACCACCCGCTACCTTGGTTTACTAAACGACTCGGATCTAAGTTCTTAACTTTGCTCACCAACTCGGGTGTATTGTGCTGCCCCTGTCCTTCGTTAAAAACCACCCAGCTGATAATACTTGGTGAATTCCAGTGGGTCTCTATCATTTTCTCCAGTTCAGACGAGAAAGCTTCCTCATCAAGCTTTACCGGATGTTCTGTATAAGAATTGGCCGATGGCATGTCCTGCCATACCATAATCCCTAACTTATCTGCCCAGTAATACCAACGTTGGGGTTCCACCTTAATATGTTTCCTCACCATATTGAAACCAAGTTTCTTAATCATTTCCAAATCATAGCGCAAAGCTTCGTCTGTTGGAGCGGTATAAATACCGTCGGGCCAAAAACCTTGATCTAAGGGTCCCATTTGAAAAAGGAATTTATTGTTTAGGAACATTTTCTTGAAACCGTCCTCTTCGCCGATAGCTATTTTCCGCATCCCAAAATAACTAGAAACAACATCTGCTACTTTGTTTCTATCTTTTAAAACTATTTCTAAATCGTATAAAAAAGGATCCGTCGGAGACCAAAGTTTGGCATCTTTAATAGGAACTAACAACTCAGTATTTGCTTTTCCGGAGAAACGTTGAACAACATTAGCTCCATCCTTTACTGTTATTTCGGCTATTAAATTGTCGGATTTATCCGCACTGTTAACCGTTAGCCTTAACTCAGATTTATCAACATCGGGAACTATTTTGATGTTATCGACATGAGCTTGAGCAACCGGCTCTAACCATACCGTTTGCCAAATACCTGTTACAGAGGTGTACATAATACCTTGCGGATATAAGCTTTGTTTTCCCCTTGGAAAACCGCCTTTATCAGTGGGGTCATATACCTTTACCGCTATTTCTTGCTTCCCTTTTTTATTTAGAGCCGATGTTACATCGAAACTAAAGGGATCGTATCCGCCGGTGTGTGAACCAACTTTTTTTCCGTTCACAAACACATCTGCTTGGTAATCTACTGCTCCGAAATGCAACAATACTCGCTGTTTTTTCCAATTGGATGGAACTGTAAAGCTACGTTTATACCAAATAGTTTCATGGTGTTCCATTACACCTGAAAGTGCGGACTCAACTGGGAAAGGCACCAAAATAGCACTCGACAAACTTCCTTTTGGCAAGGCCTCATTTTTATCAATCGCCGGTTGATATTGCCAAAGTCCATTTAAATTCATCCATTTTTCCCTAACCAATTGCGGACGAGGATATTCTGGTAAAACATTTTCTGGATTTACATCTTTAGCAAATTCGGTCATCAAAACCGCTTGCTTTGGTTGCCATTGTTGTTGCGCATCCGAAAAAAAAGGTACCGCAAGGAAGGCAAATACTAAAAGTTTCTTAATATTCATTTTAAGTAATAATTGATTCACTATTAGGTTAAACGCTCCGAAGATATAAATAGTTAAACGTTTTAGCAAACTTCATTGTTTTATATATATTTATGTTAAAATAGCGCTTGTCTCAATTATAAACTAACCTAGCTACCTATTGCATTTATCTGCATTTTGTATTTTTGTTTGTTTTTGGTTGTAATACGATGAATGATATTGAACAGATAACCCAAGAGCTCACTTGGAAATTAAGGCAAAAAGAGCTTTATCCGGATTTACCGATTGAAGCCATTAAACTTCCAGAAGATAATCTGGGAATACATTTAGGTTTGTTTTACCAGAACAAACTGGCAACCGTAGTTTCTCTTTTCGAGGACAATAACAAACTTCAATTTCGCAAACTGGCTACCGATAAAAAATATCAACGGTTAGGTTTGGGCAGTAAAATGATAAATTATGTTTTGAATTATGCCAAAGAAAAACACATTGGAAAAGTTTGGTGTAATGCCAGACTTAGTGCTACTGGGTTCTACGAAAAATTGGGGTTTGTAAAAACTGAGAAAACATTTTCAAAAGGCGGAATTGACTATGTAATTATGGAAATCAGAATCTAGTCTTAACGTATCAAATTTAATATTAGGCGTATTTTTTAGATTATAATCTAAATATTCAGCCGTAAAATAATGCGAATTACTCATCTTACGTTCGGTTTTTCACGATTTTCAAAAAACAAAGTTGATTAATTCAAATTTAGCCTCGCTGTTTATAATTTCTGCATCAAAACAAAAAGCGATTTTGTTATCTTCATGCCATGAATGAGAATTTGGATCCCAACGTTGAACGCCTAAACAATACCGATAAAGAGATTGAAAAAGTGCTTCGTCCGCAGGAATTTGAGGATTTTACCGGGCAGGAGAAAATTCTGGAGAACCTCCGCATTTTTGTACAAGCGGCAAAATTACGCGGCGAGGCTTTGGACCATGTGCTTTTACACGGCCCTCCGGGATTAGGAAAAACTACACTTTCTCATATCATTGCTAATGAAATGGGTGTGGGCATCAAAATTACCAGTGGTCCAGTTTTAGATAAACCCGGTGATTTAGCTGGTCTGCTTACCAATTTAGACGAAGGCGACATTCTGTTTATCGATGAAATTCACCGTTTAAGCCCCTTGGTTGAGGAATATTTATACTCGGCTATGGAAGATTTTAAAATTGATATTATGTTGGAAACCGGTCCAAATGCCCGTTCGGTACAAATATCTTTAAACCCGTTTACTCTAGTTGGTGCAACTACCCGTTCGGGTTTGTTAACATCTCCGCTAAGGGCGAGATTTGGAATAAATTCCAGACTACAATATTACGACGCCAAATTACTGACTACTATTGTAATGCGCTCTGCCCATATATTAAAAACCCCGATAACAGATGAGGGCGCTTTTGAAATTGCCCGCCGAAGTCGCGGAACGCCACGTATTGCAAACGCACTTTTACGACGCACAAGAGATTTTGCCCAAATTAAAGGCAACGGAAATATCGAGACCGAAATTGCCAAATACGCTCTCAACGCTTTAAATGTTGATGAGCATGGTTTGGATGAAATGGACAACCGAATTTTATCGGCAATTATTGATAAGTTTAAAGGTGGCCCAGTAGGCTTAAAAACGATAGCTACAGCAGTTGGCGAAGACGAAGGAACTATAGAGGAGGTTTACGAGCCGTTTTTGATTCAGGAAGGTTATTTAATGCGTACTTCGCGAGGAAGAGAAGCCACAGAAAGCGCCTATAAACATTTAGGAAAGTTAAAAACAGGCGGTACCGGCACTCTTTTTTAAATTCAAGAAATTATTATATTAGACCCCATGCAAGCACACAATTTTGATGTAGATATTACTACGCCATATACCAATCAAAAAATTAAAATCAACAAAGATTTCATCGAAGTTAACGCCGATAAAATCGCTTGTAGCGATGTAAAAGCAGTGAAGTACGGGGTATCTTTATTTGGCGGAGCAAAAAATCCGACGGGCAAAGAATACAACATCGACATCTTAACCAAAGCGGATAAAACCGTCAGTATAAGATTTAAATCCGATAAAGTTGGCGAGTTATTGGAGGAAGATCATACTTATTACTATATCATGTCGGGTGTGTGGCAGTATGTTAAAAAATATTTGGTGAGCCATTTTATTGAAGCGCTCAACAACAAAGAAGGTTTTTCTATTGCTGATACCAAAGTTGCCAATGAAGGTTTTGTAATGGAGTTTACTTCCGGATTTTGGTTCTGGAAAAAACAAAAAACGGAGTTAGTACCTTGGAGCGATTTAAAATATTACCTAAATAAAGGTATTTTACATGTAGAGAGCTTAAGCGATAAAAAGAAAAAAGCAACTTTTAGCTTGCACCACGATTGGAATGCGGTTGTTTTAAACACCTTGTTGCATTATTTATGGCAAGATCACCGCAAGGAAAAATTGGCAAAAGGACAGGCGATTTAGAAGATATCAAATTAAAGAACCCAACTGTACTTGCAGTTGGGATTTTTTTATCCATTAATCACCGTCCCGCCGTTAGGATGCAAAACCTGCCCGCTCATATAAGAAGCATCATCAGAAGCTAAAAACACATAACAACCGGCAACTTCTTCGGGCTGTCCCGGCCTGCCCATTGGCGTATCTTTACCAAAATTCTTCACTTTTTCCTTATTAAAAGTTGCTGGGATAAGCGGTGTCCAAATTGGTCCGGGTGCTACTCCGTTTACGCGGATTCCTTTTTCAGAAAGCGAAATAGAAAGCGACCGCGTGAAAGCAACAATTGCACCTTTGGTTGCAGAATAATCTAGCAATTGAGGGCTTCCATGGTAAGCAGTTACAGAAGTAGTGTTAATAATGCTACTCCCCTTTTTAAGGTATTTCAAAGCCGCCTTAACCGTGTAAAACTGCGAAAAAATATTTGTAGCAAAAGTTTTCTTCAGCTGTGCATCGGTAATATCTAAAATAGATTTCTGTGGAAACTGCATGGCGGCGTTATTAACTAAAATATCTAAACGGCCAAGTGTCTTTATTGTATGCTCGATAAGCTTTTTACAGTTTTCTTCTTTACTGATATCGCCTTTTACCAAAACACATTTAACGCCCAAAGTTTCTACTTCTTTTTTCGTCTTTTTTGCATCTTTAGATTCATCCAGATAAGAAATGACCACATTTGCTCCTTCTTTGGCAAAAGCCACTGCAACGGCTCTTCCAATTCCACTGTCTCCACCAGTAATCACTGCAACTTTATTGTTTAGTTTGGGTTTCGGTCCTGCAGTACCTTTATACTGAGGTTTGTCTTTCATCTCATGTTCTTTCCCGGGTTGGTTTATCTGTGGCTTTTTCTGTGTTTTCATGGGCTTCTGTTTTTTAAAGATTAGCTGATAGATGAGGTGGTGCGTACATATAAACTATAATCAACGCAAATATGATATGTCCGATAACGAGTTGTATCAAATATTGCGAGACATTTACTGTTAAAACTTTGCGATAAATTCGGATAACTGCATACCATACTAGTGCTCCAAGAATCCCATTTGCCAAACCTAAAAACAGCGCATTGTACCAAGCTGGCGTAAGTATCCTGTATAAAAACAAATGAGCCTCCGCAAACAAATACCCCATAAAGAAATGGATGGTGGTACCTAACACACGGTTGAGCCAGGTGGGCGAGTCTTTAAGATGATAATTGATAACTTTGGAAAGCAGAACGGGCTCAATAAAATTCTTTTTATAAATAGAGGAAATTACAACGCTAAAAAAAGTAAAACCAAGGGTAGCCAGTAACGAAATTAAAATAGCGTTTGAAGTATTATTGGCAACTTCGGCCACTAATAGTACAGAATTTATTAATGCCATAGGAATGATTTGATGTTGCAATTATAAAAACAACAACCATTCCATATCGTTATTTATAGGCTACCATTTTTTATTTTTTCCTTTTCAGATGTGGACATATTAACCCATTCCTCAAAAGCTTTCATACTTTCAGATGGGATAATGCGGTGGAATTTCAACGTTCTCTCTTCAATTGGCCTGGCTAATTCTTCGTAAATTAAATCGTCACTAAAACCTGCCCATTTAGCGTCGCTTTTTGAATTTCCGTAATAAACTTCGTCAATATTTGCCCAATAAATTGCACTTAAACACATAGGGCAAGGTTCGGCACTAGTATAAATCACGGCTCCTTTTAAGTCGGACTGTTTTAATTTTTTACAGGCTTCTCTGATTGCATTAACTTCTGCATGGGCAGTGGGGTCGTTATCTTTATTAACCGTATTTCCTGTGGCAGCAATAACTTTTCCGTCCTTAACAATAACAGCCCCAAACGGACCTCCATCAAAAGTTTTTAAGTTCTGTTCTGATAAAGCAATCGCTTTACGCATAAATGTTTCGTGTTTGTTTTTCATTTTATAAAACTAGCAAATGCCCGACCGGTTTTAAAGATTTACCTATATTTGGTTATGAAAAGTTTGATAACTTTTATTATGTTGATTATGACCGAATTAGTTTATGCGCAACAAAAAACAGACAGCCTTTCTTTGAGAACTCCAGGAGTCATCTCTGGAGGGACCGCCATCCGAATATGCGCACCTTCAAGAGCAAGCTTAATCCAAAAACCACCTTTATATATCATAAAGTATGGCAAAAAAGAATATCGAAGCAATAAAAGTTCTGATCATTTCAATCAGTTCTCCCCAAAAGACATTGCATCTGTTAACATATTTAAGGATTCTACCGCACTAGCAAAATATGGCGACGATGCAGAATATGGTGCTGTCATTATTACGATAAAAGATGATAAGGTTTCTGAATTTAACAAGAACTTTAGGAAATATAAACGGAAAAATAAAGATTAGATTGGGTAGGGTGTGCTGTAAATAAACGACACTAACTGTCGGGATTTAAATGATGCATCCAGACAACTAACTAATTAACTCCCTTTCTCCTCTTCAATTCCTTTTTAATCAAACTTAACTCCCTGCCAATTTGCCCGGCAATAGCCGTATTTTCCTGAGCTCTTCTAAACAGATAAGGCAAAACTGATTTTATCGGACCATAAGGAACATATTTGGCGACATTAAAGCTATAAGCAGCCAAGTTGAAACTAATGTTATCGCTCATGCCCAAAAGTTGTGCAAAATAAACATGCGGATGGTTAAAAGGGATTTGTAACTGTTCCATTTTTTCTACCAAAACTTCACAACTGTGCCGGTTATGTGTCGCAACTACAACAGCAACGTTCTTAAGATTATCCATACAAAAAGAAACTGCTGCATCATAATCGCTGTCGGTCATCTGTTTATTTATATGAATTGGCGATGGCAAATCTTTTTCTGTTGCTCTTTTAAGCTCTTTTTCCAGATACGCTCCTCTAACTAATTTAGCCCCTAAAATAAAACCCTGTGTTTGTGCAACGGTAGCATCAGCAATTAAAGATTCCAACTTATCCTTACGATAAAGTTGATAAGTGTTAAAAACCACAGCTTTCCTTTGATTGTACGTTCTCATCATCTGCATCGCCACTTCATCTATCACATCCTGAATCCAACTTTCCTCCGCATCAATCATCACCGGCTGATAAAATTCGGAAGCAGTTTTACAGATCAGATCAATGCGGGCAATAGCTTTATGCCATTCCAATTCCTCAAAATTTTGAAGTTTGCTTTTTTGGGCGATTTTTTCCAGCAAAGAAAATCGAGCCAGTCCGGTTATTTTAAAAACACAAAAAGGAACTGCATCGGGCATTTCTACCGCCTTGTTTATGCTCTTTAAAATTTGTTGTGCGGTACGGTCAAAAACCAATTCCTGATTTTCTCCTTCTACAGAATAATCCAGAATGCTGCCTATCCTGTTGCTAAACAGCCTTAAAATTACAGGAGTGCATTCATCGATAGTTTCGCCACCACAAAACTGTTTAAACAAAGTTTTTCTAATAATTTCCGAAACGGGCAAACCCAAAAAAAGCGCTGTTTTTGTAAAAAAAGGACCAGCTTTGGAAAGAAACGGATTGCTGATAATCTTAAAAAGCCAATAAGCTTTTTTAAGCTCTTTTTTACTTAAATGTTTAAATCCTATCTCGGTATTATCAAAAGATAAATCCGAAATGCTTTTCTGTTTTAACATAGGTTATTGGCTGATAAACAAAAATAAAAAATGATTCGCGATTAAAAGCATCCGAAACAAGCGTTTTTTGTAAGTTTGTTGCTATGATTAAATTTACGTTGGAAGGCGATTTTATCCAGCTGATTCAGCTGTTAAAAGTTACCGATTTGGTCGCTTCCGGAGGCGAAGCACAAATGGTCGTAATGGACGGTTTGGTAAAATACAACGGCACCGTTGATTACCGGAAAAGACTGAAAGTAAAAAAAGGAGATAAGGTTGAATTTAACGGAAAAACCATCAGCATTATATGAAGTCCATACAAAACAGCAATTACCAAGTTTATTTCGATAACAGTTTAAATGTTTTAACAGAAATTCTCGCTCAAAAAAAATATTCGAAGGTTTTTATTTTAACCGATGAAGTTACCGGAGAGCTATGTTTGCCGGTTTTCCGCGAGAAACTGCCCCAACTCACCGATTTTGATTTAATTGAAGTGCCTAACGGCGAAGAAAACAAAACCATTGATTTCTGTATTGGCATTTGGCGCACACTTTTAGATTTTGAAGCAGACAGAAATGCCATTCTGATAAATTTAGGAGGTGGCGTAGTTACGGATATGGGCAGTTTTGCAGCCTCAACTTTTAAGAGAGGGATAGATTTTTTACAAATTCCTACTACCTTACTTTCGCAAGTGGATGCTTCCGTAGGTGGTAAAACAGGCATTGATATGGACGATGTTAAAAACATCATCGGCACTTTTGCACAACCGCAGGCTGTAATTATCTCAACTGATTTCTTAAAAACTTTATCAGATCGGCAAATGACTTCTGGTTTTGCCGAAGTTATCAAACACGGCATTATTGCCGATGCCAATTTCTTTGAAGAAGTTGCCCAGCTTGAAAATGCAAGAGCAGTAACCGAAGCACAAATCCATCATTCTGTAGAGATAAAAAATATAGTTGTTACCGAAGATCCGTTTGAAAAAGGTTTGAGAAAAACATTAAATTACGGACATACAATCGGTCATGCCATAGAATCCTGGTCTTTATCGAACGAGAAAAATCCTTTATTACATGGCGAGGCTATTGCCATTGGGATGATTTGCGAGGCTTATCTGGCAAATCGATTAGTCGGCTTATCCGAACAGGAATTAACAACAATTACCGAAACATTCTTAAAATATTACGGCAGATACAGCATCCGCGAAGGAATAGAAAACCAGCTTTTAGACATCATGAAGCAGGATAAGAAAAACCAATCCGGAAAAATCAGTTTTTCTTTACCAGATAAAATTGGCAACTGTAAGTTCGATATTTTTGTGGAAGAGCCCTTAATTAGAGAAAGTTTGGCTTATTACCAATCGCTGTAGTTTAAATTATATTTGTTTAAAAGGTGTTGTGTTAATTTGCAACATCTTTTGTTTTTTTAAGCCTATTTAACCACATAATTACACCCGTAATTGGAAATGTAATTGTTAACAAGGAGATAATAAAACTCAAAATTTTTGTCGGCAAGCCTAATAATTCTCCTTTGTGGATGGGTTTAACGTAAGAACGAATACGTTGGCCCAGGCTCCTGTCTGCAAAAAGCAAAGCGCCCAATTTTTCACCGGTATATTGATCAAAGTAATAAGTATTTACTTTGTTTTCTAAAGCACCTTCTTCTAAAACATTTACGCTAATTACATCGTCTTGCTCTTTAGGCAATCTAAAATTATAGCTTTCCCAATTAGTTGATACCTTGTTAATTAATTGAGTAAGCGATGCTAAATCCAAAGGCTCAACTCCCGAAACAAAATTAGATTTAGGAGTTTTTGGGCTTTCCATTTTAGATTTCGTTAGCTTAAAAATAACTGAATTTACAGCCGGAAAAGCCATAATTAAACCCGTTGAAACAATTACAATTAGAAATATGGAGGTATAAAAACCGAAGACAACATGTAAATCATGCACCAAGCGTTTGGTTTTACCGTCCCACTTAACCTTCAAGCTTTGTTTTAATATTTTATTGCTTTTAGGCCACCATAAAATTACGCCGGTAACTAATATAAATAAGAAAAACATCGATGAATAGCTCATTACGTAATTACCAATTCCACCTTTTTTACTCAACAGAAAACGGTGAATCATTTCTACTTTCTTAAAAAAAGAACCTCCTGATTTTATTGTGCTTATTATTTCGCCGGTATAAGGATTTATATAAACCAAAAAGCCCGGCTTTCTGCCTTTTTTCTCCTCAGTCTTTGCTTGCTTACTTTTATTATCGCCTTCTTTAGCCATTAAACTAATTTCAACACTTCTATCTGCCGATTTATAAATTTTTAATCCGCTTGCTTTTGCGCCTTTAGTTGCCTTTTCTGCAATGCTGATCAACTCGGTTATTGGGAGCTTTTGCGAAGCTGGCTCAACAAAATATCTCTCTGTATAAAAAGTATGGTTAATCTCATCTTCAAATACCATTATGCAACCTGTTACGGCGGCCAATACAATAAAAACGCCTGCAACTAAACTTAAATACAGGTGTATGGTTCTAAAAAACTTTTTCATTGCTGTAAAAAAATAGCAGATTTCTGTAATAGAAATCTGCTATTAGCGGTTTTTGATAGGTATTTAAAATTTATAAGATAAGGTTGTAGTGAACTGGCGTGGTGCTATTGGGTTTACACTGTAATTTTCATGAACGTTATAACTCAACGCATCAGTGATATTTGAAATCTTAGCTAAGATAGAAATACCCATATAGGTGTAACCAGCAGAAAAATCGAATGTTGTAAAACCAGCTACTGGGATAATTCTGGTTCCTGTATCTTTCAGTTGCTTTACTTTATTATTCCATCCGGCAAAACGGTTTCCAGTGTAAAATACAGATGCTCCTAATTTTAATCCTTTAACTTTATAATTGTTAAAAGTGTAAAACAGACTTCCGTTTGCAGTATGAGGTACATTTCTTACAAATTGTTCACCAACAATCGGACTGTTATCTCCTGTTGTCGCCTCTGTAAACCGCATAAACGTATAGCTGTAACCAGCTAAAAAGCTTAACTGATCAACAATTTTTCCGCTTAAATCAACTTCAAAACCATCGCTGGTAGTTTCTCCTAAAAATTCTTTAATGTTTCTGTCATCATTTGCAGTTCCATCAGCCCTTAACTCTGCCTGTTGCGTGGTGTTATTATTGATGATTTTATAAACCGTAAAGTTTGCTGAGAACCGGTTTTGAAACAAATCTTTCTTAACGCCTAATTCAAATTGATCAATAATTGAAGGTCTTAAGTTGTTTAAATAAATATCTGTACCTGTATTTACCTCAAAATTATTAGCATAACTTCCAAAAAACGAAGTAGTTTTATTTGGCTGATAAACCAACCCAACTCTTGGCGAAAAGGCGTCATCAGTTCTGTTTCCTGTAGCGTCTGAAGTTGTTTCTCCAGTATCGGCATCGGTAATTTTATTGGTAGCAATTTTTTGATAACTGTATCTTAACCCAGCTAGCAATTTTATTTTTTCCGTTAAGCTAATTAAATCCTGAACGTAAACTCCATAACGGTAGGTTGGAGACTTTGTAACGGAAGCTAATGTAGCCATAGGCTCATCTGTTCTCGGGGTACCTTTTGAGGGATCCAAGATGTTTATTGTATCGTAACTAGCCAACGTTTCATACTTGTTGCTTTTGGTAGTGTAACTATCACCATCAGTTCCAATCAATAATTGATGCTCAAATCTTCCTGTTTTAACCTTGCCCGCTAAGTTTAATTGCCCGTTAAAGTAATTTTCGTAAGAATTTGCTCTGGTCAAATTTCTTGTCCAATATCCTGCCGGATCAGCTTGGATACGCTCTGTAGAGAAATAATTACGGTCATAGTTTTGGAAACCGGTAATAAAATTCAAATTCCAGTTTTTGCTTAGTTTATGATCAACATTGATGGAAGCCGTGGTTTGATTTACTTTATTATACGCCCAAGGTGTGTTGAAAGATGCACTTCTGTTAATGGTAGTTGGGATTTTTCCTCCTAAAGTACCGACACCAAAGTCTGGTGTGTTATCATATTTAAGGTAATCTGCCTGAACCAAAATATCTGTTTTAGCACCCAATTTATATAACAAAGATGGGTTTACATATATTTTATCTGATGACACGTTGTTTCTGAAACTGCCTGCATTTTCGTAAGTACTTACCACTCTAAAAGCTAAATTCTTTGAAATCGGCCCGTATAAATCAACAATTGGCTTATACATATCATAACTTCCGGTGCGTAAAGAAACCTCACCACCAAATTCAAACTTAGGCTTCTTAGTCACTAAGTTCACCACAGCACCAGAGCTAACGCCTCCATAAAGCAAAGCCGCACTGCCTTTTAAAACCTCTACACTTTCCAAAGTACTAGCCTCGGGCATTACAGATGAACTTACCTGCGAGCCGTTTTTCAACAAATTGTTTTTCCCTAAGCTGTATCCTCTTGAGTAAAATGATTCTGAAGTACTACCTCTTGCCGTTCCCAAAGCAACGCCATTTACATTTTTTATAATATCGCTCAGCTTATTTACCTGTTGGTCCTCAATGATCTGATTATCAATTACGGTAATGCTTTGTGGAAGATCAAAACCCTTAATTCCACTTTTACCTACAGAAACTGGCTTTTCGTTAATTGTTTTTTGCGCCTGCACCCTAACCTCTGCTAAATTTTGGTCTTTTACCGCAAAAGAAAAACTCATGACCGTTAATGTGTTGCCATGTGTTATTTCTTTTTCTTGAATCGGCGCCCCTGCGACTTTTACAGTTATTTTATATGCGCCAGGCCTTACGTTAGCAAATTTAAACGAACCGTTTTCATCTGTATAAGCAACTCTCTGTTTCGGACTCAATAGAATTGAAACGTCTTCAGCTGTTTTTCCGTTAACCACAACAGTCCCTTGAATTGTAGCATTTTGTTTTTCTTGCGCAAACAACGTTTGCACAGACATTATCATTGTAATCGCGAGTAATAGGTCTCGAAATACTTTTTTCATTACTTTATTAAGATTAATTCCAAATAATGGCGCAAAGAAAACAATTAAAATTAAATCATACAAGTTTTATTTATACTAAATATAAATAAGTTGATATATCACTGGTTATCAGCTATAGGCATTATAAGTGCAATAGTTATTAATGACAATGATAAGCCCAAGTAATTTTTTTCCGGCTGGTTGAAGCCACGATGGGACAACGGCAAACTTTATAAGTTGAGAAGAAAAAAATAATTTTTTCTTAAAGGTTTGAAAATATTATTTACATTTGCCTCACTAAAACAAGAAATGAATATTAACACCGCATATTACTTTGGTTACTTTTATTTTAGAAATAAGAGCCGGGTAACTATGTCTTAAATTATATAAGAACTTTTAAACCCGGCCGAATAAGCCGGGTTTTTTTTTATCAAAAAAATGAGTACAAAAAAGAGAGTTGCCATACAAGGAATCAAAGCTTCGTTTCACGAGGAAGCTGCTTTTAAGTTTTTTGGTGAAGAGATTGAAACCGTAGAGTGCAATTCTTTTAAACAAACTTTTCAAAAGTTAGCCTCAGGCGAAGCTGATTATGTAGTTATGGCCATAGAAAACAGTATTGCCGGTAGCTTATTGCCAAACTACACCTTGTTGAGGGAGTACAACTTTCCAGTAATTGGCGAAGTTTATTTACCCATAAAACTACATTTAATGGCTTTACCCGGAGTTAAGTTTGAGGACATTAAAACGGTAACTTCTCACCCGATAGCTATACGCCAATGTGGCGATTTTTTGGATGAATTTCCGCAGATAAAAGTGGTTGAAAGTAGCGATACCGCAGCTTGTGCAAAAAAAATCAGCGATGAGAAATTAACAGATACCGCCGCCATAGCAAATAATTTGGCCGCAAAACTTTACGGTTTAACTGTTTTGGAACGGAGTATAGAATCAAACAAAAAAAATTATACCCGCTTTTTGATATTAACAGATAAACAAGTAGAAATCAAAAATCCCAACAAGGCATCTTTGTGCTTTCAGGTAACAAATGATGCAGGCTCATTGGTTAAGGTATTAAATATTTTAGCCGAACTGGATATCAATATGAGCAAAGTGCAGTCAATGCCAGTTTTGGGTAAACGCAACGAGTACAATTTTTACGTTGACATTGAATATAACAGCTCAAAAAATTACGATGATGCCATCCGCAGAATTGTAAAACATACCATAAACTTTAGCATTATGGGCGAATATGTGAAGAACGACGCGGTTTAAATTAGATGCAAGAGTAAAGACACAAGAATTAAGATGCAGGAGTAAGGATAAAAGAGCAAGGATTAAAGACAAAAGATATAAGATAACATAGAGTATATTCAATCATTCAAAATAAACAACAAAAAAGTATGAAACTTAACCTAAACATAGAGCCACTAAGTAACTGGGCACCGGTTACGGATGGAAAACCACTTATCGTTTCTGGACCATGTAGTGCAGAAACAGAGGAACAATTATTAGCAACCGCTCGTTTATTAAAAGCTACTGGCAAAGTAAACGTTTTAAGAGCAGGTATCTGGAAACCAAGAACTCGTCCCGGAGAATTTGAAGGAATTGGAGCAATTGGTTTAGAGTGGTTAAACAAAGCCAAAGCAGAAACAGGTTTTCCTATTGCTGTTGAGGTTGCAAACGCAAAACACGTTGAAGAAGCTTTAAAAGCAAAAGTCGATATTTTATGGATTGGCGCTCGCTCAACGGTGAATCCTTTTACTGTTCAGGAAATTGCTGATGCCTTAAAAGGTGTTGACATCCCGGTAATGGTTAAAAACCCAATTAACCCTGATTTATCTTTGTGGATTGGTGCTTTGGAGCGTATTAACGGTGCAGGAATTACTAAAATTGCTGCTATTCACCGTGGTTTTTCTTCTTTCGAGAAAACAGCTTTCCGTAACGAACCAATGTGGGATTTGGCCATCAGCTTAAAAACTTTAATTCCTGATTTGCCAATTCTTAACGATCCATCACACATTTGTGGCTCTCGCGAGTTGATTCCGTTCATCTCTCAAAAAGCTTTGGATTTAGATATGCAAGGTTTAATGATTGAAGCCCATATCGACCCAACTGTTGCGTGGACAGATGCAAAACAACAGGTTACTCCGGCCGCATTAAGCGAAATGATTGACGGATTTATCTTACGTACAGCAGATTCTTCAAACCCTGATTTTCAGGATAAATTGGCTGATTTAAGACATAAAATTGATTCTTTGGACGACCAGATTTTTCAAAAATTAGGTGAGCGGATGAAAATTGTTGAACAGATTGGCGAATACAAAAGAGATAACGATGTTACTATTTTACAGGTTTCTCGTTGGGACGAAATCCTACAAAAAAGAACTGCTTTCGGCAAGGCTTTGAACTTAGAGAAAGACTTTACCGAGAAAGTTTTAGAGTTGATCCACAGCGAATCAATCCGCAAACAAACTGCAATTATGAATACCGCTAAAGCCGATTTAGGATAATGAGTTCATCATTTATCATAAAAAAGGGAGCGCTAAAAACCGAAGAAACCATTGAACTAACCGGCTCAAAAAGCGAAAGCAACAGAGCCTTAGTTTTAGCTGCATTGAGTGATGGAAAGGTAAATATTAAAAACCTTTCCTCCGCTGCAGATACCGTTACCCTTGATAACATCATTAACCAGCAAATTAAAAACAATAACGCTGTTGTAAATGTTGGTCCGGCTGGTACAGCAATGCGATTTTTAACGGCTTACCTTTCTTTGCGTGGCAAAAAAGTAGAAATTACTGGAACCGAGCGGATGAAACAACGCCCAATTGGTATTTTAGTGGATGCTTTAAAAACTCTAGGAGCAGCTATTTCTTATAAAGAAGTGGACGGTTTTCCGCCAGTTTTAGTGAACGGCGAATTTCAGCAAAAATCAAAACATATTGCCATTAGAGGAGATATTAGCTCGCAATTTTTAACGGCTTTGCTATTAATCGGAAGTTCATTGTCAGAAGGTTTGGATTTAGAAATTATTGACGAGCTTACTTCTCGGCCTTATGTGGAAATGACTTTAGCAATGTTACAACAATGCGGTGTCCAATATTCGTGGAATAATGAAATCATCAGTATCGCTCCTCAAAAATTTGAGGAAACTACATTAACAATTGAACCAGATTGGAGCGCTGCTTCTTATTGGTACAGTGTTGCGGCGCTTTCCAAGCAATCAATTATTCATCTTCCAAACTTAAAAAAAGACAGCTTACAGGGCGATAGTGCCATTGCAGAAATCATGAGTTTGTTTGGCGTAACTACCACTTACAACGAGACTGGAATTACAATTGAAAAAGTTGATCTAGATATTAAACCTCAACTTTTAGATTTTAAAAAATGTCCGGATTTAGCGCAAACAGTTGTAGTTGTTGCCGCGGTTTTAGGAAAAGAATTTAGTTTCACAGGTTTAGAAACGTTAAAAATCAAAGAAACTGATCGTATTTTTGCGCTACAAACAGAACTGGCAAAAATTGGTGTAAAATTAGGTGAATCACAAGCGGATATTTATCAGTTAAACTGTGAAGGCTTACACTTCCCTAAACAGTTGACAGTCGCCACTTACGAAGACCACCGCATGGCGATGGCTTTTGCATCACTTGCTTCGGTTATTGACGAGGTTATTGTAGAAGAAGCAATGGTTGTAGAAAAATCGTACCCACATTTTTGGGAAGATTTTAAGAAAATAGGATTTTATATAAGTAAAAAGTAGAAAGTACAGAGTAGAAAGCACCTGTATAACGTTTAAAAACTTTATACTTTTAACTTTCAACTTTCAACTCAAAAAGAAATGGCAGGAAATTCCTTCGGGCAAATATTTAAAATAACCACTTTTGGCGAATCGCATGGCGCTGCAATTGGTGTAATTATAGACGGCTGTCCGTCCAACATTGAGGTTGATTTGGATTTTATTCAACAAGAACTGGATAAACGAAAACCAGGTCAGTCAAAAATTACGACGCAAAGAAAAGAATCAGACACTTGCCAGATTTTATCAGGAGTTTTTGAAGGTAAAACTACCGGAACCCCAATTGCGATTATCATCCCAAATGAGGACCAAAAATCAAAAGATTACGATCATAACAAAGATACTTTCCGTCCTTCACACGCTGATTTTACGTATCAAAGTAAATACGGAATTAGAGATCACCGTGGTGGCGGACGTTCCTCTGCCCGGGAAACTGCTGCTCGTGTAGCTGCCGGTGCATTAGCTAAACTGTATTTAAAACAATTAGGAATTGATGTTGTTGCTCATGTAAGCAGCGTAGGTTTGATTGATGCGCCTGCTATTGAGATTAATAACGCTGAGGAATTTGTAAATCTCCGCGAAAGCAATATTGTACGTTGTGCTGATTTAGCAACCGCAGAAGAAATGATTCAGCTAATTGATAGTGTTAGAAAAGAAGGCGATACCATCGGCGGCAAAGTAACTTGTTACATTAAAAATTGCCCCGTTGGCTTAGGCGAACCCGTTTTTGATAAACTACATGCCGATTTAGGAAAAGCGATGTTGAGCATCAATGCTGTACATGGCTTTGATTACGGCTCTGGTTTTGATGGCTCCACCATGCGAGGTTCACAACATAATGATGTCTTTATGAACGATGAGAACGGAAAAGTAATTACTAAAACTAACTTTTCTGGAGGTATACAGGGCGGTATTTCTAATGGAATGGACATCAACTTTAGGGTTGCTTTTAAACCAGTTGCTACCATTATGACCAATCAGGAAACTGTGAATGTGGCTGGCGAAGCTGCGGAAATTAAGGGCAAAGGTCGCCATGACCCTTGCGTTGTTCCAAGAGCAGTTGCAATTGTTGAAGCAATGACTGCTTTGGTAGTTGCAGACCATTATTTACGTAATCAGATTTATAGGTAGTTTTAAAATATGATATCTCATTGCCTTACGAGTTAAGTCCCGTAAGGCTTTTTTATTTTACACGGAGAATTACCTATAAGAAGTAATAGAAAATCAAATTCAGACCAAACAATATATTTCTGGGAATTTAATGGCATCTGTTTTGTAAGCTATTAATTAAAACGAGAGTCATGAAAAGAAATAATTTATATTTAGCAATGATTAGTTTGGGATTAATTGTTGCAACAGCCTGCAATAACAATCAGAAAACTGAAGACCATAAAGACACTGTTGTTGTTGAAAAAAGCACCACTCAGGATTCGAGAACACCAGCCCATAATGCCACTACTGAGCCACCAACAAATGTTACAGTTGACAAAAATGGAGCTGAAGTGAATACAGGGTCAACGGACGTAAGCGTTAGCAAAGACAGCGTTGCCTTTAAAAAACGATAAATTTGGATATCGAAGAAGAAACCGAGATATTGGTTTCTTTATAAAAGAAAAGGGCTAATTTCCAATTATGGAATATTAGCCCTTTTTAATGGGAGAGAAATTTTACTCGCCTAAAATATTATGCAAAACATTATCAAAAGTGTTTTTTGCATCACCTACGTTAGCAAAAAGTTCTTCATCTATTATTAAATCGCCATCGGTTACATTTCCTAAAAGCGTAAAATCTGTATCTACAGTTGCCATAAACTCAATAAAAGCTTCTTCTTGCGCTTGAGACACCGAAACCACTACCCTTCCTTGAGCTTCGCCAAAAAGGAAAGCATCTTTACGGATTTCAATATCCGTTTCAATATCGAAACCTAAATTATTAGGCATTGCGCTCTCTAACAAGGCAATATAAAGTCCGCCATCAGCAACATCGTGTACAGATTGTGCCAACTTGTTTTGGATTAAAGCTTTAACCACCTGATGCATCTCGTATTCTTTCTCTAAATCAAAAACCGGAGCAGGCGACTTGCTAATTTTATGGTACGAAGCCAAATATTGTGAAGAAGCAATATCGTTATGGCTTTCGCCGATTAGATAAATTAAATCTCCTTTTTGTTTGAAATCTAAAGTCATCATGTTATCGATATTGTCCATAACACCCAACATACCGATAGTTGGCGTCGGGAAAACCGGGCCTTCGTCTGATGACTGGTTATAGAAAGAAACGTTTCCACCAGTTACAGGTGTTTCAAACTTGGTACAAGCAGCGCTCATCCCTTTAATTGCACCCACAAACTGCCAATAAACTTCGGGAACATAAGGATTTCCGAAATTCAAGCAATTGGTAATCGCTACTGGGTCTCCACCTGCGCAGGTAATGTTACGGGCAGCCTCAGCAACAGCGATAGCACAACCAGTTTCGGGATCAGCGTTTACATAACGCGAGTTACAGTCGACCGTTAAAACGATGGCTTTGTTGGTATCTTTAACAGAAACAACAGCCGCGTCGCTAGGCTTATTGGTCGTCATATTTGCAGTACCAACCATCGAATCGTACTGGGTGGTTACCCATCTTTTCGATGCGATATTTGGATGAGACGTTAAATGTTGTGCAACCGACTTTAAATCTGCCGGTTGTTTAACATCCTCAATTTTGAACTTTTTGAACTCTTGGAAATATGCTGGTTCTTTGTATTCTCTTTCGTAAACCGGAGCTCCTCCGCCTAAAACTAAATCATCAGCAGGTACATCGGCAACCAATTCACCATTCATATAGTACTGAAGACGTTTTGTATCGGTAACTTCGCCAATGATAGCGCAATTTAAATCCCACTTATCAAAAACCGCCTCTACCAAAGCTTCTTTACCTTTTTCAACCACAATTAGCATACGCTCCTGGGATTCTGACAATAGAATCTCGAAAGGCAACATGTTCTGTTGACGAGTTGGAACTTTATCTAAATCAATGCGCATTCCGTGTTCGCCTTTTGCGCTCATTTCTGAGTTTGAACAGATGATACCGGCAGCGCCCATATCCTGCATACCAATAACAGCACCGGTTTGAATTACTTCTAACGAAGCTTCTAACAATAATTTTTCTTGGAACGGATCTCCAACTTGAACAGCTGGTAAATCATTTACGGAATCATCAGAAATATCTTTTGAAGCGAATGAAGCTCCGTTAATACCGTCTTTACCTGTTGCTGAACCTACGATATAAACCGGGTTGCCCACGCCGTAAGAAGTTGCAGAAGCTGTTTCGCCAACTTTTACTATCCCGGCAGACATGGCATTAACCAGCGGATTTACGTGGTAACATTCGTCAAAGAAAACCTCGCCTCCAACGGTTGGGATTCCGAAGGCGTTTCCGTAATCCCCAATTCCTTTTACCACACCTTTAATTAACCATTGAGTTTTTGGATGGTTTGGGTCGCCAAAACGCAAAGAGTTCAATTGCGCAATTGGACGGGCGCCCATCGTGAAAATGTCACGGTTGATCCCCCCTACTCCCGTTGCCGCTCCTTGGTAAGGCTCTAAAGCCGAAGGATGGTTGTGCGATTCTATTTTGAAAACACAAGCAATACCATCGCCCAAATCTACCATTCCGGCGTTCTCTTCACCGGCTTTGGCCAACATCCGCGGACCGTCTTTAGGCAATTTTTTAAGCCAAATGATTGAATTTTTGTAAGAACAGTGCTCGCTCCACATCACAGAAAAAATAGATAGTTCTGTAAAATTGGGCGTACGCCCCAAAATTTCCTTAATTTTATCGAATTCTTCTGGTCTTAAACCTAATTCTTTTGCGGTATCGAGTGTGGTAAGTTGTGAATTTTCCAATTTTGCTAAGTATATTTGAATTTGGTTCAAAGTTAAAAATTCAATCCAGTTAGAAAAAGGGATTTCGAACATATTAAGGCTCTATGAGAAAATACTTTTTACTTATCACAATACTCTTTGTACTGATTTGCTCGAAATCATACGCTCAGACTTATGGGAACGAATGGATTAATTTCACTCAAAAGTATGTTAAGATAAAAATCTCTGAAGAAGGAATATATAAAATTACATATAATGATATTATTAATAGCGGATTTCAAACCGGAAATTTTAATCCCTTAAAATTTAAAATTTTCACCAAAGGCATAGAAATACCGCTTTATATAACAGGAACGGATGACGGTAGTTTTGACAAAGGTGATTTAATTTACTTTTATGGAAATAAAAATGATGCTTCGCTTGATAAAGTTTTATATAAGAACCCTAATGACTTACCGAACCCGGATGTAAACTTATATGAAAATGAAAACTACTATTTTTTAACCTATTCAAACACTGAGGATGGAAAAAGATATACAGTTAATAACGAGTCAAATACCAACTTAACACCAGAACCATTTCTTGTTGCTAAAGAACGTATTAACCTATCCACTAATTATTATCCTGGGGAATACATTTTAGATGCTATGTCTCTCTCTGAATACACCGAGGGAGAAGGATATTTGGGTAGTACTTTCGGTAAAGGAGAGAGCCAAGACTATGAGCTAAATACACCAGGTTTTTTGAATGTGCCTTCTTACCAACCTACAGTTTCATTTTATGTTGCTGGGCGTTCAAATGCTTCTTCTACAAATAGTCAAGCAAAAAATCATCATTTTAGAATAAATAATAATAATAATAATAATAATAATAATACACTTTTCGACTCTTTATACAGGGCTTACTCCACTATTAGAAAAACCGTCCCTATAAATATAAATTCTACTAATACATCTTTATCTGTTTCATCTATAGATGATTTAGGTGCAGTAACCGACTTTCAGGCGCTTGGATATATTGAAATAGCTTACAGCCGAGGCTTTAATCTAATTAATCAAAAAAACTTAACTTTTAGTATTTCTAATTCAAAATCAAGCAATTTATTAAGTTTTACCAATTCGAGTTTAATAAATCCGCTTATCATTGAAAAAAACGGAAGTAATATTTACTTCCCAAATATCACCACTCCATCACTCCAGTTTTCTTTAAAAAACACCAATACAAATTTAAGTTATTATTTGGCTGATCTTTCCTTGGCAAAACCAGTTACTTTAAATACTATAAGTTTCAAAAACATTACTCCGGGATTTTCTAAAAATTATCTTATTATTTCCAGCAACTTACTGAGTGAAGGAGCGTTAGCTTATAAACAATATAATGAGAGTATTGGAATGCCCACTGCTTTAGTTTATACTGAAGATTTATACAATGAGTTTTATTACGGATTTCACCATCCTATTGCCTTGAGAAACTATTGTAATTTTTTAATTGAAAAAGGAGTGATAAAGCCAGAATACTTATTGCTATTAGGTAAAGGGTATGAGAATTCAAGAGAGCAGTTGGCTAATGATTTAGTCCCTACAATGGGCTATCCAGGTAGCGATAATATGTTAACTTCTGGTTTGAACGGAAGTAAACTAGAACCGGGGCTGGCAACTGGAAGAATACCCG
The DNA here is from genome assembly GCA_035496935.1 of Pelobium sp. GTDB lineage: Bacteria > Bacteroidota > Bacteroidia > Sphingobacteriales > Sphingobacteriaceae > Pseudopedobacter. Next base: position 104,127 of record DATJED010000028.1, on the reverse strand, counting down.
CCAAGGATAATATAGATATTATTAATTATTTAGATAAACTTAAAGTTTATAATAATTTAGGTAACGATATCTGGAGGAAAAAGATATTACATATTTCCGGAGGAAAAAATATATCCGAAAACAATTCTTTTACTGCATATCAAGATGCACTTTATGCGAGAGCAAAGGACGAGTATTTCGGGGCAAAATCAATAGCTATTAGAAAGAACGTCGCTAATCCTATTACAGATATGTTGACCGAGCAGATTGTTTCTGAGACACGCAAAGGAGCCGGATTAATTTCGTTTCTTGGTCATGGGAGCTCTAATACTACAGAAATTTTCCTAGGTGATGCGGACAAACTTGACAATGCTGATAAACCTACAATCTACTTAATTAATGGATGTAGCACAGGAGCCGTCTTCAATAATTATCAATCTCTCGGAGAACAATTCATTCTTCAAAAAAAATATGGCGCAATTGTATGGATAGGAACAACGAGTGAAGGAGTAGCATCTTATTTAAACGGTGCCTCGTTAAACTATTATAGCAATTGGTTTAAAAATTACTATGGTTCCTCTATAGCGAAAGGAATAAGTCTAGGATTGAAGAATTATCAAAACCTATCTGACAAATTAAATATTGCGCATACCCGGCAATACATTTTATTAGGAGATCCTTACGTAAAGTTTTACTCTTCAAATGCTCCAGATTATTCTGTTGATGAAAATTCAATAACTATTCCTCCAAACCAAACAGCTACTAGTCATTTTCTAACAGCAAAAATAGGTATCAAAAATATCGGTAAAGCTAAAGATACTAAGTTACCTATTAGAGTTTCAAGAATACTTCCTAATAATTCTCGGATTAGCTTGCCCGACACTAGTTTAATCATCTTTAATACCGATACATTACTAGTTTCTTTCAATAATGACAATTTAATTACGGCCGGCAACAATAAAATTATTGTTGAACTAAATCCGGATAACGCTGTAGATGAGTTAAGTCTATTAAACAATACCACAAGTAAGAATTATTTTTTGCCTGGCAATAGTATCCAAACCATCTCTCCTTTAGACAAAAGTATCGTATCAAACAACCTCTTACTAACTGTTCAAGCAGAAAACATTTTAATAAACTCGGCTGAATATCTATTTGAAATAGATACTACACCCAACTTCAACTCAACTATAATTAAAAAGTCGGACATAATTACGGCTACTTCATACGCATCATGGAAGCCAAACATTATACCCGAAAACAATACTGTTTATTATTGGCGAGCCCGTCTAAATCTTCCAGTTTCAGAAGGTGGCAACTGGATTGTTTCCAGTTTTACTTTTATTAAAGATTTTCCTGTTTCCGGATATAATGTAGCTCACATAGGCCAATTAGAGAGTTATACTTTAGAAAACTTGACAAGAAAAAATCCATTTGGTTTTAATTATAGAACAGCTAACGTATTAACGAATATTAAAACCCGGGGGGATGAAGTTTCTTATGAGATTGAAAAAAGATTTAGATTAGAAGGGTTAGCCATTTCGTATGCTCCTCTTGAGTTCGATGGAATTTCGATTCTTGCACTTAACCCACAAAATTATCAAGAACGATTCCAATATCCAAGTCCATACAATTATATTAATCCGCCTGGAAGCGGATTCTACGCTGGTCCCTCTGGGCAATATATATGGGATTTGAACAAGACAGTTGACGTAGATTCTTTACTGCGATACCTTAAGCAAATTCCTAATGGCTACCACATTATCGGTTATAATGGACACAATGCCACTTTTGATAAATTAACTCAAGTTGTTAAAAATGAGTTTGATCAACTTGGATTAACGAAGCTGAAAACAATAAAAGAAGGCGAACCATACGGATTTTGGGTTACAAAAGGGGATCTCAATAGTGTAAAAGAAATAACCGCCGATTATTCTAGCACAACACCTGCTGTACAGCAATCATTAAATGAAAACACGTATTTAAGTTATTCTGAAAAATCAGGAGCTTTTACCAGTAATAGTATCGGGCCTGCCATTAGCTGGTCATATATTGATTTCAGCACTCTTCAAACAACAAATGACGAGATAACTGTAAATATCATCGGCATAGATAGCTCGGGTATAGAGAAACAGGTACTTTCATTCGTCAACCCAAAAGAAATTATTATTACAAATCTTTCTGCAAAACTATATCCGTATATAAAATTAAATTATAAACTTAGCAATGTAGTTACTTCTTCCGTACCTCCTATAAATTATTTACGGGTTCTGTATAAACCTACACCCGATATATCACTGGAGCTCACAAAAAACGAAAACTCCTTATTATCTGATTATATAGACGAAGGAGATTCAATTAAATGGAATTTAGGAATAAAAAACCTTGGGGTAGAAGCTTCTGATTCTTTAAATATCAAATACATATTAAGTTCGGAGAATCAAAAAATTGAACATACATACAAACTCCCCTTTATATTAAATCCGGGAGAGTCTAAAACGTTTCTAATTAGTATACCTACTTTGGGAATGCAAGGGAATAACAATCTAAGAATAAAAGTAGAACAAAAAACTTATACAGAACAAAATATTTACAATAACACAGTTACAAAAAACATCATAATAAATAAAGACAACAAACCTCCTATAATAAATGTGTCATTTGACGGAAAGCAAATTATCAACGGAGAAATTGTATCGTCCAAACCTACCATAAGGATATTATGTAGTGATGAAAATAAATTCCTACTAATGAACGACACTACCTCGGTAGAGGTTTATATCAAAAAGATCGATCAACCGAGTTTTAAAAGAATTTATTACAGTAGTCAACAGCTTTCTTTTACAGTATCAAACTCAGATAAGACCAATCAAATATATGTAGACTATATACCTGATAAATTTGAAGATGGACAATATGCGTTAAAGATTAAGTCTAAAGACGTAAATGGAAATCACAGTGGGAACGACTACGTAATTGAGTTTGAGGTTGTAAATAAGCCTTCCATAACTAACTTCTACCCCTATCCTAACCCTGTTACCGACAAAATGAAATTTGTTTTTACCCTTACCGGAGAATCGGTTCCAGATAAAATTGACATCAAAATTTTAACTGCTACCGGAAAAGTGATTAAAGAGATATCAAAATCAGAGCTAGGTAACATCAGAATTGGAACAAATGTCACTGATTTTAGTTGGGATTGTACCGATGCCTTTGGCGACCGGTTAGCAAATGGAGTATATTTTTATAAGGTAACTATCGACGATAAAGAAAAAATTGAGCATAGAAATTCTGCTGGAGACAAGTATTTTAAACATCAAATAGGCAAAATATATATCCTTAGGTAATCTTTATTCTTTTTTCTGCCCATAACAAATAAGCAAACGATGAAATCTGAGAAATACTTGACGCAGTAGCGGCACCATATAGACCAAACTTATAGGTCAGCACATATCCTAAAATCGCCATTGTTACAAATCCAGAAACAGAAGAACGTGTGTTAACATATCGTTTTCCTATAACGGCATTATATTCTAGATATATTGTATTTAAAGACTTAATTAAAATCCCTGGAACAAAGAAAATAATAATGGCTTTTAAATTACTAAAGTCGGCACCAAATAACTTAACAAACACAAAATCAGGCAATAACAATACGCCTGCGAGAATAACAAGTGTACCTAGGAAACTTATAAACAAAGCTTTCGATCTTAACGGTTTTAATCCAGTTGAATCTTTTTTCTTAACAATTTCGGAAAAAAAAATCAGCGACACACTCTTAGAAAACATCCATACAGATTCAGATATAAGAATAGCAATTGAAAAAAAACCTAACATAGCTACCCCTAACAACTTGTTTATAAAAAAGAAAGTAATCCTTAAATTAAATAGCTGGATTAAATTATTGAGCTGATTTACTATTCCTATTTTAAATATTATTGTAAAGGTTACTTCCAATCTTTTTATTTTCTCTAAATAAAAATTGGATTTTAATTGGTAACCTGTATATATTGAATTAACTATTAAAGCAGCAATTAAGCAATGGATATAGTCAGCAACGTTTAATTTCCCATACAATTGTATAAACACAAAAACTAAAATCAATTGTATTATAGGTTGCAGTATCCTTGCAAGGTTATATTTAAAATGATGATTTTTGATTAGAAAAATCTCCATGAAATTTTGAATTATTGAGAATAGGACCGCAGAAACCAAAGTAACGTAGAAATATCCAAAAGGTATTACTTTAATGTAGTACATTATAACGCCTGTAAATATAGACACCAGAAACGTCCAAAGAGTAGAAGCTAACACAACCGAAGACAGAGGAAGACGAGAGACAACAAAACCTATTGAACTTGTTCCAATAACAGCCGTAAAAATTTGTATAATGGAAACGTTTAATAAGAATAAACTTACGCTTCCTCTTCCGCTTGTACCCAAGTACTTTAAGGTATAAACAACAATTATTAAATTAATAAGAGTAAATCCGACAGAGTTCTGGAAATTATAAAAGATTTTTTTCAGCATCCTTATAATTAAATATTAAAAGTTGAGTCTATTTTTTAAGGACATCATGAACTTTTTAAAATTACGGGTTATAAGAATTGCGTTCCATCTTAATCTACTGAATTTAACGATATAAAAAGGTGTTAAATCTCCTCTGAAATTAGCTTTAAAATTACCTATTCCCAGGGTAGTTGCTCCACATAGATCAAAAAATCGATACCCCTCAGATTTTAAGAACTGTAGATTTCTAAAATATATAGCACTGTGAACGCCAGTATTATAATTTTTTTTATCGGATGTTAAAAAAAGGTTTAAAGCAGTTTTATTATAATAGTCTGAGAGGATATAGGATGATGCCAACAAATCTCTAGTATTTTTTTCTCTCGCACTAACTGGAATTAACATCCCTAATTCTAATAGTTTCTTTATTACTAGCTCTATTTTATGTGTATAATTCTTTTTATAGCCTAAACTTTTGAAACTATCTGTTTGTTGTTTTATCAGATCAATTGACTTATCGTTCCAATTAAACTCAATTTCTTGATTTTCAGCTCTTTTTATCAAATTTTCAATTTTGGGTTTAATTGTTATCGCGTTTTCTAAGTTATTAATATATGTATAATAAGTATAAGCTTTAAAGCCTACATGGTAAAAAACACGTATGTCCGCAATCTCAGGTGGCAGATTAAATTCTATCCTTTTGAAGTATTTTATTAACTCGGTCAACCAAAACAGCATGGTTTCTTGAATTAGGAGATCAGACGATGAATTTAACCAAATAGATGTATATATATTGCTAAGCGGATGCGTAATTGAATTACCTTTTTTATATAATACACATCCCAATAAAGGTTCTTCATATTTATAAACAACAACAATAAATGGGCGGACGTTAAAAACATTAGATATTACTTCAATAAAAGCAGGATCTGAAGTTATAGATGTTTTGCCTACATTTTTTGTTATTCTAAACCAGTCATCTAGATTGGCAACAATAACCATCTTAAATTTAGAGCTCGACATCTTAACCTTACTTTAACAATGCATGTGTAAAACAATCTAACTTTATATGGCTAGTAGTCTTTTTAAAAAAAAATTAACTGATCTTGCAATTGCGATCAGATCGATAATTTTTCGAGCGCATACTATTGAGTAAACAGGCATTAAATAAGGATTCAATGTATGTTTAAACTCCGCTATGCTCTTAATATTAGCTCCCATATAATCAAAATTATTTATTCCTAAATCAAACAAGCGCTTCTGTATTTCTATATACATAAAAGCATTTATTGCCGACTTGTTTTTATCATCTTTGGTGTTGCAAAACAGAAAATATGCTACATCTTCCATATAGTTCAATGATACTACTCCTGATGCATAGATTAATTGATTTCCGCCGATAACCGTAAAAGCAATTAACTTATTTTCGTTCCAAAGACCATTTAGGTATCTGTATATAACTTTTTTGTCAACGCTTATCCTCTTCTTATTTAAAAAGCTCATCTGATATCTAAAAATCTCTTCAAAGTCGACTTCTGCATCAAATTTTAATTTTAGCAAATCACGCCCTCTCTTATAGTGTTTTTGAATGCCGTAAGAATAATTAAGATCACCTGTCTTTTTAACAAAAGTATATCTGATTTCTATCTTGAAACCATTAGAGGAAAAAGCCCTTAAATCTTCTATATTTGTTAATCGTAAGACGATGTTATCATATTTTTCTTTCAATAGATAAACAGCTTCAGCAAAATCTAATCGCGATCCTTTACTTTTCAAATTATTTTTAATCCATAAAAAAGAATAGTTATAGTGAGCTATATGTAAAATACTATTATCTTTTTCAAATATTATAAAGGCAACGGTAGCTTCTTTTTTACTATTTAAATATACTATATATAGTATATTTAAATCAAAGCTTTCAGCATACTTCTCATAAAAAGACAAGTAGGAAACATCTTTATTTATAATATTGGAGAACTCATTGTTATCAAAGATTTTAAGCATATCACATGTGAAGGCAATAAAGAGAGTGAATGTAAAACGCTACATCCGAATCAATTTTAAATACAATAATACTAAATAAATACGTAGCCGCCGAATACTCCTATTTACATAACGGGTATATTTTCATCAAGTTTCTATAAAATAACCCAGCTTAATGCACAGAACTTACACCACCAGAAACAATGAATTTCATGGCTTGTGCCGATGTCATTTTTAGCGGTTTTACCTGTTCAGCCTTTACAAGCATTACCTGCCCTGCAAAGGAATACGACCACGGGAAATAAACGGCAACATCGCCTTTTAAACCTACAGCACTCATATCTTTTTGGGTCAAAAAGCCAATCCGTTTAAATCCATGGCTGTCCTCTACCAAAACCGGTTCGTTCAGTTTTTTGTCATCGCCCACAAAAGCCTCGGTTAAATCTTTAACAGAAGAATAAATAAATTTAAATATTGGCAGTTTGTTAAACCATTTATTTAACCAATTATATATAGGTTCGGTAATTAGATACGTTGCTATAAAACCGGCAATCAAAATAACAAGCACAACGGAAAGCAGCCCCAAACCTGGTATATATAAAGGTTTACCAGTTGAAGGGTTTACAAAAATCCACTCACTTAAATTAAGCGCATCATCAACAGAAGAAAACGCCCAAAATATCAAGAAAAAGGCGGCACCTAAAGGTAAAACCACTAATAAACCCTTTATAAAATATCTGAATAATGCACTAAAAATCCTTTTCATAACATTTAATTATTCATAAAAATAAACCCTTTTTACCCGTTGCGAAATGTTTGTAATCACCTCATAAGGGATAGTATTAAGCTGTTTTGCGACTTCGTAAACACTTAAGTCCTCGCCAAAAACAACAACGTCGTCTCCTTCAGAGGCCTCAATTCCGCTTATGTCTAGCATCGTCATATCCATACAAATATTGCCAATAGTTGGCACTAAATGATTGTTTATCAACATTGTACCTTTTCCGTTTCCCAATGCTCTCGGATAACCGTCTGCATAGCCAATTTTAACAGTTGCTATCGCACCTGTTCTGCTCATTACCCCGCACCTTCCGTAACCAACCGTTTCTCCTTTTTCTAAAAATTTTATCTGTGAAATGGTTGTTTTTAGCGTTGCAACATTCGCCAGCAAAGGCTTTTCCTCTTCAATACTTTCTATTCCATAAAGTCCGATACCTAATCTTACCATATCAAACTGAGCTTGTGGCCATTTACTGATACCCGAAGTATTTGATATATGCCTTAAAAAAGGATATGAAAGCCCTGCCGACAATTTTTCGGTAATAGCTTCAAAATTAGAAATCTGCTTCACCGTAAAATCATAGTGGATTTCATTATCACTGGCTACCAAATGCGAAAAAACCGACGTTACTTTTAAAACCGATTGATTGCGCAACATTTCTATCAGCTGAGTAATATCTGTTTTCACAAATCCCAACCGGTGCATTCCGGTATCTACCTTAATATGAACAGGATAATCATTTGCTTCTTTCGTAGCTAAAAAATCCGCGTATGCCCGCAAAATCCGCATTGAATACAATTCGGGTTCCAGATTATAATCAAAAATTGTGTCAAAAGAAGAAACTTCGGGACTTAAAACCATTATTGGGATGTGTATGCCAGCTTGCCTCAATGCAACGCCTTCATCGGCGTAAGCCACCGCCAGATAATCTACACGGTGATGTTGTAGCAGATTAGCAATCTCATCGCTCCCGCTTCCGTAAGCAAAAGCTTTAACCATAGCCATCAGCTTTACGCCAGGTTTCAATTTAGCTTTATAATGCTTCAGATTACTTAAAATCGCATTTAAATTAATCTCCAAAACCGTATCATGAACCTTTTGAGTTAACATTTTACTGATTTTTTCAAACTCAAAATCTCTTGAGCCTTTTAGCAAAATGGTTTCGTTTTTAAAACTGCTACCTACAAAATGCTTTATAAAATCCTCGGTACTTTCGTAAAACGAGCTCCCGATTGGGAATAAGTTTTTGTAAAGATTAAGCTCGGGGCCGATGCCGATAAACTGGTTTACGCCTTTATTTTTGATTAAATTGGCAACATTCTGATAAAGCTCTTCCGCAGATTTGCCCGATTGATGGATATCTGAAAGAATGAGTGTCTTTTTTGGATGTTGATTTTGCTGGTTTAAAAAATCTAAGGCAATATCTAGCGACGAAAAATCAGAATTGTAAGAATCATCGATAATAGCACATTGGTTAATGCCGTTTTTAAGCTCTAAGCGCATCTTAACCGGCAAAAGCTTTTCCATTCTTTTAGCAATAACTTCCTGTTTAATATTTAAGCTCAACAACGTTGCCCAACAAATAATTGCATCCTCTATAGAAACCTGGTTGGTAAATGGTATGGCGATGCTTACTTTGCTATCCTTATAAATAGCATTGATTATTGTTCCGTTATTTTTATGATCAATACTTTCAACCTTCAAATCCGCATTCTCGCTCACGCTCCAAGTAAATACATTTTTATCTGTAGGTAAATTTTCCGCATATTGACTATTCGTAATTACTGTTTTTGCATTTTTAAAAAGTAAAAGTTTTTCCTTTAATTTCTGTTCTCTGCTTTCAAAACCTTCATCGTGGGCGGTCGCAATATTGGTTAAAACTCCAATATCCGGTTTTATTACATATTCCAGATTTTGCATCTCGCCAACCGTAGAAATGCCAGCTTCAAAGATGCCCAAATTATAATCATCACTCATCTGCCAAACCGAAAGTGGCACTCCAATTTGCGAGTTATAGCTTTTAGGACTCCGTACAATATCATAATCTGGAGCTAAAAGCTGGTATAGCCATTCCTTAACAATCGTTTTTCCGTTACTTCCTGTAATTGCAATAACTGGATAATTAAACTTTTCCCGATGTACGGCAGCAATTTGCTGCATTGCGGTGGTGGCATCATTTACCCAAAGAAAATTTGCTTTCGGATAAGGTTTAGGATCAAAAGCTAAATCTGTTAAAATAAAAGTGTTTACACCCAATTTGTTAAGTGCAACTATGTATTGATGAGCGTCTCTTGTACCTTTTAAAGTAAAAAAAACAGAGTTTTTTGCGTCGGTAATTTTTCGGCTATCAGTTAATAAGTGCTTTATAACTTGCTTAGGACTATTAAGTACGGACTTAAAAGCTACCATTTTCGATAGTTTTTCGGCTGTAAAAGAAAACTGCGACATAATGCCCAAAGTTGATGATTATTCATGAATATCACTAATTTTATAACCTATGCAGAAAAAAACAGACCAGCCACTTACTTACCATTCTGCTTTGTTAAAAGCCGAAGCCTACTGCGCCTATCAGGAACGTAGCCAGTACGAAGTTAGAGGTAAATTAATAGCGTTAGGCTTACGAGGTTTGGACGTAGAAAACATCATTACCAGTTTAATTGAGAACAATTTTTTAAACGAGGAACGCTTTGCTATTGCATACGCAAATGGAAAATTGAGGATAAAAAGTTGGGGACGGAGGAAAATTGCTGAAGGTTTAAAATTTAAACAGGTATCAGCACCATTGATAAAAAAAGCGTTAAAAAGTTTAGATGAAGATGAATATCTTGAAAAACTGAAAAACTTGCTAGAAAAGAAACGCCACACAATTAAAGAAAAGAAGGAATATCAGCAAAATTATAAACTAAGCCAATACGCTATAAGTAAAGGTTTTGAAGCTGATTTGGTTTTTTACATATTGAAAGCTAACGAATTATGAAAAAATTCGGTTTTTTTTAAGACGGTTTATTGCAAACATTATTTTTCTGTCTATATTTGCAACCCGCAAGGGAAACAAAGTTCTTTAAAATAAGCGAAAGTAGCTCAGTTGGTAGAGCACAACCTTGCCAAGGTTGGGGTCGCGAGTTCGAATCTCGTCTTTCGCTCTGTGTACTTTTAGAGTACCTGAAATCAAGCTTATGCTTGCTCAGATGGTGGAACTGGTAGACACGCAGGACTTAAAATCCTGTTCCCGTTAAGGGAGTGCGGGTTCGATTCCCGCTCTGAGTACAAAAACTTCTTACATGCCCGTAAGAAGTTTTTTTGCTTAAACCATAAGCGAAAGTAGCTCAGTTGGTAGAGCACAACCTTGCCAAGGTTGGGGTCGCGAGTTCGAATCTCGTCTTTCGCTCTTAAATTAAAACCCCGTCTCCTTCTCGGTATTTACATTCTTTAACGCCGCATTAAATCCTACAAATAATTCGGGCTTCAAAACCAACAAAAACCGTACTTTCGCAAACATTATGGCTACGCTAGATAAATTAAAATTAAGCAAGCAATTGCTTACCTCAATGACCAATAACGGGTACCTAAGTCCTACAGAAATACAAACTATTTTATTTCCGAGGTTACATGGCGGGCAAGATATTGTAGCAATTGGCCCCGATGGTTGCGGAAAAACTACAACTTGCGTATTAGCATCTTTAAATAAAATCAACTTTACCGAAGAAATTGCGCCACGTATTTTATACCTAGTGCCGGATATTGAAACCGGTGAAGAAGTTTTGGACCAATTCCATACCTTAAACAGAAACAGAGATTTACGCTTTTTAGGGCTTTTTGCCGATGGAAGTAGTTTAGATCAACAAGTTTTAGAGCTTACAGACGGTGTAGATATTATAGTTGCCACACCAGATAGGGCCAGAGCAGCATATTTAAAACTAGGTTTAAACCTCAACAAAATATTGCTTTTTGTAATAGATGACGCGGATCTCATCATAAAAAAAGGTTTAACCCTACCAACGGCAGAGCTGGCCCGGGGAATTAAAAAATCGCAGTTCTTGGTATGTTCTTCGGTTTTACATGAAAGGTTAGAAAAGCTTTACCAAGGTTTTATGCCTTTGGCAAATGTTATTGAGGTAGAGGATTTGGGAGAAAACCAATTGAATACCGTTGAACAATTGCTTTACCATGTACCAAACTTTGGAACAAAGCTTTATCTTATCCAGTTATTAATGGCTGACAAAGAAGTTTTTGAAAAAGTTTTGATTTTTGTGAACACTAATTTCACCGCAGAAACGGTTTATAAAAACTTAGCAAAAAATTTTAACGAAGAAATTGCCGTCTATCAAAACGCTGATTTTACAGAAAATACTTTTAACCAACTTGTTGATTTTAAACTATCGCCAAAGAGCAGAGTTTTAATTATTGCAAATGAAAATACAGAAGAATTAAACGTGTCAGATTTTCCATGCATCATTCATTTTGACATCCCAGAGCGGGAAATAACCTATACACAACGTGTTTTAATGCGCAATGAATCACAGAAAGATCAGCTCGCAATAACGTTTTGTACCGATTTGGAACTTAGTCAAATTAGAAAATTGGAGCAGAAACAGGGTAAGAAAATGCAACTTATGGAGTTGCCAGAAGACCTATATATTGTAAAAGATAAGCCAAAGAAGAAAACTGACGAAGAAAATAATTAAAAAATAGTCACATTTAATTGTCGAAGTACTTGCATATTATGATAAAAATTAAATATCTTCGTTTTAAACGAATAATTAATCATCAAATAAATATACAAAATGGACAAATTTAATGAACTAAAAGCACTTTTAGGTGCAGCGGAAGCAGACGCAACAGCTTTTTTTGAAAAAGGAAACAAAGCAGCAGGAACAAGATTACGTAATGCTATGCAACAAACTAAAGTTTTAGCACAAGACATTCGTAACGAAGTTACAGCTAAGAAAAACGCATAGTAATATTAACATTATTTGCGAAAAACAAAAGCCTGACTTATTTTAAGTTGGGTTTTTTTATTTTACAACACCGCAAAATGCTAAGCATTTGTATCCCACACTATAATTTTGTTAACCCTGTTTTATTTGAAACGCTGTTTCTGCAATGCAAAAGCGCCAAAATCAGTTTCGAAATTTTAATTGCAGATGATGCATCGGTGCCTTTAAAAAAAACTTACCTAAAAAACTTTATCCAGCCAGAGTTCAGCATTTTCTTTCTCGAAAAAAATATTGGCCGTTCTGCTATCAGAAATTTTTTAGCTTCAAAAGCAAAATACCCCCACCTGCTTTTTTTAGATGCTGACGCAGAAATTATCAACGAAAATTTTATAGCAAATTACCTTGAAAATTTAGGGAACAAAATTGTTTCCGGTGGTCGGGTTTATCAATCAGAAAAACCAGATCCAAATTATACCTTACATTATAAATACGGCTCAAAAATAGAGCAACATGCGCAAGTAGCTTTTCAGTCAAATAACTTTATAGTTCCAAAATCAGTTTTTGATTTATTAGTGTTTGATGAGGAGATTAAAGGTTACGGTTATGAGGACGTTTTGTTTGGTTTAGAAGCAACACGCTTAGGCTTCGAACTTAAAAAAATCAATAACCCTGTAAAACACATCCAGCTTAAAACAAACGAAGAATTTGTAAACGATTTGGAGCAGGCGCTCAAAAACCTAAAAGAACTTATCACAAAAAAACGAAACGCCAAATTAGAGCAAGAAGTTACTGTTTCTGATTTTTATAGAAAAATCAGAAACTATAAGCTTACGTTTTTACTATCAATTAGGCAGGATAAAATTTTAAAAAAAGCAAGAGCGCTTTTGTTTTTGAATATTCCGATTGGAGCTACGTTACTTATAGCGGTTTATAAGCTTTATTATTTTCATTCCCTACACAACGTTAAAGACGATATTCGTTCTCGCTCTTTTTAATTACGCCAGCATCCAACAAAGTTCTTATCAAACTTAACTTTTCTTTCTCGCTTCCTTTTTTTACAGCCGATAATAATTGTTTGGTATCAGCAGTTTGATCTTTTAAAAAGTCGAGAATATTCGCGGTCATCTGCGATTCAAGATCTGCAATTTCACTCCGTTTCTCAGCCAAACAAACATCGCAGATTCCACATTTTTTCGCATCGGTTTCGTTAAAATACTCTAAAATCTGTATGCTTCTGCATTTATCTTCCTCGACGAAAGCCAAAGTACTCAGCATTTTCTGACGATAATTTTCCTTGCGATCCGCAAAATACGTTCTGTCAATTAATAAATCCTCTGTTTTGAACCGAGGTTTTACAAAAGTTAGTAAAGGCTGATTGGTTTGTTGCTGATAGCTGATGATTTCCAATTTATCCAGTTCCTGCAAATATTTAACCGCTATCTCTTTCGACAGCTTGTTCTTTTTCGCCAGATCCATTTCTTTGATGTTTACAAACTGATCAAAAGCACCGCCGTAAGCCCTCAGTATCGATTTAATAAAAGCATCGAACTTTGAATTCTCAACCTGGAAACGGTATAAATCTTCCCCGCTCACAATAAATTGAATCCGCGAAAGCATCAGCGCACTTTCATTGAGCACAAAATAATCGTCATGCTCCAAAAATTTTATCGCACTAATGGTGCTAATTACATCCAACTGAAATTTAGAGCAAAAATCCGCTAGGTTAAACTCGTAAGTAATTCCCTCGCCCGCTTCAAACGGAATTTGCAGGTAATTGCAGATAAAATGGTATATCTTTTTTATTTCATCGGGCGGAGGGAAATTATGCTCAAAACGCTTCTCAAAACTAATGCGATCTCGCGGTTGAAACAAAACTACGGCATAAGCTTTTCGTTCATCACGCCCTGCCCTACCTGCTTCCTGGTAATAAGCCTCCAAACTGTCAGGAATTTCGTAATGCACTACGAAGCGCACATTTGGTTTATCAATTCCCATCCCAAAAGCGTTGGTAGCAACCATAACTTTTACGCGGTCGTTCAACCAAGCATCTTGTTTTTCTGCCCGCTCATCCAGATTTAAGCCCGCGTGGTAATATTGCGCCGGTATTTTATGCTGGTTAAGGTATTTCGCCAGTTCAACGGTGTCTTTTCTGGTCCGTACGTATAAAATTCCGCTACCGGCAACACCGTTACAAACATCCAAAAGCTTCTGCAGTTTATTTTCTTGATTGATGACCGAGTAACTTAAATTTTTACGCTCAAAGCTTTTCCTGAAAACGTTTTTCTCTTTAAATTCCAGTTTTTCAATAATATCATGCTGCACTTTTTCTGTTGCCGATGCGGTTAAAGCCAAAACCGGCACATTCGGATGGATTTCCCTAAAATCTTTGATGTGCAAATATGGCGGACGAAAATCATAACCCCACTGCGAGATACAGTGCGCCTCATCAACCGCCAACAGGTTCACTTTCATGTGTTTAATCCGCTCTCTCACCAAATCTGAAAGTAACCTTTCTGGCGATAGATACAGGAACTTAACCGGGCCATAAATGCAGTTGTCCAAAGCAATGTCAATCTCTCGCTTACCCATACCAGAAACAATTGCAATAGCGTTAATTCCCCGATGTTTGAGGTTTTCAACCTGGTCTTTCATCAGCGCAATTAATGGCGAGATAACAATACAGATACCCTCCATTGCCATCGCTGGAACCTGAAAACAGATGGATTTTCCGCCACCTGTAGGCAACAAAGCTAAAGTGTCTTTTCCTGCAATAACAGCATCAATAATTTCGGCCTGCATCGGTCTAAAATCATCGTATCCCCAAAATTGCTTTAAAATATCTTTGCTTAACATACTATGGCTTTCCAAACAAAGAAAGTGAATATTTATGATTTTTATTGTACAGCTTTCGCTGATTTAAATTCTTTAGTACGCTTATTGCGAATGGAATCGATGTGAAAAAATCATATAGTCAAAGAAGATTTAATCTTGAAAAATTAAATTTTATAAATTGCGAATTGTTAATCCAAAAAATGAAAAATCTATTCTTTAAAGCTTCTGTTTTTTTGATGTTATCAGTTACCGCCGTAGCTCAGGAAAAAGAAAATAAATGGAACGTTGAAAAACCAACTGGCCCCAGCAAAACCATCAATTTTAACACCACTGAAGGTACTTACATGAATTTAGACGTAAGTGCCGATGGAAAAACAATAGTATTTGATTTATTGGGCGACATCTATAAAATGCCAATTACCGGCGGAAAAGCCACCTTGCTTGCCGGCGGAATGGCTTTTGAAGTGCAACCGCGTTTTTCGCCCGACGGAAAATACATTTCGTACACCAGCGATAAAGACGGAGCAGATAATATTTGGGTGATGAATGTTGACGGAACTAACCCGCATGCCATTACAAAAGAAAAATTCAGGCTTTTAAATAATGCGGTTTGGACACCAGACAGTAAATACCTTATCGCCAGAAAACATTTTACAGCGCATCGTTCTTTGGGCGCCGGCGAACTTTGGATGTACCATGTTTCTGGCGGATTTGACGGCATTCAATTAACAAAACGAAAAAACGACCAGCAAGACCAAGGCGAACCCTGGGTATCGCCAGATGGAAAATCGGTTTATTTTAGCGAGGATGTTAGCCAAGGCCCGAATTTTCAGTACAATAAAGATCCAAACGGAGAAATTTACGCCATCAGAAAATTGGATCTTAACACCGGAGAGTTTGAAAAAGTTGCAGGAGGTTCTGGTGGTGCAGTGCGCCCACAAGTTTCGCCAGATGGTTCGCAATTAGCCTACGTAAAAAGAGATCGTTTAAAATCAGTTTTATATGTTCAGGATTTACACACCGGCGAAGAAAAACCTGTTTACACCGAACTTTCAAAAGACCAGCAAGAAACATGGGCTATTTTTGGTGTTTATCCGAATTTTAATTGGTTGCCCGATAGCAGAACAATTGTTTTTTATGCGAAAGGAAAAATCAGAAAAGTGGATGCCATTACCCTTTCTACCGAAGAAATCCCTTTCTCTGCAGATGTAAAACAAACCATAAGCGATGCCTTGCATTTTGAACAACCGGTTTTTAAAAACGATTTTGACGTTAAAATGATTAGACAGTTGACTACTTCGCCAGATGGCAAAAAAGTAGTTTTTAACGCTGCAGGTTATTTGTACATTAAAGAATTACCGAACGGAGAACCTGTAAGATTAACCGAAGGAACAGATTGGGAATTTGAACCAGATTTTAGTCCTGACGGGAAATCGGTAGTGTTTACAACCTGGAATGATGAATTACGCGGACAGGTGATGAAATTTGATTTTAGAGGCAAAAAACTAAACGCAGTTACAGCTGAAAGGGGCTTTTATCACTCGCCAAGATTCAACCATAAAGGCGATTTAATTGTTTACAGCAAAGGAAGCGGAAATGAAACATTAGGTTTTGCTTACGGAAAAAATCCAGGTATTTATACTATCGCTCCCGAAAAAGGAACAGCAAAATTCGTTACAAAAAAAGGAACGAAACCACAATTCAACAACCAGGATGATCGAATATTTTTCCAATCATCCGAAAACGGAAAAAAAATTTACAACAGCTGTGATCTAAACGGCAGAGATCT
This sequence comes from Pelobium sp., assembly GCA_035496935.1. Classification (GTDB taxonomy): domain Bacteria; phylum Bacteroidota; class Bacteroidia; order Sphingobacteriales; family Sphingobacteriaceae; genus Pseudopedobacter. The sequence goes on along the minus strand of DATJED010000028.1, from coordinate 87,317 downwards.
AAAAACCCTGTACACTTCCACCTATGCTACTGATTTTATACCTAGCCCAGACGGGCAATGGATGGCGTTTAACGAATTGTTTAACGTTTACCTAACGCCAATGGTTAACACAGGAACAGCGCTAGAACTTTCGTCGGCAAATAAAGCTTTACCGCTAAAAAAACTGACGAAAGATGCCGGAACAGATATCCATTGGAGCGCCGATAGCAGAATTATTCATTGGACATTAGGCCCCGAATATTTCTCAAAACCTATAAAAGATGCGTTTTCTTTTATTGTTGAAGTTGTAGATGATAAAGCTAAAAAAGAACCCGTTGATACCAGCGGAATTAATATCGGCTTAAAATTGCCGACTTATAAACCAACCGGCAAAATTGCCTTTAAAGGTGCAAGAATTATTACAATGGATGGCACCGAGGTAATTGAAAAAGGTACAATTATAATTAACGAAAATAAAATTGAACAGGTAGGCCAAGAAGACGCGGTACAAATCCCTGAAGATGCAAAAGTTTATGACCTAAGTGGCAAAACCATTATGCCCGGCATTGTAGATGTTCACGCTCATATTCCAACAAGTCCGAACGGAATTTCGCCACAGCAGGATTGGGCTTATTTTGCCAATTTGGCTTATGGCGTTACCACGTCGCATGATCCTTCAAGCAGTACGCCTATGGTTTTTAGTCAAGCTGAGATGATAAAAGCAGGCAGAATGGTTGGACCAAGATTATACTCAACCGGTACAATTTTATACGGTGCTGACGGAGATTTTAAAGCCGAAGTTAACAGTTTAGATGATGCTAAATCGCATTTGCGTAGGTTAAAAGCAGTCGGTGCTTTTTCAGTAAAATCATACAACCAACCTCGCAGAGAACAAAGACAACAAATTATACAAGCTGCAAGAGAATTAAATATGGAGGTAGTGCCAGAAGGCGGTTCCACCTTTTTTACCGATATGAACATGATTGCTGACGGCTACACGGGGATTGAACATAACATTCCGGTTTTTCCAGTCTATAAAGACGTTAATGCCTTTTGGAATGCCAGCAAATCGGGTTATACACCCACACTTATTGTGGCTTACGGCACACAATGGGGAGAAAATTATTGGTACGATAGAACGAACGTTTGGGAGAACGAAAAACTGCTGACCTTTACGCCTAAATCAATTATTGATGAACGCAGCAGAAGAAGAACTACTGCCGAATATGGCGACTACGGACATATTGATATTTCGAGAGCGGTAAATGCACTAGCAAAAGGCGGAACAAAAATTAACCTAGGAAGCCACGGACAATTACAGGGTTTAGGCACACATTGGGAGCTGTGGATGCTGGCACAAGGCGGAATGAAACCCTTCGATTGCCTAAAAGCAGCCACCATAAATGGCGCAAGTTATTTAGGTATGGATAAAGAAATAGGTTCATTAAAAAGGGGAAAATTAGCTGATTTAATTGTTTTAAACGCCAATCCATTAGATGATATCAGAAATTCTGAAAAGGTGCTTTATACTATGGTTAATGGACGATTGTTTGATGCCGCTACCATGAACGAGATTGGAAATTCCGAGAAACCAAGAAGCAAATTTTGGTGGCAGTTTAGCAAAGCAGAAAATTATATTATACCGGATGGAGAAGTGGAGAATTAATTTATCTTAATTTATTAATGACTCAAGGCGTTGCTGAATAGCAACGCCTTTTTCAATTCACAAGCGTACAGAAAGATTAATCAAATAACCTTAACTGCTCCTCTTTTTTATGAAAATGCGCTAAAGAAAGTTGACGCAGAGAAGGATTGGGCATGTATCTTTTCACTGCCAACTTAAAAAGCTGATGTATAGCTTCGGCTTCTTTTCCATCTCCTCGCATTCTGTTTCCCCACCGGCTATCATTTAAAGCCCCACCGTGACACGCCCTAATTTGGTTCAACACTTTTTGGGCTTTATCTGGATAAGCTTTTTCAATCCAATCCTGAAAAATAGGACCAATTGCTCCGTTTAACCTAACAACTGTAAAACCTGCCGCTTTTGCTCCTGCATTTGCTGCCACTTTTATAATTGCTGGAATTTCATCGCTGTTTAAACCTGGAATAATTGGCGCTACCATTACCCGTACCGGGATGTTCCTTTCGGATAATTTCTCGATAACTTTTATACGCCCTTTTCCGGTTACTGTTCTTGGCTCCAATTTTTGTCTCAAGTCCTCGTTCAAAGAGGTGACACTCATATTCACATGAATTAAATCTAGTTTATTGAGCTCTTCCAGTAAATCAATATCCCGTAAAATAAGGTTGTTTTTTGTGATGATGCTTACCGGATGCTTATATTTTAAAAACACCTCTAATAACGACCGGGTAATTTTAAACTTCCTTTCGGCAGGCTGATAACAATCCGTATTTCCAGAAAGCATAATGACTTGTGGGCGGTAATTTTTGTGGTTAAGCTGACGTTCCAAAATCAGCGCAGCGTCAGGTTTAAAAATAATTTTTCTCTCGAAATCTAATCCGGGACTAAAGCCCCAATATTCGTGAGCATTGCGGGCATAGCAATAAATACATCCGTGTTCGCAACCTTGGTAGGGATTTATGGAATATTCGAAATGGAGATCAGGACTATTGCTTACGCTGATGACCTTTTTAGGGCTTTCCTTTATAAATTCCGTGGAGGAGTTTTCTAAAAAAGGTTCATCTAAACCCTCAATATTTTCGGTAGAAAATTGATGGCGATGGAACTTATTATTAGGATTGCTTTGTGAACCTCTTCCTTTAAAAGATCCTGTTTCTTCCACGTTTTTCATGCTCAAAAATACTAATATTTTTAGTGTTTAATAAGCTTTAAAAAACGAATTCGCAAAAAAAATGCCGTCTGCAACCAGACGGCATTGATACGTTTATGTCTATTTAAATGGGTTTATAAACACCCGAAACATCAAGAATATATGTTACTGTAGTATCGGCAGTTGTACCTGTATATTGACTATAGGTTACGGCTATTTTCTGGCCAACAGTAGCGGAAGGGAAGTTTTTTAGCAACACAGCATTTATGGCGGCTTTAATTTCCTCATCAGACCAATACGTTGGATCTGTCGCAGATCTGTGGCTAAAGTTTCCGTATTTCCCTAGATTCTCTCTATTTGCTGCATTTCCTATTGATGAAAGACCAGCTACATAAGTATAATCAGCTGTTATCAATTTGTAACGGAGTGTCAAATCTGGTTTCCAAACTCCATCGGTTTTTTTAAAGTTAAGGGTTTTCCCCTCAACTACCGGCTTGGTCACCATCTGCCAATCAGTTCCGTTAAAAGCCATTGCCATTATCCTTTGTTCGGCAATATTGCTATTGTCTTTCGGGTTTTTACTGAAATAGTAATACAAATAGCTAACAAATTTAATGTCGTTCTTTTTAGGAATTATAGTCGCCGTTTTCTTTAAAAAAGTATTGAAATAGATTGGAATATTATCAACATCCGCTTCTAAAATCTCATTAAATCTACCTCTATCAATAGAAGTATAATCGCTGTTTGTAACCAAATAGGTTTCGTTCCAAACACCGTTTAAAAAGTAATAAGCTCTTGTGGTAGTAACAGCAGCGCTTGCAACGTTAGAATTATACTGCTGATAAGTTAAAATGATTTGAGTGTATTCGCCCGCATCAGGAAATTTATATTTCAAAATCTTAACAACATCGTTAAAGGTTGTTAAATTCCCACGGGTAAATCCATTAGCCACATAATCGTCTGCAGTAACTGTATAGTTGATGTTCGACTTTGCTGTAGTATCTACCTTGTTTTCTCCTTTAAAATTAAACAACAAAGCGTTATAAGTTACGGTAACGGCCGAACCGTCATCAAAGCCAGAATAACTTGCACCTAAAACTAAAGGGATTATTGCACCCGCTTCTTCATCGTTAACAAAATAGAAATCTTTAGCTACATAATCATTAACACCCGACTTACCTTTAAGAGCTTTGTACTGGGCTTCGCTTAAGGTTATTGCAAAATCTCCTTTTTTAGGCGTTTCACCCAAATCGTTGTAAGTATCATCTAAAGGATCGCAACCATGCAACATAATAGACAATAAGGGGAATATGAGATAAAATATTTTTTTCATGTCTTTGCTAATTAAAATTTAACTTTTAAACCTGTGGTGTACGTTGTTCCAAATCCGTAGAAAATAATTGAAGATGCAGCGGTGCCTGAACCTGTAGAATCAAAGGCGTCGCTAATATACTCTGTATTGAAAACGTTGTTAACGTTTGCGTAGAATGACGCATTCAGATTTCCCAGTTTAAAATCAAAAACAGCGTTGGCATCTACCAACGAATAATTTGGAATTTTCCAAGGAGTAGAACTTTCTTGTGTTAAACTGTAAAAGTTAAAATCTGCTCTATAATTGGCGTAATAGTTATAATCAGCTCCAAGCTTAAATTGCGGCAATACATTAAACTCCAAACCTAATGCTAAAGTTGTTTGAGCCTGGTCACCAACTTTTTGATCTTTTAGGTACATTTTAGAAATTGGACTTCCAACGGGTACTTGGTCTTCATCAAAAATTTGAACCGGACCTACGTTATTCAAGTATTTCCAATCTCCAACAGAGAACATGCCGGTTAAGGTAAGCTTATCTTTTAGCTTATATTTTAGATCTAATTCTGCGCCTTGGTGTAATTCATCTACACCAGTGATGTTTGCAAAATAAACTTCACCACCCGGATTAGTCTGACTTTTTGTATAAGCCCTGTCTTTGTAAGTTGAGCGGTATAGATTTAGGTTTCCTGTGAAATTTGCACTTCTGTATCCATAACCCAACTCGTAACTGAACAATTTTTCGTTCACGGCATCGGGATTAATATCGTTTCTATAGTTAAGAAAAACGTTGGTTAAGATTGGTGCTTTAGAAAGCACTCCAATATTGGCAAACACGTTGTTATGCTCATCAATGTTATAGTTGGCACCACCTTTTGCTTGATAACCTAAAAAATTCTGATAATCACTGGTTTGCGCCGGATCTGAATCTAAATAGCTGAAATAATCAATCCTGCGCATCGAGTTGTTGGAACCTGCTAAAGAAACAAACGCAGACAATGCATCCTTAGCATATTCTGCCTGTAAAAACAAACCTTCCCATAAAACATTACTGTTATAATTGTAACCCACTTTATCGCCGGTTCTTGCTAAAGCACCTGGTTTATTAGCGTTTCCGCTAATACCAGCGCCTTTAAATTCATCGTATGCATAGGTTCCCCCTAACAAGTCTGTAACCTCCTGAAAGTGGATCCCTTTATACGCCCGTAGATCAACGCCTCCCAGCAAGTTGATGTTGTCATTTAATTTTTTAGTTAGCGTACTCATTACGCCGTACCATTTATGATCGTTTCTTGAGGATTTAAGATAAAACGAAGATATCTCTCCTGGTTGAGCGATGTTTTGATCAACTATGCTATCAAAATCAATTGGAGAATATTCATCTCCGGTTCTCGCCAAGCCCGAAGTTGAAGATGACGGCCATGCAGTGCCTCCACCACCAGTCCCCATAGAAGCATAGGCAACTGTAGCTAAGGAAGTTGTCGGGTTAATATCCCAATAATGATTTAAAGATGCGATTGGTTTGTGGTAAAAATTGTTGCGTAAGCTTAACACTTCGCCATCTTTAACACCCCAGTCGGCATTAAATTTAAGCCCTTGGGGAGCATTCCTAAAATCGGCGATACTTTGCTTTGTGCTCCTTTGCCCGTGGACCTGTGGTGCACCCATAACTGTAAATGAAAGCCTATTTGTTGGATTTATAATTTTAGAAACGTTGAAAAAATAGCTGTAACTTTCAAACTGTAAACCATCGGCCCAACCATTTCCGGTTGCTTTTGAGCCAGATAAACTAACTGCCCAACCTTTTTCATTTAAACCTGTGGTAAGATACAGTGACGTTTTAGCGTAGCCATCGTTTCCTAAAAATTGGGAAACAGACCCTCCTTTTTTAACATCTGTACTATTTGTGATGATATTTATGGTTCCTCCTAAAGATGGTACCGCAACTTTAGAGGCGCCTAAACCACGCTGTACCTGCATTGATGAAGTAACATCGGCTAAACCCGCCCAGTTGGACCAGTAAACTGTACCGCCTTCCATATCGTTAATCGGAATTCCATTAACCAATACCGCAACATTGGAACCTTTAAAGCCTCTTATGTTCACCCTTGCGTCTCCATAGCCACCACCCTGTTTGGTAACTTGTATGCCAGGAGTTGATTTTAAAACTTCCGGAAATTCTTGTCCACCTAGTTTCTCTTGGATAAAAGCCTTTCCAATAGTAGAGACTGCAACAGGAGTTTTTCTATCAACGGCAACGCTTGAAGTTGAAATAACGATTTCGCTTAGCGAGGTTGAGCTAGGCTCAAGCCCGATACTGCCTAGCTTTTTGGAATTATTAACAACAACTGTTTTGGTGTTATAACCAATGTAATTGATAATTAGCTTTGTTCCTGAAGATTTTACGGTTAGTGAAAAATCTCCATCTACATTTGTTGTGGTACCATCTGTTGTACCAAAAATAGTTACTGTTGCGCCCGGCAATCCTTCGTTTGTTTCAGCATCCACAACTTTCCCAGTTACTTTTTCTTGGGCAAAGCCAGTTGTTACTACAATTAGAAGAAATGAAAAGCAGAAGAATACTTGTTGTAATTTTCTTTTCATGTGCTAGTTTTTAATTCCACAAAGGTCAGAACAATTTTTTGCATATTTTTTAACATTTATATTAAATAATTATAAACTTTGTAACTTTTACATAGCAAAACTTATTACCGTTTTATTGTTATAAATAAAGCAAACGGTATAAACTGTCCGTTATCAATTTTTTTAAAATCTTAAATTGCTTAGCTTTGCACCCACACAAAAACGACAATTCAATTTTTTGATATGAATTATGATTTAATAGTTATTGGCAGCGGCCCGGGTGGTTATGTTGCTGCAATCAGAGCCGCTCAATTAGGATTAAAGACAGCTATCGTAGAAAAAGAATCACTTGGAGGTATTTGCTTAAACTGGGGATGTATCCCAACAAAAGCATTATTGAAAAGTGCTCAGGTTTTCGAATATATCAATCACGCTGCCGACTATGGAATTAACGTAGGTGAAGCTTCTGCCGATTTTGACGCTGTGGTTAAAAGAAGTAGAGGTGTTGCCGATGGCATGAGCAAAGGAATTCAGTTTTTGATGAAGAAAAACAAAATTGATGTCATCAACGGATTCGGAAAAATTAAAGCCGGTGGCAAAGTTGAAGTAAAAGCCGCCGATGGATCTGTTAAAGAATACACTGCAAAACACACCATTTTAGCAACCGGCGGACGTTCACGCGAACTGCCACACATCAAACAAGATGGCAAAAAGGTAATTGGCTACCGCGAAGCAATGACTTTACCAAAACAGCCAAAAAGCATGATTGTGATGGGTTCTGGCGCTATCGGTGTAGAGTTCGCTTATTTTTACGCTACAATGGGAACCAAAGTAACCATCGTAGAATTTATGGATAACATTGTACCGGTTGAGGATGAAGATGTATCAAAACAATTGGCCCGTTCTTTCAAAAAAGTAGGTATCGATATCTTAACAAAATCATCTGTTGAAAAAATTGACGCAAGTGGAGAACTTTGCAAAGTAACTGTTAAAACAGAAGCCGGCGAAAAAGTTTTAGAAGCCGATGTAGTTTTATCTGCAGTTGGTTACACACCAAATTTAGAAGGCATTGGCCTGGAAGAAGTAGGTGTAAAAGTTGACAAAGGCCGTGTAGTTACTGATGAATTTTATAAAACCAATGTGAACGGAGTTTATGCCATCGGTGATATTGTTGCTGGTCAGGCTTTGGCCCACGTGGCTTCTGCCGAAGGAATTATCTGCGTGGAGAAAATCGCTGGTCATCATCCAGAACCATTAAATTACGGCAACATCCCAGGATGTACTTACTGCTCTCCAGAAATTGCGTCTGTTGGTATGACAGAGAAAAAAGCCAGGGAAGCAGGTTACGAACTTAAAATCGGTAAATTCCCATTCTCTGCATCTGGTAAAGCAAGTGCTTCTGGCGCAAAAGATGGTTTTGTTAAATTAATTTTTGATGCTAAATACGGAGAACTTTTAGGCGCACACATGATTGGCAACAACGTTACCGAAATGATTGCAGAACTGGTTGTTGCTCGTAAACTAGAAACCACTGGAATGGAAATCATCAAAGCCGTACACCCGCACCCAACCATGAGCGAAGCTGTAATGGAAGCTGCAGCCGATGCTTACGGAGATGTGATACATTTGTAGTGAATGGTGAATGGTGAATGGTGAATGGTGAATAATAATATGTAGTTTTATTAAATGCAATAAAACTACATATTATGCTTAATCTCTCTCATAAAAATTTAGAAGTTTATAAATCCAGCCAGTCACTCTGCAAAGAAATCTATCTTGTCTGTAAACTTCTTCCAGCCGACGAGAAATTTAATTTAACTCAACAACTAAAACGAGCTGCTATATCAGTTTGTTCCAATCTTGCGGAAGGTTCTTCGAGAAAATCTTTAGTTGAAAGAAAAAGATATTACGAGATGAGCAGAGGCTCAATTGTTGAAATTGACACACAGATCGAAGTTTCAATGCTTTTGGGATTTATAACCGAATCTGATATTACCCAACTTAAACCTCATGTCATTTCCACATTTAAAATGTTATCAGGTATGATAAATAAAGATTGACTTGTCCAACTATTATCTATTCACGACCGCCAATCTGCAAGATATTATTCACTATTCACCACTAACTATTCACTATTATGAACCTATATAAGATAGAAACCGGTTTTTTTAAATTAGATGGCGGCGCTATGTTCGGTGTAGTGCCTAAAGTGATTTGGCAAAAAACCAATCCGGCAGATGAAAATAATCTTTGCACTTGGGCAATGCGCTGTTTACTTATTGAAGATGAGGAACGATTAATTTTGGTAGACACAGGCATCGGCGATAAGCAGGATGAGAAGTTTTTAAGTCATTACTATTTGCATGGTAACGATAATTTGGAGAAATCTCTAGCCAATTTAGGTTTTAGCAAAGATGATATTACCGATGTTTTTTTAACGCACCTTCATTTCGATCATGTGGGCGGAGCGATCATCCGTGAAAACGGAGAACTTAAACCCGCTTTTAAAAACGCGACCTACTGGAGCAACAAACAACATTGGGATTGGGCGGTAAACCCGAACGCAAGAGAAAAAGCATCCTTTTTAAAAGAAAACATTTTACCTATTAAAGAAAGCGGAAAATTAAAATTTATTGACGTTATCGATGGCATAGAGTTTACAAAAAACTTCAAAGTACGTTTTGCCTACGGCCATACTGATGCAATGATGCTTCCACAGATTAATTATAAAGGTAAAACACTGGTTTACACGGCAGATTTATTGCCATCAGTCGGGCATATCCCCTTACCTTATGTCATGTCTTATGACATGTTCCCGATAAAAACCTTGGACGAAAAATCCGCATTTTTAAAGGAAGCAGAAGAAAATAATTACATCCTTATTCTAGAGCATGATCCTATTAACGAATGTTGCACTTTAAAAAACACAGATAAGGGCATCAAGTTTGATAAAGCGTTTGCAATTGCAACTATCTGATAATTAAATTTCTATAGCTAGTTACGGCATCAGTTATTTGGATATAACCGGAATTTTTAAATTGGGAATTGGGACTAGGTTGAGTTTTTGAGCTAAGTTAAAAGTAGAAAGTCAAAAGACTAAACGTTCCAATAAACTAATGCTTTCTGTATTCAAGAATATCGCCTGGCTGGCAGTTTAAAACCTCGCATATTGCATTTAAAGTTTCTAATCTGATGGCTTTGGCTTTTCCCGTTTTTAAAATCGAAAGATTAGACATGGTAATTCCGACCCGCTCGCTTAATTCAGTAAGCGACATTTTTCTTTGTGCCAAAACCACATCTAAATTTATAATGATGGGCATGGCTAAACTGTTAAATCTTGTTCTTCTTGTAAAACTAGACCTTGTTTAAAAAAGTTTATCAGCGTAATTAGCAATGTTGCAAATAAACCATAAATAAAGGCTGTGCCGAGACCAATAGAATAGAATGGACGTTCCAGGTGGATTTTTGGGTCTATTAAAGTACTGATATCAGAATTAAACTTCAAAACAAGCAACACTTTCATTATCACAACCACATAAATCAAAAAGTAAAACTTATTTAAGCTAGCAAGAACATTCTTGGAAAACTGAAAACTTTTCGATGTATTTCTCAAAATAAAAAATACACCCACACTTATCACAAAAAAAAGCAGTGCAAAAGAAAGAGAAAACACATTATCAGCATTAGGATCTAGATCAAAAATCAACTGTTGCCAGTAAGATTGTGGCTTGAGTACCAACTCGCTTTTCTGAGAAATCTCAATCGTGTTAGTACCAATGTTAACTGTATTAATAGGTGCTTGTGAGATACTCTCAATTGCTATTTTTTTCAATCCCCCATGTTGATATCTATCGTAATTAACCCAAAAACTAAAGCATAAAAAAAATACCCCCACAAATAAAAGCTTATATGCTTTCCAAGTTGGGTTAAAAGCTGTAGAAGGTGGCTCTAAAAAAGTTCTGATTTTTAATAGGATTTTATTTAATGACGTACTCATAAATTACCTTTTAAACTGTTTAACGATTTCTTTGATGCAAAATTACCACTTACTTATTTGTTAATCAATACTTATTTGTTGTAAAACAGAAAATAATATCTCTAAATCAATAAAAATAGATTCAACCTGCCAAACTTTCAATGGCTTGATTTTTGCGGACTGACAGCAGAATTGTTGTACAAAAATAAAATCAAATAATCCCAACATTTTCATACAATTAACGTTAAATGATGTAAAGTTTCTTAACTTTGCAGACTTTTAGTTTTTAGAATAGCGCAATTAAAATTATAGATGAGACAACTCAAGATTACTCAATCAATTACCAACCGTGAATCACAATCTTTAGACAAGTACCTTCACGAAATTGGTAAAGTTGATCTAATTACCGCCGAAGAGGAAGTTATCCTGGCACAAAAAATCAGAGAAGGCGACCAAGCCGCTCTTGAACGTTTAACTAAAACAAATTTACGTTTCGTTGTTTCCGTAGCAAAACAATACCAAAATCAAGGACTTACCTTGGGCGATTTAATCAATGAAGGTAACTTAGGCTTAATCAAGGCCGCAAAAAGATTTGATGAAACCAAAGGTTTCAAATTCATTTCCTATGCCGTTTGGTGGATTCGCCAATCAATTTTACAAGCTATCGCAGAGCAATCACGTATTGTACGTTTGCCGCTAAACCAAGTAGGTTCATTAAGTAAAATTAGCAAAGCATTCTCCAGACTTGAGCAGGAATATGAAAGAGAACCATCTCCGGAAGAACTGGCAGACACCTTAGAAACTACTGTTGACAAAATATCAGACACGCTCAGCAACTCTGGCCGTCACGTTTCTATGGATGCGCCGTTTGTACAAGGAGAAGAAAACACCTTGTTGGATGTTTTGGAAAATGACAACCCAAACACCGACAGTAATTTGATCGACGAGTCATTATCTGAAGAAATTAAACGTTCTTTATCTACTTTAACAGAAAGAGAAAGAGAAATTATCGTATTATTTTTCGGATTAAGCACCAATCATCCGCTATCACTGGAAGAAATTGGAGAAAAATTCAATTTAACCCGTGAGCGTGTTCGTCAGATTAAAGACAAAGCTTTACAAAGGCTACGTCATACTTCAAGAAGTAAAATTTTAAAATCCTATTTGGGTTAATAAAACAAGCACTTAAAAAGAAAAGCATTCATCATTTTGGTGGATGCTTTTTTTGTGTTCAGAAAAATTGAAAGTTAAGCACCGGAAAAAACGGCCCTAATCTTAACGTCAGCAGATACTTCCTCTCCTTCCAAGAAGCTTGCCGTGGGGGCTAAAATACATTTCAACCATAAAACAAAAATCCTTATTTTCAGCGTTCCATTTTAAATAGAGAATGCAGCTAAACAAGCTTGAGATAAAGGGTTTTAAAAGTTTTGGGGATAAAATCACCATCAATTTTAACGAGGGCGTTACGGCTATTGTTGGCCCGAACGGTTGCGGAAAATCAAACGTGGTTGATGCCATCCGCTGGGTTTTGGGCGAACAAAGTACCCGAATGTTACGTTCTGAGAAAATGGAAAACATTATTTTCAACGGAACAAAAAACAGAAAACCTGCCAACCTTGCCGAAGTTTCACTGACTTTTGATAATACCAAAAACATCTTGCCAACGGCTTATTCCACGGTAACTATTACACGTAAATTATACCGAACCGGAGAATCTGAGTATCGCTTAAATGATGTTCAGTGCCGGTTAAAGGATATTTCAGATTTATTTTTGGACACCGGGATAGGCTCCGACTCCTACTCTATCATCGAATTAAAAATGATAGACGAAATTATTGCCAACAAAGAAGGTTCTCGCAGGAATCTGTTTGAAGAAGCATCAGGAATATCAAAATACAAACTTCGCAAAAAGCAAACTTTTAGCCGTTTAAAAGATACGGAAGCCGATTTAAGTCGGGTTGAAGATTTACTTTTTGAAATTGAGAAGAATTTAAAAACTTTAGAAAACCAGGCTAAGAAAGCTGAAAGGTATTATCGCTTAAAAGAAAAATACAAGATTTTAAGTTTGGTATTGGCTTCTTTTCGGATTGTAAATTTTAGAACATCATTAAATGAATTAGAAGCTTTAGAAGAAGCGCAAAACGAAGGAAAACACGTGTTGGGCGTAAAAATAGAACAATTGGATGCCCAAATCCAAAAACATAAATTCAACAGTTTAACCAAAGAAAAAAACCTCTCGGTTCAGCAAAAAGCCACTAACGATTTTGTTACCAAAATTAGAGCTTACGAAAGCGAAAAGAAGATAAAAAACGAACAGCTCAAATTTTTACAGGATAAAGAACGCCGGTTAACCGAAGATTTGGATAAAGATAAAGCGCAATTACAGCATGTGCATTATAACATGAAGCGTTTGAACGAGGACCGTTTACAAGAAGAGCAAAACCTAAATAGTTTGACACAAGCTTTAAACGAGCTAAAAGAGGAAGTGGATGAGCTCCGGCAACAACAGGCGAGTGGAAAAGCAAAATTGGAAAGTACACAGCAACAAAACTCGGAACTGCAAAACGAGCTCTACAATATCGAAAAAGACGTTGATATTTTAAATATCCAGCAGGAAGCTTTGTTACAGGAAAGCAAGCGGAACGTTGAGGATACGCAAAATAGGGAAACCGAACTATCAGAATTTAGTAAAGTGACAGCCGGTTTAGAGGCTGAATTAACTGAAAAACAAACTCACTTTGACGAACTGAAACAGCAGGAAGACGATGTTAAAGAGCAGATCATCCGTTTGGAAGAAAATATCAATAGCAATAAAGAGGTTTTAAGCCAAAACAGCCGTAAGGCAGATGCAAAACAGAACGAATATAACCTTACAAAAAGCATGGTTGATAACCTGGAAGGCTTCCCAGAATCTATCCGCTTTTTGAAAAAAAATGCGCAATGGAATAAAAATGCGCCATTGCTTTCTGATATTTTATTTTGTCAGGAAGAATACCGAATTGCCATTGAAAATTACCTAGAACCACTGATGAACCACTACGTGGTGCAATCTTTTGACGATGCCATTGAAGCGGTAAAATTATTGAGCAATTCCGCTCGTGGAAAAGCGAACTTTTTCATCTTAAACAATTTACAGGAAAGTAACGCTGTTTTGCAGGCTCCTGCCGATACAATATCTGCCTTAAGCGTGGTTGATGTTGACAAAAAATATCAGGCTTTGGCCGACCATCTTTTGCAAAATGTTTTTTTAGTGGACGACGAACGCGAAGGCAGTTTGAATAACCAGGAATTAGAAAATGGTTTGGTGCTGATTGCAAAATCGGGCAAGTTTTTTAAAACTAAATTCCTTTTATCGGGCGGTTCGGTGGGTTTATTTGAAGGAAAAAGGATTGGTAGAGCGAAAAACTTAGATAACCTGAACAAGGAAATTAAAAGCTTAGAACAGAAATCTAAAAAGCTAACTGCTGAAATTGAGGAGCAGAATCTGAAACTGAACAGTTTAAAAGCATCGCTTAAACAAAATGATTTACCCGATTTACAGCGGGAAATCAATCAGTTGCAGAACGAACTTGTTTCAGTAAAAACCAAGCAAGAACAATATTTAGCGTTTATCCAAAACAGCCAGAATCGCAAGCAGGATATAGAGCAGAAGTTGTTGAATATTAGCACTTCCCTGTTGGATTTGATGCCAAAAATTCAAGAGACTAAAACAGAAAAACTAGCTTTAGAAGAGCAATTGCAACAAGAACAATTAGATTACGCTCAACTCAGTGAGTTTTTAACCGTAAAATCAACCGCTTTTAATGCCGAAAATTTAAAATTCCATCAGCAAAAAAACAAGCTGACCAGTATTGATAAAGATTTGGAATATAGGGAAAGTCAGCAAGAAAATTTGGATAGCAGAATTACTAAAAACCAAACAGATTTAGACGACACAAAAGCTTCGATTTTAGAAACTGTAGTGCATACCGATTATGACGATGAGGATTTGCTAGCGATGTACCAACAAAAAGAGGAACTTGAAAAAGCGGTGCAAGAGGCAGAAAAAGATTATTACGAAAGCAAAGAAAAAATCAACACTTTAGAAATTGAGCTAAGTGAACTCCGTAAAAATAAAGACAGTGCAGAGCAAATCAATAACGAATTAAAAGACAAAAAGAACGCATTAAAAATTGAGTTGAACGCATTAAAAGAACGTTTGGCTGTGGAATTCAGTATTTCCATTGAGGATATTTTGGATGATGAACCACCTGAAGATGAAAACGAAGACAACGTAAAAGAAAACGTTGAGAAAATAAAAAAACAATTGGATGAGTTTGGCGCTATCAATCCTATGGCGATGGAAGCTTACCAAGAAATGGAAGAACGCTTTACTTTTATCACCAACCAAAAAAAGGACCTTACCGAAGCCAAACTTTCCTTGCTGGAAACCATCAAAGAAATTGACGATACCGCCAAAGAAAAATTCATGGAAGCTTTCACAATGGTTCGGGATAATTTCATGAAGGTTTTCCGTTCTTTATTTAACGAGGAAGACAGCTGTGATTTAATTTTAAACAATCCGAGCCAGCCATTGGAATCCGACATTGATATTATCGCCAGACCAAAAGGAAAACGTCCGTTATCTATCAACCAGCTTTCGGGCGGAGAAAAAACATTGACTGCTACTGCCCTTCTCTTCTCGTTGTATCTTTTGAAACCTGCACCTTTCTGTATTTTTGACGAGGTAGACGCTCCGTTAGATGATACCAATATTGAAAAGTTCAACAACATCATCCGCACTTTTTCAAACCAATCGCAATTCATCGTGGTATCGCACAACAAAAAAACCATTGCCAGTACTGATATTATTTACGGCGTAACCATGGTTGAGCAGGGCGTATCAAGAGTTGTAGCTGTGGATATGCGAGAGGTGGCGTAGGTCTTTAAGTGATTAGGTTGTTGGTTTGTTAGGTGGTTAGGGATTTTCGTGATGAGTTATCTGAGTTCATCAGTGATTGTGTGGTTAGTAAACAGTCTAATGGTAGTAAGTCAGTCTTTGTTCCTTGCTCTTGCCTCTTGTTCTTGATTCTTTGTTCTTTCCTAATTCTTCTCAGCCTTGATTTATATTTTATCTTTGTAGAATAGCTAAGAAAACATGTCATCAGATATCAACATCAGAAACAAAAAGGCGAAATTTGAGTATCATATTTTAGAAACTTTTGTTGCTGGAATAAAACTATTAGGCACTGAAATTAAGTCGATTAGAGAAGGAAAAGCCAACATTAGCGATTCATTTTGTACTTTTATCAACAACGAACTGTATATCAGAAACCTACATATTTCCGAATATTCTCATGGTTCATTTTACAACCACGAAGCTAAAAGAGACCGTAAACTGCTCTTAACCAAAAAAGAAATCAAAAAATTATTGATTAAAGGCGAAGATAAGGGCTTAACCATTATCCCTTTAAAAATTTTTATTAGCGATAGAGGTTTTGCAAAAATGGAGATTGCTTTGGCGCAAGGTAAAAAAGCTTTTGACAAACGCGACTCGTTAAAAGAACGTGATGTTAAAAGGGAAATGGATAAAGCAATGAAGAATTTTTAGTTCATTGGTTATTCGTAGATTTTGAATGGTGGCGAGTATGTCATTGAGTTCACTGGTGATTAGTGATTTGCCTGATGGTAATTAGTTCATTTGTAGATTTGCGTGGCAACAAATAAGTTCATTGGTTAATAGTACGCAGTCCGGGTTTGAAAGGCTCTTTATAGTTATGTCTAAATACTCTTATCTACACCTACCAAGCCTGATCACCCAACAACGGCACAAATCTAAATGTATCCAAAACAATTTTATCAAAATCGTTTTCTCCAACTCTAATTACAGTTACCATTTTTTGTTCTTTTTCATCACCAACAGGAATTACCAAAATTCCCCCAATTTTAAGTTGCTTTAGTAATATCTGGGGCACTAATGGCGCACCAGCGGTTACAATTATTTTATCGTAGGGTGCATGTTCTGGAATTCCTTTTGAGCCATCTCCAAGGAAAAAATGTGCTTTATAACCTATATGAGGTAAAACTTGGATGGTTCTATTATATAATTTCTCTTGCCTTTCAATGGTAAAAACCTTAGCGCCTAACTCTAGTAAAACACAGGTTTGATAGCCACAACCGGTACCTATTTCTAAAATTTTATCGCCTTTATGGATGTGCAAAAGCTCCGTTTGGTAAGCAACGGTATAAGGGTTTGAAATGGTTTGTCGCTCGCCAATGGGGAATGCTTTATCCAAATAAGCCTGAGCCCAAAAAGTTTCATCAAAAAAATAATGACGTTTTACACTTCCTATTGCTGCCAAAACTTTTTTATCAGAAATTCCTTTTCGCTCCAGTTCAAGCACCAATTTTTTTCTGGCTCCTCTTTCCCTATAATTGTCAATATATTTATACGCCATTTCCTTACAAAAATATAATCTCTGGCCAATATTTGGCGTATTTTATTAGTTTTACACAAAGACTTTCAACTACCGGTTGAATTACAGACAATTAATTTAAATGATAAAAAAAACAACTTTAAGCTATTTCATTTTAAATGTATTTGGCAGTTTATGTTTTATTTATCTGGCAACTTATTTTAAGTTATTTCTGTTTTTCCCGAGCTATCCGTATTTATTTTACGCATTATTTTTAAACCTTCTCTACTTTTTTTCCGGCACTTTTATTGAAACCAAAAGAAAATCGAGGTTTAAAGAACTAATTGCCACACTAAATCAGTCTTTAGTTATTGCAATTTGTCTGTTGGGTTATACTTACTTTTTTCAATCATCACTGCAACCAACAGTTGCAATTGCCCATATTTTCCAACTATGTTTATGGCATTTCATTATTATTTCGTGTTTTAGGCTTTGTTACCTAACTATTATCAAAAAACTATTACAGCATCAAAAAATCGGGTTCAACACACTGATTATCGGGAATAACGAAAATGCGAAGAATATAATCAACGAAATTAATCAGCAAAAAAAATCTCTTGGTTTTAGAATTGTCGGCTTTTTTGACATCGATCATCAACCAAAATCAGCAAACCAATTAAACTTAACAGAGTTGGGCGCTAACGGCTCTTTGGAGAATACCATAAAAGAAAATCAAATTGAAGAAGTTATCATTGCAATTGAAACCTCGCAACATTTGCTGTTAAAATCATTGCTGGACAAACTCGAAACTTGCAATGTTACGGTGCACATTATCCCCGATGTTTACGATATTGTTTCGGGCTTTGTTAAAATCAATTATCTTTTTTCAATCCCCTTAATCACGCTTCATAAGCAGTTTATGCCTTTTTGGCAACGGACTATTAAAACTAGTTTAGATTATTTAATAAGCATAATTATAATTATTGTTTTAAGCCCGGTTTACTTACTAATTGCCCTTTTAATCAAATTAAACGGCAAGGGACCCATATTTTATCTTCAAGAAAGAATCGGGAAAAACGGAAAGCCGTTTATGATTTATAAGTTTAGAACCATGGCAAAAAATGCTGAGGAAAACGGCCCTATGCTATCAAGTTACGATGATAAACGAATTACGAAAGTAGGCCTTATATTGCGAAGGCTTAGGCTAGATGAACTTCCACAGTTTTTCAACGTTTTAAAAGGAGAAATGTCAATTGTTGGTCCTCGCCCTGAAAGGCAATTCTACATCAATCAAATCATCCAGGAAGCACCTCATTATCATCATTTACAAAAAGTTTTGCCCGGCATTACTTCTTGGGGGCAGGTAAAATTTGGTTATGCAGAAAACATTGATCAAATGATTAAACGGCTGACTTTCGACATTATTTATATCCAAAACCGCTCGCTTGCTTTAGATTTTAAAATAATGGTTTATACAATTATTATAATTATCCAAGGCAGAGGGAAATAATTTCCTATTTTTGCTGAAATTTATTTATGAAAAAGTTACTCCCTATCATATTCTTTCAACTTTTTGCGATTGCTGGTTTTGCACAATCGCAAAGTGATTCTAATTATTCTATCGGATTAAAATTGCTGTCAATAGATGAACAACCAAAGCTACTTAACGAAGTTAGAGACAACTCAAAATTTTACACATCGGGCTTAAATGGCTTAATGTTAAAAGTAAATGATAATCAAATATCTTACAGATTCTCTGTGTACGGCTTCAAAAAAGGCGATTATTCTTTTACAAACGAATGCTCAAACTGCGAAATTGTTAAAGGTAAATACAATTCACTTGATTTACAGGTTGGTTTTGAGCGTAGTTTAATTTATAGCAGAGTTCAACCTTTTTATGGTGTTGATATGGGATATAAAAGAGTAACTTTCTCTGGAAAATCTTACGACAAGGAAACCGATGCTTTTATTTACAACGTTAATATCGAAAAAAATGCGGTTACTTTTAATCCGTTTATAGGTATAAAATATAATATCGTTAGGGCGTTAACGCTTAGCGCCGAGGCAGGTTTCGACTTTATACGCACCAACGATAAAGAAATCAAAACCCAAGCTAATAACGACCCGCTATCAAGAAATAATTTTAGCAGATGGCAATACAACTCAAGACCATTGGCGCAATTGAGTTTACAGTTTAATTTTGGCAGAGATTAATACGGGTCAACATCTATCACCACAAAAACTCCCTTATTTTCTTTATCAGCTTCAAAAACACTAATCTGCTCTTTTAGCAGGCTTTTTATTTTAACCAACGACTGACTTTTCCAGTCTATCTTAATGGTGATGGTTTGTATATAATAATTACGAACTCTGCCCACCAAAGGACTGTGTGGTCCCAAAACCATATCGCCCAAATGATGCCTTAAAAGCTTAGCGAAGTTTTCGGAAATGCGAAGCAACACGCCCAAATCTTTATGTTTGATATTAATTTGGATAATTTTAAAGAAGGGCGGATATTTAAACTGCGCTCTTTCAATCATTTCCTCGCGATACATCCCTTCGTAGTCGTTATCAACAACTTGCTGAATAACGCGGTGCTTTGTATCATAAGTTTGAATAATCACCTTCCCTTGCTTGCTTCGTCTTCCGGCCCTTCCGGCAACCTGCGACAGCAATTGGAAACTCCGCTCATAAGCTCTAAAATCCGGAAACTGGATAATGCTATCCGCATTGATGATACCGATGAGTGTAATATTCTCAAAATCGAGACCTTTTGCTACCATTTGTGTACCCACTAATATATCGATCTTCCGCTCTTCAAAATTATTTAAGATAATCTGGTGCGCATTTTTATTTCGGGTGGTATCATAATCCATTCTGGCAATATTTACATCCGGCAAAATGACCTTTAAATCATCCTCAATTTTTTCTGTCCCTAAGCCTTTGTATTCTATATGTTTTGACGCACAGGCCGGACATTCGGTAATATTATCTTCCTTATAACCGCAGTAATGGCAATGCAACTTTCCGCTTGCTTTATGGTAAGTTAAACTTACATCGCAGTTAATGCATTTAGGTGTGTTTCCGCAGGTTTTACAGATCAATATCGGCACATAACCACGCCTGTTCTGAAACAAAATAACCTGCTCTTTTAAACCAAGAGTTTGGTTTATGTTATCCAACAAAACGCTTGTAAAATTTTCTTTAATGAGCTTCCTGTTTCTTTCATCAGAGATACTTACTACTTCAATTTCCGGCAATTTGACACCGCCGTAACGGGTGCTAAGTTTTACCAAACCATATTTGTTATTTAAAGCGTTAAAGTAAGTTTCTAATGATGGCGTTGCCGAACCCAGCAAAACCTTAGCATTGGCAATATTAGCTAAAACTATAGCCGCATCTCTGGCATGGTACCGTGGTGAAGGTTCAAACTGTTTAAAGCTGGCTTCATGTTCTTCGTCGATGATCACAAAACCTAAATCGGCAAATGGTAAAAAAACCGATGACCTTGCGCCCAGCACAATTTTCACTTCGTTATTTAAAACCTTTTGCCAAATTTCTGCCCGCTCGTTATCGTTAAATTTGCTATGATAAACGATGATCTGATCTTTAAAATAAACTTTTAAACGATCAATCATTTGTCCGGTTAAGGCAATCTCTGGTAATAGATAAAGCACTTGTTTGCCTTTTGACAAATATGCTTCAATTAGTCTGATGTAGATTTGCGTTTTACCAGAAGAAGTAACACCATGCAACAAAACAACAGGGGTTGTTTCGAACGAATTATTGATTTCCAAAACTGCCTGTTGCTGTTCATCGCTGAGCGTAAAATCAGAAATTACCGCCAAATCTTCTGATGAAAACCTGCTGACCACTTTTTGATCCGTCAAAAAAACCTCCTTATCAACTAGCGCTTTAATTACCGCCGCACTTGTGCCGGATACCTCCATCAAATCGGCTTTTTTAACTTCAGTTTTATCTTTAGAAAGCTTTAAAAAAGCCAGCAATGCGTCCACCTGTTTGGGTGCTTTTTCTAATTCTGTAAAAAGATGCTTTAAGTTTTCTTTATCCAGATAGTTTTCATGCAAACTAATAACGGATATTTTTTTCGGCTGAAATTTTTCTTCGATCTCCTCCAGAATAAAAACCACTTTTTTGTCAAGCAGAGATTTTAATATCGGAAAAACAGATTTTTGAGCTAGAATTGTCGTGATCTCGCTGATGCTAAGTTCTTGCTTTAACTCCAAGGCATCCAAAATCAAAAACTCCCTATCGTTCAATAACGCTTTATCGAAATTATGTTGAGGATTTAAGATAACACGGGTTTCGCTAGCAAGTTTTAATGCAGAAGGCAAGGCTGCGGCCATAACTTCGCCTAAAGTGCATAAATAATAATCAGAAATCCATTGCCATAATTTCAGTTGGGCATTGGTTACAATGGCTTTCTCGTCGAGTATATCTAAAAGATATTTTGCCTCGTACTTGGTTGGAGCTTTGGCAGATATAGCAAGAACAATGGCCGTATAAATTTTACTTTTGCCAAATTGCACCACCACTCTCCTTCCCTTTTCAACACGCTCGGTAAGATGTTTTGGAACACGGTAAGTATAAGTTCCCGGCAGTGCTAAGGGCAAAATAACCTCAACAAAAAGAGTTTGCTGAAAATCTCCATCAGCCTCAAAATCTAACATTTACTTGTCTTTTATAGCCGCAAGCAACAAACCAATCCAACCAAAAATAAACAGCAACCCGCCTAAAGGCGTTACCGGGCCCAAAAATTTAGTGCTTATTGAAAGAACGTCTTTTAAAGCGATTAAGTAGAGCGAACCGCAGAAAAAAATCATCCCAAAAACAAAACAATAAGACGAAATGTTGATTAGATTATTTTTAAACCTGGCAAAGGTTGATAAAAAAAGCAAGCCGAGGGTATGGTAAAAATGGTATTCAACTGCGGTATGCCAGGTTTCCAACTGGCTAACGGTAATTGCTTTCTTAAGAACATGCGCCCCAAATGCGCCAAAAATAACGGCAAAAATCCCGAAAACTGCGGCTGTAATAATTATTCTTTTGTTCATTTTTGAGTTTGATGGTTTCGCTAATTTAATAAAGATGAAAGCAATTTCCAGCCTTTGCTGTAAAAATCTATTTTTGTAGCTTAGGATTTTGTGAAATGAAGAAGCTAATTATCATTATAAGTGCCCTTTTTTTAGGGATTATTGCCGTTACTTGGTTATATTTTAAAAAACTAAATGCATCAAACATATCTAACGAACAAATTTTTAATGTTTTGCCCGAGGATGCTTCTATTATATTTGAATATAAAAACGAAGCCTATTTCTACGATATTTTTAAAGACTTTACGCTGTTCAATGATATTTTAGGAAAAAACAGCGTCAGCCAGTTAACGGCATTGAAGCAAGTTTTTGTAGATGATGTTTCTTTAACCGACGCTTTTAAACAGCATGATATATTTTTCTCTATCCACCCAACAAAAAAATATAGTTCCGATGTTTTAATTATTGCCCCACTAGTTACCGAAACTACGAACGAAAAAGAGTTGATTAAAGCTTTAAAAGCTAAATATAAAATAACCCAAAATCCCGAAAAGGAAAACACCATTTACCAACTGGCATTCAACAACAAATCATCATTCAGTTTTTTCATCTATAAAAATTTGCTTGTAGGTAGTTTTGAGGAAAGTTTAGTTAAAAAAAGCATCGCACAAATTACTAAGGGTACAGAGAACACAAGTTTTAATGTTGATTTTAGCACACAGCGAAACAAGAATTCAATCGCTAATTTGTATTTGAACTTTACAAAAATCAGAGACTTTGCAAACCATTTTTCATCGAGAAAAAACCCTTACGAAACTTATTTTTTAAAATCTATTGATGCTTCTGCTTCCTTAAACATCAATTACCAAAAAGATGCTTTTATGTTTAGTGGCATTACAAACCCCAACTTAAAAGCTAAGAATTACTTTAATTTATTTTTAACTCAACAACCCGGCAATACTACGCTATCAAAACATTTACCGTTTGATGTGGCCAATTATGCACTTTATTACGTATCTGATTATAAAAAATTTAAATCAGAGCTGAAAGATCTGTTGGTTTACCGTAAAGAATACGAAGACCTTAACAGCCAGATATTAAACATTTCAACAAAACACGCCATCAATCTCGATAAAGAAATAATGCCGGTTTTAGGGAAGGAATTCGGCGTTTTTCAGGTTGCATCTGGTGATAATATCGGGATTATCAAAACCACAAATACCAGTCGTTTAACTTTTTTGTTATCAACCATTAGCTCCGAAGTTTCTGATGATATCCGGCATTTTGACGACTCGTTTATCCTTTACAATTATTTTGGAGATCCTTTTAAACAATTTAAGCGCCCATATTATACCACTATTGAAAACCATTTAATTGTAGCCAACAATACTACTGCGTTAAAACGTTTTGTTAGCAATTATAAATCGCAAAAACTTATTGGCTTAACTGATAAAAATATCGATTTTCAACAGTATTTATCCAACCAAGGAAACGTATTTTATTTTATGCACAACAGCAACTCAAAAGCAGTTATCCGATCCTTTTTAAGTAAACCAGCCTATAAAAATTTTAGAGATAGCAACTTTAATTGGAAAGATATTTATGGATTTGCAATCCAATTTAGTGCAGATAAAGACAAGTTTTTCACCAATTTATACATGAATCATATACCAGATTCTAAAGAATTACTGCCACAGATTGACAGTGCTGCGCTGAAATTTTAGTTTCTGCAAAAAAAATTGAAATCTTCGGAATTAATACGATAAATTTAAAGATGAAGAAAATATATGGTTTCATCGTCTTTTTTCTTTTTCCTTTACTTTTATTCGCCCAAAATGTATCGCTATACCACAGCGGAACACAGTTTGATACTTTTGAAAATCCGGTACAGCAAGGTTTCCAAAAAGATTTCAGCAGAAAATACGCCGTTACTTTATTACCTCATATAAATGGCTTTATAAATTTTAAAGGCGACGGCGAATCGGCTTTTAAAAAATTACTTTTCACCAGGTCATTTGCCAATACCAACGTTGGCAATTTGGGTGAAGCAAGACAAAACCAGCTAAACGGAAATGCAAATATTTATTTAGCGAACTACAGAATTTTTAGAACCAGAAACTATAATAGAGAGCTGGGATTTTCATTACAGCTGAAAGAAGAAGGCCAGGGAATCTTTACAAATGAAACTATTACGTTGTTGGATAGCTATAAAAAATTTTCGCAGAATGAATACGATAACGCCTTTAACACCGACTCTTATAACCAAGCTTATTGGCAGTTAGGCGTGAGCTACCGAGAGAATTATAATGACAGATGGGCTTTTGGTGCAAAAGTAAGTTTGTTGAACGGACTGATATACAATAAAGCTGATATTTCATCTTCGCACCTGAGTATCAATCCAAACAATTCTTATACAGCAAGTGTCACTGGTAATTATATTTCCAGCTTTGGATTTGATAAGTTAAACTTCGATAAGCTAGTCCCAAATTTAAAAAACATGGGAGCGGCTATAAGTGTGGCCAGCTCGTACCAAACCAAATCTGGTTATTATCTTACCGTAAATTTAAAAGATGCCGGCTTTATACATTGGAGTAAAAACACCGACAATTATACTTTCGACAGCAATATCACGGTTTTTAATCCCGATTCTGCAAATGCATCGGCTAGGTTGTTCAACGGGTTAAAGGAAGATGCAAATTCTACTGAAGTCAAAAAATCTTTTTACAGTAAAATAAACACCAAAATAGAGTTTGCCACATCAAAAGAATTTGGTTTTTATAAGCCTGTTTTTGTGGCTTCAAAAAGTATATTTAACCCGCAAGGCCAATTTGCTTTAATTAATAACCTTAAAAAAAACGCATTTGTGTTTAGCGCAAACGCGATTTATGATTTGCAAACGAAATTAAACTTTGGTTCGCAAATAATGGTAAAATCCGCCAATATGGAGTTTTATTTGGGCAGCGAACAAATTTTCCCGACCTATTATTTGAGCAAATCTTATTTTACCAAAGATGAAAATATTGGAAAAAGTAATCCGAGAGCCGGTTTTTACATTGGGATAAACGTAAAGTTTGGTCCTAAAATGCAAAATATCGGCACCGCCGAGGAAATTCCGGGCTTAAATGATAAGGAGACCGGATATGTTGTTAGGCTGAGCAAAAAAGAACGTAAACGGCTCCAAAAACAGAATAAAAAGATCGACAAAAATCGTCGAGCCAACGACAAAAGGAATAACAGACGTTAATCTTTCTTCTTCCCGGCTATAAAATCTTTTAAATAAAAAGGTTCAAAATATGCTACATCTACAAATTCCTTGCTTTCAAATTTTTCCAGCGCAAGCAAAGTGAGGTCTTTTGCCGAGTTTTGGTAATCACCCATTACCCTTGCGTTGATATTTAAGCCCAAAGTATCTTCACATTTAGCAGCGCCATCACCAAAAAAATAAACCACATGACTATTCAAAATATCGCTAAAACTGCTTTCATCAATAATTTTAGCTTCTGTAGGCATTAAAACGCTTAAATTGTTATCAAAAATGGCGCAATAAACCTCCATTCTTCGGGCATCAATCATCGGACAAAAAACGGTATTAGATTGTACAGAAAAACATTTGCCTTTAAAACCACTTGTCATTGCTTCTAATGTGCTAACAGCAATTAAAGGGATGTCTAACGCATAACACAGACCTTTAGCAGTAGAAACCCCAATTCGCAAGCCTGTGTAAGAACCCGGCCCCATACTAACTGCAACGGCATCTAAATCTTTAGCTGTTCTATTGCTTCGTTTTAAAACCTCTTCGATAAAAAGTGTAATGTTTGAAGCATGGATATTTCTGTCGGTTTTCTCAACGATATGCAACAACTTTCCTTTTTCTGCTAACGCAACAGAACAGGTTTGGGTAGCGGTTTCAATTTGAAGTATTAATGACATTTTATATTATTTAAGGAACAGGATCATGTCCGTGGCTTCCCCACGGATGGCATCTGGCAATTCTTTTAAGTGTTAACCATCCACCTTTAAATGCACCGTATTTTTTTATGGCCTCTATACCGTACTGAGAACAGGTTGGCGTAAACCTACATGAGCTTCCTAAAAGCGGTGAAATTAAATATTGATATATTTTGATAAGCAGCAAAAATACAAAGCCAATGAGCTTTTGAAAAACTTTGATCATTTTGTTACCTGCTTTAAACATTCAACAAACATGAGTTTAAGTTTTCTTTCAATCAATGCAAAATTATGCGCTTCTTTGCCAACATAACCAATTGCCAAAATAAGTTTAATGTTTTGCGCCCGAAGAGTTTGATATAAATGCTGTTCTTTATTTAAGCGGTAAGCTTCTTTGATTCGTCTTTTAATCAGATTTCTATCAACGCTATGCTTAAATCTTTTTTTTGGAACAGAAACGACTACTTGTACAGGATAGTTTTGCTCCGGAGCTGGAGACCGTAGCCAAGTAATACGAAATGGGTATAATAAAAAAGAAGAACCGTTTTTAAAAAGCTCCTCTAAAAGCTTTTTACTACATAACCGTTCTTCTTTTTGAAAATTGTATATTTTGGATGCCATCACCGATTTTTAAAACGACTTAAACACCGGCTAATTATCAAATATCTTGATAATTAAAAGCAAGCAAAACTATGCTTTATGACGACGCTCGTCAGATACTGTTAATCTTTTTCTGCCTTTTGCTCTTCTAGAAGCTAATACTCTTCTACCATTAGCAGTAGACATTCTTTCTCTGAACCCGTGTTTATTTCTTCTTTTTCTTTGAGAAGGCTGGAATGTTCTTTTCATGATGTTATTTTGTAAATCTCTCTTTTAAAATCAAGAGTGCAAATATAGGTTTGTTATTTCAAAAAAACAACGGTTGCATAAAAAAATAAATCATTCCAAAAGCTAGTTACTGGCATCAGAAACCTATTTGTTTTTTAATAAATCTCTGATCTCTGTAAGTAAAATCTCTTCTTTTGTTGGTACCGGTGGCGCAGAAGGCGCAACTTCTTCCTTTTTCTTTAAAGAATTAATTCCTTTAATTACCAGAAACAGTACCAAAGCAACAATAACAAAACTGATTACAGCGGATAAAAAGCTCCCGTATTTTACCGTTCCGAATATTGTGAGATCCTGAATGTCTGTTAAATGTGCGGCGTCTAATGCAGGCTTTAACAATAAAGGCGTAACAATATCATCAATAAAAGATGTTATTATTTTACCAAAGGCAGCACCAATTACTACCGCAACAGCTAAATCAACTACATTGCCTTTAACCGCAAATTCTTTAAATTCCTTTATAAATCCCATAACTTTAATTTTTTATACAATACCAAATTAACACATTTAATCATAAAAATAATTTAAAAATAATATTTGTCATTTTTACAAAATTGGTTTGAAAATTGTTAAGTTGAATAACCTATCTTTTTTTAACTTTGACTATAATCGTTTATATATGCTAAAACAGAACCTCCAACAAAAACTTTTACAAAAACTTTCGCCACAGCAAATTCAGTTCATTAAACTACTGCAGGTGCCTACTGTATCATTAGACAGCAGAATTAAGGAAGAATTGGAGGAAAACCCAGCTTTAGAAGATTTGAGCCTTGCGGATATGAATGACCCTGTGGAGGAGTATCCGGATAAAGATCCTGATGACGATTTTAAATCTGAAAGTCAGGAAGAAATGAGCGACGAGTTTAACGTTGACGACTATTTACAAGACGACAACATTAATGATTACGGGAGTAAATATGACAATAACGACGACGAGGAAGACAAAAAAGAACTCCCGTACGCGGTAACAAATACATTTTTCGAAAATCTACAGGCACAATTGGACCTTGTAAACCTAGAAGATAAGGACTACATGATTGCCCAACAGGTAATTGGAAGTTTGGATGATGACGGCTATTTACGTAGGGCTATTCCTTCTTTAATAGATGATTTGGCTTTTTCTCAGAACGTTTTTGCAGAGGAAGAAGAGGTGGAAGAAATGCTTAAGGTAATCCAAACTTTTGACCCGGCGGGAATTGGAGCCAGGGATTTACAGGAGTGCCTATTAATTCAACTCAGAAAAAAAGACAGCTCAAACCCGATTATCCAAAAAGCGATAGCTGTGGTTGAAAACCATTTAGATGAATTTACCAAAAAACATTACGATAAATTAGAAAAATCGTTGAACATCAGTTCAGAGGAATTGAAGGAAATTGTTGGCGAAATTTTAAAACTTAACCCAAAACCTGGCGATTCTGGCGCATCCAATGTAAAACAGATGCAGGTTATTCCCGATTTTCATATCGCAAAAAACGAAGGCGTATTAATTCTTACACTAAACTCAAAAAACGCTCCGGAATTAAGGGTCAGCAAATCATACCAGGAGATGTTCCAGCATTACGAAAAAACATC
This sequence comes from Pelobium sp., assembly GCA_035496935.1. Classification (GTDB taxonomy): domain Bacteria; phylum Bacteroidota; class Bacteroidia; order Sphingobacteriales; family Sphingobacteriaceae; genus Pseudopedobacter. The sequence goes on along the minus strand of DATJED010000028.1, from coordinate 58,825 downwards.
TGACAAAGATAAAAAGCTAAAAGAAGCGGTGCAGTTTGTAAAACAGAAACTAGATTCTGCGAAGTGGTTTATCGATGCAATTAAACAAAGGCAACAAACACTGCTGAAAACCATGAACGCTATTATGAACTACCAGTACGAATTCTTTTTGTCTGATGGCGATGAGCGTAACCTAAAACCAATGATATTAAAAGATATTGCTGACCGCATTGGGATGGATATTTCTACGGTATCAAGGGTAGCAAATTCTAAATATGTACAAACCGAGTTCGGCACTTTTTTACTAAAATCTTTTTTCTCTGAGGCGATACAAACCGATAGTGGCGAGGAAGTTTCTAACAAAGAAGTAAAAATGATTTTGGAAGAATGTATTGGAAAAGAAGACAAGCACAAACCTTTAGCTGATGAAAAACTAACGGATATACTCAGAGATAAAGGCTACAATATCGCCAGACGTACGGTTGCAAAATATCGTGAGCAACTAGGAATTCCGGTAGCAAGATTAAGAAAGGAGCTTTAAATCCATTCTTTAGAAATAAGATAAGCGGTAGGTGGTAGATATTGAATATTCGAACTACGAATTTTGTTATTAAATATTCTTATATTTATTGATAAGTTTTGCGATGACAGAAAATCCAATAAAAACTAAACCAGAACCAGAGGCACAAAAAAACGCCACCATTTCTATAGAAGAATCTTTGTTTTTAATGAAACAAGCCCAAGAACTGGCAAGTTTTGGCAATTGGTTTTGGGATATCAGCACAAATACAGTGACCTGGTCCGATAGCCTGTTTAACATTTACGGCTTAAATAAAAACGAATTTAAGGCTACTTTTGAAGGCTATCAAGAGCTATTGCACCCGGATGATAGAAAACGAGTTTCCGAAATCATACGAAACGCTTTACAAACAAAAAAGGAGGTGATTTTTGAAGAACGCATCATCCGTTCGAACGGGGAAATGCGCTATCTTAAATCATGGGGCTTTGTTAAAACCGATGATGATGGGCATCCGATAAAAATGATTGGAGCCTGCTTAGATATTACCGAAACCAAAATTGTAGAACAAAGCCTTAAAGAAAGCGAACATGCTTTAAAAAAACTAGTGGCACAACAGCTACGCCACATTGAAATTATAGAAAGCCAAAACCAAAAGTTAAGCGAGATTTCCTATATCCAATCCCATATTGTTAGAGCTCCATTGGCCAGAATAATGGGATTAGTTGACTTATTAATCAACCACCCAAACAAATCAGAGGAAAAAGAGGAGATTTATCAATATCTTACTGACGCTGCGAGGGAATTTGATGCGGTTATAACAGATATAATCAACAAAACCCGCAGCTAAACAAAAAAATAACCATTGCTTTTGACAATGGTTATGATTGATCTTAAATGATTTTATATTAATTCAACTGCTAAAAATTAAGCAAGTCTAACATTTATCGCATTTAATCCTTTTTTACCTTCTTGTAGATCGAAGCTAACTTCGTCGTTTTCTCTAACGTCATCTACTAAACCAGAAACATGTGCAAAGTATTCTTTGTCTGTTCCGTCTTCTTTAATAAAACCAAATCCTTTGGTTGAATTGAAGAATTTTACTACTCCATTGTTCATTATAATATATTTTAATTAAACAAATATAATAAAAACAAATCACTTAAACTAATGATAAAATATTTTAATTTTTAGGTTAATATAATTTTACCAATATGATTAGTTCCAAACCTAATTACCTAGAAATAGCATCTATAATATCGTACTGGGTAATGATTTCTATTTTACCCTCTGCATCTTCTATTAATACCGCACAATTATCTTTATTAATCAACCCGGAAATTTTATCGATAGACGTATTTAAATCTACAAACGGGAAAGAAGCAGTTTGTATACTTTCTACCTTTGCGGATTTTACAGACGGGTTTTCCAGTAAAGCGTTCAACAGATCTCCTTCCGTGATTTTACCTACCACCATGCCTTGCTGTGTAACCGGAATTTGAGAAATATTTAAGGATTTCATGGTGTTTATGGCTTCCAGTACTGTTTTTTCGCTATCGATAGTTATCATTTCCTGGGGTTCACGCTTAGCTAAAATAGATTTTGCAGTCAGTTTTTCGTCTTCCAAAAAGCCACGCTCACGTAGCCAGTCATCGTTAAACATTTTGCCCATATAACGCGAGCCATGATCGTGAAAAATAACCACTACCAAATCACCTTTTTTTAATTCGTTTTTTAATTGTAATAACCCCGCAATAGCAGCACCAGCAGAATTGCCTACGAAAATTCCCTCTTTACGGGCAATTTCCCGAGTCATTAAAGCGGCGTCTTTATCGGTCACTTTTTCAAAGTGATCGATCAAATCGAAGTTTACATTTTTAGGTAAAAAGTCCTCTCCTATTCCTTCGGTGATGTACGGATAAATTTCCTTTTCATCAAAAATCCCGGTTTCCTTATATTTTTTAAATACGGAACCATAAGTATCAATCCCCCATATTTTAATGTTCGGATTTTGTTCTTTTAGGTATTTACCTGCACCAGAAATTGTCCCTCCTGTACCCACTCCTACCACGAGATGCGTAATTTTTCCTTCCGTTTGCTCCCAAATCTCTGGTCCAGTTTGTTCATAGTGTGCCAGAGAATTTGCCAAATTATCGTATTGATTCGGTTTCCATGAATTAGGTGTTTCCCGCTCTAACCTTGTAGAAACGGAATAATAAGAACGCGGATCTTCAGGTTCAACATCAGTTGGGCAAACGATAACTTCTGCGCCAAAAGCTTTTAGGGCATCTACTTTTTCCTTTGACTGTTTATCTGTAGTGGTGAAAATACATTTGTAGCCTTTAATCACGGCAGCGATCGCCAAGCCCATTCCTGTATTGCCCGAAGTGCCCTCAATAATGGTTCCTCCGGGTTTCAGCTTACCTTCTTTCTCGGCAATTTCAATCATCTTAACAGCCATACGGTCTTTAATGGAGTTGCCCGGGTTGGTAGTTTCCACTTTGGCTAAAATGTTTGCATCGATACCTTTTACCAGCTTATTAAGCTTTACCAAAGGCGTATTGCCAATTGTTTCTAAAATGTTATTGTACCACATGTTATAAAGTTAAGCATCTTTATTTGTTGACAGGCATCTATAAAACCCTGAATCAGAACTTCACTTTAACCTTAAAAAGCAAAAAAACCGCCAGAAAACAAAAAAGCCATCCCGAAAATCGGAATGGCTTTCTTAAGCTAAATCTTTTATTAGATAGACTTAATGATATCTCTTAAACCTAAAGATTTAATGATAGCTCTGTATCTGTTAATGTCTTTTTTGAAAAGGTAAGCTAATAAAGCTCTTCTTTTACCAACTAGTTTCTGTAGCGCTAATTGCGTAGAAAAATCTTTTTTATTCTTTTTTAAATGTTCGGTTAAATGCGCAATTCTGTAAGTGAATAATGCTACCTGACCTTCGGCAGAACCTGTGTTAGTTTCTACTTCTCCGTGTTGTTTGAAGATTTCTTTTTTCTTTTCTGTACTTAAATACATTCTTGAATAATATTAAAGTTGTTAAAATTTATTTTTTAACAGGGTGCAAATGTAAGTCTATTTATTTATTATTCAAAGCGTAAGTCCGCAATTAAATACCAATTCCTATCCAATTAATTTTTATTTTCGAACAGAAAATTCAATGACCGCCTTTTTTTGATGACAAAAAGCCAGATTTTATCTTACTTCACTAATTTATACGATTTAAACGAGGAACAAAACCTTTATTTAAAAACACATGCTAAAAGATTTGAAGTAATATTTAACTGGCTATCCAACAAAAATTTCAATTCGGTTTTAGACGTTGGTCCTTCGTTTTTAAGCGAACTATTATTTAAAAAATTTGGTAGTCAGCTTTCGCTGATGGGATTTGACACAGAAGAAAGCTTAGGGGGACATCTAGCCAGTACCGACATTCTAAAAAAGATAAGTTTTATAAAACAGGATTTAAACTTTTTAGATGCGAAAGACATCCATCAAAAATTTGATTTGATTATTTGCGCCGAAGTAATAGAACACCTTTATACTTCGCCTAAAAAGCTTTTTCAAAATTTCTATGACGTTTTAAATCCTAACGGATATTTAATTATACAAACGCCAAATGCAGTTTCCCTAAGAAAAAGGCTGTCATTGCTTTTCGGGGAAAACCCTTATGAAATACCGAGAGAAAATTTAAAAAATCCGGGGCATTTTAGGGAATATACCGCAAGGGAGCTTGAACAATTAGCTACGCAAACCGGTTTTAAAATAGAAAAGTTGATTTTAGACGAATATTTTGAATATCCTTCCTTAACATCAAAAATCTACAGAACATTCAAAAATATTATTCCGCCAAATTTAAGAAGTGGCATAACTATTATATTATATAAGGCTAAGAACTGAAAGCAAAAGGCTTAAAGTTAACCGATTAGAAAGAAATGACCGATAAAAAATATTCCCGTTTTACCACTAAGCATAAAGTTCGCCCTGATGATATTGACATGTTTAATCATGTACACAACAGCATTTATTTGGATTATGTTTTAGCTGCCCGTTATGAGCAGATGGAACTTTTTTACGGAATGTCCATGGAAAAATTCTTAGAAATGGGTTACGGCTGGGTGGTAAAAACGGTGCAAATAGATTATAAACGTCCACTAGGTTTGGGCGATGAATTTTCTGTAGAAACCGGCATAATTGAAGTAAACAAAAAAGGTTGTAGGGTAACGTTTGATATTACCAACGATAAAACAAAAAAAACCAGTACAACGGGCTGGTTTGATTTTGTAATGATTGACCTAAAAACCGGTAGAGGCACAGAAGTTAGTGATGAAATGATTCGGCTTTATAGTATTTAGAGGGCTCACCCCAGCCATCTCCGAAGAAGGGGGAGCTATCTGCTAACGGGAGTAACCATGAAACAAATTTTGAATGAGTGAAGGACAGAATGTTGAATGCTTTGCAAACCAGAGTAGCTAGACTTACGAAGTTTACCTACCGGCCGGAGAGAAGCCTCGTAAGTCTTTACTAATGAACTAAACTATCGCCTCCTCAATTAACAAACTGTAAAAATCCGTCATATTCATCCCCGTAGCTCGCACTTGTTGCGGGATAATGCTGTTTTCCGATTGCCCCGGAACGGTGTTGATTTCGATAAAATAAAAATCATTAGTTAAGTCCTGCAAAATAAAATCGACCCTAACTACGCCTTTACAGTTTAATTTTGCGAATATATTTTTTACAATCTCACCTACTTTTTCAGTCTGCTCCGCAGAAATATTTGCTGGCGTAATCTCTTCTGTAACACCTTTAGTGTATTTTGCTTCGTAATCAAAAAACTCTTTTGATGACTTTATCTCGGTAATTGGCAGTACAATTATTTTATCTTTTGTTTTGTAAATGCCCACCGTAAATTCTCTTCCGCTAATAAATTCCTCCACTAAAACCTGTGAATCTTCGGCAAAAGCTTTTTCTAAACCAACATTCAACTGCGTCCATTCATTTACTTTAGACATGCCAATGCTACTTCCTCCGTTGTTTGGTTTAATAAAAAGAGGCAATTCAAGCCGATTCTTGATTTCCTCTCCTATGTTTTCATTGTTGTCAAAAAGTTGCAAAGAAGAAGCAATATTTAAATTACCAATGCCAGAAACAACGGCTTTTGTGTAACCTTTATTCATCGTTAAGGCCGATGTTGTAGCATCGCAGGTTGTGTAAGGAATTTTCAACAGATCAAAATAACCTTGTAGCTTCCCATCTTCGCCCGGAGAACCATGAATGACGATAAAAACAACATCAAAAGTTACTTTTCTGTTAGCGGTACTGATGCTAAAATCATTTTTATCAACAACAGCTTTAACGCCATTCTCATTCTGATAATACCATTCCTCTGGCGTAAATATTATTTTATAAACGTTATATAACTGATAATCCAGCGCAGATTCGACCTGTTTGGCACTATTTAAAGACACTACAGATTCGCCAGTGTACCCTCCGGCTAATAGTGCAACATTTTTTTTCATTTTAAATCAATTTTAATTTTAAACAGCCATCAAAATCTCGCAAAATTAAATGCTCAGTTTACCGTTCAAATATAAATTTAATCTTCAATTGTGGCGTCGGATTAAATATTTAATTCGGTCAAATTCTTTAATTTTGGCTAAGTTTGAAAAAATAAATAAACCCGGTAAATGAGCAAATTTTTTAAATATTTAGCTAGTCCAGAATTTAGAAAACAAGCAATCATCGCCTTTGTGGTGATTGTAATACTCGTTTTTACCTTATTTATTAGCTTACGGTATTATACCCGGCATGGCGAGGGAAGGCCTGTCCCGAATTTTAAAGGATTGAACATTGAAAAAGCGGTTGAGATTTTAGAGCAGGAAGGTTTTAGGTATCAAATAGATTCGGTTTTTATTTTAGATAAACCGGCTGGTTTGGTAACAGAACAAGATCCCGACCCTAGCACCAATGTTAAAGATAACCGGATGATTTATTTAACGATTGTGAGCTCACAAACTCCGGATGTCCCTTTCCCGGATATTGCGGATAAAACTTTTATTGAAGTTAGGGCAATGCTAACCAATTACGGACTTAAATTGGGCGACACTACGTATCAATCAGATATTGCAAGAGACGCAGTTATATCTTTTTCTTATGCAGGGCAAAAATTACGTGTCGGACAAAAAATCCCGAAAGGTTCAAGAATTGATTTGGTTTTAGGCGATGGCAACGGTGCAAGTGAAGTTGAACTACCTAACTTGATAGGTTTAACGCTTAGCGAAGCGATGTTTTCTATCAAAGGCGCTTCATTGTCTGTAGGTGATTTAACTTACGAAGGTTTTGTTCAGGATTCGGCCAGTGCAGTAATTAAACGCCAATACCCTGAATATGTAACCGATTCTTTAAACAAAGTAAGTATAGGCACAAGAATTAACCTGGTTTTATCAAACGAGTAAATATGCAGGATATAGAAGTTGAGGAGTTTGCCGAATTACTAAAAAACACAGCGGATGTACAACTTTTAGATGTACGGGAGAATCTGGAATTTCATACGTTTAATGTTGGAGGCAAAAACATCCCGTTAGGAAAGTTATCGCAATTAATTGCAGATGACGAACTGGAACTAGATGAAGACAAAACCACGGTTGTAATTTGCCAAAGAGGTTTGAGAAGTAGAACAGCAAAACAAATTTTAGTGAATGCCGGTTACCCAAACACCAGAAATTTAATAGGTGGTTTATTAAAATTACAAAAAATCACATCAACCCATTAAAAAACATCAGCACAAAAAATGGCTAAAAAATTATCAAAAGGAAGTACCGTTGCGCTAATTTTATTATTGATTTTGGTAGTTACAGGCGCTATCACCATCCCAAAACTGTACAAAAAATTCCTGAAGCCCAACACCAACGTTGAGCAAAAAACCTACCTCTATATTCCTACCGGCGCAACTTACCAACAGGTACAGGATTCCGTGACCAAAAATCATCTTTTAATTGATAGCAGTACTTTTTACGATTTAGCAGAAGACAGAGCGTACAGCAGTAAAATTAAACCTGGAAAATACCCTCTTGAAAAAGGGATGAACAACCGTCAGATTTTAAACATGCTGATTGCCGGCAATCAGGAAGCGGTCCAAATATCGTTCAGAAATGTACGATTAAAAGCAAACTTCGCTGCAACGGTGGCTAAAAAATTGGAGTTCGATTCGTTATCGTTGATCAATCTTTTAGATTCTGCCGATTATGTTAAAACGTTTGGTTTTAACACCGATAATATTTACACCATGTTTATCCCTAATTCGTACGAGATGTACTGGAACACTAGCGCCAGTGCTTTTTTTGAACGGATGAACAAAGAGTATAAAAAATTCTGGAATGCTGAGCGCTTACAAAAAGCCGGAGCTTTAAATCTCAGTCCACAGGAAGTTACCATTTTAGCATCTATTGTAGATAGCGAGGCTTTAATGGACAAGGAAATGCCAACCATCGCTGGTTTATACCTCAACCGTTTAAACAGGGGTATAAAATTAGAAGCCGACCCAACTGTGATTTTTGCAAATAACGATTTTACCATCAGAAGGGTGCTGAACCGCCATTTGAGCAAACAATCGCCTTATAACACCTATGTTAATAAGGGTTTGCCTCCGGGGCCAATCACTATGCCTTCTATCAACGCTATTGATGCAGTTTTAAACCCTGAAAAGCACAATTACATTTACATGTGCGCCAAAGAAGATTTTTCTGGCTATCATAATTTCGCATCAACCTTGAGTGAGCATTTGGCTAACGCCCGCAGATTTCAACAGGCTTTAAACAAACGAAACATCAAAAAATAGCATGTTCAGTTTCGAAACAAAAATTAGGATTAGATACGCCGATACCGACCAAATGGGCTATATGTACTATGGAAATTATGCCACCATGTATGAGGTTGCCCGTACCGAAATGCTGAGGAGTTTGGGTATGACGTACAAATCGATGGAAGAAGATGGCGTAATGATGCCTGTTTTAGAACTGAAGTGCAAATACCTAAAGCCAGCGCTTTACGATGATGAAATTGTAGTAAAAGTGATTATTGAGGAAAAACCTGGCGTTAGAATCGTTTTCAAATACGAGCTTTTCAACCAGCACAAGGTGCTGATTAATTTAGGCGAAACAACGTTGGTATTTGTTGATATCGAAAAAAACAGACCTTGTATGGCGCCAAAAAACTTTCTCCAAAAGATTGAAAGTTATTTTTCATAAATTAGATTAATGCAGTGGCTACACAAGTTCCTTTTTAGGTTTAAATTTTACCACACTTTTATAGAGTGGACAAAACACATTGTGTTGCCCGGTTTTAGTCCGCTACCGCTTTATACCGTTGCAGTTTTCTTTTTCCAGGAAATACAAAAAGACTCTTTAGTTAACAAAGCTTCTTCTTTAGCTTATAATTTTATGATGGCGCTCTTTCCGTCTATCATTTTTATGTTTACGCTAATTCCGTACATCCCGATAAGTAATTTTCAAAATCAGCTGATGGCGCTAATTGCCTTATTTCTGCCAGAAAATGCTTATCTGGCTTTTGAATCAACCTTGGAAGATATTGTAAAAAACCAAAACGGCAAGCTGCTATCATTGGGTTTTGTTTTAGCTTTATTTTTTGCCACTAATGGAATTAACACTTTAATGCAGGGTTTCAATAAATCATCTTTAATTGTAGAAACCCGCACCTGGTTAAAACAGCGGATTGTAGCGCTTAACTTAACTTTACTAACCGCCTTTTCTTTAATTATTGGTGTTGCTGTTATGGTTATTGGCGAGTTTGTAATCACTTTTGTGCGCAATGAGCTTCATTTAAAAGATGGTGCTTTTTGGATTTATTTGATTATGATTAGCCGGTGGATCATCATCATCATTGTATATTTTGTTACCACATCCTTGCTTTACAGATACGGGCCCGCCAATTCAAAAAAATGGAAGTTTTTTAGCGCAGGCTCTTTACTTGCTACCATTTTAGCAGTGCTTACTTCATTAGGATTTTCTTTTTATATCAACAATTTTGGGGCTTACAATAAACTTTACGGCTCAATTGGCACTTTGTTAGTTGTGATGATTTGGCTGTACCTGAATTCGCTTATTTTACTTATTGGTTTTGAGCTAAACGCCAGTTTAGATTTGTCCAAACGAACCATCAAACTGGTAAAACCGAAAAGAGCTAATTCTTTTAAATCTTAAGTATGCCATCGTGTCAACTTCAATTGCGCCCGTTTAATAACGGGTGCTTAATATGGAGGCTCGATTTTATCAAGCTAAATATGTTTTATAAACGATGCAATCGTTAAACAGCATTAGTCGCTCGTTGCAAACGAGCACAAGTGGGCTGCTATCATGCAGACTTACGAAGTTTTAAAACATCGTAAGTCTGAAAAAACAAAAAGCTCCGCTAGAATAATCTAACGGAGCTTTCTTATTGATAATCCTAATCTGCGAAGGCGAACCTTACATCTGGTCCAAGGTCTTTTTAACCTCTGCAGCTTTATCTAATTTGTTTAGTTTAATGTAAACCTCTCTTAAAGTAGTTAACGTATTTACATCTTTAGGATTTAACTCTCTGGCTTTTTCCAATAAGGGCATCGCGTTTCCAAGTTCTGTTTCAAATTGCTTTTTTAAAGAATTGTATTTTGCATCCGAAGCTTTGTTTGTAGGAAGCTTGTTAGCAGCAGTGATATATTCATTGCCCTTGTTGATATATATTACCGCCAGATTATAAATGGCATCAGAATAAGCAGGGTCAATTTCCAAAGCTTTTTTATAGGCTTCTACCGCTTTATCATTTTCTTTATTTGCCGAGTATGCAATACCAGCAACAAAACGCAAGGTTTTATTTGTTGGATCTTTTGCTATCGCGTTTTCAATTTTAGCGATTTGTTTAGCAGCTTCACCCCTGTTTAGGTAAACATTTAACTCGTCGAAAATCAAGTTCATGTTCTCTGGGTGTTTAGCCCTACCTTCTTCTATCACTTTAAGCGCACCAGCGGTATCGTTTTTCGCCATGTAAACACGCTCTAACTCTTGGTATAAACCCGGATTTTTAGGGTTCAATTCAATTGTCTTTCTGTAATATTTAATTGCCTCATCATATAGTTGAGAACTGTTTGCGGCCATAGCGGTGTACATATTAAACAAAGAATCCTGAGGCATTACATCAGCAATAAATTTGAAAGAGTTATATGCTTCTTTATAATCTTTTTTATTGAAAGCCGCTACACCTTTGTTCTGCATCATAATAGAAAGATTTTTCTCGGCACTTTCGGTGATTTTAGCAAACTCTTTTTTAGTGTCTAGCGTTTTGGCTTTTGCAATAGCTTCCTTAGCCGTATCAAAAGCAGCATTTGCATTTGCTTTGTTTACAGTGTCTGTTACAGATATCGATGAAAAAATCAATGCTCTGTAAGCCCATAATTCTGGGTCGTCTTGCGTTTTTTTGTTGGCAATTGCTTTATCTGTTGACTCCTTTGCAAGATTTAACGTCTCCAATTGTTTCTTCATTGAAGTTTTGGTCTGCATACCAACCTCATACAAGGCGTAGTTATTTTTTGCTGCGTTGATTTCACTTTTTTGGGCATTAGCTGCAAAAAAGAAGGAAACCAGCAAAACGCTTAAAATTGTCTTTTTCATTTCTGAACTTTTTTCTGTTATTAATTTTGTTTATTCTTCGTTATTGTCTTCTTCTGTATCGGCTTCGTCATCTGCGATGTCTTCGGCTTCGTCATCCGATTCATCTTCTTCCCTACCATCAGCTACCGCAACATCAGTTTCATCAATTACCACCTCAACCGTTTCCTCTTCCTCATCATGTTGAACTTTAGCAACAGAAGCAATAGAATCTTCGCCTTTTAAGGTAATTAACCTAACTCCTTGTGTTGCTCGTCCCATCACTCGTAAATGGCTCATTGCAATTCTAATTACAATTCCCGAACGGTTGATAATCATTAAATCATCAGTATCAGTAACGTCTTTAATAGCAACTAATTGTCCGGTTTTTTCAGTTACGTTGATGGTTTTTACGCCTTTTCCGCCTCTGTTTGTGACGCGATAATCATCTACATCTGTACGTTTACCATAACCTTTTTCAGAAACCACCAAAATTGTGCTTTCAGAAGATTCGATACTTACCATACCCACAACCTCGTCTTTATCGTGTGCTAACCTAATTCCACGAACACCAGTTGCGGTACGTCCCATAGGCCTAACGGTGGATTCGTTGAATCTAATCGCTCTACCAGAACGTAAAGCCATCACAATTTCTGATGAGCCCGAAGTTAAGTTTGCTTCTAATAATTCATCATCCTCGTTAATATTAATGGCGTTAATTCCGTTTGAACGTGGACGACTGTATGCCTGTAATGTAGTTTTTTTGATGGTACCTTTTTTGGTACACATGATAATAAAGTTGTTTTCTAGATAATCCTGATCTTTCAGATTTACAACTTTGATATACGCTCTTATGCGTTCATCTTTATCAATATTAATGATGTTTTGTATCGCTCTTCCTTTGCTGGTACGCGAACCTTCCGGAATTTCAAAAACCCTTAACCAATGACATTTTCCTTTATCCGTAAAGAACAACAGGTAATTATGGTTTGATGCAACAAAAATATATTCGATAAAATCGTTGTCACGAGAGTTAGAACCTAAACTTCCTTTACCGCCACGACCTTGTGTGCGGTATTCTGTTAAAGGTGTTCTTTTAATGTAGCCTTCTCGTGAAATAGTGATTACCACTTCTTCGTCCTCAATGAAATCTTCGGTCATCATTTCTGCTGCCGAGTGTACAATCTGAGTTCGACGCTCATCACCGTACTTATCTTTCATCTCTGCCAATTCGTCTTTGATGATCTGCATACGCAAACCTTCATCAGCTAAAATTGACTGTAAGTATTCGATGGTTTTCATCAATTCGGCATATTCGTCTTTAATCTTGTCTCTTTCCAGACCAGTTAAACGACGAAGCGTCATATCCAAAATTGCTCTTGATTGTAAATCAGACAAACCGAATTGTTGCATTAAACCTTCACGAGCCTCATCTGGCGTTTGCGAAGCTCTAATGAGTTTAATTACTTCATCTAAATGATCTAACGCAATTAATAAACCTTCTAAAATATGTGCTCTTTTTTCGGCTTCAGCTAATTCAAATTTGGTTCTTCTAACAATCACCTCATGGCGGTGATCCACAAAATGACGGATACAATCCTTCAGGTTCAGCATCATTGGTCGGCCTTTCACCAACGCAATATTGTTTACACTAAAAGAAGTTTGTAAAGCAGTGTGTTTGTAAAGATTGTTAAGTACGATGGCTGCGTTTCCGTCACGTTTTATCTCATAAACAATACGCATCCCGTCCCTATCAGACTCATCTCTGATCTCAGAAATACCTTCGATTTTCTTCTCGTTCACCAGTTCGGCAGTACGCTCAATCATCATGGCTTTATTTACCTGATAAGGTATTTCGCTCACGATAATTCGCTCCCTGTCATTTGATAAAGTCTCGATCTCTGCAACACCACGCATCATCACCCGACCTCTACCAGTTTCAAAAGCGTCTTTAACACCTTCGTAACCGTAAATAATACCACCTGTTGGGAAATCCGGGGCTTTAATGTGCTGCATCAATTCCGGAATTTCAATCTCGTTATTATCGATATAAGCAACAATTCCGTCAATAACTTCAGAAAGGTTATGTGGCGCCATATTGGTGGCCATACCTACTGCAATACCGGAACCTCCGTTAACTAAAAGGTTAGGGAATTTAGATGGTAAAACGGTTGGTTCCTGTAAAGAGTCGTCAAAGTTTAAGCGGTAATCGATGGTGTCTTTATTGATGTCCGCCAACATTTCCTCAGCCATTTTTTTGAAACGGGCCTCGGTGTAACGCATTGCGGCAGGCGAATCGCCATCAATGGAACCAAAGTTACCTTGCCCATCCACCAACGGATAACGCAAAGACCAAGGTTGTGCCATACGCACCATGGTATCATAAACGGAACTATCCCCATGCGGATGGTACTTTCCTAAAACCTCACCCACGATACGGGCAGATTTTTTATAGGGTTTGTTGCTGGCCAAACCCAAATCAAGCATACCATAAAGCACCCTGCGGTGTACGGGTTTTAAACCGTCTCTTACATCTGGTAAAGCTCTGGAAACAATAACCGACATCGAATAATCGATATAAGCCGATTTCATTTCCTCCTCGATATTAATTTTAATGATTTTGTCGTGTTCTAATCCTTCGTTCTGATCTGTTTCTTCAGCCATGTTCTGTTTTAAAATCTAAATGGAAACAATTTAAAAAAAGTGTTTTGCGAAGTTAACAATTTAGTGATAATAGCGTACTTCTATTGATAATTTTTTAAGCTTAGTTTAGAGAAAACCAGACGGGTTTTTGAAACCTGTTGGGTTTAGCAAAATAATCCCGAAAATTTCAAATCCTATCCTATCTCTTGTCAAATTTTCCTATTTTTGCCCAAACCACACGAGCTGATGCAAAATTTAACACTTCTTGACGGTCAGAAATTCCAGATTACTTTACAAAGGCTTTGCCATCAATTGATTGAAAATCACAACGATTTTTCAAATTCGGTAATACTTGGCATACAGCCACGGGGCATTTATTTATCGCAAAGAATTGCAGGAGAGTTAAAGGAAATTATCCCGAATGCGCACATTAAAAGCGGGATATTGGATATCACTTTTTATCGCGATGATTTTAGACGTGGCGATGGACTGTTGGTTCCTAGCAGCACCCAAATTGACTTTATTATCGAAGGCAAAAAAGTGATTTTGGTGGATGATGTTTTATGGACTGGACGTACAATTAGAGCAGCAATGGATGCCATTTTAGCATTCGGACGGCCAGAAAAAGTAGAACTTTTAGTGCTAGTAGATAGACGTTACAGCAGGCATTTGCCAATTGAGCCTAATTACATTGGTATAAAAGTGGATTCCATGTCGTCGCAAAAAGTAGTGGTAAGCTGGGAAGAAACAGACGGAGAAGATAAAGTTATTTTAATATCCGAAAGCGTTTAAAATATGGCAGAATTAACACAAAAATTGAGCAGTAAACATCTTTTGGGAATTAAGGATTTAACAACCGAAGACATCAATTTAATTTTAGAGACTGCAGATACTTTTAAGGATGTAATTAACCGCCCGATAAAAAAAGTACCCTCTTTAAGAGACATTACCATTGCCAACATATTTTTCGAAAACTCCACCCGTACCAAACTATCTTTTGAACTGGCGCAGAAACGCCTTTCGGCAGATGTGGTAAATTTTGCCGCATCAAGTTCATCGGTGAGCAAAGGCGAAACCTTAATTGATACGGTGAACAATATTTTATCCATGAAAGTGGATATGGTGGTAATGCGGCATCCTTACCCGGGCGCAGGCGTATTCTTGAGCAAACATATTGATGCGCAAATTGTAAACGCCGGCGACGGAGCACATGAACACCCAACCCAAGCACTTTTAGATGCTTTTTCCATCAGAGAAAAACTGGGCGAAGTTGCCGGTAAAAAAGTGGTCATTGTTGGCGATATTTTACACTCACGGGTTGCCCTTTCAAACATCCTTTGCCTGCAGAAATTAGGTGCGGAGGTGATGGTTTGTGGTCCAACAACGCTAATCCCAAAATATATTCAAACTTTAGGCGTGAAAGTTGAACACGACTTGCGCAAAGCATTAAACTGGTGCGATGTTGCAAACATGTTAAGGATACAGCTTGAACGGCAGGACATTAAATATTTCCCTTCGTTAAGGGAATATACGATGATGTACGGTTTGGACAAAAAGATTTTGGACTCGCTTGATAAAGAAATTGTGGTAATGCACCCAGGACCAATAAACCGCGGCGTTGAGATCAGCAGTGATGTTGCCGATAGCAAACAGTCCATTATTTTAAACCAGGTTGAAAACGGGGTGGCGGTTAGGATGGCAGTACTTTACCTTTTGGCGAGCCAAAAATAAGTTCGCCAAACCATCGAAATTTCAAATTTCCCATATTATTCACGCATAAATTGCGTTCTATTGGTTTTTATTAACACGTGTTGGTTAATTAGTTAATCGTTAGAAAATGTAAACGTTAAATTTATGACATTCACTTTAAAGACATTATGCGCAAAATAACACTTATATTTATTCCTTTATTCTTTATAACAGGCGTAATTTTCGCTCAACTGCCAGCATATTTTCAGGTAAATGAAAAGTATAAAACTGCGATGGAGCTTTTATCGCAAGAAAAATATGCCGCAGCATCTTCGATGTTCTACGAAGTTGAAAAAAGCAAAACCATTGAAACACCGCAATCTGTTAGAAATTCGGAGGTTAGCAATTTAAAAATCAACAGTGAATATTACCGAGCTTATTGCGCTTTGGCTTTAGATAACGATGATGCCGAACAACTCTTTAAACGCTTTATAAAAAACCATCCTGAAAGCCCTAAGGCTAAACAGGCATTTTTTCAGGTTGGTAAATACTATTTTAACCAAGGCGAATACCAAGAAGCTTTAAACTGGTTTACAAAAGTTAGCTCGATAGATTTAGCAGGAAACGAAGACACCGAATATAAATTTAAAACCGCCTACGCTTACTTTGAAACAAAAGATTATGTAAGCGCTAAACCATTATTTGGTTTGGTAAAAGACAGCGATTCTGAATATCGCGAACAAGCGACTTATTACTACGCTTACATTGCTTATTTGGACAAAGAATATGCGGTAGCGCTAAAAAACTTTGAGAAACTTAAAAATTCTAAAAACTACCAAGCCAGCTATCCATACTACATTTCGGCAATTTATTTTTTAGATAAACGGTACGAAGATGTTTTGGCTTATGCCGTTCCAATTGTAGAAAACACCAAACAGCTTAACGAAACTGAAATGTTGCGCATTATTGCAGCATCTTATTTCGCTAAAGCTGATTATACAAACGCCCTAGCCTATTACGAGCGTTTTATGAAACAAGATTTGGGCAAAACGCAAAACAATCAGGACAGCTACCAGATTGGTTATACCTATTATAAACTAAAAAAATACAACCAAGCTATCGAGCAATTAGGTAAACTGATTGAAGATAAAACAGCGTACAGTCAGGCCGGGCTATACACTTTGGGCGATGCTTATTTGACCACAAAAAACAAACAAGGTGCAAGAAATGCGTTTCAGTTTAGCTCAAAACTTGATTTCGACAAGCAAATTGAGGAGGAAGCGCTTTTTAACTTTGCTAAACTTTCGTACGAACTGCAGTTCCATTCCATCGCTTTGGACGCAGCTCAAGAATATCTAAAAAAATATCCCCGTTCAAAACATTTAAACGAAGCTAAAACACTTTTGGCTAAAGTTTTATTGAGCACCAAAAACTACAAAGATGCCATTGATATTTTAGAAGGCATTGAAGACAAAACACAGGACGCCAAAGAAGCCTACCAAAAAGTAACCTATTACCGGGCTTTAGAATTTTATAATGAAAGAGCTTTTGAAAATGCCATCGGATTGTTTTTACGTTCAAACAATTACCCGATTGATAAAGAGATTTTTGCGCTATCAACCTATTGGTGTGCAGAGGCTATGTATGAAGTTAGGAAATATAGCGAATCTGTAAATTACTTTGAAAACTTTTTGGGAATGAGCGTTTCCAGAAAAACGGATTTATACAACTACGCAAATTATGCATTAGGGTATGCGGCTTTAGAGGGAGAAAATTATCCGAAAGCTGCAACTTACCTAGCCCGCTTTTTAAACGGCGACGAAAAAGACCCTAAAACGATTAAAGATGCCACTTTACGATTAGCAGATGCCTATTTCGGTGCTAAAAACTATGGCGCTGCTTTGGGTTATTATAACCGTATCATCGCTCAAGGCGGAAGCAGTGAGGATTATGCTTTATTTCAGCGTGGTATTATTGAAGGTTTACAAAACCAGCCCGAAGTTAAAATTGCGACTTTGCAATCGTTGTTGACAAAATTCCCAAATTCTAATTATTCGGATGATGCAGGTTTTGAAATTCCTTACACTTATTTCTTAATTGGTCAGGGCGATAAGGCAAAAACAGATTTAACCGCTTTTATCGAAAAATATCCGCGAAGTTCATACGTTCCGCGGGCTTTGGTAACCATTGGCTTGGTAAATTATGATCAAAAAAACGACCAAGCTGCGCTGGAAACTTTTAAACGAGTAATCAGCGAATACAAATCAACAGATGAGGCACAGCAATCCTTAAAACTGATCCAAAAAATTTATTTGGATATGGGAAATGCTACTGATTTCATCAATTACGCAAATACTACTTCTATCGGGAATTACACTACTTCTGAGCAGGATAACATCATGTTCCAAGCGGCAAATACCCAATATCTAAAAGGAAACTGGGAAGCGGCGATAGAATCTGTAAATGCTTATTTCGATAAATTCCCAAAAGCAATTCAGGACAAACAAGCGAAATTCATCAGAGCAGAAAGCTATAAAAACTTAGGAAAATATGCTCCGGCCATCGTCGATTATGAATACATTTTAAACGATTGGACCAGCGAATACACCGAGCGGGCGCTCATCAGTATCTCAAAAATTTACCTTAATAACAAGCAATACAACGAAGCTATTGTACATCTTAAAAAACTGGAAATTGCATCAGAATACAAAGCCAATTACAGCTTTGCCATCAACAATTTAATGGTTGCTTATGCAGGTATTAAAGTGCCAGACCAAACTTTACTTTATGTTGATTTGGTACGGAACTACGAAAAATCATCAGAAGAAGACAGAAACAAAGCTGGCTTATATGCAGGTAAAGCACAACTGCTACTGGCAGACACCGCCAAAGCGAAAAAGGAGTTTGAAGGCGTTGTAAAAGCAACAAAATCTATTGCTGCTGCCGAAGCATTGTACAATATTGCCGAAATACAATACCTGCAAAAAGACTATAAAACCTCACAAAAAACCTGTTTTCAGTTAATTAATGATATGCCGAATTACGATTATTGGGGTGCAAAAAGTTTTATTCTATTGGCAGATAATTACTTAGCACTAAACGATAAAGTACAGGCAATTGCAACCTTAAAAAGCATCATCGATAATTACGATGGCAAGGATGAGATATTAGAAACAGCAAAGAAAAAATTAGATGCAATTAACAGCAAATAACAAATGAATAAAATAACATATTATAGCGCTTTTATTTTCTCTAGCTTATTTGCGGTTAGCGCTTACGCACAAACGCAAGATAAAGCGCCAAAACCTGCAACCACAGTAAAATCAGAAAAATCTACAGAAACTGTTAAGCAGGACACTAGTAAACGAAATGCTGTTACCGAAGAAGTTGAGGTTGTACGATCATACAAGCCAGTTTTGGCAGATGCCGTAAAAATTAGAAGAAGCCCTGATTTAACCGACACCAAACCGTTTAATCCGCAGGTTAAATACAGTTTAATTGATAAAAGATTAGAGCTTAACAGCGGAATTAGAGAACTGGAAGCGCAGAAATTAGCCAAAGAAATTGCAGAACAACGTAAAAATAACTTCGCAAAGTTAGGCTTTGGCAACTTAGGAACAGGTTTAGCGCAGCTGAATATTGCTACCGGACAAGATCCTGCTTTACAGGCTGGTTTCAATTTTAACCACCTTTCCATGAGCGGCAAAGAAAACCAGCAAAAAATCAGCAAGCAATCTTTAAGCGGTTACGGCCGAAGCATTGGCGACGCCTTGGTTTTAGAAGGAAAACTAGGTTACGATAGGCTGGGAACTTATTTTTACGGAACAGATCCACTGGGTTCGTTTACCAACTTAGATCCCGAAAAACAGCGTTTCAACTATTTCAACGCCGAAGGTTTGCTGTTTAACAGAACCGATGCAGACGACGAAACCAGTTTTAGCTACGCAGCAAAGGCAAGTGGTTATATTTTCAACAACGCTTTTAAAGGCAAAGAAAACTCGGTAATTATTTCGGGCGGTTTAGGCAAAGATTTAAACAAATTCCATTTGGGGGCCAATGCTGCGGTTGATATTACCACCAGCAAAGACTCGGCTTATAACTTTAACAACAATTTGTTCAAGCTAAATCCTTATATCAAAATACAAACTGATGTTTTAAAACTAACCGGTGGAATTAATTATGTAAACGAGTTCGGCAGTAACCAGCGCATCCATATCTTCCCGGCCGCAAGTTTGGATTTTATGCTGATTAAAAATTACCTCACCATTTTCGGAAACTTTGGTGGCGATATAGAAAAAAACACATTAAAAAATTTATCAGATGTAAATCCCTATATCAATCAAAACATAGCCTTAAAAAACACGGTAGAAAAGTTTAATATTTCAGGCGGAATTAGAGGAACTTTTGCGCCAAATGTAGGTTACAAAGCAATGGTTAGCTATAAAACGCTTGGCGATTTATCCTATTTTGTAAACGATAGCACCCAAAGGAACAAGTTTAATGTAGATTATATGCTGGGCAATACTAATGTTATTGGGTTTGATGGAGAATTGAACATCAGCTTCTCTGAAGCTTTTAATTTAGACAGTAAAATTGCGATTAAACAGTACGACAACAGCAAAGAAGACTACGCTTGGCTACATCCGGGTTTTACTTTGCAATCTACCGCATCGTTTAAAATAGTAGATAAAGTTAAAATCTCTGGCGATTTATTATTCCAAGGAGAAACCAAAGCTAAAATATGGGATATTCCAAATTCCACAGTACCAACTTATACCGCTAAAACTATTAAGGCCTTCGCCGATATTAGCGTAGGTGCAGATTATCAGTACAACAAACAAATTTCGGCGTTTTTTAGAGTGAACAATATTTTAGGAAACGATTACCAACGCTTCCCATATTATAACAATTACGGAATTAACATCTTAGGCGGAGTGAGCTACGGCTTTTAGAATTTTTTAGGCGACTACACTTAAAAAAACTATTTTTACAGATTGATGGAGATTTCAAACTATTTAGTAGAATTGATAACAGAAAAAGACCAGGTAATAGTACCTGGTTTGGGCAGGTTTTTTAAAAAACGCAAGTCCGGTTATTACGATGATGCTACTAAAACTTACTTTCCACCAAGTGGCGAAATAGTTTATACCGCCGACTATATGCATGATGATAAATTGGTGCATTTAATAAGCCAGAAAACAAAAACGTCGTTAACTTCTGCCTACGCACTCTTGGATGAATACATCAGAGAAATAAAAATTGCTTTAAAAACGACCGACGTTAAGTTGAAAGGGATTGGTATTTTAAAAGATGAACACGGCCAATTAACTTTAACATCTGAAACCGAAACCAACCTCAACAAAGCTTTCTTCGGTTTACCGCCGGTTGATACCTTATCCCCCAAATTAGTTGGTGTAGAGACTGAAACTTACAGTTTGGCTCAGCAGGCTTTAAATACCGCTTTACCTGATGAACTTCTTGAGGAAGAACCTAAAAGAGGAGCCGTAGCAATCACCATGGGAATTATTGCGGTGATTATTTTGGCCGGTGCAATAGGTTTATATTTTGCCAAGCCTGATATTTATAAAAATTTGGTAAATCAGATTCAGAGTTACACGGTTTCAAAACCAAACTCTACGATTACACCTGCTCAGCCAAATAAACCGACACCAAACGCGGTTGCTTTACAAAAAGCGGATTCTATCTATAACGAAAACGACATAGAATCTAAGCTTAAAGCCCAAGGTTTTGAGGTTGAAAAAGTGAAGGATTCTACAAATGTTTCGGTAAAACCGAAGTTTTTACCGAAAAAAGGAGATATTAAATACGAAATTATTATCGGCTTATACACAAGACGCGAAGATGCCGTTAAAAGAGTAAGTCAGTTAAAGGCAAATGGAATTGATGCACATATTGTTGATGATGCAGATGGACCAATGATTAAAATAAGTTGTGCAACTTTATATAACGATGCCGAAGCAGAAAAAGAATTAGCAAGAGTAAGAGAAGAATTAAACCCCGAAGCATTTAAAAAAGCAATTAAAATATTAAAATAAAATATGTTTTTACAAGACACACTACAACCATTAGCAGACACCGCTACAAACGCCGTTTCTGCGCTACAAGCCACACCAGAACAAGAATTAAGTTTATTCGAACTGCTTACTAAAGGAGGCTGGGTAATGATCCCGCTTGCTGCTTTAGCTTTATTGGGATTAATTATATTTTTTGAGCGCTACTTAACCATCAGAAAAGCCAATAAAGACGAATCGCAATTAACCATGCAAGTGCGTTCAAGCATTAAAACCGGCAATTTGGATTCGGCAATAGCCATCTGCAAAAGCAGCAATACGCCATTAGGACGCATGTTACAAAAAGGTTTATTGAGAATTGGTCGCCCGATAAAAGATATTGAAGGCGCTATCGAAAACATCGGAAAACTGGAAGTTTCTAAACTCGAAAAAAACATCGGTATTTTGGGTATCATCGCAGGTATTGCGCCTATGTTGGGTTTCGTAGGAACAATTATTGGGGTAATTACCATTTTTCATGATGTTTCCGTTAAAGGTGTAATTGAAATTGGAACAATCTCTGGCGGTCTATATATCAAAATGATATCTTCTGCAACCGGATTGATTATTGGTATCATCGCTTACATTTTATACCACATTTTAAATGGTATGGTGGATAGGGTTGTGTTGAAAATGGAAACAGATTCGATTGAATTTATTGATTTACTAGAGGAGCCAGGACGATGAATTTTAGGAAACGAGCAAGACCACATGTAGAAGTACATACTTCTGCATTAAACGACATTATGTTTTTTTTGCTGCTGTTTTTTCTTTTGGCATCTGCGGTGGTAAACCCCAATGTGGTGAAATTATTTTTACCTCGTTCCAGCTCTGGGCAGGCATCGCCACAAAAAACCATCAATGTTTCAATTACTAAAGATCTGGAATATTATGTAGAGAAAGAACAGGTTCCTTTTGCTGCGTTAGAGCAAAAAATAGCGACTTACCAGCAAGCAAATCCGGATTTAACCGTTATACTTTATGCTGATAATACCATTGCCATACAAAATGTAGTGAGTTTAACAGATATCGCTAACAAGCTGAAAATAAAATTGGTTTTAGCAACCGAACCACAAAAATGATTGGAATATTAAAGAACAACGACGACAATAATTACCCGAAAGCAATTGCCATTTCTTTGGGATTGTTGGCTGCGTTTTTAGTGTTGAGCATCTTTTATATTGTGAGCAAAACCGAACCGCCCGAAGAGGTAGGTATTGGCGGAATAATAGTAAATTACGGAACCGCTGAAGAAGGTATGGGAAATGATTATATGAGCGTTGAAGAACCCTCTGTTGACCCAAATGCTAACGGAAAAGCACCCGACAAAATTACCCCGAACGAGGAAGTTACCCAAAATACACAAGCGGTAAATGCAGACAACAATATTGTAACAGATGATAATTCGGACGCGGTTAGTTTAAACACCAAAGCCAACGCTACGAAAAATGCGCCTACTCAAAAAACAGAGGACAAACCCGCTAAGCCAGTAATTAACCAGAACGCACTTTACAAAGGCAACAAAAACAAAGGAACTGGAACAGGTGATGGAAACGGAAACGTAGCGGGAAACCAAGGAAAACCGGAAGGCGATCCCCTAGCGAGTAACTATGATGGTACAGGTTCTGGAAATGGAGGTGTAGGACTCTCGTTAAAAAGTCGAAGATTTGTGAACTTGCCAGTAATTAAAGATGACGGACAAAAATCCGGCAAAATTGTGGTAGAAATTAGAGTTGATAAAAACGGAATTGTAACCAGTGCAAAAGCCGGTGGTCGTGGAACAACACTAACCGACCCGACATTATGGGATAAATGTGAAGATGCCGCTTTAGGTTCCAGATTTAACACTTTAGAATCTGCCCCGGATACACAAGTTGGTACAATTGTATTTAATTTTAAGGTGAAGTAGATTTTATATGAAATCTGAAAATTGGAAAATTATTTAAGAAAGGGCACCCACCTCGTCATGCTGAGCGGAATCGAAGCATCTCACTTGCAAGGTTGCCATCCAATCGGCATATCTAATTTGAGATGTCTCGTTGTCTCGACATGACAGTGATTTATACATCCGGCGGATTCAATCCTTCTCTCATTCAATCATTCATTCATCAAAAAATGACCTACGCTCACACACTGGATTATCTTTACGCCAAACTTCCGATGTTTACCCGAGTGGGTGCAATTGCTTTTAAAAAAGATTTAGATAACACGATTAAGTTTTGTACGCATTTAAATCATCCCGAGAAAAAGTTTAAAACCGTTCATATTGCTGGCACTAACGGAAAAGGATCAACATCGCACATGTTGGCGGCCGTTTTACAAAAAGCGGGTTATAAAACCGGATTATATACTTCGCCACATTTAAAAGATTTTAGAGAACGCATCAAAATCAACGGACAAATGATTTCCGAAAAGGAAGTCATCAGCTTTGTTACCGAAAATAAAGATTTTATAGCGGAGCTTTCGCCCTCTTTTTTTGAGGCGACTGTCGCCATGGCTTTTCAATATTTTGCCAAACAAGAAGTCGATATTGCGGTGATTGAGGTTGGCTTGGGCGGACGTTTAGATTCTACAAACATTATCTCTCCGGAACTTTCGGTGATTACCAACATTGGTTACGACCACATGAATTTGCTTGGCAATACCTTAACTGAGATTGCTGGCGAAAAAGCTGGAATTATAAAGCCAACAACACCTGTTATCATCGGCGAATATCAGGAAGAAATTGCTTCGGTTTTCGAAAATAAAGCATCACAAAACAATGCGCAACTTACTTTTGCAAGCAATGAATGGTGTAATGATGAAAGCAAAATTGTAAACGGAAAAAGGGAAATCACCATTCACGGAAAAGAAAAAAATTTCAACTTAAGGCTTGATTTAACCGGCACTTACCAGATTAAAAATGTAAAAACTGTTTTGTCTGCCACGGAAGAATTAAATAAAAAAGGTTTTCATATTTCTGATGATCAATTGGTATCCGCGTTAAGCAATGTAAAAAACCTGACCGGCTTGATGGGGCGCTGGCAAACTTTACAAGAGAATCCTCTTTTAATTTGCGATACCGGCCATAATGAAGATGGCATTAAGGAAGTTTTATACAATATTTCACTTACTCCACATAAACAATTAAGGATGGTTATTGGAATGGTAAAGGATAAGGAAATTTCTAAAATTTTAAAGCTTTTGCCACAAAATGCCGTTTATTACTTTTGCACACCAGCTTTAGAAAGAGCAAAACCAGCAGATGAGTTACAACGCGAAGCCTCTGCTTTCGGATTAAGAGGAGAAGGGTTCTCAAATGTTAAAACTGCACTGTTAAACGCTAAATCAGATGCAGACGATGGCGATTTGATTTTTGTTGGCGGAAGTACGTTTGTAGTTGCCGAAGTAGTTTAATCTTTATTTCGGGTTAAATTTTTGGATTTTATAATCTAACACCAATACGCCAAGCTTACTTTGGTAGCCCATTATTGGAGCAATTAATCTAGCGGTGGAATCATTTAAATCGAAAACCTTTACGCTATCGGTTTTTAGATACTGTTCATATCCGGCTATTTTCGCCATGCTACCTTCTATTTTTTTATCGGTGGAATTGATAATTTTTCCGTCGGCGTTCAATAAACTTATTTCCAAAACATTTTTTTCTTTGACAAAATCTGTGTTAAAAACATTAATTTCATCCAAGTTGTTCCGTAGCATTTCGCCTCTGATAGCCCAAATTAGGGGCTTCGCACTCAGTTTCAGCATGGCGTTATTTTGGTTTACAATGGCGGAATCCGCCTGAGCTGTTAAATTCTTGCGTTGATGTTTTAACTGATAGTTTTGGTAAAAATAAAGTCCGGCACCGGCAACCACTAAAACAATAATAATGATCCACCTGTAATCGATATTTTTCTTTTGGTTTTCCATTTTCTCTTTTGTTTAATACTTCACAAAAACCGAACCGCCCTTATTGTTATCTAGAGAGATTTTTGATGAAATAAGCATAACAAACATTTAAACAAAAAAGCCCGAGGGCGAGTTGCACTCATCACCTCGGGCTGCACCGCGTTTAATAAATCCAAGCTAGTGAGTTGTAAAACTTAAAATCATTCTCCCACAAAATAATTTAAGCTTGGCTAAAGCAGTTACAGAGAGACACAGACTTTTTTAACTTCTTTCAGTTTATTTTCAATCGCGTTGCCATCAATCATTCCCCAATGTTCAACAATTTTATCTTCGTACAGCTTAAAAAACCTATAACCTGTAACAGAAATTTCGGCTCCAGTCGGCAAAATATCCCTCCAAACACCAATATGCTTCATCTGCATTTTTACTTTAACCATCACTTTATTTTCTTCGGCAACAATTTCATCAACTGTGGTGCGGTGTTCAAACGCTTTACTGGTGCTTTTTATCCAAGCAATTGTTCCGTCGCTATCGCCTTTTAAAATCGGTGGCAAAGAAAAATCTTTGTAATGCTCAGAAACAAAATCGTTGATATTTTCGAACTCTCTTTTGTTCCAGATTTTCTCGATAAACGCTGTTATAACTCTTTTTGTTTCCATATCCAAAAGATTAGTTCGCAGTTAAATCAAAAGAAACGTCCACACCTTTCACCAAACGGTCATTAGCCGGATAAGATTCCTCTAAATGATAATCCATCCCCCAAATGCTTTGGTCAAAAGTAAAATCGGCCTTAATATTCAGTTCAGATCCATCAAAAAGTATTTTTGCAGGAAACTCAAGTGGATGCGTCTCGCCTAATAAAGTCATCTCACCTTTAATCAAGTAATTATGATCCGGATCACCGTTTTTTAACTGCACACCAGAAATAACTTTAAAAGTTACGTTTGGATGAACGACCATATTAAAGAAATCAGCACTTTTCAGGTGATTTTCTAACATCGGCTTTAAATCCGGCGGAAGATTGGTGACATCTATTGAAGATATGGGCACTGTAATTTCACCGGAAACTATATTATTAAGAATCCCAGAATTATACACTTCCCCTTTTAACTCGCCCTCTACAGCGATTTTTCCTTCATTAAAGTTGCCGTCTGCAGCCTTACCTTTCCAACCCATTTTAGAATTCTGCGCCAAGCTTAAGGTCACAACGTTTGCTTTTGGCTCGTCTGCGCCATCCTTGCATGCTACAAAAAGTGCCATCATGGCACCAACAGTTAAAACTAATTTTTTCATTTTTTTATTACAAAACTGGCAGACCTGCAATCTAGACGCAATTTTTATCGATAAACAGTTGCGTTCTGCTTACGAACGGTTCGTCTAAAAACGCAAAATAAGTAGTTAGGTATTTCAAACCCACTCACGCTAGGTTAATTCAGCTTTATAGGCGTTGGTCGATTATTTTTTGCATTCTATCGACAAACGTTTTCCTAATAAGAAATTACTTTTATTTTTATAACTTTAAAATAATCATGAAAGCAATAAAAATTATCTTTATCACTTTAGCATGTATTGTGGTTTTAGCAGTCGCAAGTGGCATGTATGTAAATTTTGCGCTCCCTAACACGGGCGAAGCAGAAAAAGTAAGCATTAAAACAACACCAGAAAGAATTGCAAGGGGCGAATATCTTGCAAACCACGTAACTGTTTGTATGGACTGTCACAGCACACGGAATTGGGAGCTATACTCTGGCCCAATGGTTAAAGAAAGTTTAGGTGTCGGTGGCGAAGTTTTTGACCAATCTATGGGTTTCCCCGGAAAAATTTACACTCCTAATATTACACCGCATTCTTTAGCAAGTTGGACCGATGGAGAAATTTTGAAAGCAATTACCACCGGCGAAAACAAAGATGGTAGAGCACTATTTCCGCTGATGGCCTATCCAAGATTTGGAAAAATGGATAAAGAGGATATCTACAGCATCATCGCCTACATTAGATCGTTAAACCCAATTAATAGCGAAATACCGGCAACGGAGTTAGATTTTCCGGTTAATCTTATTAACAACACATTACCAAAACAGGCCAGTTTCCAAAAAATCCCATCAGAAACGGACACTGTAAAATATGGGGGTTATCTGGTAAATGCTGCGGGATGCGTGGACTGCCACAGCAAATCAGACAAAGGAAAAATAATTGAAGGCAGCGAGTTTGGCGGAGGAATGGAGTTTAAGTTTCCTTCTGGAACCATCACAACGCCAAACATTACTATGCATAAAACAAACGGAATTGGCTCTTGGGCGAAAGAAACTTTTGTGCAACGCTTTAAAATGTTTGCCGATAGCAACTACAAGCCACGAAACGTTGGCCGAACTGTAGATAATACGCCAATGCCCTGGACAATGTACGCCGGGATGAAAACAGCTGACTTAGAAGCTATTTACGCCTATTTAAAAAGTTTAAAACCTAACGATAATAAGGTGGAGGTCAGAAAGTTTAATTAACAGCCCAAGTGTATCTAAAGGAGCTTTCCCATTGTGGAAGGCTCTTTTTTTGTGCATTTTTTTTGCATAACCCAGCGCATAAACAAAAACAGCCTCCAATATAATTGGATGGCTGTTTGTTTTATAACATAACTTTAGTCTATCATTCCCGCGAACCTTAGACTTTTTGTTGTTATAAATTTAAGGCTGATTGATAATTAACACTACTCAATAAAAACCCGGCCTTGTATAAAGACGCAAATAGCACTTATTATTTACTGAATGCAAATCTTGCCGACCAACTGCTGACTAGCGCATTTATAAGTTCGCATTTTATCGATAAACTCAAAAATCCCAAATACAAAAACCCCCTAATCGAATCTGTCTCGAAGAGGCAGTCAAAACAATATAAATCGGTGACGAATGATCCTAAAAGGATATTTCAACTTTCTGCCGACAAAAAACAATCCTCTATCTACTGTAGCTATCTCTGTTTGGAATTAGACTTACCATTGCCTGAAAATATTGAAAAATGAAAAGAAAATTAACTAGTACAACATTAGGATTGGTATGTGGCGCTATGCTCCTTTCCTCTTGCTACTCTTACACAGCGGTTGTTGGTAAAGGTGCACAAACGCAGGAAAAAATTGTAAAATGGAACCATTATGTGGTTTATGGCTTAGCGCCGGTGGCTGTTACTGATGCTAAACAATTGGTTGGCGATGCTAAAGACTACACTTTAAACATCCAACACAGTTTTGTTAACGGTTTGGTGTCAGCAATTACATTCGGGATATATACCCCAACTACCGTTACAGTTACAAAGTAAACAAAATCTATCCGCCTTGGTTTTTTTAATCCAGGCGGATTTTAAGTTATGATGAAAAAAATATTCACCGGTGTTTTGGTTGTTGTATTTGTGATGAGCCTTAGGGAGATTGTGAATGTATTAAGATACAATCAAGTGTTAAACCCTTACGGAATAGGATATGTTGTGGGCAACGCAACTGTTTTGCTCGCATCATTATTGGGAATATATTTCATCAATAAAAAAGGATTAAAAATCCGATCATTCAAATCTTAACTTGCATCCATTGAATCAGCCCACTTCACACAAAAACCTGCTATCAGAAAAGATAAAAAACAGCGTAACGGGGCAAACCATCAGCTTTTTTGATAACGGTTCAAACGCAAATGAAGTTTTGGAAATGCAATCAACTTACGCTTCGCTTTCTGCAGAACCGCCGATGCACTACCACCCCAAACAAACAGAAATTTTTGAAGTTTTGAGTGGCGTACTTACCCTAAAAGTAAAGGACGAAATTAGAGTACTAAGAGTTGGAGACGGGATTACAATACCGCCAAACACGCACCACGCTATGTGGAATGCCGGTGCCACAGAAACATTAGTAAGCTGGACGGTTTATCCGCCTTTAAAAACAAAACCATTTTTAAAAACCATGTTTAAGCTTGCAAATGACGGAGAAACAAATAGAGAAGGCATTCCCTCTGTTTTACTAATGATCTTTTTGTTAAAGAAATACAAAGATACCATCTGCTTGGTCAAATCTAATCAAAAGATGGTTAAGCTCTTATATCTTATATTGATTCCGCTATTTAAGTTTAAGAAATACCATAAAAAATTTGGTAGCTTTTAGCTCATAGCTTTTAACTTTCTGTGGCTTTCTTCTTTGTAGTTTCGGCCAATTGGCAGTTGTTTTCCTAAAATTTCGATACAATAAGAGTGGTAACTTTCTATTTTATCTATAGCTACAATAAAAGAACGATGGATTCTGATAAATTGATTTTCGGGAAGCAAATCCTCCAAAACGCTTATTTTTTGCTTGCTTATCAGAATTTTATCCTTTAAAAACACTTTGATATAGTCTTTGGCGCTTTCTACCCAGTAAATCTCGTTTACCCTTACTTTCACCATTTTTCTGTCTACCCGTAAATACAACACGGTATCACTGGGCACAACGATAGGCTCCTCACCTATGCCAATTTTGGGGCTGTATTTAAGTTTAAAATGTTCGAAAACTTTTTCTATTGCCTGTAAAAACCGATCGAACGGAATGGGTTTTAACAGATAATCTATCGCGTTCAATTCAAAAGCCTGCAAAGCAAAATTTTGGTAAGCCGTGGTAAAAATAATTTTAGGAGGATTTTTTAAGCTTTTTATAAAATCTGTACCCAACAAACCCGGCATCTTTACATCCAAAAAAACCAAATCAATATTGGTCTTCTGCAAAATTTGAAATGCCTGTATTGCTGTATTGCATTTTTCTACCACTTCAATCTCCGGAAAATTTTGTACATAACTCGCAATCACTTCAATGGCATGTGGCTCATCATCAATAATCAACGTTTTTATTTTCATGGCGTTTTTTTATAAATCCAGGTTAAGTACTACGGCAAATAGCGCTCCTTCGTCAATAATCTTTAATTGGTAAGCATCGCTACAGCTCAATTCCAACCGCTTTTTTATATTCTTTAACCCTATTCCAGATGCTAAAGGAACATCATCAATATTTTTAACCGGTTTGTTATTTGATATTTTAAAAGTCAATTTGTTACGGTGCGTTCTAATCTCTATGTTTATCCACGCATCGCATGGAATTTCGCTTGCCCCATGTTTAAAGGCATTTTCAACAAACGTAAGCATCATCAAAGGCGGAATAGTTAAGCCCTCAAAATCACCCTCGATATTGAGGTTGATATCTAACCGCTTTTCTGCGTATCTGATGCGCTCGACGTTTATATAACTTTCTAAAATCGAGATGTCTTTTTGTAAATCTACCCGGTCTTCTTCGCATTCATAAAGCATATACCGCAAAATCTCGGAAAGTTTTAGTACCAAAAAAGGCGATTTTTTTGACTGTTGCAACGCTAAAGAATAAATGTTGTTGAGCGTATTAAACAAAAAATGGGGATGAATCTGATTCTTTAAAAAGTTTAATTCGGCCTGTAACGAAGCTTGTTTATCCGCTCGCCAAAGCACAAAAAACTTTATCGAAATTGCTATCCAAACCAGCTGGTTGCTTTGCTCAAATGCGTTAACAATATAAATTGGCTTAAGATATTGCTCCAAAACAGTTCCTTCTAATTTACGCCATTTGTAATTTGGGTTTTCGATCAGCATTTTTTTTAGGATGTAAGGATCGCTAAAAAAAATCTCGACTGTACGAAAAGCGAAAGCCACCACTATTGCGATTGCAATAAATGAGAGAATAAATAAGGTGTATTTTTTATGAAATAGATATTTTGGGATAATGATATAAGAAATGCTGTAATAGTAAAGCAGATGTATGGGCAAAAACATGGTGATTACAAAAAATGCCGTAGGGTAATCTAGGCCCGCAATCATAAAAGACGAAGTAATTACCGCCGTACAAAACAGCCAGAAAAAAAGATGGTTAAGCACTCTCGCTTTAGTGATTCTCCGGCCGTCAGCATTCATTCTCAAATATAAACAGAAAGTCGATTTTTTTATATTTGATCGACGGGCGTAACCATACCGTCGATAAACGGCAGTATTAAGAATGTTTTTATTAGGATTTAAAAACGAAAAGACATCTGATTTATAAGATGTCTTTTCATTTGAGGGGTTAGCTAAAGTGTTACCTCTAATTGTTTTTAAAATAGGAAACTATCGAGATAAACCTTCTTTTTCTTATGATGTTACTTTATAAGTTTTACAGAAATAACAGATTTTGCAGGAAGACTTAATATCACTGATTGCTTGGTATCTCCTAAAGACACATTATGCGCAACCATATTCTGAGTTTCTGATGTAATAACCGCATCGCCGCTTTTAACTGTTATAGGTAAATTAACTTTTACCGAGGGAACCGCAATAGCCCCATTAACAAATATTAAGGTTAGGTCGTTTTGGCCGTTGTAGGCAGTTACGTTTACGTTTGCGTTATTAGTGATTTTATCTATTTGGATACGCTTTCTACCGGTTGCATACTTTGCGTAATGCGAGAGTACGTATCCTCTTTTCATAATTTCGCCCATTGCCGTCCCTTTGTCTCCGTCGCCCAACATACTGTATGATCGTTTTAAATACCACCAGAAATAGGCATTGAAGTTATTTTCCATACAATCATTCAGCTCTTTTGCTAACACCAAAGCCTGTGACCAGCCCATGCCGTCACTTACTTCATTTAATAAATGTTCCGTCATCCAAATTTCTTTCCCTTTTTGCCGGGCTAAAGGATAGTCTTGTAATCCGCCTCCATATAAATGTCCGCCCGCAATATCTAAATTGTTCACAGCAGTGGCATCGTTTAAAACCGGATCTGTGTACATTTTTTTAAAGTTTACTGCTTCTGCTGCCAGTACCTTCGCGTTGATGTTGCCGGCGTAATTTTTAATGAAATCCAAAATCTGCTCGGGAGTCCACTCGCAACCATCATATTCGGGACTCCAATCTGGCTCATTTTGTATAGAAACCGCTTCAATTGTAATCCCCTTATCCTTCATAAAAGCAATAAAATCGTTCAAATGCTGTACGTAATCCGCATATTTTTCAGGCAATAAATGACCGTGTAGGTTACTGTTGCTACTTTTCATTTCTGATGGAGGTGTCCATGGCGACGCCAAAATTCTTGCACCCAAAGATTGCGCTTTTAAGGTTGTTGCTACATCACGTCCCCAATCTGCTTTGTTCGGATAGATCATAATACGCATCATGTTGTATCCTAGGCCATCAGACGAATACATTTTCTCTACTTCGGCAGCAGTGAGTATTGGTGCCGCCCAAACGTTATTCATCCCGCCAAAACCGGTTACGGTTTGATATTCAACATTGCTGTTTACTGAGATTTCTACTGGAGCAGGTGCGTTCTGGCGTACCGTAAGCGTTGATTTAGCCCCTGTCTTTTTGTTGGTAAGCGTAATTTCCTGCGTTCTTTCTGTTGAAAAATCGGTGGCGGTATAATTAAAGTCGATCCCGGTACTGCCTTCATGATCAGCACTACCACCTTTTAAGTAGGTAAATCCAGAAATAAAACCGTCAGTGGATGTAGCAATTTCCCATTCACAAAACGACCATTTTACAGTAAATTCTCCTTTTCCGGCAGTGGACGGAACTGTTAATTCTGATAC
Source organism: Pelobium sp. (assembly GCA_035496935.1). GTDB lineage: Bacteria > Bacteroidota > Bacteroidia > Sphingobacteriales > Sphingobacteriaceae > Pseudopedobacter. The sequence goes on along the minus strand of DATJED010000028.1, from coordinate 25,797 downwards.
ATTGAAACTAAGACTTGAGTCTTTTATCACGTCATCTTTCTTTTTACAGGCTGTAAAAAGGATGAATATAGCCATTAATAGATTTAAGGTTCTTTTCATTGTTTAATATTATAGTTTACCTTATTTAGCAAATGCTTAATAGATTAGAGCAATCAATTCATTTTATTTTTCTTCGCAATGAGCAACATGATAAAAGCACATTAATGTTGATGAAAAGTAGTTATGCTTTTAGCAGGAAGCATATAAGTGAAAGCATTATTGGATAATGTAATATTTCCTTTATATGCCATATCCTCGCTCGAAGATGTTCTGTTAACTTCCATAGTACTTAAACCAGATACATTAGAAAATGAGAATAAATGACTCACCGGAGAATCGCCATTATTTACTGCAACCACAACAATTCCACCATTAGCATATGCAGTAACATACACATCAGGACTTGGATTGTAGCTGGCCGCTATACGGACTTTTCCGGGAGTTACCCATTTTGCAAACTGCCCTGCAACATAACCTGCTTTATATATAGAACCGCTCTGATTTACGAGGTTTACAGAAGCATCGTTATCATAAACCCACCAGTAAAAATAAGCGCTCATCTGATTTTTCATACAGTCTTGTATTTCTTTAGCCTGGATTAATGCGTTGTTAATATCATCACGACTGTTTGCTACGTAATGTTCTGTTTGCCATATTTTTTTTCCCTTATTTAGGGCATTTTGATGCGTATTTAACCCGCCTCCATATAAGTGTCCGCCTATAATAGCTATTTTGCTTGCCACAGAAGCATCATTAAGTGCAGGGTCTGTATAAGCGTCGTTAAAGCTAAATGATTCTGCATACACAATAGGCTTCCCAATAGTAGCTGAGTGATCTATTAAAAATGTACGCATTTGGCTTTCTGTCCACGAAACCACACCACTAGGATCAATAGCTCCCATATCTGGTTCATTCTGGAAAGACACATAATCAAGCTTGATTGTATTTGCAGCATCCTTTAGGTAATTCGCATAGTCCTCATAATATTGGGGAAGTAAATAACCTCCAGTACTTTTTCCGTTGCTGTTCCAGGCTACCGGCGGAGACCATTCAGACCCAAGTACCTTTGCACCGGCCGCATGTGCGGCCTCCGAATTTGATGTTTCTTCGCCCCAGTTATTTTTATTCTGATCAATACGTATCCTTAGTAAAGAAAATCCCAAGGTATTATAAAGTGAATTGTTCTTGGCAGTACTAAGGGTACCGCACCAAGCCGAAGAAAAACCAAAACCATCAATCTCTTGATATTCTACACTTGGATCTATCGAAACCTCTACCGGTATAGGTGCTTCCTGGCGTACCATAAGCGTTGATTTAGTGCCCGTCTTTTTGTTGGTAAGCGTGATTTCCTGTGTTCTTTCTGTTGAAAGATCAGTGGCGGTATAATTAAAGTTGACCCTGGTACTGCCTTCATGATCAGCACTACCACCTTTTAAATAGGTAAACCCAGAAATAAAGCCGTCAGTAGGTGTAGAGATTTCCCATTCGCAGAACGACCATTTTACGGTAAATTCTCCTTTTCCGGCAGTGGTAGGAACTGTTAATTCCGATACATTGAAACTAAGACTGGAATCTTTTGTTACATCATTCTTTTTACAAGCCAAAAAAAAGAGAGCGAGCGCAAAAAATAGGTAAAGGTTTGTTTTCATTTTATTTAAGATTTGGCGGTTATATAATTACTGATTTTTTACAACTTTTAAGTGAGCGGTTGCACTCCCTGATGCTCCGTTCTTCGAGATTGCTTGTACGTTTATCACATAAGAGCCTTCCATATCAGAGGTATAAAAGGTTAATTCCGATTTTCCCTCTGTAGAAGTTTGGTTAGATGAACTCCAAAATAAAGTTGTGCGGTAATCGGGGATACGAGTGAGCTTAGCGGTATCGCCATCATACATAGGGGCGTAAAATTCTCTCTTATTTTGCAGTCCGTCATAATCAATTAACAAAGCCTTTTTAGGCAACTGATAGCCTGCCAAATCACCTTTGTAACTAATAAAATTTGCGATACCGGCAAATGTGTTTCTGCCGTAAGAATAGGAATCTGTTATCAACTCAAGACGCTGTATCTTTCGTGGATCTACCTTAATAATAGAATTTCCCTCGTCAAACACAGGAACGCCATCCAACAAAGTCAAAGGTGCAGTGCTGTGAAATTGCTTAATACCGCTATCAAATATGCTTAACTGGTAGTCTTTCTTTCTAAGGTTTACCATGATTTCTGTCACATATTCTCTCAATACTTCTTCCATTGTGCTAAACCGCACATAATCATCCAACTTATAAATCTTCTCGGGACGATCATAAAAAAAAGAGGAGTCTAGGGACGAGATAATTTCCCTGTTAAGATATCGGGTGTTAAAAGCATTATTAACCTGCATTGCTATACTCCTTTTCAATAAATCTGAAGGAGCCGAGCTATAACTAAATTCTGGTTTAACCTCTTCTGCAAATTTATTTGAATACGGAGAATTAATATCGATAACTACCTGGCTATCTAAACGAAAATCTGTTTGAGCAACAATATCATGACTACCGTAAAACTGTTTGGTATAAAAGTTTATTTCGCCTTTAGCTGTAGATGTTGCTGTGTAAAGCTGTTTCCCTTGACCTAGTACGGAAAGGAATGCGATATGATTGGCACTGGACTGTCCGTTTAACGAATTTGTAATTTTCCCACTTATGATATGTCCATCAATCTCGGGCGTATATTTATATTCCTGATTTTTATTCGCCAGTATATCCTCCCACTTAAAGCGTGTCCAACCGTGGGTTAGCATTAAGTTATCAATCTCCGCTGGCGAAGCCCCGTTAAGGTAGAAGTTGGCATTTTCAACCTTACCTTTTAACTCTGAGGTAAGCCATAAATTTGTAGCAATATCTTCTGAAGTTTCAAGAGAATCTGTTTGATAAACGGCCACAGAAAAATCGGCTTTTTCTGATAAGCCTGTGCTTTTGCTACTCATGGAAAGCCGTACTTTTTCTCTGGTGTTGTACAGTTCCTTATCAACAGATAAATCAAGCTTTAATATTTTCTTGGGTTTTTTAAAATACAAACGCTCACAAACTGCATTCCCTACTTCATCAAACAATGTAAAACGCGAAATCCCGTCGCCTAAAAGCCCAAGTGGTATATCCAGGCTGTTTTTCGTATCAAGAGCTTTAACAAAAACTTCTTTTTGCCCCGAATGCACAAAGAGCGTAAACTTCTGATTTTGAACTAAATTATTTGTTATCGAAAAATTCAACGCGGTATCCGAATTTTGTTTAACAGCCATTACCACCCCATGTTCAAAAATTCGGGGTAAAGTTGCTATAAAGGACTTTCCGTTTGTGGGCGCTATTGATACTTTATATGTTTCTCCTTTTTCCGGTTTAAAAGAGAAACTCCCTAATCCAAACTTGTGCGGACTAAACGTTGCTATGGTATCATTTTTAAGGTTAAGTAATACTGCATTAAAATCGAAGCTTTTACCAGCATTATCCACCGCTTTAAAAGCTACTTTGCTGGTAAGCCCATAAACCAAATTCCCTCCCTCTGGGAAAAATTGCATAGAAAAAGTTCTTCCGCTTTTCTTTTTTTCGGCAATATGCTCCTCGTTTAATGTATTGTATATTAAAATAGCTTTACTAAAATAATAACGGGCATCAAAGTTTTTCATCCAATTGGTATAACTTCTGATGCTATAAGCACCGGATTGTAGCGCTATTGGAATGTATAAAGAGCCTTCGCCCTTACCGTCTTTTAACGTAATTTTTGCTTGTAACACAGGCTTGTTTTCCGCATCTAATACCTCTATATAAGCTACTTTGCTTATATCAACCGGACGGTTAGTAAATGCCTCGACGTTATAGATTTTAAACCAAATAATTTCTCCGGCCAGATAAGAGTTTTTGTCTGTATGCACATATAGTTTTTCCTGAAAATTATTTTGCAGATAATTATTCCAGTTTGCCTGTATTGTGGAAACCTCTGTACTTTGAGCTTTACAATAATTTTGCGTAAAAACAGCAACAAAAAGAAAAACTGCAAATAGACTTTTCATAATTTAATTTGGCCAATAATCCGGTTTGATGTTCGATCCTCTTAAACGACAGTCGATGCACTCTCTAGAACTCATACCGTACTTTACCTCTATTCCTTTTTTCTGTTCGTCAATAATTAGGTTATTACCGCCTAAATAATATAGAAGGCTGTCTTGCGATGAAATAAATGCCTCGCAACGCTGAGCATACAGCCAATCATAGCCGGTTTTAGGTTTATCTTTGTAGCTAATAAACAATCTTTTTTGCGAAACTGTGCCGGCACTCATCCAACCTATTACCTGTTCTAAGGGGTTTGATGTACAAACAATATTTCCTTGCAGTTCAGAAGGTTGCGAATCAAAAATACTCCCAATCTGCTCCGTGTTCTTTTTCATATTCACCAAATATTGATATGCTTCTGGTGTTAAACCGTACTGGTTTACTAAAATGCTGTACATGTAGGCTACCTTTGCCGAATTGCCCATAATGTGGGTGATAGGAGAAAATGTTACCTTGTCCTCAGAAAGTCGTTCTGTGGTTTTCAATAATATGTTTGATGATTTAGAAGTGCTCCAGCAGTACTCTATATTTACATCCGGGTCTCGCCTTACAACCTTCCCATCTTTATATTCAAATGACGATGGAAAAGCCGATCTAACTTCCCAAGTTTCCTGGTAATCCCATTTATAATAGCGGGTTTTATTCAAATCGTCATGCGTATTGGTATATACCTGAAATCCTTTATTTTCTATCGTAAAATTCAAACTGTCTATCTCGGGACTTGTTTTTCCTTCCAGATAATCTGTTTGGTAGGTTTTTCCATCAACCAGCTTTATCCTAAGCATGTAGCCTTCGCCCAAGCTAAGGTTTTCTGTATTCAAAGCACATTGCCCATCTTCACCAGAAATGCCATTTAAAACGGTGCCTTTATCTCCCTCTATGGTTACCGTTGCATTTTTTTCGGGGATGATGGATTGCCAGTCCTGAAGATCGCCGGTACGGCTAAGCCTGATTGTTGTTTCTCCGCCAATATTGATGAAGCCTTCTACCACCAGTAAATTCTTGTACTGCGCTTCAACTTCGGGCGTGAAAGAATCTTTACAGGCAAAAACCGACAGACTAAAAAATAATATGGCTATTTTTAATACTTTCATTAATTCTTTAGTTAGCCCAATAATCAGGTTTAATATTCGAGCCTCTTAAACGGCAGTCAACGCAGGGAGTTTTTCCCATGATATATCCCGTAAGTACACCATCTTTACGAACCTCATCAAGAATGCTATTATTAGCGCTTATATAATAATTGAGACTATCTTTTGAAATTCTAAAAGTCTCACAGATTTCCTTAAACTGCCAAGCCCCCCCTGATGGTTTATCGTGTGCGCTAATAAACAATCGCTTCTCTGACACTGTCCCGAGATTTACCCATCCTAAAACCAGTTCATCTGGATTAGAAGTACAGGTAATGTTTCCTTTTAATTCGGAGGGCTGGGAATCGAAAATAGTCCCAATGTTTTCGGTATTTTTCTTTAAATTTTCTAGATATTGATAAGCTTCTTGAGTCAAACCGTATTGATTTACCAATATGCTGTACAGAAATGCGATTTTCTCTGAATTGCCTGGAATGTAATTAAGAGGAACCATTTTTAATCTATCTTCTGAAAGGCGCTCTGTAGTATTTAGTAAAATGTTTGAAGATTGGTTATTTCTCCAACAATAGGTAATGTTTACATTTTTGTCCCTCTCGACTACCTGACCGCCCTTATACTCAAAATAGGATATAAAAGGGGAGCGAATCTCCCAAGTTTCCGTATAATCCCAATTGTAATACCTGGTATTATTTAAATCATCATGTGTGCTTACATATATTTGGAATCCCTTGTTTTCTATCTTAAAGCTTAGGCTATCTATTTCGGGGCTTTGCTTATTCTCTAAATAGTCTGTTTGGTATATTTTTCCACTAACGGTGCTTATCTTTAACCTATACTTTTCGTTAAGGGTAAGTGTGTGAGTTGGTATTGTGCATCTTCCATCGCCACCAGAAGAACCGCTCAAAAGTGTTCCGTTATCGCCTTCTATGCTGATAGTTGCATTTTTTTCTGGTATAAATGTTTGCCAGTCCTGCAAATCGCCGGTGCGGCTCAGTTTTATAGTTGTTTCTCCGCCAATGTTTATAAAGCCTTCAACCACTAGCAAGTTCTTGTATTGCGCTTCAACCTCTGGCGTAAAAGGATCTTTACAGGCACAAAAGATAAAAGAAACCATAAAAAATATTGCAATGACTCTCCTCATTTGAAACGGATATTATAATTTATAAATGGTATTGCAGTGCCGAAGATGGACAACTGATAGCCGTTAATAAGCTTGTTTTCACTCGCAAAAAAAGTGGAAAAAACATTCTTTCTGCCCGTTAGGTTATAAATCCCAAACGTCCAGGAATTATGCATAAGCTGTTTCTTTTTGTGGTTGCCTAAAACATTTAAAGAAACATCTGACCTAAAATAATCAGGAATACGGTATTTATTTCTTTCTGAATAAAGCAACCTTTGCCCACCGGCATAATAATATTTACCAACCGGTAGGGTAATTGGTCTTCCGGTGCTATAGGTTAAATTCAAAGAAAAACTCACCCGATGCGAAAAACGATAATTGCCTATTAAAGTAAAATCATGAGGTTTGTCATAATTAGCGGGATAATATTGTCCGCCGTTAATGGAATTGTTTCCGCTGATGTCTTCAGTTTTTAACATCGTTCGGGAATAGGTATAACTAGCCCAACCGTTCAATTTGCCAGTAAGCTTTTTCACCATAAACTCTATTCCGTAAGCTTTGCCTTGGGTGGGTAAAACATCCTGCTCAATCTTATGATTTAGAATTAAAACTGCCCCGCTTTTATAATCTAAAAAGTTAGCTATCTTTTTGTAATAACCTTCTAAAGATGTTTCGATGGTATTGGATTTAAAATTTTTATATAACCCGAGCGAAACCTGACTGCCTCGTTGTGGAGCTATATTCATATCGCTTAGTTTCCACACATCTGTTGGCGACATAGATGTGGTATTGGACAACATGTGGATATATTGTCTCTGGGTATTATAACCGGCTTTTACCGAAAAATCGGGACTTAAAACAAATCTTGCCCCGAGGCGATACTCTGGCGCATGATATGTTTTTATGGATTTGCCACTGCCATAACTTTCTGCCGAAACAAGATTGGCATCGCTTTTTTCAAAACCGTTGGCATATACATTTACGTTTGCGGGGCCCAAATAATCATAAAAAGAATAACGCAAGCCAGCATTTAATGTGATGGCGTCTGTTAAATCGTAACGCTGATCGGCAAAAACAGCACTTTCAAATGCTTGTTCTTGTGGCAGTATATCGGCAATTACTAAAGATTTATCGCTATAAGGCTCAAGTGAACCAGGACTGTTTTTGTAATAAATAGCGCTAGCTCCAAAATCGATGTTCCATTTGGTACTCGGGTAATAATTAAAATTGGCTCTAAGGTTGGTTTGTCCTATTCTAAATTTTAATCGGTAATCTACGTCATCTTTATAGTTGCTATAATTATCGTAACGGTATTTATCATGTCCTGCGGATAAAACGCCATAAAATTTATTGTTAAATATCCGTTTCCAACGCAGTGTAATATTTTGATTGCTGTACTGAAAAGTAGTATCCGAAGCCAGATTTGATTTATCGTTGCTGATATAGCCTGTGGCATAAAAGCTGTTTTTTTCGTTTTGCTGATGACTGATGTTTAGGTTAACATCGTAAAAACTGGCCTTTGCGTTCTGATAACTGGCATTTTTTGGAAGAAGATCTGTAATCCAGTTAGAGTAAGTTGTTCTTCCACCTAATATAAATGAGGTTTTGTCTTTAATTATCGGCCCTTCAATGTTCAGCCGACTGGTAATTAAACCGATGCCCGCTGTACCTGTAAATTCTTTTTTATTGCCTTCTCTACCATTTATTTCAAGAACAGATGAAAGCCGACCTCCAAATTTTGCGGGGATACTACTTTTGTATAACTGTACATCTTTAATTACTTCGGGATTAAATGCCGAAAAGAACCCAAAAAAATGAGACGGATTGTAAATAGTAGCATCGTTAAAAAGAATCAGGTTTTGATCTACAGACCCGCCGCGTACATTAAATCCTGTGCTGGATTCGCCCACAGATTTCACTCCGGGGAGTGTAAGTATCACTCGTAACACATCGGCCTCGCCAAATACTGTAGGTACTTGCTTAATGGTTTTAATATCCAGCTTTTCTACTCCCATCTGCATCCGACGGATATTAGAACTCTTATCTGTGGTAATTACCACCTCTTTTAACGCAAATAGTTCTTCCGTTACATGAATATCGAGCTTGCCATCATTCTGTAATAAAATTTGGCGGTGCGTATCTTTTAATCCAACCGCCCTGATATTAAGTTTGTGCTTTCCTTTGGGTAAGGTAAGGGAGTAAAAACCGAATGCATCGGTAATAACTCCCAAACGCGGGTTATCAATAAAAACATATACTCCGGGAATTGGTTCGCCTGTTTCAGTACTTTTGATGTTTCCCGCTATTGTAGCCGTTTTTTCGGTAGTATTTGCGTACTTGCCAATTGTATATAATTTGTTTTCAAAGGTAGATGGTGTTACAGTCGCTTTTGATTTAAGGTCTGCGGCGAGCTGTACATTTTCTTTTATGATTTCTTTTTCCTTGCCGGTAAACTGCGATGGAAGGCTTGTTAAAATACTTTTGCTTTTGGTCAAAAAAACAGTTTCCTTATCAATTGCATACTGAAAATCTGTTCCGGTAAACGCATGGTCAAGAACCTCTTTAACAGTGGCGTTTTCGAGGTTAATACTTACCTTAAGGCTATCGAAAACAGTTTCGTCGTAAAAAAAACGGTAATTGCTTTGTGATTCTATCAATCTTACCAGTTCTGAAAACGGTTGATTGCTTAAATGTATTTTTAAATTGTACGCTAGCTGTTGTGCATTAACCTGCGATACCACCGAAAAAATCAAAATAACAAGAAAAGTACCGGTTTTCATCATCCTAATGCATTATTGAATCATGAAATTTTACTAGCTCAACCATTGCATTTTCTTTACTTTTTCTGAAATTCAACCGATGACTTTTGATGTATTGGAGATTTTGTGGGTTAGTATTGTGAAGTAACTTTAACAAACTCTTTTTCCCTTTTACAAGATTGTATTTATTGTTTTTATATAAATAATAAGTGTTTTCTTGCGCTACCGTTCTTTCAACTTTATACTGGGTAGTACTTTCTGTTATTTTCTTTATTCGTTTTGCTAATAACGCAACATCTCCATCATACAATAGGTCATAATATCCCGGTGTTATTTCTTTATCTTTTATTTGAGCAGGTTTGATGTTAATAAATTTGTGATTGTGCAGCGAAAAAGAATCTACCATATCTGACTTAACCACTATACCTCCAACTTTATCAAAATTTAAAAGGACTAATTGGCCATATACCAAATCGTACATTAGAGACTTATCTTTATAAGCGTATCCATTATATACAAATTCTCCATTCGTATATTGGTCATTAATAAATAAGGTATGCCCATGTTCATCCAGTCTTACGTCCGGAATATATTTTTTGCCGTTATATATTGGCGCCCCACTCCCCAATTGGTTTAAATAATGGCTGGTTATATTATTTGATACTTTCGCAACAAATAAACTATCATTTGATTGCGCCCATAAATAGGGACTTGAAAATAATATCAATAAAAACGATACGCTAAAAAGCCGTATAGCCACTTTCATTTTTTAGTTTTAAAACTTGGAAGAAAGAGAAATCGGAAAATGCCTTTCACTTGGTAGATTGAAGTGCAGTTATTACAATAAACAACGGGAGCTTTTACTCCCGTTGTTCATAATCAAACCAACTACTAACTAATATTTATTTTCCTTTTAAGGCTTCGGCAACACCGACATAAGCGGGCTTACGTGTGAAACCTCCAGTCCATAAACCGATAGGCTCGCCAGCTCGCCAGCTTGAATTATCAGGGCTATCTAACGGAGACCAAATGGTAATTCCATAGCGCTGATTTACTGGGATAATCTCAAAATATTTTTCAATCACATATTTGTACATATCTGCCTGTGTCTGATAATCGGCTTCCGTTGCCTGAGCCGTTTTTTTACCGTCGATTCCCATATCCAGTTCCGATACCTTTATTTTTTTGCCAGTTGCCGCAAGTAACGTAAACATATCAGCAATTTTTTGTTTATCGGATGTTGTGGAGATGTGCATTTGCGTACCAATACCATCTACCACTGCTCCCTTACCCTCTATGTAGGCAACATAGTCAATCAAACCCCTACACTTGTCTAGGTTGTACTCTAAATTATAATCATTTATAAATAGCAAATCGCCTGCTTTAACGTGTTGTTTTGCTAATTTAAATGCTTCAACAGCATAATCTTTACCCATATAATCTTGCCAGTAAAACTCATCGGTTTTTAATGTTTTTCCTACACCGGATTTAAGGTTATTTGGATTTCCATCATCCATAGGCTCATTAACCACATCCCAGGCGTTTACGTAAGCTTTGCAAGTATCCACCATACCTGAGATAAACCGATCGAGTTCGGCGGTGATGATGGTTTTCTTTTCAGCGGGTGTTTTTTCGATAATTTGGTCTTGGGCACCTCCGTAACCTTCTCCCTGTGCGGTAACGCCTCGGGTAGAATTATTACCCCAGCCACCCCAGCCAGTTGAACCGTTCTCAAAATCGCTTGCTGTAACCAAGTTGGTAGCATCGCCTGAAGCGGTTAGTTCTACGTTATCAATATATACCGTACCTTCATAGTCTGCAAAACTGTATAACAAGGTCTTGCGGTCGGCTTTTGTGGTGGTAGCCTTCAATTCATACTGCTTCCAGCCGGTGGTGAGACCAAAACTCCCAAATCCGTCTGAGGAGTAGTCGGGCGATTGTAACTCAACACGGATATTACCCGCTACACTGCCCTTTGCTACAAACTTTAACGTATACTCTTTATTGTTCTGAAGGACCGGCAAACCATAGGCTACTTGTGCCTCCCAATAATTAGGCTTAGCAGTGGGGTTAGTAAAAAAATAGGCATGGCCTGCATTTCCGCTACCTTTTTCGTTGTATTTTTTTAAAGTGATGTTGTCAAAATAATAATTGGTTGCGTTTTTCCCCAAGTTGAAAGCTATTGCGCCACTAGTTGCCTCATTATCTGAAACGGTAATTACTTTGGTATATTTTGTCCACGTGGGTGTTGCAGAGATAGCACCAAAAAAATCGTAAAATTTATAACTATAGGGAACCGTGTGGGCTTGTGTGCTGAATGTAACATTGGCATCTGCCTTAACATCCATACTAAACTCATATTTTTCCCCTGCCTTTACAGCCGGGCTAAATTTTATAAAGAACTGGGCATCCCAATCATTTGTACGAACGGCATCGTTAGTTATCTTTAGTGCTCGGCCTTGTCCGCCAGCTCCTTGTCCTACTGCTGTAAAAGAAAGCTGCGCATTGCTATTTGCTTCATAATTGGAATTGTTGTCGCTTTCAAAATTTGCTCCAGTCACTAAATCCCAAGTAGGTTGGGCAGTCCCGGGAATTATAATTGGTGCAATCAACTTGTTAAGATAGGCAGCATTCTGGTTTGCATGCCAACAAAGCGTATGCCCATAAACAGACATACCGGCATCGTGAGCAGTTTTTAAAAGCTCCTTTACATTATCCAAATCTAACTTTCCGTCTGCTTTAACAACTGCTCCGTGTTTCATGGCATAACCTAGCACTATTTCATCAAAATTATTGTTAACAAGGCGGTACATCACCCCTTTATTAACATAATCAGATAAGGAAACTGCTGCCCCAAATTTAAAGTTGGGATTTGCTTCTTTATTTAAATATGTTTTTAAGTGCTGGTAAGCATCAATTATTTCTTGGTTTTCAAAGCTTGCTGGCTTGTCAACATGAAAATCTAAAAGCTCATGTTTTGTACATGAAGCCATTGCCACCGAAATGGTAACGCCCAATGCTAGTTTATATAAATTTTTCATTTTTTAATCTTTAAGGTTAAAAATTATTTGGGTACAGCCGTAAAAGTATCCATAGCAACGCCACGGTCACGCATTACTAAGGTATCAGTTGTGGTAACGTTTCTGTCAGCCATATCTATCTGGTAATTCAGATATAATGCATCTCTATCTTTATCGCCCCAACTTTTCTTTTCTCCTCTTTTAACAAATTTCCCAGTTCCGCTTGCGATAAATGTATTGTCTCCGTTTTTTACCGTACAGTTGCCGTTATCGTCAAAAGTTAAAAGGAGCTTACAGGTGATATTTTGATTATTCTCGTCTTTAAATATTACCGGAAATTCTGTTCTCATGAGAGATTGGGTAGTTAAAGAGGTCACTTCATCACTTTCTACGAACTCTTTATGTCTTGTGTTAGTTTTGCTCAATGTGGTATGTCCAGGCTTACCAACAACTACATCTTTTCCTCTACGCAAATAATTTCCGGCCCAGGTGTTTATATATTTTAAAGCATACAAGGTATAATCCTTGCCAGCCAGTAAAGAGTCGGCATTGTTTACGTTGATCATTTTTAACGGAATAACATAATTTCTCTTAAGTGCCAATGGATCGGCAAAAAAAGCGTCTGTTAACTGTACTTCAACGCCACCTACAATTGCACCTTTAGGGATTACAATTTTGTCAGACGCTAATGTGTAATAATTTGCAGGCATAGCAATTATATCTCCACCACCGTTGAAAGCTTTATTTGCTACTAACGAGTTATCCACTTGGATACCTATTGTAACATCTTGCTTATTTGTATACACCCCGCCCATTGTTGCCATTATCTGGCATTTATGTGCATTGTCAAGCGAGGTGTCAAAAACATCCTCGCCAAGCGTGATGGTGCGTACCGGCGTTTGATAGGCGAAATAAACCGCCTGATACTCATAATCGTCAAATTCCCAATCTCCATTTTTACATGAGCTTAAACAAACGGAAGCTACTAGGATCATCAATAATATTTTTTTCATCTTTTTCTGTTTTAGTCTATTGTATTTAATGCCTCGGTTACTGCCATCCTTGATTTTGAATAAGATTATTGTATTTTAAGGTCTCGCTGTAAGGAATAGGGCCATAAATCATATAATCTTGGTAGGCTCTATCTTCTACATTGATATAAGAGAAATTTCCTCCTGTGATGCTCACGCCCTTTGCTGCCTCAGTTAAGCTAGCATCCCATCTTCGCAAATCCCAGAAACGGAAGCCTTCGAAACATAATTCCAGCCTTCTTTCATTTCTTATCAACTTCCGCATGTCGTCCTTGTTGTCTGCATTTTTAATTGACTCTAAAAAAGGGTCAGTACTGCCTCCTACGCCTGCTCTCGTTCTTATCGCCTTGATTACATCATAAGCAGAATATGCATGACCGCCCTTACCTGAAGGCCCCCAAGCTTCATTTGCGGCTTCGGCATAAGCCAAATATATTTCAGTATATCTAATATGTGGCGTAAAATGCTTTTGCGTAGTTGTTGAAGATGGATTTAGGTTAACATCCTGTCTTAACAATTTTTTCAAATAATATCCAGTTCTGGTAGAAGTTTCCACTTTGTTTAATCCATCGTTGGTGGTTCCGTCCGCTGCAGTGTTAATAACTGTTCCCGCAGTACCAGCGGCAGCACCATTTACCAAAACATACAGGTTTAATCGTGGATCGCGACCAGCGTATGGGTTATTTTCATCATAATTGCTATTGCCGTTGGCGATAGGGTAACCGTTAGCCATTGGAAAAGCATCTACCAAGTTTTGGGTAGGATTTACCCGACCACTACCGTTTAGCGTTGGCGGAAAGTTATTTCGCTCTAAATCATTACTTTGGCCTACGTTACCTCTCCACAAAATATCGGGAGGATTGATTCCTGCACCTAAGCCGTCAACACCACCATCCTTATTATAAAAAACGAGATCTTTGCTGGTTAAATTAACCAGACCTCCGCGTAAGTCGATAACGGTAGCGGCATCGTCAGCAGCTTTTTTCCATTTAGCCGGATCTTTTGATGGGTTGAAGGCTGGACTTGCAGCAAGTAACGACGCTCTTACCCGAATACCTTTTGCTATTCTACCAGTCAAACGTCCAACGAAACTCAGTCCAAAAACCCGATGATAGTCGGCTGCGCTAATCCCTGCATACTTTGCAGGTACAGGAGAAGTGTCCGAGTAGTCAAGTGGCAACAACTCTTCGGCCGAAGCTAAATCATCGTTTAACTGTTGAATACAAGCTTCAAAGGTAGCTCTTGGCTGATTAAAATCAGAAGTTACCAACTCATTTTTCAACAAAATAGGTGCGCCCAACAGGGCTCCGTCGGTTCCTATACCTCCATGGCTTTGCAACAGATAAAACATAAATAAAGCTCGCAAACCGTATGCTTCGCCTTTCATTCTATCATTAAACATCCTATTGATAACCGGATCTACGGCCCATTTCACGCTGTCTGATACGCTTAAAAACTGGTTTAGGTATTGAATAGCAGAACGGCTATTGCGCCACTGATCAACAGGATTATTCATTGAAGTCCATTGACCAGTAGCCATTTTAAGAAAACCGCTACCCTTATCATTAGTAACAGCATCATCTGTTGCTACGTCGTTAAAAGAGTAAGAATTTGTTGGGAGCCTAGTATAACCATTTAGTAACAGCCCCTGTGCATAACTTGCATTATTATAGGCATTTTCTAAATCGAGGTTGTTTTGTATAGGTGGCTCGAACATATCGTTACAGCCACAAAACAAAGCCACTGCGGATAAACAGATTAATATTATTTTTTTCATGCTTTGAAAATTAAAATTTGATTTATTGAACCTCACTAAAACATTGCTTTTACGCCCAGATTATAAAATCTGTTTTGCGGAGCAGAGCCTACGTTAAGTTCTAAAATATCTTTTTCTTTAGCTACGGTTAACAGATTAAAACCGTTCACATACACGCCTAAATCTTTAATAAAGCTTTTACCTAATAAAGTTTTAGGAATCTGATAAGAGATTTGAACTTTTGCTAAGTCGAACCTATCTGTGCTGTACATCCAAAAATCTGAGCTACGGTAATTATTATCGCTGTTGGCCGTTGTTAGTCTTGGGAAGGTAGCCGTAGTTTTAGTACTTTCTGTCCAACGGTCACGCACAACTACAGAATACTTGTCTTCACCATCAACCCAGAAGTAATTACTATTTTTCATGGCCTTTGCCCCCATACGTCCGGCTCCTAAAGCGTAAAATGTAAAGTTTTTCCATTTTGCAGTAAGGTTAATACCCAATGTAAAAGGAGAACCATACCAGCCACCGCGTCCTAAGTAAACCTCGTCTCTGGAATCAATAATTCCGTCTTCGTTTTGGTCTATATATTTAATGTCTCCTGGTTTTACACCTCCTCCTGAGGCTATTGTAGATTGGCTTGGTGAGCTATCAATTTCTGGCTGATCCATAAACAACCCGTCGCTTTGTAGCCCAAAAATTGCGTCGAGAGGTCTGCCAGATCTGTTCTGATATGAAAACTCATACTGTGAATCTGCTACTCTCACATTAGCTTCTGTCTCATAATAAGTTCCGTTAAAGCCCAATGTCCAAGCTACAGCGCCCAGTTTTTTATTAAAGTTTAAATTAAAATCGTACCCGTGGCGCTTGTCACTATCATAATTTACGTAAGGAATATCGGAATATACCGGCCATCCTGTATAAAAGTAGTTCGGATAAATTGAATTTGGCTGTACAACTTTACCCTTCATTTCACTAAAGAATGCGTTTCCGCTAAACGTAATTAGGCTTTTGAATAAGGAACCCTCTATACCAAAATTTATTTCTCTCCTTTGTGGGAAAGACATATCGTAATTACTACCTCTTCGTCTATCGAAGCTATGCACTAGCTGTCCGTCGTTCCAGCTATACCATGCGGCATCGTTATAGGTATAATATCCTTGATATAAATAGTGGTCTCCAATTTCAAGATCTGTATTCAAGATCCCGGCAGAAGCAGTTAATTTAAGGTTGTCTATTGCTGAAACATCCTTCATAAAATCTTCTTTGCTAATTTTCCAACCTAAACTCAATGTAGGCGAAAATCCTCCGCGGTTTCCTTCTGGAAGTTTTGTGGAGTAAGCATAAGCACTGCTAAAATCCGCATAATATTTCTGATCGTAGTTATATCCAAGTTGCAAACCTAAATTAGAGTTGTTTGTCTTATAATAGGCTCCCGACTGACCTATTTGGTATCCGTATCCCAATAGTATTGCTGAAACATTGTGTCGTTTGTTGAAAGTTCTGTTATAATTAAACTGTCCGGAGAGTGCTGATGCTTGGCGATAAGAACTATTGCTGATATTTTCATTTCCTGATTTGGAATCATCTCCGAACTTTGTTAAACCACTAATCTGGTCAATTCCGGCATAATTATTCCACTGTGCCTGATAAACAGCATAATTGTTATTAAATGACTGCGTAAACGAAGTAAGATAATCTATAGCTAAAGTTGTGTTGAAGGTTAGTCCAGGAGTTATTCCATTTAAGTCAAAATCAATACCGGTATTAAATTGAAACTGGCGGGTAATGTTTTTACTGGAACCACCTCCGTATATAGTTGCAAAAACATTCGTTTGATCTAGTTGGGTTCCTCCTAATAAGTATTTTCCATCAATAATGTGGTTACTATTGTTTACGTAAACCATTGAAGGGTCGTCGTTTTCCTCTATCATACTAATCGGTATTAAAGGGGAAAATCTATTTGGACGAACAGTTGCTGCGCTTCCGAAGTAATCTGCATTAACACCTTTACCGGTATAAAAACTAGCTGAAACATCTACGTTTAACTTGATGATTCTATTGAGTTTCATATCGATGTTTCCCCGAAGATTGAATCTATCCGCTCCTCTGCTCTTGGTTGCTTCACCAAAATCTAATAATGAACCATTTGAGTTAAAACCCATGTTGGTGTAATATTGGGCTTTATTATTTCCACCCGATATCTCCGTAGTTATATCGTAACGGTTATAAGTTGAGTTTAAATAATCAGAAGAATAGAAATCAATATTAGGATACCTAAATGTATTGGAACCGGAGCCGGAGTTATAGATATCACTGCTGGTATAAAGCGGATTCAAACCATCATTTGCTCTGGCCTCGTTGTATAAGGTCATATATTCAGCAGATCCTAAATACTGTGGGTATGACTTAGGTACAAAAACACCTGCGTTACCTCTTACATCCACTTTCTGGGCATAATTACCTCCTCTTTTCGTAGTGATATAAACAACGCCTTTCGCAGCTTTACTTCCATACAGTGCTACGGCTCCTACCCCCTTTAAAACTGTGATTTGGTCAATTTCACTAGGCATTACATTGTTTGCGTCTCTGGGTACACCATCTACTAAAACCAGATAACTATCGTTACCCCAAATATTTCCGTGAAATCCGGGTATTAAAGCTTCCAGATTCTCTAAACTGTAGGTCTCGTAGTTTTTTTCCATCAGCTCCGTCACATCTAACACTGAAACGCCGCCAAGCAGATCTTTTTGGGCAACTTTCCTAAATGCTATCTGTACAAGCGAATCTTTTCTGCCGGTTGTTGGTATTGAGTCTATCTGATTAGTTTTTAAGCTTGTAGTTTTGTTTGTTATCTGACTACTTAATTTATTATTTATATTTAAAGCTGCCTTTGCCGAATTTAATCCAGACAATCCCGTTGCGAGGGTAAGGCAAAACGCTATTCCTATTTTTATTTGCTT
Source organism: Pelobium sp. (assembly GCA_035496935.1). GTDB lineage: Bacteria > Bacteroidota > Bacteroidia > Sphingobacteriales > Sphingobacteriaceae > Pseudopedobacter. The sequence goes on along the minus strand of DATJED010000028.1, from coordinate 7,935 downwards.
CATTTTGGTCTCTTTTAAATATTACCAGCTATTACCATCCCGGATTTTGTGCAAATTCCGCGTACATATTAACATCCACATTTTTTAGCGGTAACCAATAGTGTTTCTCGCTGAACTTTCTCTCCAGAATTGTCACTTCGCGGAGGTTGGCTACTTCGTTATTTGTAGCATCCTCCTCGTCAAATGTGCCCGTACGATCAAATTCTACTGATTTTTTTAAGGTGTAAGGCTGTTCTATTAACAAGCGCCATCTTCTTAAATCATTAAACCGATGTCCTTCAAAAGCAAGCTCTACTGCTCTCTCTCTTCTTACTTCACTCAAAAACAAAGTGGTAGAGTTAAGAAATTTTGTGTTCACATGTTGTACGGTAGCTCTGTCTCTGATTACGTTTACTGCATCTACAGCAGTTTTATTGAAGTTAGATGATTTTCCAGTTGGCGAATCATACCCCACTGCGGCTGATTCAGCATACATTAAGTAAATATCTGCCAAACGCATATACGGAACATAGATGTTAAGGCTATAACCCCAATCGTATCCGTGATCGTATTTATTTGTAGTAAGCGGAACAAATTTGCGTAATACATATCCTGTGCGGCTTCCGGTGTTTAGGTCTCTGTAACTACCCCCGGTATATAAATTGGCCCAACGGTTAGGTTGTTCAGCCGGATTCGGAATTGCACCTTGAACTACCTTCAATCCATCAAACATGATATCGTTATAAAAACGGGCATCACGGCCTTTCCACGGAAATTTAGGGTCATATCCCGACTCAGGATCAGACTTGGTAATATCTGGGATCGGAAGGCCGTTTGCCATACCATAGTAATCCACATAATTAGCTGTTGGTATAAACTTAAGATCTCCCTCAGAGATGATTAGTGGTGTATATTGCTTACTGGTTCCCCAGTTCGAGTCATTTGCAGACGCGTAAGGCCCTCTAAAAATAGCTTCTGTTGATCCTGGAAGAGCCCATCCTTCTCCAGTAGTATAAAAGTTCTTATAATAATTAGCGAGGGTTACTAAGCTGTATTGGGTTGTCCCTCCCTCAGTAAGCGATAATAACTCACCAAACGCTTCTGCCGCTTTTTTGCAATACTCTACATTATACGTTTTATTGCCGGTAGATTCATAATTCATTAACGGACTGCCTGCCCATAGGTAATTTTTACCCAAATAGCCTAAAGCCATAATCTTATTAATACGCAGACCATTTTTACCTAGCGTTCTTTTCCCTGGAGCTGTATTATCCCAGTTTATTGGTAGTAAATCGGCTGCTGCTCTAAAATCTGCCGCTGCTTTATCTGCACATTCATTATAGTGAAGACGTTCCAAACGGATTTCACCACCGGCAGGTATTACAAAATCTATATAAGGTAAACCTCCAAAATACTGGATTAGCCTAAAATGGAACCACCCCCTGAAAAATAATAATTGACCTTTTATCAGATTTTTTTCTTCTTGGGTTGCATCGGTCATCAGATCCATATTAGCTAAACCTATGTTTGCTTTACGAATGCCATACCAGGCTGCATGCCAAAGATCTTTGTTAAACCTTCCGTTGTCTGTAGAGAAATTATTTTTATCCATCCAACCAGAACCCCAACCATCAAATCCAGCTTGCCAGCCCCAAAAATTTCCATCGTCTATTTTATGAACAAAATGATAGTTACCAGCGGTAGATGTTAGTTCATCCTCGCCCCAGTTAAATGAATTGGTCCAATAATTATTGGTGAAGTTGACAATACAGTTGTACAACTCCTCGGTAAATCCTTGAAAATTAGTGAAGTTTTTAAACGCTTCTTTCTCAGAGATATTCGTACTGTCTTCTTTATCCAAGTATTTCTCACAAGAAGATAGACCAATGCTTGTCCAAACAACAAAGCATGTTATGATAATTTTTATATACTGTTTCATAAAAATTTATTTAGAAAATAATGTTAGTACCTAAGTTAAAGCGTTTAACAGTAGGGTAAGCGCCCTGAGATGCCCAACCTGTTCCTGCAAAATTCGACTCTCTATCGTCAGGCATTTTAGTCCAAACAGCAAGGTTGTTTCCGTTCACAAAAAGCCGTATGCTTTCAACGCCAATCCTCTTAACAAAACTGTTGCTTTTTCTGAAGGTATAGGCAACTTCTGCATTCTTTAAGCGGATATAAGACCCGTCGTACATAGATCTGTTTGCATCATTATAGCTGCTAGGTGTAGAAAGCCAACGAGGCAAAGGGGTATCTGGGTTAATGTTGTCTTTTGACCAGAAAGAGCCTTGATCATAAACCAAGTGGTTTTGGCCAGACAAGCTGTTGAATACCACCTGCCGGGTAACATTGTTTACCCCATATATTTGTACAAACGCTGTAAATCCTTTCCAATCGATCCCAACTGTAGCGTTAAACGTATGTTGAGGTACCGACGGAAATGCAAATGGGATATTATCTTTTGAATCAATGATACCATCGGCATTATAATCAAGTAGGTTATAATTACCAGGCAACTTCTGCAAATCACCATTATCAGTAATGGTACTAGCATATAACTGATCCCAGGTATTGTAGAAACCAGCGCTTACATAAGAGTAAGTTTGACCAATTTGCTTGCCTGCTCGCTTCTGATATTCCGGAAGCAAGGTTGGATCATCTGCGTTAAGCACTTTATCTTTTGAATTGGTGTAATTAATGTTTCCCCATATTCTGGCGTTGCTGGTTATGTTTTTGTCAAAGGCTAATTCTAATTCGTACCCTTTATTTTCAACACTGCCTATGTTAGCTGTTGGTGCTTGCGCTCCAAAATACGATGGAATAGCCCGTCTGTCGCCCGTCAATAAAATATCTCTCCGTTCATCTCTGAAGAAATCAATTTTACCTGACACCGCACTGCCAAAGAAACTAAAGTCGATACCCAAGTTAGCCTTTGTTACTTTTTCCCATTTAATATCTGGGTTACCCAAAGTATTCTCTTTGTACCAAGTGTAGGGGCTCAATTCAGAATCTACGCCTGTTACACCCATTTTAGACTGGCCTCCATACTGCCATTGAGTTAAATAAAGCCAACGACCACCTCCGCTATCATCACCAATTTCACCGTAGGACGCTCTAATTTTTAACATATCTAAGAAGGTTAAAGACTTCATAAATTTCTCTTCGGATAACATCCAACCAATACCTCCGGAAGAAAAGAAAGCAAAGCGATTTTCAGGAGCAAACTTGGCGGAACCATTATAAGAGCCGTTATACTCTACCATATATTTATGGTTGAAATTATAAGTGGTTCTAAAAACCCAGTCTTCACGGTTATTTGGAATTTGGCTTCCTGTGGCATATTGGTTACGGTTAAATAAACCCAATACTGTAAAATTGTGCTTTTCTGCAACGGTTTTAGTATAGTTTAGCTGTGCCTGATAAAATAACCGGCGATAAGTCGACCAGTTCTGAACGCTGCCGCTGGCCGTAGCCCAGTTAATACCATTTTGGAAGTCAAAACGGTTTGTACCGTCATACGCTTGCTGGTAGGTAGTAGCTCCTGTTTCGGGGTCTATCCATTTGGCCTGAAAACCGTTATACAAATCATTTATCCCACGGCCACCTTCTACAAAGGTATTATCCAGTGCGATGGTTCCCTTAAACTTTAATCCATTAAGTAAAACTTTCAAATCCTGATCTAAAGCAAAGTCCGTAGTAATCCGGTTTGTAGTGGTATAATCTATCCCGCTAAATGCAAGGTTTGATGCAGAATTTAACCCTTTTTGAACGTTAGGTGCAAAATAGCCCCATGTTCCATCAGAATACTTCGGAATAAAAACATCTGGCGCCGTAGAATATGCAGAAATCCAATAGTTATAATCACTATTATTTGCACCCCAGGGCATCTTTTTAACACCTCTTGAACCAGATATATTTGCAGCAAGTGAAGTAGTTTTAGATAGCTTAAAATCGAGATTACTCCTCATGTTTAAACGGTTGAACCCATAACCCGGTTGGTATCCGCGGCCATTTTCAAAAGTTCTAAACAGATCTCCTTCTCTCAGATAATCTGCACTTGCAAAATATTTCACTTTTTCTGTTCCACCTGAAATGTTGAGATTGGCGTTTTGTGAGGTTGCATAGTCTTTAAACAAATAACTATCCCAGTCTACGTTAGGGTATCTTTCGGATTCTGTTAAGTCCGCAGGGAAACGATATTTATCGATGGTAGCTTGTGGAAGGTAATCAGCCCAACTTTCTGGTCTAAGTGCAAGCTCATACTCAATTACCTGGTTTTTAACTCGCAAGGCATCGTAAGCATCCATTTTGCCCGGCAATCTCGACGGCACTTTAAAAGCATTGTTAACAGTTGCTCTAATAGAAGCCTGACCTTCTTTACCACGTTTAGTTGTGATTAAGATTACTCCATTTGCACCTCGCACACCAAATACCGCTGTTGCAGACGCATCTTTCAAAATAGAAACAGACTCTACAGACCCTATATCTACGCTAGTCATCGGTCGTTCAACTCCATCTACTAATATTAACGGTGCTGTATTGTTCCATGTACTGCGGCCACGGATAAAAATTTGCGGATCTTCTTCGCCGGGCATACCTGTACTGGCGGTGGTTACCACTCCCGGCACATTCCCGGTTAAAGCCGCTCCAATGCTTGATACACCACCCGCTCGTTCCAAAATCTTGCCCGATGTTTGGGCAATAGCCGCAACTACACTTTCCCTTTTTTGAGTTCCATATCCTACAACTACAACTTCATTAAGTTGCGCCATGTCATCCTTCATCGTTACCCGTATATCGTTTCTCCCAGTAACATTTATTTCCTGCCCTACCATCCCCACAAAATTTAAGACAATCGATTGATTTTTTTCAGGCACTTGGATAGAGAACTTACCATCGATATTAGTTTGCGTACCTATTGTAGTACCTTTTACAGTTACTGTTACTCCAATAAGAGGCATCTGCTTTTCGTCTACAACTGTTCCTCTCACCGTTCTTTCTTGCTGGCCAAACGCAACATCAGAAATTAAAAACAGCGTGAGAATTATTGTAAAAAATTTAGTCAATAAGCGCCCTTGGCAAAGAAAAGCCAGAGAACTGCTATTGCGCACTTTCTTGTTTTTTTCCATTATAAAAAAATAATTTTAAAGAGAATTTTAATTATCAAAAGGTACTTTGCTGGTTTAGCTGTGTTGTCCTGTAATTAAATTTAGTAAAACGCTGTTCACAATAATTGGTGGGCGGTAGCCAGTGATAGTAATAATTTTTATTCATAATAATTGGGTTTAGTTTGGTTTTTAACAATTGTATAAAGCTTTTGCTTATAAAAAATGCAAAAGGCACAATTATAATATGCTTAAATTGGTGGTCTCATTTAAAATTGGCTATGGTTAGTGCTAACCTTTAAGGGAGGCTAGCAATCTTGTTTACCAAATGTAATCGCAAAGGAATATTTCATGGTAGCACTCATGTGTAAATTAGTGAGTAATTTGTTCAAAACAGCCCTAAACTGCTTTAAAAGGGATTTTTATCGCAAAAGAAGATCGATAAATTGGTAATAACAGAGAGAGTTTAGCGTAAATTATAACTTTGATAATACATTTGTGAAATTAAGTCGCTAAAAAACCTATAAAAAACGGAGATGCAACCGCAATTAAAATTGACTGATAGCCTATCTTCATTCAAGATTCCTTAGGTTGATTTATAAATTAACATAGCATCGAGGAGCATTAACTCCAAAAGGTATAACAAAACCTAAATCGTCTGCCCATTTCTGGTTTAAATGTCCTGACAGGGGTCACTTAAAAAAGACTTAAACGAGTAGGCTACTACAAATCGTTCTCGCCTTATTAGCATACCAGCTTTTCAACATATAATGCAAAAAAAGAGAGCCATTTTGGCTCTCTTAAAATTATTTTTTTGTTTTAACAACCCTCACTTTCCACTGCTCGGGGCCTTTTTCAAGGTATTCCCATTTAAAAGGATCCTTACTTTCTGCTTCCATCTGGTAATAAAGCGGTTTAGGGTCGTGGTCATTAATAAACTCAAAAGCTTCACCAACCGTTATATCTGCAAAAGCTTTATAGAACATCTCATGACGCTCCGTTGGCGGAAATGGGCGTAAATCAAATTCGTTTACTACGGAAAAACCGTCGTCGCCTAAACCGCTTTTATCTTTTTTTGTGATATGAACAACATACTCGTTCGGTTCCTGTTTTTTATAAATCCATGAATGTTGGCCTTCAAATTTCTGCACAAAAATCGCATGGATTTCTTTTGGATCTTCAGCGGCAATAATTTCTAGCGTATCGCCCTGTTCCATCATCCCATACCGATGAAAAACAATTTGCTTCCACTCACTCTCATCTGCTTTCCTAAGATCAAGCAAAGTAGAAACATCGGTAAACTCTCTCCCTTGCGAAGCCTCAATACGAGTAACTTTTACTTTCCACTCTCTGCCTCCCCTATTCAGATAATCCCATCCAACTACATCTCCGTAAATAGAACGAAATTCATAATAAAGCGGAATAGGATCATGATCGTTGATGAAAATAAAACTTTCACCAACCGGCAACTCCTTAAAAAGTTGAATCAATTTTTTATGCCTTTCGATGGGGATAAGCACCCTCATATCCAGCTCATCTGTTTGTAATTTATTGTCCATTATATTAATTTTAGTATTAAAGACCTTTTTATCTTTTATTGTAACAATAATAGGAAATTAAACAATACGGAGTTTTGATAGTATGTAATTTTTTTATCATTTGTAGCTAAACAGCTAATTAAAAGTCCGAATTTTAAGGTGTATGCACCTGATCTAAATAGCTATAAAACTGATTAACGTCTCTTTTTTTTATGACATATAATTGATAGGCAAATTAATAACGCTTAAAAAAAAACTTTAATTTTGTACCGTTAAAGTCTTTTAGGCTTTTTTTAAAATTATTGATTTAATTAAAACACAGAAAATGTATCCAGAATATCTAGTTGCACCAATGCGTACAGAGTTAACAGACGCAGGTTTCCAAGAATTAAAAAACGCCGAAGAAGTAAAAAATGCAATCAGTACAGAAGGAACTACCTTTGTTGTAGTTAATTCGGTTTGTGGATGCGCCGCAGCTAATGCTCGTCCGGCTGCAAAAATCGCTGCTTTAAGCCCTAAAACGCCCGACAAATTGGTTACCGTTTTTGCCGGTATGGAGAAAGAAGCAGTAGATGCTGCCAGAAGTTTTATGTTGCCTTTTCCTGCCTCGTCCCCTTCAATGGCCTTGTTTAAAGATGGCAAATTGGTACACATGATTGAGCGCCACCAAATAGAAGGTCGCCCAGCAGAAATGATTGCCGATAACTTAATTGGCGCATTTGAGCAGTACTGCTAGTTCTCTGCAGTTTAATAATCTTATTTAAGCCGGCAACTTTTTGAAAAGAGTTGTCGGCTTTTTTTTGCCATTTTTTTCGACGTTTTTCTATAACTTTCTAAATTTTAAATCTACATTTTCCCCGTCCAAGAAGAGTTAAAAAAACAAGTGCCGTTTTTGTTGACAATGCCTTCACGCTTTCCGCCATGGTGTCCTTTTTTAATAAAACGGGAGATGCTTCCACAGTTTTTAAATAATTGGCATAATTTTCTCTTTAGACAGATACATCTATCAATCCAACTATTTCGCTTTATATTATGAAAATCGCATACATATCTACGTACATGCCACGCCCTTGCGGTTTAGCTACATTTAACTCAAATCTTAAAAATGCTATCGATAGAAATCTGTTGAAAAGTACAGATGAGAGTTTTGTTATTGCCATCAATGACCAGGATGATTTGGCACAATATCCGTACGGAAAAGAGATTAGTTCACTTTCGAAATTCCATGCATTCGCTTCACTGATTTCATTGATTAATTCACTTACACGCATTTCGTCTTCACCCCCATTTTCCATGAGTTGTTCATACTAGAT
>DATJED010000027.1:0-55242 GCA_035496935.1 Pelobium sp. | reverse complement strand
CCGTAACCAATGAAAAGTAATTCAAAATAAGAGGTCAGGAAGTAAAGTCCGAAAATACCTGTCCCAAGCAAGAATGAAATTAATGCTGTTTGTCGTCCGAGTTTTATGTGTCGTTCTGTCGTCATACGCTTGGTGCTAACGTTTGGCAGGTTTGAGAAATTGCGGTTTTACTTGCAGAACCTCTGTCAGCCCGCACTAAATTTAATGAAAAGAAGTGAAGGAAGTGAAAGCACTTCACCCGCAATTTTTTAAACCTGTTGTTAGCGGTAGTTTATATTTTTTCATCACGCTTTTTCAGGTCGGAAAAGAACTAAAAATAAAGTGTAAACGAGAAGATATATAACGTGAATTCCTAATAGTAATAATGCAAACATTAGATATATCATAGAATCTCTACCGTCTATGTAAAACGAAATTGAGAACAATATGGTCGAATATAAAACAGCAATTAGCCCGTTTGTAATTACAATTTTTCGAAGTCGAGTTCTAGTTAATGAAATTAAAAAGGTCAATACCCAAATTGATAAAACTGCAATAATTAAAGTCGAGTCTAACATTTTTTTCAGATTAGTTTTAAGCGATTTTGTCAGGTTAAATTACCGCTAACTTACATATATGTCCTATAATACTTCCTATATACAACGGATATGTGTTGTATAGGTCTAGTCCGTATATGCACATATTTTTTCTTTAAATATATTAAATTCTATAAATCATCGAAAGGACTTTTTACTTTCTGTAAACTTTTTGTACTTACATGGGTGTAAATTTCTGTCGTTCTGCTGCTTTTATGGCCTAAAATCTCTTGAATATAACGCAGATCCGTTCCGCCCTCCAGCAAGTGCGTAGCATAGCTGTGCCTTAACCAATGTAGCGTTACCGGTTTATTTATTTTTGTTTTCATTAATGCCTGTTTTAACACCAGCCCCAAGCTCCTTTCATCATAGGCTGTATTGGGCAATTTGCCTTCAAACAGCCACTCTCCCGGTTTATATGCTTTGTAATAAGCTCTCAATATTTCTAAAACCGCAGGCGAAAGTGGGGCAATTCTATCTTTCCTCCCTTTGGACTGTCTAATAATTACCAAATTTCTTTTCGAGTCTATATCTTTTGGTTTCAGGTTCAAAAGTTCGCTTCGTCTTAATCCGCAACTGTAAATCAAACAAAGCATTGCCCTATGTTTAATGTTGCTATGGGCGTTTAAAATTTTCTTTACTTCTTCCTTGCTCAAAACGTTGGGTAACAGTTTCTCTCTTTTAGGTCTATAAATCTTGTCAACGTTAATTGCTGTTTCTTTTATTGTTTTAAAATACAGTTTAATGGCGTTAACTACTTGATTCTGAAAAGATATTGAAAGCTTTTTCTCCAGAATGTAATCATTGTAAAAAGAAATAACATCTTGGTTATTAATAGCTTTCACATTTTTATCATTGTAATAAAATAAAAATGTCTGCAAGGCCTCCGAATAAGTTTTTACTGTATTTTGGCTATACCTTTTGGTGTTCAGGTACTTTTTAAAAAGCTCAATCTCCAAAATTTTGTCTAAATAAGGAACACCTTTACCTTTGTCGGTTTCAATATTAAACCTTCTGCGGTTTTCGGTAGTATCTGGCAAATGCCATACACTTAAAGTTGCGCTCCATTTGGCGTCATGTAGTTTTCTAAACCTGGCAATTAGCTCAGGCTTTTTCTCAAACCAAACTGCTATCCTTTTCTGGTCGCGATGTGTAATTAATGTAGCTTTCCATTCCATGGCTAGGTGTGTAGGGGAAATCTAAACCGGATATTTTTAATTTGTTAATCTAAATCTAATAATTTTTTTAAAAAATGTTGCGCTATATTATACCTTTTTGCGCTTTTCTTTTCAAATTTATCGGCAAAGAACACTAAAATACAAACCGTAATAAATCTCCCAACTAAGCTACGCTCGCCCTACGTCTATCTTCCCCTTCGGCAGCACAAAACCGCTTGCCTCCGTTACGCCGGTTTTATCAGCCACGCTTTTGGCAGATTTTTTCTCCCCTTGTTGCCTTAGCTTCGATAAATCCTTTAAGATTTCTCCGCCACGGTAATTGTTCAACGGGAAACGCTTCGTAGCTTCAGCAATCCGCTCACTGCTTTCCGCTGTGTTCTCTTCTCCCCTCAGAGGAACTTTAAAAACAGCCAACAGTTCGGCAGGGCTACATTCCTTGCTGTTCAAACTTATCGGTGCTTCCGCCATGCCCGAGGGGCCAAAATAATGCAGCGAAACACTTAAAAATGCAAGGCTCCCGGCGGGCAATACTTCCTCCGGATACCACTCCCTCCCCTCAAAAAGCACTCGGTTTTTTAGCTCGATATCTATATAGCTGATGTACTCATAATAGTCTTCCCTAAAATTTACGGCCACCAGCATCAACCGTAAAACACAATGGTGACTGTACATGGGGGACTGCAAGTCGCTCACGTCTTTAAAAGCAGGAATGTCCACTTTCAGCCTGTTGCTGTTGTCCAACTCCACCGTTGGCCTCACTTTCAACGCCTCGTTTAAAGGGCACAGCCGGTTGAACTGGAAACCTTCCAGGTGCCTAAGGTCCGCATCATGCAGGTCCCGTTCGCCCCTTGCCTTTTCCTCACTGCTTTTAATACATTTCAGCACTGCGCCAGTCAGCCGGTTAACCATGCCACCATCTGCGGTATACGTGAGCGGAAAAAACGCAGTACGAACTATGCGGGAGGCGTTGCTGGCCAGCCCAAATTCCAGTGCGCTTTCCTTAGTGGAAGCAGTCTGTTTCACCTTTGCCGCCTTGCTCTGTACAATTCTTGTGTCTCCAACGGTGCGGTAAACAACATTGCCTACCTTTCCATGCAGCCGACCTTTGCTATCAATAGTTGCCATTATACTTAAAATTTAGGTTTAAAGCGCTTATGCTTAAGCAATTGACAAGATAAGTAGATTTCTGCAAATCATCAATACCTTCGTCAATGTTTTTAAGTATCAAATACTTAATGTTAACACTAAAAGTCCATTTTTTATTATAAAAACGTGGACTCATTATGGACTAAACTTTGATTTAATATGGATATATCCCGAATATAAGAGCTTAATGTCACAGGTCTTCAAATAACACTGATTAGCTCAAATAACAGTAACCTTATGGCTTAGATTTTCCCTACGTTAAAAAACTTCCAAGAACTTGGAGGCTTTTCTGTTCGTATAAGTAAAGCAGTAATTTCCGGACAAGCGCCTAAAGCTAATATTGTACAATACGTGGTTATTTACTTCCAAATCTCCGGAAATTAGTTCTGTTGAAGGCTCAAAAAAATCCTGTTTTACTTCTTAAAATGAGCGGGAAATTATTATGTTTGAGAATAAGCGTTAATTTGACATTAATTATTTAGATCAGGGTGATTTTTAATGTCAAATTCAACAAACAAACCAAATTATAAAAGCTTCCTTTTTGGATAAAGCTAAAAATAAATGAGCCGAGAGGCTTTTTGTTACAGAACGAAACGCCTAAATCTTATACTATTTTATGCTCGTGTTCGTATTGTAAATATTTAAAAACACTAAAAAGATGATTCCTGCTTTAAATATCTATTTTCCCGGCAAATTGGTTTTTGCAAACAACTGCTTGGCAGATTTGCCCGAAGAACTTGCGCAATTAAAACCTAGTCGGGTGTTAATTGTTACCATCAAAGCCCTGTTGCCTAAGCTCCAAAATTTAGTAGCACAGTTAGAAGGCAAAGGAATTGCTGTTACTACAGACACCAGTATTTTGCAGGAACCGTCTTTCAGTGATTTTGAAAACTTAATGGAAAAAGTTAGTCCGCTAAACCCAGATGTGGTAATTGGGATTGGTGGCGGAAGCGTATTGGACATCGCAAAACTGCTTGCCGCACAATTGGACAATCCACAACAATTGAGAGAATATGTAGGTAGCGGTTTGTTAAAGGGACGCAAGAAAAAACTGATCTGTGTGCCTGCAACTGCCGGTACAGGAAGCGAAGCCTCGCCAAATGCCATTTTGGTTGACGATGCCGACAATCAGAAAAAAGGGATTATCAGTCCGTTTTTGGTGCCAGATATTATTTATGTTGATCCCTTGTTAACCGTCAGCGTTCCGCCACAGATTACGGCAGCAACCGGATTAGATGCTTTAACACATTGTTTAGAAGCTTATACCAATAAATTTGCGCAACCTTTTATAGATATGTTTGCTTACGAGGGGATGCGGTTAATTGCTGCAAATATTGTTACTGCTGTAAAAGAAGGCACTAACGAGGAAGCCCGAGAAAAAGTAGCTATGGGGAGTTTATTGGGCGGTTTCTGCTTAGGGCCGGTAAATACCGCTGGTGTTCATGCTTTAAGTTATCCATTAGGCAGTACTTTCCATTTGGCGCATGGTTTATCTAATGCTTTATTGTTGCCTTATGTAATGGAATTCAATATTCCTGCGGCGCCAAATCGTTATGCGGATGTAGCCCTAGCATTAGGTTGTAACCGCGAAAGCGATGATTTAAAAACGGCGCAAAAAGGCGTTGAAAAAATTAAAGAATTAATCAAAGAATGCGGCATTCCAGCCAGATTAAGAGACTTGGATATTCCCGAAAGCGCAATTGAACAGCTGGCCATTGATGCCATGAAGATTCAGCGCTTATTAAAAAATAACCCAAGAGAGGTCACCCAGCAGGATGCCATCAACATTTTTAAAGCCGCTTATTGATATGAATTTTGGTATAATTGATTGTCAGTTTTATATAGTGCAATATGTTTAGAATAATGCAAATTACGGCTGTTCCCCATTCAATTCAGCCCAAGCACAGACCAATATTAATCTCTTTTTCGACATCAGAACTTTGCGGTAAAGATGAAAGAGGTAAAAGCACTTCCTTTAATAGCAAAGGGCGTAGTCGAGAGTTTTTGGGTACTTTTTCCGGTGAAAAAGTTCCTGCCGTTGCCCGGCATGAGGGCAGGCAAGCCTGTGCCGAAAAGGCTTTGGTGGCAGGTTTTCCATTTAATAAGATCTCAAACTAACCTTATTAACTATCATGACCAACAAAAAATACCATGGCGTAATTATCCCCGCCGTAACGCCACTTACTGCTGGTTTCCAGTTAGATGATTTAGCTGTCGAGAAAATGTTTGCTAATTTCTATCAGCACAACGTACATCCCTTTATTTTAGGAACCACCGGCGAATCTGTTTCTTTAACTCACCAGATAAAAAAAGATTATTTAAAAGCGGCTCACAAGAATAAAAAAGACGGCACTTTCTTATACGCAGGCATTTCGTCCAACTGTTTACAGGAATCTATTGATTTTGCCAATGAATGTGCAGATTTTGGCGTTGATGCTGTAGCGGCAACATTGCCGTCCTACTACGCATTAACAGAAAGCCAGATGAAAACCTACTTTGAACAGCTGGCAAATGCAATAAAGCTTCCCCTAATTATTTACAACATTCCAGCAACTACGCACATGAGTATTCCGTTGGCATTGATTAATGAATTGAGCCATCATGAAAATATCGTTGGCACAAAAGATTCGGAGAGGAGCGAAGAAAGACTGGACGAATCCATCCGTTTGTGGAAGGATAGAAAAGATTTCAGTCATTTTTTAGGCTGGGCGGCAAAAGGTGCTCATGCCTTAATCAACGGAAGTGACGGGTTGATTCCCAGTACCGGTAATTTAATTCCGTCTATTTATAACAAAATGGAACAGGCTTTTATCGCTGGCGATGAGGCGAAGGTATATGAAATGCAACGTTTAAGCGATGTATTCGGAAGCATTTACCAGAGTGGCAGAACGTTGGGAGAAAGTTTAGGGGCTTTAAAGGTATTAATGAACAATGCCGGACTTTGTCAGCCTTTCGTGATGCCTCCGTTACAGTCAAAATCCAAAGAAGAAGAAATTAAATTAATAGAAACATTTGGGAAAATCCTTACGGAAGATAACATCACCCTCAGCTAAAGGAAATTCCTCATAAAAGATACAACAATGAACAAACCAATCATAGCCATTACCATGGGCGACCCGGCAAGCATAGGGCCCGAAATAGCCATTAAAGCTTTGCTGAAAAAAGAAATTTATGAAATCTGCAATCCCTTAATTGTAGGCGATGCAGGCGTATTTCAAAACATTATTGATCTGTTAAAGCTAAATGCAACAATCAATATAATTAGCGATGTAAAAGAAGCCAAGTTTGAATTAGGCAAACCCGATGTTTTGGACCAGCACAATGTAAACGTAGATGAATTGGTTTTAGGCGAAATTTCTGCCATGTGTGGCGAAGCGGCTTTTCAATCCGTAAAAAAAGTGATTGAGCTTGCCATGGCAAAAGAAGTTGATGCTACTGTAACCGGGCCCATCAACAAAAAGTCCATCAACGAAGCTGGACATCATTTTGCAGGTCATACAGAAATTTACGCCGAGTTTACCGGGACTAAAAAATATGCAATGCTTTTGGTAGAGGAAAACATGAAAGTTATCCACGTAAGTACGCATATTTCTTTACGCCAGGCTTGCGATTTGGTGAAAAAAGAACGCATTTTAGAAGTTACAGAACTGCTCTATAACGGAATGAAAAGCTTGGGCGAAACCAACTTAAAAATTGGGATTGCAGGTTTAAATCCGCATGCTGGCGACAATGGTTTATTTGGTACAGAAGACGACTTGGAAATTTTACCAGCGGTAGAGGAAGCCAAACGTTTAGGTTACGATGTGGAAGGCCCGGTTCCACCCGATACCTTGTTTGCCAAAGCAAGTACAGGAGCTTACGGCGGGGTAGTGGCCATGTACCACGATCAAGGGCATATCCCTTTTAAATTGGCAGGTTTTAAATGGAACGCCGAAAAACAAATGATGGATAGTGTAAAAGGCGTAAACATTACCATGGGTTTGCCAATCATCAGAACATCTGTTGACCACGGCACCGCTTTCGAAATTGCAGGAAAAGGAATTGCCAGTGCCGATGCCATGGTTTTAGCCATTGAAAGCGCAGTGCAACTAAGCAAGTACAGAAAAGAAAATCACCTTTAAATGATAGCGGTTATTGCAGATGATTTTACCGGCGCAGCCGAACTGGCAGGCATTGCTTTGCAATATAATTTGTCTGTAATGCTGTGCACTGGTGATATTGTTGCTAATAATGTGGATGTACTGGTGCTTTCCACCGACAGCAGATCTTTAAACAAAGCCCATGCAATTGAAGTCACTGAAAAAGCAGTGACAGCGTTACAAAAACTGCATCCGGCATATATTTATAAAAAAGTAGATTCTGTTTTGCGTGGCCACGTTTTAGACGAATTACATGTTCAGTTGTCTTTTTTGGGATTCGAAAGGGCCTTGCTTTTGCCTTCGAACCCATCACTGGGGCGAACGATTGAAAACAAAAAATACTATATCAACGATACGGAGATTTCAGAAACCAGCTTTGCCAACGATCCTGAGTTTGCCATTAAAGATTCCAGCATATCGGCTATGTTAAGGTCAAGAAAGCAGCTTGCGTTAAGCGTGTTAAAAGTAACTGACGAATTGCCTTCACACGGAGTAATAGTTGGCGAAGTAAAAACCGAAGAAGATATTGACAGCTGGATTAACAGAACCGACAGCTCTTTTATTTTTGCCGGTGGCGGTGATTTCTTCGAAAAATTGCTGCAAAAATCTTTTAGTAAAAAGCCGCTAACAACCGAGGTAAATTTGGCATTACCGCATTTATACGTAAGCGGTACGTCGTTTAAAAACAGTGCAGATGCTATTGAAAATATAGCGAAAAACGCTGGTGGAGTACATTACCTATCCGTGGCGTTGATGCAAATTTCTGAAGATACCGATTGGTTTAAGCAGGTTTCGGCATCAATACAAGAAAACCAGAAGGCGGTTATCGCGATAGATGAAAGTTTAAAACAAACCATAGCTGTTTCTGCTTTGGAACTGAGGCAAGCAATGGCAAAATCCGTTGCGGAAATCGTCCGTAATGAAAATATTTCGGAATTATTTATTGAAGGCGGCGCTACTGCTGCTGCCATATTGCAGGAGTTAAACCTCCAAAACTTTGTGCCGGTACACCAACTTTTACGTGGTGTAATCAGGATGAAGGCTTTGCAAAAAGAACTATACATAACAGTAAAACCGGGCAGTTATAAACTGCCTAAACAGCTAAGCGAATTATACTTGAAATAACTTGAGCTATTGGTGTGACAAATTGATTATCAGTAATTTTTAGTGCACTATGTTTAGAATAGTACGAATTATGGCTATTTCAGTTCAATCCCGTCGAAGCATGGACTGAGTTACACCTCTTTTTCGACCTTAGAACTTTGCGGCACAGATGAAGGGAGTAAAAGCATTTCTTTTTTAGCAAAGGGCGTAGTCGAGCGTTTTTTTGGTTACTTTTTTTGCGGAAAAACCTGCGAAGCATGCTTGAATGCCAAACAGTTAAATAACAAAGAATGAAAAAAAGTAACTGCCGTTGCCCGGCATAAGGGCAGGCGAGACTGTGCTGAAAAGGCATAAAACGTGAAATTCACGTGAATTAAACCAATATAAACCAATAAAAAACGCCCATCGTAAAAAATGGACAAAGGAGCCGTATGAACCACTTGCATTACATCGACTATGCGATTATTCTCATAGTCTTAATCGTTACTCTTTATTTTGGCTTTCGTTTCGCCAATAACCAAAATTCAACGCAAACTTTCTTTTTGGCAAAAGGAAACTTCCCGACCTGGGCTTTAGGCTTATCCCTACTGTCAACCTTAATTAGTAGCGTAACCTTTTTGGGTTATCCCGAACAGGGCTTCACCAGCAACTGGATACTGTTGGTACAGGGTTTTATGGTGCCCATTATTTTGATAGGCACCATTTGGTTCATCGTTCCGCTCTACCGAAAAGTGATAGGTTTAAGCACTTATGAATATTTCGAAAAGCGCTTCGGCGTATTTGCCCGCTATTACAGCTCCTCATCCTTTGTAATCAGGCAGTTTGCCGGCATGGGCACCGTTTTATTTTTGATAGCGGCCGCCATCAACAGATTGTCTGATATAAACCCTTATATCATTCTTGCCGTTGTAGGCTTGATCTTGATTATCGTAAATTTAAAAGGAGGGATACAGGCCGTAATTTGGTTAGATGTTTTTCAGGGATTTATGCTTTTTGCCAGTGGCATCATTTGTTTGGGTGTGCTCATTTTTTCGATAAAAGGCGGTTTGCCAGAGGCTTTAAAAGTAGCGACAGCTAATGACCGGGCTGGTTTTGGTCCTTACGATATCAGTTTTACCAAGCTCACTTTAATTGTGATGATATTTAACGGCGCATTTTATGCCATCCAAAAATACGGGACAGACCAAACTGTGGTACAGCGCTATTTAACAGCAAAAAGCGACAAAGGCGCAATACGAGCTTCCCTTATGGGGATTTTATTGGCAGTGCCGGTTTGGGCAATGTTTATGTTTATTGGGACACTGTTGTTCGTTTTTTACCAGCAAAATCCTTTACCCGCAGATACACTTTCTGAAGCTGTTTTCCCTTATTTTATGATGACGCAGTTGCCCATTGGCGTAGTCGGCTTTATTGTGGCCGCATTAATTTCGGCAGCAATATGTAGCTTAAGTGCCGATCTTAACTCCCTAGCTGCGGTTGGTATTGAGGATTATTACAAGAAAGTCAAACCCAATCAAGATGACAAAAAGTACCTTTTAGCCAGTAAATTAATGGTTGTTTTTTCCGGCGCTTTATCCGTAGCTATCGGCTATTTGTATTTATATGCGGGCAGTGAAGGCGTTTTAGGAATCATATTTACGGTTTACGCTATTTTTTCTGGAGGCATAGTAGGGATTTTTCTGTTGGGTGTATTTAGTGCCAGGGCAAACCGGCAGGGTATCAATATCGCTATCATCGTGTGTATTATATTTACGGCTTATGCTTTCCTAACTTCTACTGAAATTGGGCTGGAAGGGCATAAAAAACTACTGCTTGATTTTGGTGACTTCAATTTTACCCATCATAAGCTCATGCTTGGCGTATATAGTCATTTAATAGTGATAGGTGTTGGCTATGTGGCAAGTTTGTTTTACCCTAAACCAAAATTGGATACCAATTTACTGTATAGCGGGTGGTTATTAAATATGCGGGCCGAGAAGAAAGCAAATAATAGGTAACAATTGTAAAAACCGATAAGCGCTAATCTAAGCGTTTAACATTTTCTCAAACCTTAATTTGAAAAAAATTAGTAGCACTTGTATCGCAAATTAAATAAATGGCGTAATGTGGTTCAGATGCATCTAATAAATAATTTAAAAAATTAAGATTTAACAAAAACGAGAAAATGAAAAAGCAATTATTAGTATTAGCACTAGCCGGATTGGCATTTACTGCATGTAAAAAAGATGACGATGCACCTAAAAATTCACAATTAATCAAAAAAATCACAGAAGTTAATGACGGCGATACGATTATTACCAACGTATCGTATGATAACAGCAAGCGCATCTCATTAATAAAAACCAATGAGGGCGAAGAAACCAAATTAACTTACACCAGCAACAATCTTACTGTGGTCGAGAATATCGATGGTGATGATAAAACCAAGTTAGAAATAACCTACAACGGAGGCAAACCGGTAACAGCTGTTTATTCTATGTACGAAGACAACGTTTTTATCAATAAGTATAAATATACTTATACTTTAAACGCCGCTAACAAAGTTACCGAAGTTTTAATGAAAGACAGCACCAATGCTAATGTAATAGGTAAAGCTGTATTCACTTATGCTAACGGTAATATCACAAAAGTTGAAAGCTATGCCGGTGCAAATTTATTCAGTACACAAGAATTTACTTACGGTACTAAAAAAAGCATGTTTTACAATGCAAGGGTTAATTATGTACTTGATCCTTTCCTAGCTCAAGCTTTCTCTGCCAATGAAGTTACTAAAGCGAAATTCACCATTGGAACAGTAGCTAAAGAAACAACCAATACTTATACTTATGATGCATCAGGTTTTCCATTAACTGCAAACGTTTCTGAAAAGGAATTACCAAACGGTACGCCTGAAACCAGCACATTAAAATTTGAATACTAAACCCGTTAATCATTAAAATGGTAAAAGAAAAAGGTTATCGATAGATAGCCTTTTCTTTTTTACGAGGTTTTGCATAAGCTTGTGAATCACAAAGCTATTTGTATATTTATTTTATAATTAAAAAATACTAATGGCAACTATATTGGGCTCAAAAAATCAGGATCTTAACCAATTAGCAAACGAATATGCGGCTCACTATAAGAATGCGGCGCCTTTTCCTAACATCAGTTTCGATGATTTTTTTGACTATGATTTTTTAACGCAGGTTTTAGAAGAATTTCCAGATCTTTCCAAAAAGGACAGCATCAGTTTTAACGATAGCAAACAGATTAAACTTGCCGGTAAGGGAGAGCGCAATTTTGGACCCAATACCAAATCGCTGATGCACTTTTTAAATTCGGAGCCGTTTCTGAACTTTTTGCAGATTTTAACCGGAATTGAAGAACCCTTAATCAGTGATCCGTATTTCTTTGGTGGCGGACAACATGAAATTAAACCTGGCGGTTTGTTAAAAGTTCATGCCGATTTCAACAAACATCCACAGTTAAGGCTTGACAGAAGAATTAACGTATTGGTTTACCTCAATAAAGATTGGAAAGAGGAGTACGGAGGCAATTTTGAGCTTTGGGACAGAAATATGGAAAGGTGTGAAAAGAAAATTCTGCCTTTGTTTAACAGGATGGCCATTTTTTCTACCACTGATTTCTCTTATCACGGACATCCGGACGCTTTAGCCTGTCCAGAGGACAGAAGCCGAAAATCTTTAGCACTTTATTACTATTCAAACGGACGGCCAGCTTCAGAAATCAATACCAGCCTCGAAAAACACAATACCCTCTTTAAAGAAAGAAAACACAATGCCGACGATACAATAGCCTTTACACCATCGGCAAAGGAAAAATTAAAAGCATTTCTGAAAGATTGTGTTCCTCCTATAATTGTAAAAAAATTAGGCCGTTCGGCAGAAAGCTGAGGAATCGCCTGCAGTACAGTTTAGTGGCATACGGTTTGCGTAGCGTTGCTGATAACGATGATGGCGATGAAACTTATATTGAATATTTTGATACTACTTTTTATAGTGGGGTGGCTGTTAGGGATGTTTGTTTTTTCGGCTGGGATAATGGTGCATATTCTTTTAATATTAGCGGTATTTTCCTTCATCATCAAATTTTTGTTAGAACCATCCTAAGTAAATTCTTAAATTAAGCTCTTCTAAAAAAAATTACATAATTAGCTGATATATTTGTGGACTGAAATATTTAAAAACATGAATGTCAACAGATTTTTGCAACTAACTTTAGTTGTTTTTTTGCTATACTTCTCATCTTGCAGTACATCAAAACAAGTACAAGCATTAAAACCCTTGCCAGATTATTCCTCAACAGAAGTAGTTTACGAAAAACAGCTTTCCTTTATAAATATGCCGGTAGAAATTGCCGTTAAAGATTTACAAACGCAAAGCAATAAATACCTTAACGGCTTAATTTACGAGGATAATTCGCTCGACGGCGATAATCTGATGATGAAAGTTTACAAATCATCAAACATTATAATCAGCGAAAAGCAAGGCAAAATATTGATGGATTTGCCCTTAAAAATTGTTGGAAAAGTAAAATATGGCGTTCAATCTTTTGGGCTGGATTTAACAGACGTTAAGGATTTTTATTTGAATGGCACCATTAGGCTAAATAGCACAGTTGGATTAAAAGACTGGAAAATTACTACAGCAACTACTATCCAAAATGTGCAGTGGAAAGAATCGCCTACGGTAACAGTAGCAGGTAAAGCAATTCCAGTTACCTATCTAATTAATCCGGCTATCTCCATTTTTAAACCAACTTTAGCAAAACTGGTGGATGATGCAATTGCGCAATCGCTCGATATTAAACCTTACGTTTTGGATGCTTTAGAAAGTTTCAGCCAGCCAACAAAGGTAAATGACGAGTACGAAACCTGGTTTACCATGCAACCGGTAGAAATATATGCAACCAAGGCAACAGTAGCCAACCAAAAGATTACCGTAAACATGGGTTTAAAAACATATTTAGAAACGGCCATTGGACGTAAGCCAGCAATAGTTTTCGACAGAAATACTATTCTTTTAAAATCAGTTGATAAAATGCCCGATCAGTTTAATGCAAATGTTGCGGCTTTTGCGCCCTACAGCTATGCCTCGGCGGTAGTAACTAAAAACTTTGCTGGTCAAAAATTCGAGTCCGGAAGCCGTTCGGTAACGGTTAACAAAGTTGATTTGTGGGGCAAAGAGGGGCGAATGATTGTTGCATTAAACTTAAGTGGCTCGGTAAACGGCGATTTTTACCTTACCGGAATCCCGGCTTATGATGCAACCACAAAAGAAATATATTTGGATCAGGTAGATTTTGTTTTAGATTCAAAAAACAAGTTATTAAAAGTTGGAAACTGGCTTGCACACGGTTTAATTCTTAAAAAAATGAGTGATGCCTGTAGGTTTTCTATAGCAGCACAATTAGCAGATGGCGAAAAAACAATGGTAGGCTATCTCAATAATTATCAGCCAATTAAAGGCGTAAAAGTAAACGGAAAGCTAACCGGAATTACTCCGAATAAGGTGATTTTAACGCCTAATGCAATAGTTGCCATGGTGGTTGCTACAGGTAAAGTAGCCGTAACTATTGATGGAACAGAGTAGCCTCATCCTAAATCCTTCTCCGGAAAAGAAGGATTTTTCTTAAATGTGTAAAGTTCCTATTGACTATTCTTTGTGTAGAAGTAGGTTTTGTCGCTAAGGAATCTGCGTTTTGCTTAAACAGAATTTCATAGTGTATTTTTTACACTAATTGCCGAATTTGTTTTCAGTTTTGCACCTAAAACTTTAGCTTAGCATTTCAATTTAATAATGATGAAAACAATAGACGATATCAATTTCTTAGGTAAAAAAGCGCTTGTAAGGGTAGATTTTAATGTGCCTTTAGATGCAGAATACAATATCACCGACGATAAAAGAATGACGGCGGCCATGCCAACCATTAAAAAAATATTAAAAGATGGCGGAAGCGTAATTTTAATGTCGCATTTGGGAAGGCCAAAAGACGGACCAACAGAAAAATATTCTTTAAAGCATATTGTTAAACATTTAAGTGAGTTAACAGGTACCCAAGTTGAATTTGCCGACGATTGTATTGGTACGGAGGCAAAAGAAAAGGCGGCTAATTTAGCGATAGGAGGAGTACTGTTATTAGAAAACCTACGTTTTTACAAGGAAGAAGAAAAAGGGGATAAAGCTTTTGCCGAAAAATTGGCGGCTTTAGGCGATGTTTATGTAAACGATGCCTTTGGTACAGCACACAGGGCACATGCTTCTACAGCAGTAATTGCGCAGTTTTTTCCTGATGCAAAATACTTCGGTTACTTAATGGGCGCCGAGCTGAAAAACGCTGAAAAAGTGCTGAACGCTCCAGAACGTCCTTTTACCGCAATTATGGGTGGTGCAAAAGTTTCCGACAAAATTTTATTGATCGAAAAACTGATGGATAAGGTAGATAATATCCTGATTGGTGGAGGGATGACTTACACTTTTATTAAAGCCAATGGCGGAAAAATCGGTAAGTCATTGGTTGAGGATGATAAGCTGGATTTAGCAAAAGATCTGATCAAAAAAGCGAACGAAAAAGGTGTTAAACTATTGATCCCGACAGATTCTGTTATTGCAGATGCTTTTAGCAACGATGCGGAAACCGGTAATGCTTACAACGACCATATTAAAGACAATTGGATGGGATTGGATATAGGCGAAGATACCATCAAAAAATTCTCAGAAATCATAAAAAAATCAAAAACCATTTTATGGAACGGACCGATGGGCGTTTTTGAAATGTCGAAATTCGAGAACGGAACAAAATCTGTGGCAAATGCAGTGGTTGAAGCAACAGAAAACGGTGCTTTCTCTTTAATCGGTGGCGGTGATTCTGCAGCAGCGGTCGCTAAATTTGGCTTAGAGGATCAAGTGAGCTATGTTTCTACCGGTGGCGGAGCTTTATTGGAATATATGGAAGGTAAAGAATTGCCAGGCGTTAAAGCTATTTTGGATTAACGTTTTAAAAGATTCAGTAGAAAAGCGACAAGATTTTCCTTGTCGCTTTTTTTATTTTGTTTCCATCATATCCTGTCCAAGCGGAGCTTCTCGCTTCCTGTCCAAGCAGGGTCTCTCGCAGAGGACCCTGCTTCACCTCAACAAGTTTATACCCCCGCTAAGGCGTTCCTTTAAAATGAATCGTCCCACACCTTGCAATTCAAGCAAACAGCCTAAAAAACCACTTTTCGTGTTCCTTTAATATGCTTAAAACTTGCTATATTTGCTTTAAACACATCGTTTAAGGGTTCAAACAACAAGCTATGACAACAATTACTATAAAAATAAACGAACGGAGTAATTACGGGAAAGCACTTTTGGAGTTGATAAAAGTTGGCGTTAAGGAGAAAAAAGGGATTGAGATGGTGGAGGAAGAGAGTCCATATAATCCCGAGTTTGTAAAAATGGTTAAAGAATCAGCAGCAAGCAAGGAGCGTTACGAAGTTGATCCAAATGATGTATGGGGAAGTTTAGGATTACGGTAACCGATAGTGCAAAAAGAGATATTACCAAGCACTACAAGTCTTGTTGTAGAGGTAATTTCTGCAATAGGGCATTACGCCGATAAATAGCTGTATTTTTTGTTCCCCCTGTCGATCCTTAGCGTTTAACGCAGTCTTTAAGGATTAAATAATTGATAAGAGTCTGTGGCCCGCAGCCCTGTCGTTAAGTTAATCGACACAAACGTTTTGCTAATTTGTGCATAAAATGGCATTGCTTGCAGAACCATTTTCAGCCCGCACTAAATTAAATAATAACTGATGAATTAACGTGAACCACCGTCGGCCATTTTGTATAAAATTGCTGTTATTGTACAGTGCTGTTTTTAGTGTTTGCCGACAAGCCTCGTTTTGCTGTCGTTCAGTTTTTGTTTGATGTATGCTTTTAATTCGTCAAAGGTCATGTTCTGGGTTTCAGAACTTACCTTGTCACGTATTTCTCTCATCATTTGAACTGAGTCAAATTTCTTTTCTTTTTTAATCGTTTTCATAATTCACAAGGTCTTTAGGGCTACGGATTTCAATCATTGAAAAACCAAGTCGTAGATTAACAGAATTGTAGCCTTTAATTCTGTCAAGATTTACGATGTGTTTAAAGTTCCAACTTGCCAAAACGTCAACTTTATTTATTGTAGCTAAAGCAATATGTCTGCAGTCTTCCACACTTGTTTTGCCTACGACCTTTTCTGTAATGTAAGTGTCTGCAAGTCTGATAGCGTCTTCGGTCAGTTCAACACGTTCAAACCTTTCGGTCGGAAATTGAAATAAAAGTTCCCTTACGTGTTTTGGAGCACTTATCAGTTCAAGGTCTAGAAGATCAGAAACAACAAAGACAACCTCATTTTCACGAAGTCTGTCAAACAACATTTTTGTCGCTTCTTCAAAGAGTTCGTCGAAATAACCACCGACAACTGAAGTATCAATATAAATTCTTTGTTTCATTCAAGCGCTTTCCCGTAAAGATAATGAAAATGTTGTTCATAGAGTTGCCTTCGTTATTTGGTAGAAGGATTGTACATAACATAAATATAAATAGCTCTTGCATGTTATCAAGTTTCAAAGCTACGCCTAAACAAACAACCGCAGAATTCAGTACCCATTTCATAAATTATTCCCGTTTTTCTACTCAATAAAATGATATTTATCGGATAGTTCCCCACTTTTATTGTCAGCGAATTCTACTTTCCCACCACCAGTAAATTTTACCTTATTCTGTTATTTTTCAAACTCTTATCATAAGTTTCTGGTTTGAATTGAATTTATTTACGTCAAATTTATGACTAAAAAGCACCTTATAATTGCTTTAAACTTCGTTTTGTTCTGTTGAAAACTTTTTGTGGTGAAAAGTGGGAAAAAGTGGTAACAATCTGTAATTTTACACTAATAAATAGTGTAAAGTTCAATGGTGTCTCATCTTATTGGTGAATTTGATTGCAAGCTTGACGCGAAAGGCCGTTTAATGGTTCCTTCCGGTTTAAAGAAGCAATTGCCTTTAGCGGAGACTGACGGCCTTGTAATTCACAGAGGTTTCGAGAAACATTTGACGATTTATACCAAAGCCGAGTGGGATAAAATTACCGCCCAGTTAGCGGCTCTGAACTCCTTCGAAAAGAAAACCAGAGAATTCATTCGCTATTTTACAAGGGGCGCAACCATTTTAACATTAGATGCTTCGGGCCGGGTTTTGTTGCCAAAACCATTATTGGAATACGCAGGCATCAGTACCGAAGTAGTACTTTCTTGTCAGTTTGATAAAATTGAAGTTTGGGCTAAAGAAACTTATGATGCCCAAATGGATGACGAACCAGAAAACTTCGCAAACCTAGCTGAGGAAGTAATGGGCAACAAGGGAAGGAGCGTAAATGGAGAATAATTACCACGTTCCTGTAATGTTGCGGGAATGCATTGAAGCTTTGGCGATTCAGCCAGACGGTGTTTATGTTGATGTTACTTTCGGTGGCGGCGGACATTCCAGAGAGATTATCAAACATTTGTCTGCAGACGGAACGCTGGTTGCTTTTGACCAAGATGCCGATGCGCAAAACAACATCATTGCCGATGACCGTTTTGTTTTCATTGATCAGAATTTCAGATTTCTCAAAAATAACTTGCGGGCTCATGGCTTGCTTCCGGTGAATGGGATTTTAGCCGATTTGGGTGTTTCCTCCCACCAGTTTGATGTTCCAGAACGCGGTTTTTCAACCCGTTTTGATGCCGATTTGGATATGCGTATGGATCAATCTGCGGGCTTAACGGCAATGCAGGTGATTAACGAGTACCCTGAAGATGCACTTCATAAAATTTTTGGCATTTATGGCGAAATCCAAAATGCGAAATCATTGGCCAAAACCATCGTAACGGCAAGGTTGACACAGCAAATCACCACAATTGCAGATTTAAAATCTGTTATCGCCAATCTTATTCCTCGCGGAAAAGAAAATAAATATTTAGCTCAAGTTTTTCAGGCCTTGCGTATCGAGGTAAACCAGGAAATGGAAGCTTTGAAAGAGTTTTTGGCACAAACAGTTGATGTTTTGGTCCCCGGAGGCCGGTTGGTGGTGATGTCGTACCATTCTTTAGAAGATAGGTTGGTGAAGAATTTTATGGCTAAAGGAAAGTTTTCGGGTATGGTTGAGAAAGATTTTTTTGGTAACGAGATAAAGCCTTTTGACTTGTTGGTGAAAAAATCAATCACCGCATCTGACGAAGAGATAGCTGAGAATAACCGGGCAAGGAGCGCAAGGCTAAGAATTGCGATAAAGAAATGAGTAACCGCTTAAAATCTGAAATAGAAGCAGAGCGAAAGCTAGCCGAGCCCAAAAAAAAGGAGCAGCAAGAAAAGCCTGTTGAAGCGCCAAGCGCTTTTTCTGTTTGGTTATCAAAAAAGGCTTTTTCAAAAGAAGCGGCAACAGATGCTTTACCTTTTCTCTTGTTTCTATCGTTTTTAGGGATGATTTATATAGGCAACCGTCATAACGCTGAAAACAACATCAGAAAAATTGATGGTTTAACCAAAGAAGTAAAAGAGCTGAGCTGGGATTTTAAAACGCTTAAAGCGGATTTAATGTTCCAAAGCAGACAAACAGAGGTGATAAAGAAAGTGGATTCGTTACTGGGTTTAAAAGTATCGGTAAAACCACCAATAAAATTGAAAGCTAATTAACAAATGAACATCAGAACCAACATATTGCTTCGAGTTTATGCGGCCTTTGGGCTAATTATACTTTTTGCCGTAGCGGTTATGGCCAAAATGTTTCAGGTGCAGGTAATACAGGGCGATAAATACAGGGCAATGGCCGATAGCCTGAGTACTAAATATGCCACTGTGGAAGCCTCCAGAGGAAATATTTATTCTATTGATGGGAGTTTGTTGGCTACTTCGGTCCCCGAATACGATATCAGAATGGATTTACTGGCCGGTGGCATTGAGGATAACGATGTTTTTTTTAGCAAAGTTGATTCATTAGCGGCAAGTCTTTCGAATTATTTTAAAGACAAATCAGAGCGGGAATATTCCAGAGCTTTAAGAAACGCCCGTCAAGAAAAGCAACGCTATTTTCTGGTAAAAAGAAACATTTCTTACCAGGATTTAAAAGCGGTTAAAAAGTTCCCGATTTTTAATATGGGCCGTTATAAAGGAGGGATG
Organism: Pelobium sp.; assembly: GCA_035496935.1. Lineage (GTDB taxonomy): Bacteria > Bacteroidota > Bacteroidia > Sphingobacteriales > Sphingobacteriaceae > Pseudopedobacter. The sequence continues at coordinate 35,923 of DATJED010000027.1, read as the reverse complement.
ATTGCTGTGCAGGAGAACAAACGGATTTTGCCTTTTAGGGATTTAGCTTACAGGACAATAGGTTATTACAACGTTCATTCAAATGCGGCAGTAGGCTTAGAAGGCGCTTATGGCGATTATATCAATGGCGAAACCGGTAAAAGACTGGTTCAGCGTATTGCGGGAGGCGTATGGATGCCAGTTAATGAAGATGCCGAAATTGCGCCGAAAGCTGGTGCGGATGTAATATCTACCATTGATGTAAACATGCAGGATTTGGCGCAAAATGCACTGAAGAAACAATTGATAAAATCTGCCGCTGATTTTGGTTGTGTACTGGTAATGGAGGTAAAAACTGGCGAGATCAAAGCCATTGCAAATTACACGAAGGTGGCTGAGGATACTTATAAAGAAACCTACAATTATGCGATTGCTCAAAGTGCAGAACCGGGTTCAACCTTCAAATTAGCATCATACATGGTTGCTATTGAAGATGGCAAGTTTGGTTTAAATGATATTGTAGATACGGAAGGCGGAAATTACAAAATATATAACCATACCATCCGCGACCACGAAAATGAAGGTGTTATCCCGATGAAAGTGGCTTTTGAAAAATCCTCTAACGTTGCCATCGTAAAACAAATTTATAACGGGTACAAAGATAATCCATCCCAATTTACAAGCGGATTAAGAGCATTGCACTTAAACGATAAGCTTGGTTTGCAGATTGCTGGCGAGGGAACGCCACTAATTAAAACTCCAGAGCGCAAAGATTGGAGCGGTTTAACCTTGCCCCAAATGGCCTATGGTTATGAGCTAAAAATGAGTCCGATTCAGATTCTAACGCTTTACAATGCGGTGGCTAATAACGGTAAAATGATAGCTCCGCTTTTTGTGCATGAGATCAGAAGGTTAGGAAATACAGTCGAATTATTTAAAGCTCGCACTATTAAAGATAAAATTTGTTCAGATAAGACTTTAGGTCTTATGAGAGAACTGCTGGAGGGCGTAGTTGAAGAAGGAACAGCAAGTGCAATTAAGAATCCTTTGTACAAAATTGCGGGTAAAACCGGAACTGCCCAGGTGGCCGATGGTGCAAACGGTTACCGTGGCAAAAGACAATATCAGGCTTCATTTTGTGGGTATTTTCCGGCAGATAATCCAAAATATTCGATGATTGTGGTGGTGCAAAACCCAACAAAAGGCTCTTATTACGCAGCTTCAGTCGCCGGACCGGTTTTTAGGGAAGTTGCCGATGTAGTTTTCGGTAGCGATTTGGAAATGAACACCGAGTATAAAGTGCCTCAACTGGTTGGCAATACAAAAATGCCAGAAGTAAAAGGCCGTTATAAAAAATCTACACAAAATGTTTACAAGGCTTTCGGGGTTAAGGCGCTTTTTGCATCCAACAATCAGGAAGAATTAGGAATTGACACCAACAGTGGCATTGCTTATAAAGAAGTGAAAATGAATAAAGGCTTGGTGCCTAATGTGGAAGGAATGGGCTTAAAAGACGCATTATTTGTGTTGGGTAATTCCGGTTTATCGCCAGTAGTAAAAGGCAGTGGAGAAGTAGTGTCGCAATCTTTAGCGGCGGGCACACCAATTTATAAAGGAACAAGAATTTTAATTGAATTACAATAAAGGTTTGGCAATTTTAAAAGACATATTGTACGGGGTTGCTTTGGAGCAAGTAATTGGTTCTACCGAGGTAGAAGTGCTTGCTGTGCAGTTTGATTCCAGAAAAGTTACAGCCAATACATTATTTGTTGCCATTAAAGGCACTGTTGCCGATGGACATCAATTCATCGATAAAGCTATTGAGCAAAAGGCCAATGTAATTGTTTGCGAGCATTTTCCTGCCCATTTTTATGATGATGTAACTTACGTGAAAGTTGCCGATGCCGGTAAAGCTTTAGGTTTGATTGCTGCCAATTTTTACCATCATCCATCAACAAAATTAAGATTAGTAGGGGTAACTGGCACTAACGGAAAAACTACCGTTGCTACGCTTTTGTATAAACTGTTCCGGGAATTGGGCTATAAAGTTGGCTTAATATCAACGGTAGAAAATCAAATCAACGATCAAATAATTCCGTCAACACATACAACGCCAGATCCAATTGCGCTCAACCTGTTGCTAAATGAGATGCTTGCAAGCGGTTGCGATTATTGTTTTATGGAGGTAAGCTCACATGCTGTTGTGCAACACCGCATAGAAGGTTTGACTTTTGCTGGAGGAATTTTTACAAATATTACCCATGATCATTTAGATTTCCATTTAACTTTTGATAATTACATTAAAGCAAAAAAAGCTTTTTTCGATGGTTTAAACCGTTCGGCTTTTGCATTGACCAATGTTGACGATAAAAACGGAATGGTGATGCTACAAAATACCTCGGCACACAAGAAAACCTACGGTTTAAGGTCACTTGCCGATTTTAAAGCCAAAATTATCGAAAATCAGTTCTCCGGCTTACACCTCGATATTGATAATCAAGAAGTATATTTCAAACTGGTGGGTAGTTTCAATGCTTCCAATTTATTGGCAGTTTACGGTGCCGCTTTATTGTTAGATCAAGATAAGATAAAAGTTTTAACTGTTTTAAGTCGCTTAACTGGTGCCGAAGGCAGGTTTGATTATATTATTTCTCCTAACAAAATTATAGGAATTGTTGATTACGCACACACGCCAGATGCGCTGGAAAACGTGTTGAGTACCATCGATAATATCAGATCAAAAACGGAAACGGTAATTACAGTGGTAGGTTGCGGTGGCGATAGAGATAAAGCCAAACGCCCTTTAATGGCACAATCTGCTTGTGATTGGAGCGATAAAGTGGTTTTAACATCGGATAATCCTCGTACAGAAAATCCGGAAACCATTATAAAAGAAATGCAGGCAGGTGTTTCTCCTGTAAATCAGAAAAAAGTTTTGTCAATAACTGATAGAAAAGAGGCTATAAAAACAGCTTGCCACTTAGCAAAACCTGGAGACATTATTTTGGTGGCGGGCAAAGGACACGAGAAATACCAAGAAATAAACGGCGTACGTAACCATTTTGATGACAAAGAAATTTTAACCACTTGTTTTAACCAATTAGGCTAAGCTAAAATTATGCTATATCATTTTTTTATATATCTAGATAAGCACTTCGATTTCCCTGGATCAAATTTGTTCCAGTTTATTTCGTTCAGAGCTGGTTTAGCCATGATTCTTTCTTTGGTAATTACCACCGTTTACGGTAGCCGTTTAATTGAATACTTAAGGTTTAAACAAGTTGGCGAAACGGTAAGAAATTTAGGGCTAGAAGGTCAGGTGCAGAAGCAGGGAACGCCAACAATGGGCGGTTTAATCATTATTGCCGGTATTTTAATTCCAACGCTTTTATTGGCCCGTTTGAACAATATCTATATCATTTTAATGATTGTAACCACCGTTTGGATGGGTTGCATCGGTTTTTTGGATGATTATATTAAAGTTTTCAGAAAGAATAAAGAAGGTTTGGCCGGCAGGTTTAAAATTGTTGGACAGGTTGGTTTGTCATTAATTATTGGGTGGACAATGTTTTTCCATCCCGATATTTTGGTTCGTCAAACTGTAAGTGAAGTGCCGGGCGCAATTAGAACCCAAAGCGTACCTAAAAGCGGTTTAAAAGAACAAATCATCAACGAAAAAGGCGAGAAGCTGATTCGCGTTGAAAAAAGTAATGGTGTTTACTATGCGAAAGATGTAAAATCAACCATTACCAATATTCCTTTTTACAAAAACAATGAGTTTGATTACGCCAAAGTTTTAAAATTTTTAGGCGAGGATTATCAAAAATATGCGCTTGTAGTTTTCTTATTGTTTGTGATTGTGATTATTACAGCGGTATCAAACGGAGCGAATATCACCGACGGAATTGATGGTTTGGCAACCGGAACTTCCGCAATTATCGGGATTACGTTGGCTTTGCTGGCTTACGTTTCGGGTAACACCATCATTGCCGATTATTTAAAAATAATCTACATCCCAAATTCTGGCGAGCTGGTAATTTTTGCGGCGGCTTTTGTAGGGGCGTGTATCGGCTTTTTGTGGTATAACGCTTATCCCGCTCAGGTTTTTATGGGTGATACCGGCAGTTTAACCATCGGTGGAATTATAGCTGTTTTTGCAATAATAATTCGTAAAGAATTGCTGATACCTATTTTATGCGGTGTTTTTTTGATAGAAAATTTATCCGTGATTATGCAGGTTTCGTGGTTTAAATACACCAAAAGAAAATATGGCGAAGGCCGGCGGGTTTTCTTAATGGCACCATTACACCATCATTTTCAGAAAAAAGGCTACCACGAATCTAAAATTGTAAGTCGGTTTTGGATTGTAGGGATCCTATTGGCAATTATAACCATTGTAACGTTGAAGTTGAGGTAAAGAAGTAGCAAGTAATTAGTAGTAAGTATCAAGAATCAAGAGACAAGAACTAAGTACAAGAGTAAAGACACAAGAATCAAGATGAGCATAAACCACCAAAATATTCCACACAGTGCTCCCTCTCCTTCGGAGAGGGCTGGGGTGAGGCTTGTTGTCCTCGGCGCAGGCGAAAGCGGAGTAGGTGCGGCTATTTTGGCGCAACAAATGGGTTTCGATGTTTTTGTTTCTGATTTTGGAGCAATTAAGGATGTTTATCAGGACGAGCTTAACAAATACAATATCCCTTTCGAGTCTCAAAAACATACCGATGAACTTATTTTAAATGCCGATGAGATTATCAAAAGTCCGGGCATTGCAGATAAAGTTGCCATCATCAAAAAAATAAAAGAAAAAGGTATTCCGATAATTTCTGAAATAGAGTTTGCAGGTAGATATACCAATGCCAAATTAATCTGTATTACAGGTTCAAACGGCAAATCAACTACCACCATGCTTACCTACCACATTTTAAAAGAAGGTGGATTAAATGTTGGTTTGGCAGGTAACATCGGCAACAGCTTTGCCCGGCAAGTGGCTCAGCAAAACTTTGATTTTTATGTGTTGGAGCTCAGCAGTTTCATGCTGGATGACATGTACGAGTTTAAAGCCGACATCGCTGTATTATTGAACATTACACCAGATCATTTGGATAGGTACAACTACCAAATGAGCAATTATGTGAAATCTAAATTCAGGGTTATTCAAAACCAAACAGCTGCGGATCATTTCATTTATTGTGATGATGACCCAGAAATAAAAGCATTTATGGCTAAGGCCGATATCAAAAGCCAAAAACATCCATTCTCTATTGAACATGAAGTAGAAAACGGCGCATTTTTAAAATCAAATAATCTAATGATAAATCTCACCAAATCCGATCAATTCGACATGACAATCAACGACTTAGCTTTGCAAGGAAAGCACAATACCTACAATTCCATGGCTTCCGGAATAGTTGGTAAAATGCTGGAAATCAGAAATGAATCTATTCGTGAGAGCATGGGGAATTACAAAAATATCGAGCACAGATTAGAATTTGTGGCCAATATTTCGGGTATTACTTTCATCAACGATTCTAAAGCTACAAACGTAAATTCTGTTTGGTACGCTTTGGAAAGCATCAATACAGATGTAGTGCTAATTATGGGCGGTGTGGATAAAGGCAATGATTATAGCATGCTGGTTGATTTGGTAAAGCAAAAAGTAAAAGCCATCATCTGTTTAGGTAAGGATAACAAAGCCATCCACGATGCTTTTGAAGACCATGTTGAAGTTATGGTAAATACATTTTCTGCCCGCGAAGCGGTAGAAATAGCTTACCATTTAGCTAAAAAAGGAAGCACAGTTTTATTGTCTCCGGCTTGCGCAAGTTTTGATTTATTTAACAATTACGAAGATAGAGGCAACCAATTTAAAGCAGCTGTAAAGGAACTTTAAAATGATACAGGCAATACTTGATCACACAAAAGGCGACAGGTGGATATGGATCATCATTATCCTGCTTTCACTTATTTCTGTTTTGGCCGTTTATAGTGCCACCGGTACTTTGGCTTACAAAAGAGGAGTAGGTTCTGAGTCTTTAATGCTTAAACACTTGTTGTTTATAGTGTTAGGTTTTGTATTGATATATTTTGCCCATTTATTAAATTACCGCTACTATGCCGGTATATCCAAGGTTTTGATGGTAATTACCATTCCATTACTGGTTTATACCTTGGTTTTTGGTAGCCATGTGAACGATGCAAGTAGATGGATAGCCATCCCAGGAACGGGTTTAACATTTCAAACATCAGATTTGGCTAAATTGGCTTTAATTACCTATTTGGCAAGGACTTTAACCAAACATCAAACAAACATCAAGGATTTTAGAAGTGCTGTTTTATGGCTTTTAATGCCAATGGGCGCAGTATTTATATTGATAGCTTATGCTAACTTATCCACAGCAATGATGCTTGCCGGAGTTGGTGTTTTAATATTATTGATTGGCAGAGTAAGCTTTAAACAAATTAGCATAGTAGGAACAGGGTTGTTGATTTTATTGTTAATAGTAGTATTCTTGGGCCCGAGACGCGGTGTATATATTTCTCGTGTAAAATCCTATCTGCATCCCGAAATGCAAAATTCTGATAAAACATTTCAGCAAAACCAAGCTAAAATAGCAATTGCCGCTGGCGGAATTTTTGGCAAAGGTCCCGGAAATAGCACTCAAAGAAACTTTTTACCGCATCCATATTCAGATTTTATCTTCGCCATTATTGTGGAAGAATACGGAATGTTCGGTGGGTTTATCGTTGTTTTGTTGTACGTCATTTTGATGTATCGGATTATAAAAATAGTAACACAAGCGCCAAAAGCGTTCGGGGCCTTATTGGCTGCCGGATTGGGCTTTAGCTTAACCATTCAGGCCTTAGCAAATATGGCGGTTGCAGTTAATTTGTTTCCGGTAACGGGTGTCCCGCTTCCGTTGGTAAGTATGGGAGGGACATCAATTTTATTTACAAGTGTAGCTTTCGGAATTATTTTATCGGTAAGCAAGGATATTGAAGATCACAAAGCAGAAAGCATAGCAAACGGAAACGAGCAAAAAGTAATTGTAGGAGAAATACCAGCGATGGCTTAAGGAGTAGCAAGATTTAAGTATCGAGTATCAAGATGCTTAAAGGTTAGTAAAAAGCTATCGAAGAAGATTAAACAAAAGATTGAAGGTAAGTCTAGCTACTTGATACTAGCAACTTAATACTAAAAGGAATGGCAAAAAGAATAATTATAAGTGGTGGTGGTACCGGAGGACATATCTTCCCGGCAATTGCTATCGCCAACGCTTTAAAATCTTTAGATGCCAAAACAGAAATTTTATTTGTTGGTGCAAAAGGCCGAATGGAAATGGAGAAAGTGCCGGCTGCGGGTTACCAAATTGTAGGTTTAGATATTCAGGGTTTTCAAAGAAGTGGATTGCTTAAAAATGTGCTTTTGCCGTTCAAGATAATTGGAAGCGTTTTAAAGTCTTTATCAATTATTAAAAACTTTAAACCCGATGCCGTGGTGGGTGTAGGCGGTTATGCTTCTGGTCCTTTGCTTTACGCGGCATCGCTAAAAAAAATACCATACCTGTTGCAAGAACAAAATTCTTATGCAGGTATCACCAATAAATATTTGGGTAAAAAGGCCGAAAGAATTTGTGTCGCTTTTGATCAAATGGAACGCTTTTTTAAAGCTGATAAAATAATCAAAACAGGCAACCCGGTTAGGGAGAACGCTGTTGCTGTTGACGGAAAAAGAGCGGAAGCACTCGAATATTTTGAACTCGACGGAGCTAAAAAAACAATATTGGTAGTTGGCGGAAGTTTAGGCGCTTTAACACTAAACAATAGCATTATGGCAGGTTTGGATACTTTTCAGAAAGCTGGAATACAAGTAATCTGGCAAACCGGAAAGTATTATTATAAGTCCATAATTGAGCGCTACGGAAATCAGCCAAAAGATTCGGGGATAAGAATCCATGAGTTTTTGAATCGGATGGATTTGGCTTATGCGGCAAGCGATTTAATAGTATCAAGAGCAGGAGCAGGCACTATCGCTGAGCTTTGTTTGGTAGATAAACCGGTTATTTTGGTGCCATCGCCCAATGTCGCCGAAGATCATCAGACAAAAAATGCAAATGCTTTGGTAAATAAAAACGCGGCTGTTTTGGTTGCTGATAAACACGCCGAAGCGGAACTGGTTGAGCAGGCCATTAAGGTTTTGGGCGATGAAGAATTGTGCGCAACATTAGTTGAAAATATTAAAAAATTAGGCTTCGCTAATTCGGATAAAGTAATCGCCGAAGAAGTAATTAAAATAGCATTATAATGATAAACTTAACCGACATCAAACAAGTTTACCTAATCGGCATTGGCGGAATTGGGATGAGCGGTTTGGCTCGTTATTTTTATCAGAAGGGTTTTTTGGTAAGCGGTTACGATAAAACCTCCACACCACTTACGCAAGCTTTGGAAGCGGAAGGAATTGCAATATCATATAAAGATGATGCTTCTTTAATTCCATCTGAATTTCAAAATAAAGATGCACAAACCTTAATTATTTATACGCCCGCAATTCCAAAAGATAGCGTTGTTTTCAACCATTTTAGAAATGGGGGATTTGATATTTATAAGCGTTCGCAGGTACTTGGTATTTTGTCCAAGGATTCTTTTACTGTCGCAGTTGCCGGAACTCACGGGAAAACCACAACCAGCACTTTAATTGCGCATTTATTGCAGGTTGGCGGCGTAGATTGTTCTGCATTTTTGGGCGGAATTTCCACTAATTACAACACTAATTTGCTCATCGGCGAAAGCAATGTAATGGTGGTTGAGGCGGATGAATACGACAGATCGTTTTTAACGTTACATCCAAATATTGCCGTAGTAACTTCAATGGATGCCGATCATTTGGATATATACGGCGAAGAAGCGCATCTGCATGAATCATTCAGGCTGTTTGTTAACCAGATTAAAGAAAACGGCAAATTAATTTATAAAGAAGGCTTGCCTTTAGGCAAGAGCACAACTTATGGCATCTCCACATCAGCGCAGGCCAAGGCATTAAACGTAAGAATTGCAAACCGCAAATTCTATTTCGATTTTAAGAACGAATTTATCCATTTAGAAAATCTGGAGTTGGGTTTGCCCGGTCAGCACAATATTGAAAACGCAGTTGCCGCAATTGAGGTGGCGCTAGCTTTGGATATCAATCCTGATTTAATCAAAGAAGGTTTGGCGTCTTTTAAAGGCGTGAAAAGACGTTTCGAATATCAGGTGCAAACCGAACATCATATTTACATTGATGATTATGCGCATCATCCCGAAGAACTAAAAGCTTGTTTTAAAGCGGTTCGTTCTTTATATCCGGATAAAAAAATGACCGTTGTTTTTCAGCCCCATTTATTCTCCAGAACGAGAGATTTTTTGGATAATTTCGCCGAAATTTTGGCAACCGCTGATGACCTGCTTTTAATGGAAATTTATCCGGCTCGGGAGTTACCAATAGCTGGAGTTACAAGTTCGGCTTTGGCAGAGAAAATAGGAGCAAATGTTACAGTGTGCAATCATCAATCGGCAATTGAACTGATTAAGAATAAACAGCCAGAATTGCTGTTAACGGTTGGCGCAGGAGATATTGACACTTTGGTTTTACCTTTAAAAGAACTATTGTCCAATGCTTAAAAAGATAAATTGGAGGTTTGTTTTTACCTGCTTTGCCTGGGTTTTAAGCCTCAGCGCATTGGTGGTGCTTATGGGTTTTATCGAGGTAAAAAAGGCGGAGAATACTTGCAAAAAAGTGCAAGTAATTTTGCCCGGAAACCAGTTTTTTATTGAAAGGGCAGAAGTTGATGAGATTTTGAAAGAGAAAAATGGCTTATTGGTGGGCAGAAGGATCAACAATATTAACATTCAGGATTTGGAGAACCGCTTAAAAGCGAATCCTTTTATAGAATATGCGAAAGTTTATATAGATATGGACGGTGTAATCCATACAGATATTAAACAAAGGGTGCCGGTTTTAAGAATTTTAAACATTGCCGGGCAGGATTTTTATGTGGACCAAAACGGATTGAAAGTGCCTTTGTCTGACCATTTTACGGCTCGGGTTTTAGTGGCAAACGGACAAATAACAGAAGGTTTTGCAGGGAAAGTGGATACTTTGCGCACTAAGCTGGCTAAGGATTTGTTCCTTACTGCAAAATTCATCAGTCAGGATTCTTTATGGAACGATCAGATTGTACAGCTTTATGTGAACGATGCCAAGGACATGGAATTGGTACCGCGTGTAGGCGACCAAAAAATTGTGCTCGGGAACGCTGATTTATTAGATGAAAAATTCAGAAACCTATTGGTGTTTTATAAAAAAGCGATACCAATGGTAGGTTGGGGTGCGTATAGCGAAATCAACCTAAAGTTTAAGGGACAGATAGTTTGTACAAGAGCTGATTCTACACTGATTAAGAAAAAGCCGGTCGAAATAAAGCCCGACAGCACAAAACAAGAAAATAGAGAAATACAGGATTCAACAAAAAATATACTCTAACATGGAAAAAGGTATAACTAAACAGTCAAAAAGTTCATCAATTGTAGTAGGTCTTGACATTGGTACTACAAAAATCTGCGTAATTGTTGGTCGCCGCAACGAACACGGGAAAATTGAAGTGCTTGGAGTGGGCAAGGCAGAATCCGCAGGTGTAAACCGTGGCGTGGTTGCTAATATTGCCAAAACCGTAAAAAGTATTGTGCAAGCAGTTGACGAAGGCAGCGCACAATCAAACGTTGATGTTAAAATTGTAAACGTTGGTATTGCCGGGCAACATATCAAAAGCTTAAAACACCGTGGAATTTTAACGCGTAAAGATTTAAGTAACGAAATCTCTAAGCGAGATATTGACCGTTTAATTGACGATATGTACAAACTTGCCATGAATCCGGGCGAGGAAATTATCCATGTATTGCCTCAAGAATTTACGGTAGATAACGAACCTGGCATCAAAGATCCTATCGGGATGGCTGGCGTTCGTTTAGAAGCAAATTTCCATATCATTACCGGGCAAGTAATGGCGATCCGCAACATTATGAAATGTGTGGTGCAGGCGAGTTTAGAAACCGAAGAATTGATTTTAGAGCCCTTGGCATCCTCAGAAGCTGTATTAAGTGAGGAAGAAAAAGAAGCCGGCGTTGTGCTGGTAGATATTGGTGGCGGTACCACAGATGTTGCTATTTTCCATGAAGGCATCATCAGACATACTGCTGTTATTCCTTTCGGCGGAAATAGTGTTACCGAGGATATTAGAGAAGGCTGTTCTGTAATGCGCAACCAGGCGGAATTATTAAAAGTGAAATTTGGTTCTGCCCTGGCAGAAGAAAATAAAGAGAACGAAATTATTTGCGTTCCGGGATTGAGGGGAAGAGAGCCCAAAGAAATTTCGGTTAAAAACTTGGCCAATGTAATTGAGGCCCGGATGGCAGAAATTATTGAACACGTACATTACGAGATTAAATCATCCGGTTACGAGAAACGTTTAATTGGTGGAATTGTAATTACCGGAGGAGGTGCATTGCTTAAGCATTTAACACAACTGGTTGAGTACGAAACAGGTTTAGATTGCCGTGTAGGTTATCCGAACGAGCATCTGGCTAAAAATGAAACTTTGCCTAAAAACGTTTACGACGATTTAAAAAGTCCGATGTACGCAACAGGTATTGGCTTATTAATAAAAGGTATCGAAAAAGCGGAATCTGACTACCAAAGAGAGGGTCAGCTAACAAAAGGAACGGATTTAGCGCAAGAATCCGCACCGAAAAAGAGCAGAGGATTGTTTGCTTCGATACTAGACGGAACTAAGAAATTTATTAAAGACGATATATCGGATCAGGACTTTTTGAAATAATTTTCAACAAATCACAAGTTTTCCACACAATTAACATTTGTGGATAACTAATGTGGAAAATTATTTAATATTGAAAGAGGATAAAAATCGATTAATCAAATTATTACCAACTGATAATTAAGGATATGCAGTTTGAAATGTTAAAAGAAAAATCTTCAATCATCAAAGTAATTGGTGTTGGAGGCGGCGGAGGTAACGCGGTAAACCACATGTACAGGCAAGGAATAACAGGTGTGGATTTCATCATCTGTAATACCGATGCGCAAGCGTTGGAATTAAGTCCTATTCCTAACAAAGTACAATTGGGCGCTAGCTTAACGGAAGGAATGGGCGCAGGATCCATCCCCGAAGTAGGTAAAAACTCGGCTATCGAAAACATTGATGATGTAAAAGAAATGCTTGGAGCTAACACCCGTATGCTTTTTATTACTGCCGGAATGGGTGGTGGTACAGGTACAGGCGCAAGTCCAATCATCGCGAAAGCTGCAAAAGAGCTCGATATCCTTACAGTTGCAATTATCACCACTCCATTTTCATTTGAAGGCAAGCGCAGAAGAATGCAGGCCGAAGAAGGTTTGGAGGAATTAAAAAAATACGTCGATTCTTATTTGGTAATTTCAAACGACAGATTAAGAGAAATTTTCGGGAACCTCACTTTAGGTTCAGCTTTTGGTCAGGCCGATGATATTTTAACCACCGCCGCCAAGGGAATTGCAGAAATCATCACTGTTCCTGGTTATATAAACGTCGATTTTAAAGATGTGCGTACCGTAATGAAAGAAAGTGGTGTTGCCATTATGGGAAGTTACTCTGCCGAAGGCGATGACAGAGCTTTAAGAGCAGTTGAAGGCGCTTTAGCTTCTCCATTATTAAAAGACAACGAGATTGAAGGCGCAAGATATATCCTGTTGAATATCAGCTCCGGCGATAAGGAAGTAACCATGGATGAAGTAAGTATTATTACCGATTTTATTCAGGAACAAGCCGGTTTATCTGCCGATTTAATTTGGGGTAACTGTAGCGATCCTGAACTGGGCGACAATATCTCGGTAACGATTATTGCTACCGGTTTCCAAACTCTAGAGGAAAGAGAGCAGACCAAACAAAGCGCTCCAAAAAAACAATATTTAACATCAGATACGCCGTTGATTAAACCAATCAACGAGTTTTCTAAAAAAGCAGAGCCTGTTGCCGAGCAAGCAGAAGAATTTGATAATACACCGGTTTTAAAAACAGAGGAAAAAGCTGTTACACCACAAGCAGATTTGTTTGCTGACATGTTTAAGTCAGCTCCGGCAAAACCGGTTATCGAGCCTCAAGAAAAAGTGGTAAAACACCAATTGTTTGAGGAAGAAAAGGAAGAAGATGTTGAAGAACAAGATAACCACGGCTTTAATTTAAAGTTTTCGGAACCTGAAGTTTTTGCACCTGTTGGTTTGGAAGAAGAGGAAGATCTTAATCCTTCGAAAGAAGAAGCACCGGAAGTTATTGCTTCTGCGGATGATAATAAAACCGATCAAACCATGGAAGAGCAATTGCGTAAATCTAAAGAGCGTATCTTGCGCTTGAAAGATTTGAGCATGAAATTGCGTTCAACATCAGGTTTGCAAGAATTGGAGGACGTTCCGGCTTACAGAAGAAGGCAAATGCCATTAACAGAAGTCCCTCATTCATCAGAATCTCAAGTGTCTCGTTTTACATTAAGTAACGAGGACGGACAAACAGAAATACGTCCTAATAACTCTTTTCTGCATGATAATGTAGATTAAGGAAATTTAAAAAACAAGAAAGCCATTCCCAACAGAATGGCTTTCTTGTTTGATTTAAGTCAAACAAGCAATTCAAACGTTGTTAATCCTTAGTAAAAATTGTAAATTCGCAACGTTTTTATACACGCATACAATTAAAACAACATAACATTTTGGATATTTTTGATAAGATAGCAAAGAACATGGGGCCATTGGGACAACACCAAAAATGGTCACATGGGTATTTCTCTTTTCCTAAATTGGAGGGAGAAATTGCACCTCACATGAATTTCAGAGGTAAAAAACATTTGGTGTGGAGCTTAAACAACTATTTAGGTTTGGCAAATCATCCGGAAGTTAGAGAAGCTGATGCAAAAGGAGCACAGGATTTCGGGATGGCTTACCCAATGGGCGCCAGAATGATGTCGGGCAACACCGTTCATCACGAAGAATTGGAAAAAGCATTAGCTGATTTTACGGGTTATGAGGATTCTTTTTTACTGAACTATGGCTATCAAGGCATTTTATCTGCCATTGATGCTTTGGTAGATAGAAACGACGTAATTGTTTACGATGCCGAATCTCATGCTTGTATTATCGATGGCGTACGCTTGCATATGGGCAAACGCTATGTATATCTGCATAACGATATGGATAGCCTTGAAAAGCAATTGGAAAGAGCTACCAAATTAACAGAGCAAAGCGGTGGCGGTATTTTGGTAATTACCGAAGGTGTTTTTGGAATGTCGGGTGCGCAAGGTAAACTAAAAGAAATTGTTGCACTTAAAGAAAAATACAAATTCCGTATTTTAATTGATGATGCTCATGGTTTTGGAACAATGGGTAAAAGCGGTGCAGGTACGCATGAAGAGCAAGATGTAATGAAAGACATCGACGTTTACTTTGGTACTTTTGCAAAATCTATGGCTGGCATTGGTGCATTTATCGCGTCAACAGAAGAGATTACCAATTACCTGCGTTACAATATGCGTTCGCAAACTTTTGCAAAATCTTTGCCTATGCCAATGGTAATGGGTTTAAAAAAAAGATTGGAATTGTTGCAAACTAAGCCAGAGCTTAAAGCAAAACTTTGGGAAGTGGCAACCGCTTTACAAAACGGATTGAAAGAAAAAGGTTTTGATATTGGTGTAACCAACTCGGTAGTAACGCCGGTTTTCTTAAAAGGAGAACTGAATGAGGCAACTGCAATTACCATGGATTTAAGAGAAAACTTCAGCATTTTCTGTTCTATTGTGATTTACCCGGTAATCCCTAAAGGATTAATTATGCTAAGATTGATTCCTACCGCAATGCACAGTTTAGAAGATGTTCAAAGAACATTGGATGCATTTAGTGAGGTAAGAGAGAAGCTAGAAAAAGGTTATTATAAAGATAAACAACCTGCTTAAATTTAGGCTTTCGCCGATGATTTTAATGCCTCTGGATTTTTCAGGGGCATTTTTGTTTGTTTGAGGTTGTTAAAATATCAGATGAGCCAAATAAGCGGTAATAGCCCAGATCGCCCAAATTAGTAATCCAATAATCAACAGAAACAAAATTAAACTTCCAATAATAATTCCTTTTGCACCGCCGGTATGTTTTCCTTCGGTATAATGTTCTTTTAAAAGCTGAACGTTTTTATCGTTGGCTTTAAAATAAAAATCGAAAACCCAGCCTAAAACTGGGATTGCTCCCAAAACGAAATCTATAAATACGTTAAAAAGCATCCTAACAATTAGTTTGTTGCTTGCGCCGTGTTTTGCCATGGTATAAACCAGCATCACAGAAATCAATGCCGAAGCACCGTCACCAGCAAAGGGAATAAAATTCAGGATTGGATCTAAACCAAAACGAAAGCCACCAATTTTAAACTGGCTGTCCAGAAGTTTAGAAACAGTTTCAATGTTTTTGAGTTTGTTAGGAGAGGAATTGTCTGACATGGTTTTATGGGCGATTAATTATAAACACTCACTTTCATGTCGATTTTTGTGCCATTAATTTATAGAATGAGTTTTAAGGGTTCTGTTGGTTGACGGCTATAAGCCCAATAATTCTTCTTCAGTCATTTTAAAATCATCAGAGAATGTTGCTGTAGCTTTTCCCTCTAAAATTCCCAGTTTTCTTTTTTCTTGTTTCTCTGGAATTTCTGAAACAAAATAACCCACAACCTCTTTTTTCTTTCCAGAAGTTACAACGATTTTTTTTCCAGCTTTGACCTCTTTTATTACGTCAGAGAAGCGGGTTTTAAATTCACTAACAGTCATTGTTTTCATAAGATAGAGCTTATATAAGGATAGTTCTTTCTTGTCATTTGTTAAGAAAAGGTTTAGATCAAACTTACGAAGTTTCAGAAACTTCGTAAGTTTTCTTCTGTTTATGATTATTTCTTTTTAGTGGTAATTTCAATAACGCCTAACTTTCCTTTATCACCATATTTTTTTGTAGCTGACTCCCCTTTAAGAACGTTTATACTCTCTATAATTTCTTTGTCCATACTTTTTAACTCAGTATTGGATATTTTCTTGCCATCAAGATAGAGAAGTGGAAGTTCTTCATCTGTGCCATTGTAGTATTTTATTCCAAAACTATTGGAGACTGTTGTTTTGCCTGTTTCGCCTTCAACTATCTTAAACGGTTCTTGATTGTTGTTTTTTATCTCGACTGATGAGAAACTACGCTCTACTTTTTCTTCTTTCAATTGAAAAAAAATGGGTATCGTATAGCTTACCCTAACTATTCTACCATTTTGCATACCCGGATTCCATTTCGGTGAAATAGCCAAAACTCTTACAGCTTCCTCGTCACACCCACCGCCAATTCCTCTCACAACTTTAATATTACTTAGGCTTCCATCTTTTTCCACTACAAATTGACAAAATACTCTTCCTTGTATATTTGCGTCATGTGCTACTTTTGGATATCTCAGATTCTCAGCTAAGAACTTCCTAAATGCTTGGATACCACCAGGAAAAGATGGTAATACTTCTACATTGGTAAATACTTTATTATTGGTTGTAGTGTCATTATTTGAACGGTATCCGATTACGGAAACTTCATAAATAGCTGTTGGGTTTGAGTCTGGTTTTACAACCGAATCAGTTTTCATTGATCTTGTTTCTGTAGGAGAAGGAACCTGAGTATTGCCAACCAGGTTTTTAATTTGATTCGGTCTTTTATTGCTAATAATTGGGCTTTTAGGCGCTATAAAATTACTGACTACTGCGGGCACTAATATTTCACTCAATTGTTTTTCCGGCTGCACTTTTTCAGAGAGGTTATTGATCGTTTTACTCTCGCTAATTTTAGCAGAGGAAAGCACCATTGCCAATAAAAATAGCGGTGCAGACAGGCCATACTTAATGATGGCTGTTTTTCGGGATTTAGTTTTGTTCATCATTTCTATTCTTCGTTTTAATAAGGATTGGTTGAAAAAATTGTTAGTTAAGGTGTTGGGGTTAATTCCAAATGTTTTGCTCAATAATAAAATGGCGTATGAGCTTTTGTCTGTTTCTTTTTTTAGCACCGCTTCATCTGCAATAAACTCGTGGATGTGTTTAATGGAGTTTTTATAGCAGTAAATTACCGGGTTAAACCAGTTGATAATGGATAGCACTTCAAATAAAAGTACATCTGCAGAATGAAGCTGTTTAGCATGTGTTAGTTCATGTTTTTCAATAGTTGTTTGCTCCGGTAAATTTTTATTGATCCTAATTTTTCTGAAAAAGGAGAAAGCCTCTGGTTGGTCTTTATCTTTTAAAATCCGGTTCAATTTTATGAGCTTATAAATTAGCCGAATGCTCATTAACAAAATAACACCAAAGTAAACTAGTGTTAAAATGTCTCCTAAAGTCCATGTCTCTTCAACAGGAGAAGCATAACCATCCATAACCATTACCGTAGCCTGGATAAAACGCTGTTGTACAGGTTTTGCAGTCTCGTTAAACCAATTCGTCTTCATCAGCGGAATTAATCCAGATGCTAATGCCACGAACAAAAGATAATACCTGTTTAAGTTAAAGAAAGTCTCTTTTCTTAGCACCAACCAATAAAAGGCATAAAATAATACCAGATAAAGGTTTGCTTGGATTAAATAGCTACACCATTTCATATTACTTGTTTTTCATCTGTTTATTTTGTTTTTAATTGTGGTGAAGCAATCATGATTTGAACAATCCATCCTCTGCGGGTTTTGGCAAAATCATGATTGCTTCATTTTTTCAATCATTTTCATAATTTCATCTGCTTCGGCCAAATCTATTTTCTCTTTTTTTACAAAAAAGGAAAACATACTTTCTACTGAGTTTTCAAAATAGCCGTTTAATAGTTTTTCCGTAGCAAAGTTTTTATACGCTTCTTTACTGATGATAGGGTAATACTGGTGACTTTTTCCAAATGTGGTATGGCTAACAAAACCTTTGCTTTCCAAAATCCTAATCACGGTACTTACTGTATTATAGGCAGGTTTGGGTTCGGGTAGTTCGTCAATCACCTCTTTTACAAAGGCTTTTTTTAAATCCCATAAAACTTGCATCAATTGTTCCTCTGCTTTTGTTAATTCTTTTACTTCCATTATCTTGTTATTTACAATAGTAAATTAAAGGTATAACTAAATATTTAGTTATACAACTATTTTTTTAGTTTTATAACTATTGTGTTAGTTTTTATCTAGTTGCTGTTAATAGCATTTTGAGAGGGCGGAGCATAAGAATTTCTGTAGTGTAGAAGGTTAGCGTGGGTGTTTTTATCCAATATGCTGCCTTTCCATGACAGACCATAACAGTTTTATAGATTTCACCTTTTATTTTAGCCTTACCGAAAATAAACTTAAACAGTTAAACATTTATGCAAGCATTATTAGGGGTTATTTATCATTTTTTTGGAGGCGCCGCTTCGGGTAGTTTCTATATTCCATACAAAAAAGTAAAGGGATGGTCTTGGGAGAGCTATTGGATAGTGGGTGGACTTTTCTCATGGCTGATTGTACCGCCATTGGCTGCTTATTTAACGATTCCAGGTTTTACAGATATTATTACGGAAGCTTCAAGCTCTGTACTTTTTTATACTTTTTTGTTTGGCGCTCTTTGGGGAATAGGCGGTTTAACATATGGTTTAGGTGTTAGGTATTTGGGCGTAGCATTAGGAAGTTCCATTATTTTGGGTTTATGTTCGGTTTTCGGAGCTTTAATCCCATCTGTATTTTACGAGTACTATCCCGCAATCGGAAAAGACTCTATCAGCATGATTGCTGGCTCTCCGTGGGGACAGCTGGTTTTATTGGGACTTTTCGTCTGCATAGTGGGAATTGTAATCTGTGGGGTTGCAGGTAGCATGAAGGATAAAGATTTAGGTCATGCCGAAAAAGACGCATCCAACACCGAATTTAAAATTGGGCTAGGTTTATTTGTAGCCATTGTCTCGGGTGTTTTAAGCGCCTGTTTTGCTTTCGGTATTGATGCCGGAAAGGACATGGCTAATGTTGCAAACGAAGCTTGGAAAGCAGCTAACCCAGGGCAAGGAGAGTTCTTATACCAAAACAATGTAACCTACATTGTAATTATGTGGGGCGGTTTGTTAACCAACTTTATTTGGTGTATGATTTTAAATGCCCGCAACAAAAGTTTTGGAGATTATACCAACAAAAAAACGCCGTTAACTAAAAATTACATATTCTCTGCCCTGGCAGGAACAACTTGGTTCCTCCAATTTTTCTTTTACGGAATGGGCGAAAGCCGGTTGGGTAACGGTGCAAGTTCATGGATTTTGCACATGGCCTTTATCATTTTAGTTGCCAACCTTTGGGGGTTGATCCTAAAAGAATGGAAAGGCGTTCGAACAAAAACCTTAGGAACAGTAATTATCGGAATCATCGTTATATTAATATCAATCCTCATCGTAGGATACGGAAACTCAATTAAATAGTAAATAATTATATTAAAAAATGTCAAGTAAATCAATTTCTTTTAAGCATGTAAGTTATTTGTGGGATGAGGCCGAGGCTGCCAAACTTGCGGGAGATGAAGTAGCGTTGTTGATATACCGCTCAAATTTATTAGGTGCTGATTTAAGATTAACAAATTACGGAGGCGGAAATACTTCATGCAAGGCAATTGCAAAAGATCCTTTAACCGGTCAGGAAACAGAGGTGATGTGGATCAAAGGATCGGGCGGAGATATTGGCACCTTAAAGAAAAGCGGTTTGGCAGCTTTATATGTTGATAGATTAAGGTCTTTAAAAAATGTATATAGAGGCATTGAGCATGAGGATGAAATGGTGGAATTATTTAACCACTGCATCTATGATTTAGCGTCAAAAGCGCCTTCAATTGACACACCTTTGCATGGCTTTTTGCCTTTCAAACATATAGATCACCTTCATCCAGATGCAGCTATCGCTATCGCGGCAGCAAAAGACGGAGAAAAAATAACTCAAGAGTTATTCGGTGGAACTATTGGGTGGGTACCTTGGCAAAAACCGGGTTTTGATTTAGGCTTGCAACTGAAAGAATGTTTGGATAACAATCCGGGCATTAGAGGAATTATGTTAGGGTCTCACGGATTATTCACGTGGGGCAATACCGCTTACGAAAGTTACATCAATACTTTAGAAGTTATTGAGAAGTGCGCCGAATATCTCGAGGAAAATTACGGTAAAAAAGGTCCGGTTTTTGGCGGACAAAAAATCCAGAGTTTAACTAAAGCAGATCGTTTAAGTAAAGCTGCTGATTTAGCACCAATATTAAGAGGTTTTTGCTCCAGCGAGCGTTCTATGGTCGGTCATTTTACCGATGATGACAGAGTTTTAGAGTTCATCAATTCTAACGATTTGGATAGATTGGCACCAATGGGAACCAGTTGCCCGGATCACTTTTTAAGAACCAAAATTAGTCCTTTGGTTTTGGATTTAGCCAAAGATGAAAACCTAAGCGACGTAGATGCCATCAAAGCAAAACTAGCTCCGGCTTTTGAGGCCTACCGTAAAATGTACGCAGATTATTACAATACCTGCAAACATGATAACAGTCCGGCAATCCGCGATGCAAATCCGGTAATTATCATTTATCCGGGCGTTGGGATGTTTTCTTTCTCAAAAGATAAACAAACTGCCCGTGTTGCTGCGGAATTTTACACCAATGCAATTAATGTAATGAAAGGTGCAGAAGCAATTTCTGAATACACCTCATTACCTCGCCAAGAAGCTTTTAACATCGAATATTGGTTGTTAGAAGAAGCGAAATTACAACGTATGCCAAAACCGAAAGCTCTATCGGGCAGAGTTGCAATGATTACGGGTAGCGCTGGTGGAATTGGAAAAGCTATTGCTCGTAAATTTGTGGAAGAAGGTGCTTGTGTAATTTTAAACGACATGAATGAGGAGCGTTTAGCCGAGGCAGGAGAGGAGTTTAAAAAAGATTTCGGTAAGGATGCTTACGCAACCGCAGTATTAGATGTTACCAACCAACCTCAAATAGAAGTGGCCATGAAAACTGCTGCTTTAAGTTTTGGTGGCGTGGATATCATTGTAAACAACGCCGGTTTGTCAATTTCTAAAACCATTGAAGACCACACCCAAAAAGATTGGGATTTATTATACGATGTTTTGGTAAAAGGTCAGTTTTTAGTAACCCAAGCTGCCACTACTGTAATGAAAAAACAGGATATTGGTGGCGATATCATTAACATTGTAAGTAAAAACGCTTTAGTTAGCGGACCAAATAACGCAGGTTACGGAAGTGCAAAAGCCGCACAATTACATTTAAGCAGGTTAAACGCTGCCGAATTAGGTGCTGCTGGAATTAGGGTAAACGTGGTTAATCCAGATGCGGTTATCAGCGATAGTAATATTTGGGCTGGCGGATGGGCAGAAGGCAGAGCGAAAGCTTACGGAATTACTGTGGCAGAACTTCCTGCCTACTATGCAAAAAGAACATTGTTGAACAAAATTATCCTTCCGGCCGATATCGCAAACGCTTGTTTTGCTTTCACCGGCGGTTTATTGTCAAAATCAACAGGCAATATGTTAAATGTTGATGGCGGAGTGGCGATGGCTTTTGCAAGGTAAAAGCCTTACCTAACCTCTTCGAAGGAGAGGGATTATTGTGAGAAAATTATAAAATTCACGAGGATGTTTAAAAAACACCGACTGTCACATTGAGCGGAGTCGAAATATGTGTTGAATAGCACTCAGAGGCGTGACTCCGCTCAGCCTGACAAAAAAGTAGAAATTTTAGACAACTTCTTAATTACCAATTATGAGATTAGATAAAAAACTGATTGAACAACATAACGAAGGTTTAGTTGCTAAACATCAAAGGAAATTAGCCAACTTTTTAGAAGAAAACGAGGGCGCTAATTCACATATTCAAAAGCTAAAAGATTTTCAGATAGCAATACCAAGCTGGGCTTTAGGTACTGGCGGAACGCGTTTCGGACGTTTTAACGGTGGCGGAGAACCAAGTAATTTGGAAGAAAAAATGGAAGATATTGGTTTGCTGCACCAGTTGAACCAATCTAGCGGTGCCATATCGTTACACATTCCTTGGGATATTCCTGAAGATGCTGAAAAAATCATGAGTCTGGCAAAATCATTAAACTTAAAGTTTGATGCCATGAACTCAAACACTTTCCAGGATCAGCCTGGTCAAAAATACAGCTACAAGTTTGGCTCATTACAAAACGTTGATAAAAACGTAAGAGACCAAGCAATAGCTCACAACATTGAAGTAATTAAACATGGCGAAGCTTTAGGTTCAAAGTCTTTAACTGTTTGGTTGGCAGATGGATCTAGTTTTCCAGGGCAATTGAATTTTAGAGAAGCTTTTGAAAATACTTTAGCCAGCTTAAAAGAAATCTACGCTGCATTGCCAGAAGACTGGAAAATGTTTGTAGAGTACAAATCTAACGAGCCAAACTTCTACTCAACAACCGTTGCAGATTGGGGCCAGTCTTTATTATACGCCACCAAATTAGGTCCAAAAGCTTATACTTTGGTTGATTTAGGTCATCATTTGCCGAACGCCAATATCGAACAAATTGTTTCTTTATTATTGATGGAAGGCAAGTTAGGTGGTTTCCACTTTAACGATTCAAAATATGGTGATGATGATTTAACAACCGGAGCAATCAAACCTTATCAACTGTTCTTAATTTTTAACGAATTGGTAGATGGGATGGATCATGCCAAAATGAACCACGCATCTGGTTTAGCCTGGATGATTGATGCTTCGCACAACGTAAAAGATCCTTTGGAAGATTTACTACAATCGGTAGAAGCAATTATGATGGCTTATGCGCAAGCTTTATTGGTGGATAGAAAAGCGTTAAAAGAAGCACAACAAAAAAATGATGTAAGTTTAGCACAAGAGATTTTGCAACAAGCTTATCGCACAGATGTTCGTCCTTTAATTGCAGAAGCAAGATTACAGAACGGTGGTGCATTGGATCCGGTAAAATTATTCAGGTCGGCAAAAGTTAGGGAGACTTTAATTCAAGAAAGAGGCTCCGAAACTAAGGCGACCGGACTGTAGAGGAGATTTGAGAAATGAGATGTGAGATTTGAGAACTTGTAGGAGCGCTTCGGTTTCATATTTCATTTCTTTTTGCGTTAACGATAGAAGCGGATACCGGCTAAGCGCCTAATGCTTTGTGTGCGTATAAGCGGATAGCGTGTTAAAACGCCCAATAGTCCATTTTTTTATTTTGCCATGATGTCAATCATCTCAATACCCAATACGCAAATCTCACATCCAAACGAAAAATGAAAATTCCTGTTATAGCCATATTTGATATTGGAAAAACCAATAAGAAGCTGTTTTTATTTGATGAGGATTATAAAATAGTTTTTGAGCGTTCGGCTAGGTTTATAGAAACCAAAGACGAGGATGGCGATACTTGCGAAAATCTGGAAAGTTTGCGGCTTTCTGTTTTTGATTCTCTGCATGAAGTTTTAAGAAATAAACAGTTTGAGATTAAAGCCATTAATTTTTCAACTTATGGCGCAAGTTTGGTTTACGTGGATGAAAACGGAAAACCCTTAGCGCCGCTTTACAATTACCTAAAAGAATATCCTGAAACATTAAAGGAGCAATTTTACGATACTTACGGAGGAGAGGAAAAGGTTGCGGTAAGTACAGCTTCGCCGGTTTTAGGAAGTTTGAATTCTGGGATGCAGTTTTACCGCATTAAACACCAAAAGCCCGAACTGTTTGAAAAAATAAAATATGCCTTGCATTTGCCACAGTACATGAGCTCGATTATTACGGGAGAAATGCACAGCGATATCACCAGTATTGGTTGCCATACCAATTTCTGGGATTTTGAAAAGCAGGATTATCACCAATGGGTTTACAGCGAGGGTTTAGCAGATAAATTAGCGCCAATTTTTCCCGGAAATGAAGTAATGCAATCCACGTTCCCCAGCGAAAATTACCTAACTGGTGTGGGTTTACACGATAGTTCGGCAGCTTTAATTCCGTATATCGAAAGTTTTAAGGAGCCTTTTATTCTGCTTTCTACCGGTACGTGGTGCATCAGTTTAAATCCGTTTAATAACCAGCCTTTAACAAAAGCCGAGCTGGATAAAGATTGTCTTTGCTATTTGTCTTACCAAGCGAAGCCGATTAAAGCATCCCGTTTGTTTGCCGGGTTTGAGCATGAGCAGGAAGTAAAGCGCATTGCCGCACATTTTGGCACTACCGTAGGGAAATACAAATCCACCAAATTATCGCTTCCAATTATTAATCAATATTTGCATGAAGGTAGTTTGACTGATTATTTTGACACACTAATTGAAGGTGATTTAAACTTCGCCAATAAGGAATTGACGGATTTTAAAGACGATGAAGATGCTTACCATTACCTGATTTTTACGCTCGTTTTTAAACAGTACAAATCTACCCAGCTAGTGCTAAAAAATACCGCAGTAAAAAGGATATTTGTAGACGGTGGTTTTTCCAAAAACCAAATATTCATGAATTTATTGGCGATGGTATTTCCAAATACCGAAGTTTACGCGGCATCAATGGCACAGGCAACTTCAATGGGCGCAGCCGTAGCCATCCACAAACATTGGAACACCAAGCCGTTGCCAACCGATATGATCGCTTTAAAACTGTTCGTGTCGCCAGTAAAAAGTTAAAAAATGAAAGTTGCCCTATTTATCCCCTGTTATGTAGACCAGTTTTACCCGAACGCAGCAATTGCTACTTTACAGCTATTGGAAAAGTACGGTTGCGATGTCACCTATCCCAAAAATCAGACTTGTTGCGGACAGCCGATGGCAAACTCGGGTTTTGCACACTTAACTGGTGGCTGTGACCGTAATTTTGTAGATAATTTTAAAGGTTTCGATTATATTGTAGCGCCTTCGGGCAGTTGCGTTCTGCATGTAAAAGATCATTTACATGATGACCGTTTTCCGGAAGAAGCAGCAAAAATAAGAGCCACAACCTATGAACTTGTAACTTTTTTGACCGATGTTTTAAAAGTTGATAATATAAAAACTAGCTTTCCGCACAAAGTAGGCATCCACCAAAGCTGTCACGGGTTGCGTGGTTTAAAGCTTGCGCAGATGAGCGAGCTGAATGCTCCGCCCTTTTCAAAACCTGTCCATTTATTGAACATGGTCAGTGATATTGAACTGATTGATCTGGGCCGGGTTGACGAATGTTGCGGTTTCGGTGGAACTTTCTGCGTTGCAGAAGAAGCAGTTTCTGTAAAGATGGGAAAAGACAGAGTAGCAGACCATATTCTACACGGTGCGGAATACATTACGGGCGTGGATATGTCATGTCTGATGCACATGGAAGGACTGCTACATCGGGATAAAAGTGCGGTCAAAGTGATCCATATCGCAGAAATATTGAACGGAGGCATACAATGAAAGTAGCAGACCACGCAGAAAGAGCCAAGGTATTTAACGAAGATGAAAAACGCGTCGACTGGCATGACGAAACGCTTTGGTTCATCCGCCAAAAAAGGGACCGGGCCTCGCATAACATCCCCGAATGGGAAGACTTACGCGAAGCCGGTTCGCAGATAAAAAACCATACGCTCTCAAATCTTCACCACTATTTGCAGGAGTTTGAAAAAAATGCGACAGCCAACGGAATAGTTATTCATTGGGCAAAAGATGCAAAGGAGCATAATGATATCGTACTGGATCTGCTGAAAAAGCACCAGGTTAAACAGATGGTAAAAAGCAAGTCCATGCTGACCGAAGAATGCCATCTGAACGATTTTTTAGCAGAAAACGGCGTCGAAGTCATAGATTCTGACCTTGGAGAAAGGATTGTACAGCTGGCGAAAGAACATCCCAGCCATATCGTGTTGCCCTGCATCCATAAAAAGAAAGAAGAAATTGGCGAACTGTTCTATGAACACATGGGAACGCCAAAAGGAAATGCCGACCCGCAACTATTGACCGAAGCTGCCCGTCAAAGCCTAAGAAATACTTTCTTGACCAGAAGAGCAGCGCTCACAGGAGTAAACTTTGCCATTGCAGAGACCGGCGAATTCGTAGTTTGTACGAACGAAGGAAATGCCGATATGGGCGCCCATTTGGCCGACATCCACATCGCCAGTATGGGCATCGAAAAAATTATACCCCAGCGAAAGCACCTCGGCATATTTTTACGTTTGCTTACGCGGAGCGCAACAGGCCAGCCGATCACCACTTACTCCAGCCATTTTGCAAAACCGGCAGAAGGCAAAGAACTGCATATTATTTTGGTAGATAATGGCAGGATCCGTCAACTTGGAAGACCCGATTTCAGGAACTCGCTGAAATGTATCCGCTGTGCGGCCTGTTTTAACACCTGCCCGGTTTACCGCAGAAGTGGCGGGCATAGCTACCATAATGTTATTGCAGGGCCAATCGGGTCTATTTTGGCGCCTAATCTGGATATGAAAGATCATGGCGACCTGCCGTTTGCCTCAACACTCTGCGGTTCCTGTAGCAATGTTTGTCCGGTAAAGATTGACATCCACGAGCAATTGTATAAATGGAGACAGGTGATTGTTAAAGAAGGCTACGTGGATCCCAAAAAAGCAGTTGCCATGCAGGTGATGGCGAAAACCCTGGCATCGCCAAGTTTGTACAGGATCGCCGGAAAAACGGCAAGGGCAACACTTAAATATGCGCCCTTTATGGTGAACAATAAGCTGAACGCCTGGTATCTGCACAGAGACATGCCCGAAGTTCCAAAATCATCTTTCGGGGAATGGTACAATAAAAACAGAAAAAACAATGACTAGCAGAGAGCGGATACTGGAGGCTGTAAAAGAAAACCAGCCGGATTTAAGGGAATTGCCCAATCTTGATTTATTTTATCAGAACCAAAATACCAACGAAGAAAATCTGGCTAATTTCATCTACACCGTTGAACTGATTGGCGCCAAGGTTTATCAGGTTCAGGATCATCAACAGATTATTGATCAGTTAAAAGTAGATTTTGAACTGGAGGGAAAAAGAGTGGTTTCTGCTGTAGCCGAGTTAAACTCATTTGCAGACCAATACAACGGTTTGGATAACCACGAACTTGCCAATGTTGAACTGATGGTTTTGCCTACACATTTTGCAGTGGCAGAAAACGGTGCCTGCTGGGTTAACGATGAACTTTACCGGGAAAGGCTGTTGCCGTTTATTCCTCAGCATTTAGCTTTCATACTCAAAAAAGAAAATATTGTACCAACAATGCATCAGGCTTACGAAAGAATAGCAGATAAAAAATATGGTTACGGAGCGTTTATCGCAGGTCCGTCTAAAACCGCCGATATTGAGCAAAGCTTGGTTTTGGGCGCACATGGGCCAAGGAGTTTGAGGGTGTTTGTTATTTAGATTGTTGGCGTTATCTAAAATAGATATTAAACCCGTTTTGTAAATTGTCCATTCCTCCAAGCAGTTTAAAAATGTATTCGTGGCCATAACCTTTTCTGTAAAGCTGTGTCATTTTCGAAATTAGTTGGGGGTCTTTTTTGTACAGGTAGTAAATAAGGGAATAAGAAACTGTGTACATATAATCCAATTTCTTTTTATCTCGCCAGCCTGTATAGTCATTTAAAAACGCTTGCAAATTTAGTTTTTTCTCTCTCTGGAAATTTTTCATTTGCTCCAGCCTGCCCCACTGGCTAACAATTTGAATGTTAAACGTCTTTTCTTCTAGGGTTTCTAAAAATTCGGCCAAACCTTCGTTAAGCCATTTGGGGTAGTATTTTGAATTATTTTTTAAAAAAGCGTGACTAAGTTCATGCAATACAGTGTTTAAATTCCCGATGCCTTCGTAATACACAAAAGATTGATCACTTGCCGGCAAATAAAATCCAGATTCTGTAAAACCTTTTATCCCGTTTTGCGCAACTAATGTTTTAAATACTTTCCGGCTACTGTATAAATTTAGAGTGATATTTAAGCTGTCATTAATCAGATTGTTGTACAATCCATTGAAAATTTTGGCCTCGTATGAGGCCATTCTGTGGATTTTCGCACTGTCTTCGGGCTTTAACTCAAAGCCAACAGCGTTAAATGTTATTTTTTGTCCAAAGCAAAATGTCAGGCAAAGGCACAACAATATAGTTAGGTAAAATTTCATGATAACATGCTAATGAATTCCGTTTTAGATGGGATTTTCAATAATCTAATGTATCAAAAAAGCCCGATCTTTTCAGGATCGGGCTTTTGGATTTTTTACAGCATTGCTATAAAATCATCAAATAAATATCTTGAATCATGTGGACCCGGAGAAGATTCTGGGTGGTATTGAACCGAAAAAGCATTTTTGCCTTTTACCCTAATGCCTTCAATAGATTTATCATTTAGGTTGATGTGTGTAATTTCTACCTTGTCAGAGTTTTTTACGTCATCAGCAACCACACCAAAACCATGATTTTGGGAAGTTACTTCGCAATGATCCTTAATTATATTTTTTACCGGATGATTTAAACCGCGGTGACCGTTGAACATTTTAATAGTCCCAATTCCGTTTGCTAAAGCCAGTAATTGATGCCCCAAGCAAATCCCGAACATCGGCTTTTCAGATTTTAAAACTTCTTTCACTGTATCTAAGGCGTAAGGCATTGCGGCCGGATCGCCAGGACCGTTAGAAATGAAATATCCGTTGGGAGCCCATTTTTCCATTTCTTCAAACGTAGTTTTTGCCGGAAAAACTTTAGCGTAAACTCCTCTTTCAGAGAAATTTCTTAAAATGTTTTTCTTTACCCCCAAATCTAAAACAGCAACCTTCACTTTCGAAGTTTCATCGCCAACAAAATAAGGCTCTTTTGTACTCACTTTTGACGAAAGTTCCAGACCATCCATTGATGGCACTTCTGCCAACTTAGCCTTTAGTTCGTCAATATCTAAAATCTCAGATGAAATAATCGCGTTCATGGCGCCTTTATCTCTAATATGCCTTACCAGTTCGCGTGTATCAACATCAGAAATACCTACCAAATTCTCATCCTGAAAATAATCCTGGATAGATTGGTCGGCCTGCTTTCTGCTAAAGGGAATGTTAAAGTTTTTACAAACCAACCCGGCAATTTTAATATCCCCAGACTCGGTTTCTTCTCCGCTGATACCATAGTTTCCAATGTGCGTATTGGTGGTCACCATTATTTGCCCGAAGTAGGATGGGTCAGTGAAAACCTCTTGATAGCCCGTCATTCCGGTGTTGAAACAGATTTCGCCTGTAGTCGTTCCAATTTTTCCGGCTGCTTTGCCGTGGTAAACGGTTCCGTCTGCTAAAAGAAGTACCGCCGGTAATTTGGTGTAGTATGCGCTCATTTTAAGAAATGTTTTTTTGTGTTGGATGCGTAGAAAAAATATGAAAATAAGGAATTTGTTTCCGTGGATGTAAGTGTAGGAAATAAGAAACTCTTATTGTTCATCTCGGGGTGCAAATTTATGATTTTTTGCTGAAATATTTAATATGTTTTCTGATTTTTTAAAATTTAAGCACAATCATTTTTTTAACTTTGTTATTATTAATAACGCGGAAAATCAAAATTATGTCAGTACATAAGGAGCTAAAAAGAATTACTACCCATAGTTTGCAGGAAATGAAGAACAGGGACGAAAAGATTGCAATGCTAACGGCTTATGATTATTCAATGGCTACTGTACTTGATGAAGGTGGCATTGACGTTATTTTGGTCGGAGATTCTGCATCGATGGTGATGGCTGGGCATGAAACAACATTACCTATCACATTGGATCAAATGATTTATCATGCTTCTTCTGTAATTAGGGCAACCAAAAGAGCCTTAGTGGTGGTTGATTTGCCTTTCGGCTCTTATCAGGGGAATTCTAAGGAAGCGTTAAATTCGGCTATCCGAATCATGAAAGAATCTGGTGCGCATGGCGTTAAATTGGAAGGTGGCGGTGAAGTTGCGGAATCTATTGAACGAATTGTAGCGGCCGGAATCCCAGTAATGGGGCATTTAGGTTTAACACCGCAGTCGATTTACAAATTTGGCACTTATACCGTTAGGGCAAAAGAAGAAGCTGAAGCCGAGAAGCTGAAAAAAGATATGCTACGCATTCAGGAAGCAGGCTGTTTTTCTATTGTCCTGGAAAAAATACCTGCAAAATTAGCGCAAGAAGTAACAAAAAGCGTAATGATTCCAACCATCGGTATCGGCGCAGGACAGTATTGCGACGGGCAGGTTTTGGTAGTTAACGATATGATCGGTTTGACTAAAGGTTTTAGTCCGAGGTTTTTACGCCAATATTTAGATTTATACAGTCAAATTAACGGAGCAGTTCAATCTTATATTAAAGATGTAAAAAGTGGTGATTTCCCGAATGAGGGAGAGCAGTATTGATTTAGTTTTTAGTTGGTTATTTTGTTAGGCATTGTAGGTTGTAGAATTTAGTAAGTTCACTGGTTCATTAGGCTTTGAAGAGTGTGGAGGCAAGTAAGTCTTTATTCTTGTGTCTTTAATCTTTTACCTAACTAAGCATTAGGCTTTACAGAGGCGATGGCAAGTCAGTCTTGGATCTTGTATCTTTAATCTTATGTCTAATCTCGGCTCTTCAAAAAATCAATATTTCTTTTCAAGCCTTCAAATTTTGTTCGTTTAACCGGCGATTTCTTAAATACTTTCTGGAAAACTTCTGTGGTAATATCTTCCCAATCCTGTTTTTTAAGGTGAAGTAAATCCGGATGGGGTTGAAATGCGGGTTCTTGGTTTGGCACTGCAAATCGGTTCCAAGGGCAAACATCTTGACAAACATCGCAACCGAACATCCAATTATCCATTTTACCGTTAAACTCCTGTGGAAGCTGTTCTTTTAATTCGATGGTTAAATACGAAATGCATTTGCTGCCATCAACCAAGTACGGTCCAACAATGGCTTCGGTAGGGCAAGCATCAATACATCGGGTACAAAGCCCGCAATGGTCGGCGCTAAAAGGCTGGTCTTCCTGTAAATCTAAATCAACAATTAGCTCTCCCAAAAAAAAGAACGAACCCATTTTTTTGGAAATTAAATTAGTGTGTTTTCCTCGCCAACCCAAACCTGCTTTTTGTGCCCAAGCTTTATCCAATACGGGAGCCGAATCTACAAATGCTCTACCGTTTACCTCGCCAATTTCGGCAGTTATAAATTGCATTAACAACTTTAGCTTATCCTTAAACACAAAATGGTAATCTGTACCATAGGCGTATTTCGAGATTTTGGGAGCAGAGGAATCTTCCTGCTTGGCTTCGCTGTAGTAGTTAAGACTTACAGATATCACGCTTTTTGCATCATCAACCAGCAGTCGCGGGTCCAAACGTTTGTCAAAATGGTTGTTCATATAATCCATTTTGCCGTTAAAGCTGTTTTTTAGCCAGCTTTCTAATTTTGGCGCTTCGTCTTCTAAAAAATCGGCCTTTGCAATCCCACAAAATGCAAAACCAAGGCGTTCCGCCTCCGCTTTAATTAATTGTGCGTTTCTCTCTCTCGAATTTGCCATTTTAGGGATTGTTCCAATTTACAATTCGTCTTTAAAAAGCTTTAAGATACTGTCTGGGTAAGTCAATAAATAGGTGTTAATACCTAATTCTGCAGCAGGTTTTAAGTGTTGCGGACTATCGTCAATAAATAAAGTTTCTTCGGGTTTTAAACCGTTTTCTGAAAGTACTTGCTCAAAAATGGCTGCGTTAGGTTTGCGTTTCCCAACCATATGCGAATAGTATATTTTCTCGAAGAAACCTTCGTTTCCGCTTAAACCAAAGTTTTTTTGCAGATAATCGGTAATAAAACTCAGGTGGATTTCATTAATGTTGCTCAATAAAAAGGTGCGGAATTTATCTTTTAATTTAAGCAGTAACTCGTGATTTCCGTCCATTACACCAACTAGTAAAGAGTTCCAAGCATCATCAATTTGTTGGTCGTTTAAATTTGGGTTGTGTACCAAATCTCTGATGCCGTTTCTAAATTCAGTAGCTGTAATCTGCCCAGTCTCAAACTGGTCAAAAATGGCGTGATGGCCTTTGTGCGCAAAAAAAGCCTCAACATTTTTTACCCCTAAATCCTCAAAAGCCTTTTGTGTACGTTTAAAATCAATAGCAAAAATTACGTTGCCATAGTCAAATATGATGTTTTTTATACCTTTTAGCACTATCAATTACGTTGTTAATTCGACATAAAAAAAGCCATTTCATAGCATTGAAATGGCTTTTTAAGTAGTTTTTTGTTGTTATTGTTTTGCAGCTTCTACCTCACCTTTAATATAAAGCATTTTCAAAGGAGTTTTTGAGTTAGAAGTAATCTTTACAAACTTGTTAAATGGTGCAGCAACTGCAGCATTATAAGTTAAAGTTATTGAACCAGACTGGCCTTTTAAAACTGGCGTACCTTGTTTAGGCTCTACACTTGGTACAGTGCAACCGCAGGTAGATTCTACTGCAGTAATAATTAAAGGCTCATCGCCTACGTTGGTGTATTTAAATACAAAAGAAATCGGTTTGCCTTGTGGCACTTTGCCAAAGTCGTGAGTTTCTTCGTTGAATTTAAATTCAGCTTTTTTGTCTTGCATCGCTGTAAAAGCAACGAAACCAATAATTACTGAACATAATAACAAAATCTTTTTCATCTGTTTTATTTTATTTTATAAAAGTGATGAAGCAATCATGGTCTTGCACTTGGCTAAAAGGCATGATGGTTTCATATTTTATTGTTTGTTTAGTCAAATATAGCCAATTCGCCTATCGAATCAAATTTTTTTAAACATGCCACATAGTTTCAGACCAAAAATTATTTTGCTATTTTTGAATTTTGAGCCTTTTAATTTAACATGATAGATACTAGCTATAGACCCGAAAACGCTTACGAAACATCAAACTTAACGTTTGATGATTTCAAGAAAATGGTCGTTAATGATTACGATATAGCGTTTAAAAGCCGGCAAGCGAGTATTTTAGGAAGGCGAGAGGTTTTAACAGGGAAAGCTAAATTTGGGATTTTTGGAGACGGAAAAGAAGTGGCTCAACTGGCCATGGCTAAGGTTTTTAAAAATGGGGATTGGCGAGCAGGATATTACAGAGATCAGACATTTATGTTTGCTACCGGGATGTGCACCATCAAAGAAATGTATGCACAACTTTACGCTAATCCCGATATTGAAAAGGAGCCAGCATCCGTAGGCCGGCAGATGAATGCTCATTTCGCCACCCGATCCTTAAATGAGGACGGCACATGGAAAAATCTGGTAAAGATGAAAAATTCATCTTCTGATATTTCTCCAACTGCGGGCCAAATGGCAAGATTAGTTGGTTTAGCTTATGCCTCTAAATTATATCGACAAAATCCCGATTTAAAAGAATTTTCCAATTTCTCTGTAAACGGAAATGAAGTAGCCTTTGGGACAATTGGCAATGCTTCAACATCCGAAGGCGTATTTTTTGAAGCGATAAATGCAGCAGGAGTTTTACAGATTCCGATGGCAATTTCCATTTGGGATGATAATTATGGCATCTCTGTACCTGCAAAATATCAAACAACAAAAGAAGATATATCAGAAGTTTTAAAGGGTTTTCAACGGGAGGAAGGAAAACCCGGTTTCGAGATTTTTAAAGTAAAAGGTTGGGATTATGTCGCTTTATGCGAAACCTATGAGCAAGCCATAAAAGTTTGTCGAGAAGAACATGTTCCCGTTTTAATCCACATAACAGAACTTACACAACCTTTAGGGCATTCAAGTTCTGGCTCTCATGAAAGGTATAAATCTCAGGAACGTTTAGCTTGGGAAAAAGAATATGATTGCTTGGTTAAAATGCGTGAATGGCTACTTTCTTCGGCTATTTTAAATGAAGAAGAGATACTGCAATTAGAAGAAGAAGGAAAGAAGTTTGTAAAACAAACTTTACGTGAAGCTTGGAAAGATATAACAACTGTAATAAAAGGAGAGAAACAACAGGCCTTAGCTTTAATTGACGCTGTGGCGGAAGACGTGGAAGCGGTAAAGAAAGTATCGTTGATTCTAAAATCTGAGATTGACCCTTTACGTAAAGAGGTAATTTCTGCAGTTCGTAAAACACTGCGTTTAAGTCGCGATGTACCGTCTCAAAAAAGAAGCGAGCTTTTAAATTGGTACGCAAAGGAGTTGGCAGAGAACAGGGAACGGTATAATACCAAGCTTTTTTCAGAAACAGCTAAATCTCCATTAAACGTTCAACCGTCTGCCCCAATTTATGGCGATGACCGAAAAATGGTGGACGGCAGAGAATTGCTTAATGCTTGCTTTGATGCTAATTTTGCTAAAAACCCGCTTTTAGTAGCTTTTGGGGAAGATTTAGGAAATATCGGCGATGTAAATCAAGGTTTTGCCGGTTTGCAGGCAAAATACGGAGAGCTCCGGATTGCTGATACCGGAATCCGGGAAATGACCATTATAGGGCAAGGAATAGGTTTGGCTTTACGAGGTTTTAGGCCAATTGCAGAAGTTCAGTACGTAGATTACGTGGTTTTTGCCTTAAACGTCCTTACAGATGATTTAGCAAGTTTAAGCTATCGTACAAAAGCAGGACAAATAGCCCCCATGATTATCAGAACGAGAGGTCATCGTTTAGAAGGAATCTGGCATTCAGGTTCACCTGTCGGAATGCTCCTAAATTCTTTAAAAGGCGTTCATTTGTGTCTGCCTCGGAATATGACACAGGCAGCCGGTATGTACAATACACTTTTGCAGGGCGACGAGCCTGCGCTAGTGATAGAATGCTTAAATGCCTATCGGTTAAAAGAGAAAATGCCCGAAAATCCGGGTGAGTTTACTGTACCGTTGGGAACCGTTGAGGTGTTAAGGACCGGGAAAGACATAACAATCGTTTCTTATGGCTCAACGCTGAAATTAATTTCAGAGGCCGCCCAAGAACTTGAAAATTTTGGTGTTGAGGTTGAAATCATAGACGCACAAACGCTAATGCCGTTTGACTTGGCTATGGGTTGCCAAAAATCGTTAGAAAAAACAAACAAGCTATTGATTATCGATGAGGATGTGCCTGGAGGAGCAAGTGCATTTATATTAAGGGATATTTTAGAGCGCCAAAATGGTTATTTTTATTTGGATGCAAAACCAGAAACATTAACTGCTCAATCGCATCGTACGCCTTATGGCTCTGATGGCGATTACTTTAGCAAACCGAGTTTGGATGATATCATAGAAAAGGTTTACGAAATTGTAGGAAACACCAAACCCGCCCAATTTAAGCCGATATTTTGATAATGAACGGGTTAGCTTGTTGCAATTAGAGATTATTCGAGAGAAACCTGTGATGGAAAAAACAGAGCGCATTTTTTTTGTATTATTTGGAAAAAAACGCTAACATTGCATCCGCAAATCAGCGATGATTTGGGCACCTATAGCTCAGTTGGTTAGAGTAGAAGACTCATAATCTTTTGGTCCCTGGTTCGAGCCCAGGTGGGTGCACATTTAAAATAAAAACCGCTTTCATTTAATCTGTACGCAGATTTTCTTGTCGCAGTTTGATAGGTCGCATAGCTCAGCTGGATAGAGCAACTGCCTTCTAAGCAGTAGGTCTCAGGTTCGAATCCTGATGCGATCACCGGAAATAACAAAAAGTGTCAATGCTTAACGCATTGGCACTTTTGCGTTTAAAACCACTTGTAAAACCACTGCAAAAAGGAATTTTTGCTGCAAAATTTTATCAGTTATTAGATAAAAAATATCATATCAGATTAGGGGATCAAGCGTAAAAGTTGGGGAGTAAATTAAGCATATATTTTAGCTAGTCTAAAAAGAAAGAACTTGACATTTCTTACACCTCTGAACTGAGACCTGAAAGCTTTTATCTTTGCATTGAACGATTCTGCGGATGCGTTTG
>DATJED010000026.1:0-97345 GCA_035496935.1 Pelobium sp. | reverse complement strand
GGTCGGTGCCGGTCCTTGTTGTACCCCGGGAGGGGCATGAGGCCACAGCCCCCCGCCGAAAGGACGGGGGGCTTTTTTTTGCCCGGGAGGTTTTTGTTCTGCCGGGAGGCAGGGGGCGGTGCCCCCCTCAGATGGAGATGGCATCGTTAAATATTCCAATAGCCCCACAGCCTGTCTTCCCCTGTCCCGGCGTCAGGCAACTCCTTGTATAGAGTTTCCTGTTATTCTAGCATCAGAACAGCTATGTCCCTATATCCTATCGGAGTTGGATAGTTCTTACTAATATTTATATATCTGGATTTCCGATTGGAAAATTTTAAAAAGACTGATTCAGCACGATTGGAATTGGTTTGGAAAAATTATCTTTGGAAAGATTTATCAATTTAAAAAAGTTGTTGATTGAAATTAAATTTGGTCTATAAAAACTTAAATAGATTTATCTTTAATCAATAATGAAACTATAAAATAATGGGAAGAGCATTTGAATTCCGTAAAGAAAGAAAATTTAAGCGTTGGACTAAAATGGCGGTTCAGTTTACGCGTATAGGAAAAGATATCGCTATTGCTGTAAAAGAGGCTGGCCCGCATCCAGAAACGAACTCGAAATTAAGAACGGCTATACAAAACGCAAAGGCGGTAAATATGCCTAAGGATCGCGTTGATGCAGCTATAAAAAGAGCATCAGATAAAGATACTGCGGGTTACGAAGAGTTTGTTTATGAAGGTTATGCGCCACACGGTGTTGCAATTTTAGTTGAAACAGCTACGGATAATACCAATAGGACGGTTGCTAACGTAAGAAGTTATTTTACAAAAACTAATGGTTCTTTAGGGAAAACAGGTTCGCTAGATTTTATCTTTAAACGAGTTTCTACTTTTAGGTTTGAACCTGGCGAATTGGATTTAGAGGAATTGGAACTGGATTTAATAGACGCAGGTTTAGAAGAAATTTTTGTTGAGACAAACGAGGAAGGAGAAGATGTTGCCGTAATTCATGCTGGTTTTGAAGATTTTGGCAATATGCAGAAAGCTTTGGAAGAAAAGGGCATTGAGGTAAAACAGGCCAAGTTAGAACGTATTCCGTTAACCCATAAAGAGGTAACTGAAGAACAGGTTGCAGACGTTACAAAACTGTTGGATAAATTAGAGGAAGATGAAGATGTGCAGGCCGTTTATCATAACATGGAAGAATAACTTTAAGAAAGGTAAAGAATAAAGAGCAGAAGGTTGGTAAATTGGTTTTTCAAAAATAGAAAGAATGGGAATAGTTAGTAATCGTAGAAGAGATCAAGAATTAAAAGTTGTTTTTAATGATGACAGTTTGGTGCTAGATTCTGATGGAAAAGAAACTGCTATTCCCCTTTTGTGGTATCAAACTTTATTGAATGCTTCTGACGAAGAAAAATCTAAATGGGAGTTGAGTGCTGATGGAACAAAATTGATCTGGAAGAATTTGAATGTGGAGATTTTGATATGACATTCGAAGAATTCTTTTTGAAAAAGAAAATTGATTTAGACCTTTTTAAAAAAGGTAAGCCCGATGTTTTCGCCGAGTTTGTTTCTCATTATGAACAGATGAGCGAAAAAAGTTTTGACCATACTAAAAAGTATTGGTTCAACAATCTTCGAATTGCTTTTCCTTTATCTGAGGAAAAGGAACAGAAACTAAAAGACGTTTTTAAACCTATAACTGAGACAATAGCCAAAAAGGATACCGTAGAACAATCGGTAGGAGATGAACAAACAATAATAGCTAAATCTCCGGGATTTAAACCTCGTTTTAAATCTCCGGTAATTTCGGGTACTAAATCCACTGAATCAGATTCTCAAAAATCCGAAATTTCGGAAGTTCAGCTACCAAAGCCGACAGGATTTAAACCTCGCTTCAAAGGTGGTGTAGTTGCTTCAACTCCAAAAGCCCAAGAAGAAAAATTAAAAGAGGAAAAACCAGAGAGCCAAGAAGAAGGACAACCTTTAAAAACGAAACCTGCTGGATTTAAACCACGTTTTAAAGCTGGCCTAACAGCTTCTGCGCCGAAAAGCGAAGGAGATGAAAAGTCCGAAGACATAGAAAAAGAAATTTCCACAGAAGACAAATCTACGGTTTCAAAACCATCGGGGTTTAAACCTCGCTTCAAAGCTGGAGTAACAGCTTCTATTCCAAAAACTGAAAACGAAGAAAAGCTAGAAGAAGTAAAATCAGAAAATTCAGCTGAAGAACAACCTGAGGTAACCAAACCTGTAGGTTTTAAACCTCGTTTTAAAACCACAAAAAAAGCCGATTAATTTGTGACTAATTAATATGTTCGCGGTAACTTCTGTTGTAAAAATCCATTCCTACGGCCATCCCCATTATCGCCCAAAAAATTACTGCAATTTTATCTTGGTCTAAAAAGTTATTGAGTAGCCCATGGAAGAAATAGCTCGACATGGCCAATAAGATAGCAAGCGATAGCATTTTGATTTCTCTTGATGAGGGATTATAATAAATCCGCATCAGCGTAGAAATATAAGTTAAAAAAAGTGCTACAATTATTAATAATCCAATCACACCGCATTCTACTAAAGGTCCAAAATATTCGCTATGCATTGCACCCATGGTTCCGTGGGTAGTGCTAATGCTGGTCATTTCATGCGCTCGTTGATATGGCGAATATTCGAACATATAAGTGCCCGGGCCATAGCCAAAAAAGGGCTTTTCTAAAAACATTCTATAACCAGATTCCCACCTATTTATACGTTCTACGTTAGATTCGTCCGTTCTTACGTTTGAAATAGAACGGATATCAGTTGCTAAATTTTTGCCCGATACGGCTTTGTTATATTTTACGTTTTGGTAAATCTGATCGGCAAAAGTGATTGCCAAAGCTAAGGTTACAAAAAGAGCTATCAATAAAGTTTTAAACTGGATTTTCAGTTTCAGCAAAAGATAAAATCCGAAAGCAAATATTAAACTTAAAACGGCTGCCCGTGAATAGGAAAGCGCTATGCCAACCGCACAAAAACATGCAAATAGAAAAGCCAACGCTTTGCTTGGGTAAGTCATCCCTCCGTTTTTAAACGTAAGCAGGACCAAAACATAAATAAAAATAATGCTACAAACTGCGCTGTATACGGTGTGGTCGTCCATTAAAGGGTGCATAACCAGCATACTTCTTTCTTGCGAAAAACCTGTTGCAGCGTGATTAATAGTTGTGTAAATAATCACCAAACACAATCCTAATCCAAAAGCAGTAAAGAACGATTTTATGTTTTTAGTTTGTTTGAAAATCAGCGATCCCCAAAAAAAGCCAAAAACAACTGTCCAAATTCGGGCTAACAGAAACTTAAACGAAACAATAGGTAGGGTACTTGTAACCGATGTTATAAATAGCCAAGCTAAATTTATTAGAATCAAAACTGTGATTGGATGTTTTAGAATAGGACGAAAGGAATCGAAATCTCTGAATAGCTTCACCAAGAATAAGAGTAAAAAAACCAGCATCAAAGGTTCATCCGGAATGTTAATTCTAGAACTACCAACCATTAATTTTATGGAGATTGGCGTACAAAAAGCCACTAGATAATAAACATTTTCAATAGAGACCAAAAAAAGTCCTATCAATAAAATGAACAGTGGAAGCGTTAAGATATAATATTTTGGGAAACCAAGAATTAAAAAAGCACCTAATAAAATGCTGATGATACTAGCAGTATAAAGTTTTTTAATGTCGGTATTCAAACGCCACATTATTCCCTAAAACGAGGTGCAACAAATTCAAAATAACACACACCTAAGAAACTAACTATAAATGCCGAAAGCCCGAACAGAAATATCAAAAGTGTTTTGTTTGGGTATTTGCTTTTTTCGGGAACACTTGCTTTCTGAATTAAGAAGCGTTGCGAAATAGAGCCTTTATAGTCTAATTCTGCGCCTTCAAACCGTTTCTGTAGGTTTGTTAAAGATTCCTGTTCCTGTTCATAACGGGTTGCTAATTCTAAATATTTACCACTTAATTTGCCAAAGTTGGCTACTGTGGGTTTTAGGGATTGATAGCTTGCTTTAGTAGCTTCAACTCTAGCTTTTGCCCTTATTATCGTAGAGTCGGGAAGTTTAGTCTGATATTGCTGGTAAACCTTAAGCCTTGCTTCTTCGGCTTTAACTTGGGTTTGCGCATCAATCATGGCTTTGCTCAATACTTTTGACTGTGATTCATAATCGAAAATTCCCTGCTCTCTTATTTGTGTTAACTGTTGTAAAATCGAATCTACCTCGGTTTGTTTTTTCTGGTACTGCTGTTTTATAAGTTCGTAGGCCTGCTGACCTCTGGCTTGTCGGATTTTACTACGCATACTATCCAAACATGAAGAAATATAATTTGCCATTTCGGTAGCTAAAACGGCGTCTTCATCTTTTACGGCAACCTTAATCGCTAAATTATCGGTGCGTTTAAATTCGGTGTTTGATTCTAATTTGTTTCTGGCTTTTGTTTTTGGATATCTTGTATCGTTACCTAGTTGGTAATGATCTATGAGGTTGAATTTGCTGATGACGTTATCTTTCAATGCATCAGAATTTAGCATTTCTAAAGCTTGATCAATTTGATCTTCATCGCCATAGCTCATAAAATTTTCGAGGTTATTTTCGGCGAGCAAGGATTTTGAAATAGAGTTGTTTCCAGGAACATAAAATATAGTGTAAGCCTCGTATTTTGGAGTGATTACGAACGCTACAACAATTCCAACAATCATCCCGATAAGGGTAATCAAAAAAATATGCGTTTTATATTTTAGGCCAACTTTTATGATGTCAACTAAATCAAAACTGGGGTGCTTATTTTCCATAAAGAATCAAAACTGTGAATTTAAAGAAATAATTATCCATTAAATAAAAAAGATTAATGCTTTAAACCGATAATGCTTTTGCTGGTTTTTATGTTAAAAAAATCGAATAAACCTGCTAAAACTGTTGCCAAAGCAATATAAATAACTAATCCCAACATCCAGTTTATTGCCATAGGTTTCAATAAATTGCCCAAGGCAACTAATAAAATAACAAAGGCTAAAATTTTAAGCCATAAAACAGTTGAAAATGAGCGTTTGAAATTGATATAGTAAACTGCAATATACGAGCATCCGATGATAGAAAAACTCGCTAAAGAACTTACAGCAGCACCTAATGATTGGTAAATTGGAATCAGTAAAATATTTAAGCCAATGTTTACAACTAAGCCTCCGGCGGAAATTAAATTCAGCAATTTTAAATTGTTGTTTGCGGTAAAAAAAGTACTGAAAATATAGTAAATCACTATCAGCGGGAGACTAAACATCAGCACTCCAAAAATCAAAGAAAGCTTTTCACTGTAGTTTTGTGTATAGAATAGTTGCATTATGTTGGTGCGGAAAAACCAGCTCGTCATTGCAATAATTATCGAAAGCGATAACAACGCAGAAAGGCTGTTTTCAATCAGTTTATTTAAGTGGCTTTTATCCGTAATCAGTTTACAAACTACCGGATAAAACAGTGTAGCAAACAATATTGGAAGCATAGTCCCTGCATCTAAAAAACGATACGCGGCCGCATAAGTTCCGGTTTCTAAATTTCCGTTTGGTAACATTAGGGACAGCATTACCGTGTCGATTTTATTATAGGCCAATACCAAAAATGCAAAAAATGCAAATGGCAATATTTTTTTGATAATGGAAAAATTAAAACTAATTCGGTTCGGTGCAAGAACCACAATATTTTTTTTATACAGATAG
The DNA here is from genome assembly GCA_035496935.1 of Pelobium sp. Taxonomy (GTDB): domain Bacteria; phylum Bacteroidota; class Bacteroidia; order Sphingobacteriales; family Sphingobacteriaceae; genus Pseudopedobacter. Next base: position 91,603 of record DATJED010000026.1, on the reverse strand, counting down.
TAAATACAAAAAGTTAGCGTAATTAAAACTCCGATAATTTGCCCGATGACGTAAATGTTAACTGTCCAACTGAAATTGTTTTTAAAGTAAAGAATAGGAACGAAAGCGATGATAAGGATGATTTTATCAAAAACTGAAAACAATATTTCCGTTTTTAAAAGCTGATGCCCCTTTAAAAATCCTCTGCAATAGTTTAAAAAAGAAAAAAGAATCTGATAGAGAATTAGTAAGCCAAGTAACTGATAATCGTTGAAACCTAACAAAAAACTAATAAACAAAGTGAGCAGTAAATACAGTACAGCTAAAAATATTTTTAAATAAAACAGCGCAGAAACATGTTGTTCTGTTGATTTTTCTTTACTTAAATATTGGACGAGGTAATTGTTCAACCCCGGATCATTAATGACGCTGAGGATAAGCGTAAAGTTTAAAATGCTGTAATAAAAACCGAAATTTTCGAAACCTACGTTAAGTTGTACTTTACGTTCGATATAAAAAATCCAGATTAACTTTGCCAAAAGGTTAATTAAAATGAGGAAAGTAACCTGGCTAGCAAATTTGTTGTTGTCCATTATCAAAGCCAAAATAAACCAATAATAATAAACCCGCAATTTTAATATGTGTTGGCATTGGTTATCTTAGCAAATCATCAGCACTAAAACATTGCGAATAGCCGTAAATGCCAGATTATTAATAAAAGATCAGTTAGAAGGAATCGGCAGGTTTACCTTCGAAACATTACGGAGACTGGTTTTAAGCCACCCCGAAGTTGAATTTATTTTTTGTTTTGATAGAAAGTTTGACCCCGAATTTATTTTTGCGCCTAACGTTAAAGGTTTGGTAATTTATCCCCAGGCCCGCCACCCTTTTTTGTATTACATTTGGTTTCAGTTGCTTTTGCCAAAAGTTTTAGAACGGGAAAAAGTGGATTTATTGCTTTCGCCGGATGGATTTTTGCCCCTGAATACCAAAGTTAAAACCTTAGCTGTAATTCACGATATTGCTTTTGAACATTTTAAAAACGGCGTGGATTGGTTGCATCAATATTATTATAAATATTACTTTCCTAAATTTGCAAAAAAAGCGACTCGGATTATCGCCGTTTCGCAATTTACAAAGACGGACCTGGTTAAAACGTATCAGCTCGAACCAGAAAAAATTGATGTAATTTATAACGGAGTTTCATCGGCTTTTAAGCAAACTGATAAAATGCTGAAAGATAAAATTCCTTATTTTATTTATGTTGGTGCAATTCATCCTCGCAAAAATGTTTTAAATCTTTTAAAAGCGTTTGACGCGTTTAAAACCGAGCACTCAAAATTTCAGCATCAACTGCTATTGGTAGGAAGAAAATCGTGGAAACTATCTTCAGTTGTTAAATATCTAAAAACTATGAAGTTCAAAAGAGATGTTTTATTTAACAAAAACGTTAGCGATAATGATTTAAATTTGCTGTTAAATAATGCAACCGCTTTAATTTATCCCTCGTTTTTTGAAGGATTTGGTTTGCCTGTTGTCGAGGGTTTTAGTTGTGGCATTCCGGTAATTACCAGTAAAAATACGGCAATGGAAGAAATTGCAAAAGGCGCCGCACACCTTTTTGATCCAAATAACGTTACTGAAATATCAAAAAGAATGTACGAACAAGCATCTGGAAAAGCGAAAAATCAGGAAAAAATTAATTTAGGTTTAACATTGGCAAAACAATACAATTGGGACAGTAGCGCTGAACAAATTTGGCAATCCATTTTAAAAACAATTAACTAAGATGCTTTTACCATTTTACCAAGATAAATTTATAGAGGCAGGTTGCGATGAAGCCGGACGAGGTTGCTTGGCCGGGCCAGTTTTTGCAGCTGCGGTAATTTTACCTAGAGATTTTAGCCATCCGCTTTTAAACGATTCAAAGCAGATCAACGAAAAAGATCGATATGCGTTACGCGAGGAAATAGAGAAAACGGCTCTCGCTTTTGCCGTTGGAATAGTTGACCACGTAGAAATAGACAGAATAAATATTTTAAATGCATCCTTTTTGGCGATGCACCGGGCAGTTGAAAAACTGCATTTTAAGCCCGAATTTTTGATTATCGATGGCAACCGGTTTAAACCCTACCCAAATATCAAACACGAGTGTATTATCAAAGGCGATGGTAAGTATTTTTCGATTGCGGCAGCATCAATCTTAGCAAAAACCTATCGTGATGATTTTATGGAATCCATTGATGCCGAATTCCCTGTTTATCAATGGAAAAAAAATAAAGGTTATCCTACTACTTTCCACCGACAGGCGGTACTCGATATAGGGTTTAGTCCATACCACAGAAAAACTTTTAAGGTAAGCAATCCGCAGCTCTCCATTTTTTAGTATTTTGCAAACATGCGTGTTTTATTATTAACCAACAGAGTTCCGTTTCCTGCTAATGGCGGGTACGCTATTGTGGTTCTTAATACAATTCAATCGCTGTTAGAGTTGGGTTGCGAAGTCACCTTATTCAGTTTAAACACTACCAAACATTATGTTAAAACCAATGAGATTGACGATCCTGTTTGCCAAAAAATAAAATTCCATCAATATAAAATAGATAACCGGGTAAAAGCTAAAAACGCGTTTTTCAATCTGTTTTCGAGGAAATCATATAATATTAGTCGTTTTTATCATCCGGGCTGTGCAAGCAGACTTGTCCATCTTTTAAATAAAGAAACATTTGATATTGTGCAGTTTGAAGGTTTACAGGTAACGCCTTATTTGCCGATCATCAAAGCCAACTCCAAAGCAAAGCTTGTTTACAGAGCGCATAATATAGAGCATCAGATTTGGAAAAGGCTAACTATTAAAGAAAATTTTCTGATCAGGAAGCTTTATCTGCATTTGTTAAGCAAACGTTTGCAAACTTTCGAGTATAATATTTTGGATAAGTTTGATGCTATTTTGGCAATCAGCTTTGTTGATGAGCACTTTTTCAACTCGCTTGGGTTTCATAAAAACGTTCACACTTTCCCGGTAGCCTTAAATCTGGAAAATTATGATAACGTTTATAAACTATCGCCAAACAAAAGTATCGGATATATTGGTTCTATGGATTGGCGACCAAACATTGAGGGCTTAGATTGGTTTTTGGAGCAAGTTTGGCCAAATATTGTACAACTAGGCTCAGGGATAACTTTCCATTTGGCCGGTAAAAATATCCCGGAAAACTACGAATTTTTAGCGGATGAGCATTTTATTAGTGAAGGTCAGGTAGAAAACGCAAGAGAATTTATTGGCCGCCAACATGTGTTAATTGTTCCGCTTTTATCGGGAAGTGGTATGCGTGTTAAAATTATTGAAGCAATGGCTTTGGGCAAATGTATTATTGCTACATCAATTGCAGCCGAAGGAATTGCCTACCATCACGACAGAGATATTTTGATTGCCGATTCCAGCGATCACTTTTATAAACAGATTCTGCGTTGTTTTACCGATAAAAATTTGATCAGCCGGATAGGCGATAGCGCAAGAAAATTGGTTGAAAAAAACCACAATCAGAAAAAGCATGGAGAAAAATTGATGAAAGTATATGAACAGCTTGTTAAAGAGAAAGTTTAATTTTATTAATTTCGCCACTCAAACTTCACGTTCCAAATAATATTTGGAATTTTTATTTTTCTGAAAGATGAAAACCACCGCTCTAACAGCAAAACACATCTCTTTAGGCGCCAAAATGGTCCCCTTCGCAGGCTTTAATATGCCAGTTCAATACGCTGGCATCAATGCTGAACATGAAGCCGTCCGTAATTCCGTAGGGGTTTTTGACGTTAGCCACATGGGCGAATTTATTTTAAAAGGCGAAAAAGCACTTGATTTAATTCAGCAAGTTACTTCAAACGATGCCTCGAAACTTTTCGACGGAAAAATTCAATATGCATATCTGCCTAATAAAACCGGCGGTATAGTGGATGACTTATTGGTTTATCGTATTGACGATAAAACCTATATGTTGGTGGTAAATGCATCAAATATTGAAAAGGACTGGGATTGGATCAGCGGTTTTAATACATACGGTGTAGAGATGAAAAATATTTCAGATCGTACGTCTTTATTGGCAGTTCAGGGACCAAATGCAGCTAAAGCATTGCAAGGTTTGACCGATATAAAACTGGATGAAATGGATTATTACACCTTTAAAAAAGGTACGTTCGCCGGTTTTGATAATATTTTGATTTCGGCGACTGGTTATACCGGTGCGGGCGGTTTCGAAATTTATTTTGATAACGCTTACGCCGATGCTATTTGGGATGCTATTTTTAAAGCTGGCGAAGCTTACGATATTAAGCCGATAGGTTTGGCTGCCCGCGACACTTTACGTTTAGAAATGGGTTTCTGTTTATACGGAAACGATATTGATGACACCACTTCTCCGTTTGAAGCTGGCTTAGGTTGGGTTACAAAGTTCACTAAGGATTTCACTAACTCTGATTTCCTGAAAAAGCAAAAAGAAAACGGTGTCAACAAAAAATTGATAGGCTTTGAGATGGTGGAAAGGGGAATTCCTCGCCATGATTATGAAGTTGTAGATGCTGATGCAAATGTAATTGGCAAAGTAACTTCCGGAACACAATCGCCATCCTTACAAAAAGCAATTGGTTTGGCCTATGTGAGAACGGATTTTGCCAATGATGGTCAGGAGATTTTTATTAAGATAAGAGATAATAAAGTAAAGGCGAACGTGGTGAAATTCCCTTTTTATAAAAATAAATAGCATCAAAGATTTTATGCAAAAAAATATACAGGTCTGTCTAACACCGGCTTTACTTCCGCTTTATGATTTAACAAATTCTATTGTTGTAGTTATTGATATTTTTAGAGCTACCAGCTCTATTTGTTACGGCATTGAAAACGGGGCCGAAGCAATTATTCCGGTTGCAACCGTTGAAGAATGCAGAAGTCACGGCGATAGTTGTTTGTTAGCCGCCGAACGTGACGGTAGAGTAGTTGATGGTTTCGATTTCGGGAATTCCCCATTTTCATATACCGCAGAAAAGGTAAACGGAAAAACGGTTGTTTTAACAACTACGAACGGTACTCATGCCATCAATGAATCAAAAAAAACGGCTTATCAAGTAATCATTGGCTCTTTTTTAAATTTAAACGCTGTTTGCGATTATTTGAAATCACAAACGCAAGATGTGCTTTTGCTTTGCGCTGGCTGGAAAAACAAGTTTAATTTAGAAGACACTTTGTTTGCCGGGGCAGTAGTCCATCAATTAAAATTTGATGATTATTTTTTAGATGACAGTAGCACCGCTGCAGAGGATTTATATCTTTTGGCCAAAGATAATTTACAGGCCTATACCGCTAAAACATCCCATAGCGAACGCTTGAAAAAACTCGGAATTGAAGAAGATATTAAATTCTGTTTGAATGTAAACATTGTTAAAAGCATCCCAGTTTTGGTAGGAGATAGGTTGGTGAAACTTTAAAGCACAAAAAAGGGATTAAACGCTTAATCCCTTTTTTTCCGCGATTTTAAATATAGTTAAGCAACCTGAACCACGTTCAATTTTAAAAAGAAATTTTCAAAATTAACCGTATTTCCACTCAACCAGTTCATTAACGTAAATATTCCGTTTTCTTCTTTTTTGCTTTCCATAGTTTGTTTAACAAACTTGCTCATTACCACCGGAATTACTTGTTCGCTTAAATCCTTTGCATCGGCAATGCTAAGGTTAAAGTATCTGTTTAAACGGTGAGAATATTTGTTAATCATTGCTTTTGTTAAACCTTGATAGTTTGACTGTTTTCCTGTAAAAGACGACATTAAATCTTTTGCTTTACCATGTTCAAGTTGAGATTTTAATACATCAACAATAACCCCGGTTGCTTCATGCATGGCATCTTTCAAAGCATTCTCATTAAGGCCATAGGCCAAGAAAGCTTGTTCGCTTTCTTTTACAATTTTATTCAGTCTTTCAAACATGTCAATAATATTTAGTTAACAAAATAGATTACAAAAGTAGATGTTTAATTGTTAAATCGGCAAATATAAAACAGTTTTTTTGCTCTTGTTTTATAATGATGACTTGTATTTTACAAATAGTCTAACAAAAGAAGATAAAAAAAGGAAATCTGTTAATTAATGGATTTCCTTTTTTACATCGTCTGTATTTTGCAGACTAGTTTGTTGCGGCTTTCGCCTCTTGTTTCATTTTATCGTTCGCAACAATAACAATCTCAACTCTACGGTTTAACGCCATTCCGTCTGCGGTGTCATTTGATGCAATTGGTTCTGTTTCGCCTTTTCCTACTGTTTTTAATCTTGAACTACTTACGCCTTGCGAAACGGCATAATCTTTTACAGAAGCGGCTCTTCTTTGCGAAAGTGCCATGTTATAACTATCGCTTCCAGATGCATCTGTATGTCCAATTACCATAATATCTGTATCAGGATATTTGTTTAAGGAAGCTGCAAGGTTATCAATATTCTGTTTTGCATTGGCTTGTAGTTCTGATTTGTCAACGCCGAATAAAATACCAGAATCAAATTTTACAATAATCCCTTCTTCGTAAGGAATTACCTCAGCGCCAGGAATACTTTGTTGAATTTCCTTAGCTTGTCTGTCCATTTTACGACCAATAAAAGCTCCAGCGGTTCCGCCAATTGCGCCGCCAATAATTGCACCAACCGCAGTGTTACCTGCTTTTTTACCAATTAAGGCGCCGATAGTACCACCTGCTGCAGCGCCAATACCAGCTCCTTTTTGTGTGTTCGTTAAAGATTTACATGCCGGAGTAAGGGTTGACACGCCTAAAACCGCAACTAAACCCAATGCTGTAACTTTTAAATTATTAGCTTTCATAATTTTTTATTCTTGTGATTGTTTAAGCAACGATACAAACAAAATGCCAAAAAATAAAAATCCTTATGTTTGTTTTTGCAATGAGAAATAATTCCATTAAAAAAATAGCGGTTTCAGGATGTGGATGGCTTGGTTTGCCCTTAGCTAAAATTTTATTTGAAGATGGTTATACCGTAAATGGCTCGACAACCAGTGTTGATAAGTTGCACCTCTTGGAACAGAATGGCATTATTCCTTTTCATATGCAATTAGAGCCCGAACATACTATTGAGCACATTCAGGAATTTTTAGATGTTGATTTATTGATTATTAATATTCCGCCGGGGCGTTCTACAGGTGCTGTGGATAGTTACTTGGATAAAATGAATTATCTTAAATCAGAGATTGTCGTTTCAGACATTAAAAAGGTGATTTTTGTTTCTTCTACTTCTGTATATGCCGAGAACAATGCTGCACAAACTGAAGAAAGTAAAGATTTTGCCACAAGCGGTTCAGCAAAGAGGATGCTTAACGCCGAACATATTTTTACAGAATTGCCAAATGTTGAAACTACAATTATACGGATGGCGGGACTAATTGATTTAAACCGTCATCCAGGAAGGTTTTTTGCCGGAAAAAGTAATATCGCTAATGGTTTAGCGCCTATAAATCTTATACATTTAGATGATTGTATAGGGATTGTTTGCAAAGTGATTAATGATGGTCTATGGAATGAGGTTTATAATGGAGCAGCGCCATCTCATCCGCCGAAAATGGATTTTTATGGTTTAGCAAGCAAAAATCTTAATGGTAAACCTGCTGAATTTATCGCTGAAAAAGCAAGTTTTAAAATTGTTGACTCGGAGAAAATTATATCAAAAGGATACCAATTTAAACACCCGGATTTGATGGAGTGGTTAGTTAGTTAATTAGTGGATTGTATCATTCAAAACAGTCCTTCATTCATTAAAATAAATGGAAAAGATAACTTGCGTAATAATAGAAAGCAACGAAAAAGATAGTGAAAAACTTACTTTGCAATTAAGCGAAACCAATTCGGTAGCGATTGTGGGAGCAACAAAGAATACAAAGGATGGATTGGTTTTGGTAAACGATTTGGAGCCAAACCTTTTGTTTTTGGCCGTTAAGTCGGATGATGTGACCGCTTTCAAGTTTTTAGAAAAAATCAAAAAACAGCCAACAATTGTTTTTTTAACCGATAGCGAGACAAATAGCCAAACATTTGAAGCAAATGGTCTTCGCTATTTAAAAAAGCCTTTAAAATCTAATGATGTTAAGCAACTATTAACGGATTTTCAAAAGACACACCAACAGTTAGGTGTCAAAATGCAGGGCCTGCTTGCGAAATTAAAATTTGGAGATTAATATTCGTTTAATAAACTCGGCAGAGCAACCCTTTTAGATATTCTCCTTCGGGAAAAGAAATCCGCACCGGGTGATCTTCGGGTTGTGTAAACTGATAAATAATTTGCACTTCTTTGCCTGCATCTAAAGCTGCCCAAGCAATAATTTGTTTAAAAGTATCAATATCTACGGCTCCAGAACAACTGAAAGTCGCTAGTAAACCACCTTCTTTCAAAACCTGCATTCCTAATCGGTTTAAATCTTTATAGGCTCTAGCCGCCCGGTCTAAAGCGGATCTTGATGGCGCATATTTCGGTGGGTCCAAAATTACTACATCAAACGTTTCTTCGGTTTCTTTAAAAATCCGTAACTGCTTATTTACATCGTTTTGTATCGCGTCATGTTTAATTGCATCAAATTTATTTAGGCTAATATTTTTTTTCAGCGTTTCTATCGCCAAAGCAGAACTGTCAACAGCGGTAATTTCTTTAGCGCCGTTTGCCAAAGCGTTTAACGTAAAACCTCCGCTATAGCTAAAACAGTCTAAAACCTTTTTGCCTTTAACATAATTTGCAAGCATCTGACGATTAAAACGTTGGTCGCAATAAAAACCAGATTTTTGCCCTTCTATAATATTGATATGGTATTTAATTCCGTTTTCTTTTACCTCAACAAAATCCGGAGGCAAGGTGCCGGCAAGCAAACCGTTTCCTTCCGCTAAACCATCATGCGCTCTCGCACTGGTATCACTTTTATCGAAAATGCCTTTTGCGCCCGTTAACTTTTGCAATTCATCTAAAATTACAGATTTCATTTTCTCCATTCCCGAGGTTAAAATCTGCACCGAAAGATAATCGCCGTATTTATCAACAATTAATCCCGGTAAATAATCAGATTCGCTAAAAACTAACCGGCATGTATTATTTTCACTGTTTAATAAGTGTGCCCTGTTTTGCACTGCCACTTGTAATCTTTTGCGGTACCAATCTTCATTTGGTAAATTATTTTCTTCCCAGCTTAATACCCTTATGGCAACTCTTGATTCATTATTATAGTAGCCATAAGCTAAAAACTGGTTGCCGGCTGAATAAACGGTTACTAAATCTCCGTTTTCAGGTTTTCCTTTAATATTTTGTAACGCACCAGAAAAAATCCACGGATGACGTTGTAAGACAGCTTTTTCTTTGCCTTTTTTTAATGAGATTGATACCATAAGCAGCAAAGTTATAATAATGCTTTTTTTTAAAACAATTTATCGAATAAAACTCTGTACAAATTATAATAGCCTTATTTGGTGATAGATATAAAGAAAATAAATTTTATGCTTTACTGGTTAAATTTGTATCTTGCGCCCTCTAAAATAAAGCATAGTTTACAATATGGGTATAATGGGTTTTTTGCGCAACCGAGCAGGAGTAATCATAGTGGTTGCTATCGGTGTGGCAATTGTGGCGTTTCTACTAAGTGATGCAATAAGAAGTGGGCAAGGGTTTATTACCGACTCTAAAAGTGAGGTTGGTAAAGTTGCAGGAGAGTCAATCTCGTACAAAGATTTTAATGATAGGGTTGAACAAAACTCTCAACAGTTTAAACAGCAAATGGGCGGCTTAAACGCTCAGATGACTTCATACGTTGTAGAAAACACTTGGAACCAAACGGTTTCTGGGATTATTTTGAAAAAGCAGACTTCGGATTTAGGTATTGCCGTTGGCGAATCAGAATTGTTTGATTTACTGTTTGACAATCCTTCTCCGCAGGTTCAGCAGATTTTTACAAACCAGCAAACCGGACAGTTTGATAGAGCAAATGCGCTTAGCTCAAGAAAAAGCGCAGATACTGATCCATCTGGTCAGCTAAAATCTCAGTGGGTTGCTTTAGAGGAAAGCGTACACCAACAACGCACCAACGAAAAATACATTAGCTTGGTTAAAAACGGTATCTACGTAAACTCTTTAGATGCTAAAGATGATTATATCAACAAAAACAAGTTGGTTAATTTTGAGTATGTGTATAAAGATTATGCAAGCGTTCCTGAAGCGCAGGTTAAAATAACCGAAGCAGATTACAAAGAATATTACGAGCAAAATAAATACAAATTCAAAAATCCATCTGAAACCAGAACTTTTGAATACGTAGCTTTTGATGCTGCTCCATCAAAACAAGATAGTTTAGATGCCAAAGCCAAAATAGATAAAATAGCTGAAGGCTTAAGAGCTTCAACAAATGATTCATTATTTGTTGCCATTAATGCTGATACAAAAGCGCCAGTTGTTTATCAGAAAAAAGGAACTTTAGAGCCAGCATTGGATTCTGTAATGTTTAGTGCAGGAAATGGATTTGTTTACGGTCCTTATTTTTCTAACGGAAGTTATAAAGTTGCTAAATTAATTGATTCGAGAATGAGCCCCGACTCTGTAAAAGCTCGTCATATTTTGATAAATCCGGCTGCAGAAGGTGGAATGGATAAAGCAATGGCAAAAGCAGATTCGTTAAAGAAACTGATTATAGGAGGTGCAGATTTCGGGAAATTAGCAGCACAATACGGTACTGATGGTTCTAAAGATAAAGGTGGCGATTTAGGGACTTTTGCCAGAGGTTCTATGATTCCAGCTTTTGAAGATGCTGTTTTTAATGGCTCTGCAGGTCAAACTTTGATCGTAAAAACGCAATATGGCGTTCATGTCATCAACATCGAAAAGCAAGTTGGCATGTCTAAAGTTGTAAAGGTTGCAGTAGTTGATAAGGCTTTAGTGCCAAGTTCTGCCACAGAACAAGCTGCTTACCAAAAAGCACAAAGCTTTTTAAGTAACGTGACTGATTTAAAATCTTTTGATGAAAGCGCACAAAAACAAGGTTTAAATAAATTGGTAGGTGCAGATATTACTCCGCTACAATCTTCGTTGCCAGGTTTAGAGGACGCAAGAACCTTAGTTCGTTGGGTTTACAAAGCAGAAAAAGGCGATGTTTCAAACGAAATTTTTGACATCGGTGATAAATATGTTGTCGCCGTATTAACCGCTGTGAAACCCGAAGGCACACTTTCTTTAGAAGATGTTAAAAAGCAGATAGAACCAGATGTTAAAAGAGCGGTTCAGGCTAAAGTGTTAAAAGCTGATTTCGAGAAAGCTGTTAATGGTGCGTCTTCACTAGCACAAGTTGCGCAAAAAACAGGCACACAGGTTACACCGGTAGAAAACGTTGTTTTCGCTAATCCAGTAATTCCGGGTGTTGCGCAAGAAAATAAAGTTATTGGTAGTATTTTCGGTTCGCAACCAAATAAACTTTCCAAAGTGATTGAAGGCGACCGCGGTGTTTATGTATATATTGTAAAAAGTTTTACAAACCCAGCGTCTTTAACTAATGTGTTAAAAATCAAGCAACAGTTAGAACAAACTATTAGTCAGCAGGTTGACGCTGCAGTTTTTGAGGTTCTGCGTGAAAAAGCAAAAGTAAAAGATTACAGAGCTAACTTTTATTAATAGATAATACTTAATTTTAAAGCCGGGATTGATAACAATTCCCGGCTTTTTTAGTTTAATGGGATATGGAAATTCAAGAAAATATTGTTAACAAAGTTGCCTTAAGCGGATTGATTTCTTTTGATCTTGCCGATTTGCACCAGCCCGGCGAGCGGGTAGTTTATGATATTAAAGACAATTTATTCCAAGGATTGATTCTTAGAGAAAAGGATTTTAGGGAATTTATTAAAAATAATAACTGGGAGGTTTACAAAGGTAAAAATGTAGCTGTTATATGTTCGGCTGACGCCATTGTGCCCACCTGGGCTTATATGCTTATCGCATCTAAACTTGCCCCTTATGCCAATTTTTTTGTTTTTGGTGATTTGGAAGTTTTAGAAACATCATTATATCTGTTAGCCTTGGAAAAATTTCCGCTAGAAAAATTTAAAGATCAGAGGATCGTGATTAAAGGATGCGGAGACATTGCTGTGCCAACCACTGCTTTTATGGCGATCACTAATAAATTAAGTACTATTGCAAAAAGTGTGATGTACGGCGAGCCTTGTTCTACCGTACCCATCTTTAAACGAAAAGATTAATTGGTGCAACTTTTGTATTCCGTATAAATATGAAGAGAGTTTCGATAGTGCTATTTATATTGTTTTTTTACTTAAATAGTGGTTATTCCCAAGGTTTAGATTATTTAGATACATCCACATTTAAAGCGGGTGAAACTTTAACTTATAAACTAAAATATGGCTTCCTTACAGCCGCTCAGGCTAAATTGCAGGTGTTGCCAACAGACGTTAAATTTAATGGTAATTCCACTTACCATTTAGTAGTACAGGGGAGCACATCCGGTTCTTTTGATTTCTTTTATAAGGTTCGCAATCGTTACGATTCTTATATAGATACTGATAATTATAGCCCTTATTTATATACAGAAAACATCAGAGAAAACAAATACCGCCGGAATGATAAAGCCAGATTTTATCAAGAAGAAAAGAAAATTGTAGCTAAAAAAGGTGTTTTTAAATCTCCGGTAAGACAGACTTTTGATTTGGTAAGTGCTTATTATTTTACTAGAAACCTCGATTTAAGCGGTATTAGGGTCGGGGATAAGATCACTATTAATTACTTTTTGGACGATGAAGTTACACCGCTTTCCATTGAGTATTTCGGGAAAGAAACTGTTGAGACTGAGCTAGGTAAAATCAGGTGCTTAAAATTTAGCCCTTCAATTCGTCCAGGACGCATTTTTAGGAAGGACAGCAGAATGTACCTTTGGATTAGCGATGATGCAAACAGAATTCCTGTAAAAGCGCAGGCGGAAGTGATTGTGGGATCTATTAATATGGAGATTACAGCTGCAAAGGGATTGGTAAAGCCACTACAAACCAATTAAATTTCTTCTTTAATTCTAAGAATCCTTCTAGAAATTCGAGTTCCTTTCCGGACGTCTCAGTGGAGAGGAAGGTCGTTCATGATCGCCGTATCGTAAATTATGGCACTTGCAGGGACAAGTTGAAACTTCTCTCAGACTTTATAATGTTCAACTTAAATCATACGTAAAAGAAATATCAAATTGCTTCTCTTTTAAAATGGTATAACCTATAATTTAACTTGACTTAAAAATACAGGATGTAATATTTTCTTCGAAAAAAAAGGGATCCCAAAATTGGAATCCCTTTTATAATTTAAATTTTTAAGTCTTAATAAACAGTTGTTTTTGGAGACCAGTTAGCCCAACCTGAAGTCCAATCAGTTGTACCCATAGCACCAATAAAGGTTTCAGATTTAAAGAAAGAATTAGTTAAATCACCTGTAAATGTCGCTTTACCATTAGCTGCAGAAGAAGAAGCTAGGGTAAGAACAGGAGAGTCAATATTGGTAGAAGTAATACCAGCGGCAGCTAAACTATTTACCGTGAAATTTCCTTTAGTTCCTGCAAAAGTAGCAAAAGCAGCTGCATCAGCAAAAGCTGTAGTTACACTAGATAATCCATAGTTAGCTGTTGTACCAAACACCATATTGTTTGTTAAAAGAGAAGTTCCAGCGGCCATATATCCTGCAGTAACCTCACTATTAATTTCAACAGCATTAGTTCTTGCATTTAACATAATTGAATTAGCCAATACCATTTTACTGTTTAAACCAAAATGAACAGTAGCACCATGAACGGATAATGAGCTCGATCCAGGCCCAATAAAGGTGAAGTTCGATAGGACAGGACGAGATACAAAATCAGCAGGTGAAGGTGTTCCTTTTGTTTCTAATTCAATACTTCTAGATGTACCAACTAAATCAGCAACATTAGGGTCTTTAATAGAAACGCCGTATTGCATTTTTCCAGTAAATCCTTGATCCATATCAAAATCGTCATCAGTACCTCTATATGCAATTAGATGAGTTGCATTAACAGTACCACCAAACCACTCGTAAGAATCATCTCCAGAGTAAGAAACTTGAATATGGTTTAATTCAGTTCCACTACCAACGGCACATAAAGTTAAACCATTGATTTCTTTGTCTTTTTCAATTGCGATACCAGCGAACTCAATACGTACATATTTAAAAATACCAGAATTATCCGCATCGTTAGTACCTCCATAATCAGCAACACCGGCTCCTAAGACACCGCCTTCATAAGTAGCAGTACCACTTGCGGTATTAACTTTTGCATTACCACAAATAATAACTCCAGACCAGTCGCCAATATTCCTTGAGTCTGCTGCTTGGTCAGAAGTGAAAACAATTGGTTTAGAAGAAGTTCCCCTTGCATAAATTTTACCTCCTCTTTCAACAATTAAAGCTCCTTTTGTTGCTTTTTCTCCTTTAATGATAGTACCTTCTGGTATATTAAGTGTTCCATTAGCCATTACTCTAACATAACTACGTAATAAGTAAACAGTATCTGCACTTAAAGTTCTAACGCCTGTAATTTGACCAGACAATACTGTTTCTCCTTTTACAACAACCTCATCACTTGGATTGTCTTTTTTACAAGATGTAAATACTATAGATGCTGCAGCTGCAACAAACAAATAATTTTTTAGATTCTTAAAGTTCATATTCTTATTTTTTTTTCAAAAGTAAAGGCTAAGTGTTACTTAGCCTTTACTGTTATGTTAAGTTATCATTAAAATTTATAGCCGAATGTTATTGAAATCGATCTGCCATATTGGATTGAATTAATTAATTGATCATTACTTGATGCTTCGTATTTCTTATTTAAATCTAAATCTTGGTAAAATTTTGCCTTACTATCAAGCACATTACTAATATTTAATTTAAGTTCAGCTTTTTGTTTAGAGAATGATTTGCTTACCTGAAAGTCTAGAACGTTACGTGGTGCTTCGTAAATATTCGGATAATCAGCAACAAAATTATTGGAAGCATCCTTGTGGCCAAAACCGACAACATTTATTCTTCTACCAATTCTATTATATAAAACAGAACCTTGCCATCCGGAGTTTGGAGATGCGTATTGTAAACTTGTATTAACTAAATAAGGGGACTGGCCTTGCAATTCTCTTTTATTCTCAATGGTTGATATATTTGGTGAACCGCTAAAATCAACTTCTGATTTAATATAAGCTGCATTTGCTGTAAATGTTAAACTTTTCAATAGTGCAGAAGATTCAGAAAATACACCTAGATTTCTCCTTACCTCAAACTCAGCACCATACACATTTGATTTTGGTGCGTTTATATAAGATAAAGATTTACTTGCCGCTGTTGAGCCAGATAAAATTGTAGTCTCTATTGGATTGGTCATAGATTTATAAAATGTTGACACAGAAAACATCTGACCAGAAACAGGATAATATTCGTATCTTAAGTCGTAATTGGCAATTTTTGTTCGTTTTAAATCAGGATTACCTATATTAACTAACTCAGTAACAAAATTATAAAAAGTAAAAGGTGCTAATTCTCTAAACTGTGCTCTTGCAACTGTGTTTGAATAACTTGCTCTTAAATTTGCTTTCTCGGTTAATGAGTATGTTAAATTAACCGAAGGTAAAACATCTAAATAGTTATTATTTACTTTCAAATCATTCCCGCTATTATCAGCGCTGTTAAGGGTTTCAATATAGTTTTCTACTCTTAATCCATACGTTGCTTTAAATTTATCAGAAAAACTACTAGTCAACATTGCGAATCCTGCATTCAGATCCGCTGAGCCGTCATATCTATTATTCGGATTTGTTATGTCGTCAATATAAAATCTATCAGCTTCTATGTTTTCTGCACTAAATAATTCTCCTTGAGGTAAAGCCAATAATCGTTGAGAGTCACTATAAGAATTCGTATGGATAGTATATCCTAAAACTCTTGCTGCTACGTCTCTATATTTATATTGCTTTAATAAACCAGCTTTAAATATCTGTGTCTTTTTTGCAATGGTTAGATGAGTGGTGTAATTTAACGCGGCTCCGTAAATATTCTCATTCAAATCGCTATAGAATCTTCCTGATGTTGAAGGTGTAGCAACAGTAGGAACACCTGCTTGAAAAGGAACATTGTCATTATCTGCATCTGCTAAATCCTTTGAATAACTCAATCGTCTCAGATCAGGTTGGTCGCTATTAAAGTTGCTAAAAGATACATTCCAGTTTATTTTAGATTGCTTTTTTTCATTGATTAAATGATCTCCTTCTAATACAGAATTTATTAACCTTCTACCTATGATCTCTTGTTGACTTATTTTTCTGTACTGCTGCAAATCAGTTACTGAACCTGTTCTGTTTAAATAATTATCCTCATAGGTATTATTTAGTAAATTCTTTAACGCATATTTGTTTTTACCTTTTATATAAGATAAATTAGCTAACAATCCCAAATTTGAGCTAAAATTATAATAGGTGTCATTGTATTGAAATAAACTCTGGGTAGTTTGCCCATTACTCACTTCATTATAATCATTTCTAACCTCTGGAGAAATATTTTGGGAATTTCTATAGTTGGCAGAAAGAATCAAACCAAACTTATCTTCATTTTTAAAACTATAAGTATTTCCAAATACGAAGCTCAGATTTTGATTGGGTAAGGCAGACCCTAAGTCGCTAATTCCCCATGTGTTATTAAACTGCTTAGATATTTGTACTCTTTCACTTAAAGATTTATTTAAATATCTTGTTCTTGTTTCAGGAAACGAAGATGGTAAATGGTAATCAGAAGAACCAAAAGAAGAATATCCTTTAACGCCAGGAGAACGTCCGTAAAAGTCCTTAAATGTACTTACAGAATTGTATCCTAGTCCTAAACTAAATTCTAACGTCTTTGTTGTCGGAAAATCCTTTGTTTTAATTTGGATTACTCCCCCAGCAAAATCACCCGGAATATCTGCTGTAGCAGTTTTACTAATCACAACATTATCAATTAAACTTGATGGAATTATGTCAAAGGAAAAAGTTTTTCTGTCTGGTTCTGTACTTGGAAGCGGTGTATTATTTATTAGCGCATTATTATATCTATCGCTTAATCCTCGAATAATAATAAACTTATTATCTTGAACACTTGCTCCGCTTACTCTTTTAATTACTTCCCCAGTATTTCTATCCGGAGATTTCTTAATAACATCAGAGGATATACCATCAGATATTGCCACCGCATTTTTCTGTTGCGCATATAGGGCTCCAACAGATGCTTGTCTGTAAGTAGCGGTTACTACCACTTCATTTAAAGCTTGTTTATTTGCCTCTTCTAAAGCCACATTTAAATTAGTAGCCTCGCCGGCGTTAACCTCAATACCCGAAATATTTTTAGTCGTGTAACCAATGTACCTAAATGTTAAATTGTACTTTCCGGGGTTTAAGTTAGAGATCACAAATCTGCCTTCAATATCGGTAGATGTGCCTTTTGTACTGCCGTCGATTCCTACGGTTAAGCCTATTAGTGTTTCCCCAGTTGTTTTATCAACAACCTTTCCTGTTATTTTTCCTGTTTGTGCGAAAATCGCGGTTGAAAACATCATTAGCAACATGCTAATTTTGAAAGTTTTTAATATAAAATATTTCACTTTTACTTTGTTTGGTTGCTGCAAAAGTATTAGCGCAATGTTAGGTGTTTGTTAGCTTATGATTAATTAAACATGAGGCTATTGTTAAAAGAATGTTAACTACTTAGATTAGCGATTGTGAAACAGTCTTGGGAAGGGTGTTAACGGCAGTTAAGACACCCATCTTTATGTTAACGAATGGTTTTTGTGTTTGTCAAGGGCTAAAGCGAAATAACCAGAGAATGGGTTTAAAAATTCAAAAGATTACTTTGAATTAACATAGGTTTGCTTTAGTGAAAAAGTAAAATAATACTAAAGACTCTTAACTTTTGCAGTAAAGAAAGGGTTATGCGTGAAATTTTACTATTGTTTTTTTTGATTTCGGAATAAGCGAGATAGACTAATTTGGTGGGAACGTAAATTTTTGCATTTTTTTTTAAACAGCTCGTACTTTGATCCGCCGACCGACGGAGAAGCATCTCAAATAAGAGGCAATTATAGTCATGCTATTTTAATAGATGGAAATTGCCTAATGCGGACTTTTAATTCTTTGCAAAACTTCTTATTTAAATATCAAGTCTCTGTGCCTAATCAAAATACAAGTGCCAGTTAGATGATACCAGTAAACGTAATAAAATATAAAATGTGTACGAACACAATAATTTTATATATTTGTATAAGACTTAAACCCAGATATAAATTTTATTAAATATAGAATATGACAACCCTTAGACTAAATCTTTTAGAGGAAACACGTTTTGAGAAATTACCGGTCACAGTCTATGTTAACGATAACATAGCTTCTGAAAGTGTAGCTAAAAAAATAGCTGACCTTATTGTTGAAAAGGAAGCTAGAGGTGAGAAAACTGTCTTGGGCTTAGCAACGGGTGCTACACCAGTTAAAGTTTATACGGAGTTGATTAGGCTTCATAAGGAAGAAGGGCTTAGTTTTAAAAACGTGGTCACTTTTAATTTGGACGAATACTATCCAATGAGGCCCACCGCCGAACAAAGCTACGTTGCTTTTATGAAAGCTAATCTTTTTGATCACGTGGATATCGATATGAAAAATGTGCATATCCCAGACGGTACTTTGGCAGAAGATGAAATTGTTGCTTTCTGTACCGAGTACGAAAAGAAAATTACAGCTTACGGCGGTTTAGATATACAAATTTTAGGAATTGGGCGTACCGGCCACATCGGTTTTAACGAACCGGGTTCTGCTCCAAATTCGGGTACACGTTTGGTTACACTCGATGATTTGACCAGACGAGATGCGTCGCGTGATTTTGGCGGGAAAGAAAATGTGCCGACCAAAGCAATCACTATGGGTGTAGGTACCATTTTTAAAGCCAAACAGATCATTCTGATGGCCTGGAATCAAAAAAAGGCATCCATTATTAAACATGCCGTAGAGGGCGAAATCTCTGCCGAAGTCCCGGCTACTTACCTGCAACTATCTGATAATGTGGAGATTGTTTTAGACCGAGATGCCGCATCAGACTTAACCAGGTTTGCAACACCTTGGCTGGTTAAGGACTGCGAGTGGACGGAACAACAAATCAAGAAAGCCGTAATCTGGCTTGCTAAAACTTTGAATAAACCCATTTTAAAGCTTACCGAAGAAGATTATAACAATAACGGTATGGCACAGCTGGCAACAGAAAAAGGTCCGGTTTATAACATAAATATCCATATTTTTAATAAAATACAGCACACCATTACAGGCTGGCCGGGCGGGAAACCAAATGCCGACGACTCACAGCGGCCGGAAAGGGCACTTCCTGCAAAAAAACGTTCTATTGTATTTTCGCCACATCCAGATGATGATGTGATTTCTATGGGCGGAACATTTATCCGCCTGGCAGACCAAGGCCATGAGGTGCATGTGGCTTATCAAACTTCCGGAAATACCGCAGTTTGGGATGAAGATGCTTTGCGCTTTATGGAGTTCAACATTGATTTTGCAAAAACACAAAATCAGCCCACTGAAAGCTTAGAAAAGATTTATAACGATACAAGATCATTCTTAACATCCAAACAACCCAACCAGCCCGACACTTTGGCGCTGAGGACAGTAAAAGGACTGATTAGAAAAGGCGAAGCTATAGCCGGTGCAAGATTTGCAGGTTTGCCAGATAGCAATATCCATTTTATGGATTTGCCTTTTTATGACAGGGCAAAAATTTCAAAAAAGGTTGATTTTGAGGATGACATTCAACAAACGATGGCGCTTCTACAGGAAGTTAAACCTCATCAGGTTTTTGCAGCCGGAGATTTTGCCGATCCGCATGGCACACATAAAGTCTGCTTCAATATTATTTTACAGGCCTTGACCCGTCTAAAAAACACCGAAGAATGGACAAAAGACTGTTGGCTGTGGTTGTACAGAGGCGCATGGCATGAGTTTGAAATTGACGAAATAGAAATGGCTGTACCTTTATCTCCACAGGAGGTTCTACGTAAAAGGCATGCTATTTTTAAGCATCAATCACAAAAAGATATTCCGGTTTTTCCGGGAGATGACGCTCGTGAATTTTGGGTAAGAGCGGAAGACCGTACCACCGAAACCGCAAAAGCTTATAATGATTTAGGATTGGCAGAGTACGAAGCCATTGAAGCTTTTGTACGATGGAAGTTTTAGTGGTAGAAACTGTATAAATTTTAATAAAAAAATGAAACTACATAGATACATAGATTTTTAACTGTAGAAGGTTGCATAGTTTTGCTGAAGCAGCGCTTCAGCTACCTTTGTGTGCCTAAAAAGCCCTTCTTATAAAATTGAATGGCTATGTGCCTATGTGGTTAAAAAAAATGTCATGTAAGAAAATCAAATACAGAACCCGTTATTAGGATATATTCTGAGTTTGAAGACGAAAGCAGAGCAAACAAATTGGCGAATCAAATCATCGCTGACATCAAATCATTTTTATAAATCGACAGCAAGGCCTGGAACATGAACACATCTAATTTCGCAACCGAAACCGTTGAAAAAATTGCTAAGAAATTTGCGATTGAGGGAAGTATCAAAGATACTAAGCCGTTTGGTTCGGGGCATATTAACGATACTTTTTTAGTCCGTAACAGCGATAGTGGCTGTCCCGACTACCTTTTACAAAGAATCAATCATCATATCTTTAAAGATGTTGAAGGCGTTGTGGTTAATATTTCTAGAGTATCAGCGCACTTGGATACTAAATTAAAAGGCGAGTTTAAATCTGAGAAGTCCGTGGAACAGGTACTCACACTTATTCCAACTATAACCGGCGTTTTGTATTTAAAAAACGATGACGGAAATTATTGGAGAATGTACCAGTTTATCAAAGACTCTGTCAGTTACAATTTGGTAGAGTCTACAAAGCAAGCATTTGAAGGTGGCGAAGCTTTTGGCAGATTTCAATTGATGCTTGCCGATATGGATGCCGGATTACTTACTGAAACACTACCTAATTTTCATAATATCAAATTCAGGTTAGCGAACTATAAAAAAGCTTTGGCCGTTGACAGTGCCGACCGCGTGAAAAATGTTGCAGAAGAAATTGCTTTGATCAAGAAGTACGAACAATTTATGTGTAGTCTTTACCAAATGGGCGAAGATGGTTTGCTCCCAAAACGGATTACCCATAACGACACCAAGTTTAACAATATTTTGTTCGACAAAAATGATAATGTCATCTGCATTATTGATTTAGATACGGTAATGCCGGGGTACATTGCCTATGATTTTGGCGATGCCATCCGCTCTTTGGTAAATACTGCCGAGGAAGACGAAGCCGATTTAACTAAAATTAGTGTAAATATGCCTTTGTTTAAAGCTTATACGGCAGGCTATTTAAAAGAAGCCATCAACTTTTTAACTAAAGAAGAGCTAAAATCGCTTTATTTTGCTGTTTTCTTATTTCCTTATATGCAAGCTGTACGCTTTTTAACGGATTATTTGCAGGGCGACACTTACTATAAAATTGCCTATCCAGAGCACAATTTGGTGCGCACAAAATCGCAGTTTAAATTGTTTAAAGAACTGTATGCCCAAAAACATACGATTAAACAAATGATTGAAAACAGTGCGGTGTTAGCCACTGGTTGATTTTCCTGTTCTGCCGGATGACCACCGAATGGGCAATCAAAAACAATGAATAGCGTAATATTTTACAGGGCTTATTTGGCCTGCGTTTCTTATACCGACCATAACGTTGGCCGGGTGTTAGATGCTTTAGAAAAAGCGAATATGCAAATAATACCATCATTGTTTTATAGTCTGATCACGGCTATCGCTTAGGCGAAAAAAACACATTTGCGAAAGTTAGCTTATGGGACAGAGCAACTAAAGCACCTTTAATGTTTGTGGGTGCAGGAATCCCATCGTCAAAAAAATCGATAAACCGGTAGAGCTCATTGATATTACCCTACCCTTGTTGATTTGGCTGGTTTAAATCCATGCAAAGCAAACCAAGGTTTTAGTCTTAAATCATTGATTGTAAAGGAAAATGCCAAAATGGAAACATCCGGCAATTACTACTTGGGGCGAAAACAACCACAGTATCAAAACCACCGATTTTAGATTTATACAGTATGAAGATGGTTCGCAGGAGTTGTACAATATCCGTAAAGACCCAAACGAACAGCATAATTTAGCTTTAGAACAACGCTATCATAAAACCATAGATAAACTAAAAAAGCAACTGCCCAAAATAAAATAAGGATTGGGCTACAGCATCTTTTTACAATGCAAATGAATATTTCAAAAACAAAGGCTTGCTAAAAGATACTGTAAAGCCTTAAACATCTAAAAATCAGTTAAACTAGTTATATTTTTTTAATTTCGTTAAATAAAATAGCTTAGAGGCTTAAAATGAAAGACAAAATAATTACCATTAAGGATATTGCAACCAAAGCACAAGTTTCTACCGGAACCGTTGACAGGGTTTTGCACAAAAGGGGTAGGGTTGCTGCAAAAGTAGAAGAAAAAATTCTCCGCATTATTAAAGAACTGGACTACCAGCCAAATATTATTGCCAGAGCTTTAAGTTCGAAAAAGCAATATGTGGTTGCTGTATTGATTCCAGCAGAATCTTATGACAGCTATTGGCTTGCTCCAAATACCGGTATTAAAAATGCTTTAAAAGATTTAAAAAAATACGGCCTTTCTGTTAAGTATTACCATTTTGACCCCTACAATTCGCAATCTTTTGTAACGCAAGCTAACGGGTTGAACAAAGAGCGCCATGATGCCATTATTGTAACTCCAATATTCCACCGTGAAGTATTGCCTTTTCTGCAAGAATGGAAAAAAGCCAATATACCGTTTGTGTTTTTTAATACCGAAATATCTGACTACGAACCCCTAAGCTATATAGGGCAAGATAGTTACCAAAGTGGTTATTTAGCTGCCAAACTTATACATTATGGGCAATCTTCGCCATGTTCTGTTTTAATTGCGCATTTTGATGAAGAAACATCGAACGCTGCCCACTTAGAAAAAAAGGAACTTGGTTTTAAAAACTATTTTATCCAAAATAACCTACAACAGTTTGATTTGATAAGAGCAGATATCTCCCGTCCAAACCATTCGGCATTTGTAAAGCAAATGGACGGTATTCTACAGACAAACCCAAATATCAAAGCTATTTTTGTAACTACGTCAAAAGCATTTGAAGTAGCCGAATATCTTACACAAAAATATCTTAAAGACATTAAAATTATTGGTTATGATCTGTTGCCTAAAAACATCCATTATCTAAAACAAAACGTGATTAGTTTTTTAATCAATCAGAATCCAAAAGGACAAGGTTTTTGGGCATTGCAAATCTTAGCTGACAAACTTATTTTTGACAAAGCAGTGCCACAACTAAAATATTTGCCCCTGGATATTGTAACCAAAGAAAACGCAAATTACTTTATACAAGACTAAGAGTTGACACATCTTTAATCAATGCAGGAAATGAACTGTTCGCTGATTTAGCCTGTAACGGGTATGACAATAAGAATCAATAACCGTAATTTCTATTATATTTAAATTCTTATAACATTCACTTTGGTGTTAACGGACACATAGATTTGTAATTCTAGGTTTTAATAGCCTTAAGTCAAACGGCTTTCTCATCATAGTGTAATGGATTTAATCTGTCAAAGATTATAGACCATTTTATGCCCCGTATTCCGTTATACTTTTGATTTTTGTGCCAGACAGTTCACATACCATCGGCAAAAAATGGGATGCGGATTTTGCGCCTTTGAGATTACACTTTTGCCAGCTCTTCTTTACTATTTCCATCCATTTCAGCCCTCAGAGTTTTCCAAATACTTTGACAGTGTTTAAGGAATAAGCAGGCCGTGGTAACAGAAAACTCGCCAATCAAGAACAAGCCGATTATAAGTGGTCAATAGTATGCTAAATGATTATCACTTTTTAAAAAAATGTGTTCGTTCACACCCTTAATTTTTTTATATTTGAACAACCATTATGCAACAAATTCATATCCCCTATTACGCAAACGGTTTAAAAACCGTTGATATATTTACAAACGAACTAGATCACAACATCAAGTACAGTATTAACTGTAACCCTTGGAACTATGAGTTCTCTGGGGAAGCAGATGTAGCAATGGCTTACACCGATGCGGGAATTTTACTAAAATTTAACGTAATAGAAGAGAATATTATGGCAAGATTTACAAAAACCAATGATCCGGTTTATAGAGACTCTTGCGTGGAGTTTTTTATCGCATTAGATAACGAATTTGCCTATTATAACTTCGAATTTAACTGCACCGGAACTTGTTTGGCGGGCTACGGCACCTCGGCAGACGACAGACAATTACTTTCTACCAAAAAAATCGATCAAATTGAGATAAGATCAAGCTTTAAATCCCTTCTCTTTAAAGAAAAAGAAATGGTTAACTGGCAATTAACTCTGTTGATCCCTAACCAAGTATTTCAATTCCACAAAATTGATAGTTTTAACGGGCGTGAGGCAAAAGTTAATTTTTATAAATGTGGCGATGATTTACCCAAGCCACATTATCTATGTTGGAACCCGATAATGAATACTGCACAGCCAAACTTTCATTTGCCAGATTATTTTGGTAAAGCCATATTTTTAAAAAAACTTGCCTAAATACATGCCAGCGGCAACATTTATTTTTACGTAAAAAAGGGACTTAGCCCGTTAATTATCATCGGCGCTTATTTTTCTGTTCCCTTTTTTTTGTTTCATTCGATGAAATATCCACTACGCAAAACGGCTTATCGGCTACGCCCGATTTTTGGCTTTTACGAAAATCAAGTTTTCTCATTAGAGCTAATTTAAAGGAGCATAATTTTAATTGTTTTCGCATCTTTAACACATTAACTCAATACTCAATTTTAAAGCTCATGAGCCAACAGTTTTCCGAAATAGTACAACTGATTAACATTCACGCAACAACGCTTTAAAAGCTGTTAATACGGAGCTGATTAATTTATATTGGAATGTAGGTGCTTATATATCGAGGCAATTAGCAAATGCAAGTTGGGGAGAAAAGACGGTTGATGAACTAGCGAAATTCATTCAAGAAAATCATCCAGACTTAAAAGGCTTTAATCGTAGGGGTTTGTATAGGATGAAGCAATTTTTTGAAACTTATGTAAATACTCAAATTGTGTCATCGTCAATGTCACAATTAAAAGATGCTGATAATGACGGTGATGGAATTGTGACATCGGGATTGACACAATTAGAAATGTTTGATTTAAGCGAAAGTATTTTATCTAAAACCACATGGACAAATCATTTAGTGCTAATTTCAAGGACTAAAAGCGAGGAAGAAAGAGCGTTTTATTTAAACCTTTGTATAAGTGAAAACTACAAAGTAAAAGAGTTAGAGCGCCAAATTTCTGCAGGGTTTTGAAAGAACCATGTTAGGTAATTCAAAACTCTCGCCAGCGGTGAGAGAAATGCACCCTAACATTCTTAATAATTTTAAAGACGGTTATATCTTTGAATTTTTAAACCTTAAAGAGCCTTATAATGAAAGCGATTTACAAAAAGGCTTAATAAAACAAATGAAAGATTTTGTTTTGGAACTAGGGAAAGACTTTTTATTTATCAGCGAAGAATATAAAATACAGGTAGGCAACAGCGATTTTTATATCGACCTCTTGTTTTATCACAGAGGTTTGCAATGCTTGGTACCATTTGAATTAAAAACCGATAAATTTAAACCCGAACATCTAGGACAGCTTAATTTTTACTTAGAAGCTTTAGACCGAGAAGTTAAAAGGAAAATGAAAACCCCAGCATTGGAATTTTGCTTTGTAAAGATAAGGACAACGAAGTTGTAGAATATGCTTTAAGCCGTAGCCTTTCGCCTACCATGGTTTCTGAATATCAAAATTCAATTACCCTATAAAAATTATTACAGCAAAAATTACATGAATTGTTTAAAGAATAGCTTTTTCATCTTGAAGTTTAGCAACTAATCTTCCCAAATAATACTTAATGCTTTGTTTTTATAAGGGATGCAATGTTCATAAAATACTCGATTAATATCCTCATCTCCTACATAATCAAACCAATCCAACGCCCAAACTTTTTCAGTGGTATAAACATCTCTTTTGGATGGTTTTGAGAAGTATTCACCCATAATAGTATTTACAGGAATAGCCTTATTGTTAAGAATATATTTATAGGGGAAATCATCGCTTTCCATTTTCCACTTAACAAAACCATTCTCTGAATATATAATCATTATAGGATGATTACCTATTTGAGCAAAGCGAAACGCACAGGCCGTTACGCTCACTTTGTATTTATTGCACAAACTTTGAATAAGTTCGAAACTAAACTTTTTTTTAATGACGTCTTCTTTGAATCTAGATTCTGGAATTAAAAGACATGACGCAAAATAATCCGCTTCTCTTTCTATTTCATAAAATTGCTTTTGATTTGTTTTTGAGGGGAAAGGCTCAAGTAAACCTAGTTTTAAGCCAATTCTATGAGAGTCAATAATATAATGACCTAATTCATGAGCCAAAGTAAACCTACATCTTGCGGAACCGGGGGGATTTCTATTAGATGTATTGATATGAATATAAAAACGCTTCTTGTCGTAAATTGTCATCCCGTCAAAAGTGTCTATATTATAATCATCATAGAAGACTTCTAAATCTTCTATTTCTAAAATCTTTTCAAGAGGGGTTGGACTCTCATCAAAACTTAGAGCGATAGATTCTGCAAGTTTTTTTATTTTAGATTTAGCCCTAAAATCAATCATCAGAATCTCGATGTTTCTTTATCATCTTTTGGATAATATGTGGAGGTAGGTTACCTTGACCTTTTCGAGCGACCATTCTTAGATTTTCTATTTCTTTATTAAACTCAACACTTAAACCTAAAGGGATAATTTCTACTTTGTTACATAAAGTTCCGCTAACTATTGATTTTACATCAATAGTTGCATCTTTTAATTTAAAATCATAATCATCGTATAATTTATTGAATCTATCTAATTGTGTTTCGTTTATTGGGTATAAGTAGCCCGTAGAGTGTAGCCAATCATCCAAATTATCCTCGGTTATTTTGTCAATATATTTTTTATCTATTGCCATTTAAACTTTTTAAATAATTTTTAATGTGGTCAGTTGCATCTTTTTTATAAACCTGAACAGAATTTTGAACCAAATTTAATTTCTCTCTCAACTTTTTTCCAACTACTCTAGGAATATTTTTACCATTATTTTCATATGCCTTATATGTCAAGAAAATTATTTTTTGCTTCTCCGATAATCCAAGCATTGCCTTCTCAAGTATTTCCAGCTTGATTTTCAATTCTTTTCGTTTTTCTATATCTTGACCAACAGTCATTGTAATTAGTTCATCTATACTCTCAACGATTGTCAAATCATTTTCATCTGGCTCTGCACATGTATTATTAATGCCATATTTCATAAGCTCATTAAAGACTATGGGATATAGCCACAGCTTTATTGCTTTGTCAATATCCTTAGATTTTGTTTTGGCTTTATTGAATGAATGGTATTTCCAAACCCTAGCAAATGCACAATTCGCTATATCAAGGGCAACTACTTCATTATGTCCATATTTCGCACTATAAAGTTCAGCTTTTTGAATTATATCTCGCTGAAATCTATTGCAAAAAACAATAAACGCTATCTCAGCTTCAATAGGAAACTCGTCTTTAAATGAAATATAGTCGATTAGATCATCGCTTGGTAATTCTTCAAAGTTTATTTCCTTTCTTTTTGACTCGACTTTCATCTATATACCTAAAAGCATTACTAATGGAATTAATATATGAGTGAAGCAACTGGTTTCTCAAAACTATAAAAAATTTCTAATGGAATTAGTATATAAATGAGAAATATTATGAATGCTGGCAAATCCTTTATGTCATTAAGTTGAAGGAGAATGATTAATATAATTGTGTGACGATGGCGACAAACCCACCAAAAAACAATTCAAGAATTGGAGCTGTCAGAGAGCGCTTTCAAACTTACAACCCAAAAATAGATTCTTGGGTAAAACGTGATTCTAATACGGGTAAGTTTATGGATGTAAAAACCTCTGATAATAAACCATTCAAAGGAGTAAGCAAAGAAAAATAAATGGAATTATTAATCCAAGAATTTGCAACTGCAAAAAACGTAATGGGGTGAAACGCCCCTTTTTATAAAATAATAATAAAATTATATATGGGAGGAATTTTTACAAGCTTAATTAAATCACTTTTAACAAAGAGTGCAACAATTGTTTGGGAAAATCGCAAACAATTAATCTTGTTTTTTAAAACGAGATATGGCAAATATAAAAACCAACAAGTTCGATTTTCTATTAGTGGTTTATATAAAATCCAAATTCCAAATAGCAATAAATATCTACTGGTTTTAAATAGAAGAATTGAAAATCAGTTACAACCAGTAGGAGGCGCATACAAGCGTTTCGGAGATGATAGTTTGTTTAACAAATGGGGTTTTAAACCTGACAATTCGAAAAACGGTTTAGACGTAGATGACAAAAGCGCTTCCGATTTACGTTTTATGGTAAACGGTAAAAATGTAATAGATGTTTTGAATTGGTTTGAAAGTGGTAGTGAAAGAGAAAATGAGCCTAGACGAGAATTTATAGAAGAGTTATTAGATAGAGGGATATTGGATTCTAAAGTTTTTCAAAAAATTACTCAAAAACATATTCGTAGGTATTCCAAAAATCTTAGTTGGAGTGATTATTTTAGTTGTTTTGAGATATTAATTTTTGATGTTTTTGAACTGATTCCAAACGAAGAACAAAAGCAATCATTACTCGCCTTGGCTGAACAAAAGACTAATCTCGCTAATGGATTTGCAATAGTCAGTTGTGATGATATTGAACAGCTAAGATTTGTTGAGAACAATAAACAAATTGCCCGTATTGGACAGCATACTAAATTATTAATAAATAAAACATTTTGAGATGATAGATATATTTAAAGATTATGCACTTCAAAGAGAAGAACTTTTAGCGAGAATTGCGCAGGAACTGCAGTTAGATAAAACTAGATTAGAGCGAATGGAAACTGCATATAATGCAGTAGCAGATTTGCTAAATAATGATGAAGAGTTTTTCGACGGATTAACAATAGAAATTTATGCCCAAGGTTCAAAACGAATAGGCACTACAGTTAAACCGATAAATGAAGAAGATTTTGACCTCGATACTGTTCTTCATATTTATGACCCTTATTATAATTATTCCCCAGAACAAATCTATAATGCATTAGTCAAAGCTTTGGAGAAGGATAGTTATTATAAATCAATAATGGAAAAGAAAACGAGATGTGTGAGATTAAACTATAAGAGTGATTTCCATATCGATGTTTTACCTGCTTGTATGCCCAATAATTTGGATAAAGAAATGATTAAAATACCTGAAAAGGCACTTAAGAATTGGTCTTCTGGAAATCCAAAAGGTTTTTCTAATTGGTTCATGACGATTGCAAATTCAGTAGAAGAATCAATGCTGAGGAAATATTCTAATGTACTATTAAAAGCGCAAGTAGAGACTGAACCGTTACCGGAGGAATTATATATGAAAACTCCTTTGCAAAGAGCAGTTCAATTATTGAAGAGATATAGAGATGTGTATTACCAAAATAAAGATAATAGAGTTTCTAGTATTGTAATAACAACTCTGGTTGCCCAATTCTACGAAGGAGAAAGTTCAATTTTTGATGCTATAAACAACGTTGTTTCCAGAATTAAGGAAAACTATTTAGAAACTATTAAAGAAGGTTACAAATTTAAAGTGTTAAACCCAGTTAATTTTGAAGAGGATTTTACGGATTCTTGGACAACAGAGCATTATCAAAGTTTTTACACATTTATATCCGCTTTCTATGATAAATGGCAACACTTACAAATGTCTTTTGAAATTAGTAAAGAAGACTATATAGAGCTTTTTGGAGAAGGGGTGTATAAAAAATCATTGAATGAGCAATTTAAAACTTTTTCTAAGTCTACAAATGATGTATTTGCAAAATCAAGTGGATTAATTGTTGGTGGAACGGCTCGTACAAATTCAAACGGAAATATTAACACAAGCGAAGGAATTAGAAATGGAGCTCATCACAGTTTTGGCGGAGAATAACAGGAAACATCATCAAAAAGAATGGGATGTATTTCTTAACGTTCAGAAATTTATAATTGAAATGTATTTTGATTGGTTAAAACTTTCTATAAATTCTAAAACCAAAATTCTTATCGGTAGAGGTGTGCTGAATATCGGAGGTAAAAATCATTCTATCTTATTATCGTATTCTCCATTTTATCCAAATAGATATGATAGGATTTATATCGATGATAAAAGCATAAAATATTCAGATGAAATTCATTTGTATAGAGATATGTCTTTATGCTTATATCATCCAAAAATTGATAAACCAGCTCTTCAAATAATTCCACTTTTTAAAATGATTCCATGGATAAGCGAGTGGATTGTTTTTTATGTGCAATGGAAAAAATATGGAGTGTGGTTAGGGAAAGAGATCAAACATTCTTAATGTTTAATAAATTGACCGTAAAACTGACCGTTAAAATTTAAAAACCCTTGTAAAATACTGATTTACAAGGGTTTATTTTAAATAATGTGGACTCGGAGGGATTCGAACCCTCGTCCAAACATGGGACCAGTTGCGCTTTCTACATGCTTATTTTATGCTTGGTTTTCGAGAGCAACTTGGACATAAACATCCTGGTTACTCCTTAGTTTCTTTGGTTTTCGAGAAAAGTCCGAAACTTACTTTTCCTTATTCCGGCATTTCCGTGCTTCCGTATCGATTGCCGCCAGACTTGGCCTTCGGGAAACATCTCGCTCGTACTTCTAAAGTACGATTAAGCAAATCTTAACTTGGTTAAGATTAAGCAGCAAGAGCGTAGTTATTTTCGCCTTTTGTGTTTTGAGAATCAATATTTAAGCGCTGAATCCTCATTGCGCTGCATGCTTACACACTTATCATCCATCCTGTCTATTCCGGTCGAGCCCGTTTATTAAGTTGAGAGTTAAGGGTTTAAAGTTAAAAGTGAATTCGTACCTTAGACTTTTGACATTTAACGTCTAGTGCAAAAGTACCAAAATTATTTCAGCTTATAAGCTAAAAAAGCTCTTTGGAACTTTAAGCTTTCAACTTACCAATCTTCCCGGATACGCTTCTAAAGCTTTCTCCAAACAGATCATAGCCTTTTTTATGTCTTCCTGATTGATTACATAAGCTAAACGAACTTGGTTTAAGCCTTTATCATCGCCCACGTAAAAACCGGCGGCCGGTGCAATCATTACGGTCTGGTTTTCATAGCTAAATTCGTCTAAAATCCAACGGCAAAAGTTTTCCGCATTATCCACCGGTAAGCTGGCAACTACATAAAAAGCGCCGCCCGGCACCGGACAAAAAACACCTTCCATTTTGTTCAAAGCTTCCACTAAAATATCTCTTCTGGCAGTATATTCTTTGTTTACTTTCTCAAAATATTCGTCTGGAGTATCTAAAGCAGCCTCGCCGGCAATCTGTTCTAACATTCCGGCGCTTAAACGGGCTTGAGCAAATTTTAATGCGGTACTAATTACACTTTTATTTTTAGTAACTAAAGCACCTAATCTTGCCCCACAGGCACTATAGCGTTTAGAAACCGTATCAACAATAATCACATTATCATCAATCCCATCAAAATGCATTGGTGAGTAAAAAGATTTTCCATCATAGCAGAAATCGCGATAAGCTTCATCGGCAATGATAAATAAATCGTGTTTTATGGCAAGCATTTTCAAGTCTTCCATTTCCTCCCGGCTATATAAATAACCAGTTGGATTATTTGGATTGCAGATAAGGATTGCTTTGGTACGTTCGTTAATATATTTTTCAAATTCTTTTACCGAAGGCAAAGCAAAACCAGTTTCGATGCTTGAGGCAATGGGACAAACTACCACATCTGTTTGACAGGCAAAGGCATTGTAATTTGCATAAAATGGTTCTGGGATTAAAACTTCATCATCGATATCAAAGCAAGATCGCATTGCGATTAACAGTGCTTCGGAACCACCGGTGGTGACAATAATGTCTTCGGGAGTGATGTTGTAATTTAATTTGTTGTAGTAGGCCGCCAGTTTTTTTCTATAGCTTTCTGTTCCTTCCGATGCGGTATATTCCCAAACTTTAAAATCAGCGTTCTTAACGGCATCAAGCATTACCTGAGGCGTTTCAATATCTGGCTGACCAATATTTAAGTGATATACTTTTTTCCCTTGCTTCTTTGCTTTTTCTGCAAATGGAGTCAACTTCCTGATTGGGGAAGATGGCATTTGTTCTCCTTTTGATGATACTTTTGGCATAGCCAGCAAAGCTAGTCATCTTAAAAAGAAAAGTGAAATGATTTGGCAAAAAAAAGAAAACTAAATTTTTTATTCTGTAAAAACAGATTAATGCTTATGTTTTGTTTGGATAAATAGCCGTTTTATGTTTTAGGGATAATTTGTTGTATAATATTAATTATAAACAAACTCCCCAAACTCACTGGTAATAGTTACTTGTTTTTTATCCGCTTTTTCAACCCTACCAACAATCTGCGCATCAATCCCGAACGACTTAGAAATATCAATAATGTTTTGTGCTATTTCTGCAGGAACGTAAATTTCCATGCGGTGTCCCATGTTGAAAACCTTATACATTTCCTTCCAATCGGTTCCGGATTGCTCCTGAATTAATTTGAAAAGTGGAGGAATGGGGAATAAATTATCTTTGATGATGTGCAGGTTTTCTATAAAATGCAAAACTTTGGTTTGTGCACCGCCACTGCAGTGTACCATTCCGTGAATTTCAGAACGGTGCTTGTCCAATATTTTTTTGATGACCGGAGCGTAGGTTCTGGTTGGCGATAAAACCAACTTTCCGGCTGTTACACTTAAATCTTCAGAGATTTTAACCTCATCAGTCAAAGCTTTTTTTCCCGAAAAAACCAAATCAAAAGGAACGGCCGGGTCAAAACTTTCGGGAAATTTATCGGCGATGGGTTTTTCAAAAACATCATGACGGGCAGAGGTTAATCCGTTAGAGCCCATTCCTCCGTTATATTCGCTTTCGTAAGTCGCTTTTCCGCTTGATGATAAACCAACAATCACATCGCCAGCTTGGATGTTATGATTAGAAATCACATCCTCACGCTTCATCCGGCAAGTCACGGTAGAATCCACAATAATAGTACGCACCAAATCGCCAACATCGGCAGTTTCGCCACCGGTTGAGTAGATGTTGATGCCCATTTCGCGTAAATCAGCCAGTATTTCTTCCGTTCCGTTGATGATTTCGGCAATCACTTCGCCCGGAATCAGGTTTTTATTTCTGCCGATGGTAGATGACAATAAAATATGGTCCGTAGCGCCCACGCACAATAAGTCATCTAAATTCATGATAATTGCATCCTGAGCAATGCCTTTCCAAACCGAAATATCACCAGTTTCTTTCCAATAAATATAAGCCAAAGAAGATTTGGTGCCTGCACCATCTGCATGCATAATATTGCAATACGCATCATCATTGCCTAAAATATCCGGAATAATTTTGCAGAAAGCCTGTGGAAAAATACCCT
Organism: Pelobium sp.; assembly: GCA_035496935.1. GTDB lineage: Bacteria > Bacteroidota > Bacteroidia > Sphingobacteriales > Sphingobacteriaceae > Pseudopedobacter. The sequence goes on along the minus strand of DATJED010000026.1, from coordinate 57,850 downwards.
TATCAATATTTTTGATGGCATTGTGTACATCTTCTTTTCCGGCAGAAACGCCACGCTGGTTATATCTATTATCACTCATGTTGCCGCAAAGATATTAAATTAGGTTTAATTAAGGTAGAAGGTTTGAGGCGTAAGGCTTAAGGGTTTGATGATGTTTTTTGACAACTTTATTTCCATGAGTTCAAGCCAAGCATTAACCAAAGTAAAACCGTTAATTCACCCTTGGCCTTTGCGGATTTGATGAAGAAGTTAAAAGCACTGCCTTTCGTAGCAAAGGGCGCAGGCGAGAGTTTTTTGAATACTTTTTTGCGGAAAAAAAGTATTTGCCGTCGCCCGGCATGAGGGCAGAAAAGCCTGAGCGCAAAAGCCGAAACTGTTTAAAATAAAAACAAAATTCAAAACAAAGTCGGATGCTCATCCGCCAACTTCGGAACAGTTAAATCTAACTTCAAAGGTTTATTTAACTTCTCAATAAAATAAGCAGAAAGCAGGGGAGAGGCTTTTTCTACATTCTGGTGCACAAAAAAATAAAGCTCCTGCAAGCCTTCTTTTTTCCATTTCACAATTCTTTCTACCCATTCGTCTAAGCGGGCATAGTCACTTTCGTGATTGGCACCCACGTAACGGATAAAAGCTTGTGGCGTCGTAAGCTTCATGTGGAGCATATCTCTGCGACCGGCTGTATCTACAATAATATTTGCGATATGGAATTTATGAAACAATTCGAAAATTTCGTCGACGATTTTTTCATCGGTAAACCATTCTTCATTTCTCAGCTCAATCCCAAGGGGAATGGCTTTCGGGAATTCTTCTACCAAGATTTTCAGCCGGTCGAAATCTTTTGGCTTAAAATTATCATGCAGTTGCAGAAAAACCATGCCCAGCTTTTCTTCAAAATTACTAATGGCATCGCAAAATTGTGTTAAAGGTTCCTTTACATTGTTAAGCCGGCGGAAATGACTGATGGTATTGGAGATTTTCGGGAAAAACTTAAAATCTTTTGGTGTTTTCTCTGTCCAAGTGATTACCTGTTCTCTGTTGGGGATGCTGTAAAAAGTAGCGTTCAGCTCTATCGAGTTAAACTGGGTGGCGTAATACGCCAGCTCGTCTTTTGTACCTCGGGGATAAAAACCCTTCAAATCGGTTTTGTTCCATTTGGCACAGCCCACAAAGGCTTTAAAGTCATCTTTCGATTTGTTTTCTTTTAGAACTTTAACCGTTTCGGGTGCATCAGCCGGAAGGCTAAAATTTATTTCGCTGGGGTTTTCTACTTTTCCAAATTGCATTTTTAAAGGTAGAACGAAATTTTGAAAAATAAACTATTGTACCGATACCTTTATTCGCTCTTTTAAATCTTTACTGTCAATCTGTAAAATATAAATTCCAGTTGCAGGTTTGTTGGTGAGCGAAAAAATCCATTCCGCATTTCCATTGTTTTTTAATGTTCGTTCCCGAATAGTTTTGCCATTTAAATCTATCAATCTCACATTTAGATCTGTTCCTGTGTATTGTGATGAACTAATATGAATTTCTTTATCAATTGGGTTAGGATATACTAAAATGTTTGCGCTCTGCGTCAGATTAGACGTAACCGAGCGTATGCCTAATATTGCTACTTTGCCGTCAAAATCTATCTGACTTAAACGGTAATAGTTTGTTCCGTTTGCGGGTTTATAGTCTCTAAAAATGTAATTCTTTACTTGGTTCGAATTTTCTGTTCCGTTTACAGTTCCAATTTCAATAAAGGTTTTTTCATCCGTGGAACGGGCTATTATAAATCGCTGGTTGTTATTTTCTGATGCAGTTGCCCAGTTAAGTTCGGTACTTTGGTTAAGTGCTTTAGCCGTGAAATTCAGTAAAGAAACCGGTAAACTGAGTACTAAATGGAGTGTACTTTCTTTCTGGATGTTGTAATCCGCCAAAGTCCTACCGTCTTCTAGCTGTTTTCCGGCAAAAACAAGTTTTTGTTGTTCAGGAGGAATTCCTTCTTTGTCTTGTATTTTTGCTTTTATATTTTCAATAGTGTCATTAGCCTCTACCTCCAACGCTATCGTTTTGCCTGTAAGGGTTTTTACAAAAATTTGCATAGCGTTTGCTCCAAACGGAAGAAAAACTATTAGGCAAAAAATTATAACTAAAGAAACAATATGTTGGAGATTTGTTTTTCTCTGTGGTAGTTGAATCGTCATTCAAAATTATACGAATAATTTATGGAAATGTTGTCTGAAATGTGAGAAAGGCTATTTCTTGTTGAAAGACAGGTTATTATTGGTCAGACTTGCTAAATACACTTATGTATTTTATTTGTTTAATGACATTCCAAAGAGTGAAACTCAATCGTTGGTTACTTGTTTTTTCGTTATTTTTGCAAAAATTTAAAACAAAAAGCTTCGTTGTTTTTTGTATAATGAAGAAAGCTGACTATGAGTGATAAGCCAATTGATTTGGGCGAACAAAGTGAAGTTGAAGTTTACGGGGCAAGGGTTCATAATTTAAAAAATATAGATATTTCTTTTCCGAGGAACCAATTGGTCGTGATTACCGGATTAAGTGGTTCGGGGAAATCATCATTGGCTTTTGATACCATTTATGCCGAAGGCCAAAGACGTTACATGGAAACATTTTCTGCCTATTCCCGTCAGTTTATGGGCGGGATGGAACGTCCGGATGTAGATAAAGTTTCGGGTTTAAGTCCTGTGATTGCCATTGAACAGAAAACCACTTCTAAAAATCCACGTTCAACGGTTGGCACCATTACCGAGATTTACGATTTCTTAAGATTGCTTTACGCCCGTATCGGCGATGCGTACTCGTACAACACCGGCGAAAAAATGGTAAAAATGTCTGAAGATCAGATAATCAACCAAATTTTAACGCAGTTTGACGGGAAACCTATCAATATTTTAGCGCCGGTTGTAAAAGGAAGAAAGGGCCATTATCGAGAACTTTTTGAGCAGATCCGCAAACAAGGTTATTTAAAAGTTCGTGTAGATGGCGAAATTTTGGATGTAACCCCTAAAATGCAGGTCGACAGGTATAAAATCCACGATATTGAAACCGTTGTTGACCGTTTGATTGTTTCTGAAAAGGATAAAAAACGTTTATATACTTCCATTCAATCGGCACTAAAAATCGCTAAAGGAATCATCAAAATATCCGATAAAGAAAATAACACTTACCATTTTTCTAAATACCTGATGTGCCCAACAACAGGAGTTTCTTATGACGAACCACAACCAAACTCCTTCTCGTTCAACTCGCCTTATGGCGCTTGTCCCGAGTGCGATGGCTTAGGTTATGTGTTTGATGTGGATGAAGAATCGGTAATCCCAAATAAAAAATTAAGTATTGTAAACGGTGGTCTAGCGCCTTTGGGCGATTATCGCGAAACTTGGATTTTTCAAGTCATAAAGGCTTTAGGCAAAAAATACGGTTTTTCACTATCGCAACCCATTGAGAAACTAGATGCAAAAGCAATAGATATTTTGTTGCATGGAACTGAAGATTTAATCACCGTTCCGGTAGAGTACAATAAGTGGAACGTCCAAAACTATCAGATCAATTTCGACGGCATCATCAAAATGCTGGAAGAGCAGAACGAGAAAAAGGCGGGAACTAGCAGTTTGGATTTAGAAGCTTTTCGCGTACTTAAAAAATGCCCTTTATGCGAAGGAGCGAGACTCAAAAAGGAATCGCTTCATTTTAAAGTGGATGAAAAAAATATTTTCGAGCTGGCTTCGATGGATATCAGCAACCTACAAAAATGGTTTGAAGGTTTAGAAGATCGTTTGAGCGAACGCCAGAATGTAATTGCAAAAGAAATCCTGAAAGAAATCCGTTCAAGAATTGGATTTTTGTTAGATGTTGGTTTGGTTTATCTGACTTTGGATAGAACCGCCAGAACACTTTCTGGTGGAGAAGCGCAACGTATCCGTTTGGCAACGCAAATTGGCTCTCAGTTAATGAACGTGATGTATATTTTGGATGAACCTTCTATCGGTTTGCACCAAAGAGACAATGACCGACTCATTAAAGCGTTAAAAAATCTCCGCGATTTAAGCAATACCGTTTTAGTGGTGGAGCATGATAAGGACATGATTTTAGAAGCCGATTATGTGATAGACATGGGGCCGGCGGCCGGCGTAAAAGGCGGTGAAGTGGTTGCTCAAGGAACAGCTGCCCAACTTTTAGCTTCCAATACTTTAACAGCATCTTATTTAAATGGTGAACGTGAAATTGCTGTTCCGGCAAAAACGAGAGATGGCAATGGTCATGTTTTATCGTTAAAAAAAGCATCCGGCAATAACCTTAAAAATGTAAGTGTCGATTTCCCTTTGGGAAAGTTGATTTGTGTGACCGGGGTTTCGGGAAGCGGAAAATCAACTTTGATCGGAGAAACGCTTTATCCAATATTAAATAAGCACTTTTTTAGAGCTAAAAAAACGCCGATGCCTTTTAATGAAATTAAAGGTTTAGAGCATATTGATAAGGTGATTGAGATTGACCAAACGCCAATCGGGCGTACGCCACGCTCAAATCCGTCCACTTATACCGGTGTTTTTTCGGATATCAGAAATTTGTTTGTTGCACTGCCTGAGGCGCAGATTAGAGGCTACAAGCCCGGACGCTTTTCTTTCAACGTAAAAGGCGGGCGTTGCGAAACTTGCCAAGGCGGCGGCATGAAAGTAATAGAAATGAACTTTTTGCCCGATGTGCAAGTGCCTTGTGAAGCTTGTGGTGGCAAACGTTATAACCGCGAAACTTTGGAGGTGCGTTTTAGAGGTAAATCCATTTCCGACGTATTGGATATGAGCATTGAGGACGCTTGCGATTTCTTCGAAAACATTCCGTCCATCTACCGTAAAATAAAAACTTTGAAAGATGTTGGTCTAGGCTACATCACTTTGGGACAGTCGTCTACCACTTTATCCGGTGGCGAGGCGCAAAGGGTAAAACTGGCTACCGAGCTTTCTAAAAAAGATACCGGCAATACATTTTATATTTTGGACGAACCAACAACAGGATTGCATTTTGAGGATATTAATGTGCTGTTGGGCGTGTTGAATATGCTTGTGGACAAAGGAAACACCGTTTTAGTAATTGAACATAATTTAGATGTGATAAAAGTTGCCGATTATGTGGTTGATTTAGGTCCAGAAGGTGGTTCTGGCGGTGGAAATATTGTTTACGCCGGTACGCCAAAAGGTTTGACTAAAGTTAAGGAGAGTTTTACAGGGAAGTTTTTGAAAAAGGAAATGGAGAGTTTGGTAAAGGCTTAGTTTATCATGTAAATTGATTAAATTTGGTTTACCGATGGAAGATAAAAACAAAAATATTGTTTCTGGGCCTGTTGCGGATTATGAAAAAGCTGAGATGGATTTATTGCGCAATGCAATGAAACATTCTTACACAGAACGTTTTCTGATGATGACTACGCTGATGAAAATGGACAAAATGCTTAGGCAGGCAAAAGTTACTCATAAACCTTTTCCAAAATCAGAAAATAACTGATGGATATTTTTGATGAAACCTTTGTCAATTTATGGAGAGCTTCAGGCAAGTATAATCTCAAATTTATAATGATTGGTGGGGTTGCTACTAATCTTCATGGTTATTACCGAACAACTGCTGATATTGATATCTGGATAGACGATACATCTGAAAACAGAGAAAATCTTTATAATGTCTTTAAGGAAATTGGCATGGGCGATTTAAAAGCACTTCTAACTATCCAATTTATTCCCGGATGGACAGATTTTTATTTGGATAATGGGATTAGATTGGATATAATGACATCTGTAAAAGGTTTAGAAAAATATAGTTTTAACGATGCTTACCAAATAGCTTCTATAGCTGATATCTTTGATGTACAGGTGCCATTTTTACATATAAACCAATTGATAGAATCAAAAAAGGCCGCAAATCGCTTAAAGGACCAGATTGATTTAATAGAACTCGAAAAAATAAAAAAGCTCCGAGAAGAATAATCATTTTTCTAATTCATTCATGCTAAAAAAAGACCGATACCAAGCTTTTGTAGATTACTTCTCAAAACATCAGCCTGAGGCAGAGACAGAGCTCAACTACTCAAATCCGTTTGAATTACTGATTGCCGTAATACTTTCAGCGCAGTGCACCGATAAGCGTATCAATCAGATTACACCAAAATTATTTGAACGTTACCCTACGCCAGAATCTTTAGCAAATTCCACTTCAGAAGAGGTTTTTACTTACATCCGCTCGGTAAGTTATCCAAACAACAAAGCCAAGCATTTGGTGGGGATGGCAAAAGTTTTGTTAAATGAGTTTGGCGGAACAGTACCCGAAGATGTAAACGATTTACAGAAGATGCCAGGTGTGGGACGTAAAACGGCAAACGTAATTGCTTCCGTAATCTACAATGCCCCAACAATGGCGGTGGATACGCATGTGTTCAGGGTTTCGAACCGTTTGGGTTTAACAACCGCAGCAAAAACACCTTTAGCTGTTGAGAAGCAATTGGTGAAATATCTCCCACACGATAAAATACAAATTGCCCATCATTGGCTCATTTTACATGGGCGTTATATATGTACGGCCCGTAGTCCTAAGTGTGATATTTGCCCGATAAGTCATTTCTGTAAATATTATGCACAGCACAATACGCCCACAGCCTTAAAAAAGAAAGAGGAAGCGGAAATGAAGAAGGCAAAACAAAAGTTACAGAAATTAAAGAAAGATAAAATTGCCAAAGAGCTTAAAAAGCGGGCGATAGGTTAATCATTTTGTCCACATTAATTTGAAAAGCCACTCAACTTAATTAAGTTTATGATATTAAATTTTTATTTGCCAAAAAAATTAGCATTTTTGTATTGGTAAAAATTTGAACCGATAAAATACTAAAAATATTATATAATGAGCGCAAGCAACGAAAAATTAAAAGCCTTACAATTAACTTTAGATAAATTAGAGAAATCTTACGGAAAAGGCTCTGTCATGAAACTTGGAGATGCTCCGGTTGAAGCTATGGAGGTTATTTCTACAGGTTCTTTAGGTTTGGATATAGCTTTAGGTGTTGGTGGAGTACCAAAAGGTAGGGTGATAGAAATTTACGGTCCAGAATCTTCTGGTAAAACTACTTTGGCTACCCATATTATTGCTGAGGCACAGAAAAAAGGTGGAATTGCCGCGTTTATTGATGCGGAACACGCTTTCGACCAATTTTACGCTAAAAAATTGGGTGTTGATATTGAAAATTTATTGATATCGCAACCGGATAACGGAGAGCAGGCTTTAGAGATTGCTGATAACTTGATTCGTTCTGGAGCAATTGATGTAATTGTAATTGACTCTGTTGCGGCATTGGTTCCAAAAAGTGAGATCGAAGGCGAAATGGGCGATTCTAAAATGGGTTTACACGCCCGTTTAATGTCTCAAGCTTTACGTAAATTGACTGGGACGATCAGCAAAACCAATTGTTGTTGCATTTTTATTAACCAGTTAAGAGATAAAATTGGGGTAATGTTTGGCAATCCGGAAACTACCACTGGAGGTAATGCACTTAAATTTTACGCCTCTGTTCGTTTGGATATCCGCCGTATTGCGCAAATTAAGGATAGTGACGAAGTTGCTGGAAATCGCGTTAAAGTAAAAATCGTGAAAAACAAAGTTGCTCCGCCTTTCAGAATTGCAGAGTTTGATGTAATGTTTGGACAAGGGATTTCTAAAGTAGGGGAAATTATTGATTTAGGTGTAGAGTACGGAATTGTAAAAAAAGCAGGTTCGTGGTTTAGCTATGGAGATACCAAATTGGGACAAGGAAGAGACGGAGTTAAGCAATTGTTGTTGGATAACCCAGAACTTTCTGATGAGCTGGAAGCTAAAATTAAGGACGCGGTTTCGGGCGTAACTTTAATGGTAGAACCTGAATAGATTAGTACTAGGAGTAAAATCCTGTAAATATAAAGCTAAGGTTGCTTTATATTTTACAAGTAAAATTAAATTAGATAGCATTATGGGTTCCCATGATGCTATTTTTATTCCTAAAGTTCAGAAGTTGGTATAAAGTAAAAACCCTCGCTAATCTGGTTAACGAGGGTTTTATCAAAGCTAAATAAAAGCTTATTTCTTTCCTTGAGTTGCTGCTTGTTGTTCCGCTTGTTTTAATGCTCTAGACATAATTACAGAAACAATAGTATCTTCTGGAACGTTAGTGATTACAAAATCAGCAGGTTTTAAATCACGTACTCTTACAGATTTACCAACCTCTAAAGGCTCAATAGAAACTTCTACCTCTTGAGGCATGTTTTTTGGCAAAGCGTTAACTTTTAGTTTACGTAATTTTTGAATTAATTTACCTCCCATTTTAACACCTGGAGAAGTTCCGGTTAATTTTACAGGAATTTCGATAGTTACTTTTTTGTCATCAAATAATTGAAGAAAATCGATGTGTAAAATTTTCTCAGTTAACGGGTGGAACTGGATATCTTGCAAAACCGCATTGAATTTTTTGTCGCCAATAGTTAATTCAGCAAAGTTTACTTCTGGAGTGTAAACTAAATCTCTTAATGCCGGCGCATCAATAGCAAAGTGAATTTGTTCTTTTCCGCCGTATAATACAGCAGGCACTTTACCTTCGTAACGCAGCTCTTTTGCGTCGCGTTTCCCTACGTTCTCTCTTGGAGAACCGCTAATTGCGATTGATTTCATGTTTGTTTATATTAATTAATTTTAAATAATTCACTTATTGAAGCATGTTCGTTTACATTGGCAATTGCCTTTGCAAAAAAGTCTGCTGTAGATAATACTTTAATTTTTGGGCTACTGTGCTTTAACGGAATGGTATCAGTTACAATTAACTCTGTTAATTGAGATTTTTCTAGAGTTGCATAAGCATTTCCTGATAAAACAGCATGAGTACACAAAGCTCGCACACTTTTGGCACCTTTTTCCATAATTAAGCTAGCAGCTTTTGCCAATGTACCTCCAGTGTCTATAATATCATCTATCAAAACAATATCCTGGTCTGTAACATCTCCAATGATAGACATTGATTCTATTTCATTGGCTCTTTTTCTTCGCTTATCGCAGATTACTACTTCGGCATTAAAGAACTTCGCAAAAGATCTAGCTCTGTAACTGCCACCCATATCTGGTGATGCGATGGTTAAGTTTTCTAAACCTAAGCTTTTAATATAAGGTACAAATATTACAGATGCATCTAAATGATCAACCGGAATATCGAAAAAACCTTGAATTTGAGCAGCATGTAAATCCATGGTCATAATACGATGAATACCTGCAGCGGTTAACAAATTAGCAACTAGCTTAGCGCCGATGGCAACCCTTGGTTTGTCTTTTCTGTCCTGTCTGGCTAAACCAAAATAAGGGATAACAGCAGTAATATAATGTGCTGATGCTCTTTTAGCGGCATCAATCATCATTAATAACTCAAATAAATTATCGTTTGGCTGGCAGGTTGACTGAATCAGAAAAACATCGCAACCGCGGATAGATTCATCATAATGTGGCTGAAACTCGCCATCAGAAAAACGTGATAAAATTACTTTTCCTAATTCTTTTCCGTAACACTTCGCAATTTTTTCAGACAGCGCTTTTGATCCTGTACCAGAGAAAAGTTTGATGTTGTTAAATGTGGAAGGCATGAGCTTTCGAGGGATTTAAAATAAAAAATTCGGAAATTAATTTGTTCAATTTCCGAATTTTAATTGTTGCCCGACCAGGATTCGAACCTAGACAAACGGTACCAAAAACCGTTGTACTACCTTTATACTATCGGGCAATCCTTGTATCCAAGAAAACGTTTTCCTGAAATGGAACGCAAATATAGGAGCATAAAGCACAGGATGCAAATATTTTTCAAAATAAATCAGGCGGTTTTGTAAAGCTTTCGTTTTCAGGATAATTTAATTTCGAGCCCGGTTAATTAATGTTAAATTGCTCGTTAATTAAATTCTATTCATTATTTTCGGCGGTTAAAAGTAAAATCAAAAAATGACCTATTCAAAAATCAACAACCTTTTTGGTTGGCTTACCTTTCTAATTGCAGCAACGGCATATATTTTAACGCTTGAACCCACTGCAAGTTATTGGGATTGTGGCGAGTTTATTTCTGCCGCTTTTAAGCTTCAGATTGTACACCAACCAGGTGCGCCATTGTTTTTAATGATTGGTAAAATTTTCAGTTTGTTTGCAAGCAAGCCAGAAAACATAGCTTATGCTGTAAACGTAAGTTCGGCTTTATCAAGTGCGGCAACTATCATGTTTTTGTTTTGGACAATTACCGCTTTAGGTAAAAAAGTTAGCTTGGCTACAAACGCGCAATTAAACACCACTACTATTATAGGTGTTATGGGCGCTGGATTAGTTGGTGCTTTGGCTTACGCATTTTCTGATTCTTTTTGGTTTTCTGCGGTTGAGGCCGAAGTTTATGCAATGTCTTCGCTTTCTACAGCTATTGTTTTTTGGGCAATTTTAAAATGGGATGCACATGCAGACGAACCTTACGCAGATAAGTGGCTTATTTTTATAGCCTATGTAATGGGCTTATCTATCGGGGTACACCTTTTAAATTTACTTGTAATCCCGGCAATGGCTTTAGTTTATTATTTCAAAAAGAACAAGGTTGCAACCACAAAAGGCGTGTTTGTAGCAATGTTTGTTGGCGTTTTAATATTAGGTTTTATACAGTACGGCATTATACAGTACATGATTAAAATAGGAGCAAACTTTGACTTGTTCTTTGTAAACACTTTAGGTTTTGGTTTTGGTTCCGGCGTTATATTTTTTACACTGTTATTAATTGGCGCAACTATTTGGCTAACGCTGTATTCTATCAAAAAGAAAAAGCCGGTACTAAATTTAGCCATGCTATCGTTTATCTTCATCTTATTCGGCTATAGCTCTTTTGCGATGATTGTAATACGGGCAAAAGCTAATCCTACTTTAAACAACAGTAACCCGCATGATGCTTTTTCGTTTTTAAGTTACTTAAATAGAGAGCAATATGGAGATAGGCCTTTGCTTTATGGACAATATTTTGACTCAAAACCAATTGAAACTAAACAAAACGGAAATATATATGTAAAGGGAGAAAAAAAGTATGAGATTGCTGGGCAAAAGCAAGCATATGAATATGATAGGAACACTTTATTTCCTCGTATGTATAGCGATGATGGTAACCATCCTGCAGTTTACAGAGACTGGATGGACTTAGGTCCGCAGGAAAGCCCAACTTTTACAACCAACATAGGTTTTTTCGGAACTTACCAAATTGGATATATGTATATGCGATATTTCTTGTGGAATTTCGCAGGTCGCCAAAATGATAGTCAAGGCATTGGCGATTATTCCAGCGGAAACTGGATTAGTGGCATTAAATTTTTAGATGCAATGCGATTAGGAGATCAATCGCATTTGCCAGATAGCATTACTAAAAACAAGGCTAATAACCAGCTTTTTTTCTTGCCACTCATTTTAGGATTATTAGGCGCATTTTGGCACTTTAAATACAGCCAAAAAGACGCGGGAATTGTAGCCTTGCTATTTTTCTTTACAGGATTAGCAATCGTAATCTATCTAAACCAAACACCTAGTCAGCCTAGGGAACGGGATTACGCTTATGTCGGATCTTTTTACGCTTTCGCAATTTGGATTGGATTAGGCGTTTTCGCCATATCGCAATGGGTACGGAAAGTAGTTACGCCAAAATCTGCAGCTATTATTGCTACCTCGATAGGGTTATTGGCTGCTCCGGTATTAATGGCAAGTCAGGAGTGGGATGACCATGACCGATCAACAAAATCAACCGCAAGGGATTTTGCCCGTAATTATTTAGAAAGTTGTGCACCCAATGCAATATTGTTTACCTATGGAGATAACGATACTTATCCACTTTGGTATGTGCAAGAAGTAGAAAACTGCAGACCGGATATCAGAATTGTTAATCTTAGCTTATTTGATACCGATTGGTATATTGACCAGTTAAGAAGACCGTTCAATCAATCAGCGCCGTTGCCAATTACAATGAAGCCAGAAATGTATAAAACTGGCACCAGAGACGTTTTGTTTTATCAAAACTTTAATTTGGAAGGCGCACAGGAGCTTAAAGACGTTTTCGAGTTTGTGACTTCGGATAATCCGGAAGCAAAGGTGGATTACCAGAGCGGAAGAAAAGAGAACTTTTTGCCAACAAAAAACTTTAAGTTAACCATCGATCCGGCCAACGTGTTAAAAACCAAAACCGTTGATGCTGATGAAGCCGGTAAAATTGTTCCGGTGATGGAATGGACGTTCCCAGGTAATTATTTAACTAAAGGTCAATTGGCTATTTTGGATATTTTAGCTCATAACAAATGGCAACGTCCAATTTATTTTGCCTTTACCGTACCTAGCAGTAACTTTCTAGGTTTAGATAACTATTTGTTTAATGAAGGTTTTGCCCTAAGATTAGAGCCAAAGACAAAAGGAAAAATACCTTCTAACAGTCCGCTTGGCGAAACCGAAGTGGTAAACACCAAAGAAATGTACACCAACTTGATGACCAAGTTTGATTGGGGCACTATAAAATCATCACCATATTTAGATCCTGAATCTCAAAAAATGGTGTTCCTTTCGGTAAATAAATTTACAGAGTTGGCCAAAAACCTAATTTTTGAAGGAAAAACCGATAGCGCTAGAAACGTGGTTAAGCAGTGTTTAAAAGTGTTGCCTATTAATACTACTTACGACAGTAATTTTGCGTTAAGCAAATACGAACTTGTAAGTTTAATGTACGAGTTGGGTATGAAAGCCGATGCCACAGCGCTGTTAAAGCAAACCGAAAATTTAGTTACCCAAGAACTGGATTATCATTATAGCATTATTCAAGGAAAAGAAAACTTAGGTAGCAGAGATATTCAGCTGAATTTATTTGTACTTTCTCAGTTTGTTGAAATGACCAAACAATACGGAGAAGTTGCTTTAAATAAAGAACTAGAAAGCAAAATGAAAAACTACGAAGCCAAATTTGGCGTGAGCAGATAAATTTTGAATTCCTCAAAAAAAGGTAGCGGAGTTTTCGCTACCTTTTTTGTTTTAGAATATTTGGCTTTTAAAGTCACACTTCCTGCTCTTGAGACGAATTGGATCGTTACTCCTCCGTATCTAAAAAATGATGTACGGGCTTATAATGCAGGTCAAATGCTTCTGCAATTCCTCGGTGAACTACATCTCCTTTTATGATATTCAATCCCTTTAAAAGGTCATAGTTATCTAAACAGGCCTTTTTCCAGCCTTTGTCTGCAATTTGCAAAATGTAAGGAAATGTACTATTTGTTAGCGCAATTGTAGAAGTGTATGGTACGGCTCCCGGCATATTAGGTACGCAATAATGCAAAATGCCATCCACTATATAAGTAGGATTTTCATGCGTGGTTGGCTTGCAAGTTTCAATACAGCCACCTTGGTCTACAGAAACATCGACTATAACAGTTCCGGGTCTCATTAATTTAAGCATATCCCGTGTAATAACTTTCGGCGATTTTCTGCCGGGAAGAAGCACTGCACCAACAATTAAATCATGATTAGCAATCAACCTCCGGATGTTATATTCACTGCTGTACATGGTAACCACGTGAGGCGGTAAAATATCATTTACGTAACGTAACCGTTGAATATCTGTATCAATAATAGTTACGTGGGCACCTAAGCCCGAAGCCATCTTTGCCGCTTGTACGCCAACAATGCCAGCTCCAATAATCAGTACTTTTCCAGGTGTAACTCCTGGTACACCGCCAAGCAAAATGCCACGTCCCATTACGGGTTTTTCAAGATACCTAGCTCCCTGTTGGATAGCCATACGTCCCGCAACTTCAGACATTGGCACAAGAATCGGTAATACTCTATTTGTGGTTTCCACAGTCTCATAGGCGATGCAAACCGAGCCACTATCAATCATCGCATAAGTTAACTCACGGTCCGATACGAAATGGAAAAAACTAAAGACGATCTGGTTTCGTTTGGCCATTTTATATTCGGCACTTTCCGGTTCTTTTACCTTAATAATTAGGTCTGCCTTTCCCCAGACTTCGTCTTGTGTATATATGATTTGCGCACCTGCTTCTTCGTAGTCGTCGTTACGGAAACCGCTGGCGGCGCCCGAATGCGTTTCTATTAGAACTTGGTGACCTCTTTTGGCCAGCTCATGAGTACCAGCAGGGGTTAAACCCACTCTGTTTTCATGGTTTTTCATTTCTCTTGGCACTCCTATAATCATAATGTTAATTTTTATAAGATAATCATGTGTTTTTTATAAAAATAGGAATAAAAATTTATTAGTTTCATTTATTTAAAACTATTTTGATGATAAATACATAAATTATTTTTTATTTCTTGTTTTTAAAGAGCGTTTTATAATTGTAAAGATTTGTATTTTTAATTTTTTAAAGCCAGAATGATACTTCGAGAAGACTCAGATAACTATATATTAATTGCCCAACATGATCACGCTTACATTGCTGGAGAGTTGTTATCCCACTTCAAAAAAGAGTTTATCGCGATAGAACATTTTGAATCGTTTAAATTTGCCGTTTACCAACATGACAGAGCTTGGGTAATTCCAGATTCGCATCCGTTATTAAACGACGTTACGCAAAAACCATTTACGTTTTTAGACTTTCCCGAAAAATTAAGGTTTTACTTTTATAAGTTAGGTATTGAGCAGGTTTATCAGGCAAATGCTTATGCAGCTTTACTTTGTAGTCTGCACTATTGCAATTTGGCATCTGTGTCTTTTTCTGAGACCGCCACACAATTTATAGAACGGGAAAAATTACGCCAGAACCACTTGATTTCGAAATTGAAAATTCCCCATAAAAATTTGCTAAATTATCAGCTCCGAATCCTCAAGTTCTGCGACGATCTGTCTCTTTACATCTGCATGAACAAGCCTGGTGTGAGCAAAGAAGGCGAAGTTCCGTTATTTAAAAAAGGCTTCGCAGATTCGGAGTTTTTTAATGAAGATGGGGAGACGAAAGTGGTAGCTTCATATAAAGATAGGGGCACTATCAAATTTAATTCGAACCCGTTTGAAGATGTTTTTGAGGTGAAAGTGCATCTAAAAAGAGTTTCTAAAAAACTGATTAAAGATGTTGGTCTTGCTGATGCTTACCACGCCGAACCAACAACTTTTTTTAAAGTAAGTATTGGTTATCAAGGGCATAAATAGATCTTCCGAACGATGTTTATGAATTAATAGCTTGTTTTAGGGTTTTTTATTAGGCTGATTTTATGCCTCAGTTTTCTGATGAACTCTTCAATTCCAATAAATTCTTAATATGTTGAAATCTTCTACTTGCCTGTTTTGCACAAAATTTTAGCTTTGTAAAGGTAAGTTAGGTTTTGAGTCTCATGCTCAAATCTCAATACTTAAATCTAAAAAATGGCTGAATTAAGTGTAAATTATAGCGAAGACAGCATCCGGTCGCTCGATTGGAAAGAGCATATCAGGCTTCGGCCCGGCATGTACATTGGTAAACTGGGCGATGGATCAGCTTATGATGATGGCGTTTATGTTTTGCTGAAAGAGATTGTGGACAATTCGATTGACGAATTTGTGATGGGTGCCGGTCGAATTATAGACATTACCGTAAGCGATCATAAAGTTTCTGTAAGAGATTACGGACGCGGGATTCCGTTAGGAAAAGTAATTGACTGTGTATCTAAGATCAACACCGGCGGTAAGTACGATTCTAAAGCGTTCCAAAAATCTGTAGGCTTAAATGGCGTTGGTACAAAGGCAGTTAATGCATTGTCGAACTTTTTTACTGTACAATCTTATCGCGATGGAAAAACTAAAAAGGCGGAATTTGAAAAAGGTGAGTTAGTTAAAGACAACCCCGAGATTGAAACTACACAACGGAACGGAACGGCAACGATTTTTATTCCGGATGATACTATTTTCCGCAATTACCGCTACATCCCCGAGTTTATCGAAAACATGATCTGGAATTATGTTTTCCTGAATGCTGGCTTAACCGTTAATTTTAACGGACAAAAATTTTTCTCGGAACGCGGTTTATATGATTTATTGGCCCGCAACACCGATGCAGAAACAAACCGTTACCCTATTATTCATCTAAAAGGTGAAGATATCGAAATAGCGATGACGCATGGTCAGCAATATGGAGAGGAATATTATTCGTTTGTAAACGGCCAGCATACAACGCAAGGCGGAACGCACCAGCAAGCTTTTAGAGAGGCGGTGGTTAAAACCATCCGAGAGTTTTATAAAAAAGAATTTGATGCTTCGGATATTCGGGCATCTATTGTAGCGGCCATTTCGGTAAG
This sequence comes from Pelobium sp., assembly GCA_035496935.1. Classification (GTDB taxonomy): domain Bacteria; phylum Bacteroidota; class Bacteroidia; order Sphingobacteriales; family Sphingobacteriaceae; genus Pseudopedobacter. Next base: position 41,524 of record DATJED010000026.1, on the reverse strand, counting down.
GGTACAGGAGCCGGTTTTCGAATCGCAAACCAAAACCAAATTAGGTTCTCTAAATGTTGGACCAGATGGTCCTACTGTCCGTACTTTTGTTAACGACTTTGTTAAAAAAGAGCTTGACGATTACCTGCATAAATTTCCAGAAGCCGCCGATGCTTTATTAAAACGCATTTTACAATCGGAAAGAGAGCGTAAAGATATTGCTGGTATTAAAAAACTAGCGAACGACAGGGCTAAAAAAGCAAGCCTACATAACCGTAAACTCCGCGATTGCAAATGGCATTTGGATGATGAAAAACTAGACGAAGAAGACCGTAAAAAAACCACTCTGTTTATTACCGAGGGAGATTCGGCTTCCGGTTCAATCACCAAAGCCCGCGAAGTTAAAACACAGGCGGTTTTTAGTTTAAAGGGAAAGCCGTTAAACGCTTACGGTCTAACTAAAAAAGTGGTTTACGAAAACGAGGAATTCAATTTATTGCAACACGCTTTAAATATTGAAGACGGTTTAGAAGGCTTACGCTACAACAACATTGTAGTTGCTACTGATGCCGATGTGGACGGCATGCACATCCGTTTATTGCTGATGACCTTCTTTTTGCAATTTTTTCCGGATCTGGTGAAAACCGGACATGTTTTTATTTTGCAAACGCCATTGTTTAGGGTTCGAAATAAAAAAGAAACTATTTATTGCTATAGCGATGAGGAACGCGTTTTAGCAATTGATAAACTGGGCGGAAAGCCAGAAATTACCCGATTTAAAGGGTTGGGAGAGATTTCGCCAGACGAATTTGAGAACTTTATTGGCGAGGACATTCGTTTGGATCCGGTGATTTTACATGGCGAAACAAAGATTAAAAACTTGCTGGAATACTATATGGGTAAAAATACCATGGATAGGCAACAGCATATCGTACAAAATTTAAGAATCGAAAAAGACGAAGCCGATATTATAGCCGATGCCAAAGCGGCCGCAGAAGCACTCGAAGAATCGGCGGCATAACGCGAATTTGGGATATAAGATAATGAGGTAATATTGATTTACAAATGGCAAATTTTAACCGCGGAGTACACGGAGAACACAAAGCTGGATGGAAATGAAGGATTTTAACTCTTTTAAATGGAATTAGAAAACTCTTTAGCTACAAAAGTAATTGGTTTAGCTATTAAAGTCCGAAATGAACGATATTTACTTAGCTCAACTTTTAACCTATTTAAAATTATCAGAATGCAAATTAGGATTACTCATTAATTTCAACACCTTACTATTAAAAGACGGTATTAAAAGAGTAATAAATGACTGTTAAACAACCAGCTCTGTGGACCTCCGCGTCCTCTGCGGTTAAAAAAACAACTACTTAGTAAATAGAACCAAGCGGTTAAAAACTAGCCATCCAGTCTAAAAAACTCGGCGGTTAACACAAAACAATGGACGAAAACAATTACCAAAACGAAGAAACCTTACACAATGTAACGCCGCTCAGCGGATTATACGAAAACTGGTTTTTAGATTACGCTTCCTATGTAATTTTAGATCGGGCTGTGCCTCATATTTTTGATGGACTGAAGCCTGTTCAACGTCGTATTCTGCATTCACTAAAGGAGATGGATGATGGACGTTTCAACAAAGCGGCCAACGTAATTGGTAACACCATGAAATACCATCCGCATGGCGATGCGTCCATTGGCGATGCGATGGTACAAATTGGACAGAAAAATCTGTTGATTGATACCCAAGGAAACTGGGGCGATCCCGTTACCGGAGATTCTGCAGCAGCACCACGTTACATCGAAGCCCGATTGTCTAAATTCGCTCTAGAAGTTGTTTTTAATCCCGATACAACAGAATGGCAATCATCTTATGACGGCAGAAATAAAGAACCCGTTACGTTGCCCGTAAAATTTCCGCTTTTATTGGCGCAAGGTGCCGAAGGTATTGCCGTAGGTTTGGCTACCAAAGTAATGCCTCATAACTTTATTGAGCTAATTGACGCTTCCATTGAAGTTTTAAAAGGCAACCGTCCGGATATTCTTCCTGATTTCATGACAGGTGGAATGGCTGATTTTTCTGCCTACAACGAAGGTCAACGAGGTGGAAAGATAAGAGTTCGGGCTAAAATCTCCGAAATAGATAAAAAGACTTTGGTAATTACCGAAATCCCTTTTTCAACCACTACCATCGGTTTAATTGACAGCATTATTTCTGCCAATGATAAAGGGAAAATCAAAATCAAAAAAATTGAGGACAACACCGCAAAAGATGTAGAAATTGTAGTGCATTTAGCGCCGGGGATTTCGCCGGATGTAACCATTGATGCACTTTACGCTTTTACCAATTGCGAGGTTTCTATATCGCCAAACACTTGTATTATCAAGGGCGATAAACCCCATTTTATGAGTGTGAACGATATTTTAGTCGAAAGCACTCATTACACCAAAAATCTTTTAAAGCGGGAATTAGAGATAAAACTGCATGATTTGCAGGAGAAGATTTTCTTTAGCTCGCTACTGAAAATATTTATTCAGGAAGGGATGTACAAGCATCCAGACTATGAAAATTCCGCAAATTTTGAGGAAGTTTTAGTGGTTTTGCACCGATTGTTCGATCCGTTTAAACCGAGTTTATATCGTGAGATCTTACCCGAAGATTTCAAGAAACTGATTGATAAGCCAATGAGCAGCATCACCCGCTTTGATGTTAAAAAAGCGGATGAGCAAATGGCGAATCTGGAAAAAGAAATCAAAGGCGTAAAACATGATTTGCGCCATTTAACCGATTATGCCATCGCTTATTTCGAGCGATTGAAAGAAAAATTCGGCAAAGGCAGGGAGCGTAAAACCGAAATCAGAGCATTTGACCGTGTGGAAGCCGCACAGGTTGCACTGGCAAATACCAAGTTTTATGTAAACAGAACTGATGGCTTTATAGGTACCGGTTTAAAGAAAGACGAATACGCTTTTGATTGTTCCGATTTGGACGATATTGTGGTTTTTCGGGAAGACGGAGTTTGCTTGGTCACCAAAGTTCAGGACAAAACTTTTGTTGGCAAAGGAATTTTGCACATCGGCGTTTTCAAGAAAAACGATGAGCGCACCATCTACAACATGATTTATAAAGATGGTAAAACCGGCGTTGCTTATATCAAACGTTTTGCAATTGGCGGAGTTACCCGAGATAAAGAATACGATTTAACTAAAGGTTCAAAAGGTAGCAAGGTTTTATATTTCACGGCAAACCCAAATGGCGAGGCAGAAGTAATTAATGTGGCTTTAAAGCCAATGTCGAAACTGCGGAAACTCACTTTTGATCATGATTTTGCAGAAACCGCCATTAAAGGCAGAGGCTCGCAGGGAAATATCCTTACAAAATTCGCCATCAAAAAAATCACCTTAAAAACCAAAGGAGTTTCTACTTTGGCAGGGAGAAAGATTTGGTACGATCCAATCATCAAACGATTAAACGAAAACGGACATGGACGTTATTTAGGCGAATTCCAAGCCGAAGACAAAATCCTCTGCGTATTTAATGATGGTAGCTACGAGCTTTCGAGTTTCGATTTGAGCAACCACTTTGATGACAAAATGGTGCGGATTGAAAAATATGGACCAGAAAAAGTTTTTGCCTGCATTCACCTCGATGGAAAATCAAAAAACTACTACATCAAGCGTTTTGTATTCGAGGATTTGGCCATCGGTAAAAGAGCAGGGTTTATTAACGAAGAACCGGGCTCGAAAATGTTGATTTTAAGCAGTGCAGACCATCCTATTGTTAAGATAGAAGCGCTCAAAGGGAAATCTCAAATTTTTGACGAACAGGAAGTTGACCTGTCCGAAGCGATTGACGTTAAGGGAATGAAGGCGCAAGGGAATAAATTGAGTCCGCATGATGTACAGAAGATAACTTTAATTTCCGAAGAAAACGAGGATGTTGAGGAAGCTGAAGAGGAAATTGAAGCTGATGACTCAGAAAATAACAGTGGCAATGATAACGATAATAATTCTGAAGATGATGATATAGCCGAAGAAGATACGAAGCCAAAGGAAGAAGTAAAACCTAAAAGCCTAACTAAATCCGAAGAAGCTCCGAAAGCAGAAGAAATAAAGCCAAAAACGGAAGAAATTAAAAAGCCAACTTTTACTTCAACTCCGAAACCTGCCAAAGATGTAGATTTTGAAATCACCAATCCAGATGATATAAAACTGGATGATAAAGGGCAGACTAAGTTGTTTTAGTCTGCCAACCTTAATAACAATTCTATTTTTATCCTTGTCAGGCTGAGCGAAGTCGAGACCCTCCTTATTATCAAAAAATCGGTTAAACTAGTTCACCGACAATTTCCCCCATCTTACCGAATTTCCAACCCCATCTATCGATTTACATACAATCAAGATATAAACAAGGTCTACATTTATATCATAAATCAAATGAAATGGAAAATAATTCTGAATTGGAAAACAGCCCAAAACACGGAAAAAAGGTGTTGGGGTCAGCAATTTTACTGGTAGGCCTAGCACTATTGGCAAAACAAATGGGTGCAGGATTGCCATCTTGGCTGTTCAGTTGGCCGGTGTTATTAATTTTTATCGGGGTAATAAACGGTATAAAACATCAGTTCAAGAACAACGGTTGGATAATGATGGTTCTAATAGGCGCTGTGTTTCTTGCTGAGCGTATTTATCCGGAGTTATCAGTTTCGCGATACACCTGGCCAGTAGTTTTAATCGGGCTCGGAATTTTCTTCATTTTTGGAAAAGGTTTTAAAAAGCATGACTGTAAAAGAAGGAAAAGGTGGCAAGAACGTTACGGAAACCCGCATACAGATAACTTCGCTTATGCTGAAACTCCAAAAAATGAAGAACCTGCAACAGAGAAAAACGAGTACCATGTTGCGGGTGAAGAATATATAGACAGCGTTTCTGTCTTCGGCGGTACTAAAAAAAGCATTCTTTCTAAAAACTTTAAAGGTGGCGATGTAACCAATATCATGGGCGGCGCTGAGTTAAACTTTTACCACGCTGATATTAACGGAGTGGTGGTTTTGGATGTTGTCCAAATATTCGGCGGGACAAAAATCATAGTTCCACCATCTTGGGAAGTGGTAACGGAAATGGCAGCGGTTTTTGGCGGTATTGACGATAAACGCTCATTAACTCAGGTTTTAACCGATAAAAGCAAGGTATTGGTAATTAAAGGGACCTCAATTTTTGGAGGCATAGATATTCGGAATTTTTAAATAATTGTGAAATGAATTGGTTTGTAGCTAAATTAATATTCGAAATAAAAACTCAAGATAGTAAGTCCGCTCAGTTTGATGAGCAATTACGTTTGATAGAAGCCGTAAATGAAGAGTTAGCGTTAGAGATGGCTTATCAATTAGGCTTAATGCAACAAGAAGAAATTATAAACAGTAACAATCGTTCAGTAGTTTGGAGTTTTGTTGCCGTTACAGAAATACAAAAAATAGGCGAAATTGCCCACGGTAAAGAAATCCATTATAAAATTACCGAGCCGGAACAAGCTGATGAATACCTTACTTTTGTACGGGCAAAGGCAACACATTTAAAAAATCGGAAATCAATTTATCAAGAATAAGTGTCGGCATCTCCATTATCAAACAATAAATTTAAGTGGGTTTTTCTTTTTCTGATTGCCGTATTTACGGCATTTCAATATTACACGCTTACTTTATTTCATATTGATGATCAAACTGCAATAAATGATAGTATTGTATCCAATATTCTGTTGGCCTTAGCTTGTTGGTTAATTAGCAATAGTCTTTCTTTTTATCAGCCAAAAGGCTATAAATATCTTTTTGTTATTGTTTGGTGTAAGGTTTTGGCGGGTGTTTATGTTTATGCGCTTACGCTTATATTTAATAATATGGAATTGTACAGCGGTGCCAGCCATTATTTTCTCCAGCTTTCATTGCCAGTACGTTTCATGTTTGCATTGCTTTTTATCGGTAGCATGGCAACCATCAGTGTACTTTGGTACAGTCAGGAGGAAAACAAAGAATTTACCAAAAGAAAAAGCGAAGCTGATAAACTAACTAAAGAAATTGAATTAACGTCATTAAGAGAAAAATTACAGCCACATTTTCTTTTCAACAGTTTAAACTCTATCAGTTCCTTAATTATTTCCCAGCCAAAAGAAGCCCGAAAAATGGTACATCAATTGTCGGATTTTTTACGCGGAACTTTAAGGAAAGATGATACATTAACCGATTTAATAACTGAGTTAGAACATTTAGAATTGTATTTAGAAATTGAGAAAGTACGTTTCGGAAATCGGCTAAATACCCAAGTTTCGGCTAACGAATCAGTTTTAAACAAAGCTTTGCCACCTATGCTTTTGCAACCTTTAGTAGAAAACGCCATTAAATTTGGCTTGTACGATACGCTTGACAAAGTAACCATCAATATTTCGGCAGATTTCCAAAATCCGTATTTGATAATTACCATCACCAATCCGTTTGATCCCGAAACGTCCCATAGCAACAAAGGAACAGGTTTCGGTTTATCAAGTACCAAAAGAAGATTGCAACTTTTATACAACCGTACGGATTTGCTAAACACCGAAAAGCGGAACGGAAAATTCATCAGCACTCTAAAAATACCCCAATATGATTAAAGCCTTAATTATCGACGACGAGCCTTTAGCCAGAAATATTATTAAAGAATATCTTATAAGCTACCCTCGAATAGAAATAGCAGAAGAATGCGAGAACGGGTTTGAAGGGTTGAAGGCTATTAACCAGCACCAGCCACAATTGGTTTTTTTGGATATACAGATGCCTAAAATTACAGGTTTCGAGCTTTTGGAATTATTGGACGAGTTGCCTGCAATTATTTTTACCACCGCATTTGATGAGTTTGCCCTAAAAGCATTTGAAGCAAACGCCGTTGATTATCTTTTGAAACCTTTTAACGAGGAACGCTTTAAGAAAGCGATGGATAAATTTTTATCTGCAAATAAAGAAGGGCAGAACAAACCAGTTCTAAATATTGTTGAAGCGGTTTCTGCACAAAACCAAACCCAAAACGAACGGATTGTAATTAAATTGGGCAATAAAATTAAAGTGATTTCCATTTACGATATCAGCCATTTAACTGCCGATGACGATTATGTGAAAATTTACACTGCCGATGGAGAATTTCTTAAAAATCAGACGCTTGCTTTCTTCGAGAAGAATCTAAATCCAAACTTATTCGTACGGGTTCATCGTTCTCATATTGTAAAAATTGATCAAATCACTAAAATTGAAGCCTACGAAAAAGATAGCCATCTTTTAATTTTAAAAAATGGCAAAAAAATCCCGGTAAGCAAAACAGGTTATCCAAAATTGAAATCGGTTTTAGGGATTTAACCCAGTAAACATGTATCTTCGTTGCTATGTCTGGTAACGATATAAAAGCGAAAATAGATGCCCTTGTTCAAGAGCTAAAGCAACATAATTATAATTATTATCAGTTGGCGATGCCTACTATTTCTGATTACGATTTCGATCAGAAACTTGAAGAATTAGCGGCTTTAGAAAAAGCAAATCCACAATATTTAAATCCCGACTCGCCGACGCAAAAAGTAGGCGGAGAAATTACCAAAAGCTTTAAAACCGTATTGCACAAATGGCCGATGATGTCGTTGGGCAATACTTATAATGAGCAGGAATTATTGGATTTTGACCAGCGCATCAAAAAGGCAATCGGAGAGGATTTCCATTACGTTTGCGAGTTAAAATTCGATGGTTTATCCATGAGCTTAACTTACGAAAACGGCAAATTGTTAAGAGCGGTTACCCGTGGCGATGGCACAAAAGGAGACGAAGTTACAACAAACGTAAGAACCATCCGCAGCATTCCAACTGTTGTTCACGGCCACAATATGCCGGACTATTTTGATATCCGTGGTGAAGTTTTTATGCACCATGCCGCTTTTGAAAAATTAAACCAGGAACGTGTAGAAAATGGCGAAGTTGCTTTTGCTAATCCACGTAATTTCGCATCCGGAACGGTGAAAATGCAGGATTCTGCAGAGGTTGCCAAACGTCCCTTAGATTGCTTTCTTTATTTCCTTTACAGCGATAACAATCCGTTTAAAACGCATTGGGAAAGTTTACAAGCTGTAAAAAGCTGGGGATTTAAAATTTCGGAAGAAAGCAAACTTTGTAATAACATAAAGGAAGTTCTAGAATTTATCGCCGTATGGGAACAAAAAAGATTTAAATTAAGCTACGATATCGACGGCATTGTGCTAAAAGTAAATAGCTACGCACAGCAAGAGGAACTGGGTTTTACCGCTAAATCTCCACGTTGGGCAATTAGCTATAAATACAAAGCCGAAGAAGTTGAAACCATATTAGAAAAGGTGACTTACCAAGTTGGCCGCACCGGCGCAGTTACACCAGTTGCCAATTTAAAACCCGTTTTATTAGCCGGTACCACTGTAAAAAGGGCAACTTTGCACAACGCCAACGAAATTGAACGACTTGAGCTCCACGAAAAGGACACTGTTTTGGTAGAAAAAGGCGGAGAGATTATTCCAAAAGTAATTAAGGTCAACTTAGACAAAAGACTGCCGGGAGCTCGAAAAATAACGTACATTCATAACTGTCCCGAGTGTAATACGCCTTTGGTACGTACGGAAGGAGAGGCGGTGCATTATTGCCCGAATGATGAAGGTTGTCCGCCACAAATTGTTGGACGCATGCAGCATTTCATCAGCCGTAAGGCAATGAATATTGAAGGTATTGGTGCAGAAACCGTGGAAACTTTGTATCAAAAAAATCTGCTCACTCATATCAGTGATATTTATGCACTAAAAAATCACGAAGAGGATTTAAAAAACTTAGAACGTTTCGGAGAAAAGTCCATCACCAACTTACTTGAAGGTATCGAAAAATCGAAACTAATGCCTTTTGAAAAAGTATTATTTGGTTTAGGAATACGTTATGTAGGGGCAACCGTTGCGCTAAAATTGGCAAAGCATTTTAAAACCATCGAACGCATTAGCGAAGCAAGTTTAGAAGAGTTAATTGCGGCAGATGAAATTGGAGAGCGCATTGCACAAAGCGTGATCGAATATTTTGCAAACCCTAAACATCAAATAGAAATTGTAAAATTAAAACAGGCAGGTTTAAATTTTGAAATCGAAGAAAAGGAAGTAGTTTTGCAAAGCGAAAATTTGGTGGGCAAAACCTTTATAATTTCGGGTGTTTTTGAAGGTTACAGCCGGGATGAACTGAAAGATATTATTGAAGCTAACGGCGGTAAAATCTTAAGTAGCATATCTGCAAAACTGAATTACCTTGTTGCTGGCGAAAACATGGGGCCGTCCAAATTAGAAAAAGCAAACAAATTACAAATCCCCATGATTACCCTGGAGGATTTGTTAGAACTGATAAAATGAGAGAGTTATTCAAAAAATATCGAATCAAATCAGGCTTTTATAAGCTAAAGCAAGAAATTAAAAAGATTAGCAGAAAAAATAAATCTGTTTCTTTAAAAGCGGCTAAATATATTGGAATTGTAGTGTCTGTAGAAAACCAAAACCAGCTTGATGAGATGGCGAAAATAGCTTCAGATTTGCAGAAAGCGAACAAACGTGTGTCGTTAATTGCTTTTACTTCAAATGAAACTTTGAAACTGTCAACATCTAGTCCAATCCAGCTTCTTTCTAAAGCAGATATTAACTGGGATTTTATTCCAAAAAAGGAAAAAATAATCAATTTTGTAAACAATGAGTTTGATATTCTCATTAACTTGTGCACCGAAATCTGTTTCCCTTTAGTTTATATCACCGCACTTTCAAAGTCACTTTTTAAAGTCGGAGCGTATCATAAAAAGAATTCAGGAATTTATGATTTTATGCTAGCTACCCAACAACAAAGTATCAGTGGTTTTAGTAAGGAATTAAAATACTATTTAGATAAAATAAAATGAGCATTTTTTACGGAACCGGTGTAGCTATGGTTACGCCCTTTCTTGAGGATGGAAGCGTTGATTATAATGCTTTAGAAAAAACCATTGAGCACCTAATTGGCGGTAAAGTGGAGTATATTGTGGTGATGGGTACAACTGCCGAATCTGCCACTTTAAGTAATGAAGAAAAGAAGCAGATTTTTGAGTTTACAGCGAAAGTAACCAATAACCGTGTTCCGTTAATGGCCGGTATTGGCGGTAATAATACTGCCGAAATTGTTGAAGCCGTAAGAAATTTTGATTTGGAAGGTTACAAGGCCGTACTTTCCGTGGTTCCTTACTATAACAAACCTAATCAGGAAGGAATTTATCAGCATTATAAAGCTGTTGCTGAAGCCAGCAAATTGCCGATTTTGTTATACAATGTTCCGGGCCGTACGGGCGTTACCATGTCCGCAGAAACAACTTTGCGTTTAGCCAATAACGTTAAAAATATTTTAGGTGTAAAAGAAGCATCGGGTAATTTTGACATTTTTAATGAGATAGCCGCTCATAAACCAAAAGACTTTTTACTGATTTCTGGAGATGATCCCGTAACGCTTCCAATGATGGCTTTGGGCGCTGTTGGCATTATTTCGGTAATTGGGAATGCAATTCCGGCACAACTTTCAGCTATGGTTCGTAAATGTTTGACCGGAGATTTTAAAGGAGCACAAGAAGCTCATTTTAGTTTCTTGGAATTTACAAGATTGTGTTTTGCAGAGGGTAACCCAGCCGGTGTTAAAGCTGGAATGAAAGTTTTGGGCATTTGTGAGGATAATTTACGCTTGCCATTAGTAAAAGTAACTGATGGTACTCGCTCAAAAATTATTACAGAAATTAAAAAGATAACAGCTTAAAAGCTTTCGCATCAATAGCATTTAAAGTCGGTTTTTAGTCGACTTTTTTTATGGAAGAAATCAAAATAATAATTACAGAAACTCCAATTTCAAACAGAATTTCTATTTTAGCTTTATGGAAGAACAAAACGACAACCAATTAAATATAGAGCTATCTGAAGAAATGGCAGAGGGCATTTACTCAAACCTAGCCATAATCACCCACTCAAACAGCGAATTTGTGCTTGACTTTATTAGAGTGATGCCGGGTGTGCCAAAAGCAAAAGTTAAAAGCAGAATTGTATTAACTCCTGATCATGCAAAGCGATTAATGGGCGCTTTGGAAGATAATATCGCAAAGTTTGAGATGATTAATGGCACTATTAAAGTTGGTGGCGATAACAACGGAGGGATGCCGTTCAACTTCGGTGGGCCGACGGCTCAGGCTTAATAGTGTTATTTCAGAAAAAAGAAATGAGGCCATTACAGCCTCAAATCTCACACACACAAACTAATCTTTCTGCTTTAATAGCGCTATTTCTTTTTTAAGCGCTTCAATTGACTTTTGTTGTTCTTGTAAGGCCGCAACCAATACCGGAATTAGGTGTTCTGTATCTAATTCCTGATAAGTAGCATTCTTAATATTATTTTTGCCAGCACTATAGCTTTTGTTTTCTGTTTTAATTAAGCTAGGAAAAGTGGCTTGGGCGCTCTGCAACTTAAAACCATATTGGGTAGAAGTGGCTAATTTTAAATGCGCAAGCTTTTCAGTGTTAAAACTGTAATAAATAGGTTCTAGCTGTTGCAGTTTTTCTATTGGTTTTTCAATATCAGAAATATTAGTTTTTAAGTCCTTTTCTGGTATCGATTGGGCATTTGCGCTTAACGTTGCTAAAAACAACAAAATTGCAACCGCCCCATTAAAAGCGGTAATACTTTTCATTTTAATAAGATTTTACGTGAACAATAAATAATTAACAGAAATAGTTAATCAGTATTCGGGCGGTGGATTGTCGTGAACCGAATTTAGGCGAGTATAAATTTCAGAAATGCAGATATAGCCTTCTTTTTCAGCTCCGAAAAGGTTGGTAAAGCTGTTATGCAGAAAAGCTAAGGGTTCAAAATCTCTAAGGTCATCTTCGTCGCTTTCATGATTTTCTTCAGAAGATGTTAAAGATTCTTTCTCTATCGTTTTTTTATCAAATGTTGCACAAATAGTAACACTACCGATTGTAAACAAAAACAATATGGAGATGAGTAATTTCAATTTATTATTGTGCTTTTTGTCAAAGATATGATTTCAAGGTTTTTTTCCAAAAAAGTGCTAAAGTTCTAGGGTAATAAAATCATTACCTTAAATTACCTAAAGTAAAAGCCGTTTTAAAACGCGTAAATTTTGTTAATTTGTCTTATGCATGAAAATCAGTTTAGCAAAGAAACTTTCCAAATCACAGGTTCAAACAATAAACCCATTGTTGGCGATATTACTTATGCAAATGCCTATCCGGATTATCTGGTGATCTTTGTTCATGGCTTTAAAGGTTTTAAAGACTGGGGTGCGCATCACTTAATAGCCGAAGCCTTAGGCAAAGCAGGAATTTACTTTTTAAAGTTCAATTTTTCACATAGTGGCGTAAAAGAAGACGATCTTTCGGATATAAAGGATCTTCAGTCGTTTTCTGAAAACACACCCAGCAAAGAACTGTTTGACTTAGATAAAATAATTACTTACGCTAAGGAAAAATTTCCGCATCTACAGATTGTGTTATTGGGGCATAGTCGCGGTGGTGCTTTGTCAATCTTACAGGCGACAAAAGATAAAAGAGTTATCAAATTAATCACTTGGGCAGCGATAAGCAGTTTTAGGAATCTTTGGAATAAAGAAGACGAAGCTGGATGGAAAGAAAGAGGAGTGCATTATGTCTTAAACGGACGAACAAAAGAACAGATGCCACTTTCTGTAGAACTGTTAAATCACGTATCAACGCATGAAAAGGATTATGATTTAAATACCGCGGCAAGTTCGCTCAACAGACCCTGGTTAATTGCACAAGGTACGGAAGACCCATCCGTAAAAACTGCTGTTGCCGAGAATTTTCATCGTTTACAAAACGAATCTAAACTTTTGATAATTGAAGGAGCAAACCATGTTTTTGGCGCTTCGCATCCCTATAATAAAACAGACCTTCCTGAAGATTTAGAGAGATTTGTAAGCACTTCAATTGATTTTATAAAGCAATAAATTCGCTCTAATTATATAGAGTCAAGAAGTTTTTTGTGATTAATTTCATTTTACTCAATGTATTGAGTAATTTTACTCAATACATTGAGTAATTTGTGAAACATGTTTCAAAGAGTTTATTTACAGTCACTTATAGAAAGGATAAACGAGCCAAGGCGGTTCATTCAAGTGTTAATGGGACCAAGGCAGGTTGGTAAAACCACGTTAATTGAGCAGTTAACAACAAAAGTCGCTTGTCCGTATATTTTTGAATCGGCAGATGCCGTTCCTGCATCAGATCACACGTGGGTTGCAACGCTGTGGGAAAAAGCTAGAATTTTAAATCAAAGTACAGAAAATCACGCCGCTTTGCTTGTTATTGATGAAATTCAAAAAATTGATAACTGGAGTGAGATGGTGAAAAAGCTGTGGGACGAAGACACCAAAAATAAAATCAACTTAAAAGTTATTCTTTTGGGTTCATCACGCTTATTGTTGCAACAAGGTTTAACAGAATCTTTGGCCGGTAGGTTTGAGAGCACCTATATTCCGCATTGGACTTTAACAGAAATGGAGCAAGCTTTCGGTTTTACACCAGAGCAATATGTTTGGTTTGGTGCTTATCCCGGTTCAGTTTCTTTAATTAACGATGAGGAAAGATGGAAAAATTACGTCAACAATGCTTTAATTGAAACCAGCATATCTAAAGATATTTTGATGCTTACGCGGATTGATAAACCTGCGTTAATGAAGCGTTTGTTTGAATTGGGCTGTTTGTATTCTGGCCAAATACTTTCTTATACCAAAATAATGGGACAGCTACAAGATGCTGGGAATACGACTACATTATCTAATTATCTGGAGCTTTTGGATACGGCGGGTTTATTGGCCGGAATCGAAAAATTTGCAGCAGATGCAATCAGAAAGCGTTCATCAAGTCCGAAATTTCAGGTACATAATAACGCTTTGATTAGTGCACAAAGGATTGAATTTTTTGATGAGATTTTAACAAAAAAGGAAGAGTGGGGACGAATGGTGGAATCTTCAATCGGGAGCCATTTGATAAATACAGGCTTAGCAAATAATTTTAAAGTTTATTATTGGCGCCACAGAAACGATGAATTGGATTTTGTACTCGAAAAACGCGGAAAAGTTATCGGTTTAGAGGTAAAAACTAACAACACGGTAAGTACCGGCGGGATGAACGCTTTCAGTAAAATGTATAAGCCAGATAAAGTTTTGATGGTAGGCAACGGCGGTTTACCTTGGCAGGATTTTTTGCGGTTAAACCCGAATGAATTGTTTTAAATCGTTAATCCTGATGCTCCAAAATCACTTCAATTCTTTTATCCGGAATTAACCAAATTAGTGCAGCAAAAATATATAAAGCAATAGCCAACCAGCCCACATAAAACGAAGCAATCATCGCTACAATATAAATGATGGGCGAGGCTTTTCCTTTTAAATCTTTCCCGACGGCTTTTGCTAAAATTGAATTTTCTCCATGAGTTTTAATAATCACATTTTGCAACAACCAATAAGCAATAGCGGCCATCAATAATATAAAGCCGTATAAAGCAAGCGGCAAAGCCTCGAAATGATTTTCGCCCAGCCAACCTGTTGCAAAAGGAATTAGCGACAACCAAAAAAGCAAATGTAGGTTTGCCCACAAAATAGCGCCGCTAACTTTTTTAACGGTATGCATCATGTGGTGGTGGTTGTTCCAGTAAATACCCACGTAAATAAAACTTAAAACATAACTTAACGCCACGGGCAACAACGGTTTTATATCTGCCAGTTCAGCACCATGAGGGACTTTTATTTCTAAAACCATAATGGTAATAATAATGGCCAAAACACCATCACTAAAAGCCTCCATTCTCGACTTATTCATGAGTTCTGTTACTTTAAAGTTTGCACCTTAAACTTCTTTATCTACCCAAACCCCGTCTTCTTTGATAATATTTATCAGTTCATCTAAGGCATTTTCCGAATTTACGTTTTTCTTTACCACTTCTTTACTGCGGTATAAAGTAATTTTTCCTGGGCCAGTTCCAACATAACCGTAATCGGCATCAGCCATTTCTCCCGGCCCGTTTACAATACAGCCCATAATTCCAATTTTTACACCTTTTAAATGATCGGTTTTACTTCGGATCATTTGCGTGGTTTCCTGCAAATCAAATTGTGTACGCCCGCAACTTGGGCAACTGATGTACTCCGTTTTGGATATTCTTGATCGCGTTGCTTGCAAAATACCGAAAGCGGTAGAAACCCTAAACTTTGTAGAAACCTGTGGGGCATCTAACCAGATTCCATCGCCTAAACCATCTAAAAGCAAAGCACCTAAATCTGTAGCGCCATAAAGCTGAGTTTTCAGTTCTTTTTGGGCTAAACTATCCGAATCATCAAAAGAATAGCTGCGTTTTACAATTACTGGCGTAACAATTCCGGCGTTCATCAATTTAAAGAAGAAATCTCTTTGGTCTGCCATTCCGTGTTCCGTATCGGTTTCCAAAACAAAAACCAAGGTGTTGTCAAAAGGTAAATTGGCAAAATCGTCGCCATCTAAATCTTTATGGCAAACACTTACAAGATTTAGTGATTTATCTTTTTCAGAAGCTGATAAATATTCTTTCAATGAAAATAAAGGATGGCAATTCATTTTACTTTTTAATGAAAGCCAAGTTTTATAGTTATAAAGCTGTTTTAAATTTCCGGGGAAATTAAATGAAGGCAGTTCATCGCCCAAATAAGCAAAATCTATAGATTGGTCGCCCATATTGTACTTATCCAAAATAGGCGAATAGTTGTATCCCGCAGCAGCCAAAATTTGTGCATCTTTTAGGTTTTGGTCAGATAAATCCAAAACTACTCGTGGCACTTGATGTCCGCCAATGAAAGTATTTAATTCTGCGGATGCTCTCTTGCGATATTCAAAAGGCGAAAAATCTCCCGGAATTTCAAAATCTGGAGCTTCAACAGCGTCCGCAGGGACAGATTTCCTTTGCTCGTAACGTTGTGCCAAAGCCTGTGCTACCGGAATTTCAAATTCAGGTTCTTCCGTTAAAGAAACTCTTATGGTATCGCCCAAGCCATCTTCTAACAAAGTTCCAATCCCAACAGCAGATTTAATTCTACCGTCTTCTCCATCGCCAGCCTCGGTAACGCCCAAGTGCAAAGGATAATTCATACCTTCGGAAACCATGGTTTGCACCAATAAACGGTAAGCCTGCACCATCACCTGTGTGTTACTCGATTTCATAGAAATCACCAGTTCATGGAAATCCATTTCTCGGCAAATCCGAATGAATTCCATTGCGGATTCCACCATTCCTTTTGGCGTATCGCCGTACCAACTCATAATTCGGTCGGATAATGAACCGTGGTTGGTACCAATACGCATAGCCGTACCGTTAGCTTTGCAGATTTCTACCAGCGGGGCAAATTTCTTTTTAATTCTGGCCAGTTCTTTTTCGTAGGCTTCCGGCGTATAATCTATTTCCTCAAATTTCTTTTTGTCGGCGTAATTTCCGGGGTTAACCCTTACTTTTTCCACGATTTTAGCGGCCAATTCGGCTGCGTTGGGTGTAAAATGAATATCCGCAACCAGAGGAGTGTGGTAACCTTTTTCGGCCAAACCTTTTTTAATTTCGGCTAAATTTTGTGCTTCCTTTATGGATGGGGCAGTAATCCGCACATATTCGCATCCGGCATCAATCATTCTGATGCTTTGCGTAATAGAAGCTTCGGTATCCATGGTAAAAGCGGTCGTCATCGACTGTACGCGGATGGGCTGTGTACCACCCATTTTTACTCCGCCAATATTAACTTCCTTGGTAACAAATCTGCTGTATTGGGTCAGCGAATTGCAGTATATTCCTTTTAAAGCGCTTTTGCTTTCTACGTCCATCTCAAAAAATAAATTTGGGTAAAAATACGGGTTTTTTAGGTAAAATACTTCGGAGAGATGTCAGGAGATTTGGGGTGGAGTAAAATAAAATCGATAAATACATTATTTAGCTTAAATTCGATAATGAAGAATATCAACCGCAAAACTGTCCTAATTTCAATCGTTGTTATTTTGATAGGCTTAATGATTTATAACAGCCTTTCGCAACCGGGCATTAAAAATCTGAAAACGAACTTCAAAGAGATAGGTTTTGTAAGAAATGAACAAAACGTTGGACCAGTTTTAAGAGCTTATATCGTTACGGTTGATACTGCTAATTTCACGGATATGAAAACCTATGGTAATTTTATGCCACATACCAAATACGGAGATACCAAGGTTTATTTTTTTGCCAATGACAAACCTTTTCCGAAAACGATAAGTTTGACAGAGCCGGTTTTTGCCGAGGAATTTAAAAAGTACTGCTTGGCTGTTTATGAGAAGAATGGGATGGGAGAAGTTGTTGTTACAAAGAGTTAACCCGACTGTTTTTTCTTGACAACTAAACCAATTAAAACCGAATAAATCAAGCTTAAAACCCCGATCACCAAAAATGGATAAACAATCCAATCCTGATGTTTGGTATAAAAAGTAAGTTCAGAGTTTAAGTTAATATCCTGCTTGATCACGGCATCTTTCCACCATTCGGTTTTTTGTACTATATCTCCACGCTGGTTGATAAATGCAGAAATCCCCGTATTTGCCGAACGGGCAACCCAACGGCGGTTTTCTATCGCTCTTAATCGGG
Organism: Pelobium sp.; assembly: GCA_035496935.1. Taxonomy (GTDB): domain Bacteria; phylum Bacteroidota; class Bacteroidia; order Sphingobacteriales; family Sphingobacteriaceae; genus Pseudopedobacter. The sequence continues at coordinate 23,810 of DATJED010000026.1, read as the reverse complement.
CATAATCCAAGTGTTGGTCTTTGCCAGAAGTATTTCCCCACCAGCCATCATTAGTGATCACGGTAATAAACTGAGCACCTTTATTTACCGACTGAGCTATCCAATCGCCCCAAATAGATTCATAACAAATTGCGGGTACTACCCCAATTCCACTGGAAGCATATAAATTGCTGGGTTCCTTTTGCCCTCCATAACCACCTGTTGTTCCCCCAAATTTTTCAAAAAGTGGGTTTAAAACTTTTAACAATACCGGGAAAGGCATTTTTTCAACGCCGGGAACCAATTTAGATTTATGGTAAAACTGCAGTTTTGGCGAATTTTCAATTGCAACGGCAGCATTAAAGCTATCCCAATATAAGTTGTTTTGTTTGTCAAATCTTGCAGATTCAGTTTTTTTATTTTGATAGACTGCGTAAGTTTCTGCACCGGTAACTACCGTTGCATTTCTAAAACTGTCTAAAAAATGGTTTACCGTTTCAAAATTCTGACTGTTTAAAAATTCATCTTCTTGGGTATAACCAATCAAAGCAGTTTCGGGCCAAATGAAAAACTCGGTATTTACCTGACCTTTTTCTTTGCTCAATTTTATTAGTTTGTCTAACTGCTGTTCTGCAGTGTAAGTATAATTTTTTCCGTAAGGATCAATATTTGGCTGAACGACAACCACGTTCGAAGGATTTACTTCTTCCTCATAATTATTGTACATATACAACGAAACCGCTATCGGAATCGCAATCCAAGCTATCAAACTAATCGATAGCAAGTTGGCTTTTAGTTTTTCGCCACCTGTTTTTAACTTTTCACTCTCAACTTTCAACCTTCTACTTCTCAAAAGTCTGAAAATCAAAATATTGCTAACCAAAATCCATAACGTTCCGCCGTAAACACCGGTGTATTCGTACCACTGAATTAAAGGTGTAGATGTAGCAAATCCGTTTCCTAAAGTCATCCAAGGGAATTTTAAATCCCAGGTTTGGTGCAGGTATTCGTAGCTTATCCATAAGCCAATTAAACTTATATCTGCAATAATAGGAGTGGCTTTTTTTGCGATTTTGCGGTAAAGCCAAAAACTCAGAGCCATTAAAAAAGCACCTAATCCAAAAGGAATTAAAGATAAAATACAAGCTGCAATAGTTGGCATCACCGCGTTTAACGAGTTAAAAACCCAATATATGGATGCAGTATTCCAAATTAAAAAGGTTAAGCCTGCTGTTAAAAATACAGGTTTTTTACTTCGACTGCTTTCCGAAATTTCCTGCAAAGCAATCATCAACGGAACAAAGGCAAACAGCAATATAAAAGAAGTGTATGGAATTGGTGGCCAAGCCAACCAAAGTAGAAAACTGGAAAGTAATGCCAGCCAGGTTGTTCTCTTCATTATTTATAATATTTTTCGTCTTTTTTTGGAGCGGGTTTATCGTTTCCTGCCAAAACAATTACAAACTCACCTTTTAAAATGTTTTCTTCAAAGTGGGTTTTAATTTCCGTTAAAGTTCCGCGGACGTTTTCTTCAAACATTTTGGTTAATTCGCGGGAAATTGAAGCTTGCCGGTTTTCCCCGAAATATTCGATAAACTCCTCTAGAGTTTTTAATAAGCGATGTGGTGATTCGTAAAAAATCATGGTGCGTTGTTCGTAAATTAGCTCTTTTAAACGTGTTTGCCGACCTTTTTTTACGGGTAAAAATCCTTCAAACGTAAACCGGTCATTTGGTAAGCCCGAGTTGACCAGAGCAGGCACAAAAGCAGTCGCTCCGGGCAAACATTCAACCGGTAAATCATGTTTTAAAACCTCGCGAACAAGTAGAAAACCCGGGTCAGATATTGCAGGTGTACCCGCATCAGAAATTAAAGCAATGTTTTTACCTTCTTTTAAAAACTTTACAATCTCGGCAACAGCTTTATGTTCATTATGTTGATGATGTGCAAAAACTTTCTGGTCGATTTCAAAATGTTTGAGCATGGGTGCAGATGTCCGGGTATCTTCGGCTAAAATTAAATCCACTTCTTTTAAAATGCGTAAAGCTCTTAAAGTAATGTCTTCTAAATTGCCAATTGGCGTGGGTACCAAGTAAAGTTTGCCGTTCATATCATCAAATTTATCTCTCGATTCTTACAATTATCGGGTTTGCAATACGCAATACTAAAACGCAATACTATATTTGTAAAAAATTAAAAAGATGCTGCAAGTTAGTTATATCCGCGAAAATAAAGAGGAAGTTTTAGAGCGATTGAGCGTAAAGAATTTTAATCAGCCCGAGCTGGTTGACCAGATTATCTATTTAGATAATCAAAGAAAAAGTACTCAAGCTAAGGCTGATGAGCTGTTGGCGAAAGGAAATTCGGCCGCTAAACAGATTGGTGAGTTGATGCGCAACGGAAAAAAGGACGAAGCAGAAGTAATAAAAGCAGAAACATCAAAATTTAAAGAAGATGTAAAATCTTTGCAGGAGGAATTGAGTGAGATTGAGCATGAATTGCAACAAAAGCTGGTTTTGTTACCAAATTTGCCGCATAGTAGCGTTCCGAAAGGGAAAACTCCGGAAGAAAACGAAGTGGTTTTAACCAACGGGGACTTGCCAAACTTGCCGAAAAATGCTTTGCCACATTGGGAATTGGCTGCTAAATATAATCTGATTGATTTTGAACTAGGTGTAAAAATTACCGGAGCGGGTTTCCCAGTTTATAAAGGAAAAGGCGCTAAAATGCAGAGAGCTTTAATCAATTTCTTTTTAGCCGAAGCAGAAAAAGCCGGTTACGATGAAATGATGGTTCCTTTGTTAGTCAACGAAGCATCTGGCTTTGGAACCGGGCAATTGCCAGATAAAGAAGGGCAGATGTACCAAGTTGGTTTGGATAATTTGTATTTAATCCCGACCGCAGAAGTTCCGGTGACAAATTTATACCGCGATGTAATTTTAAAAGAAGAAGAATTACCGATTAAAAACTGTGGTTATACGCCATGTTTCCGCAGGGAAGCGGGTTCTTACGGAGCGCATGTACGTGGCTTAAACCGTCTGCACCAGTTTGATAAAGTGGAGATTGTACAAGTTGTTCATCCGGATAAATCTTATGAAGTTTTGGAACAAATGAGCACTCATGTTCAAGGACTTTTGCAAAAGTTAGGTCTGCAGTATCGTGTTTTAAGATTATGCGGTGGCGATATGGGCTTTACATCGGCTTTAACTTACGATATGGAAGTTTATAGCGCAGCGCAGGAACGCTGGTTAGAGGTTTCTTCTGTTTCCAACTTCGAGACTTTCCAAAGTAACCGCTTAAAACTGCGTTTCAAAGGAAAAGAAGGTAAAACGCAATTGCCACATACTTTAAATGGGAGTGCTTTGGCTTTGCCGAGGATTTTGGCTTCTATTTTAGAGAATTACCAAACAGAAAACGGAATTAAGGTTCCTGAATGTTTGGTGCCTTACACAGGATTTGATTTTATAGGATAAGAAAACTGAATTGATAGTTTTAAGAAGCAATATCGTTCGGTATTGCTTTTTTTCTTTTAGTGATTTGTTACCAAACCACTGACCATTTAGTCCAAACAAAGACTCCTTTTTCTAGGACTTTTTAATCCTCATTTTACTATAAAATTGAGGGAAAGCTAACCGCTAACAAGATCGCAACATAATGACAAACCGCCGCCGCTAAAACAAAGAAATGCCATACCGCATGGTTAAAAGGATACTTTTCCCATAGATAAAAGATAACGCCTAAAAGATACAGTCCTCCTCCGATCGAAATCATAATCATTACATCGTTAGGAATCGAGGTAAAAAATGTTCGTCCGCCTACCAATAAGATACAGCCCATCGCTACATATACAATTGTTGAAATAACGTTCCATTTGCCCGTAAAGAATATTTTAAAAATGATACCTAAAGCCGTTAAACTCCATAAAAGAGATAATAAAGTAATGCCAAAGGGATTGTTTAAATAGATTAGCAGAAATGGCGTGTAAGTTCCGGCAATCAAGAAATAGATACTGATATGATCTAATATTTCTAAAACCCGTTTTGCCTGTGGATGCTGAAATCCATGATACAAGGTAGAGAAAGTGAAGAGTTGTAAAAAACAGAATCCATAAATAGCTGCGCCAACAATGCCAGCGGTATTTTCGCTTTTTATGGCTAAGGCGATAAGAATTGGAATACTTACAATTCCGAAAATAATTCCAAAACCATGTATAATGCTGTTTACCAATTCTTGTTGAATAAGGAAATTGCGTTTCTGATGTTGCATAAGAGACAGATTAGATAAATTGAACGCTTTTAGAAACTGTTGTAAATTTAGCTATTAATTGGTGCAGGTTGCTTATCATGATGTCTTTACACTGTAATTATTCACCACCTTGCGCTCGTTGGTAACGATTGCTTAAATTGGTTTAACGATTACATGGTGATAAATCAAATTGGTCTTAACCAGACAGATAAACTTCGACGAAGTCGAACGTCCATAATAAGTGCTTACTGCAAACGAGCGCAAACGATAAAAAATCATTTAATTATTCACCACCAAACTGCTCACCATTAAAGCCGGAATAATTTTTCCGTTTAAGTCTTCGTCGTCTTTTGAATAAGATAAAATCGTTTCGCACTTTAGCGCAAAAGGCGGAGCATCCAAAAACACGCCCGAAGTTTTAGCATTCTGCAACCTAATGTAGCCGTTCAAACTTTTGTCTCCGTTAATAACTTCAGGGTTTGCAGGTACGTGTTCGGTAATGATCACGTGTTTAAATTTCTTGGTTTTTAACAGGATTTTCTGAATTTGCGAATTGCTTAAATGTTGAAGTACTTGCCTAATAACGCATAAATCAGCATCGGGATAATTTTCAGCTTCAGTAGCATCAAAATGAATGAAATTTGTTTGTTCATTTCCATGGTTTTCCTGTAAATGAGTTATCAAATCCGCAACAATATCAGCTCCGATATAATCCACATCAACCTGTTGCAAAATTTGTTTCATGATAAAAAAATCGCCACAGCCAATTTCAAATACTGATTTTATATTGTTTTCATGGATGAAATCAACTAAAACCTCAACGTATTTTAAAGTGTTTTGGTCATGCGTCCCTGTACCTGAAAAATATTGTTCGCCATCAGTTTTCCCCCAATAGCTTTTTTTGTAAATTTCTGTAAAAATTTCTTCTGCAGATTTGTTTGCGTTTTTAAGTTCGGCATATCCACGAAGCCAAGCCTTTGGGATTAATTTTTTTAAAGCCGATTTCATTAATCGTGTACTTTACTGGTTAAACAGGCGTATAAATGCGCTTTTACCATCCGGCCCATGTGTTTAATTTTAGTGAATTTTTTATCCTGATGATAATTTGCCAATTCCTGACCTAAAGCCAGTGTTTTTTCTAAAGGTGCAATTTCGTCATTTAGAGAAGCATCAAAAAGCTCTCTTAATCTATATCTGCCCAGTTTTACCCGATGACTAATTATGCTTCGTTCCTCTTGCTGGTACTGTTTCATGGTTTGCTCATTGATGGAATCCATCCCCATAAAAACCAGGTTATTATTTTCTTTAAAGTACTGTGGCAGGTAAAGTTTTAGCTTTCCTTCGTATGACTGTTGGTCAAAATCTATGGCTCTAATACGGTATTGATTACCTTCAATATCGGGCGTAATGTCCACCACAAAGTTGTACGAGCGCATATCGCCCAACAATCGCACAAAACAACGTTCGTTAAATTTCACAAACTCTTTGCTGATACGGGTTTGGTTAAACTTTACCTCATTGATATATTCATCAACAAAAACATCGCCTGGCAAACCTGGGATATGTTCCTCAACCAGCGTTTCTTTATTGGTGATGTAACTGATTCTGTTCGGCGATAAAATATGTTCTAATTCTAAACCATAAATCCGCGAAGCATCGGCTCGTTTAACATAAAAATGGTCGTAATTATCATTTAAGCGGTTAATTACGCGAACTCTGAAAGGTTTTGAATTGCCAAAAGAGCAATAATCAATTCGGGAGACAGAAAGATGGTTCATCACTTCCAAACGTCCTGCTGCATTCATTAAAGCATAAATATATTTTAAGCCTACATAAAGCTCTTTCATCTCGCTTTCGTCGTAATAAACCGTTTGCCAAAGCGTGTCTTTACCATTTTTATCCAACAAAGGTGTTGCTAAATTGAAGCGGAGCATATCCGAGTACTGTATAGGCAATTCTATTTCCCTATCAAACTTGGTTAAGTAATTTCTCAAGGGCTGTTGGATAGGATAAAATATCTTTTTTTTGGACGGTACGTCGTTTCTATCTTGTGAGATGCGCATTAGCGATTTTGGTTTTTATGTTTTGTTCAATAAAATATCGGCTTCTTTTGCAACCACTTGACCCGAAATAATTGCCGGCGGAACCCCCGGTCCTGGGACAGTTAATTGACCGGTAAACAATAAATTATTGATTTTTTTGGCTCGCATGGCGGGTTTAAAAAATGCCGTTTGCGAAAGTGTATTTGCCAAACCATAGGCGTTTCCTTTGTACGAGTGATAATCATGAGAAAAGTCTTGCATAGCGTAACTTCTTTTTACCAATTCGTTTCCACGGATGGTTTGCCCCGTTATTTTCTCGAACCTCTCCATCATTATTTGATAATATTTTTCGCGTTGTTCTTCAGTATCCTGCAAGCCCGGCGCCAGTGGAATCAAAAAAAACAGGTTTTCTTTACCTTCAGGAGCAGAGCCTAAATCCGTTTTGCTAACGCATGAAACGTAAAACAAAGGTTTGGATGGCCACTGAGGCGTAGTATAAATTTCTTTTGCATGTTGGTCCAAATCTTCATCAAAAAATAAATTATGATGCTGGATGCCTTCAATTTTTTTGTTTAAACCGATGTAGAATAGGAGAGAAGATGGCGACATCGTCCGGCTTTCCCAATATTTTTCATCGTAATTTCTGTATTTTTTTTCGATGAGGTTTTGCTCTATAAAATGATAATCGCCGGAAGCGATTACAAAATCTGTTTCGTAACTGCCATCGTTGGTAATCAACTTTTTTGCGATGCCATTTTCAATCTCAATTTTTTGTACTTCGGTGTTTAGGATGATTTTTACGCCGTTATCCGTGGCAATTTTGGTCATTGCTTTTACAATTTCGTACATTCCACCAATTGGGTACCAAGTGCCCATCGCTAAATCCGCATGGTTCATTAAGCTGTACATTGCCGGGATTTTTTGTGCGGTGGCACCTAAGAACAAAACCGGAAATTCTAATAGCTGAATCAGTTTTGGATTTGTAAAGTACTTGCGAACATGTTTCGCCATCGGTTTAAGCATGTGGATGCGCAAACTTTCCAGCATCATTTTTAGGTCGATAAACTCGCCTAAATGATGCGAAGGACGGAAAACATAATCGCCCATGGCACTTTTATATTTGTAAGCAGCCTGTTCCATAAATTTGCGCAAACCGACGGAGCTTCCGGGTTCGTAACTTTCAAAAAGCGCTTCCAAATCCTGCATATTGGCCGGGATGTCCATAAAATCATCCTTACCAAAATAAACTCGGTAACCCGGATCCAAGCGTTTTAGGTCATAAAAATCACTGACTTGCTTCCCAAAAATGGCGAAATAATTTTCGAAAATATCCGGCATCCAATACCAGCTTGGTCCCATGTCAAAGGTAAAACCTTCGCTTTCCCATAACCTAGCCCTTCCGCCGGTCTGTTCGTTTTTTTCGATAATGGTAACATCATACCCCTGTTTTGCTAAAATAGCTGAGGCGGCCAAACCCGAAAATCCCGAGCCGATAACATGAATTCGTTTTTTTTGCTGCATCTTCACTAATAATTTTAAAATTAGCTATTTTGTTTGGCGCAATCGAAAACAAAAGGAACAAAAAAAGCGTATTTAAAAAATATAAGAAGCATCTATGAATCTTTACAGCGAAACTTGTTTCGAATGCAGCAAAATCATCACCAATAAATACAGCACTTCTTTTAGTTTGGGCATTAAGGCTTTTTCAAAAGAATTGCAATATCCAATTTATGCGATTTATGGCTTTGTGAGGTATGCGGATGAAATTGTAGATACTTTTCACGATAAAGATAAGGCCTATTTGATTTCTAAATTTAGGGCAGATACTAAGGAAGCGATTGACTTAAAAATCAGTCTGAACCCTGTTTTGCAAGCTTTTCAAGAAGTGGTGAATAAATACAACATTACTTTTGATTTGATTGATGCTTTCCTGAAATCTATGGAAATGGATTTAGACAAAACCAGTTATACCGATGCCAGTTACCACGAATATATTTATGGTTCGGCAGAAGTTGTAGGTTTGATGTGCCTGCGGATTTTTTGTAATGGCGATGAGGAAAAATACCGGAATTTATTGCCACAGGCCAAGCGATTAGGGTCCGCGTTTCAAAAAATCAATTTTTTAAGAGATATAAAAGCAGATTTTGACGAACGTGGGAGAACATATTTTCCGGGGGTAGATTTTACCCGCTTTAGCGAAACAGATAAAAAAGAGATTGAAGCGGATATTAAAGCAGATTTTGACGAGGCATTAGCAGGAATTAAGAGGTTACCAAAAGATGCCAAATTGGGCGTTTACATTGCCTTCGTTTATTATCTGCAACTCTTTAAAAAGATAAAAAATACATCGGCTTCTACCATTGCAAACAAAAGAATAAGGGTTTCTGATTCACATAAGTTATTTTTGATGGCCGAAGCACTGCTAAAAAGCAAATTAAACTACGTTTAGTTAAAAATCGTTACTTAAGTAAATGAAAACCATCATCACCATTATATTTTTTATTTGTTCATTTTATCAGTCGAAGGCAATAGACATTAACCAGTTGCGTAAGGATTATATTTTATCTGTGGAAGATAGTAACAAAGCAGATGAGCTTTATGAAAAGCTTAGCGCTATCAAGAATCCAGATGCTTTAACTTTAGCTTATTTAGGCTCTATAGAAGCTATAAAAGGCAAACACGCTTGGAATCCAATAAATAAGCTGAGTTATTTGAAACAGGGTTTTGCTACGATTGATAAGGCGGTTGCGAAAGACCCAAACCATTTAGAGGTACGATTTTTAAGGTTTAGCTTGCAATATTACGTTCCTGCGTTTTTGGGCTACAGTAAAAACCTAACTACCGATAAAAACAGAATTGTTGCATTGATAAAAAACACTACCGCATCCGATTTAAGAATGAATAAAGTGGTTTTTAAGAACATTGTCAATTTTATGATTGATAGCAAAAAGTGTAATGCCAATGAAATCGCAATTTTAAAGAAAGCCATCGCTTAATGGATAAAAATTTCACCTATTTGCTCATCAATTTTTTCACTATTTTATTCCCGGTGATTTTATCTTTCGATAAAAAAGTAGCGTTCTATAAAAAGTGGAAATTTATACTGCCCGGCTTGTTGATTACCGGTGTTCTGTATTTGGTTTGGGATTATATTTTCACCGTAAAAAATGTTTGGTCTTTTAACGATGATTATATTTTAGGCATTAAATTTTTCGGACTTCCCTTAGAAGAGGTGCTGTTTTTTATCACCGTTCCCTTTGCCTGTATTTTTATCTACGAGTGTTTAATCTGTTATTTCAAGTTGAAAATTAGCGCAAAATTGGCGAACTATATCAGCGTGGTTTTGCTGTTGCTGAGTTTAGTTTTGGCGCTTTTATTTGCTGATAGACTGTATAGTATTATCAATTTTTTGACTTTAGCGATTATATTGCTTTATACTTTAACAAAACCTGTTAAACTAAATATGGGTAAGTTTTACGTGGCCTATGCGGTATCTTTAATCCCATTTTATATCGTAAACGGAATTTTAACTGCTATCCCAATAGTTAGTTACAACAATGCACAAAATATGGGGTTTAGGGTAGGCACAATTCCGTTTGAAGATCATTTTTATTCGATGTCGTTAATTCTGTTGAATTTGATTTTCTTTGAATATTTTAGAAACAAAAAGAATGGAAAGCGAACTGCCTGAATACACAAAATTTCAACTGGCGTTAAGAAACGGGCAGGACAAACCGCAGATTTGGGTAGCTTATTTGGGTAAGATATATGATGTTACAGAAAGCCGTTTGTGGCGTAATGGAAAACACTATGAACACTGGGCCGGTCAGGATTTAACCGATGAACTGAAGGATGCGCCACATACCGAAAAGGTTTTTGAGAAGTTTAAAGTGGTGGGAGTTTTAGCGAATGACAGAAGGATTGAATGATAGAGGGATTGAAAATTGTATAATGGAAAACTAAATTAGAATAACTTGTCCTGATTCTTGCTACTTGATTCTCAATCTTTGAAGGTGAATGATAGAATGATTTTATAATGGCAAGTTGAATTTCATTTTAGGATAATCTGTCTTGCTTCTTGTGTCTTGTATCTCCGTTCTTAAAAAGACTTTTCACAAAAATTTTGCAATACAAGTTTGAATAGCTATTTTTGCAATCCGATTTAAGGGAAAACGCAATGTTTTTAAATTAAAAAGGGCATTAAAATAATAACATGGACCTGTGGCTCAACTGGATAGAGCACTTGACTACGGATCAGGAGGTTAGGGGTTCGAATCCCTTCAGGTTCACCATTAATTTAAGGTAAAGCCTTTTTGCCAAAGCAAAAAGGCTTTTTAATTTTAATAAAAATATATGCTAAATATTGTTCTCTTTGGCCCTCCGGGTGCTGGTAAAGGCACACAATCTCAAAACTTAATTCAACAATATAACTTAATCCACCTTTCTACAGGCGATATTTTACGTAGTGAAATAAGCAATGGAACTCCGCTAGGCTTAGAAGCGAAAAAATTAATGGACGAAGGATTGTTGGTTCCGGATGAAGTAGTGATTGGGATGATATCTAACAAATTGGATCAGAACAAAGACGCAAAAGGTTTTATTTTTGACGGTTTCCCACGTACGGTTGCACAGGCCGAGGCTTTGGATCAACTGTTGATTTCAAAAAACGAAGCCATTTTTGGGATGATTGCTTTAGAAGTAGAAGAAGAGGAATTAGGAAAACGTTTACTTTTAAGAGGAAAAGATTCTGGCCGACCAGACGATCAAGATCCCGAAATTATTAAAAAGCGAGTACACGAATACACCACCAAAACCGCTCCGGTTGCTAATTTTTACAAATCGCAGGGTAAATTTTACTCGGTAGAAGGAATTGGTACTATAGAAAATATTTTTTCTGATATTAAAGCGGTAGTAGAAAAGCTTTAATCAAAAAATCAACAATTTTGAAACTGCTTAATTTAATAAGGTTAAGCAGTTTCTTTTGTTTTATTGCATTACTAAATAACATTTAAATACGCCATGTCTCAAGGAACAAATTTTGTAGATTACGTAAAAATTTCCTGTAAATCAGGGAAAGGTGGGCCAGGTTCTGCCTATTTACATCGAGATAAAAAAACGAGCATGGGCGGTCCGGCTGGTGGCGACGGTGCCAGAGGCGGACATGTGATTGTTAAAGGTAATGCGCAGCTTTGGACTTTATTGCACTTAAAATTCCGTAAACACGTTTTTGCAGGCGAAGGCGGGGCAGGTGGCGCTACCATGAAAAGTGGCAAAACTGGTCGTGATGAAATTTTAGAAGTTCCATTGGGAACTGTTGCAAAAGATGCCGAAACAGGAGAAATTCTTTTTGAAATTACCGAAGACGGGGAGGAACAAATTTTAGTACCAGGAGGGAAAGGCGGTTTAGGAAATTCGCACTTTAAATCTGCAACGCACCAAACGCCACGCTATGCACAGCCAGGTTTACCCGGGCAAGAAGCTTGGCGAATTTTAGAACTTAAAGTTTTAGCAGATGTTGGTTTGGTGGGTTTTCCGAATGCTGGTAAATCAACGCTTCTATCAGTAATTACAGCTGCAAAGCCAGAGATTGGCGATTATCCGTTTACTACGATTGTTCCTAATTTAGGGATTGTTTCTTACCGCGGACACCAGTCTTTTATCATGGCAGATATTCCTGGGATTATTGAAGGCGCTTCGGAAGGAAAAGGTTTAGGATTTAGATTTTTACGCCATATCGAACGTAATGCAGTTCTATTGTTTATGGTCCCTGCCGATACTTCGAGAACTATTAAAGAAGAATATGAGATTTTACTTGCCGAGTTAACGGCGTTTAATCCAGAATTACTGCAAAAACCAAAGATCATCGCTATTACAAAAACTGATCTGTTGGATGAAGAACTGCAAAAAGAAATGACCGCTCAGTTGCCAAAAGACATTCCATCGATATTTATTTCTTCATTGGCTAATAAAGGCTTGATGGAGTTGAAGGATATGTTGTGGAAGGCTATAAATGGGTAAATTATCGAAATAATTAGAATATTCTTAACATTCCCTTTACCATAACCGTTTGAAATTCATACGCCTATTAACTACCTTTGCACCTCACTAAATAATTAACTATGTCATCAGTAGAGACAAAATACCTTCCTTACAAAGTTAAGGACATTTCCCTTGCAGAATGGGGAAGAAAAGAAATTGAATTGGCCGAAGCAGAAATGCCAGGTTTAATGGCTTTAAGAGCAGAGTTTGGCGCAAGCAAACCTTTGGCTGGAGCAAGAATTGCAGGTTGTTTGCACATGACCATCCAAACTGCAGTTTTAATTGAAACATTGGTTGCTTTAGGTGCCGATGTAACTTGGTCTTCATGTAATATTTTCTCAACCCAAGATCATGCAGCAGCAGCAATTGCGGCAGCTGGTATTCCAGTTTATGCTTGGAAAGGCTTAAACGAAGAGGAATTTGATTGGTGTATTGAGCAAACTTTGTTTTTCGGTGAAAACCGCGAGCCATTAAATATGATTTTAGACGATGGTGGTGATTTAACCAACATGGTTTTAGATAGATACCCGGAACTGGCTGCCGGAATTAAAGGAATTTCTGAAGAAACTACCACCGGCGTTCTTCGTTTACATGATCGTGTGAAAAAAGGAACTTTGCCAATGCCGGCAATCAATATCAACGATTCGGTTACTAAATCAAAATTTGACAACAAATACGGTTGTCGTGAGTCTTTGGTTGATGCAATCCGCAGAGCAACTGATGTAATGATGGCTGGTAAAGTAGCTGTTGTTTGTGGTTACGGTGATGTTGGTAAAGGTTCTGCAGAATCTTTGGCAAGAGCGGGCGTTCGTGTTATCGTTACAGAAATTGACCCAATTTGTGCTTTACAAGCTGCAATGGAAGGTTACGAAGTTAAAAAATTAGCTACTGCTATTAAAGAAGCTGATATTGTGGTTACCGCAACCGGAAATAAAGATATAGTAAGAGGCGAGCATTTTGAAGCTTTAAAAGATAAAGCCATCGTTTGTAACATCGGCCATTTTGATAACGAAATTGATATGGCTTGGTTAAACAAAAACCACGGTTCGTCAAAAATCGAAATCAAACCTCAGGTTGATAAATATACCATCAACGGTAAAGATTTAATCGTTTTGGCGGAAGGTCGTTTAGTGAATTTAGGTTGTGCAACTGGTCACCCATCATTTGTAATGTCGAACTCGTTCACTAACCAAACTTTAGCTCAAATTGAACTTTGGACAAACTCACAAGCTTATGAAAATAAAGTTTATGTGTTGCCAAAAACTTTAGATGAGAAAGTTGCCCGTTTGCACTTAGCTAAAATTGGTGTTGAGTTAGAGGAATTATCTCCAGAACAAGCTGATTATATCGGTGTAACTGTTGAAGGACCGTTCAAATCTGATGCTTACCGTTATTAGTAGCGAGATTTTTAGTATAAAGTATAAAGAGCCGTTCTGATTTATTTCAGAACGGTTTTTTTGCAAGTTTACAGATTTGGTTTGACTTTTATTTTTGAAAGAAATGTTTCTCGGCTTTTTTAGCAATCTGCCCTCCAATAGCTAGTGCAGCAGTAGCGGCAGGAGAAGGTGCATTGAGTACATGAATAGAATTATTATGGTATTCAATTCTAAAATCATCTCGGGTGTCGCCATCTTGGCTCAATAAAAGCGCCCTTACACCGGACCGGCCAGGTTTTAGATCTTCCATCGTTAAAGAAGGAATCAACCCTTGTAAGGTTTTTAGGAATAATTTTTTGGAGAAGGCCCGTCGGTATTCGTTAATACCAAACTTCATATTCTTGAAAAATAATTTCCAAGTCCCCTTATAGGTCAATGCATCATAAGTATCCTTTAAGTCAAAATCAAGCTTGTTATATCCTTCACGTTTGAACGTAAATACCGCATTGGGTCCACATTCGATATCGCCGTTGGTCATTCTTGTAAAATGAACACCAAGGAAGGGAAAATCAGGATTTGGAACCGGATAAATTAGATTTTTAACCTTATGTTTTCCTTGGTCGGTAAGCTCATAATAATCGCCACGGAAACCTACAACTTGTTCCTTCAAATCCAGACCATCTTTGCGAGCCAACCTATCGGCCTGCAATCCTGCGCAAAAAATCAAATGTTTGGCCCGGAACTTTTGAGTCTTGCTAATCACGGTGGAATAGGCGTCGCTGCTCTCAATATCAATTACCTCTTCCCCTAAAACCGTTTTGGAGTTACTGTTAATTCCTATGGCGTTTGCAATCATTTTTTCAGTTGCATCGCGATAATCGATAATTCCAGTACAAGGGACTAATATCCCTGCGATACCTTCTACAAAAGGTTCATGCTCTTTGATTTGGTTGGCATCTATCTTTTCAATTCCTTCAATTTTATTCTCCAGTCCAATATTGAAGATTTTATCGAGGTAAGGAAGTTCTTCTTTTTTGGTGGCCACCACAACTTTCCCGCAAATATCATGAGGTACATGGTTCACTTTAGCAAATTCAACTAACTCATGTCTGCCTTTTACACAATTTTCGGCTTTTAAAGAGCCCGGCTTGTAATATAACCCAGAATGGATCACCCCCGAATTATTACCTGTTTGATGGTCGGCAAACTGCTTTTCCTTTTCAATGAGTATAATATTTAATTCCGGATTTCTTTTTTGAAGTTTATAAAATGTAGCAGCACCGACAATTCCTCCGCCAATAATTGCTACGTCGAATGTTTGATTTTCCACGAGATTATTTTTTTGCAAAAGTAGCGATTTAGTTGGTTAAGCGCTTTGTTTTTGCTGCTAAGATTAGGCGTTTTTCTCGAATTTGTATAAGATTTCCGGCTACTTAATTATATGGGGGTCCGAAAAAAACGGTTGGCAGTTGGGCTTAGTATTTTGGCTGGTGCAAATTAATTTGATAACAAATCTGAAACTATCCTTCCAGCTCCTCATAATTCAAAACATCAAAATAAACTTTTTCGCCGTTTACAAAAGGAATAAACTCGGGGTCATGCACTAAAATAATTTTGCTTTCTACAATTAGTTCAACTTCTTGGTAGGCACCGCAAAAATGTGTGGATTTAATCACCGCTTCTGCGTTTCCATTTGTGTAAGATAAATTGATCTGGTGCGGATAAACAGCAAATTCCGCTTCTTGCTTTGGCAAGAAACTCAGGTTTTTCAACAGGTTTGCTTTGCCTAAAAGATTTGCAACATAAGCGCTTTGCGGATGAAGGTATAATTCCCGAGGATGCCCTTGACGAACAATTTCTCCATTTCTCACAATTATCAGCTGGTCCGAAAGTGCTAAGCCGTCGGTTGGGTCATGAGAAACCATAATCACCGTAATATTCAAAAATTTAGAAAGTCGCTCAATATCATCCCTTAACTGGCGTTTCAAAATGCTATCAATCTGGCTAAAAGGCTCATCCAACAAAAGTACTTTTGGTTCTGTAATTACCGCTCGGGCAATCGCCACACGTTGCTGTTCGCCACCGCTTAACTCCACAATTTTTTTCTCGGCTAAATGATCAATCCTTAAAAACTCCATAGTTTGTAAAGTAAGCTGACTTTTAGCTTGCAAATCAGAATTGGAAAGTTGCGATGCTATATTGTCAAACACTTTAGCGTAAAGATTTAAGGTAACTTCTTGCGTTACCATTTTCATCTCATCATGTCCAGGAATTAATTTCTCGGTCGGACCTTTTATTTTCTCACCATTGAACAAGACTTCGCCTTCCTGAGGTGTAAGATATCCGTAAATAAGCTTTAACAGTGTAGTTTTTCCGCTGCCACTTTCCCCGATAATGGTCACAATTTCGCCCTGTTTAATATTTAAGCTTACGCCCGATATTCCGGAAGGAACACCTTCTAAAAAATTTTTGCTTACATTTTTTAGCTGGATTAGCGACATTTTTTATCTTTTTTAATGGGGGCGTAAAGATAAAAAAAATTGACGGATGCGTTGATGTTTTTGATTTAAGTGATATTACCGAGATCTGTCCAAGCGGACTCTCCTTTTCTGGGCTCTCCTTTTGTTACGAACATATGCCTTGCTTGAACGAATCCACCAGAAATAAAAAAGCCTCAGTATATAAAATACCCGAGGCTTCAATAAATTTGGTTTCCTACTTAAAACCCGAAAGTTAATCCAAAATTTAAATTCTTATAATCTGCTGGGCCTTGATTTTTCGCAAAAACATCATTCAAATAATATTTAAAGAACAAACCGGCGCCACCGTATCCAATTCTAATGCTTCCGCCGTAACGGAAAGGCTCAAGATTGTAATCGTCTTTAAATTTTTCCTTGCCGTTTTCTTTACTTACTTGTTTTACTTTTCCGTTCAAAAGAAATCCAACCTCGGGGCCAAAAACTATTGAGGCTCTTTTTCCTTTTTTGCCTTGTGGCGAGCGGTATTCAAAATACAGCGGAACTCTTAAATAACGGCTCGAAAATCTGTTTTTTGAATAATCTATTGCATCATCGGTTTTGGTTAAAGTGGGCTGTTCTACCTGTATAGTTACGTTTTGTTTTAAGCGCATGTGGTTCCAATCTAACCCGGCAGCTAGCATTATTTTAACGTTCGGGCTAAACCTTAAACCTAGTTGCAATAAATCAAAACCTATGTTGCTTGTTTTCCAGGTATCTGTTTCCAGATAATCGTAACCTGCGGGTGCGCCAAAGGTAGATCCCGTGTGGTACATGCTTAAGCCAATATCGAAATGCTCAAACGTTAGGCCGTAAGTAAGTGAAGGGTATTTAACCATTTTTTTAGGGGTTTTTGTGCTATCGCTTTTACCAACACTTACCTTCACATTGCCAGCTTCAATCACCACATGCGAGCTGCTTTCTTTAACCACTTTAACACTGTCTGTAGTTTGGGCTTTTAGCAGGTGGCTTATACAAACTGCTACAGCTATTAAGTATATTTTTTTCATATTTTTAGTCTTGTTTTCTGAATTTAAAAAGCCCCAAATTTATTCCTGTTATTTCGTTGTCGCTTTCTTCTGTTTTGCTCATTTTGATAATTTTTTCTTCTCGTTTATCCACTTTTGCCACCACAAAATTTACCAGATCACCCATAGAAGATATTCTCGCCCGTCGAGTAGGAAACTCCGTAATTGATTCAATTTCTGCCAAGTTTTGATTGTTGTTGTTGGCTAAATCTGTTGTAGCGCTGGCTTTCAACTTGTTTATTTCCTCTTGTTCCAATAATCGCTCCGTTGCAAGTTTAGCCCGCAAAGGTTTTACATTTTTCACGAGTTCTAAATCCGTTTCTACAGGTTCATCAACCGGTTTTTGTATTTCAATAACGGTTTTTTTTGCTAACTTACTTTCTGTAATTGTTTTTGAGTTTTTAGCGATGTTTTTAACAGGTTTTTGTAATGGTTTAGCTATTGTTTCACTTACAACTGGCACTGTTCCGACAACTGCTTTTTCCTCCTGAGTTACGTTTGCCATCATTTCCTTCTCGCCATCTGGGTGTAATTTAATTACCTCAGTTGGTTTAGTGTATAAGCTAACCCCAATCCCTAATACAATAACAATGCTAGCTGCGGCCATCCAAAACAGCGAAAACTTTTTCCTTGTAGGTTTGTCGATTTTTTTAGAAACTTTTGCCCAGCTATCAGTAGCCGGCGTAACTTCAAAATCTTCAAAAGAAGATTTAAAAAACGCATCAAAATCTTTATCCAACATTGGCTTCATTTTTATATCCTTCCAATTTTAAAATTTGTTCTTTTAATATTGCTCTCGCTCTTGATAATTGAGATTTGCTTGCGCCTTCGGTTATCCCCAACTTTTCCGCAATTTCTTTGTGCGAGTAACCTTCAATTGCATACATGTTAAATACCAAGCGGTAGCCATTACTTAAGTTTTGAATTAACCGCATCAAATCTTTAACGTTAATACTGCTCATGTCAAAACTTACGCTGGCTTGGTGTTCGTGTGTTTCGTCAATAGCTACTACGTTTAGGTTGCGTAAATTTTTACGGTAAAACTCAATAGAAGTGTTCACCATAATCCGGCGCATCCATCCCTCAAACGAACCTTCATTTCTGTAGTCCGACAGCTTTTTGAAAACTTTAATAAAGCCAGTTTGCATCATGTCTTCTGCTTCAAACTCGTCTTTGGCGTACCTCATACAAATCCCCAACATTTTAGCCGATGTTGTTTTGTATAACAACTCCTGACTTTGCCGGTTACCGTTTTGGCATCCTGTTACTAAATCTTCTAAAGAGTATTTATGTTCCAAATTCATATAAGGTTCTGTATGCAAGATGGGTTATTTTGTGAAAAGGTTGCATAAACCTAAAAAGATTTTTTTAGGGCGTTTTAACACGCTGTACATTCATACGCCCCAAGGCATTAGACTCGGGCCGGTATCCATTTCCATCGTTAACGCAAAAACTCAACTCGCTTAGCCAATCTTCAAATAATTTTTTTAAAAAAGTCTATATTTTTTTGTCCTGTCAACGAAAATCATTTTTTAAAAGTTGAAACTCAAACCTTTTTTTTTCGTAAAAAGAACCAACACACAAACAGCTAAACTTTAAATTATTGGTACACCTATATTTTTTTGCATTTTATTCTTACGTAAAAAAACAGTTAGGTGCGGGAGTGTACTTTTCAAACAGTACGCTATCGGGTGTTCTAGTAGCTTTTTTTCTAATTTTTAACGTAGTTTCAGCAGACGCCCAAGTTTGCGGAACGTCAGGTATAGATGGCCCGCAAAACGCGGTTCCCCCAGTAAATACTTATTTTCCGCTATCACCAACTACTTCATTGCCAGCTGGGAGCCAAACAATTACACTAAATGCAGTTCCTCCAAATGATCCCAATTATAATTTAAGTTATGGAATTACGCCCATAAAATCTGGAGATCTAATTTTGATTATCCAAATGCAAGATGCCTCATTTGACTATACCAATAGCAATTTATACGGAGCCGGATCTGCAACTAGTGGTCCTGATAATTTAGGAGGAACAGGTTATACCAATTTAAATAATTCAGGGAAGTTTGAGTACGTAGTGGCAACAAATGACGTCCCTTTAACTGGTGGGGCGCTCACATTTAGAGGTGGAGGAGCTGGAAATGGCTGTGTAAATACCTATACAAATGCCGGTGCAACCGCAACAAGAGGCCAAAGAAGATTTCAGGTGGTTAGGGTACCGCAATATTCTAACTTAGTGTTAACCTCCAATATTACAACGCCACCTTATAATGGCAGTGTAGGCGGTATAATTGCGTTTGATGTTGCAGGTACCATGCAATTTAATGGTTTTATAGTTGATGCATCCGCTAGAGGTTTTAGAGGAGGTTATGGGCCAAAGGCCGGTTCTGGGTCAAACAATAGTACAGATTATGTGCTGTTGTCATCTTCCACAAAGTCTGTAGGTAAGGGAGAAGGAATTGGCGGTACACCACAATACATGTGGGATGGTTTTAATCAGGTTGATAATGGGTCGGATGGCTTGCCATCTGGATCTTATGGAAGAGGTGCACCTGCAAACGGTGGCGGCGGTGGTAACGACCATAACTCTGGAGGTGGCGGTGGCGGAAATGGAGGTTACGGAGGGTTAGGAGGTGCGGGCTGGCAAGGTGCGAATGGTGACTTATTGTCTGCCGGTTTAACTGGCGGTGGCCGTCCTGGGAGCTCTTTACCTATAGATTACTCTAGGTTGATTATGGGCGGTGGGGGTGGCGGTGGCGATGCGAATGATGCACTTTCGGGCGTAACAGGTGGTGTTGGTGGCGGAATTATATTAATTAATGTTGAGAAAATAGTAGGCGTTGGTGTTATACAATCAAACGGAGGTAACGGTGCTCCGGGCACATACGGTTCAGCACCTGATGGGGCAGGGGGCGGCGGTGCAGGAGGGTCAATTTTCGTACGTTCATTAGCATCGAGCCCCACAGCTGATTTAACACTTGAGGCTAAAGGTGGTAACGGAGGGAATACATTAAATGATACTGGAACCATACTACCTCACGGCCCAGGAGGAGGAGGCGCAGGAGGAACTATTTATACCCAGGTTCTTTCTCCGTTAGCTATTAACAAAGATGTTTCAAAAGGTTTGTCCGGAAAGACAAACAATGGCGCTGGAATTTCGCATGGAGCTACAGATGGTAAAGATGGACAAACTAGCGACTTTATAACTGCGGACTTGCCTGCTCATCTACAAGGTGGTGGTTCAATTTGCTATCCCGTTCTTACCACTACACTTACAGAAGAAAAACCAGGTTCTACGGGAGCCAGGCTAGCTGGAACAACGGCAACTTACACGCTTACTATTCAAAATGCACCAACCAATGGCAATGCCGGAAATGTAGAAGCATGGCTTAACTTACCCTCAAGTTTTAAAGTAAGTAGCATTTCTTATGCTTTAACTGGAGATGCAGCCGGAACGCTTAATGCAACTCCGCATATTGGTGCATCTGGAATCATGAATTTCGGAAATTTCAATATTTCTCCGGGCGACAAAGTAGTCATTACCATAGTAGTAGACATTGCTTTAAATGCGCCTACGGGTGTTTATCATGCAAGTGCACAAGCTACTTATTTAGATCCCACCCGAACAAACCTCAACCCTTTTAGAAAAATCACTGGCTCAGCTGATCCATTTACTGGATATAATACCACATATGAAAGCGGAACTATTTCAAATGTAATAGGTACAAACTATAACGGAGATTTGCTTTCGGCTACAGCAGAAGATGTTTATATAAATGCTTTAGCCGTAACAGGATCATGTGATGCAATTACTGGTGGAGGGTTTGAATCTTATACACCTGGTGATTATGCCTCGATAGATAAATGGTTACCTGTGAATTCTGGTGATGTTGTAAAAATCGGCAATCAAGCAACGCTAAAGGGAGCAATTATAAAAAATAAACCAGGAGAAAGATACTCTCTTCAACAAACTGTTATTTCTATTGAACCTTCTACAGCTTATACATTAACATTTAATTATAGAAATTGGGATGCTTGTGGTAGTCCCTCGGCATCAAAATCTTTTGTTACAATTCTAGATGCTACTACCAACGCGGTAATTGTTCCTCAAACAGAATTTATTGCAGATAACTCTCCAGCTATTGGGTCAATTCCTTTTAATACGCTCCCTAATACTACCTCAGTAATTATAAAAATAACCGATGCAGGTTCGCCAAACCCGGCTTGTGGTACATTTATAGACGATATATCTATAGTATCAAATCTTAATCTTAGCTATACAGTAACAAATGTTACTTGTAACGGTGCAAATAATGGAAAGGTCACACTTAGTTTATTGACAGGTGCGGCTGCTCCCTATCAAGTTTCTTATTCATTAAATGGAGGTAGTTATACTTCTCCTACAGCTCTTAATCCAATTAATAATTCAGGAACACCTTTAGTGTTTCCTAACTTGATTCCAGGAAACTACGAAGCGAAAATTGTTGACGCTAACGGGTGTGTAAATACCAGAAGTTTCAACATTACTGAGCCCCCAGTTTTGGCTCTTTCAGAAACTCATATTGACAATTCTTGTAATAACAATTCTATTGGAGCAATTGATTTAACAGTTACTGGAGGAACTGCACCATATACATATGATTGGAAAAAGGACGGTGTAGCTTATGCTGCTACTCAAGACATCAGTAGCCTGCCGCCAGGTAGTTACACGGTTTCTGTAACGGATAATAATAGTTGTCTTAAACAACTTTCAGTAGATATTCTTCCGCTAACTCCATTTGCGCTTACGGGAAGTCAGACAAACATTGTCTGTAATGGATCAGCAACTGGTGCTATTACATTAAACCCATCGGGAGGAAAAGCACCATATAGTTTTGATTGGAGTAATGCGTCACACGATCAGAATCAGACAAATTTAATTGCTGGAAATTATACCGTTATAGGAAAAGATGCTTTAGGATGTGAAATAGCATTGAGTTTTACACTCTCAGAACCTCCATTGCTCACTATAACCGGAACGGCTACTCCGATTTTATGTAATGGAGATAAATCGACCGTAACTTTGACCGCTGGAGGAGGCACAGGATCTTATCAATACAGTATAGATGGAGGAGCTAATTATCAATCGTCCGCAACGTTTAACAATTTATCAGGCGGTAATTATACCTTTTATGTAAAAGATGCCAATGGTTGTATAAAAACATTTGACAGTGCTATCGCCGAGCCTACATTGTTAACTTTAACAGGAAGCAACACTCCTATTCTTTGTTATGGGAATAAATCAACAGTAACCTTAAGTGGAGGAGGAGGAACAGGAACTTATCAATATAGCATAGACGGGACAAACTATCAGGCATCAGCAATATTCAGTAATTTATCAGGAGGAGACTATACGTTCTACATAAAAGATGCAAATAATTGTATAAAGACCTTTGATATAGCTATTGAAGAACCTGCTGAGCTAACTGTTAACGAAACTCATCAAAATATTAATTGCTTTGGAGATGCAACTGGGGAGATTAGTGTTGCAATTATAGGAGGAACTGCCCCATACTCTTTTACTTGGAGTAACGGAGAAACATCTTTAAATCAATCCAACTTGCCGGCCGGTACTTATACATTGGATGTTACTGATGCAAACAATTGCACAACAAGTAAAAGTATCACAATCACACAACCTCCTGTTATCTCTATTGCTTTTAGTAGAGTAAATGTAAAATGCTTTGGACAGGCAACAGGTAGTATTAATGCAACAATTTCAGGAGGTACTGCACCGTATACATTTGAATGGAGTAATGGTGCAACATCAGAAGATGTTAATAACCTGCTAGCTGGCTCATATAGTTTAGTTGTATCAGATGCTAATGGATGTCTAGGTTTTGCAAGTTTAAATATTACCCAACCGCCAGCAGCTTTAACTTTAACAGAAACCCACATTAATAATACCTGTTTCGGTCAAAATGCTGGCTCTATAGATTTAAATGTGAGTGGGGGAGTTTCCCCCTATATATATAGCTGGAGTTCTGGTGAGAGTACACAGGATTTAAGTGGACTTGCCCCAGGTAATTATACGGTAACAGTAACGGACGCTAATCTATGTACAGCCAATAAAACAATCACAATCACACCGTTGACTCCATTTACTCTTACTAGCTCCAAAACTGATGTAAAATGTAATGGGGCTGCCACAGGGGAAATTGTGCTGGATTTATCTGGCGGTACATTACCTTATAATATTATTTGGAGTAATGGAGCTACAACAGCTATTGTTCAAAATTTAATCGCAGGTACTTACACTTATACCGCAACAGATGGTAATGGGTGCCAAATTTCCAACACTATAACCATAGCAGAACCAGCAGCATTAACAACGACTAAAGCGCAGACCGATGTATTGTGTTTCGGTAGTGCAACAGGAGCAATAGACATCACAGCGACGGGCGGAACGGGAAGCTACACCTACGTTTGGGACAACGGAAGGACCACGGAAGATCTGACAGGCCTAACGGCCGGGACCTATGAGGTAACGGTAACGGATGCGAACGGCTGTACAGCCACAACAAGTATCCAGATTGCCCAGCCTTCGGCG
>DATJED010000025.1:0-39847 GCA_035496935.1 Pelobium sp. | reverse complement strand
TAGGCACCACACCGCTGATGCTGTTTGCTATGCTCGGTGTTAATTTCAGTAAACCTGCGTTTCGCCAAAGGATTAACAGATTTTTACCCTATGTAACTTTGTGTTTGGGGCTATGGTTTATTGTTAGGGGATTAAATCTAGACATTCCTTATTTAAGCCCGAAGATTACTGGGAAAGAAGCAGTAATTTGTCATTAGTTGCAAACAAATTCACAATATAAATTTGAACAGTTTTTAACGAGGCTTCGCTAAACTCTAAGTACAAAAAGAAGAAGTTCTACAAATACCCCCTGTCCCGTTTTTTACCTGCTAAAGTAATAGCAATACCTACCAACGGCGTCATTAGCAGAGAGAAAACAAAGGACCACAGAAATCCTACACGTCGTTTCCGGCCCCAGATCCAAGCTATACAAAAACAGATGACTATATAAATAGCTCCAAAAATCAGCATATTATTTCGGAGAACATCAACATTAGGATCCATGGCTTTCCTTTTTAATTCAACAAAATGATTTACACTTTAATCTCAAAGAATAAGCCAAACCAAATTTGCTCCGAAAAGTAAACCCGTTAATTTCCGTTGCTAAAAACATTCTGTTGTAGCTCCGAAGCATTTAAACGAGCATCAAAAACCGCACAAATATTTCTTAAAAAGCGCTCCCCTATTTTGGTAACTTCTATTGAATTATCGCTCTGTACAATTAAACCGTCGGCTTCTAATTCTGGTAAACGTAACAGACTTTCTTTGAAATTATCGTTCAACAAATCCAAAGCATCCCAACTAGTTTTGTTGCTGCACATTAAATTTAAGATGTGTTTGCGCATCAACAAATCTTCTTCATTTAAAACATGTCCTTTAAAAACGGGAATTTCATCTTCGGCAATCAATTTTAAATAATCTTCAACCTTTTTAACGTTTTGTGCAAAAGCATTCCAGGTATCGCTAATGGATGACACGCCTAGACCGATCATCAATTGTGTGTACTGGTGCGTGTAGCCCATAAAATTGCGGTGCAGTTTGCCATTTTGCTGTGCTTTGTATAAGCTATCACTTTCTAAAGCAAAATGATCCATTCCAATTTCTTTGTAACCGGCATCAATTAACATCTTGCGTCCTAACTCATACAA
The DNA here is from genome assembly GCA_035496935.1 of Pelobium sp. GTDB lineage: Bacteria > Bacteroidota > Bacteroidia > Sphingobacteriales > Sphingobacteriaceae > Pseudopedobacter. The sequence goes on along the minus strand of DATJED010000025.1, from coordinate 38,720 downwards.
AGCCTGGCGTTCTTCTGTGTTTGGTAGATCTGCCTCCGTAAATTTTCGCTGACCGGGTTTTACCCAAGGCACATGCGCATAACCATAAAATGCAATTCTGTCGGGTTTTAAATCAATAACTGTTGCAATTGTTTTCTGCAAACCGGTTATTGTTTGTAATGGCAGTCCATAAATTAAATCGTAGTTGATGGAGTTGTACCCGATTTTATTCGCATTTGAATGAACCTGGAAAACCTGCTCAACAGTTTGGTAACGATTGATGATTTCCTGTACTTTTACATCAAAATCCTGAATCCCTAAACTCAAACGCTTAAATCCCAAATTATACAACACATTCAAATGGTCTTCAGTGGTGTTTGCGGGGTGAGCTTCAAAAGAAAACTCGGCATCAGCGTGTAACTCACAATCGCTTAAAATATCTTCGAGTAAATTCTTTAAATGCTCCGGACTAAAAAACGTTGGTGTTCCTCCGCCCATATGAAGTTCTTTAATGATAGGTTTTTCAACTAAAATAGCTTTATATAATTGCCATTCTTTCGCCACCGCTTTAATGTACGGTTTTTCAACTCCGTGATTTTTAGTGATGCGAGTGTTGCAACCGCAATAAGTACACAAGCTTTCGCAATATGGCAAGTGTATGTACAAACTGATGCCACTAACTGTGTTGCTTTTATCAAAGCTTTCTTTAACGGACTTAAGCCATTTCTCTTTAGAGAAAGTCTCCAAATCCCAATACGGAACGGTTGGATAACTGGTATAACGAGGTACTGCTACTGCGTATTTCTGTATTAATTCCTGAATGTCCATTTTTGTTTGCTAAAAGATTTAAATCGAGAGATTAAAAGCATTTGCGAATTTGCTGTTTTGTTTGTTTAGCGAGTTTAATAAAGAATATCTAACGAGCTATCGCCCTGATTGTCTTTAATTTTTAAGCTGTCCTCACAAACTGTGGTACAGGCGCAAGCATCGCCAATACATTGGCCTAATTGCCATAAATCTAAATTTTCGATGGTTTTTGCAGCAATTTCCTGCAAAGCCTCGGTGGTTAAAAATGCTTGGTGAGGTGTAATAATTACGTTTGGCATATCAAGCAACTCCTGCAAAATCCTATCTTTATTTTCATCTGAATGATGATCCTCGAAAAACAAACCCTTCTCATTCTCATAAACATCAGCACCAAAAAAGGCAATTCTACCAATTTTTAATGCCTTCAATAAAGCTTTTGTATCAATCAAAGCTCCTCTACTGGTATTAATCAACATCACATCGCTTCGCATTTGCTCAATACTTTCGGCATTAATAATATGCCGAGTTTCATCTGTTAATGGCACATGCAAAGAGATAATATTTGATTGTTTATACAATTCGGTTAAGCTTACAGATTTCACATAAGCTGGAAATTCTTTAAAATAAGGATCGTAAACCAATACTTTACAGCCAAAACCCTTTAAAATTGTCGATAAGAAATGAGCAATATGGCCGAAACCTATTAGCCCAACAGTTTTTCCGTACATGGTAAAACCCGGTAAGCCATCAAGTTTAAAATTAAAATTTTTTGCATGCTGTACCGCCAGAAAAATTTTTCGATTTAAAGCCATCATTAAAGCAACGGCGTGTTCCGCGATACTTTGTGGAGAGTAAAAAGGTACGTTTGCTATTTTGATATCGGCTGCCGTAGCGGCCTCGCAATCAATATGATCTATACCTACGGACCGCGTTGCGATATATTTTACGCCAAGATCCTTAAGTTTTTTTATGACCGGTGCGCTAACATCATCATTGGTAAAAACAACAACCGCATCCTTGCCTTTGGCAAAGCTTACAGTATCTTTCCCAAGAGGATTTGATATCAATGTAATATCATGCTTCTTTTGATTAGCTTTCGCCAGGTACTCTTTTTCAAAAGATTTTATACTGTAAACAACTGCCTTCATATCATATCTGTCTTTTCAAAATGCACATTTGTGCAACTTTTATAAACAAAGCTAAATATGATAGGGCGTTTTTGTAATGAGTGCTGTCAGTGGCAAAACTGATTGAAATCAGTTTTTCATTTTCTGCAGTTTTTCTACAGAAACAAGCGTAATCTCCGCTCCTTTTTTATCCAATAAAATTTCTTCCTTAAAATCACTTAAAGTACGACTAACGGTTTCTGTGGCCATCCCTGCCATCGCCGCTAAATCGTTTCTTGAGATTTTAAAGGTTTCGCTGCCGTTGATTTCGCTTACACGTAAAAGAGTTTCTGCCAGTCGTTTACGTACCGAATGATAGGCCATTTGCATCAATTGTTCTTCTTTTTGATGCAAAGTTTCGGATAAAAGGTGTATAAACTTCATAGCTAAAGGTGCACTTTTTTCCAAAATATCATCGAGCTGTTCTTTATATAACAAACACACGGTGCTATCTTCAATTGCTTCGGCGTTTTCGGTATGTGTTCGGCTTACTATAGCGTCGTACATTCCAAAATATTCATCGGTACAATAAATTGCGGTAACCAGTTCTCTCCCGTCCTCGGTAATTTTACTGATTTTAACCTTACCGCTTAAAACCAAATAAATCCCTTGCGAGGCATCGCCATCAAAATATAAAAGCTGTCCCTTTTTAAGGTTCCGAACCTTTTTAGTTGCAAGCAAGCTTTTAAGTCCTTCAAAACTGGTAATGCTTTCAGAAAAATCTTCCAATTTTTTTAACCCTAGGGTATAAAAACTCTGGTTTTTTTGCTGCTTCGAAAGTCTGCTTTCAATGGCATTTAACAATTCAATATCATCAAAAGGCTTTGTTAAATAATCGTCGGCACCCATTTCCATTCCTTTGCGCATATCAACCCGCTCAGATTTAGCCGTTAGAAAAATAAACGGGATCACTGCGGTTTCCGGTTGCTTGCTCAGCAAATACAATACACCATAACCATCTAGTTCGGGCATCATAATATCGCAGATAATTAAAGCTGGCAACTGCTTGTGGGCAATCTCAACTCCTATCTTACCGTTTTCAGCGGTAATGGCCGTATATCCCGCAAGCTCCAGAATTTCCGCCGTACTTTCGCGGATATCTGTATTATCTTCTATAATCAAAATGGTCTGTTTCATATTTTACCGTTAATTTAGGGTACTAATCCATTTAAATATTAAAAATCAACTTAAAAGTGGTGCCTTTGTTTTCTTCGCTTTTAAATTCAATGCGACCAAACATAAGCTTTATATATCTATCAACAATATTTAATCCTAGGCCGGTTCCCGGAATGCTGCCTGTATTATGCGCTCTAAAAAATGCTTCAAATAAATGTTTTTGTTCTGAAACGGGAATACCAATACCGTTGTCTTTTATGGTGATGTAGTATTTATCGTCTGTAATCTCTGTATTAAATTCGATAAAAGTGTTTTCTCCAGAATATTTTATGGCATTGGCAATTAAATTAATGATGCAGTTTTTAAGCAAGTTAATATCGGTATTAACCAAACGTTTAGTGCCTGTATGCTGATAAATGATGCTTTGGTTTTGTTTTGCTACCATTTGTAACTCCTCAGTAATTTCTTCTGAAAACTGAACCAAATCTACCTCTTCTGGCTGTGGCGTTACAATACCAGTTTCTAATCTTTCAAGTGATAGAAAATCATTTAAAATGGTGGTTAAATTGCCTACAGCATTTTTTATCTTGTTTACATGCTTATTTATATTAGCATCCTTATATTCTTGATTATATTTTTCAATTAGCGACGCTGAAAGTTGAATAGAGCTTAACGGTGTACGAAATTCATGCGAAGCCATAGAGACAAACCTACTTTTTAACTGATTAAGCTCCTTTTCTTTCTCCAAAGAAATACTTACCTCTTCTTTAGCCTCCTGAATTTGTTTAATTAACGATTGCAGTTCAACAGTTCGGTCCTCCACCAAAACCTCGAGTTTGTTTGTGTAAACCAACAACTGCTCTTCCGCATTCTTCTGTTTTGTTAAATCATGGACAAAACCCGTATAAATTACCCGCCCTTCGTATTGTACTTCGCTTACCGCCAATCTAAATGGAAAAATTTCACCATTTTTTTTAAGCCCCTTTACTTCCCTCCCAATTCCTATAATATGCGGTTCCCTAGTTTTTTGATAGCGTTCCAAATAACCATCATGCCGAGATTTATCAGGCTCAGGCATTAGCATAGACACATTTTTTCCTTTCACCTCATCTGCTTCGTAACCAAAAAGTCTGCAACCCGACGGGTTGATGGATTCTATTAAACCACGATTATCTATGGTAAGAATTCCGTCTATGGCATTCTCTATAATAGCGTTCAACAATGCTTGTTTTTCCATATAGGCTAAAATAAAAGAAAATAATATAATAAGGCGAAACTATTTACGTGAGTTACTTGATAGAAACCAATTCTTGAAATGATATTTGTCATATTTTTTTAACGCTTGAAATGCTTATTTCGTGATAAAAATTTAACCCATGAGCCATACCTTTCATATACCTGTTTTAGGTTTAGGATATACCGTTGATACGCCAATTAAAGTAGCACCTTACGGGATTTCGTCTGTCGCATCAATTGTTGACGATATTGCGATAGAACGTATAAGGGCATTCTATTATGAGAAAATAGGCAAACCTTATGTGGAAATAAATAAAAACGAAGACGATTCAAGAGCAAAAAGAATTACTGCCTATTTGAATATGATGCAGGATTTGATTGATGAAGAGTTTAAAACCATTCAAAATTCGGGGTTTGGAGCAGGAAGCAAGCTACATACTTATTTTAAGCTTTTGCCCAATGATAGTGTTTTGGCGCAAAAATATCAGCAGATGTTGATTGAGGATGATATTCAAAAAAAGCAGGAACTACAAAATTTACTGAAAAACGCCATAACCAAAGGCGAAATTGATGTAAATATTATGGCTAAAGTGGATAAGATGAATGTAAATGCAAAAGGCGAAATAAAAGAAGAAATTTATAGCGATGCCTTGGCTTCTTTACGCGGATTTGCGAATAGCAGATTACATTCTTCTGTAGTACTTTCTGCCGGTATGAATCCACGTTTATATAGTTATTTAGATAGTTTCCCTGATTTTTTGCCTGATGAAAACCAGCATTTAAAGAAAAAAGTAATTTTAAAAGTCAGCGATTTTAGGTCGGCATTTATACAGGCTAAATTTTTGGCTAAAAAAGGAATCTGGATTTCGGAATTTAGGATTGAATCTGGTTTAAATTGTGGCGGACATGCGTTTGCAACCGAAGGTTTTTTACTTGGGCCTATTTTAGAAGAATTTAAGCAGAAACGTACCGAAATGATTACCGAGCTTTTTGATTTATATCAGAAAGCCCTTGCCATAAAAGAAATTACTATTGATATTGCGCCGGCAATGAAAATTTGCGTACAGGGAGGAATTGGAACCGCCGCCGAAAACGAATTTTTAATACGTTACTACCAAATGGACGCTACTGGCTGGGGAAGCCCGTTTTTATTAGTGCCAGAAGTTACCGCAGTTGACAATCAAACATTGCAGGATTTATCAATTGCAACGGAAGATGATTTTTACATCAGTGGATCATCGCCATTGGGCATTCCTTTTAACAACTTCAAAAAAAGCGGTGCCGAAAAACAGCGTTTACAAAGAATTGCGGATGGCAAACCTGGGAGTCCGTGTACAAAAAAGTTTTTGGTATCAAATACCGAATTTACAGCACAGCCAATTTGTACTGCTTCACGAAAATACCAAAGCCTTAAAATTAAGGAGTTAAAAAAAGAAGAGCTCAGCCCCGAGGTTTATCAACAAAAATTTGATGCCATTACCGAGAAAATTTGCTTGTGCGAAGGTTTGGTAAACTCATACTATGTAAAAAACAATATGTTAAGCCCGAAAGAAAATAAGGCGGTGGCTATTTGCCCGGGACCAAACATTGCATTTTTTAAAGGTCCGTACAGTTTAGAGCAGATGGTGAACCATATTTACGGAAAAATAAACCTGCTCGAAGGCGTTAAAAGACCGCACATGTTCATCAATGAATTGAAGCTTTATATCGAATACCTGAGAAAAGATATTGAAGCCAATTTGCAAGAAATGAATGCAAAAAAAGAAAAAAGCCTTAATAACTTTATAAATCAGTTGCAAAATGGCATAAGCTATTATAAAAATCTAATGAGCGAGGTTTTAAGCAGTAATCCAAATTCCTTGAAAGAGTTTTTTAATGATTTAAAAGCCTTGGAAGTTAAATTAGGAACACATTTATCCCGCAACAAACAATATTTTAGATAAAAAAGATATCTAGTCGTATTTTTCGGGCTTCTTTAAATTAGATTTTTTAATTGGTTGATTTTCAGTAAACGGTAAAATAAAGCTTGCCTAAAGAAGTAAATTTATGTCTCTTCACAACATCAAAATTTATTTTAAAGCAGTTTGCCGTCTACATCTTACAAAAAACTGCCTTTAAATGTGTTTTAAAATATTACCTAAAATATTGTAGTTTTGCGCCATGTACAACAAAAGTGAGATTGAACAGAAAATTGCTGAGTTTTTGTTGCAAATTAAAGCAATTAAATTACAACCTACTAATCCTTTTACCTGGGCATCAGGCTGGAAATCTCCCATCTATTGTGATAATCGCATTACGCTCTCTCATCCATCCATTAGAACTTACATTAGGCAGAAATTATCTGAGCTGATACAGGAAGAATACGGATCATGTAGCGTAGTTGCAGGCGTTGCAACAGCAGGAATACCGCAGGGCGCTTTAGTAGCACAAGATTTGGGTTTGCCTTTTATTTATGTAAGAGCTAAAGCCAAAGAACATGGCACACAAAGTTTAATTGAAGGTGAAATTAATCCCGGCCAACGCGTAGTTGTGGTTGAAGATTTAGTTTCTACAGGAAAAAGCAGTTTGCAGGCGGTTAATGCTTTACGCGAAGCCGGTTATGAAGTAGCAGGTTTAGTAGCCATCTTTTCTTATGGATTTGATACGGCTACAGAAAACTTTGCAGAAGCGAAATGCAGATTTTCAACCCTATCTAATTACAGCGCACTGATTGAATATGCCGCTGAACATAACTTTATCCAGAAGAACGATATTGAGTTACTAAGCGATTGGAGAAAAAATCCATCAGAGTGGGGACAATAACAAAACAACAAGATGACAACCTTTGAAAGTAGCGTAAGCATTGCACAACCAATTGAAAAAGTTTACGCTTTTTTGAGCGATTTAAACAATCATCAGGCATTGATGCCCGAAAATATTTATAACTGGAGCAGTACCACAGATGAAGCCCGATTTACCATACAAAACATGGCAAAACTGGCTTTGAAGGTTAGTTCCCGAATTGAAAACGCAGAAATATTAATTGAGCCATCAGAAGAAGCGCCATTTGCTTTAAGTATGAAATGGTTGGTGGTTACAGATGTTGATGGCACTACCGCTAAGTTAATCGTATCAGCAGAGCTGAATATGATGATGAAAATGATGGCCAGTGGTCCGCTACAAAAACTGGTAGATCACCAAACTAGTGCTTTGGCAAAAGCTTTCGTATAAATAAAATGGAGATTAAGGCTTTCGGCATTTTAGATTTGCTGATGTTCTTAGTCTTCATTTTTTATAAATCTCTCCTGAAATACAAGTCAAAAGCAGAATCACTTGCTATAATTAATTAAACACCAGATTAAGAAACATACAGAAGAAACCATCTATTCCTTTTCGGTATGTTTTCGTTTTCATTCTATCCACCAAACTTTAATAATACTAACCTGAACCTCTTCACTTATGTTATATCTATTTCTAAATAAATTTTTAAAACGTACGCTTTTAAGTACTTAATTAATATCTTTGTTAAAAAAGCATCATGAAAGTTGTGAACTATACAGATTTAAGGCTTAATCTTAAAAAATGGATGGACTTAGTCGCCGATAATGTAGAGGAGCTTATTATCAAGAGAAAGAATAATAAAGATCTGGTGTTAATTCCCTTGGATGAATACAACTCCTTAAAGGAGACGAGTTATTTACTTTCTGGCAAGAATAGAGAGGTTTTAATGCAATCTTTAAAAGAAGTCAAAATTGGGCAAACGGAAGAGCATACTCTGATTGAAGAATGAAGTTAGCTTGGTCAAAAACAGCGTGGGAGGATTACTTGTACTGGCAGTCCGCAGATAAGAAAAAACTCAAAAGAATTAACGAGCTAATAAGAGCAACTTTCAGAGAGCCATTCAGTGGCATAGGCAATCCCGAACCCTTGAAACATGATCTGCAAGGCTATTGGTCAAGAAGAATTGACGGCGAACACCGATTGGTATATTCATATGAGAATAGTACATTAACAATTATTGCTTGTCGGTATCATTATTAAAAATAATTGGCAGCTTCTTAATCGGAAATTTTTTCAGGAAAACCCATCCAGTCAAGACAAAAAGTCACTACTCCTCAACTATTTAAGACATTCGTCACTTTTAACTGCTAAACCTTCGTTTGGTTATATTTTTGTTGCCAATGTATTTGAGGGACAAATATTATGAACTTTAACAACTTTACCATCAAAGCTCAGGAAGCTATTCAAAAAGCTTCCGAGATTACACAAGGTTTTCAGCAACAAGCAATTGAAAACGCACATATTTTAAAAGGTTTATTATCTGTTGACGAGAATGTTGTAGGTTATATCCTAAAAAAGCTGAACGTTAATATTAACCGCTTAAACACATCGCTTGACGAACAAATCAACACTTTTCCAAAAGTTAGTGGAAGCGAGGTTTACCTTTCTTCATCGGCAAATTCGGCTCTTCAAAAAGCACAGAGCTATTTAAAAGAATTTAAGGACGAATTTGTGTCTGTAGAACATATACTTTTAGGAATTTTAGCTGCTGGCGATAAAACTTCTTCGCTTTTAAAAGACCAAGGTGTTACCGAAAAAGACCTAAAAAAAGCCATTAAAGATTTACGTGGCGATGCAAAAGTAACCGACCAAAACGCCGAAGCAACTTATAATGCTTTGAATAAATACGCCCGTAACTTAAACGAATACGCAGAATCCGGGAAATTGGATCCAGTTATTGGGCGTGATGAAGAAATAAGGAGGGTCATCCAGATTTTATCCCGCCGTACCAAAAACAACCCAATTTTAATCGGTGAACCGGGCGTAGGTAAAACCGCCATTGCTGAGGGAATTGCCTTTAGGATTATCAAAGGCGATGTGCCAGAAAATCTAAAATCCAAAACAGTTTATTCACTGGATATGGGCGCTTTAGTTGCGGGAGCAAAATACAAAGGCGAGTTTGAAGAACGTTTAAAAGCCGTTGTAAAAGAGGTTGCAGATAGCGATGGCGATTTGATTTTGTTCATCGATGAAATCCATACTTTAGTTGGTGCCGGTGGTGGCGAAGGTGCTATGGATGCTGCAAACATTTTAAAACCGGCTTTGGCCCGTGGCGAATTGAGAGCAATTGGCGCAACTACACTTAACGAATACCAAAAATATTTAGAGAAAGACAAAGCTTTGGAACGCAGATTCCAAAAAGTAATGATTGAAGAGCCGGATACCGCCGATGCGATTTCCATTTTACGTGGTTTAAAAGAACGCTACGAAACTCACCACAAAGTGCGGATTAAAGACGAAGCAATTATTGCGGCGGTCGAACTTTCTCAACGTTATATTTCCGACAGGTTTTTACCAGATAAAGCCATCGATTTAATGGACGAAGCGGCATCTAAACTCCGTATGGAAATGGATTCCGTACCGGAAGCAGTGGATGAATTGGATCGTAAAATTATGCAGTTGGAAATTGAGCGGGAAGCTATCAAACGTGAAAAAGATGAGCGAAAACTAAGTGATTTATCCAAAGAAATTGCGGATTTAACCTCGGAACGTGATGAGCTAAAAGCCAAATGGCAGGGCGAAAAAGATTTGGTCGATAATTTAAACGCTAAAATCGAAAAGATTGAAGATTTAAAATTAGAAGCCGAACAGGCCGAAAGAGCCGGAGATTACGGAAAAGTAGCTGAAATACGCTACGGGAGAATTAAGGACACGCAAGAAGAAGTTGAAAAACTTAAAACCGAATTACAAAGCAAAACTTCGGACAACAGAATGCTGAAAGAAGAGGTAACTTCTGAAGATATTGCAGGCGTTGTTGCTCGTTGGACAGGTATTCCGGTAAATAAACTGGTAGCTAGCGAACGCGAAAAATTATTGAGCCTAGAAGCCGAATTACACAAACGCGTTGCCGGTCAGCATGAAGCTATTGAAGCTTTATCAGATGCAATCCGCAGATCAAGAGCCGGATTAAGCGATCAGCGTAAACCATTGGGATCTTTCATTTTCCTTGGAACAACTGGTGTTGGTAAAACCGAATTGGCAAAAGCCCTAGCCGACTTTTTATTTAACGATGAGCACAGCATGGTGCGAATTGATATGAGCGAATACCAGGAACGCCACGCCGTAAGCAGGTTGATTGGTGCGCCTCCGGGATACGTAGGTTATGATGAAGGCGGACAATTAACCGAAGCCGTGAGAAGAAAACCGTATTCAGTGATTTTACTGGACGAAATCGAAAAAGCCCATCCAGATGTATTCAACATTTTGTTGCAGGTTTTGGATGACGGTCGTTTAACCGATAACAAAGGCCGGGTGGTGAATTTCAAAAATACCATCATCATTATGACTTCCAACATTGGTTCTCATTTAATTCAGGAAAACTTTAGCCTTTTGGTGGACGATAACCGGGAAGAAGTTATTGCTAAAACTAAAAACGAGGTTTTTGAATTATTGAAAAAAACCATCCGTCCAGAGTTTTTAAACCGGATTGACGAAGTAATTATGTTTACTCCGCTTAACCGCGATGAAATCAGGGATATTGTAAAACTACAATTTGTGGGCGTACAAAAATCCTTAGCAGAAATGGGCATCAGTATCGAAGCATCAGAAGAAGCCTTGGACTGGCTGGCCGAGTTAGGTTACGATCCGCAGTTTGGTGCCCGTCCGTTAAAAAGAGTAGTGCAAAAACGTATTTTAAACGAGTTGTCCAAACAGATTTTAGCCGGAACTATTGACCGGGACAGCAAAATAAAATTGGATGTGTTTGATAAAAACTTCGTTTTTATGAATGCAGGCAATGATGATACTGCTTAACAACAGATAGTTCCTAATAAAAAAAGCGAGTCATTCTTTTAAATTTGACTCGCTTTTTTTATAGACCTTCATAGTTAAACTATATTAAACAGGCTGTTCAACCCTTGTTATTCTGAACTTCTGAACACCATTCGGCATTTCCCATTCCACAAAAGAGCCTTCTAAATATCCCAAAACGGCTGCTCCCATCGGTGTAAAAATCGAGATTTTATTCTCTCTGATATTTGCCTCATTTGGCAAAACCACCTGAAAATGGAATTTCTTATTGCTAATTGTCTCCTCAATTTCTACAATAGAATTCAAAACGATAGCCTTACTCGGCAAATCTGCTACTTTTACAACTTTCGCGTTTTTTAACTCGTTCTCTAATTTTTGATTATTATATTTTGACATATTAGAGCTTTTTAAATGCTTCTCTAACAATTGGTATTCTCTTAAACCAATGATTATTTGTTCTTTTACCATGACTGGTGATATTATAATTTTTTAAATATTACGTGGATAAAGGTTTGAGTAATTATTAAAGCAATACGGTTTTAACAAAAACATCCCGTTTTTTAGAAAAACACTCAGTATTGGCTCAGAATTGATATATAAATTACTCAAAATAATTTATACCGCCCCATAAAATTTATGGGGCTTAATTAATAAAGGCCTTGTTATTTGTGGATATAAAATGGAATAATTTACAACAGCACAATTTACAGCTCGATAAATAGCTGTTTAAAAAATGATTTCCGTTGAATACTATGTATTTGATTTTTTTCACGACAATAGAATTTTAACAATTGATGATTTAGGGTAAAAAATGCCCCAAACAAAAATTAAAGCGGGGCTTAAATAATAAAATCCTTATTGTTTTGGAAAAGGATAAAAGCAGCTATGCTTTCACCTACCATCGTGGAAACAACACGTAATGCCGAAAATCTAAAACCCGTAGTGGGAATAGAAATACTGCTTACTTGATATGTTGTTTTTTTGAAGTACATTTTTACTAAGATAACTCTTTTATACTGAAGTGCAAAGTTTAAAAAAATCTAAAAGGAAGAGGAAGGTTGGAAAGATGAGAAATTGCAAATTATGACTAAAAAAAGACTTACGAAATTTTTGAAATTTCGTAAGTCTTTTCAAATTATTTCACAAAATCCTTGGCTTTAGCCAGAGCATTCTCCAAACCAGCTACATTTTTACCACCGGCAGTAGCAAAAAACGGCTGTCCGCCACCGCCACCTTGAATTTCTTTGGCCAATTCGCGAACGATGCTCCCAGCATTCATTCCTTTTTCTTTTACCAAGTTTTCGGAAATCATCACGGATAATAAAGGTTTGCCATCAATATCAGCCGCCAAAACCAGATACATGTTTTCTAATACGTCTTTCAGCTGGTAAGCTAAATTTTTGATCGCTTCTGCATTTGGTAATTCCACTTTTTGGGCAATAAAGTTTATGCCGTTTATGTTTTGGGCTTGCGCTTTTAAATCGTCTTTTAAGCCAGAAGCTTTTGCTAAAACCGCTTTTTCAACTTCCTTTTTTAACTTATTGTTTTCCTCTAACAAGGCTTCAACAGATTTGGCTAAATCTTGAGGATTTTTAAGCAATTCTTTCAGTTGTTTCAACAGCTCGTCTTGCTCGTGAATAAATGCTTCAGCCTTTGTAGCGGTTATGGCTTCGATTCTACGAACACCTGCCGCCACGGCACTTTCAGAAATTATTTTAAAATAACCGATTTGCCCAGTTGCAGGCACATGTGTTCCTCCGCATAATTCTTTGGAATAGCCTTCGCCGAAAGTGATTACTCGCACAAAATCTCCGTACTTCTCACCAAATAAAGCGGTTACGCCACTATCTAAAGCTTGCTGATAGGCAACATTCCTTTCTTCTTTTAAAGCAATGTTTGCTCTAATTTTTTCATTCACAATTCCTTCAATCTCTCTTATTTCTTCATCAGAAACCTTAGAGAAATGCGAAAAATCGAAACGTAGCACATTTTCGTTTACCAAAGAGCCCTTTTGATTTACATGATCGCCTAAAACCATTTTTAAAGCGGCGTGTAAAAGGTGCGTTGCCGAGTGGTTGTTTTCTGTTAATATTCTTTTTTGCGAATCTACCCTGGCTAAAAATTGAGCGTCTAATTTATTAGGTAAAGCATCTACAAAATGGATAAACAAGCCGTTTTCCTTTTTGGTATCGGTAACTTTCACTTCTTCGCCCTCCCCTATCAACAAACCGCTATCGCCTACTTGTCCGCCACTTTCGGCATAAAAAGGCGTACGGTCTAGCACCAATTGGTATTGCTCCTTTCCTTTTGCAGTAACTTTGCGGTATTTTAAAATTTGTGCGTGGATTTCCAAATCATCATAACCTACAAATTCGGTTTCATCGCCTTCATTTACAATTTTCCAATCTTCTGTATCAATTGCAGTTGCTGCTCTTGAACGGGCTTTTTGTTTTTGGAGTTCGGTTTCGAAATCATTCATGTTAACAAACCCTCCTTTTTCGCGAGCCATTAGTTGAGTTAAATCTATCGGGAAGCCGAATGTATCATATAATTCAAAAGCTTTTTTTCCCGGAAATATAACCTCGATAAAGTCACCCGATGAAGTCAATCCACTTTCTAAACCAATATCATTATAGTAGTTTTCAAAATGATTTATTCCCTTTTCCAATGTTCTAAGAAAACCCAACTCTTCTTCCAAAACCACTTTTTGCACAAAATCTTTCTGCGAGTACAACTCCGCAAAAACTCCATTAAACTGCTCAGCAAGCAACGGCACCAACTGGTTTAAAAATGGTTCCTTTAAACCTAAATATTGATAAGCATAACGAACCGCTCTTCTTAAAATCCTGCGGATTACGTAACCTGCTTTATTGTTTGATGGCAATTGCCCATCAGCAATTGCAAAAGCAATAGCTCTTATATGATCTGCCATTACACGCATGGCGATGTCTGTTTTTTCTTCCGCACCGTATTTAATCCCAGCTTTATCAGCAATAAACTGAATCATCGGTTGAAAAACATCGGTATCGTAATTAGATGTTTTTTCCTGAATTACACGCACCAAACGCTCAAAACCCATCCCGGTATCCACGTGTTGTGCGGGCAAAGTTTTTAGGCTTCCGTCTTTTAAGCGGTTAAACTGCATAAAAACGTTGTTCCAAATCTCAATCACCAAAGGATCATCGGCATTTACCAAAGTGGCTCCATCAATTTTTGCCCGTTCTTCATCGCTACGGCTATCAAAATGTATTTCCGAACATGGCCCACAAGGACCAGTTTCTCCCATTTCCCAAAAATTGTCTTTTTTATTTCCTAAAAGTATTTTGTCTTCGTCCACAAATTGCTTCCAAAAATCATAAGCTTCTTGGTCTTTAGGCAAACCTTCGCTTTCGTCGCCTTCAAAAATGGTCACGTACAAACGGTCCTTTGGCAATCCGTAAACATCGGTCAACAACTCCCAGCTCCACTCAATGGCTTCTTTTTTAAAATAATCGCCAAAGCTCCAATTTCCAAGCATCTCAAACATGGTGTGGTGGTAAGTGTCAATCCCAACTTCCTCCAAATCGTTATGCTTGCCCGAAACACGCAAACAGCGTTGCGTATCGGCAACTCTCGGATATTTAACGGCTGCTTCGCCTAAAAACAAATCTTTAAACTGGTTCATTCCAGCATTTGTGAACATTAAAGTTGGATCGTTTTTAACCACAATTGGCGCAGATGCTACAATTTGATGTCCTTTACTTTTAAAAAAATCTAAAAACTGCTGACGAATTTGTTGTGCCGTAATACTCATAGGATGCAAATATAATGAGATTGTGGATTTTAACGATTGAATTTATTCAATAGGATGTTTTTACTTTCATCAATAAAATAAAACCGTTTCAATTGCATTGTAGGGAATTTCATACATCCCACATTCGGACAAGACAGTTTTAAAATAATTTTTCCACCATTTATTTTTTTGGCACTGTTATTTCTAATATTCTGATAATAATCAAAAATTAAAAAACGATGAAAAAGATCATAGGAATTGTTTTGATTGCTGCAAGTTTAGCGGCATGTAACAACAAATACAAAGCAAGTTCTGAGGAACGGGCAGATTCGATTAAAATGATGAAAGACAGCTTAACTTTGGACAGCTTTAAAAGAGCCGAAGCTGCAAAAGCTGAAGTTGAAAGACAAAAAAGAGAAGAAGCCGCAAGAAAACAACCCGTGGTAGTAAACCATTATAACACCACCACAACAACTTCTACAACTACGCAACCTCAGAAAAAAGGTTGGAGTTCTGCCGCGAAAGGTGCTGTTATTGGCGGTGCTGCAGGTGCAGTTGGTGGCGCTTTAATCGATAAAAAATCTGGAAGAGGTGCAATTATAGGTGGCGCAGCAGGTGCCGGAGCCGGATATTTAATTGGACGCGATAAAGACAAAAAAACCGGAAGAGCGCAATAATATATCAACCCCATCATATACCAAATCCCGTTCATTTTAAAAACGAACGGGATTTTTTGTTTTAAATTTAGTCGTTGGCTTTTGTTTCGGCCGTTAAGAGCTCGAAAATTTGGGTATCACTTAATATATACCATACCCTATCTATATCATTTATATCAACTTTGCCGCTAAAACAATAGTACTGTGCATGCGTCTCTCCGGGCTTTGTAGTGTATTCAACGGCAAAATCACCTTCTTTTGCTTGGGTGGTGTAACTTCTAATTAGTTTCCCCGATTTCAATAAAATCATAATTTTATCATTATTAGATGTAAAATCTTTAGCGCCCTTTTGGTTAATTAACGCAGACTTTATCGAAGTGTAAGGCTTTACCGATGCGGATTCGGTGTAGGACGCCGTTGAAGGATAAAAACCAAACAGGTAATCAATGGTTTTATCAGGGCTGGAAACCGTAGTATAAAAATACTTTGTTTGAGCTTTTGCAGTAAAAATTGCTAGCGTAACAATTAAAATAGTGGTAAAAAAAGTTTTCATATATCTGGATTTTTTGTGTTACTCAAAAATAATATCGCGTCTTTATTTTAACATACCCATTTCTACGTAATTTAAATTCCATAAGATTTGGTATGGGTGGGTATAACTTGATTTTATCTGTTTAATAAACGTAAATTAGAAACTTATTAAATACTCGGCAAAGCTTGAAAAAAATCCTTTTACTTCTGTTTTTTTTTAGCGCAAAAACCATTTTTGCGCAAAAAGTTGGCGTTGTATTAAGCGGTGGCGGCGCTAAAGGTCTGGCGCATATAGGCGTTTTAAAAGCATTGGAGGAAAATAACATCCCTATTGATTATATAACCGGCACATCAATGGGTGGCGTAGTTGGTGCCATGTATGCAGCAGGTTACTCGCCTAAAGAAATTGAACGCATTGCGCTAAGTACGGATTTTCAAGATTGGGTAAGCGGGAGGTATGATAGCGATTACAGCTATTTCTTCAAAAAAAAGGAAACAAATCCTTCTTTCGTTTCGGCGAAATTACAAATTGATACCGGTTTCAATTTCAGGTTTCGCTCAAATTTAGTTAATGATATCCCATTAAACTTTGCACTGTTAGAATTGTTGGCGCAGGCATCCGCAAACGCAAAAAATAATTTCGACAACCTATTTGTTCCTTTTAGATGTATTGTTTCTGATGTGCTATCGCAAAAAATGATTCCAATGAAAAGCGGTTCATTGGTTGAAGCTGTTAGAGGAACTTTTACCGTTCCTTTGGTTTACCGCCCGATAAAAGTTAACGACAAATATGTTTTTGACGGTGGTTTGTATGATAATTTTCCGGTTGATGTGATGAAAAAGGAGTTTGCTCCGGATGTGATCATCGGTTCAAATGTATCGTCAAAAACGTTTAATACCTACCCAAAAGATATCGACGAAAAGTTGATGAATAAATTTTTAATGTACCTGTTCTTAAGCAAAACCGACTCGACAGCAATTGGCGAAAATGGCGTTTATATACAACCCGATTTATCTAATTATACGGCCACAAACTTTTCGCCGGTTGAAGAACTTATAAAAAAAGGTTACGATGCTACAATGGCCGAGATTGAAAAAATAAAATCGAAAACAAAAAAACAAGTTACCGGAGAAAGCGTGGCGGAAGCTAGAAAAAGGTTTATCGCTAAAAACCCATACCTCACTTTTAAAAGCATTAAAATTAGTGGCGTAAAGGGGAAAAGAAGGAAATATGTAGAGAATGTTTTTAAACGGATGAACTACAAATTAAGTATCCACGAAGTAAAACAGGCCTATTATAAACTTCTCGGCGACGATAACTTTGAAACTGTTTATCCGAAAATAAACTACCTCCCCGCAGAAAACACTTATGAATTTGAGCTAATTGTACAGCCCGAAAAAAACTTTAAACTGGATTTTGGCGGCGCTATTGCCAGCAGGCCGGTAGGAAGTGCTTTTATAGGTCTGCAGTATAACTTTCTGAGACAAAAATCTTACACACTAAATGCGAATTTTTATACCGGACGGTTTCATGAATCGGCCCAGGGCGCTTTTAGAATTGATGTGCCCGAAAAACATCCTTTTTACTTGGAATCTGAGATAACCTATAACCATTGGAACTACTTTGAATCGAACCAATTGTTTTTAGAAAATGTAAAACCAACGTTTTTGGAACAATCGGACAGCAGATTTATTCAGAGCATTGGCTTATCGACCGGTAAAAACGCAAAGATGACTTTATTTGGCGGATACATCAATACAACCAACAATTACAGCCCAACGGAAAGTTTCACTACCGGTGATATATTAGATAAAACAGATTTTAACGGGTTTATTACGGGTTTAAACTATCAAAAAAACCAACTTAACCGGAAGCAATACCCTTCTAAAGGAAGCAGTTTAGCTGTTGGATTAACTTATTTTGATGGCTCCGAAGCTTATAAACCGGGCAACACTTTTAGAAACGACCCAATTTATCCCACATTAACAGAAAGTAAGTTCTACCGAAGCTGGTTTAATTTTAAAGTCACTAACGAAAAATATTTTAGATTAAAACCAAAATACAGCTTAGGCTACCTATTTGAAGGCGCATACAGTACCCGGCCAAACTTTGCCAGCTATAAAAGTAACTTAATTTATACGCCAGCATTTTATCCTTTACAGGATTCTAAAACACTGTTTTTGGAGAATTTGAGAGCAAATAAATATTTAGCAGCCGGCATCAAGAACGTATATTCTGCAGCCCGTCATTTAGATTTTAGACTGGAAGCTTACATTTTTCAGCCTTATAAAGAAATTTTAAAAGTAGGCAACCAAGCAACTAAACTTGGCGACGCATTCGCAGATCAGCATTTTATTTATTCAGGAGCTGCTGTTTACCACACACCAATAGGTCCTGTTGCTTTAAATTTTAATTATTATGATGATAAAGCAAAAAAAATTGGAGTTTTTTTCCATATTGGCTACCTTTTATACAACAAGCGGGCTTTAGAACTATAAAATCGTTCCCTTTAAAATAAAAACAAGCAGATGAAAAAGTTGATTACTGTGATATTAATGTTTATTTCGATGAACATTTTTGCCCAAGGTGCTCAAAATATAAACTATTTTACAGTAAAAGAAAACTTACTTAAAGGACAAAAACTGGCAATTATTGCTACCGATTCTTTAGAAAACCCCGATGAAAGTATCAATGGCATCTACAATTTTTCGATAAACGGCTTTAAACAGGAGCTTAAATTTAATGATGGCGTTGCCGTTTGCCCTTTGCAAATAGATAAATCGGCTTTTATATTTATAAAACACATTAACGATTTAAAAAGTCCTTCAAACCTTTATTTTGTTTATAAAAAAGACACGGATTTAAATCCTATAAAAATAAGCTGGTACCTGTTGTTAATTATCCCAATCGGTTTGATTTTAATTGGTTATATGTTTAGGAGGATGATAGGCTTTGTGATTTTTATACTGATGATTCTCTTTTATTTTTACTACAGCAAAGGCTTGTCAATCCCAACTTTCTTTGAATCTGTTTTTGATGGAATAAAAAATATTTTCTAATCAAAATGACATAATCATTTTCCACCTCACTAATTCTTATTAAATAATCCCAATTAGATATTTTAATTATATCTTTGCGTTTCTTATTAAATCCATACTAATATCATTAATTCTTAATGAAAAATACAACATCTAAAGTTCAAATTATCGGATTAGTTGTTTCTTCAATAGTTGTTTCAATCATCTCTGTAATTTTAGCCGACTCATTAAAAAGCATTACCGAACATGCGGAAACCTTCATTTTTAACCAGAGTAAAAATATTCCGCTACTTTATATCGTATTGCCTTCCATTGGTATAACCGCAATTTATTTTTTAAGGAAATATGTTTTTAGAGGAAAAGCCAACAAAGGCATAAAAGAAATTTATCAATCCATCGACAATTCAAAAAACACCTTACCTGCTTTTAAAATTCCTTCTCATTATTTAAATGGCTTTTTAACGGTGATATTTGGTGGCTCAACCGGGATAGAGGTTTCTACAGTTGTTGCCACTGCGGCAGTTGGAACCATGGCGCAGCGCAATATAAGTTTAGTTAAAGCTTATAAAACAGAATTGATATGTGCTGCAGTAGCGGCAGGTATCGCTATCTTATTCGCTAGCCCAATCGCGGGTTTCTTTTTCGCAATTGAAGTTATTGCTCGCAAAAACGTAAGTAAAACAAACATATTAAGTTCGGCTTGTGCGGTTTTGGTAGCATGGTTAAGCCTAATGCGCTTAAATCCGGAAAGAATCTTAGATTTTACAGTTGACGGATGGAACGGTCACGCTATACCCTACCTAATTGTTTTGAGTTTAGCATGTAGCTTTTTAGCTATTTATTTCACCAAAACTGTTATCTTTTTAAAGAAGTTTTTCGGTAACATAAGTAATAACTTTTTAAGAGTTAACTCCGGCGCTTTACTGGTTGGTATTTCCATTTTGGCTTTTCCGCAGTTATATGGAGACAGTTACCACGCCCTAAACGATTTACTTTTTAATTCACATGTATTCAGCATACAACTAACCTTGGTTTTATTGGCACTTGTGTTTCTAAAGCCGTTGGTTGCAGCCTTAACTTTAGGTGCCGGTGGAGACGGTGGTGTATTTGCCCCAAGTATTGTTGCAGGTGCTATTTTAGGTATTTCTACCGCATTGCTTTTCAACTACTTTTTTAATGCAGATTTAGTGGTGTTGAACTTTGCAATTGTTGGAGGCGTAGCTGTTTTAAGCGCTGCAATTGATGCTCCTTTAACTTCTATATTTTTAGGATGTAACTTGGTAACAGGTGGCTATGTGATTTTTATTCCAATTGCTATTGGATGCTTTATCGCTAAATATACCGCGAAATACTTCTGCAGTTATACGGTTTATAGTTACAAGGGGAAGTAGATTATTATTGACTAATCGCTGCTTTTTGACCACTCATTATTGACTACTCACTATTTGACTACTCACCCGTCACTAAAATGGCATTCCAATACCAAACTGTATCTGTGATATCGAGTATTTATCAGGTGCGTTGGTAATTGCATATTGGCTTTTTAAACGTTGTTTTGCGGCTCTATCAAACCAATATTTAACCACGTATTGATCGCCACCGGTAAACTGCGGATCTTTAAATTTAAACCCTGCATCTAACCTAAATACAAAGAAAGAAACGTCGAATCTTAATCCAAAACCAACACCAATTGCTGTTTGCTCAAATAGTTTATTCAATTTTATTTGACCGCCTTGCAAACCATTATCCCTAATTTGAAAAACGTTACCAAAATCGATAAAAGTTGCACCTTTTACTTTTGAACCAATAAAATCGTTAATTAATTTAAACCGATATTCTAAATTTCCCTCAAATTTTATATCGCCCAATTGATCTAAGTTGCGGAGGTTAAACCTAGCGGAATCGGATGCTAAAGACGCTCTGTTATAGTTACCTGGACCAAGCGTTCTGGCTTGCCAAGCCCTAATACCACTGGAACCGCCTGCAAAAAAGCGCTTATCAAATGGTAAGGATTTTATGTTGCCATAAGAGTAGCCAATTCCGGGATTAAAACGAGCAATAAACTGACGTTCGCCTCCTAAAGATTTATAAAACCTAACGTCTGTTTCCAACTTTACATATTGGTAATAAGGTACGCCAAAAAGCAATTTTTGTCCGTCGCTATTCGTTGTGTTTGATAGTTTAGCAGCCAAAGCGGCTGTATTTCCTCCAACTTCTGCTGTTCCAGAAAAAAAAGTAAAATTACTGTACGAAGTAAGCTTTGGCAAATTAACAGTATAGGTATAATAACTGCTTGATAGCAACTGGGAACGCAAAGTCGAAAGAAAAAAAGCATTGCCCTGACTAATCAACAGCGCCGCTAAATCACTATTTATCAACGCATTTGAATATTGTACATTTACCGGCGTGAAGGAATGAAACTTGTATTTGGTTTCTACCCAATCATACGTGATATTTAAACCCAAGCTTTTGCGTTGGTAACTTTTTGTTAGCTGATAATTTTGATAAGAACTGGCGATTCGAGTGTGCGGAACTCCATTTTTCCCGAAAGATTCAATTTTAAAAGGCGTAATTAACCGCGGAAAGCTTAAGCTTACCCCAACTTGGTAGTCTCTGCTCAAAATCCGGTCAGATAAATTACCTGTTATATTCTTATCGAACTGAAGCCCGCCACGAAGTTTTACCTCAAATAATTCGGCTCCGCCAAAAATGTTACGGTTTTGATAGGTCAAACCTAAATTTAAACCTGTTATACTAGAGTTAAACGTATATTCGCCATCGAGCCGGTTCGATTTTTTCTTCAGGGGAATAATATCTACCAAACCTATCAACTCGTTTTTCGAGCTGTCTTTTGGTTTTGCAAAATCAACACTCACGCTCCTAAAAGCGTTTAAATCAAAAAAGCGCTGGGTAGTTAAATCGGCGTTATCGATGTTATACTCCTCCCCTTTTTTTATGTAAATATAATCCGCTAGCTTTTTAGGTTTAAAAAACCGGGAATAATCGTAAAACCTATATTGCGAATCTATAACCGCCGTATCACGCTCCATCCCTTTTTTAATAATACCAGTGCTTGGCTGAATTCTTAAATAAGTGTTGCCAATTGTAAATTTGGTATGTTCTTTTTGATTAGGTGGATTTAAAATCGCCAAACTAACATCCGCTACGCCGCTGTTAAAATTTGTATCAACGGTTGGCCTAACGTATTGGCGTAAAAAATCAAAATAACCGTTTTGCTTCATCAACAAATAAATCTGCTCACGCTCATAGGCAATACTGTCGGTATCGTAGCGCTTGCCGGAATCAATATGCGTAAACTTTTGGCGATTGTTTAAGTAAATGGATTTAACCGTAGAATCTGGGATTTCAAAGCTTAGGTTACGGAATTTAAATTCGGTTCCTGGTTTGGCAGTAAAAAAAATAGCCGCTTTTTTATTTTTTATGCTGATGCTATCTGTTACTTCGGCATTTAAAAAACCTTTGATATTCAAAAACTTCTCAATCTGGTTTCTCGAAACTTCTACCAGTGAGCTATCCAAAAGGTGAGGAGCTTCGCCCAATTTCAGCTTTCCTTTTTTACTAAAAGTATTATATATCCAAAGGTTAAATGCTG
This sequence comes from Pelobium sp., assembly GCA_035496935.1. Taxonomy (GTDB): domain Bacteria; phylum Bacteroidota; class Bacteroidia; order Sphingobacteriales; family Sphingobacteriaceae; genus Pseudopedobacter. The sequence continues at coordinate 16,016 of DATJED010000025.1, read as the reverse complement.
AGTTAGGTCGAATATCTAAAGCTACAAAATCGGCTGCTTGGTCGGCAAATTCATCATCAATACCTTTAATGCTTAATTTTGTAACCAGCGATTGATTTTTGCTCAAGCGCTTGGTTGATCTACAGCCTAAGGCTATAAAAACAAAAAAGACTATAATTGCAAAAGGATAATATTGATATGATTTCAAAATCTCAAATAAGTTTAATTAAATCCCTTCATCAAAAAAAATACCGAAAAGAACAACAGCTTTTCATTGTGGAAGGCTTTAAAGCAATTTCGGAATTTTTAAACTCCGATTTTGTGATAAACACCATTTTTTGTACACCGGATTTTTCTGCAAAAGTGGGTAATTTATCTAACAAACAAAAAGTTTGTGAAGTTAGTATAAATGAATTGGAAAAAATAAGTGTATTGCAAACACCGCAAGGAATTTTAGCGGTTGTTGAAATGCCAAAAAATAAAGCTATCGCGACTAGCGATATTCAAGAAATGGTATTGGTGCTTGATGGCGTACAAGATCCCGGCAATTTAGGTACAATTATACGCACCGCAGATTGGTTTGGCTTTAAGCAGATTATATGTTCAGAGAATTGTGTAGAAGTTTATAATCCTAAAGTTGTACAGGCTACAATGGGCTCGTTAACAAGGGTTAATATTGCTTATCAATCGCTTAGGGAGTTGTTAACTAAAAATGATTTACCAAAATATGGCACTTTGTTAAAAGGAGAAAACATATTTAACACCAGCTGGCCCACAAAAGGTTTTTTGATTTTAGGTAGCGAAGGAAACGGAATATCAGAAGAAATTCTTGATTTAATCACACACCCCATCACCATACCCGGTGGGAAAACCACCGAATCTTTAAACGTAGCCATTGCGGGCGCAATATGTTGCGCAGAAATGAGCAGAAATAAACTAAAATAAGTTGCCTTCTATTATAATTTTGCTATTTTTGCATTCCTTAAAACAAAGGGTCGAGTGGCCGAGTGGCTAGGCAGAGGTCTGCAAAACCTTCTACAGCGGTTCGAATCCGCTCTCGACCTCGTTTAAAATTTTAATTAAAATAAAAGTCATGGCAGTAACGCGTTTAAAAAGAAAAGACAGAAGAAATAAAACAACTTCTCGCCTGGAAGTTCAGTTTTTGAAAAACGCTACCAACGTTGAAAATGGTAGCCGTTCAAAAGAACCGAAACACAGTCAAGTAGTGAAAAATGATGCAGTTTTAGCTTCATTATCTAAATAAATTTTCTCTATCGAATCTAATCCTGTTTATCGGCCGGTAAACAGGATTTTTTTGTGCGTTTATTTTTGCAAAATAATTTTCTGGCGTACTGTTGAACGCTAGTGAAACATCCCACTGGCAGGTTCTTCAGATCGCATGGCAACTTACGCGTGAGATGCTTCCTATCGTCAGCATTACGGTAAAATGGCAATTACCCCGGAAAAAACAGCTCATTAAAATTTACATAAAAAAGCTCTTTTGTAGCTCTTGTGGTTGCAGTATAAAGCCAACGCAACAAATCAATGTTCAGCATTTCCTCATTTAAAAACCCCTGATCTATAAAAACCGCATCCCATTGTCCGCCTTGTGCTTTGTGGCAAGTTACGGCATAGGCAAACTTAATTTGTAAAGCATTAAAATAAGGATTGCTTTTAATGGCATCCATTTTAGCCCGTTTAGTCTCTAAATGGTCATAGTCTTTCATCAGCTCTTCAAACAGCATTTTTTGTTTCTCGTACGGTAAATTTGGTGATTCCACATAAAGCGTATCCAACATCACTTTACAGGTCAACGGCTCCTGATCAATATCAGCAAACAAAATCTGCACATCGGCAAACCGAAAACCGTATTGCTCGTGGATATTTTTTACACGCGTTACTTCGCCAATATCCCCATTTGCTATAAAACCGCCCTTTTCTTCGCCTAACCAATAATAGTTGTTTTTTACCACCATAATTAAATCGCCTCCAGTGAGTTCGTCCTCACGCCAAAGAATCTGATTACGGATGTTTTGGTTGTACATATTTGCGCTTTTGTTCGACCGGCAGATGACCAAACAATTTTCCATATCATACTTACCGTAGGCATAGCTCAAACCTTCCACAATTTTATCGCCCATCATACGGTAAACATCTTTAAAACCTGCAGTTTTTAATGTTGGAAAAGCTTCTTTTTCTGTCCGTATCAAATCGCGAATGGTAGTTGCGTTGTATAAAATCCCTGATTCTTTTTCTTGTCTCACTACATCAGTGAGTTCTACTTCGCTCGCCTCAATATTGAATTTACTCAAGTAATCTTTGGCCAACGCCGGGCTTTCCGAAGAACCTACCGGCGGAAGCTGAGCCGTATCGCCAATAAAAATAATGCGGTTATTTTGATTATTGTAAACGAAGGAGATTACATCATTTAACAGGCTACTTCCACTATAATCTGTTAAATCATCGGAAATCATGGACGCCTCGTCAATAATAAAAAGCGTGTTTTTATGCAGATTTGGAGACAGGTTAAAATGCATTTCTGGTGTAAAAGCCGACTTTTTCCGGTAAATTTTCCGATGGATGGTACTCGCTTCCTTTCTTGCATATAAGCTAAGCACCTTTGCCGCTCTGCCCGTTGGCGCCAATAAAACTGTTTTAATCTGATATTTGGGCAACAATTTTATCAAAGCGCTGATTACCGTTGTTTTCCCCGTTCCGGCGTAACCTTTTAATACAAAACACGAATCGTTCGTTTTTAATTGCAAAAACCGATCTAACTGTTCAAATAAATAAAGTTGTTGCGGGTTTGGTAAATGTGGAAACGTTTTGGCTAAATCGTGGGCAATGCTCATTAGTTCAAATTTCGCTAAAAAAGCATAGCCTTACAGATAAATTTTTACTTTTGTTAAGGATGACTGAAAAGATACAATTAACAGTTGCGGATTTCGATGCAACACAAGCCAAAACATACGAGCTATATTTAGAAATTGGGTCAAACCACTTCAATTATGCGGTAATAGACCCTCAAAACCAAGCTGTTAAAACCATCTCTCATAAACCATCAAATATTTATAATGGAATTTACGATGACTTATTGAAATCGCATTTTGCAAAAACAAAAATAAGTTTAACTACACAAAAATTCACCTTTGTACCTACCGAGCTATTTCACGAATCGGCCACAGAAAATTTTATTAAATATATTGGAGCTACCGATAACGAGGAAATTTGCACCCAGGTTTTAACTAACGCAGGTATTACTATCATTTATGCATTGCCTAAACTGCAGCTTGATAAAATTGGAAGTTATTTCCCCAATGCAGAAATTTACCCGCAAATTTCGCCGTTTTATAAAGGCGTAAATTATGGCTTTAGCCAGATTAGTACTTCGCAATTGTTCATAAATTTTAGGGACGGTTTGGCTGAAGTGATTATTTTTAACCAAAACCAATTTCAGTTTTATAATATTTTTGAGTTCCAAAATGAAGAAGAACTGCTATATTTTGTGCTTTTATCCGCCCAGGAAAACAACATTAAACCCGCCAGCGCAACGCTAAAATTAAGTGGATTTATTGACCCAGAAAGCGAACTTTACAAACAATTGGCAAAATATTTTCCGCATACCGAAGTAACCGACCAAGACAGCTTACCGCTGTTTTATCATGGTCTAGAGACGCCTGTTATGCCAATGTTTTTTTCGCTATTAGCTTTACATTTATGCGAATTGTAGGCGGGCGTTTAAAAGGAATTCGATTTAATCCGCCAAAAAATCTTCCGGTTAGGCCTACGACAGATATGGCGAAGGAAGCTTTATTTAATATTTTAGGCAACCAATTAGAAATTACGGAGCTTAAAGTGCTGGATTTATTTAGCGGAACGGGAAATATCAGCTTGGAATTTGCTTCCCGCGACGCGTTGGAGATTACTTCAGTAGATAAAAACTTTGGCTGTTACAATTATCTTAAAAACATCAGCAAAGAACAGAACCTGAACCAAATTAAAGCAGTTAAAGCCGACGTTTTTAAGTTTCTGAACCAGGAAACAGATCAGTTTGATTTAATTTTCGCCGATCCTCCTTATGATTTAACCCGCATTCCGGAAATTGCGAATATAGTTTTTGACAGGAACTTACTTAATGAAAACGGAATTTTGATTATCGAACATCAAAGTATGCAGGATTTATCTGCTCATCCTAAATTCATCGAAAAAAGAAAATACGGTTACTCCGCTTTTAGCTTCTTTAAAAATTAAACCTTATTTTTATTACAAATAAAGCTTATGAAAACAGCACTTTTCCCCGGCTCTTTTGATCCAATAACAAAAGCACATGTTGATATTTTAAAAAGATCATTATCTCTTTTTGATAAAATATATATTGGGGTTGGAACCAACAGTACCAAACAGTCCTTGTTAAGCGTTGCACAAAGGTTAGCGATGATAAAAGCTGTATTTGCTGATGAGCCTAAATTGGAAATTGTAAGCTACGAAGGTCTAACAGTAAACTTTTGCAAGGAAATTGGAGCATCTCACATGATTAGAGGAATTAGAACGGTATCCGATTTTGAATATGAAAAGGCGATTGCTCAAATGAACCACTCTTTAATCCCCGAAATTGAATCTATATTTATCGTAAGTAAGCCGGGTTATTCGTCCATCAGTTCAACTATTGTAAGGGATGTTTTACGTTATGGCGGCGATGTTGCCCAGTTTGTGCCAAGTGCCGCTATCGCATTTTTGAAAGACTTGAAATAATATTCAAAGCGCCAGAGCTTTCCTAACAGGATATACGGTAATATTAAAACCTACTTCTTTGGTGAGGATGTAAATGAACTATCTGCCTGGATAACTTTGCGGGTTTCGTTTGCCCAATCAATCAACAGCTTGTTTTGATCGGCACTTAATCTGGCCTCGTTATGAATTAAGGTATAAGATGCTAAAGGCATCCAATGGTCTTGCTGAGATTCTACCAACTCCTGCAGTTTATGATCTTGTCTTTTTAAAGAATAAGTAGTAAACTCATCTAAATTAAAATGCTTTTTACCGTCGGCTACATGATTAGCTAGCCACCAAGCTACAGGCTGGATATTGTTATACCAAGGGTATCGGGTATTGTTAGAGTGGCAATCGGCGCAAGCTACCGCTAAAATTTGCTTTATTGTATCTGGAACATTGTACTTTGTTGCAATGGCATTGGTCTGTACTTTATTGTCGATATTTTTTTTGGGATGAAAAAACTGAATGATAATCAATAAAGCTAAAATCCCTAACAATAATTTTTTCCTCATCCTATTTTTTAAAATAACTGTGAATAATTTGGTTAAGCTCGGCCGAAACTTTTCCGTTTGTTGCAACAATGTCTCCACTTCCCAAAACATCATTTCCACCAACAAAATCAAAACATTCGCCACCTGCCTGTTGCACAATCAAGATGCCTGCTGCAATATCCCACGGTTTTAAATTATATTCAAAATACGCATCAAATCTTCCGCAAGCGGTGTAAACCATATCAACAGAGGCAGCACCTATCCGGCGTAAGCCATGACACTTTTGCATTACATCGGTAAATAAACCAATATAATCTGCCTGCCTCCTAAAATCATAGTATGGAAAACCGGTTGCAATCAATGTTTTTGCCACCTCGTCATTATCAGACACCCGAATTTCTTTTCCGTTTAAAAAAGCTTTACTGCCTTTCCACGCGTAAAAACATTCGTCTTGATTAATTTCATAAACCACACCCACTACCAATTCATTACGTTGCTTTAACGCGATACTTACCGCAAAAGCTGGAATGCCGTGAATAAAATTTGTAGTACCGTCCAACGGGTCAATAATCCAATTAAAGGTGTCGCCGGTTCTGTTGGATGTTCCTTCTTCGGCAATAAAGCCTGCTTCTGGTAAAATCTTTGAAAGCTGTTCAACAATCATCCTTTCGGCGGTTTTATCCACATAAGAAACCATGTCATTTAAGCCTTTATATTCAATTTTTGAAGCGCTAAAACTTTTAGCTTCTGTTAGGATGAAAGCGCCTGCCTTTTTAGCGATGCCAATGACATTATTACATAAAGCTTCGTAGTCCATTTATGCTTTTATTTTAAAGGTAAACTGTTTATGAACGTAGTAACTAGCTATGCCTAAGCTTAACGCCGATGCTATTCTTGATACGGTTGGATAAAACTCAAAGATTTCGACAAAAAGCCTCAACAGTCCGTAATTCGCAAAAAAACCTAAAAAAGCAATTGTCGCAAATCTGCTAAACTGTTTTCTGCTAGTCAAATTAGATTCGCTGAAAACCGCATATTTGGTAAGCAGAAAATTAACAACAACACCGCAAGAATAGGATATACAAAGTGAAAAAGTATGTGCACTTGCACTATAACTGCCGAAATAAATTCTTTGATGTTCAACAATATAAGTGATGGTAACAAAGTAAATAATTACATCTATTAAAGTGGCTACTCCGGCAGACAAAAAAAACCTAACCACCTTGTTGTTAATCGCCCGATAAATATAATTGGTTTCGTTAATTGCTTCTGAACTCATTAGGCAACTGCCTTTCGCTCTTTGTCTTTAGCCATAAAAATAAAAATGCCTACAACGCCTCCAACGACTAGAAGCGTGGAGATTAATTCGGCCTGCGTAAAAGCAAAACCGCCGATATGATATTTAGAATTCACCCTAATCAATTCTACAAAAAAACGTTCGATACCGTTTAAAATTAAGTAAATACAAAAAAGTACGCCCGGTGTTTTTATTTGTTTACGGATGCTCCATAAAAAGAAAAACAAAAGAATACAGGCAACGCATTCGTAAAACGGAGTTGGATAAACGGCAACTGCCAGTTCGTGACAGAATTTACCATCGCAACCTGGAATTGCAACGCCTTCGTTAATTACGTTATGCGGATATTTAAAAGACCACATCCAATCTGGTGCCCAAGAAAGCCAATCTGGTTTTGGATTGGTATTGTTAATTCCCCAATCGCCGTCACCTGCAAGCTGACAGCCTATTCTCCCAACACCATAAGCTAACATTAAACCAGGGCCAGAAACATCTGCCATATGCACTGCCTTAATTCCATTTTTACCTGAGATATACAGCACTGCAATAGCACCACAAATTAGCCCTCCATAAAAAGTCAAGCCACTGAACGACAAGAGGTTTTGAACGGGGTCTTGCATAAATCTATCCCAATACTCTAGGTTATCAAAAACTTTAGCGCCGATGATGCCCGCAATAGCCGCCCAAGCTATAAAAGTGCCCATCATTTGGTATGGGTGCACCACTTCTGTAACGGTTTTAGGTTGTGGCAATTGCGTTTTCTTTTTATCGCGATAAGCCCAGTAAGCAAACAATGCGGCTATTAAAAGTCCTCCAATAAAATTCCCTTTTGCGGAAAGTATAAAGTTTTGAGGATCGTTTACAAAAGCAGTGTAGTTTAATAAACCGTAAACTATTTTATAACCGATGATAAACCCAAAAATTCCGTTTAAGATTAACTCCGTAGTAGTCGCCGGTGCACCAACTACTACATTTCTTTTTACCGGGTGAACCTGCCCTAATTTTTCCCTGCGCTTTAATTCTTCAGAAAATCCCCAATAGCCTGCAATAAAAGCCATCGCAACAAAAAAACCAAAAGTTTGGATAGGTAAAGGAATGTTTATCCCAAAAAGGTAATCAATAAGATGTGATAGGGTTGGAAACATGACTTTATTTTTTTAATGTTTTAATAGCTCAACAGCTTCAATTACGCTCACGTCCCCATCAGGCAATATCGCTTCTAATTTTACGGCTTTTAGCTCGTTAACCAATACAGGGTCGTATTTTACCTTAACTTTTACGTAGTTTTTGGTAAACCCATGCATAAATCCTTCTTTATGGTCGCCCTCAAAAAGTACTTCGGCATCTTTGCCAATCTGAGTTTGATAGAACGCTCTTCGCTTTTTTTCTGAAAGGATGTGCAACATTTTGCTTCTATCTGCTCTTTGCGAGCCGGGAACAGTACCATCCATATCAATTGCTGGCGTATTCTCCCGTTCCGAATAGGTAAATACATGCAGATAAGATATATTCAGCTCATTCAGAAAATTATAGGTCTCAATAAAATCTTCTCGGGTTTCACCGGGAAAGCCAACAATTACGTCCACACCAATACAACAATCTGGCATTAAAGCTTTAATGGTATTTACACGGTCAACGTATAAATTTCTACGATACCTACGGCGCATCAACCCCAAAATTTTATCAGAGCCTGATTGTAACGGAATATGGAAATGCGGAACAAAACGCTCTGATTGCGCCACAAACACTATAATTTCATCGGTCAAAAGATTGGGTTCAATGGACGATATTCTTATCCTATTAATACCTTGTACATTGTCCAAGGCTCTTACTAAATCCAGAAACTTATCTTCCCTTTTTCCATTCCTCAGACCAAAATCGCCAATGTTTACACCGGTGAGCACAATTTCTTTTATGCCCGATGCGGCAATCTCCTCCGCCTGTTTAACAATGTTTTCGATGGTGTCGCTTCGGCTTTCGCCACGAGCTAACGGAATGGTACAGAAAGTACAGGAATAATCGCAACCGTCCTGCACTTTTAAAAAAGTACGGGTTCTATCGCCAAAAGAATGTGAAGCAACAAATTGTGTAGCTTCTGCAATAGGACTGTTGTGAATAATTGTCTTTGGATTTTTTGTTAAATCGCTGATGTATTCAACAATCCTGAATTTTTCCGCAGCACCTAAAACCATATCAACCCCTTCAATATTGGCTATTTCCTGAGGTTTCAACTGTGCATAGCAACCAACAATGGTAACATAAGCGTTGGGCGAATATTTTAAAGCTTCTTTAACGATCTTCCTGCATTTTTTATCAGCGTTTTCGGTAACGGAGCAGGTATTAATAATATATACATCTGCAGCATCTGTAAAGTCTACGGTATCAAATCCGGCCTGATTAAATGCCCGACCGATGGTAGAAGTTTCGGAGTAATTTAACTTACAACCAAGGGTATAAAATGCTACTTTTTTGTTCATATTTAATTGAGCGCAAAGATATAAAATTTGCGCTAATTATGCTTGATTTTTACCCCATTGATAGCTGTTGGTGTTAAAACCCGCTAAATCCAGCACTCGATCAACAACTGTTAAAGCTACCTCTTCAATAGTTTTAGGCTTGCTATAAAAAGATGGAACAGCGGGACAAATAATCCCTCCAGCTTCTGTTACAGCTTTCATATTATTAAGATGGATTAGGTTTAATGGCGTATCACGAGCTACTAAAATCAGTTTTTTTCTTTCCTTTAAAACCACATCCGCAGCTCGCGTAGTTAAGTCATTAGAAATGCCAGAGGCAATACGCCCCAAAGTCCCCATGGAACAGGGCACAATAATCATAGTATCATATTTCGCAGACCCCGAAGCAAACGGAGCCATAAAATCATTCTTATCATAATAGCTGAAAGGATAATCATGGAAGCCCTCTTCTCCAAGTTCAAAGCGCCAAACTTGTTTTGCGTTATCCGACATTACCACTCCTACTTGCTCAATCTGGTTTTGCAAATCCATTAATCTTTGCAATAATAATTTGGCATAGATAGCGCCACTTGCACCCGTAACTGCCACTACTACTTTTTTCTTTTCCATATTAGGGAAACAAAGTAAATACTAAAAGGTTGCAAAACAAAAAAGGGCCGAATATAAATATTCGACCCTACATCTACCTATGAAAAACATGCCCTTTGGGAGGGCACTACAAATATAGAAACAATTTGTTTGTTCAAACAATTTATTTTAAAAAAAAAACAAAATAAATCTTTCTAGAACAACTCTAAAAATTAATTATATACACCTATATAACTTGATTTTTTTATTAAAGAAATAAAATCTTACAACCAATCCTTGTAATGATATTTTTTATAATTATAAAACAAATAATTTCTCGCAAATAAACAACTGCGTGTAGGTTCACACATTATTATATAAACCCAATTTATTTCTTGCGCATTTATGCTGATATTTGTTTTATTAAGATTAAGTGTGGCAACATCTTTTTAATGCTTAACGATTTAAAAACACAAAAACATTTAATGAATAATATGAATTTCCATACCCGTAAATGGGTAAAACCAGAAGATTTAAATCCTAACGGAACTTTATTTGGCGGTAGTTTGTTAAAGTGGATTGACGAAGAAGCGGCTATTTATACCATTTGCCAGCTTGGCAACAAAAAAGTAGTAACTAAGTACATGTCGGAAATCAACTTTTTGAGCTCGGCAAAGCTAGGAGATATTATTGAAATGGGCTTAATCGCTACAAATTTTGGAACTACCTCCATTACTCTGTTTTGCGAAGTGCGTAACAAGATAACTCGTCAAAGTATTTTAACAATCAATAAAATTGTTTTTGTAAATATCGACGAAAACTTTAATCCGGTACCCCATGGAAAAACAGAAATAACCCATTCACAAAGACCAATTAAGGACTAAGATTTTGTGTAAGGTTTTTTCTTCTTCCATTTGGCATTAAATGTTTTCTTGGGTCTTACGCTTGGCTGATAAATAGGTCCAGCTTCAAAACCTTCTGGCAGTTCAATCTTAGGAACTTCGTTTCCAATTAACGCTTCAATACGCCCAAATTTATACTGGTCTTTATCGTTAATAAAAGTAATAGCGGTTCCTTTGGTTTCTGCTCTGGCGGTACGTCCAATTCTATGGATATAATCTTCAGGATCTGGCGGAACATCATAATTTACCACCAAACTAATTCCTTCGACATCAATGCCTCTTGAAATCACATCGGTTCCAATTAATACCGCTAGTTTTTTGCCTTTAAAACGCACCATGATATCTTCACGAGCTTCTTGGTCTAAATCAGAATGGAATGCTTCGGACGGTATTCCTTTTCTGTTTAAGGTAGAATTCAGTTTTTTAACAATCTCTTTTCTCGATGCAAAAACAATTACACTTTTATAATCACTATTGCTTAATATACTGGTTAACAAAGCTAACTTTTGTTCGTCAAAAGCGAGATAAGCTTGTTGCAATATCCCCGCCGATGGTTTTGATATAGCTATATTAACTTCAACCGGGTTTTTCAAAATCTTTTTAGATAATGAGCGGATTTTTGGCGGCATGGTAGCAGAAAACAATAGGTTTTGCCTTTCTGCGGGTAAATAGCTGATAATACGTATAATATCCTCGTAAAAGCCCATGTCTAGCATTCGATCGGCTTCATCCAAAACCAAATGCTTTAAATGTTTTAAATCAATAGTTCCTGATGTTAAATGAGCAATTAATCTGCCTGGTGTAGCAACTATAATGTTCACTCCGTCAGTTAAAGAACGTTTTTGTTGTTCATAACTAAACCCATCTCCACCGCCATAAACTGCTATAGATGTACAACCAGTAAAATAAGCCAGGCCCATAATCTGTTGATCAATCTGCAAAGCAAGTTCCCTCGTTGGCGATAATATAAGGGCATCAATTACGCTTTTGTCTTCCTCCTCTATCTTGTGCAATAAAGGCAATAAATATGATGCGGTTTTGCCGGTACCGGTTTGTGCGCAGGCAATTAAATCCTTACCAGCTAAAATATGAGGAATAGCTTCTTGCTGTATCGGGGTAGGTTTGGTAAACCCCATTGTATCAAGTCCTTCTTGTAAAGAAGAAACAAAATTAAAATCTTCGAACTTCAAAAATTACGATCTATTATGTGTGGAGCAAATATACTTTAAATAATTAAACGTCATAAAATCAAGGGTTTTATTATTTGAAGGCAAATGTTGTAAAACCGAAAACAACTTTCGCAATAATCCTCAACATTTTAAATAGCTATAAACAAATTCTCCTTTTTTTTCCATATTTAATCTATAAATTAGTTGCCTATTTAATTTTCATGATCGAAATTTTCGTAAAATCTTTGCCCCTAAAAGAAGTAATTGGCAACCTTGCTGAAGCATTTGATACCGTTTATTTTAATCGGTGTCACGAATATCAAATCAATATTCCAGAAAAATATGGAACTGGTTTTATTAGAGGCGTAAATTTCGATAGCGGCTTTGGTCTGTTGGAGTACAGTTGCACTTTTAAAGAGAACTTGTGTATCCATTTTTCTGTGAATAAAACACATCCATTAAAATTCATCTATTGTTCGGAGGGAGAAGTAAAACACAAATTCGAAGAGAAAGACTCGCTTCATATAATAGATCAGTTTCAGAATGTGATAGTTGCAAGTACAGCTCAAAATGGACATATATTAATTTTTCCTCGGAACAAAAAAATACAACTAAATAGCTTAGAAATCAGCAGAAAAGACTTCAAAAACAAAATCGACTGTGATTTAAACCATGTAGACGTTAATCTGAGAAAACTTTTTAGAGATTTAAACGCTCGAAACTTGTTTTATTACCATGGAAATTATAGCATGTCAATGTCTGACTGTATCGATAAAATAAAGAACAGTAAGTTAGACGGTTTTACCAGAAGATTATTTTTAGAAGGTAAATCAAACGAGATTTTAAGCATACAAATACAGGATTACCAAGATGACAAAAAAACCGAACCAAGGCGACAGATCCTCCGAAAATCAGAGATGGTAAAAATACAAAAAGCAGCAGGTTTGCTAAAGCAAAACTTAAATACGCCTTTAACTATTAAAGAACTTGCAAAAGAAATCGGCACCAACCCTAGTAAACTACAAGAGGGCTTTAGATATATTTTCGGATTAACTGTAAACAATTACTTAAACAAGTTGAGGTTAGAATATGCCCGTGACCAATTAATGATTGGCGAGCTAAATATCAGCGAAATTGCAAACAATATAGGTATTGCCAATAAAAGCTATTTTTCAAGGTTGTTTAAAGCCAAATATCAAGTAAACCCAAAAGAGTTTTCCAATAAAATTTTAAAAAACGAAAAGACTGAGTCTTAAAATATACTAATTGTCATTAATTTTAGTCTAAAAAGTCCGTACAATACAAGCTTAGGTATCTTTATTTAATTTAGATGAAATCATTTAAATTAAATGCGTTTCATTTACCTTATTGCATTCTTTACCTTCGTCGCATTTTTATTTGCTTACCTTGGGTTAAACACTTTACTTTCCGAAATCGCACTGATTGCATTTTGGCTTTTATTTTCTTCGCTTATTTTTATGCTTGTCAAACGCATACTAATTAAAAATCGATAGTTTAAAACCCTAAACACTCAGAATATTATAATATGTCAGCAAAATATAAATTGTAGCATTATCAATTTAACGCTTAAAATTTGTAATACATAAACCTTACCTTTGCGCTAATTATGATTACAGTTTCAAATTTATCATTACGTTTTGGAAAACGTACATTGTTTGAGGACGTTAACCTCAAATTTACACAAGGAAATTGCTACGGAGTTATCGGAGCAAATGGCGCAGGGAAATCTACGTTTATGAAAATATTGGCCGGTGAAGTTGATCCTACAAGTGGCTCCATAAGCTTCACTCCTGGCGAACGCATGGCTGTTTTAAACCAAAACCATTATGCATTTGATGAATTTACAGTTTTAGAAACTGTAATGATGGGATGGAAAGAACTTTACAGCATCATGAAAGAAAAAGACGCCATTTACATGAAAGAAGATTTTACAGAAGCAGACGGGTTAAGAGCCGGAGAGCTGGAAAATCTTTTTGCAGAAATGGATGGGTGGAATGCAGAAAACGACGCCGCTACATTATTAAGTAACTTAGGGATAAAAGAAGATAAACACTATAAATTAATAAAAGAATTGGATGGTAACGAAAAAGTAAGAGCATTACTAGCTCAGGCACTTTTTGGAAATCCTGATATCTTAATTTTAGATGAGCCTACCAATGATTTAGATATTGAAACCGTTGGCTGGTTAGAAAACTTTTTGGCCGATTATCAAAACATCGTGTTAGTTGTTTCTCACGATAGGCACTTTTTAGATACGGTTTGTACGCATATTGTTGACATTGATTTTAATAAGATGAATATTTATACTGGTAACTACAGCTTCTGGTATGAATCTTCTCAATTAGCATTGCGCCAACGTTCAGATCAGAATAAAAAAGCGGAAGACAAAATCAAAGAACTTCAGGAATTTATTCGTCGCTTTTCGGCAAATGCTTCAAAATCTAAGCAAGCAACTTCACGTAAAAAAGCGTTGGATAAAATCAACGTTGATGAAATTAAAGCATCAAGCCGTAAATATCCGGCTATCATGTTCAACCAAATGAGCCGCGATTTAGGTGATCAGGTTTTACAAGTCGAAAACTTAACCAAAGTTGTTAACGGTGAAACACTTTTCAAAAACATCAGCTTTACCATCAACAAAGGTGACAAAGTGGCTTTACTTTCACAAAATTCATTAGCAACTACCGCTTTACACGATATTTTAGCTGGCCGAGATACTGATTTTACCGGAGAATTTAAATGGGGCGTAACAGTAGTTCCAGCAAGTTTACCAATTGACAACCACAATTACTTCGATGGAAAAGACGATAATTTGGTGGATTGGTTACGTGAATATTCTAAAGACGAAAAAGATGAAACATTTATCCGAAGCTTTTTAGGGAGAATGCTATTTTCTGGCGAAGAAGTTTTTAAAAAATCAAGCGTACTTTCGGGAGGAGAAAAAATGCGTTGTATGTTCTCTAAAATGATGTTAGAAGCACCAAACGTTTTACTATTTGATGAACCTACCAACCACTTGGATTTAGAATCAATCACCGCACTTAACAACGGAATGAAAGATTTTAAAGGTGTGATTTTATTTACATCACGAGATCACGAGTTGACAGAAACTGTCGCAAACAGAGTAATTGAAGTCACTCCTAAAGGCGTTTTAGACAAACTGATGGATTATGATGAGTACATCACCAACGAAACCGTAAAACAGCAACGCTTTGAATTATACGGAGAGTTAGTTTAATTTTCAAATCTTTCAATAAAAACAGCTTTTACTAATCAAAAGCTGTTTTTTTATTTTAAGTGATCTTAAACCCCTGTGTTGTTATTTTATTTCTAACATTCTTAAATTTTAATTATTAGCTATTAAATGCAATAAAAAAAGCAAGCTGATAACACCAGCTTGCTCCTTCATAAATATAATTAAAATCTCTATTTTACACGCTCGATATAAGCACCAGTTGCAGTATCAACCCTTACCTTATCACCTTGGTTAACAAATAAAGGAACTTTAATTTCGATACCGGTCTCAACTGTCGCATTTTTCATTGCATTAGTTGAAGTATCGCCTTTAACAGCAGGTTCTGTATAAACAATTTCAAGCTCCACATTGTTAGGCGCTTTAGCAATAATCGGTTCCTCACTCTCCATAGAAATCAACACATTCATACCTTCTTTTAAAAAACGGGCCGAGTCACCAAATAAGGTCTTTGGAACATTAAACTGCTCAAAACTCACATTATCCATCACTACAAAATAATCCCCATCTTCATACAGATATTGATAGTCGCTGGTTTCAACTCTACAAATATCCACCTCCTCGTCAGTCCGCATACGCAATTCAATTATTCTACCGGTTTTAATGCTTCGCATCTTTCCCGTATAAAACGCACCACCTTTTCCAGGTGTACGGTGTATTAACTCATCAATCGTAACTAGTTCGCCGTTAAAACGGATTACGTTACCTGTTTTTAAATCTCCAGCTTTTGCCATAATGTAAATTTCTTTCGTCTGCAAAAATAGATAATATCCCTAATACTCCAAATCGAAATACGCCCTTTTAAAAAGTGATAATTAAAACACTTTACAGCCTTTCCGAGATCGATATCAGTAGTCTAGTAAATATTTCATCAATAGTAAGGATTATTGAAACTTCATTCCCGACAGGAACAGAGGCCTATAGCTGTCCGCCCGACATAAACCCCGGGCAAAAAAAAGCCCCCCGTCCTTTCGGCGGGGGGCTGTGGCCTCATGCCCCTCCCGGGGTACAACAAGGACCGGCACCGACCTACTCTCCCACGTGTTAACGCAGTACCATCGGCTCTGGCGGGCTTAACTTCTCTGTT
>DATJED010000024.1:0-74388 GCA_035496935.1 Pelobium sp. | reverse complement strand
CCGGTGAGATTTCTCTAAACGTCTTCAAGATTAATTCGTATTTTCGCAAAAGGTTGCTCATAATTATAATGACTTGGTAATCAATATAATATACTAATTATTAGTGAAATGGGCAACCTTTTTTATAATGCACTACGGGTTAATACTAATACTTTTCAGCTATATTTTCCGAACACAGTCCTCATTTTTTATATTTGGAGTCTGCTATAATTGCGAACACTTAAACCAGAGGGATGGCATGTGGTTCTTTGTTATCCAGGGTCAATCCTTGTTATTGTCTATGTCTGATTGCGGGTCTTGGAAAAAAAAGAATGTGCTTGCCCTAATGGTGACATTGTTAATTAAATGACTGCCTGAATTCTAAAGGAGAAAGCTTAGCCTTTGTTTTAAACAACTTACTAAATGACTGGGGATACTCAAACCCAAGCTGATAGGCAACCTCTGAAACTGTCAATTTAGTTGTGGATAATAATTCTTTTGCCTTTTCAATCAGTTTATTGTGGATGTGCTGTTGTGTGTTTTGTCCGGTCAAATAACGAAGCATATCACTTAGATAGCTCGGTGAGATGTTTAAGTGCGATGCTAAATATTGAACAGTTGGCAGCCCGTGTTGTACCGATTTTGTGTTATTGAAATAGTTGTCTAACATTTCTTCCAACTTTTGTAATAAGTCATTGTTTACCGCTTTTCGCGTTATAAACTGACGTTTGTAAAAGCGATGGCTGTAACTGAGCAACAATTCAAACTGAGAAATGATTACTTCGTGACTGTAATCATCAATTCTACTGTTCAATTCTTCTTGAATCATATTAAATATTGAAACGATTGTTGATTTTTCGTTTTCTGACAAATGTAGGGCTTCGTTGGTTGCATACGAGAAAAACCCATATTGTTTTATTTTTTTTGCCAATGGATATGATTGCAAAAAATCTGGGTGAATAAATAATAAATAACCTGATTTTTCTTTTTCATCTGGGCTTTGAAAAGTTTGGTTTGGTGCTGTAAACACCAAACCTCCCTCTCCGAAGTCATAATAATTTTGTCCATACTTAATCACACCATTGAGTTCCATTTTATAGGCAATTTTATAGAAATCCAATACAAGAAAATCAGGAAGCGTATTAGGAATTATTTTGACATCTTCCAGCTTTACAAGGCTAACCAATGGATGAACAGGTTTGTTTAACCCAAAAGTTCTATGCAATTGTGTTAATGATTCGATTTTTAAAAGATGGTTTTTGTTCATTCTATGAAATTATTCGCACTTAGGTTATTTAAACTATTAATGTTAGTTTAATAAATAGCCTTAAGTAATGCAATTTATATTATTTAATTTCAATGCTACCTTTTGCATCAGAACTTTTATCAAGTTCATGCTTTAAATCTTCCCAACTTGTGTCTTTTTGATTGAATGCACTACGTAGATATGCTATGATAGACAGGCTAAGGAAAGCTACACGGTCAGGATTTTCATCAGAAGTTTCTGACGCATCGTAACCAGAAATTCCTCCAAAAATGTGCTCTGCATCAAATATAGTAAGTAAGCTTTTAGGTCCTGGACTATGGTGATAAGCATCAGCTCGCCAGTTATAAAGGTCAGAAAAATTAGGGTTCTTGTCTTTATCGCCATTTACAACAAGTGCAGGAAAAGTCATCGTTGAATAGTTAGTTCCTTGTAAAGGAATACCATAAAGTTTATTTCCTGTATCATTCAGCCCTTCAGAGCTTCCAGGTACTCCAATCATAACTCTTGCTTTCAATCTCGGTTCAGGAAAACCTACTATTTCACCTGTTACTGGGTCTGTTACTTCCATACCTGCCAACATTGCTACGGTATGTCCACCTAATGAATGTCCAACGGCAGCAATGTTGGCGGTGTTCACTCTTCCGTTTAAGTTAGGGACAGATTTTATAATACTTTCAAGATTGTCAAGAATAAATTGAATGTCTTTTGGACGAGATTTCCAAAATGTAGGACCTTCGGCACCAATAGGAAGCGCCAATGCTTTTGAATTGAGATGTGTTGGTTGAATAACTACAAAACCTTGCGAAGTAAAGAAGTCAACAAGAGGAGCGTAACCATTTAGTGATGAAAGAAAATTGGAACGACCATGACCGTGTGAAAGTAAAATAATTGGAAAGTTATTCCCACTTGCTGGTGCGGATACCTTCATTTGTAAATCAACAGGACGGCCTTTCATAGGAAGTATAACAGGACTATAAGAAAAGGTAGGGCTTTTTTCTTCTACTTTTAAAATAGATTTTTTTGATTTTTTGTTTGCTTGTATCATTTTTAATTGTTTTTAAATTATGATACAAAAGTCAGTAAGATTGGTTTTCTGGATGTAACCTAATTGAGGGAGTTTGTAGCCAAAATGAGGAAATACCAAAGTGCAATAGTCTTGCTAAAAAAATCTGTTAGCATTTTTCTCTGTTAGCTGTCGAGTCGGGTATAAATCTGTTAGCGGTTTTTGGGACTTGTAGGGTCGCCTACCTTTTTCTTTCCTACAGTAAACTAAACTCTCCAAGAACATGTCTCTATAAACTTGCCTTGTAAAAACATCTATCCAGCCTACTGGTAACCGGTTCTACGAGCAGGCTTTGCTTGGTTAAATTTTTTGGACCTCAAGGCAACGAGCGCATGCTATTCTTAGAAGCTGTCTAAATTTTCTAAAAATGTTATGTTTATTGCCACAAAACAGGTGTCCCCCGCCGGCGGGGGTTGGGGTGCGTGAAAACAAGGCAATTTACTCTGCAATATATATAACCTCCCTCTTTATCTCCCTCCAGAGGGAGACACTGTGTGGCAAGTCTATATAATGATAATCATAAAATAAACCGCTATAAAAATTTTACAATATAAATTTAGACAGCTTTTTACAAATCCACACTTACTTCTTTAGTTGCACCATTATAAGCGCCTGTTGGCAGTTCCACCTTTATAACTTTAGTTTTTCCTGTTTTAACGTCTTTTATACTTAGAGTTATACTGGTTTCCTTTTGCAAAGGATCGGCTATAGAAAGCGTTTTCTTATCCCCTTTACCATCTTTTAACATCAAAATACAAGGCTCATCTGTACTAATGGAATAAGCTTCTGTTTGTATTTGTGAGGGCTTGTAAAATACTGCCTGTAAAATTTTCAGTTGCTGATGATATACCGCCTGATTTTCGGCTGTGTTTGATAATATAGCAATCGTTTTAGGATCGTACTTGTTCAGCACTTTTTCATTTTTTATGGCGGGCATAACAATGTAGGCATACTTGCCATGATCGGGTTGAACGCCGTGATCTATCCACAATTTAAATACATCGCCTGTGACTTCCTCTTTTGAAAAGGAATGATTGATTTTAAACCAGTTGCCGGTTTGTTTTTGGGTACTTAATGATAAATGCGCTCCATCCGGAAAGTAATATCCTGTATTTGCATGGTAAATCCACGATCCACTCTTCGCATCGTAATTAGCGGATTCGCCTGATTTAAAGCTACGATTATCGGAAAGGTTAACATTGCCGTTTAACCAAGCTTGGTTAATGGTGGTCGTAATGTTATCTGTTGCGGGACTGTTAATATCTGCCCCTAAGCATACAATTTCGTTGTCAAACAAAAACCAGGCTTTTTTTGCAGAAACGCTATCGTACTTTAATTCGTAGGCTGTTGCTCCGTAAGTTCCATCAGAAACTCCGCCTGAAAATTCATTGGTCCCTGTTACGCCCCAATTGCCTGTGGTTAATCTATCTTCCAGATAGTTTCTGCTGGTGGTGCCGGGTATTTTATCCCATTCCCAAATGGGCATAATGTTAAAATATTCTGCTCCGTTTACCTGGATGTTGGTTGCACCATCAGAAAAGTATCGTCCGTATAAATTTTCGTTATTGCCTGCTTCGGTTCTTTTTGTCCTGTTGCTGCTGGTTCTTACGCTAAAAGTATAATCAGGGCGTACATGCAAAACATAATCTGCCGTCCAAAAATGCTGGTGATAAGGTTTTACACCATAATCGGCCGTTCCGGTATCCGAAAATCGTGTAATAGCGGCATCATATTCCGCCTCATGCTCTGGGTCAATTTGTTTGGCATCTGCCAATCGGTATTTTTCAGATTTTTTTAAGATGCCTTTTCTGCTGACCCCTCTTCCTTCTACACTAAAATCAATATAATTCCCTCTGATGGTATGCAGATAGGTGTCTCTGTAAAAGGTGGAAAAAAGTGCCACTTTATCTTTACTTAAGGCATAAGGTGTACCCTTTACATAGTTTGCTATCTTTAAAACTCCTGAAATAAATACTGCTCCGTAACCAGAAATATATAATTGCGGGCCATGTTGCAGGTACGAAAAATCGTGTTGCAGTCCTTCCTCTCCGTTTACCAACTGAACGGGCTCAAAAAGTTCTTTTAGCGAAGAAACTAACAAACCGGTATCTTCTGTTAGCAAAGCCCGGTAAAAATAATGCATGGCAATATCGGTTTTGTTTGCTCCGGTTTTTTCTTCGGCAACACCTCTTTTCATTCTGTTCAGCAAATCTGTCTTTAATTCTTGCGGAAGCTTTGTTTCGCCATAGTTTGCAATAATGAGCAATACGCCCAGTGTTTGAGGGACATTGATTTCGTTATGCCACCAATTATCGCTTTTTGCGTCGGTGTTGTACCAAAACTGCAAGCCCTTAACAATTCCATCAAACAGCTTTTTATCTGCATAAAGTGTACTCTCTTTAGAGGTATAAGCCTGCAACATGCTGGTAATTCTGTCTAAATGCGTTGCAGGACTCCATTGTGTAATGCTGGTAGATTTATAATCAATATCTGCCCAACTGCCGTCTTCTTTTAAAGAATTTAAGTTTTCTTTTGCGGACTTCTCGGCACTTGCTCCGCCTTTGGTTACATCCTGAAAAACTCGGTTCATAATGGTACCGAAAGGATAAGTTGCCTGCGCCCAACTTAGTGTAGGCGTTATGTAAATAAGTAATAAGATTATTAATACTGACTTCTTCATATATTTTAATTTATCTGCATTTCGACCCCGCTCAAATGTATCTGAAGCGGAGTCGAAGCCTCACCAGCCCTCCAACCCAAACTTATGGATATTTTAACTCCATTTCTCTGCCAATCACGTCCATTCGGTGTTTCATGATTTGATTATAGTCACCGTAATCACTCGTCCAGTGCGGTTGATCCATATGCGTTTCCCACTCTGCCAGCTTTTTAAGTAGCTTTTTAGTTCTCGCCGGTTTTTTAGTGGCTAAGTTGGTGGTTTCTGAAATGTCCTTATTTAAATTGAACAGCAATATCGGATTGTTGCCTGCTCTTATTAATTTCCATTTATCGTACCTGATGGCTGCGGCTATCCCTCTTCTCCAAAACAAATATTCATGCGGTTTGCCTTTAGTTTCGTTGTTGATATAGGGCAATAAATTTTTTCCGTCTGTTTGTGTTCCGCTAATTAAAGAACCTTTAGCTGCCGAAACGGAGGTAGGTAAAATATCTAAGGTCGAAACCATTTCAGGATAACGAAGACCGGCAGGAACCTTGCCAGGCCATTGCAATAAATATGCAATGCGGTTTCCTCCTTCCCACTCAGAACCTTTTAATCCTCTTAAAATACCGTTATCTGCATTGTTGCCTGTTGCGGCGCCGTTATCGTTAACAAAAAAGACTATGGTATTTTCGTAAACGCCATTATCTTTTAAAGACTGTATTAACTCGCCAATGCCATCGTCCAAAGAATTCATCATAGCGGCATAAGCTCTTCTGCCCTTATCGGGGATGTAGGCGTACTTCTCCATCAGTTCCTTTTTTGCGTTTAAAGGCACATGAACCGCGTTATAGGCTAGGTACATGAAAAAAGGGCGTGATTTATTTTCAGCAACAAAAGATGTTGCCTTATCTGTGAACATGTCTGTTAAGTAGGTTATTTTACTTTCTGGTACGATGTTATTATTATCAAACAAGGCTGCTTCGCGAGGTCTTTCTTTTGTGTAAGCAAAGAAATTACGGTGACCACCAATAAAACCATAAAATTCATCAAATCCTCTTTTTAAAGGAAAATACTGATCTAAATCGCCCTGGTGCCATTTTCCGATTGCGATGGTATGGTAACCGTTTGCCTTTAGTTGATCGCCAATGGTTTTTACTTTTGGATCCATACCTATATCGTTAAGGGTATAGTCTTTTGCAGGTTTTTTAGAGGTGTTGTGCTCAAACCCGAAACGTTGCTGGTACATGCCGGTTAACAGCCCTGCTCTGGAAGGCGCACATACCGAAGCAGTAACATAAGCGTCTGTGAACTGCGTTCCATTTTTTGCAATGGCATCTATATTTGGTGTAGGGATTTCTTTTCCGCCATAACAGCCAAAATCTGCATAACCGGCATCGTCACTTAAAATAACAATGATATTTGGCTTTTGTTGGGTAGCATATTTTTGTTGTGCCTGCAACTCTAGGTTTATGATAAAAAAGAGAAATAAAAGTAAGTTCCGCATATGCTGAGTTTAATTAGGTATTATATTTTCAAATTTTGTTTTATTCTTATAAAAGTAGAGGTAAAAAATGGTTAAAATAGGGGTAATTATTGTTCCCTTCAACTCCGCCCAGGGGTGATAGGCTCCTCCGCTCTGTTCCGTGTGACAGCCTAGGTCAGTCATGCTTTTCATTTTGTTATACCGAGCGGAGTCGAAGCATCATTTATTTTTATAGTTGCTTTCATTTTTACAGACTGAAAGTTCTTTTAGCTTGTTCCATTCGCCAGTAATGATAGCTTCCTTCTTTTTTCTTGTCCAGCCTTTTATTTGCTTTTCAAATGCTATTGCTTGGTTTATATCTAAAAAGTAGTCGCAGAAAACGAGTTCTATTGGTCTCTTGTTATAGGTGTAAGCGCTTTTATTTATACCGATTTGGTGCTCGTAAAACCTCCTATCAATATCGTTGGTTACTCCTGTATAGTAACTGTTATCGCTACATTTTAAAATATATACGTAATAATATTTCATAGCTTTTGAATTATTCGTTTATTAAACTCAACGCACCCCTTCGACTCCGCTCAGGGTGACATGCCCTTTAGTCTGCTAGGGTTACACTTTAAATCAGTCATACTTTCCGCTCAGGGGATGCACTTTGGCTCTGTTAAGATAACTTCATTTTGAATCACCAACTTGTCATGCTGAGCGGAGTCGAAGCATAATCCCAACGCACCCCTTCGACTCCGCTCAGGGTGACATGCCTTAGATTTAAGACGAAGCATCAGCCACATAATCAGAAGGGGCTTTGCCAAATTGCTTTTTAAACTCTTTACTAAAGTATTTCCGGTCGTTAAAACCTACGGAATAGGCTACTTCGGAGACATTCATTTTGCGTTCCTGCAATAACTGCGCTGCCCTTTTTAAGCGTATGGATTTTATAAAATCGTTGATGGAAAGGTCTGTTAAGGCTTTGATTTTTTTGTACAAAACCGTCTGGCTCATGCCAATCTCATTTACCAGCACTGCCACATTAAAATCAGGATTCTCGAGTCTTTCTTCTACAATTTCCATCAATTTATTCAGGAAGTTTTCTTCTGGTGATTGAATTTCAATGCTTCTTGGCATCAACATCACCTGACGGCTGAACTTGGTTTTGAGCGCTTCTTTGGCAGATAGAATATTTTTAATACTCAGCTCCAATATCTTCAAAATGAATGGTTTAGTAATATAAAGATCGGCTCCGGCTTCTAAACCATCTACCTGATGTACATGCGATGCCATTGCAGTTAGCATAATAACGGGAATATGATTGGTACGTTCCTCCTGTTTTATCTTCGCACAAAACTCAAACCCGTCCATTATCGGCATGGTTACATCGCTAATAATAATATCGGGAATGTTTTCAACGGCGTACTCCAAGCCTTCGGCACCATTAGTACGTCCAACAACGGTATATTTTGTTTGTAAAGACTGCATAATAAACTCGCGGAGTTCATCATTATCTTCTACCACCAAAATAGTTTGTTGGTTTTCAGAATCTTCTTCTTCATTTACAATATCCAAAGAAAGCTCCATTTCAGGCAAGGTATTTAAAGCCAAGCTATTAGTTTGTTTTAGACCGTTAACCGTTGCCATTTCCTTATTGCTAAAATGCGCCGAGCCTTTTAACAAAGCAACTTTAAATTCTGTATATCCCTCGCGTTCCCCGGTTTTTGGTTCACTTATCAGCGTAATAAATCCTTTGTGCTGATCTATAATGTTCTTCGCTAATGCCAAACCTATTCCCCAACCTGTTGGAGAATGACGTTTGTCTTTAACTTGGTAAAAATTAGTAAAAATATTATCCTGATGCTCGTAAGGAATGCCAATTCCGTTATCTATTAATGAAATCTCAATCGTTTTATCCTGATTAACGACTTTTAAAGTTATACTGCCATTCTCCTGGGTATATTTAAAAGCATTAGATAACAGATTAAACAATACCTTTTCGAGCTGACTTTGGTCTACAAAAGCAAATAACGCCTGTTCTTCATGCTCAAAGTTAAATGTAATCTGATTTAAAGTAGCTTGACTTTTGTAGGCATTGTAAATATGCTCGCAAAAAGAAATAATTTCTGTTTCTACAACCTGCAATTGTAAATTCCCGGTTTCTATCTTTCTAAAATCCAATAATTCGCTAATTAAGCGGAGCAACCTGTCGGTATTTCCTTTAATACTTTGCAACTGCATGTTTAAAGAAGGACTGACAACTGTAAGCTGAATCAGTTTTTCAAGAGGTGCAAAAATAAGCGTTAACGGAGTGCGGATTTCATGAGAAATTCTGGTAAAAAAGTCCAGCTTGTTTTGGTAGAGTTCCTGTTGCCGTTCGTTATTGATATGTTCGTAATATAGTTCGGTTTCTAAACGTTCCTGACGTCTTAAAAAACGATTGACATAATAAAGAATAAAACCGAATGCAATTAAGTAAAGCGTATATGCCCACCATGTTTGCCATAGCGGAGGTAAAATTTTGATGGTTAATTTTGTAGGCGTATTGTTCCAGAAACCGTCGTTATTGCTTCCCTTAACCAATAAATGATACGTTCCTGCGGGTAAATTGGTGTAAGTTGCGGATGGAATCGCAACTTCGTTCCAGTTTTCTTCAAACCCATCCAATTTATAGGCATATTTATTACGCTCGGGCTTGATGTAATTGAGTGCAACAAAATCTACCGTGAAAATATTTTGATCTGCCTTAAAAGTAATCTCCTTGGTAAAAGAAATATCCTTACTTAGCAAACCCGCTTTATCACCTACTTCTACCGGCTTATTAAACAGTCTTAAATCAGAAAAAACAATTTTCGGTTCTACTTTATTGATGCTTATCGCCTGGGGCTTAAACACTACCAGCCCGTTATAACTGCCAAAATAAAGCATGCCATCGCTTGATTTAAATGCCGCGTTATAGCTGAATTCATTGGTCGGCAAGCCATCGCTTACGTAATAATTTTTGAAATTCTGTTGCTTTACATCAAATTTTGACAAGCCTTTATCGGTACTTACCCAAATGTTTCCTTCGTCATCCTGCTCAATGCCTACTACGTTATCACTGGCTAAACCATTGGCTACCGTGTAATTGATAAACTTATTTTGTTTCGGCAGATATTTGCTTAAGCCGCCACGGTGCGCTCCTATCCAAATCTGATGATTGCGATCTTCCGTAATACAATTGATATAATTCGATTTTAAGCCATTGCGGTTTTTAGTGAACTCCTCAAATTGGTTTTTTCCCTTTCTCAAAATGTTTAAGCCCGAGGCAGTGCCCACCCATAAATTCCCTTCAGCATCTCCTAATAAAGTTCTTATATAATCGTTACTGATTTTTAAGCCTTTAGAAGTACTGTTAACTTGGGTAAAATCCTGTATTTGGGGATGAAAAAGATTTAAACCTTTGGAAGATGTACCCACCCACAATTTGCCTGTTTGATCTTGAGTAATGCAGCTTACATAACCGTAACTGATGGAGCGTGGATTTTCTGCATTTGGCCGATAATGTTTAAACGAACCCGTTTGTGGGTTAAACAGTTCTAAGCCGCCTTCATATAAACCTATCCAAATTTTGTTGTTTTTATCTTTATAAATGGCTTTTACTGTATTTGAACCAATACTTGAATCATCAGAAGGAATATTTTTAAAATGCTTAAAAACTCCCGTTTTTGTATTAAAATAGTTTAGTCCATAGCCTTCTGTGCCAATTAATAAATGGTTTTGGTCATCAGCGGCAATTACGCTGATAATATCATTACTAATGCTGTTGCGGTATTTACTGTATTTATAAACCGCAAACGGAACGGTATTTTTATGCGTTACATTTACGCCACCAAAGTTGGTTCCTATCCAAACAGAGCCGTATTCATCTCTATAAATATCCTTAATAGAGTTATCGCTCAAGCTTTTTCGGTTTTCAGAGTCGTGTTTGTAAACTTCGAAAGTTCGGGTTTCCGTATCGTAAATATTGAGGCCGCTCATGGTAGCGATCCACAATTTTCCGTCTTCGGCAACTACAATTTTTCTGATGAAATCATTACTGATGCTGTTTTCTGAAAAAGGGTTTTGCTTAATGCGGAAAAAAGAATTTGTTTCTGGATGGTACAAATTGAGACCGTCCTTTTCAGTTCCTACCCAAATTCTCCCTTTTTTATCCTCAACAATAGTTTTAACAGAATTACCGCTTAAACTTGATGGTATTGCGGGATTATAAAAGAAATTAATGATTTGATATCCTTTTTTATTGTGAGCTGGTTTTAACAAACTTAATCCGGTTGTTGTGCCTACCCAGATATTTTTTTTTGAATCTTCAAAAACACTATACACTTCGTTGCCCGCCAAACCATCTTCTTTATAGAAATTAACGAACTTTCTGGACTTGGCATTCTCTAACCTACTTAAACCACTATTGGTACCAAACCACAGTTCCCCATTTTTTGCTATGCAAACAGCTAATACCGCATTTCCACTGATGCTGTTCTGATCTCCGTCGACATGGTAAATCTGTTCAAAAGATTCCTTTTCGGGAGAATAATAATTCAGTCCCTTTTGTGTGCCAATCCATAACTTCTTCTCTAGATCTTCGGCAATTGCATAAATATAATCATCAGAACTGATAGAAGAAGGGTTGTTTGGATCGGTTTTGTAAACTTTGATGGTTCTTCCGTCGTACCTGTTCAAACAATCTCTTGTGCCAAACCACATGTATCCTCTACTATCTTTAGAAACAGACAGCACTGTACTTTGTGAAAGTCCGTTAGATACCGATAAATGATCAAAAGATAGCTGACCAAAAACAACATGAAAGCAAAGAGAGCATAAAAAAAATAGGAATACGCTTATTCTTGTGTGCATGAAAATAAATCAGGAGAGAATTTATAAAGATTTATACACAAGTATAATAAAAAGCCAAGTGAAATACTAAAACGAGCTTATTTTTTATCCACTTTTCTAAATGCCTTAAAACAAACCTATGGTTTACAAAAGCGTCTTTCCAATTTTAAATTAAACCGCAACAGCGCCTTTAATATGCGGATGTGGCTCATAGCCTACCAGCTCAAAATCCTCGAACTTAAATCCAAAAATATCTTTAACGTCAGGATTTATTTTCATAGTTGGTAAAGGTTTAGGTTCGCGGGATAACTGTAGATCGGCCTGAGTGATGTGATTGTTATACAAATGCGCATCGCCCAAAGTGTGCACAAAATCGCCTACTTCTAAATCACAAACCTGCGCAACCATCATGGTTAACAAGGCATAAGAAGCAATATTAAACGGAACGCCCAAAAATATATCAGCGCTGCGCTGGTAAAGTTGGCAGCTCAATTTACCTTTCTCCTCTCCTTTTACAGGATCGGGCGGGGCAACGTAAAACTGGAAAAAGCTATGACAAGGAGGCAAAGCCATGTTTTCAATCTCGGCAACGTTCCATGCAGAAACAATGATTCTACGGCTATCCGGATTGTTTTTTATCTGATTGATGATGTTTGTAATCTGGTCGATGTGTTTCCCGTCTGGTTTCGGCCATGAACGCCACTGCGAGCCGTAAACTGGACCTAAATCGCCATTTTCGTCGGCCCATTCATCCCAAATTTTAACACCGTTTTCTTTTAGATATTTGATATTGGTATCGCCACTTAAAAACCAAATCAGCTCGTGTATAATAGATTTTAGGTGCAGTTTTTTGGTGGTCACCATTGGGAAACCCTCGGCCAAGTTGAAGCGCATTTGGTAGCCAAAAACGCTCAGTGTCCCAGTTCCGGTTCTGTCGTGTTTTTGGGTGCCGTTTTTTAGCACATGTCTCATCAAATCTAAATACTGCTTCATGATTTTGGTTTTATCCTACAAATTAAATTAATCTATATTTGCTATCCTATTAATGTGTAAAACTAAACATTGTTGATATTATAGATGATAACTTTTCCATCGGCAAAAATAAACATTGGCTTAAATATTACCGGCAGAAGATCCGACGGCTACCATAATTTAGAAACTGTTTTTTACCCGATAAAAATCAAGGATGCTTTAGAAGTGATTGAAAGTGCAGAAATGAATTTTGAAACCTCGGGGATAGCAATTCCGGGGCATGCCAATGAAAATCTTTGCTTACAGGCTTATGATTTACTGCGTAACGATTTTAATTTGCCAAATATTAGCATCCATTTACATAAAAAAATACCGATTGGCGCTGGTTTGGGAGGCGGTTCCGCCGATGCTGCTTTTTTTATAAAATTGATCAACGAAAAATTTGAATTGAGTTTAAGCATCGAAAAAATGCAGGATTATTGCAGAAAGCTTGGTGCGGACTGTGCTTTTTTTATAGAAAATAAACCAGTTTTTGCTTACGGTAAAGGAGATGAATTTGAGAACGTTGATTTAGATTTAAGCAACTATTTTATGGCTTTGGTGATGCCACCTGTTCATGTTTCAACCGGCGAAGCTTATCGTGGCGTTCAGCCAAAAGAGCCTCAACAATCTTTAAAAGAACTCATAAAATTACCTGTTGAGCAATGGCAAGGAAAAGTTACCAATGATTTCGAAAACCATATCTTAAAAAATCATCCGGTTATTAGAGGGGTAAAAGCTTCTTTATTAGAAGCCGGAGCTTTATTTGCGCTAATGAGTGGCAGCGGAGCTTCTGTTTACGGAATTTTTAAAGAAGCTACGGATTTAAGCTTTTTAGAAAAAGAAAACATAGTTTTTACTGGAATTTGATGGCAACGCGTCCAAAACTTTTGATCATCGGATCGGTTTGGCCTGAACCGAATTCCTCGGCTGCTGGTAGCCGGATGATGCAGTTAATTGAAGTTTTTGCAACAAATAATTACCAAATTACCTTCGCCAGTGCAACTGCTGACAGCGATTTCGCTATAAATTTAGCGGATTACGGCATTGATAAATTTGCTATAAAACTTAACCACCACAGTTTCGATGATTTTATAAAAAACCTAAATCCTACCGTTGTTTTGTTTGATCGGTTCATGACCGAAGAACAATACGGCTGGCGGGTAAACGAAGCTTGTCCGCGAGCTTTAAAAATTTTAGATACCGAAGATTTACATTGTTTAAGAACAGCCCGACAAAATGCTTGGAAAGAAAAACGTGAGTTTCAAACTGAGGATCTGCTAAACGAAGAAGTTGCCAAACGCGAAATTGCCAGCGTTTTAAGGTGCGACTTATCTTTGATTATTTCCACTTTTGAAATGGAACTGTTAACCGCTGTTTTTAAAATAGATAATTCCTTATTGCTGTATCTTCCGTTTATGTTGAAAGAAATTTCAGTAGCTGAAATACAAACATTGCCGGATTATGCAAAAAGGGAACATTTCATCAGCATCGGTAATTTTTTGCATGAACCCAACTGGCAATCTGTACTGCATTTGAAAAACAACATTTGGCCGCTCATTAAAAAGCAATTGCCAAAAGCCGAAGTCCATATTTATGGCGCTTATCCATCGCAAAAAGTATTGCAGTTAAATAATAAAAAAGATGCTTTCTTGATAAAAGGAAGAGCAGAAAATGTTTCTTCTGTAATGCAAAAAGCCAAAGTTTGCCTTGCCCCGCTCCTTTTTGGTGCCGGTTTAAAAGGCAAATTAATTGATGCCATGCAAAACGGAACGCCAAATGTCACAACCGCCATAGGTGCGGAGGCGATGCACCAAAATTTAGATTGGAGTGGAATTATTGCCGATGAACCTGAGGATTTTGCAAAGGCTGCTGTTCAACTTTATCAAAATGAAGAAAAGTGGCTAGATGCACAAAAAAATGGCTTTAAAATCATCAATGAAGTTTACCCGAAGGGATATTATGCAAATCTATTTACTCAAAAAGTAAACAGTCTGCTAGCTGATATCGACAATCATCGCAAAAATAATTTTTACGGCGCAATGCTTCAACACCATACGTTAAACAGTACAAAATACATGGCTAAATGGATCGAGGAAAAAAACAAATAATTACCAAAACGCAAATCAGCTTTAAGCTTTAAGCCTTTCGCTTTTAGCTTCAGGAAAAATGGACTAATAATTGTTTTATCCCAAAAATCTAATCCGGAACAAGAATATATGAAAAACTTTTTTATTGTTGGCGATGTGCATGGATGCTTTTACACTATGCAATTATTATTGAAAAATTGGAATCCTAAGACGCAGCGGTTGATTTTTGTCGGCGATATCATTGACCATGGACGGCATTCCCCACAAGTGGCGGAACTTATTGCAGATTTACAGAAAGAACATACCGACACCATTGTAATTAGAGGAAACCACGAGCAATTATTTTTACAACATTGCTTGGAAGAGTTTAATAAAGACTGGTACGAAAAATCGGGCGAAAGGACGTTTAGCCAGTATCTAATGGCAGGCCGGGAAATAAATAAAGATGCTGAATGGTTTTCTACTTTTCCTCTACATTTTGAAAGTCAAGGCTTTATTGTTTCACACGCAGGTATTTCCGACACGAAAGACCCTTTTGATCCCAACAATCCGGAAGGTGTAGTTTGGCAACGTAACGAAACAATAAAACTAGACCGCTTGCAAATTTTCGGTCATACGCCGAAAGAAACCGCACTTTATGATGCCAATACGCATTCGATAAACATTGATACTGGTGCTTACAAATGCAACAAACTAACCGCTTTAATAATTGATAACGCAGGGACAATTATTGACATCTGCGGTGTTGAGACAAAAGACGAAGATTTGCCGTTAGAAAAAGAAGAGTGTTTATTGTAAAAAGTAAATAGATAAAAAAGCCCAGCTTGGTTATCCAGCTGGGCTTTCAATTTACAACGTTATATTATTCTTCCAACAACTTAACCGATTCTTTCTTCCTCCATTTTGCTACCCTAGCTTTAATTTTTGACCTAATTAGGTACATCGAAGGCACCAAAATCAGCGTTAAAAATGTAGCAAAACTCAAACCGAAAATCATTGTCCATGATAGTGGTCCCCAGAAAGCAACATTATCTCCGCCAAAATAAAGGTGAGGGTTTCCGGTGCTTAATAAAGCCGAAAAATCAAGATTTAAACCAACCGCTAGCGGAACTAAACCTAACATAGTTGCTGTTGCGGTTAAAATTACTGGCGTCATCCTGGTTCTTCCGGCTTCAAGGATCGCATCATAAGGTGTCATACCTTGGTCAATCATTAAATCGGCAAATTCTACCAGTAAAATTCCGTTCCGAACTACAATTCCGGCGAGGGCAACAATACCAATTCCCATCATTACTATCGACATTTCCATGTGGAAAATGGTGATCCCCAACAACACACCAATGATACTGAACAAAATCTCGCTCAAAATAATTATAGGTTTACCTATAGAGTTGAACTGGATAACTAAAATTATCAGAATCAAGAAGAAAGCTACACCCAAGGCCAGGCCTAAGAAAGCTGAAGTTTCTTCCTGTTCCTCCTGAGCACCGCCCATTTTAATCACCACACCGCCTGGTGCGTCAAAATCGCGTAAAGCACTTTCGATGTTTTTATTCACTTCTCCGGGATTAAAATCGGCCAAAACATTCGACGATAAAATCACAATCCGTTTTCCTTGTTTACGCTTGATACCTCCGTAAGTGTTCACGTAGTCGATATCGGCAAACGAAGAGATTGGAACCTGACGAATTGCGCCACCCATTGCCATATCTCTGAAAGTGATTTGGATATTACGCAAGGCTTGCAAGCTGTTTCGCTGATCTTCTTGTCCCCTAACCATTATTTTATAATCCTCATCCAAATCTCTGAACTTAGAAACTTCCATCCCAAACAAAGCAGTTCTTAAATTATAAACCACATTTTGTGTTGAAATACCTTGGCGATTTGCTCTTTCTCTATCGATATCAAAAATAACCTCGGGTTTATTGTTCTGAAAATCCGATTTCAGCTCCTCAATACCGCCAATACGTTTCGCTACTAAATAGCTTTTTAAACGCTCTGATGTGGTCACCAAACTATCCAAATCATCACCTGTAATTTCAATACTTATAGGCTTAGCTGTCGGCGGACCCGATTGTTCCTGAGTTACAGAAATCTCCGCTCCCGGAATGCCTTTTATCGCATCTCGGATGGCGGTTAAATATTCGGTAGAAGGTCTTCCTGTCCTTTTACCAAATTCCTTAAAAGCCACCGTAACCTTACTTTTGTTAGGGTAATTTCCTTGATCTTCATCCTGAGGATCAGTTACACCAACAGTTACGTTAGATATAATGGAAGAAACATTTTGGTTGCCCAAACTATCAACCACTGCAGTTACCCGCTTCTCTATTTTTTTAGTGATTTCGTTGGTGTAAGCTTGATCTGTACCTACAGGCAACGAAGTATATACATATACAAAGTTTGGATCTGATGATGGAAAGAATACAAATTTTGGTGGGATAAGTCCCGTTAACACGATAGAGAACACCAATAATCCAAAAGTGCTACCTAACACGGTATAAGGACGGTGTAAAGCCCAGTCTAAAAACCTACCGTATTTTGCCTGCACACGAGGCCAAAGATTAGTCTGGAATTTTCGTATAACTTTCTCTAGAACAAAATGTTGCAGTAAGTAAAATAAAGCAATAATTACCACAAAGTTTCCGAAACCAAAATTAATCAGATAGGCGATTACTGCAGCAATACCAAAATATATTAAGGTTTTCTTAACTTTCTTATCAAAAGTTGGGTTGTGCGCTTCATGCCCATCATGCGATTCCATAAAATCAACCGCAAAAACCGGGTTAATAATGTAGGCAACCACCAAAGATGCCAACAACGTAATAATTAAAGTTATTGGTAAAAAGAACATGAACTCGCCGATTACGCCCGGCCAAAACGCTAAAGGTACAAAAGGTGCAAGGGTAGTCATTGTACCAGAAAACACTGGCAAAAACACCTCTCCTGCCGCCATTTTAGCCGCATGTTTAATATCTACTTTTCCATTATCAAAAATACGGTGGGTATTTTCAATTACTACGATAGCATCATCCACAACAATTCCCAATGCCAAAAGGAAAGAGAAAAGCACAATCATATTCATGGTAAAGCCCAACGTAGGCATCACCAAAAACGCAACGCACATAGATAATGGAACAGACATTGCAACAAACAATGCGTTGGTAATTCCCATAAAGAACATCAAAATCAAAGTCACCAAAATAAATCCGATGATAATGGTGTTGATTAAATCGTGAAGTGTAACACGGGTTTGATCTGATTGATCTCCGGTTGCAACAATGTCTAATCCCTTAGGAAACTGTGTAGCTTTCATATCCGCAATAATTTCACGGATTTTATCAGAAGCCTCAATCAAATTTTCTCCAGAACGCTTTTTCACGTTTAAGGTAATTACGTTTTTACCGTATAAACGAGCGAAAGATTCCTGCTCTTTAAAACCGTCAACTACGTTGGCAATGTCTCTTAGATAAACAGAACCACCGGTTGGGGTTTTGATGATTGTATTCGCAATTTCTTCGGCAGACTTGTATTCTTTTTTAATGTTTAAAGTACGTCGGACCCCGTCAATTGGCACCGTACCGCCAGATGCCGAAATATTTTCGTAACCAATCGCATTTTGTATATCCATGAATGAAATCTTGGCAGCAGCCATTTTATTCATGTCTACATTAATTTGCATTTCTGGATCCAAAGCACCTACAATGTCAACTCCTGAAATTTCAGGCAAAGCTTCTATCCTATCTTGTAAATCATCTGCATAACCTTTAATGGTTTTCAAATCATAATCGCCAGACATGTTTAAATACATGATCGGTAAATCTGATAAATTTACGTCCATAACAACCGGATCGTCCGGTAAATCCGTCGGTAAATCTGTTTTTGCTTTATCTACAGCGTCTTTAATACGTTGTTTGGCAACTACAATATCAACGTTGGCATTAAACTCAGCAGTGATAATAGAAAAATCCTGATACGAATTAGATGTAACCTTTTTTAAGCCTTGGGTAGATCTAATTTGCTTTTCAATCTGTTTGGTAACCAAGTTTTCCATATTGCCCGGAGAAGTCCCGGGGTAAATAGTTTGCACAAAAATTTTCGGGATTGATATCTCCGGAAAATTTTCTTTTGGCAGGCTCACATATGCAAAATAACCAGCAATCAAAAGCATAAAGGTTAAAACATATATTGCCGTTTTATTTTCGATAGCCCAGCTTGAGGGCTTAAATTCTTTATCTAAATCTTTCATTTAGTTTTGTTTTGATGATGAATCAAATAATTAGCGGAGTTATATTTTTACGTTATCGCCCTCGTTTAAACCGTTTAAACCAACGGTAATCACTTTATCTCCGGCTTTAATTCCGCTTAAAATCTCGGCTTGTCCATGATAAATATTTCCTACTTTGATAGCTACTTTTTTAGCTTTCCCGCCTTCATCAAGCATTAAATAATCGCCAGTTTCTGATTTTTGTATGGCTTTAATGGGCACAGTTGTAGCTTTAGGATTGGTATAATCAACAATTTTTAGAACCGAAATCATATTTGGTCTAAAGTTTTTTCTGCTTGGCAACTTTACTTCTACGTTAAAGCTTCTGCTCATTGGATCAATCGTTTTTGAAGCAAAGGATATTTTTGCCTTCACGGAATCGGCCGCGTCAGGCAAAATCACCAATACTTCATCGCCTTGACTAATTCTACCAGCATAAGCTTCAGAAACCTGAGCTTTCGCTTTTAAATCATCTGCGTTAACAACTCTAATACCCGGAGCGCCTGGCTGGACTGCTTGCCCTACTTTATAATCCATTTGATCTATCGTACCAGAAATAGGAGACTTAATTTTATACATTGAAGCTTGTTGCCTTAAAACAGCCATTTGTTTTTCTAAACCTTCTTTCTGCGATTTTGCATTTAAATACTGAACCTCGGTACCAATTTTTTGGTCCCAAAGATTTTTTTGGCGGTTGTATAAATTGGTTGCCAAATCAAGCGAAGTTTGTAGCTGAGCGATGTTCTGACGAAGTACTGCATCATCAATCTGCGCTAAAACCTGTCCTTTAGAAACGTGTTGCCCAATATTTGCATAAACTCTAGTAATTACACCCTGCGCTTCAGGATTTACCTGTACATTTTGTTCTGCATCAACTTTTCCCTGTATTTCAATATAGTTTTTAAAGGTGCTAGTTTCAACGGTGTAAACCTCTACATCTTTAGTTACGTCTTCTTTTTTAGCGCCTATTTCAGCTTCTAAATCGGCAATTTGTTTACTAATATCTGCCTGCTCTTTTTTTAATTTCTCAAGCTGTGCTTTTTTATCCTTTGGATTGTTGCCACAAGCTGCAAGGAATAAAACTACCGATGCTATTAATAATTTTTTCATGATTTTCTATGTGATAAGGTTTGATTCTATTTAATTAATCCGGTTGCTTTTTCTGTATCTACTTTGCTCACTAAAGCATCGTATAATGCATTTATA
Source organism: Pelobium sp. (assembly GCA_035496935.1). Lineage (GTDB taxonomy): Bacteria > Bacteroidota > Bacteroidia > Sphingobacteriales > Sphingobacteriaceae > Pseudopedobacter. The sequence continues at coordinate 54,506 of DATJED010000024.1, read as the reverse complement.
TAATTGTTCTCTGCTTCTTTTAATGATGTTTGGGCTTGTGTAACCTCAATTGATGAACCTACACCTTGTTCATACTTAATTTTGGTAACACGCAAAACTTCGTTTGCTAAATCCAGGTTTCGTTGCTGACTTTCTAAGGAATTGATGCTATTTGTGTAATTAGTGATACTGTTTTCAATATCCAAATTGATGGAGTTTTTCGCCTGAAATAAATCGTTCTGTGATTTTTGCACTGCAAATTCGGCTTGTTTAACTTTTTGATAGCGCTGTCCACCACTAAAAATAGGTACGTTTAAACGTAAGCCAACTACTACAGTAGGAAAACTCTTATCATACAAATCATTAAAGTTATCGTTCTGGAACTGATAAGAGCCGTTTCCAAAAGCCGATAAACTTGGCAGATATTGTGATTTATATCTTTTTAAATCAAGTTGATTAAGCTTTATCGCAGTCTGGGCCAAAGAATACTCAATTCTATTTTGGTAAGCTGCGGTGTCTTTATTAAATACAGTTTTATCCAATTTAACATCCTCAATAGTACCAGATAAAGTCAAATATTCTGTTACAGGCATCCCCATTTGGAATTTTAACATGGTAATACCTACTCCCAAAGATCGTTCGATATTTTGTTTCTCTGTTAACAGGTTATTATAGATTACCTTCAATCTATCGGCGTCAATTTTTTCAGCAAAACCATTTTCAAACAATGCCGACGTTTGATCTAATTGTTCTTTAAGCTGTGAAATGTTGGCGTTTAGCAAATCCAACTGCTTGTTATTTACCAAAACCATGTAATAAGCTTTAGTAACCGCCACGTTGGTTTCTATTTGTGTCCTGTTAAAGGTTTTTTGCGATAATTCTTTGTAAGTTTTGGATGCTTTTAAACCTACTAAATAGCTACCGTCAAAAATTAGTTGGTTAACCGAAGCACCTAAGCTGGAATTGTATTTTACGCCAAACTTAACCGGAACGTAAGTGCCAGGTTTATTAAAAAATTCGCCGGGCAATAAAGATGTAGGCACTTTTAAAAAATCCTGCAAATCTGCCGTTCCACTAATTTGCGGTAAGCCAATCCCAATGGTTTCTTTAACCTTAGCTTCTGCAATTTTTTGATCTATTGCGGCGTTCAATACCGCGGTTTGATGCTCGTAAGCATAATTTATACACTGCTGTAAGTTAAAATCATAGGTTTTGGGCGTTTCTGTTTGGGCCCACAAATTTCCTATTGTTAAACTTAAAACAGCTGTTATCAACATTGCTTTTGTTTTCATTATATAGTTTGCTTGCTTCTGTTTGTATAATTATTAATTAATATATGACCGCTCAATGTGCAAATCCCAAAAAGAAAATGCATGGTTAGTTCCTGTATAACTTCATATAAACTGTATTTTCCGCTTCTTATCAAATCCGACTGAAAAGTCCAATTTATTTGTGCAACTCTTGATGTCGCCAGAATATCTACATTGATATCCTCCCTAAAAATATTTTCCCTAATTCCCCTTTCCAATCCGGCTCTTATAGAATTATAAATACGTGTTTCTTGAAAACTCATCATCAGCTTATAGGCCTCGTTATGGTATTTTTCCAAATCGTAAAAAACTATCGGATTTATAGATGAGAGCATTTCTTTCAGAAAATCCATCATTAAAAATATTTCATCTATAGCATCCTTGGCCTGCATTTGGCAATCGTTCATACTACACTCGTCTTTTTTGAGCATGTTAGACACCATGTTTAAAACCAGCTCGTTCTTGTCTTTAAAGTTTGCATAGATTGTTTTTTTACTAATGCCCAAATGCTTTGCAATGTCATCCATTGTAACACTCCGCATTCCAAACTTCATAAAAAGTTTTTCTGCCTCTTCTAAAATATAATCCTCTACCTTATCCATCCTGAAATTTATTTCAGGTGCAAAACTATGGAAACTTTTTTCATTTCCAAAGTTTCCAGAATAAAAATTAATCATCAGGCACTACGGAAAGTATTTAGCCATAGCTACAAATACTAATAACAAAATTTATAAAGCCACTCATTTTTGTATTTTTGCAAACAAAAACGCAAAATGAATATTTCTACGCTAAACGCAATCTCACCTATCGATGGACGCTATCATAAACAAACTGCCGATTTAGGCGCTTACTTTTCTGAAGCAGCTCTAATTAAATACCGAATATTTGTTGAGGTCGAATACTTTATAGCGCTTTGCGAATTGCCTTTACCTGCGTTAAAAGGTTTGGCACAATATAATTTTGACGCTATTAGATTAGCCATTAACGACCTTAGTGAAGAAGATATATTAAGTGTTAAAGAAATTGAAAAAACCACAAACCATGATGTTAAGGCTGTAGAATATTTTATCAAAAGGAAGTTTGACGAACTGGGCTTATCAGAATATAAAGAGTATATTCACTTTGGTTTGACTTCTCAGGATATTAATAATACGGCAATTCCTTATTCTTTTAAAGCCGGAATGATGGTGACTTATTACCCGCAGTTACAGGAATTGTTAAATATTTTGAACGAACTGGCCAAAGAATGGAAACACGTTTCGATGCTTGCGCACACTCACGGACAGCCAGCCTCGCCTACCCGTTTAGGTAAGGAAATAATGGTTTTTGTTGAACGATTAGAAAACCAGATTGAACTTTTAAAAGGAATTCCGTACGGGGCAAAGTTTGGTGGTGCCACCGGAAACTTTAACGCACATCATGTAGCTTTTCCTTTAATCAACTGGAAAAATTTTGGTAATAACTTTGTTGAGAAAAATTTAAAGCTGAAACGTTTACAAAATACCACCCAAATTGAACACTATGATTATATGGCTGCACAGTTTGATGGTTTAAAACGAATCAACAATATCATTTTAGATTTAAACCGTGATTTTTGGACCTATATTTCCATGAATTACTTTAAACAAAAAATTAAAGAAGGTGAAGTTGGTTCATCCGCCATGCCACATAAAGTAAACCCAATTGATTTTGAAAATTCTGAAGGCAATATTGGTATCGCAAATGCGCTTTTCGAGCATTTGGCGGCAAAGCTTCCAGTAAGCCGGTTACAACGCGATTTAACCGATTCAACCGTTTTAAGGAATATTGGTGTGCCGATAGCGCATACAATTATCGCTTTAAAATCAACTATAAAAGGTTTAAATAAATTGTTGCTTAACCAAAAAGAAATTCAAACCGATTTGGAAAACAACTGGGCAGTAGTGGCTGAGGCGATTCAAACGGTTTTAAGAAGAGAAAACTACCCAAATCCGTATGAGGCTTTAAAAGATTTAACGCGTACAAACACACAAATAAATGCTGAAGTGATGAGCGATTTTATAGAAACACTTAATGTAAATGATGCTATAAAAACCGAATTACGAGCTATTTCGCCATCAAATTATACTGGCATTTAAAAAGTCATCGAGAGGTAAAAACAAGTTTACGCTTACTTATTTACGCGAATGATAACTACTTTTACAAAAAAGAATTTAAGATGAATATCACAGTATATACAGAATCAACACCAAACCCAGCAACAATGAAGTTTATTGTAAATAAACTTTTAATTAATGGTAGTGTAGATTTTCCGACTAAAGAAAGTGCAGAGCATTCTAAATTTGCATCAGAACTTTACAAATTCAACTTTGTTAACGGCGTTTTTTTTGCGAGCAATTTTGTTACTGTTACCAAAACCGACGACGCTGACTGGGCTGATATTGAGCCATTACTAAAAGAGTTTGTTAAAGGTGCAATTGAATCTGAGTATGCGGTACAGGAAAAAGTTGAGGAAGAAGATTTAGATTTCCAAGGAACAGAAACGGAAGTAAAGATTCAGCAGATTTTAAATGATTACGTAAGACCAGCCGTTGAGCAAGATGGTGGAGCAATTAGCTATAAGTCTTTTGAAGATGGGATTGTTACAGTAGAATTAAGAGGCTCTTGTAGCGGCTGTCCTTCTTCAACCATTACTTTAAAATCTGGAATTCAAAGTTTATTACAAAGAATGGTTCCGGAAGTTAAGGAAGTAGTATCAGAAGCGTTGTAAGCTTTTTTTAAAAAACACAAAAAAAGTCCTGAAAATTAATTTCAGGACTTTTTTTTAAACAAAGCTTTTAGAATTTCTTATTTCTTCGTAAAGCTCAATCACTTTTTTCTGAAGCTCTATCACCTCCGCATCTCTTTCTTGCAGTTTTTTCATTGCAACTTCTAAATCAGATGCATTTTTAATTTCCTGCTCAGGATCATTGTACGTTAGCAATTGAACCACAGACATATCAAAAAGTGCAGATACTTGCTCTAATCTAGACAAATTAACATCTGTAATTCCTGTCTCTATCTTTGAAAAAGCAGGAATTGAAATATCAAGCTGTTTAGCAACATCTTCTTGACTCCAACCTTTTTGATGTCTTAGTAATCTAATTTTTTTTCCTAATAATTTCATGTTGTACCTTTTTTATGCTCAAATAATTACCGTTAATTGAGAATGAACAAAACTAAACTTTCGTTTACTTGTAAAGAAAAGATTTTGCTAATGTAACCAAATCAATACCTCCAAAAGTGCCAGAACTCATCATTAACAAATTACAGTCTGGCATGTTAAACGTTTCAAGATACGATTTTAATTCATTCGAATTGTCATAAAACAATATATTTTTACTCCCGAAAGCATTAATTACGTCCTGTCCGTTAAAAGGTTTCAATTTTTTATGAACAAAAGTTTTCTTATCGATGTACACAATAGCAAAATCTGCGCCATTAATAGTATCTCGATATTCATTTAAAAAATTTTCGTTTAAACTACTGAAAGTATGTAATTCGATACAAGCGATTAATGGGCGCTCTGGAAACTGTTCCTTAACTGCCTCAACAGTAGCTTTTAGTTTAGACGGAGAGTGCGCAAAGTCCTTAAAAACAATCCTGTGCTGGGTTTCACCCAATTTTTCTAAACGTTTTGCCGCTCCTTTAAAAGAACTTATAGCAAGATAAAAGTCACCCGTAGAAACACCAGCTTCTGCACAAGCTAATCTGGCGGCAGTTAAATTCATTAAATTATGCCGACCAAAAATGTTAAGCTCAATAGTTCCGTTCTTGACATTCAATAAGGTTTTACCGTTTTCTATTTTATACAGCGGTGTCTTGTATGCTATTTCTTTTACCAATTTTTTATACTGGTGTTGACTTACTAAATCTTTCAAAACTTCATCTTCCTCGCAATAAATCAATGTTCCGTTATCCGCAATGGTATCAATAAAAAGACTAAACTGTTCTTTATAACTTTCAAAAGTTGGAAATACGTTGATATGGTCCCAGGCAACACCACTTATTATACCTACATGTGCTTTGTAAAGATGAAATTTCGGTCTTCTATCAATAGGTGAAGCTAAATATTCATCACCCTCAATTACAATCAACGGTGCATCTGATAATTTTACCATATTATCAAAACCTTCAATTTGGGCACCTACCAAATAATCGAAAGATTTGTTATGATAATTCAATACATGCAATATCATAGAAGTAATGGTGGTTTTTCCGTGGCTACCTCCTACTACAATTCTTTTTTTATTGATGGACTGCTGATAAACATACTCCGGATATGAATAAATAGGCAAACCTAATTCTTGCGCTTTTAAAAGTTCGGGGTTATCAATTCTTGCATGCATTCCCAAAATCACGGCGTCAAGTTCGGCCGTTATCAAGTCGGGATTCCAGCCGTTTACAGCCGGCAAAATACCGTGTGCTTTCAATCTGCTTTTTGAGGGTTCGTAAACAGCATCATCAGAGCCGGAAACTTCAAAACCTTTTAAATGTAAGGCGATGGCTAAATTGTGCATTGCTGCGCCACCTATTGCTATAAAATGGACTCTCATATTTAATTCTTTCTGAATTTTGCAGCAACCCACAAGTCTTTTTTCTTGTGGCTTACGTAATTAATACCGTATTTATTTGCTTCTTCGGTTATCATTTGCAGGTCGGGTTCCTCATAAAAACCGCTAAAAAATATTTCTCCGCCACTAACCAGCACTCGGGCGTAGCTTTCAATTTGATCCAATAATATGTTGCGGTTGATATTTGCCAAAATAATCTCGTACTGCTCGTTTGGAATTACTTCCTTTGAACCACATAAAGCTTTCAGATTCTCGACATTGTTTAAAGATGTGTTTTCTAAAGTACTTTCGTAACAAATCGGATCATAATCTATTGCTACCAAAGATTTAGCGCCTAACTTGCTGGCTAAAATAGCTAAAATAGCAGTTCCACATCCCATATCAAGAACACATTTATCTTTGATGTCTGTTTCCAGCAAGTATTCCATAATCATGGCCGTAGTTTGATGATGGCCCGTACCAAAAGACATTTTTGGGTCAATCACAATCTCGTATTTAAACGCTGGCTTAGGCTGATGGAAAGTAGCTCTCACATAAACCTGGTCTTTAATTTCGATAGGCTCAAAGTTGCTTTCCCATACTTCATTCCAATTTTGCTGTTCAACATGATTAGTAGTGTATGAAAAATCGAAATCATTGGTGTATGGTTCTATCGAGCTTTCCAATAAATCCTTGTTAAAATCAGCTTCATTGATGTAGGCCTTAAAACCGTCTTCTGTTTCTTCAAATGTATCGTAATTAATTTCTCCTAATACAGCAATTAAAACGTCTTTATGGTAGCTTTCCGATGATTTTACTTGAAAAACCAATTCTTTATAATTCATTTCTGCTAAAATTTAAATGCAAATAACCGCAAATTTTAGGCAATTGAAAAGCTTTTATCAGGAAATACGGGATTGCTACATGGCATAAATAATATTAAAATAGCTGATTTGGTAACATTATTGATTTATAGAATAAAAATACTACCATGAAAAGATTTGAAAACAAGAACATTTTAATTACAGGAAGCACATCTGGAATAGGAAAAGCTTGTGCAGAACGTTTTGCAAAAGAAGGGGCCAATATCATTTTAAACGGGCGCTCTTTTGACGAAGGTGATACAATATTGGTAAAACAACTGGAGGAATTTGGTGGTAAAATAAAATTAATAAATAAGGACATCAGTAAAGCAGAAAATGTAATTGCACTTGTGAATGAAGCAATCGCAGCTTTTGGATCTTTGGATATTTTAGTAAACAACGCCGGTGTAGAGAGGAACGCAAACTTTTGGGACGTTACGCCAGAGGATTACGATTTGGTGATGAACACAAACCTAAAAGCAGCCTTTTTTGGAACACAGGCATTTGTGAAATACTGCCAAAAAGAAGACCGAGGTGGTGCGGTAATCAATATGAGTTCGGTACATGAAGAAATTATTTTTCCGCATTTTTCTGTTTACTGTGCAAGTAAAGGCGGATTAAAGATGCTGATGCGAAATTTAGCTACCGAATTAGCGCCTTTAAACATCAGGATTAATAACGTTGCCCCTGGAGCCATTGCAACACCAATCAACAAAAAAATGATGGCCGATGCGGTAAAAATGGATGCTTTATTGGAAAACATCCCAATGAAAAGGATGGGAACACCGGAAGAAGTTGCCGGTTTGGTTGCGTTTTTAGCAAGCGAAGATGCCAGTTACGTTACCGGAAGCACATATTTTATTGATGGTGGCTTAACTTATCATTATGAAGAGCAGTAGCTTTAGGGAAAAACTTAACGCTTAAAGCAAAAAAGCTCGGAACAAAAGTTCCGAGCTTTTTATTTTACAGATTAAACTGTTTTAAAAACTATTTATCATGCTGTTGTGTAAAGTTTTCGGACTCCAATAACCGCTCGCAATAATTCTTCTGATGGTGTAAAGCGGTTCTTTTTCGTCTCTCTTTCCAGCTAAAGCATAAGCAGCTCTAAATCCTCGTTTTTTAAGTTCTGGGATACCTTCGGCATTCCATAAACCAAACGGATAAGCAAAATCCACTATTTTTTGACCGGTAATTTCCTCCAATTTTGCGGTAGGCTTATCAATTTGCGTTACCCAATCTTCGCCGGTGTATTTTTTAAAGTTTTTATGGTCGTAGGTGTGACTGCCGATGGTATTTCCACGTTTCACCAAATCCTGAATATCTTCTTTGCTCATATAACGGTACTTTCCATTTTTACCGATAGAAACCGTCATTATAAAATAAACACCTTTAAAACCATATTGGTCCAAAACTTTTGCGCCCACTTCATACTGGTCGTAATCAGTATCGTCAAAAGTCAACATTACAGGTTTTTCTGGTAAAGCATCTCCGTAAACTAAATAATTATAGAGCTGATCCGGCAAAATAGTATGGTAACCGCTATCCGCAAGCATTTTCATTTGCGCTTTAAAAGTATTTACAGGAATAATGTAATCTCTTGCACTTTTTGAATCTTTATCTCGCCAGTCCCTAATTTGGTGGTAACATAAAATAGGAACTTGTTTACGAGCTAAAATAGTGGCTGCATCCGCGGGCTTTTTGCCCTCATGGCTCGGTGTAGCAATGTTTTTGTCGGTTTTTTCTCCCGCTTGGGCTGATACTGATGTCTCCGCCGTATTTACCGAATCATTTGTTGAGCTGGTTGTTTTTGAATTTGAGGAATTGCATCCGCAAAAATAAATCAGCGATAAAAAGCTGATTCCTAATACTATTCTTTTCATTTATTGCTTAATCTTAAGCTACAAAACTAAACCAATTGTTTTTGATTTTTTTAAGGACTTATAAACAAATGTTTAGTTTAATTTGGTGGACGGGTGTTGCCTACTTCTACGGATGTTTTTACTGGGGTGCTTAGAGATTATTATCCATTAATAACTTCAAAGCTTCTTTTATAAAATATTTTCCTTTTTCAGAATAAGGCAGTTCCAGCGCAAACTGATGTCCGTAAGAATCCATTTTTAATAAAGATTTTTTAAGGATATTGATTATTTTTTCCGGAGAATATTTGGGATAAAAATCTTCGTACTGAAATTCCAGAAAGACTAAACAAAGTGCATTTTCCATAGTTTGTACTTCGTCATCCACTTTTATCTTCTTCTTTAGGATTATTCTTCGTACAAGTTTTATTTGTTCTTCTCCGTAGCCTGCATCTTTTAATAACTCTCCCGCCTTATCAGCATGAAAAAATGTTAAATCTCTTCGCCAGGTTAAATAACCTTCTCTTCCTTCGGGATAGTTATCTCTTGGACTCTCCCATCTGCCAATGTGCTGGCTTCTTGAAGCTAATAGCAGTTCCTCGCTGGCATTAGCATCCAACTTTAGCACCCAGTTATATAATTTAATTGCTAAAAAGTATTCCTGCGGATAAGACACGCCATCCCACACAAAAATATTTGGATCGGTTTTATTGTATTCATCAAACTTTTCAAATGCTAATGCTAATTTATTCATCAACAAGCTCTTATCTTACCTGCCCACTACCTTTCACCACCCATTTCTCTGTCACTAATTTTTCTAAAGCAAAAGGACCTCTGGCATGTAGTTTTTGTGTAGAAATCCCAATTTCTGCACCTAAGCCAAAAACGCCACCATCGGTAAAACGAGTAGAAGCATTTGCATAAACTGCGGCCGCATCAACTTGATTCAAAAAGTTTTCAATTTTAGCCGAATCTTCACTTACAATGGCTTCCGAATGTTTGGAAGAGAATTTTTTGATATGATTTAAAGCCTCTTCCGTATCATTTACTACCTTAACTGAACATTTTAACGCTAAAAACTCACGACCAAAATCCTCGGCTTCTGCCTTTACCAAATACGGATAATTGATAGATTTTAAAATAGGATATGCGGTTTCATCGGCAAACATTTCCACTTCGTAATCTTTTAATAAATCTGCTATTAAAGGCAAAGCATCACTTGCAATTTCGTTATCTAAAACTATGGTATCTAAAGAATTACAAACAGAAGGACGTGTTACTTTGGCATTACAGACAATTTTGGCGGCCTTAAGTAAATCGGCGGTTTTTTCGATATAAGTATGACAAACCCCCGCTCCTGTTTCAATTACCGGAACTTTGGCATTTTTGCGAACAAAATCAATCAGCTGTTGCGAGCCACGAGGAATTAAAATATCAACGTATTTTTCCGCCGTAAGCAATTCTTCAACATGTTTGCGGTCAACAGGTAAAAGCTGAACGATATTTGGATTTAGATTATAAGACTTTAAAACTTTTTGGATGATATTTACCAAGCAAATGTTTGTGTCGTCAGCATCGGAACCGCCACGCAACAAACAAACATTGCCAGAACGGATGCAGAGCGCCGCCACATCAACCGTAACATTCGGACGGGATTCGTAAATTACGCCAACCACGCCTAAAGCAACCGTTTTTTTTTGGATAAACAAACCATTCTCCATGGTGCGTTCCAAAATTATTTTACCGGTTGGGTCATCCAAATTAGCTACGTCCCTAATACTCGAAGCCAAACCTTCAATTCTTTCTTCGTTTAATAGCAACCTATCTTTTTTCGGATCGCTATCGTCCATACGGTTTAAATCTTTTAAATTTTCCGCAATAATATTTGTTTTGTTAGCCAATAATTCATAGGCAATCGTATTTAACACCTCTTGCTTTTTTGCTGCCGAAAGCGATCTGATTTCTGCCGTGGCATTTGACGCATTAATCAGTAATTCTTGAATATTATCCATTATATAATTTTTATGCCTACGATTTGTTTAAATTAAAACAATATCATCCGCATGCGCAATTTCTAAGTTCTGTTTATTGTCTTTTTTTACAAGCGTCTGAGAATCTATCTTCGATTTTGCAACTGCAACCACCATTTGCGAAGAATCTAAAATCTCGAATACCTCTCCTGCCTCAAAATCCCTGATGATTTTTTGAACACCTACGGCTAACAAACTATGTCTTTTTTGCAATGCTTTAACAGCGCCATCGTCCACCTGCAACTTCCCTTTAATTAAGCTTCCGCTGGCAAGCCACTTATTACGGGCAGAAATATTACTGATTTGTGGCTGACAAACCGTTCCGGTTTTACCTTCTACCGCGTTTATAATTGCGTTTTCTGATTTAATACCAAAAATTACCGCTTTAATTCCCATTTGTGTGGCCAAACGGGCAAAAGTAAGTTTAGAAGTCATCCCGCCTAAACCAACGCTTGATTTTTCTTTTTTCGCTAAAGACAAAGCTGTTTTATCAATGACTTTAATTTCGTTGATGATTTGTCCGTTTTCATCGTACACTCCGGGAACAGAAGTGCAGTATAAAACCATACTAGCGCCAAAACCTACTGCAATTAATGTGGCTAGCTCGTCGTTATCAGAAAATTTGATTTCAAGATTGCTGACCACGTCATTTTCATTAGCTACCGGAATGATGTTGTTCTTCCAAAGTTCTTCGTAAGTTTTCTTGAGCTGTAAAAACTGATTGCGGTTTGAAAAGTGGTGACGCTCGCAAAGACTTTGTGCGATTGAAACACTATACGGCGCAAAATAGCGGGAATAAGTTTGTAACAACAAAGGGTTGCCGATGGCCGCCGCCGCTTTTTTCTCGCTTAATGTTCCTTTGTAATTGTGCAATTTCTTTTTTCCGGCAGCAACCGCTCCAGATGAAACCAAAACAATGTTGTATTGCTTGCTTAAAAAGGATACTTGTTGCGCTACGGAGGCTATTACTGCTTCATCAATCTCGTGACTTGCGGTTGTTACCGATGCCGAACCAAATTTTATAACGAGTATGGGTTTTTTCAAAATTTTGTAATAAAGCCCTAAATTATAAATAGCAGACTGAATTATTAAATTAATTCGCTTTTTATTGAATGGAGAAGCTTAATTCCTAATTGCAGTAATCACTTTCACCTCTGCGTCCATAGTTTGAAAAACCAGTTCGTTTTTTGTTAATGACTTAATCAAAAAAGGAATGGCTCGTTTTTGTCCGCCGGGCAAATTTTCAGTATAACGGATGATTTTATTTTCGAGATAATAATTCCCTTCGGATAAAACATTGCCGCTAGAAACAATTTTACATTTGCCATTTTTGATGAATTCGATATATGGTTTCTGAACCGAAATATTTGCCAAGGGCTTATTCAGAGATTTATTTACATATTCGTAAGAAACATAATTCCAGCGACCCAATAAATCCTCCTGCTTTACTCCGGAAGAACAACCCGCCAAAAGCCAGAAAATGGAAACGGACAGAAAAACTTTAACCTTTGAACTTTTCACTTTGAACTTCTTTACGAACCCAACTCAACAATCCGATCAAATTCCTCGGCTTTTAAAGTCATTACAGACAGCCTACCTTGGCGCACTAGAGAAACATCTTTTAAACGCTCATCATTTTTAATGGTTTCTAATGCTACCGGATTTTTCAAGCTTTCAACCGGCGCTAAATCAACCACCACCCAACGTTCGTCATCCGTTGTAGGGTCTTGGTAAAATTCCTTCACTACTTTGGCAATTCCCACTACGTTTTTCCCTTCGTTACTGTGATAAAAAAGCACCAAATCGCCTTCTTTCATTTCTTTGAGGTTGTTGCGGGCCTGATAATTACGAACACCGTCCCAAAACGTTCTGCCATCTTTATTGAACTGCTCCCAACTGTATTTAAAAGGCTCTGATTTTACGAGGAAATATTGCATGGTTTATTATAATGATTGAAGGATTGAATTTTGAATGAGTGAATAATACTTATATAATGGTGAATTTTTGAATGAGTGAATTTTGAAGGATTGAATAAAAAACTAGATATTTCGAGCTACAAGTACTAACTAACTAACTAACTAACTAACTAACTAACTAACTAACTAACTAACTAAAACCTAATGTATGATTTTATAAATCAGTTCCTTTAGCAAAGCTCCGGCTTCGGTGTTTCCGGTGCTGTCCACTCCTTTTGATTTTAAATCATATTCTCTTAATAAAGAAACCACATCGAAAGTTTTCCCTAAACTGTAATTTCTTGCGGCCATTTCATAGTCTTTTAAAAAATACGGATTTACGCCCAGTTCTTTTGTGGCTTGCGATTTATCTTTGACATAATGATATTTTAAAATCTTAGTAAACCAACCGCTTAAATTACCTAAAATCAACACAAAAGGATTAGCTTTTGGGTTAGCTTCAAAGTAATTGATAATTTGGTTTGCCTTAAAAACATCTTTACGGGCGAGGGCATTCTGTAATTCGAAAACATTATATTCTTTACTGATGCCGATATTGTCCTGAACTTCTTTGGTGCCAATCTCCTGCCCTTTCGGTACATTTAACATCAGTTTTTCAAGTTCGTTGGCAACTTTACCTAAATCGTTGCCCAAATATTCGCCCAGCAAAGCAGAAGCACTTGGGTTAATGTGATAGCCTCTGTTTTTAATAAAATCATCTATCCAAGCTGGAACTTTGTTCTCGTAAATGCTCGCCGATTCGAAAACCAGGCCGTTTTTTTCAAGAATTTTATAAACTTTTTTACGCTTATCAAACTTCCCATATTTATGGCAAAGCACCAAAACGGTACTTTTTAAAGGGTTTTCGCAATAGGCCTGAAATTGTTCTGCGGCTTTATCAATCTTTAGTTCCTGCGCTTCTTTTACCAACACCAATTGATAATCGCTCATCATTGGATAGCGTTTCGCCGCGTTTAAAACCGTCATCATTTCGGTGTCTTTCCCGTATAAAACAGTTTGGTTAAAGCCTTTTTCGGCATCAGACAATACATTTTCCTCTAAACAATCACTAATTAAATCTATGTAATAGCTTTCTTCGCCATGCAACAGATAAATGGGTTTTAGCTTTCGGGCTTTTATGTCTTTGATAATGTCTGGTGCTGTCATTGTTTGCTAAATTATAAATATTAGTTTTTAAAAATTAGAATGTTGAAAATTCTAAGCTATTTTAGCAAAATGTTTAAACCGGTTGCGCTAAACTTGCCTCCTTACCCTTTTAAATTACATCAAAAAGATACTGTAATTTTAATTTTTGATGAACTACGAAAAAAAGATTTGGTATTAACGCCCGAAGAGTGGGTGCGCCAGCATTTTGTGCAGTTTTTAATTATTCAGAAAAAATATCCCAAAACGTTAATCAAATTAGAAGGTGGTTTAAGATTAAACAAATTACAAAAACGGACAGATATTTTGATTTTTGATAAAAGCGGAACTCCACAGGTTTTAGTGGAATGCAAAGCGAATTCGATTAAAATTACACAAGATGTTTTTGACCAGGCGGCCCGTTATAACATGGTTCACAAGGTGAAATACCTGGTAGTTAGTAATGGCTTACAACATTATTGTTGCGCAATTGATTATGAAAATAATAGTTACCAGTTTTTAGAAGAGTTGCCGGATTACAACGCTGACTAAAAACCTGCTTCTCATCTACTACTAATCGGAATAAAAATCACAACGCAACAATATATCGTATGAACTGCTTAAATTTTAAACACTTATAAAAATAAATGAAACTTTAAGGAAACGGCTTTCGTAAAAAGAAAAACACCCGAACCTTAAAATATGAAAACTGAAAAAACTATCTACATTAAATGCGATGAACGTTTGCTTTCCAAAAACAATTATTACGTAATTTTAACGGCTAGTAGTTTGCTTATCTGTATTTCGCTAGCATTCCATTTTTATCAAATCATCACCGAAACAAGCACTTATCTCATTTTATTTACCTGTTCTTTTCCAGCGTTTCTAAGTTTATATCGGCTTTCGGCCGAATCGTCAAAACATTTCATCTTAATCAACAACGATGAAATTACATTTAAGCAAGATAAGCTGGACGAGGAGATTTGTTTAAGATTTGAACTGATAGAATATTTTGAAACTCATTTCTCAAAGATTGTTTTTAGCACCAAAGATCAAGAAAAAATTATTTTACAGCTTGATAAGATTGCCAATAAACAAAAACGCTGGGAAATCAAGGAATTTTTGAGAGAACGCATAAAGCAGCAAAAAACAGTTAATCATTTCGCAATCGCGTAAATTGATTAATTATTTTACGCTACCACCTCTGGAGAAATATTTATAGGTATAAGGATTTCTGAGTTTCTCCAACATCACCCCTTTTCTGGTGCTGGCATGTACGTAGTAACCGTTTTGCAGGTAAAGTCCAACATGGCTAAACTTTTTGCCATCGAAATCAAAAAACACTAAATCGCCTTCTTTTAGTTGGCTTTCGTATTTTCGCTTTATAATGTCCACTTGTTGGCTGGTCATCCGTGGAATTTCTTTTCCATAAACATCTTTATAAATGAGATAAACCAAGCCAGAGCAATCAATACCGCGTTTTGTTAAGCCACCGAATTGATATTTTGTACCTTCCCAATCATCAATAAAACCGTAAAGATTACCGTTTTTGATATGCTTTTTTGAAACATCCATAGCATTGGCGTATTTATTAGCTATTTTATTGCTGGGTTTTTCAAAGTTATTTTTGGAACTTAAATTCTTTTTAGATTTACAGGCGGTAAAAGTGAGTAGCAGTATTGTGTATAGCGTAATGGGTATTGAGAATCTTCGAAATGTGAAGGTATGAGGTTTGATTTGTATTCCTAATTTGGTTAACGTCATGTTAAGATTTTTTTAAAACCTTCTGAATTTCATCCAGTTTCATTAAAGCTTCTACCGGAGTTAACGTATTTACATCCAAATTATTTAAAACATCTCTGATTTTTATTAAAACCGGATCTTCTAAAGAGAACATTTGCAGTTGCACAGGTTGTTTCTGCATTTTCATTAAACTGGCTTTCACATGTTCTCCGCCAGTTCTTTCATTCTCTAAACGCACTAAAATCTCGTTGGCTCTTTTTAAAACCGAAGAAGGCATGCCCGCCATTTTAGCCACATGAATCCCGAAACTATGCTCGCTACCGCCGGGAACAAGTTTTCGTAAGAAAATCACCTTATTGCCTACTTCCTTTACGGATACGTTGAAGTTTTTTATCCGGTTAAAGGAATTGCTCAACTCGTTTAACTCATGGTAGTGCGTGGCAAATAGGGTTTTGGCTTTCGCCGATGGATGATTGTGCAGATATTCGGCAATGGACCAAGCAATGGAAATACCATCGTAGGTTGAAGTTCCTCGACCGATTTCATCCAACAAAATCAAACTTCTGTCTGATAAATTATTCAGGATACTAGCCGTTTCGTTCATTTCAACCATAAAAGTTGATTCGCCTGATGATAAATTATCAGACGCTCCTACTCTGGTGAAAATTTTATCAACAATCCCTACGGAAGCTTCTTTTGCAGGCACAAAACTGCCCATTTGCGCCATTAAAACTATTAAACCTGTTTGGCGCAACAAAGCAGATTTACCAGCCATGTTTGGCCCCGTGATGATGATGATCTGTTGCGAATCGTTATCCAGGTAAACGCTGTTGGTTATGTATTCTTCGCCCAAAGGCAAATGCCGTTCAATTACCGGATGCCGTCCACCTTTAATATCCAGCAATTTATCATCGCTCACTTTCGGCTTTACATAATGGTTTTTTTGAGCAGTTTCGGCAAAGCAGAGCAACACATCCAGTTGTGCAATTAAATAAGCATTTAGCTGAATAGGCTTTATAAAATCGGCTATACTTGCCACTAAATCGTTAAATAAGCGGGATTCAATAGCCAATATCTTTTCCTCGGCTCCTAAAATCTGGTCCTCGTATTCTTTAAGTTCGGGTGTAATGTAACGCTCGGCGTTAACCAAAGTTTGCTTACGGATCCACTCTTGCGGAACTTTATCTTTATGTGTATTGGAAACCTCTAAATAATAACCAAAAACGTTGTTAAAGGCTATTTTTAAAGATGTAATTCCGGTGAGTTCGGCTTCACGTTTTTGCAGTTCCAGCAAGTAATCCTTGCCCCCAAAAGCTATTTTCCGTAAACGGTCTAAATCTTCATTTAAACCATCAGCCATTACTTTTCCCTTATTTAACGCCACCGGCGGATCAGGATATAATTCAGTTTCAATTTTTTCTTTAATAGATGAGCAGGGGTTTATCTGTTCGGCAATTCGTTTTACCGCTTCCTGATCAACGTTTTCGCAATTAAGTTTAACATCCGCAATTGCTATTAAAGCTTTTTTTAGCTGAATAATTTCTCTCGGATTTGTTTTCTGCAGACCGATTTTCGAAATTAAACGTTCTAAATCTCCAATCTGCCTAATATAACCCTGAAGCTGATTTCTCAGTTCAGCGTTTTTATAAAAAAATTCAACAACCGCCAACCGTTCCTGAATAGGTTTTTCGTTTTTGAGCGGCATCACCATCCATTTACGCAACATTCTGGCGCCCATTGCGCAAGAAGTATGGTCTAAAACGTCAATTAAAGTTTTGGCGTTTTCGTTATTTGAGCCAATTAACTCCAAATTTCTGATGGTGAATTTATCTAGCCACATGTAGCGGTCTTCCTCAATTCTGGAAATATTGCTAATGTGCTGTAATTGGCGGTGCTCGGTTTCGCCTAAATAATGCAGCGCCACGCCTGCCGCTACAATCCCCAAAGTTAAACGCTCAATACCAAAACCTTTAAGCGATTTTACCTCGAAATGCTTGAGCAAAGTTTCCTGTGCATAATCCGCTGTAAAAGCCCAATCGTCAAGCGTATAAGTGTAAAAGCTAGTTCCAAAAGCTTCTGCAAAATCTTTTGATTTTGTCTTTGAAAATATGACTTCGCTGGGTTTAAAACCCTGCAAAAGTTTATCAATGTATTCCGCACTGCCCTGCGCCACCAAAAACTCGCCAGTAGAAATATCTAAAAAAGAAGCGCCCACAGTTTGTTTTTCAAAGTGTAGGCAGGCTAAGTAATTATTGGATTTTTGCTGAACAATATTATCGCTATAAGCAACGCCGGGCGTTACCAGTTCGGTTACGCCACGTTTTACAATTCCTTTTACAGATTTTGGATCTTCCAGCTGATCGCAAATGGCTACCCTTTGCCCCGCCCTTACCAATTTAGGCAGATAGGTTTCTATGGAATGATGCGGAAAACCTGCCAGCTCGATATGAGATGCGGACCCGTTGGCCCTTTTTGTAAGTACAATTCCTAAAATTTGAGAGGCCTTAACGGCATCCTCGCCAAAAGTTTCATAAAAATCGCCCACTCTAAATAATAACAATGCACCCGGATATTTAACCTTTATCTGGTTGTATTGGGTCATTAAAGGAGTCTCTTTATCTTTGCTTTTTGCCAAGGAGTTTGTGGTTTTTAGAAATGCAAAGTTAAAAATTAATGTTACCCGTTGTAAATTGTGGATAATTTAGCCAATGTGGAATTTGAAAAAAACGAGGAGCTCTGCTTTTGCTAAATGGTAAAAGGCAACATTACTTTGAAATCACTGCCTTCACCTACTTTGCTTTCTACGCTTATATCGCCACTTATTTTTTTCAATAGTTCTTTTACTATAAATAAACCTAAGCCAGATGAGCTTTCGGAGTTTGTTGGTCTGTTGTTCAACTTCCCGAATTTTTGAAAAAGTTTGGATAGTTCTCCGTCGCCAATGCCCGGGCCTTCATCTTTAATAGAAATAATAAAATGGGAATCAGTATGGCTTAAATTCACAAATATCTGTTTTTCAAAAGGAGAAAACTTTAAAGCATTGGAAATCAAATTATAAAGAATACGTTTCAAGAAATTCATATCGGTTTTTATAACCGTTTTACTTCCGTTGAAATTATAATTAAGCTTAATGGACTTTGACTCGGCCGCCTGCTTAAAATCTTTTAAATTGGTCTTCACAAACTCATCTAAATCAAATTCTTCCACATAATTATCTGAAGAAAAAGTTTCCATATTGTTTAGCGTTTCCATTTGTTCAATCAAATGAAAAACGTAATCTAAGCTTTTATTAAAAATGGTTAACAGTTCCTCACTGTCCTTATCGCGGGCAAAATCCTGAAATAGATACGAAAGCATTTTAATATTGCTTAAAGGCGATTTTAAATCGTGAACCAATATCTGGATCAATTGGTTGTTTTCCTCCATCAACAGTTCGGAAGCTTTGCTTTTTGCCTCTAATTCTGTGTTTTTGCTCCGTAAACTTTCTTTGTAAAATTTTCTGTTAAGGTGAAGGCTTACCCATTGGTTTAGGTAAGTTAACAAATCAAGCTCTTTTTTGCTGTAGCCGTTAGGCCTAACTTCTCGTGACGAAAAGTTTATAGTTCCAATGTCTTTATTATCAAATTTCAACGGAATCCCGATATAACTTTTCACCTTTAATACATCACAACAGGGCAAATGTTTGTATGCTGAATTATCAATATCCGGTAGTTCCAATATCCCATCTTTCTTTACGGCGTAAAAGCAAAACGTATCTTCCAAACTGGTAACGGCATCAAAATCAACCTCATAAGGTAGTTCTGAATAAATGCTTTTTACAATGTATTTATTTTCTTTTAGCAGACAAATTACGCCTAACTCAGCTTTAAAAATTTTGCAGGCTGCTTTTAATAATTGTTCTAGAGAATCTTCTTTGTTTTCTAAAAGGATGGAAGTTAACTTATATATATCGTTTATATGTTCTACTTCTTCTGCAACTTTGGGAACCATGAGTAGCCTTTAATTTGTGTTCGTGATTTTAGCAATGCTAATATATTAAATTATAGTTATTGATTTAATAATTACTAAATTATAACATTTAACGTAAACCGATTAATCAAATATTTTTACTTTTTTCTTAATATTCTTTGCCTTTTACTTCAACTTCGCTTCTGAAAAACAATTCTAACATTTTATTTATGCATATTCTGGTATCATTGGTATGTGATATTTCAGGATTAAAATTAACTTTGGGCTGCTATTTTGACACAGCTTAGCAATTTTAAATCCAAAAATAAAACAGGCTTTACTCAATTTGCGTTGTAAAAATATCACTTAAAAAATATTGAATTGTTTACAGGAATTATAGAAACATTGGGACGAATTGCCCGGCTTAAAAAAGAGCAAAGCAATTTGCACATCACCATTAAGTCCGATATTTCGAAAGATTTAAAGATAGATCAGTCTGTTGCGCATAATGGTATTTGTTTAACCGTGGTTGATTTAAAAGACGGTGAACATACTGTAACCGCAATTGATGAAACTTTACAGAAAACCAATATCGGCGATTTAAAAGTTGGTGATCTGGTAAATTTAGAACGTTGTATGCAGATGAATGGCCGTTTAGACGGGCATATTGTGCAGGGCCATGTGGACCAAACCGCAAAATGCATTGACCTACAAGAGGCCGACGGAAGCTGGGTTTTTACTTTTGAGTACGATGCAACTAAAGGAAATGTGACGGTTGAAAAAGGTTCGGTTTGTGTAAACGGAATTAGTTTAACAGTTGTAAATTCTGGAGCCAATACTTTTTCTGTTGCGATTATCCCATATACATTTGAGCATACCAACCTGCAAAACGTTAAGCCCGGCGATTTTGTAAATATTGAGTTTGATATTATTGGGAAGTATGTTGCGAAGATGATGGAGAGGTAGGTTTTTAACCGCAAAGTTCACAGAAATTTTTACACAGTGAGCGAAGATTTTTTCAACCACGGAGAACGAGGAATTCACTGAGCTATATAAAATCCTTTTTCATATACTCCGCGATCAAATTTTCATTGTTATCCTTACTTTTTGAAAGAGCAGTAATAATGTTGGCCTTTTCTGTAGGCGTTCTGTTTTGGCTTAGTTTCTTTTTTGCCTGAATATCGTTCACAGTCATTTCAAAACCGACAATCCCTTTTACCATTTTTATTTTATAATCTTCAGGAAATTCATTCCATTTCAAAGCAAATGATGGTTCGTAGTTTTCAATCGTTTTTTCGAGTAAACTGATGTTTCTTTGATAATCGCTTATTAGCTCAACTGTTCCATACACATGAACAGATAAATAATTCCAAGTAGGTACGTTTAACTCTTTATCATAATGTGCTGTTGAAATATAAGCATGTGGCTCGCTGAAAATGACCAAAACGTTTTGATGCTCCATATATTTCCAATGGTCGTTTGCTTTTGCAAAATGCGAGGTCAACAGCAACTTATCATTTTTGTAATCAACAATAAACGGTAGATGAGTCGCTAACGGAGTAGTTCCGTCAGTTGATACGATTGTAGCAAAACTGAACCTTTTCATGAAATTCACAATTTCATCTCGGTCATTCATCGCATTTGCAGATGGGATATACATTCGTTAAAGTGTCTTTAAATAGCGGATACTCTTGTTCCCAAATCATACTTCAAAACCGCACTAAGCTCCCTCCCATCAAAAGCATCTATATCCGCAACCTCTTCTAAAAACAAATCCCAATCGCCATCGGCGAAAAGATTGCCTTCGTATTCTTTACTGTCATCATGGTAATGGAAAAACCATTCGTCGGTTTCATCTAAACCGTCAACCGTGTAAGAACGTACAGAAAAGCCATCATCAGAAATTTGAATCAACCAGTTGTTCTCTAAACCGCCAAGTGAAACCTTAATGCCCAACTCCAGCTCAAAACTAACGTCCAAATCGGGCAGGGTTTCTAAAAAATCTTTTATAGCTGTGGCCTTACCAAGCTCGGTGGAAGCAAAAATCTCTTTATCTTCAATCAGCTGATAAAATTCTACCAAGTAATTCTGGTAACGCAACAATAAACTTTTATAAATAGAATCCATACCTACAAAATTAAGATAAAAGTCCGCAGTTGAAAGTCCATTCTCCGCTGTATTAAAGGTTCTACAACTTTTAACTCCACTAAACCAGAGTCTTACTTACTTAGCTACAATACTTCAAAATTCATTTTCCGCAAATAGTTCAAAATCGAAAAAAAAACTTAATTTTGCATCCCGTACAAACACATTTAAAAAGCGCTCTTCGTTTTCACTTTTTAGATTGTTAAAAACAACAAATTCCAACATGACTAAGTATATTTTTGTTACGGGGGGCGTTACATCGTCTTTAGGGAAAGGTATTATTTCCGCATCATTAGCTAAACTTTTACAAGCCAGAGGTTACCGCGTAACTATCCAAAAATTTGATCCATACATCAATATCGATCCGGGAACATTAAATCCGTATGAGCATGGCGAATGTTATGTAACAGAAGACGGTGCCGAAACGGATTTGGACTTAGGTCATTACGAACGCTTTTTAAACGTTGCCACTACGCAGGCAAATAACATCACCACCGGAAGAATTTACCAGAACGTAATCAACCGCGAAAGAGAAGGCGCTTATTTAGGTAAAACTGTTCAGGTTGTTCCGCACATTACCGATGAAATCAAGCGTAACATGCGTTTGTTGGGCGAAAGTGGCGATTACGATATTGTAATTACCGAGCTTGGCGGAACGGTTGGCGATATTGAATCTTTACCTTATATAGAAGCTGTTCGTCAGTTTAAATGGGAAGCGGGCTCAAACAACGCCATTGTTATCCATTTAACGCTGATTCCATTTTTGGCCGCAGCCGGTGAGCTTAAAACAAAACCTACACAGCACTCGGTTAAAATGTTGTTGGAGTACGGTATTCAACCAGATATTTTGGTTTGCCGTACCGAGCACCATATTTCTCAGGATATCCGCAAAAAAATTGCTTTGTTCTGTAATGTAAACATTAATGCGGTGGTTGAATCGGTAGATGCAAAAACCATTTACGATGTGCCGCTTTTGATGCTGAAAGAACAGTTGGACCGCACCGTTTTATCAAAACTAAAACTTCCATTAAAAAACGAACCCGATTTAGAAAGTTGGAAAGAATTCTTGGGGCATTTAAAAAACCCGACTTCCGAAATCAAAATTGGTTTAGTGGGTAAATACGTTGAACTGCCAGACGCCTATAAATCTATTACAGAAGCATTTATACATGCCGGTGCGCAAAACGAATGCAAGGTTCGGGTTGAATGTATCCACTCTGAAGGTATTACATCCGAAAACGTAAAAGCTAAACTTGCCAATTTAGATGGCGTTTTAGTAGCTCCGGGGTTTGGCGCCCGAGGTATCGAGGGAAAGATTACCGCAATCCAATACATTAGAGAGAATAATATTCCGTTTTTCGGTATCTGTTTAGGCATGCAGTGCGCTGTGATTGAATTTGGCAGAAATGTTTTAGGTCTGAAAAATGCCCACAGCACAGAAATGGACGAAAATACCGAAGATGCTGTAATTTCTATGATGGAAGAACAGAAAAAAGTAACGCTTAAAGGCGGTACAATGCGTTTAGGCTCTTACGTTTGTGAGCTAAAAAAAGGAACGAAAGCGCATCATATTTACGGAAAATCAAAAATAACTGAACGCCATAGACACCGTTACGAGTTCAACAACAAATTTTTAGAGGCCTACGAGAAGGCGGGAATGATTGCTTCTGGTTTTAACCCAGACAATAATCTTGTAGAAATTGTTGAACTTAAAAATCACCCTTATTTTGTAGCAGCGCAGTTTCACCCCGAATTAAAATCAACTGTTGCCAATCCGCACCCACTTTTTGTTAAATTTGTCGCCGCTTCAATCGAACACTCAAAAAAGAAGGTTTAAAAGAAGTATTAAAAATAAATAATGGATAGAAATACGTTTACAGGTTTATTCCTGATTTTAGTAATATTAGTAGGTTCAACCTTTCTTCTAAAACCTTCGGAAGAAGAAATAAAGCGGGAAAAAATCACTCAGGATTCAATTGCTGCAGCTAAAAAACATCCGCAAACGGTAACTAAAAAAACAGCAATTTTAACAGACAGCATTGTAGTAAACAACGCTGATACCGCTAGTGCTACTACTACCTTTAAAGAAGAATTAAGTGTTTTGGAAAACAAAGCACTAAAAATCACCTTATCAAACAAAGGTGGTAAAATTGTTAGCGTAGAGGTTAAAAACGAAACAACCTACCAGGGTAAACCTGTTATTCTTTTTAAGGCCGATGACACCAATTTTGGTTTCGATTACAAATCTGCAAACCAAAATTTGAATACTTCTGATCAACCTTTTAAAGTAGTAAGTCAAAGCGCTGGAAACATTGTAATGCAGATGGCCGGTGCTGATGGTTCTTATGTTAATTATACTTATTCTTTGGCGCCCGATGCAAACAAGGTAGATTTTAAGGTTGATGTTAAAGGATTTGAAAACAAAACTGCAGCAGGCAATTTAGTTTTAAACTGGAACACGCATTTGTTACAGCAAGAAAAGGATTTGCATAACGAACGTTTGGGTTCAACTACCTACTTCCAACATGCAGATGGTGAGGTTGATTATTTGAGCGAAAGCAAAGACGATGACAAGGTTTTAAATGAAGGAAAAACAAAATGGGTTTCTTTTAAAGAACACTTTTTCTCAGCGGCCTTAATCTCAAAAGAAGGTTTTAGCAAAGCACATGTAAAAATTACCACCTTAGCAGATAGTTCAGCGGTAAAAGCTTATGGTGCACAACTTTCGCTTCCTTATAAAAGCAATCAGGCTAATAGCTATGATCTTCAATTTTACTTTGGTTCAAATAAGTTTAGCCAACTCCGGGCTCAGGGTCTAGATCTCGAAAAGCAAGTTAAAATGGGTTGGGGGCCTTTAAAATGGATCAACCGCTTTTTGGTATTACCAATTTTCAACTTTTTTGAGAGCATGAACCTTGGTTATGGCTTAATTATTTTATTGCTTACCATCATCTTAAAAACCGTTTTATTTCCTTTCACTTATAAGTCGTATTTATCTATGGCTAAAATGAGGGTTTTAAAGCCTGAAATGGACGAAATTAAGGCAAAAGTTGGCGAAGGAAATCAAGCTTTGGTACAGCAAGAATACATGAAACTGTATAAGCAAGCCGGCGTAAACCCCTTAGGTGGCTGTTTACCAATGGTTTTTCAGATGCCTTTTATATTGGCGTTCTTTTATTTCTTCCCTAACTTATTTGAGTTACGGCATGAAAGCTTCCTTTGGATGCATGATCTTTCTACTTATGACGAGCTGATCAAGTTTCCACCAATTCCGCTTTTAGGTTGGACCCACATTAGCTTAATGTGCTTGCTAATGACGATATCAACGTTAATTTATACCTATTTTAACAACCAGGTTTCGGGTGTACAGGGACAAATGAAATACATTGGCTACATTACTCCACTTATCTTCTTTGGTGTGTTAAACAGCTATCCGGCAGGTTTAAATTACTATTATTTCTGTGCAAACATCTTAACGTTTTCTCAGCAATATTTCATCAGAAGATTTGTTGATGATGAAAAAATTCATGCACAAATCCAGGAGAACAAAAAGAAACCAGAGTCAAAGAAAAAAGGTGGTTTTCAGAAAAAAATGGAAGAGATGATGAGGCAACAACAGCTTAATCAACAAAAGAAAAAATAGCCATTTAATATAGGATAAACAAGAAAGTTCAGGTTCAAAATCTGAACTTTCTTGCTTTATAAACGGCTACAATCCGGGGAAAAATTTCCTATTTCGGGAAATAAATTCCCTAAAATTATAAGACATAAAATTCCCCAAGTCAGATTCATTATTTTTTTTAGATAAAAATATTTTAAATAATAACATTTACATAAAACCTTTATGTTCACATTTACGTATATTAGGACTAATAAAAATAGAAAACAATGCGTTTGAAGTACATTTAAACGGGTAATAACTTTGTAGATAAGCTTGACTAAATTTAAAACTGGCAAAATCCCGTTTCAAAAATTGTTTAGTTAAATATGCTGAATCATGAAGATATTTTTAAAAAGCAATTCGGCATCCTTTCTGTTTAACAGATAGTATAAAAAGATACAGAATTATGATATCATTAGACAAAAATAAAGAGGTAGTTAGGAAAAGGATTCTTTTGGTTGATGATGAGATAGCTATTTTAAAACTTCTGGAATTTATCCTGAAAAAAGATTACGATTTAGTAATCAAAAACAATGGCTTTGACGCTTTAACTTGGTTAGATAACGGTAACATACCTGATTTGATTATCTCTGATATGGAGATGCCTTATTTTGATGGAGCCGACTTTGTACGTTCTTTAAAAGTAAGCGGTTATTTCAGAGACGTTCCGGTAATTGTGCTTTCTGGTTCTGATTCGCTAGAAAATATAAAAACCCGAATCCCTTACCCAATAAACGACTTAATGTCTAAACCATTTAATCCGTCTATTTTAAAAGATAAAATAAAAATTATACTAAATTAGCGAATGCAATTTACGAATGTTAACGTTGAAGACCACTTCAAATCAAACTCTTCAATTAATATTCTTTATTATGGAAGTAGCTTTAAGGAAGGAATCCAAAAGCTTTTTTCGGAAACTGAATTCACTATAAACCAAGCTAATACCTTAGCCGAACTAAAAAACCGTACCCAAACGCTATCTTTTAGCGACATAAATACCATAGTTATTCTAGAGGTTGAACCATCAAAGTTCGAAGAAGTTCACACTTATATTTTAGCGCTCAAAAAAAACTTCCTTACAAAAAACCTGATCACCATTTTCTTACTAACAGAAGCCGACAGTATAGTAGTTAAAAAAGCAATGGAACTTGGCGTAAGCGATTGCTACGTTGCCCCTATTCCGTTTGACGATTTAATAGAAAGATTAAAGTTTTTAAGTTTTTATAAACTGCTCCGCTCTCAAGTAAATCAATTATCACAGGTTCCTGTTGTTGAGTATCAGATGCCGTTTAGTAAAAGGGTTTTAGACTTAACCGTTTCTAGCATCTCGCTCATAATTTTATCGCCTTTTTTTTTGCTTGTAGCCTTATTGATAAAATTAGATTCTCGGGGACCCGTTTTTTACACCAGTAAAAGAGTAGGCACAGGTTACAAAATTTTTGATTTCTATAAATTTAGATCGATGCGAGTGGGCGCCGATGCCGAAATAGCAAGTTTGGCACATAAAAACCAATATGGCGAGGCTTCTTTTTTTAAAATAGAAAACGACCCACGTATTACAAAACTGGGCGCTTTTCTCAGGAACAGTAGCATTGATGAACTTCCGCAATTATTAAATGTTTTAAAAGGCGATATGTCTTTAGTAGGAAACCGCCCCCTCCCACTTTATGAAGCCGAGCAGCTAACAACCAACGAATGGTCGATGCGCTTTCTTGGCCCAGCCGGATTAACCGGGCTATGGCAAATAAGTAAAAGAGGCAAAAAAGAAATGTCTGATCATGAGCGCAAAAAACTGGATAATTTTTACGCTAAAAATTATTCGATGTGGTTAGATATGAAAATCATGCTAAAAACCCTGCCCGCAATGATCCAAAGAGAAAAAGTTTAATTTTCTCACCTGCATACTCCGTTAATAATATTCCAATAGTTTCCGGTTTTCAGACATTGATTTTATAAATTAAGGATAAAAAGGTCTTATCTTTACCACAAATGTCTATAAAATCAGTTCCCGTAACCATTCTCACCGGCTTTTTAGGAGCTGGAAAAACAACGCTTCTCAACCATATCATTAAAGAAAATCCTGAAGTTAAGTTTGCCATCATCGAAAATGAGTTTGGCGAAATAAATATCGACAGCGAACTGGTGATAAAAACAGATGAAAATATTTTTGAGCTATCTAACGGATGTATTTGCTGTTCTTTAAATGGCGATTTATTTGAAGTGCTTAATAAACTGGTAATTGGCAGTTATGATTACGACCATTTAATTATAGAAACTACCGGAATTGCGGATCCTTCTGCCGTTGCATCCATTTTTTTAACAGATTATAATGTGCAAACAGCCTTTAAACTTGACGGAACTGTTTGTTTAATAGATGCGCAAAATGTGTTGGATGTCATCGTTACGGAAAACGAAGCCGCAAAACAGGTTTTATATGCAGACCACATTATTTTCAACAAAGCAGGTGATACCTCAGCCGAAGAACTAAAAAAAGTTGACGAAACAATTAAAAAAATAAACCCGCTTGCAAGTTTCGAGTTTACCGATTATGCAAAGGTAAAAACTGCCCAAATATTGAATTTAGAGGCTTACAATAAAAAGAAAACAACGTTTAAACTCGGTTTTTCAAATTTAAATAGGGATAATATTTTTAATATCCCAACAGAAGGAAAACATCATGATATTGTATCGCAAAGTTTTGTGTTTCCGCAAAGTTTTGATCTGATAAAGTTAAGGCATTACTTTACCGTAATGTTGGCGATACAAGGCGCTTGGTTTTACAGAATAAAAGGCATTTTGTACATCGAGGGTTTAAACAGGAAATTGATTATTCAATCTGTAAAAGGTACTCCGGTATTTACGGATGGAGACGATTGGACAGAAGATGAATTAAGGCAAACAAAATTGGTTTTTATAGGCAAAAACTTAAAGCGTGAAGTGCTTGAAAAAGGACTTTCGCAATGCTTTTACAAACCATAAAATCTAAAAAAAAGAAAATTCAAAACCAACTTAGTGTATATTGTACAATAAGTAAATTTTAGTAATTTTGTAGCCAAAACTAAAATTAAACCAACTAATTAAAATTATAATGATACTAATTGCAGACGGGGGATCAACAAAAACCAGCTGGACATTAATCCAGGACGATGGAAAAAAGGTGATGTTCCACACAGAAGGATATAATCCTTATTTTTCTGACACAGAATACATCATAGCTTCGATGAAAAAGAACATGCCATCGGATCTTCCCGTAGCTAAAATAAAAGAAGTGCATTACTACGGCGCCGGCGTACATAACGATGAAAAAGCCGAGATTGTAGAAAACGCAATGCAAGCAATTTTTCCCAAAGCTGAAATTGAAGTTGACCACGATTTAATGGCAGCTTCCAGAGCATTGTTGGGCAATAAGCGGGGTTTCGCCGCCATTTTAGGCACCGGCACAAATAGCTGTATATACGATGGTGAAGGGATTGAGATGAGCATAGATTCCTTAGCTTTTATTTTAGGCGACGAAGGAAGTGGCTGTCATATAGGCAAAAAATTACTGGGCGATTATATAAGGGGATACATGCCTAAAAATGTAAGAGACTCTTTTTGGGAAACGTTTAAACTTACACCAGATGATATTTTGGAGGCAGTTTATACCAAGCCTTTGCCAAACAGATTTTGTGCAAGTTTTAGCAAGTTTGTTTATGATATTACCGCAAATCTAGAATATTCAAGAAATTTGGTAAAAACTTCTTTCGAAGATTTCTTTAAAAATTTGGTGAGTCATTATCCAAATTACAAAGAACTAGAATTTAACTGTATAGGGTCTGTAGCCTATAACTTCAGAAATATTTTAGAAGAAGTAGCTACCGAGTACGGGATGAAAATGGGCAAAATCATGCGCTCTCCAATTGATGATTTAGTAAAGTTCCACGAAGAAAATTATAAAAAAAAATAATTGTTAGCTTAGAGCCTGTTTAAATTTATGTTGTAAAAATGTTATAGTTTATTTTTGAGCGAAAAGAGGCGAATTTTGTAGAGATAGCCGGAAGCTATCTCGAAAAATTCAACGAATTTGTAGCCAAAAAGAAGCATAAACAAATTATTAGATAAATTTTAAACAGGCTCTTATAATAAAATAAAAACGGGTCATCAAAAAATGTTTTGATGACCCGTTTTTGGTTACGTTTGGTTCTAAAGCTTAATTCGCTTGAATTTTAACTCCTAATTTTAAACTGTCAACCGTAGTATTATCATAAACGCCTTTTGCCCAAACAGTGTAAATCTTTCCGCTTTCAATAAGTACGTTACTTTCGGTTGCGGTATTTCCAGTGCCTGTAGCGGTAGCAACGCTAAAGTTGTATTTTTTTCCTCCAGGGATTTCCACAAAATCCGAATGGCCTTTGTAAGCAACGCTATTGACCAAAGTTGAATCTACGCCGTAGTTAAGTTTTAATGCCGGCGCATTAACGCTTAAATTCAAAAATCTTACTCTCGCTTTTCCTGTGGTTGGCGTTTCTAAAGAATCTGTTATCGTTAAAAATTCCTGATTCGGTGCCAATCCTACCACATATAATGAGTAAATTTCACCCGGTTTTGCTATCAGCGTTCCGGTTTTTAAGCTATCGGTTGTTTCATCTTTATAAATGCCGATTCTCCTTGATCCAGTAAAGATATTGAAGTATGGCAAACGCTCTGTAAATGCAAACGAATCGTTATTAACCAATTGATTATCAATAACAAAATCAAATTTTTCTAGATTTGGAGAAGCATTTATCACAGACAACCAAGCGTAATTAGGTGTAACATTATTATTGTCGTTTTTTAAGCAAGAGCTTAAAGAAAACACCGCTAATATAACCGCCAACAGCCCAATGTGTTTCTGCTTTAAATTTTTCATAAGTTTCAATTTTAAATTTTCCATTGTTTTTATTTTTCGTGTCTTACTTAATAACGAACTAAATCGTTAATATGCTACAAACAGGCTCATTTTTTTTACATTGATATTGATTTAAAATCCCTGAGCTCACTGCCTACAATAGCTAAAACTAAATCTATCTTAAATTTGACACCAAATCACTTTGCTAAAGCAAGCTTCAACCTTTGCGATTGCTAATTATTTTAATAAATTTAAAGCAATCAATAACCAACAAAAAATGATTAAACGCAGAGATTTTTTAAAAACAAGCGCACTTACGACCGCCTTGGCGATAAGTTTACCCGAGATTGTTAGTGCAGCAATGCCACAAACAAGTTCAAAATTAAAACTCAATTCAAACGATACAATCCTTTTCCAGGGTGATTCTATTACAGATGCAGGTCGGAAAAAAGAGAGCAGTAGCTACAATGCAGTGGACAATTTAGGATATGGCTACGCATTGCATGCTTCGGCATCATTACTGGCAAACCACGCTTCCGAAAATATCAAGATATATAATAAAGGAATAAGTGGTAATAAGGTTTATCAACTTGCTGATAGATGGGACAAAGACTGTTTAGATTTAAATCCGAATGTTTTAAGTATCTTAATAGGTGTAAATGATTATTGGCACAAACACAACGGAAAATACAATGGTACCGTAACCGTTTACGAGAACGATTTTAAAGCATTATTGGAAAGAACGCTAAAAAAATTACCTGATGTAAAACTGGTAATTGGCGAACCTTTTGCACTAAAAGATGTGAAAGCGGTAGACAATTCTTGGTATCCGGAGTTTGATGAATACCGGGCCGCCGCAAAAAGAATCGCAAAAGAATTTAATGCTGTTTTCATTCCTTATCAGGATGTTTTTAATGAAGCTTTAAAAAGCGCTCCTGGTAGCTACTGGACAGCGGACGGCGTTCATCCAAGTTTGCCCGGCGCAAAACTAATGGCCGATGCTTGGCTAAAAGCAACAAAATTAGGTTAGCCAATTTTTAATTTTAACCGGATATCAATAATGGTAGATAAACTGAACTTTAAGGAAATTCTTTCTGTTTCGATGGTTCTGTTCGCCATTATTGATATTTTAGGCTCAATTCCGGTTATTATCGATTTAAGGCGAAAAGCCGGTGGGCATATACAATCAGAAAAGGCAACTTTGGTATCATTGCTATTAATGTTGCTCTTTTTGTTTTTAGGCGAGGGATTGCTACAGATCATCGGCTTAGATATTTCTTCCTTTGCCATAGCGGGTTCCATCGTTATCTTTATTATCGCCATGGAAATGGTTTTGGGCATCAACTTTTTTAGGGAAGAAATACCCGAAACCATCTCAATAGTTCCGTTGGCTTTTCCGTTAATTGCTGGCGCAGGCACAATGACTACGCTTTTATCCCTAAAAGCTGAATACGCCACTGTTAATATTGTAATCGGAATTTTTATAAACCTTGCATTTGTTTACGCTGTTTTAAAAAACTCCCTACGTCTGGAAAAACTATTCGGTCCTGTTGGTTTAAATATCCTTAGAAAAGCTTTTGGAATCATTTTATTAGCTATCGCAATAAAAATGTTCAGGAACAATACCGGACTTTAATTGCGGAAATACGAAATAATTCTACTCTTCCATTGCCCATATTATTCCACCTTTTATTCTATCACCCCACCCTTCACTCATTCAAAAATCAATTCTTCTATCATTATAAGACATATCCACATTTAGCTATTTATCCACCTTATTTAAAGCAAAGCATTAAATTAACGAAATTGGCCTAAATGCTTGTTTCTATAACTTTAGTAAGATATCCTAAAATGTTTGTGCCTTTGGCTTTTATAGCTATGGCAATACACAGGTTGCCGCTTTATTTCAACACAAAATGTAACTTTTGGAAACTTTTAGGTTGTGGCAAAAACGGCACTTTCGATGTCAACCCAGATTTTAGGCAATGGGGCTTATTGGCCGTTTGGCAAAACAAAGCCGATTTTGAAGAGTTCCACAAAAATTCATTTATTGCCAAATGGTGGAAATGGTTCTGTAACGAGCAATCTTACATTCTACTAGAACCTACGAGCGCCCATGGAAAATGGAGCGGAAAGGAACCCTTCGGCAATCCAAGAATTAAACAGCCCGAAGGTAAAGTTGCCGTACTTACACGGGCAACAATTCGTATAAACCGATTAAAAAACTTCTGGAAAAACGTTCCGCCAGTTGCATCAATTATGAACAAAACGAAGGGTTTTGTTAGCTCAATAGGAATTGGCGAAGCTCCTTTTTTTATGCAGGCTACATTTTCTATTTGGGATAGCGTAGAAGATGTTGTTGCCTTTGCTTACAAAGATGCCGAACATGCTAAAGTTGTAAAATTAACCCGCGACGAAAACTGGTATAGCGAAGAGCTTTTTGCAAGATTCATTATAATCGAAGTCAGCGGGAACCTTTTCAAGACACAAATTCACAACAAAAAATAGCCGAATAAAAAACACTTAGTGTATTTAAAATAAAAAAATTATGAGAGTCGTTGCAGAATTACCACACCCTGATTGCAAAATCACTATTTTTTCAATGAACAATAAATACATCATCAAGTTTGAGCAGGGCGCAATTGAACAGACCTACAAATTGGCAGAGATGGACATTTTAAACGGCGTAGATGGCGTGTTCGAAATTATAGATAAAACATTTATAAAGTCTGTTGTTGACAATTTTAAGCTGATGCGGGTAGAGTTTTTAAATGCGTACAACAGACACAACTAAAAGTTTAAATTTAATATTATAAATATTTAAAATACAGATATTTAAATATTTAAAAATCAATAAACAAAACTTTATTCTGTAATTTAACAACTTTAATAAAAACAGTAAATACAGAAAACAAAACAGAAAGTTTACATGGAAACTATCAAATTAAAGATCAACAGCAAGTTATATACTTAAACAAAACATTATTCTGTCGCTAAAAACCACAAAATTTATAGGAAGTCAAGGCTAAAAAACAGGTTTAAGCCAAAATCTGAAAAATAAATTAAGTCTTTTTAAAAAGGATTAAATAGTTTAGAATTTATTAAGGAAAGGATTGGAATTTAACAAAGCAAAATAGGACGACGATAAATTTCAACCACTCCCCTAATGAGATTTCAGAAAAGAAAAATAAGTGTAGCCATTGTCACTGTTAAAGACCAACAGAATTTAAAAATATAGTTACCCAACATTCTAACAAAACAACTTAGTGTATTTTATCTTAATAAATCTTAATCATAAATTTTAAAATGCCCGCTAAAAAAATCTATTTGATTCGACATCCCGAAGTTTATAATCCAAACAAATTTTGTTATGGTAAATCTGAAATGCCATTGGAAGAAAATTTCACAATAAAGTTTGACTGGATAAAAGATAGGTTAAAACTCAATGATAATTCAGCTTACTACAGTAGTCCGTTAAGAAGATGCACCAAGTTAGCAAGTTATTTAAGCGATGATAAATTCACGCAGGACGAACGACTTTCTGACCTAGACTTTGGTAATTGGGAGATGAAAGAATGGAGCGAAATTCCCGTAAAAGAAAAAAATGCTTGGAACGACGATTTTGTAAATTACAAGATAAAAAACGGAGAACGTTTTATCGATTTATACGATAGAGCGATAGATTTTTACGAAGAAACTATTTCGGAAGTTCCAGCAGAGAATATTGTTATCGTTACACATTCTGGCGTAATTCGTTCAATTATCGCTTATGTACTAGATTTTCCGGTTGAGAAGGTTTATAACCTACAAATTGATTTCAGCAGTGTATCTAAGCTCATTTATAGGCAAGAATTAGCTACAAACAGCGTTGCTTTTCTAAATCTCACTGCCGAAAATTGAAGGCTAACTAATTTTAACAGTACTCCCTTTTCCGTCTTCGCTGATAATTACGTTCGCCATATTTGCAAATAAACCGTTCTCCACAACTCCAGGTATTTCATTCATTTTTTGCGAGAGCTCTTCCGGCTTTTCGATTTTATCGAATTTGCAATCAACAATATAATTCTGATTATCTGTCACCACCAGTTCACCATCTTTAAAACGCAATTTAGGCTCGCAACCTAAAGCTTTAAGCTGAAATATGGTGATCTCCTTACCGAAAGGCGTAATTTCAACGGGAACGGCAAAACTGCCCAAATATTCGGAACCTTTAGCGGCATCGGCAATAATCACATAAAAATCGGTTACAGAGGCGATAATCTTTTCTCGTAATAATGCGGCGCCGCCGCCCTTTATCAAGTTTTTACGGGTGTCAAATTCATCTGCCCCATCAATTGTCACGTCAATTTTTGTAACTTCACTAATCGGCAACAAAGGAATATTTAAGGATTTGGCCAATTCTTCAGTTGCTTTTGAAGTGGGAACTCCTTTAATCTGCAGACCGTTTTTAACCATCTCGCCAATCTTCATTATGGCAAAATAAGCGGTTGAACCGGTACCTAAGCCTACCACCATTCCGTCTTTGATATACGTTGTTGCTTCTTCGCCAACTAATTGTTTTGGGTTCATGTTTTTTAGTTTGTGGTTGTTGGTTAGTTTGTTAGAGAATCTTGATGATTTATTTTTTATTTATTACAAAGCAATTGACATTTTCAATATATCGTAGGATTTTCCTTTGTGGCTGATTTGGAAATCGTTATCAACAAATTGAAAACCATATTTAAGGTAACACTTTTCTGCTATTACATTACCACCCAATAAATATAAATCCATCGTTTTTACTTTAAGTTTAAGCATTGCTTCATCAATTAGCAGCTGGATTAAGTTTTGTCCTAAACCCTTACCGCGTTGTTGGCTTTCGCCGATGATTAAATGACCTAACCTTGCAGAATTACTATCTTGAGGAATAATTTCTCCATAAGCGATAGGTTTTGATGTTTCATCATCAACCGCTAAATAAATTAAACGATCGGGATGTTCGTGGATATAATTTTTCAGCTGTCTATCTGTAAGCGGATAAGTAAAACCAATGCCCGCAAATTTCAGCATCGTATCTTCATCAACAATCCAGTTGATTAATGTTTGGATATGTTCGTTCTGGAACGGGATTAATCTCACCTTTTTTAGATATGAGTATGGAGATGACAGATATGGGACTGGCTTGCAGGATAGTTATCTAACCCTTCTCTCATCCAGTCCTTCACTCATTTAACCATGCTAATGAACTAACTCGTTAGGTCTGCCGTTTTTGAACGCTTTGCGGGTTTTTAACCCTAAAAGCTCAAACATCGCCATATCGTCTTTAAAATCTGGATTTGGTGTAGTTAGCAACTTATCTCCGGCGAAGATGGAGTTTGCACCGGCCATAAAACAAAAAGCCTGCTCTAAAACGCTCATCTCATTACGTCCGGCAGATAAACGTACAGCGCTTTTAGGCATAATAATTCGGGCGGTCGCAATCATCCGCACCATATCCCAAATCTCAACACGTGGCTGATCTGCCAATGGCGTACCCTTTACAGGAACTAAGGCATTCACCGGCACAGATTCTGGGTGTTGTGGCATATTGGCTAAAACTTGCAACATTGCTACCCTATCGTTCACGGTTTCGCCTAAACCAATGATTCCACCACTACAAACCGTTAAATTAGCTTTGCGCACATTTTCAATAGTTTGCAGTCGATCATCGTAAGTACGAGTTGAAATAATACGGCTATAATCTTCTTCAGAAGTATCTAAATTGTGGTTGTAAGCGTATAAACCTGCGTCCGAAAGACGTTGTGCCTGATGCGCATTTAACATCCCTAAGGTACAGCAAACTTCCATATCCATATCGTTTACGGCTTTTACCATGTCAATCACTTTGTCAAAATCACGGTTGTCACGTACTTCTCTCCAAGCCGCTCCCATACACAATCTTGAGGCTCCACCGTCTTTTGCTTTTTGCGCTAAACCAATTACCTCATCAACTTTCATCATTGATTGTACTTCAACATCGGTATGATAGCGGGCAGCCTGCGGACAATACGAACAATCTTCTGGACAACCACCTGTTTTAATGGAAATTAGAGAGCTTATTTGAACTTCTGAATAATCTTTATTTTCACGATGAATAGTCGCCGCTTCGTAAACTAAATCTAAAAAAGGTTTGTTATAAATAGCTAAAATTTCTTCTTTGGTCCAGTTGTGTTTTGTTTGCATTTGCTTTTATAGTTTAAAGTCGGGAGACCGAAGTCCACAGAGCTTATTGAATTTTATTTAGTCGATATAACTAAGATTGGCATATCAGTTAGTTGTCTAACGCCGTCTTCGGAC
The DNA here is from genome assembly GCA_035496935.1 of Pelobium sp. GTDB lineage: Bacteria > Bacteroidota > Bacteroidia > Sphingobacteriales > Sphingobacteriaceae > Pseudopedobacter. The sequence continues at coordinate 18,120 of DATJED010000024.1, read as the reverse complement.
CGCGGACGAAACACTGCCGACATTTTTAATCTATCTGCAATTATAGTAATAATTTAGAGGCTAAGCCCAATAAAAGTAAAAATCCAAAAACGTCGGTGAAGGTTGTAATAATGATGGACGAAGCTATAGCAGGATCAACACCTACACGTTTCAAAACCAAAGGAATCCCGGCGCCAGTAACACCTGCAATTAGCAGATTCCCCGTCATCGCGATAAAAATCACCACGCCTAACATCAAATTGTCATCATAAAAATAGGCGAAAACACACACGATAAAACCGTTTACCGCACCATTAATTAAGCCAACAGTAAGTTCCTTAATTACAGTTTGATAAGCCTGCCGATCTGTTAAATCACTTAAAGTAATCCTACGTATGGTAACCGCAAGCGCCTGTGTTGCCGCATTGCCCCCCATTCCGGCAATAATCGTCATATAGCCCGCTAAAACGACAATTTTTGACACCGTCGGTTCAAAATATCTGATTACAGACGAAGCCAAAAAAGCCGTTCCTAAATTTAAAATTAACCAAGGTAAACGAGATTTTACCGCCTCAACCCAGTTACCGCTTAGTTCTTCATCCTGCGAAACCCCAGAAAACTTCAATATATCTTCTGTGCTTTCTTCTTCCATAACGTCAATCACGTCGTCAAAAGTTACACGGCCCAGCAATTTCATATTTACATCCACCACCGGGATACTTGTTAGGTTGTACTGCGAAATTAAATCGGCTACTTCCTCTTGGTCTGTACTGGCTTTTACGTACACAAAATCAGAGTTCACCAAATCAGAAATTCTTGCACTCGCTTTTGATTTGATGATATCTTTTAAAGACACAATTCCTTGTAAAACATCAAAATGATCGACCACATAAATGGTGTAAAATTCTTCTATTTCTTCGCTTTGGAGGATAATTTGATCGATAGCCTGTTTTTTGGTCATCTCGGCATCCACCTTAATCACCTCAGTATTCATTAACCCACCAGCGGTATCCTCGGCATAGGTCATTAGGTTACGGATGTTTACCGCATCCTCTTTGTCCATCTCCCCTAAAATCTCATGCTGATGATCTTCATGCATTTGGGAAATAATGTCGGTAGCATCGTCATAATCCAGCTCCTCAACAATTTCCTGGCGTTTCTCAGGCTCTAAGTCTATTAAAAGCTCTTCGGGATGCGATTCGTGGCTCATTTCAGAAATAATTTCTGAAGCCACATCTACCGGCAAAATATTAATTATACGCTTTTGAGCCTCTAGCGGAATCGATTCAAATAAAATTGCAATTTCTGAAGCATGATAATCCTGAACCAACAACAAAAGTTCCTGCTCATCTCCCTCCAACGCCTGTTTAATCTTTAGGATGTCGGTTTTATCTATATCAAAAGATTGCATGTTGCGAAATTAAATTTTAAGCTTTATAAATCTGCATTTTTAACAATATTAATTTCAATTGTTTGCATTGGTTAGGCACTCGTTTAAACGTTACCAACCTGGTTAAAAAATATTTAGATAAATGTCGTTGTAAACGTTCTAAACCGACTTTTTAAAAATAAATCCAAATATTATCTTGTTTTTCACCTATTCAGCGCCTATCTTCGCATCATTATTTGGTTGAGATACCAAAATCAATTCCTTAAAATAGGTCTTGATTTATAAAGAAGTGGCGAGAGATTAGGCTCACAGACCCACTGGCAACCCTTAACATAAAAGAGAAGGTGCCAATTCCTAGCCCGAAAAGGGAGATATAAATTTAATGGCATGAAAAAAATTAATTTTCCATCACGATTAAGTACCTTGTTAAAAGGTCAAAAAATTAAAACGCTACAACCTGTATTTCCAAGTTGCATGTGTTTTTGTATGTGTTAATTATTATGTTTGGCTTCGGCCGATGTTTGAATTTTCACAACATCCCCTCAAATTTCAAAATTATTCACTTTTAAACATTTAGAACAATGTCAACAGAAAACTTAAAATTCGAAACTTTACAGATACACGCAGGGCAAGAACCAGATCCTACAACCGGTTCCAGAGCAGTTCCTATTTACCAAACTACCTCATATAATTTTAAAAACTCCGAACATGGAGGAAATCTGTTCGCTTTAAAAGAATTCGGAAATATTTACACCCGTATCATGAATCCTACTACGGATGTTTTCGAAAAAAGAATTGCTGCGCTTGAAGGCGGAGTTGCTGCTGTTGCTACCTCATCAGGCATGGCTGCTCAGTTTTTGGCACTTAACAATATTTTAGAAGCGGGAGATAACTTTGTAACTAGTCCGTTTTTATACGGAGGTAGCTACAACCAATTTAAAGTTGCTTTTAAACGCTTAGGTATCGAAGCAAGATTTGCTGAAAACGATAAAGCGGCAAGCATAGAAAAACTAATTGACGATAAAACCAAAGCAATTTACGTAGAAACCATCGGCAACCCGGAGTTTAGCGTTCCAGATTTTGAAGGAATTGCTGCGGTAGCTAACAAACATGACATTCCTTTTGTTGTAGACAACACTTTTGCGGGTGGTGGTTACCTTTTCCGTCCGTTTGAACATGGTGCTCACGTAGTAGTACATGCCGCCACCAAGTGGATTGGCGGACATGGAACCAGCATTGGAGGAGTGGTTGTAGATGGTGGAAATTACAATTGGGGCAATGGAAAATTTCCGCAATTCTCTGAACCATCCGAAGGTTATCATGGATTAGTGTTCAATGATGTTTTTGGCAGCAATGGGCCTTTCGGAAACATCCAGTTTGCAATTAGAGCCCGTGTAGAAGGTTTAAGAGACTTTGGTCAGGCTATTTCGCCTTTCAACTCTTTCTTATTGTTACAAGGAATCGAAACTTTGTCGCTTCGTATGGAACGTCACATCCAAAATACGCAGGCCATTGCCGAATGGTTAGAAAAGCACCCAAGCGTTGAAAAGGTTAATTATCCGGGCTTAGCAAGTAGCACAGCTCATGAAAATGCAAAAAAATATCTTAAAAAAGGATTTGGCGCTGTACTATCATTTGAGCTTAAAGGCGGAAAAGAAAACTGCGCTAAATTTGTTGATAACTTAAAAATGATCAGCAACTTAGCAAATGTTGGTGATACCAAAACATTAATTATTCAACCTTCTATCACCACACACCAGCAATTAACCGATGCAGAACAATTGGCATCAGGCGTTACGCCAACTTCATTAAGGTTATCTGTTGGTATCGAACATCTTGACGATATCAAAGCAGATATTGAACAAGCATTGGCTGCTGTTAAATAATTTTAACGAGAAATTGTTTGGGATTGTTTTTTAAAGCTGAATTGAGCGGAAACCGTTTAAGTTTTCGCTCAATAAACCATCCCGCACACAATAATTTAAGAATAGCATAAATGAGCAAAAAACTAAACATAGGTTTATTTGGGTTTGGAGTAGTTGGCCAGGGTTTATACGACATCACGGTTAGCAGGAATTTGAACTTGGAGTTTAAAAAAATTGCTATCAAAGACCCGTCTAAGAAACGTACTTTGCCTGCAGAGCTTTTCACTACCGATAGATGGGAGATTTTAAATGACCCAGAAATAAACACCATTATTGAGCTGATCAACGATGCCGATGCCGCTTATGAGATTGTAGCTTACGCTCTTAAAAACGGAAAAAATGTAGTTTCTGCAAACAAAAAAATGATTGCCCTGCATTTAGAAGAACTGGTAAAGCTACAACACGAAAACGGAACTTCGTTACTTTACGAAGGTGCAGTTTGTGGGAGTATCCCAATCATCAGAAATTTGGAGGAATATTACGACAATGAGCTTTTGTTTGCCGTAAGTGGAATTTTTAACGGCTCGTCTAACTACATTTTATCGAAAGTTTTTAACGAAAACCAAAGCTATAGCGATGCACTGAAAAAAGCCCAGGAATTAGGCTTTGCCGAAACCGACCCAACTTTAGACGTTGGCGGATACGACGCAAAATACAAAGTTGCCATTGCAACTGCCCACGCCTACGGTTTGTTTGTAAATCCGGATGATATTTTAAACATCGGCATCCAAAATTTGCAAAATAGCGATTTGCAATATGCTAAAGAGAAAGGCCAGAAACTGAAATTGGTACCGGTTGCTAAAAAGCAGAACGACAACGAAGTAAGCATTTACGTATTGCCGAAGCTGGTGAAGAAAGATGATTTTTTGTTTAACGTGGAAAACGAATATAACGGTGTAAGCGTACAGGCTGCTTTTGCAGATCAACAGTTTTTCTTCGGTAAAGGTGCTGGCGGGCATCCTACGGGCGCTGCTGTTTTCTCTGATATTTCTGCGTTGAGATATGATTACCGCTACGAGTACAAAAAAACGTTGGTAGAGGAAAAAATAAACTTCAACAATAACGAAATCATCCAGGTGTATTTGCGGTTTAACGAGGAAAGCTTGGTTAAAAAACTACCTTTTATAGATATTGAGGAACGTTTTTCCTGCAAACAATATCATTATGTAGTAGGTTCAATAAAGCTAGACGATATTTTTAAAGCGAAAAAATTGATATTGGATGACGGCGCTTTTATTGCTGATACCGGTAATTACGTTTCTGAAAAAGCGGCGGAAGTGGTGGAAGAAGTTTGTTGTAATATCGATTAATCAATTTTCAGCACATAATTATTAAAGTAATCTCATAAAAAAACAATATAAAACACAAAAGCCACTAAATTCAAGTGACTTTTGTGCTTTTATTAAAAGGCTGAATCTTAATTTCTTGGATTAATATAAGCGGCAACTGCCTCGCTCTCATAATCTCCAACCGTAAAATTAAACTTACTAAAGTTGTAAAGCACCGCTGTTGCTTCTGCAATATTACACTTAGGCGATGTCGGTTTTATCACATACATTACATATAAACCACCACCAGCGTTAGGGCAAGTAATACATACGGTATAAGGTTTGCAAGTTTGATTAGCAATGCTTAACCAACCGTCAATATGTTCGCTATAATAACTGTTAATTTCATCCCAACAAAGTTCTGATGGGTCTACCGGGTCTACCGGACCAGTAGTTCCAGTTACAGGAATAAATAAGTTATTTTTTTCAGCTACTTTTTCAAGATAAATAATATCCTGTTTACCGCTAAAAGCAGCTTCAAGTTCGGCATTTGTGCCTACAATTATCGCATTTTCAGATTTGCCTGCCATGGTAGCCATTTTAATAGGTGCAGAAATTTTTCCCTGCTCTTCTAATTTGATGTCTTGCTTGTCTTTTTTGCAAGCAAATGTGATTGACAAAATAACTGCTAAAGTTCCGATGATTTTAATTGAATTTTTCATGACTGTTCTTTTTAAAGGTTAAATAATGATTATTGTTTCCTTTATATAAACCGATGTCAAAAATTGTTACCCCTCCTTTTTAAAATTAATTAATATGCAAGATAATCGGCATAGCTGCTACTTTTGAGGACCTCGCCCAAGAAAGATTAGGACCGAGTTACATTCATAAGCGCTCGTATAAAATCATCCTGTTTAAATGGTTTGGTTAAATAATCATCCATTCCGGCATTTAAACAAATTTCTCGGTCTTCGGAAATCGCGTTTGCAGTAAGTGCTATAATTTTTGGTTGGTGCATCTTACTTTGCCGGATTAGTTTTGTTGCTTCGATTCCGTCCATTTCGGGCATCAGCATATCCATCAAAATCAAATCGTACGCTTTTTTCGTAAGCATCTCCACCGCCTCTTTCCCATTATTTGCAATATCGGGCTGGTAGCCCAACTTACGAAGCACCAGCGTAACCAATTTCTGGTTAATTAAGTTGTCTTCTGCCACCAGGATATCCAGCGGATTGGCTACAGCCAGTAATGTTTTAGAGGGCTCATCCAATTTAACCTTTTCCTTCTTCACGTGTACCAAACCTTCCGGGTTTAACAACAACAACACTGCGTTAAACAACTGGTGTTGTTTGACAGGCTTGTTTAAAACAGCACCGAAAAGACTGGCATGCTTCGAATTAACTTCAACTCCTAAATTACTCAACAATACAATTGGCGTAGTTGGCATAGTTGCTTTAATGGCTATGGACAATTGTACACCATCCATTTGCGGCATTTCAAAATCAGAAATAATTAGTTGATAATTTTTATCTCTTGTTAAAACGTCTAGGGCGCCGGCGCCAGAAGAAGCTGTTGTTACTTCTAAACAAAGCATCTCTAATTGTTGCTTTAAAACCGACAAAGTAGTTTGATTATCATCGACCAATAAAGCCCGTTTTCCGCTTACGTTATCATTCACGGAAACGTTCGCTTTAAGAGATGAAACCGAATACGACGAAATAATATTGAAATAAAAAGTAGTGCCTAAACCTTCTTCACTATCAACACCAATATCACCGCCCATCAAGTTTACAAGCCTCTTGCTGATCACTAGACCCAAACCTGTACCGCCGTATTTACGCGTAGTAGAAGAATCTACTTGTGAAAAGGCTTTAAAAAGTCTGTTTAATTTATCTTTAGGAATTCCTGCTCCCGTATCTTTTATTTCGAAACGGACAGAAAATTTATCTCCAAGCCTCTTCTCGAATTCGGTTTTAATAAATACCTCACCCTCTTGGGTGAATTTTATTGCGTTACTTATTAAATTCAGTAAAATTTGACGGAGGCGAAAACCGTCGCCAACGATAATTTCCGGAACAAGAGGATCTATCTCAAAAACCAAATCTATCTTGCTCTCAGCGGCCTTGTTCGCAAATACATCCATTACATTTTCCAAACACTTACGCAGGTTGAAATCCTTTTCCTCTAACTCCAAGCTTCCTGATTCGATTTTTGAGAAATCTAGAATATCATTAATTACGCCCATTAATGCTTCGCCAGAAGTAGTTACAATATTAACATATTCTTGTTGCTCAGTATTCAAAGGCGTTTGCGCTAATAGTGCTGTCATTCCGATTACCCCATTCATTGGGGTTCTTATTTCGTGGCTCATCGTTGCAAGAAAAGCGCTCTTTGCTTTGTTTGCTTCCTCAGCCTCTATACTTTTTTTATGGAGTTGCTCATTTAATATGTGAAGGTATTCAGATTGTGATTTCAGTTCTTCCGACTGTGCTTGCAACTCTTCGGATTGCACTTGCAACTCTTCAGCCTGTTCTTGTAGCTCGTTATTAGCTGCCTGAAGACTGACAGTTTGATTTTCAAGCTCAATCGATTTTTGGGAAAGTTCAAACGTCCGTTGCTTTACCTGTTCTTCTAAAAGTTTTCTTTGGGCTTTGATGGCAGCAAGTCTATATCTAAATATAAGATAAACGATTGCTAAGCAAACGATTACTATTAGCATTTTAAACCACCAGGTAAGCCAAAATGGTGGCTTTACAACTATTTCAAGTGAAGCACCTTGCTCATTCCAAACGCCATCATTATTTGACGCCTTTATTAGTAAGGTATACGTTCCAGGATCAAGGTTGGTATAGGATATCTTTCGCTCGTTTCCAGCGAAAATCCAGTCCATATCAAAGCCTTGCAACTTATAGGCGTAAGTGTTTTTCTCGGGTGCGTTATAGTCTAATGCCGCAACTTCAAAGGAAAAAACGTTCTGACTATACGACAGTGTGATTTTTTTGGTTTCGGTGATGGATTTCGTAAGCGGGGAATCTTTGGTTCCAGCAAAAATACTTCGATTGAAAATCTGAAAATTGGTGATTACAACGGGAGGTATATTTTTATTGTACTTTACTGCCGATGGGTCTAGCATAAAACAACCAGATGACCCCCCGAAATATAGTTTGCCCGTTTTTGTTCTTAGCAATGCTCCGCTATTAAATTCGTTACCCGATAAACCATTATGGTTATTAAAATTTCTAAACTCGTTGGTGCGAGGATCAAATCGTGATATCCCACTGCTGGTATTTATCCATAAATAGCCCTCTGGATCGCTGTTTATAGCGTTAACATTGTTATTAGATAAACCGTCATCAGTGGTAAAGGTTGTAAATGATTTAGTCTTATTGTTAAAAAGATTTAGCCCGCCGGCTAGTGTGCCTGCCCATATATTTCCTTTAGGGTCTTGAAAAATAGAAACCACAACATCTTTAAGCAAATTGCTGTTTGATGAGTCAAAATGGCTGATAAAACTATTGGTGTTGGGGCTGTACACACTAATGCCGGCAGCGGTACCTATCCAAATATTACCTTTATTATCTTCAAAAAAGGACCTAATGTAATCATTAAGGATTGAGTTGCGCCCGTAACGATTTTTTTTACCATCACGGTATTTACGGATTTTATTGGTCTTTGGGTCAAGTACGTTTACTCCGCCACCGTTTGTCCCTATCCATATATTGCCTTTACTATCCTCCAGCAAAGCATAAATTGAACTATTACTGAGTTGATTGGGTGCTGTGCCCTCAACATATTTAACAATCTTTTTCGTAGCTACATCGTATCTGTTAAGTCCCCATAAATAAGTACCTACCCATAAATAATTGTTTTTTTTGCTTCTGCATAAACTTAACACAGATAACGAGCTCAAAGAATTCGGTTTATCCGGAGCACTTTCTATGTACTCAACCTTTTTTTCAGCTACTTTATATAAACCTACCCCGCCACCATTAATTCCAAACCAAATGTCTCCATTTCTCTCTTCTTCAAGCGCACTCACTACGCCAAAACTCGTATTCAGATAACCTGGAACCCGCTGTGTCAATGGTTTAAAATACGTAATATGCGGGTTATAAGTATTTATACCGCCGTCAAAAGTACCTGTCCAAATGATATCTTTATCATCCTGATAGATTACGCTTATGGCATTAGATGACAAACTTTCCCGGTCGCTCTTGTCGCTATAATAATGTTCTACCTTCCCCGTCTCCGGATCCAATCTATCGAGCGACATTTGCGTACCGATCCATACTGTCCCATCTTTTGCCACCTCAATCGTTGATAGATAATTATTGTTAATTGATTCTGGATTAGCTGGGTCATGCTTAAAATATTCGGTTTTTCCATCAGCGATGTTGTAGCATATTAAACCAACGTTGGTTGCTACCCACATCCGGTGATTCTTATCTTCTCTAAAATCGCTGACATAACTTTCACTAACATTTTTGGAAATGGTTGAGGAATACACAATAGCTTTGTACGTTTTCTTATCAACGTCCCATAAAAATGAACCAGAGCCTGTTCCAATCCATAAATTATGTTTGGAGTCCTCAACAATGGACGTAATATACTCGCTGCCTTCAATATTTGGCTTTTGGTGACCGAATCGGGTAAACACTCCAGTTTTTTTATTCATCAAATGGAGCTGGTAGTTTGTCCCGATCCAAAAATTACCTTTGCTGTCTTCTAAAATGGCGCTAACCTCTCTACCTCCGAGTTTGCTTTCGTTATTCGGATCGCTTTCATACCTTGTAAAGGTGTTGGTGCTTCTATTAAAACGGTTTAATCCTTGGTCTGTACCAACCCATAAAACACCCTCTCTGTCCTCATACAAACAGTGAATGTTACTAGATGATATGCTGTTTTTATCTTTTAGGCCGGTCTGATAAATCGTAAATTTATAACCGTCAAACCTATTTAATCCATCCTGTGTACCAAACCACATAAATCCGAATCGGTCTTTTAATACACAAGTAACAGAACTTTGAGACAAACCGTCAGCAGTTGTTAGGTGTTTAAAATAAATATCTTTATAATCTACCTGCGCAAACACATTACTGCTTGTGTATAGAACAAAAGCAAGCCATATACATATACTCGAAAAAATTTTACTCATGTTACTGCCTACGATTATAAATCGGCCGTGTATTTTTTTCCACCAAGTTTATCTTAGTGCCAAAAAATCTTTTTTTAATTGTATATATACGTAAAATATAGAAAAACGTTTCGTTAAAAACATTTTATAAACGCTGTGCTGTTTCAGTAACAAGTTCTCGTTATTCATAAATCTTGCAAACTAAAACATAAAGCAATTTGCTATTAGACACATAAATAAAAACGGATTAGCTATCAAATTTGGTGCGTCGATGTAAAAACACTTATTAGCAGATATTATATTTAACTTTTTTAATAAAATTATTAAATACTATATTTGAAAAGCAATAAACTTAGCATAAAACAACAATTATTTAAAGAAGATGCTTTTCAACTCTTTTCAATTTTTAATCTTTTTTATAGTTGTTACCAGTTTATATTTTGCACTTCCTTACAACAAACGTTGGTTTTTACTGTTGGTTGCCAGTTGCTATTTTTATATGGCCTTTGTGCCCATATATATACTAATCTTAGGGTTTACCATAGTTATTGATTATTTCGCAGGTATTTTTATTGAAGAAGCAAAAGGAGAAAAACGAAAACTCTGGCTCGTGATGAGCTTAATTGCCAATATTGGTGTGTTAGCTATTTTTAAATATTATAATTTTCTGAACGAGAACCTTGCATTTCTAATGCATGGCTTTGGCTTAAAAGACCCAATTCCGTACCTAAATATTCTATTGCCGGTTGGCCTGTCTTTTCACACGTTTCAGGCTATGAGCTATACCATAGAGGTTTATCGTGGCCATCAAAAAGCCGAAAGACACTTTGGGATATACTCCCTGTACGTGATGTTTTACCCACAGTTAGTCGCCGGCCCAATAGAAAGACCACAGAACCTATTACATCAATTTCGACAAAAGTTTGATTTCGACTACGACCGTGTTACCAGCGGTTTACGTCTAATGCTTTGGGGACTTTTTAAGAAAGTGGTTATTGCCGATCGTTTAGCGATTATCGTAGATACCGTTTACAACAATCCCGAAGCGCATATTACATCTAGTTTAATCATTGCAACCATATTTTTTGCTTTTCAAATATTCTGCGATTTTTCTGGATATTCAGACATGGCGATTGGAGCCGCAAGAGTGATGGGCTTTACCCTAATGAACAATTTCAATCGCCCCTATCATGCAAAAAGTGTACATGAATTTTGGAGCCGTTGGCACATTTCCCTTTCCACTTGGTTTAAAGATTATTTGTACATCCCATTAGGAGGAAACCGCGTAGCAATGCCCCGGTGGTATTTAAACATTTTCATTGTTTTTTTAATCAGCGGTTTATGGCATGGCGCAAACTGGACTTTTGTAGTTTGGGGAGCTTTACATGGCTTTTATATTATTTTTGGCCGTTTAACCGCTGAGTTTAGGCAAAAAGCAAGCGAAAAACTTTTTATCGATAAAGTTCCATTGCTTGCCCCTTTAACCACTTTTTTCTTAGTTGGTGTTGCGTGGGTTTTTTTTAGGGCAGATAATTTACACGTCGCTAATTACATCCTAACCAATATGTTTGCTGGCTTTCCGCAAATGTGCAGAGATTTTATGGACGGCAAAATCATCTTTGAATATTTAGGAACATCTAAAAGCTGGCCCATATTTTTAATTTTCTTTTTAGAAACAGTCAGTTATTTACAGAAAAAACACCACCTAACTAAACGTTTATTAAAATCGCCATTAGTGTTAAGGTGGTCGGTTTATTTTATAATAGTGATGGTAATTTTACTTACTGGGGTTTTCGACGATAAACAGTTTATATATTTCCAGTTTTAAGATATGCAAAAGTTTTTCATTAAGTCCATTTTATTCCTTTTGCTTATTTCATCGGTAGTTTTTTTCTTTTCGATAAGCTTTAAACGTAAATACGATATAAAAACCGACTACCTAGCTACTTTAATAGATAAAGAAGCCCGTTTAAATAGCTTGGATAGCAACAGGTTAATTTTTGTAGGAGGATCAAACCTGGCTTTTGGGATAAATTCTGCACTTATCGAGAGCAAGCTACCTGTAAAGGTTGCAAACTTGGGTTTACACGCCGGCCTAAGTTTAAAGTTTATGATAAACGAGGTTAGCTATCTGATGAAAAAAGGAGATATTGTGGTGCTTAGCCTTGAATATCCTTTGTATTTGGACAGTTTTGAGCCAGATATTGATCTGATTCAGTTCGCAAACGAATTATATCCGGCTACCAAACGTTATTACCACTTTACGCCAAAACAACTCATAACAGCAAGGTATGAGAAATTTAAAAAGTATTTTCAGCCTGATATTTACCAGATTGATTCGGTTTTTAACCGTCAGCTTTTTAATAAATATGGAGACAATACCGGGCATTTAAACAAGCGCCCGCTAGAACATTTGATTGATAGAAAACCTATCCATGTTATTGAGGCTGAAAGATCGATAAGTATATTAAAAGATTTTGCGCAAAAATGTAAAACGGAAAATGTGAAAGTTTTTATCAGCTATCCTCCCTATCCAAAAACTGAGTATGTTGGCAAAAACAAAGAAAGAATTAACCAATTAGACCTTAAACTTAGAAGTAGTTTACCGAACATCACCTTTTTAGATAGACCAGAAGGCTACATTTTTAACGATGCACTATTTTACGATACCGTTTACCATTTAAACAAAAACGGGCGTAAGATAAGAACCACAATGCTTATTCGGGATTTAAAAAAACACATCTATAGCATTCGCTAAGCATATGCAAAAGCTTTCCTATAAAAAAATTATTGAATTAGAAAATACACATTATTGAGTATTTTCTAATAGTCAACTCCTATATACATTTGTATAATCAAAAACTTAACATTATGAAAAAAATTTACTTCACATTTTTTGCGCTATTTTTGATTGCTTCTCAGGTAGAAGCTTCACAAACCGATTCGAAAGCGGATTCAAGCAAAGTAATTCCCGGCCGCAAAAACCTCATTAAACTCAATCTGCCAACTTTGGCTTTACGCACCTATGCTTTAGAATACGAAAGAGCAATCGGCAAAAAAACAGCCCTCAGCCTCGGTTACAGGTTTATGCCAAAGGGCGGCATTCCGTTAAAAGGTGTAATTAACGATTTAATTAATGACGAAGAAACCTACAAGCAACTGAACACCTTTGATGTGAGCAACAATGCCATTACACCACAAATTAAGTTTTATTTTGGTAAGGACATTTTTAAAGGTTTTTATTTAGCTCCTTTCGCCCGCTTTGCCACTTATAAAGTCGATGGGCTTTATAATTATGATGCAGATGAAGACGGAATTGACGAACAAATACCTATGCAGGGAGAGTTAAAAACGATTACTGGAGGTTTGGAGCTTGGCGTAAATTTTAGATTAAGCAAAAGGATACATTTAAACATTAATGCGGGGCCTCAGTTTGGAAGTTCAAAAGGCAATTTTGACGGCAATAAATCGTTATCTACCTTGGAACAGGATAAACTACGAGAAGATTTGAAAGATCTCGAAATTCCTTTCGCCGATACAGAAGTAACTGTTGACGGGAACGGCGCTCACGTGAAACTCGACGGCCCTTGGGCGGGTTTTAAAGCCGGTATTATGTTAGGATTCAGATTTTAATAAAACTAATTTGATTTAGAAAAGAGGCGCTCGGTTGCCTCTTTTTTTTGCAAAAATATGCTTAAACAGGGTTTGCTTAAGGGTTTTTGATTCATCTATTTTCGCCGAAGCCACACATTTACTAAATTTTCACCGTCGGAAGTCTGATGACAAAATTGGCTTGACAGTTTTTAATACGTCAATATTTAACAATTACCGAACTCCCTAAACAACGGACAAAAACAAATATCGAGTATTAGCGGTATTTGGAATAATTTGGCTATTTTAGGAAGCACCTAAAATTCAGTTATAAAGAAAATTATGGATATAGAGGAGAAAATTAATGTCCACATTTCTTCAGTAGCAGCGTTTGCAGATCTGTTGCCTGCTGTAACCATTATACATAAAATAGCGGACGGGTCGGTAGTTTGGATGAACAAACAAGGTTTAACTAAGCTAAACATCAAATTAGAAGACTTAATTAAACTAGGAAACAAGTCATATTATGACGAATATTTTAACAAGGAGGATGCAGAAGATTACATTCCAAAAATATTGGGTTTGCTCGAAAGCAACAACGATGATGAATGTACTACTTATTTTCAGCAGGTTAAAGTGGACGGTCAAACGCAATGGACGTGGCACATGAGTAGCACTAAAATATTTATGCGTGACGATGCGGGTCAGCCGATTTTGCTGCTCACCTTATCCCTCCCTATTGAATCCATGCACACCATGTCTCTAAAGGCGGAAAAAATATTAGCGGAAAACAACTTTTTGCGAGAAAATATAAAAGTATTTTCAACGCTGAGCAAAAGAGAAACCGAGATGCTTAAATCCTTGGCCGAAGGAGAAAGTGCCATTGAATGTGGCGAGAAATTGTTTATATCGCCAAAAACCGTGGAAACTCACCGTAAAAATATCAGAAAAAAATTGGGCACTAGTTCTTTTGCCGAGTTAAGTAAATATGCCAGGGCTTTTGATTTGATTGTATTATTTTTTGTTAGTGGAATTACAACATTACTTTCTTCGTCTGAAAGCTTGCTTTCACAACTGGCGTGATTAAAAAGGAAAAATCAATAGTGCATGTTGGCTTACGGTATTCATATCTCGCCACACCCTGTTAATCTCGGTATGTTTTTTTGCCGCTTCCAAACCCGCAAAAGGATGAAGCTTAGCGGATGTTTCCCGGCATACAATTGCTAATTCTCTGCTTACCCTACTCACGGACTTTAATGCAGCTTCCGTGATTTTACCTTTAGCCACCAGCTCTTTCCACGATTTTTCAACAATATCATAAAATTCTAATCGCAAGTTTAAAATACTTTGCAGTGCGTTACTTTTCAACTCGTTATAAAAATCCAGATGCTTCTGGTCGTAATTTCTTTTTTCATTTCTGATATGAAAACACTCATCCACAAGATCTACAAAATGAAGTGTAATTCCTAAAACATTTACCGCCAACGTGGCTTCTGCCAATTGCAGAAACGGGTATCTAAATATTGGGTCGGGCAGAACAGCTTTTTCTGGTAAAATCTCGAAACTTCTGTTTAACGGAACAACTTGCTCCACAACTTTAAAAGCATGGCTTCCAGTTGCAACCATTCCCATATAGCTCCAGCCATCCAAAATTTCCACCTCGCTCCTTTTCAAAAGAAAAGCTTTAACTAAAGGTTTTCCGTTTTTATCCAACAGTGGCTTCCCGTCTTCAAATATTTTACAGTTTGCCGTGAGATGGGTAGCGTGGAGCGCACCGCTAGCATAGGTCCAGCTACCGTTTATTTTGTATTTGTCCCCAACTTTATCTGCTGTGCCACCTATAAAACCGCTACCGGCAAAACAAACGTTTGGGTTTTTAAAAACATCCATACCTAAAGCTTCGTCTAAAAAGCCCACAAACCAGGCTGCTCCTGCGCAAAGCGTTACTGTCCAAGCTAAGCTCCCGTCTTTTTCTGCCAATTTCTCTTCAGTTGCCAGAACATCCGGAAAACTTAAACCCAAACCGTTTAAATATTTAGGAACAAATAACTTAAACCACTTTTCTTCATATATAACTTCTAGCCATTCGTTGGGCAAATGACCCAATTCTTCAGCTTTCTCAGCAAGCTGGCAGGTTATTTTATCTAAAGGGTTTTCCATACTTTTCAGTTTTATAGCGATTTTATACTCAAATCAGGTTGGGGCTGTTCTTGCAAAATCTTTTTCCAATCCAAATAACCAAAAATAGCAATCACAAATAGGAAAACGGTTAACAACGCGAACATAGCCAAGTTTTTATGAAACAACAGCGGAATAGCTACCAAGTTTGAAACATTAAGCCAAATCCAGTTCTCAAGCTTGCGTTTTGCCAACAGCCACATGCCAGCCCAAGCCGTTGACGAAACAAAAGCATCCATAATTGGCACATCAGAATCTGTAAAATGTTCTAATATAATATACAAAAGTCCCCATCCCAAAATGGCAATACCTAACGTAATCGCCACCTCTTTCCGTGTGCTTTTGGTAATTGAATTGGCGGCTGATTGACTACGTGATTTCCACATTGACCATCCGTAAATGCTCATTACCAAATAATACATGCTGAGCACTGTTTCTGCGTAAAGTTTAGCTTCAACCAACAGGAACGAAGATGTTAATATTGAAACAATTCCTACAGGATAAAGTAAGACCTTATTTTTACGGGCGAGCAATACTTCTGCTACACCAAAAAGTACCGCAATCCATTCTAACCATGTGGTTGCTAATATTTGATTTTGCAACAAGCTTAACCATTCGGAAATGTTCATTTGGAAAAAATTAAAATTAATCCAAACAAGGGAGAAAAATTCCTTTTACCTATATCCCTACGCCGGCATTATCCGGATCAGGTGTATGGAAAGGTTTAAGGCTGAAGCTTTAAGGCATAAGGTTCTCAAACCTTTTACCTTACACCTATTACCGTTCCAATGGGTATGTTCTCAGCCCGAAAATTTAGGGCACCCCTATTTGATGTTGCAAATATAAAATAATTTCCCGCTAACTGATAGGAATGCGCCAAGTAGTTTGGTTATGGCAATTTAAATCTTAGAAAAAGATAGCACATTCTTTGCAATCAATTAGTTAATGGAGTTACTCAAACAAATAAATTTAAATAAAACGGGCGTAACGCTTAAAGAGGCGGCAATAAATTTAATAAAAAGCGATCCTTTGCGTATTGCTGCAGCTACTGCTTTCTTCGGTACGTTCGCCATCCCGGCTATCTTGGTGGTAATTCTACAGATATTCGGAACGTTTTTAAACCGTAAAGAATTTGGCAGTAGCATTATTTCAAAACTATCAGACATGATAGGAGCAAACAGTGCGCAAGAAATTAGGCGTATTTTACTAAATCTATTACACCTCGGCGACAACTGGTTTTTCACTATTTTAATGTTCGTGTTTCTGTTATTTGTTTCAACAACACTTTTTATCATCATCAGAAACTCCATTAATCAGTTATGGTGCATAAAATTAAATCCGGGTTCGGGTTTTTATTTCAATTTGAAACAGCGATTAAAATCCCTCGCCATTATCTCAACCGGAGGCATTCTGCTGTTTATAGCTTTTATTTTTGAGGGAGTGCGCTTGTTTTTAGAGAACAAATTACAATATAAAATCCCCTTGTTAAATGGCTTTGTAAACGAGTTGGTGTTTTTTATTACTACAACATTATGGTTTTGCATAGCTTTTAAATTTACCGGAAACGGCCGACCGGTTTGGAAAGCCGTTATTTTAAGCGCCGTTTTCACCGGAATATTATTAACGGTGGGAAAGCTAATAATGCGAACCTTACTACTCAACTCCAACATTAATGAAATTTATGGCACCTCCGGAGCAATTTTATTAGTAATGCTTTTCATATTTTATTCCTCATTTATATTTTATTATGGGGTTTCTTTGGTTGATGCCATCAGCGTTCAGCTAAAAACGCCAATTAAAGTAAGTAGCCATTCTCATAAATTTAAAATTGAAGCAATAAAATTGGATGGATAAGCTGTTCAAAACATCCTAAATCCAAAACCTTTCCGCAAAGTTCATTATTGCGTTTATCTTTGCGCCCATGAGAAAGCTAAAGCTCGATGAACTTAACCGACCAACCATAGAAGAATTTCAAAATCAGGAGAAACTGCCTGTAATTGTAGTTTTGGATAATGTGAGGAGTTTACACAATGTAGGCTCTGCCTTTAGAACTTCCGACGGTTTCGCTGTAGAAGCCATTTACTTATGCGGAATTACAGCCCAACCTCCACATCGCGAAATAGAGAAAACCGCTTTAGGCGCAACGCAATCCATTAAATGGGCGTATTTCGAAAGCAGTTCGGATGCCGTTGAAAAACTAAAAGCAAACAATTACCAAATTGTAGCGATTGAACAAGCAGAAAACAGCGTGAGCTTGTTGGATTTTAATCCTGATAAAGAAAAAAAATATGCTTTCTTTTTTGGTAACGAGGTAAACGGTGTCAGCGAAGAAGTAATGCAAAACATTGATACCTGTATAGAAATTCCGCAATTCGGCACAAAACATTCCTTCAACATTGTAATAAGCACCGGCATTGTGCTTTGGGATTTCTTTAGCAAATTCTCGAGATAACACCATTGCGATGTGCGGATCTGTTACGTCCAAGCAGGGTCTTTCGCAGAAGACCCTGCGTCGTTCCGCTTTTTTTGTTAGCCTTTCTTTTGTAGGCACTAGGCAGCCGTAAAACCACCACGGACGCGTTTGCGGTTGAGCGGAGGGTGTAAGCGCGGGCAGGGCAAATATGCCCAGCGATGCTGCCACTGCGATTCGTGAAA
>DATJED010000023.1:0-582723 GCA_035496935.1 Pelobium sp. | reverse complement strand
CAAGACTTTTATTGGTTATAAAAACAGAATACTTACCAAGATTACCGCATTGACAACTATTCAGTATCTCAATAAATTTGTCTTTGGTAGAAACATCAACAACATTAAAGTTAACTTAGTTTGATAATGCACTACGGGTTAGTATTAATAATTTTTAACATAAATCAGAATTGTTAAAAATACAAAAGGTGCGGGAGTGTAAAAAAATCCGGACGGAGCCCTGGCTTTCATAAAGCATTTAAGTGGTCCTGAAAAAGGAACACTTAAACGAGTGGGGAGATATTTCTCCGCCACCCGGCGGATCCACATGACGCTGACTCTCTAACTTAACCATAGTGAGTGCGGCCAGCTGGTAATAAATAAGCCAAAACTTTTTTTGCTTTTCAATTTCAAAACTCTCAGAAGCTTATTTATCCCTCCAATGGTACCTAAACCAATATTTACCCTCAATTAAACGAATTAATATCCCCGCCAGCAGGCTTTAATTAGTCAAATTCGTTACATCCGTTACAACGGAAAAACCAATTTTAAACTCCAATTTTTATGAAGAAACTTTTATTTGTAGTTTTTCTTCTTTCGGAAACAGTTTCTGTGTCGGCGCAACAGCGGTTTGTCGATTTTAACTCAGCAATTCCTGCGAACTGGACGGCAAGCAATAGCAGTCAAATTTCTTTAAGCAATAGCCACTTAAAAGGAGGGGCAAAAGCTTTAAAATGGACACCGCAATCTTCATCTATACTTACAGCTTCCTCTTTAAATATTCCCTCATCAGAAACATTTAATTACCAATCAAGTTCTGCACAATTTTTTATTTACAGCACAGCAGTAAGTACAGATACGCTCATTTTTAAATTTTACGATGCCAGCAACGTATTAAAACGAGAAGGCAGGATGCTGTTGAATTACCAAGGTTGGCGAGAATACCACCGCAGTTACCGGTACGATTACAATAACGGAAACGAGTCGTCGGCTTTTCTGTTAAATAAAATGGAGATTGTTTACAAACCTTCAACAAGTACAAACCATACCATTTATTTCGATGAGATGACTTTTGTGGGGAATACAGATGCCAGAAATCCGGGTCCGCATATGGCTTTAGATATGCAACATTTTGCGCTGACATCCGCCTACACAAAATCGTATTTTTCATTTAACCATCAGGCGGATATTCCTTTATTAACGGCCAGCAGTGCCGAAATAAGTGCCATCCAAACGCTTAAGAACACTTACAAAAGAAATTTGGCGACTGTTTCTTCCACCGATTTAACCAATGCAAAGAATTTTGTGAACAATTGTGCGATTGTAAGAAACACGGACGGCTCTATAAAAGGACGGGGAATTGCCACTATTTACAATGTTGATACTTTAACACAGCTTTCTGCTTATTGTAGCGCATTGGCCCGGGCATACGGTAAAAATAACGATGCAGATGCCTTAAATAAGTTAAATCTTTTTGTAGAATATTTATTGGACCAAGGATTGGCCGAAGGTGCAAGGGTAACCATGCCTTATAACGATTACACCGCTTCAAGAACTTTTCCGGTTGGATTTTTAGAGGCATTGCCTTATTTAAGCTCAATTACTGTAAAAGCGGAAGTGCTAAAAATGCTAAAATGGTCGAACGAGTTTAACACCATTTACAACAGCAATCCAACGCCGGGTTTAGAGACAGATTTTCTGCATGTAAAATCCAATTTTTTGCTAGAGCTGGCACTTCTAGGCGACACAGACGAAGAGATAGCTAGAGACTTAAAAAGCTTTAGTAGATATTTAGAGCAGTTTACTTACATAGGCGAAGGCGCAAGAGACGGAATTAAAATCGACGGAACCGCTTTTCATCATAATTCGCAACATATAAGCTATATGTATGCTTTTGGCACTTGGATCAGCAGAGCCTTTGAGCTGAAAGGAACGCCTTTTAAAATAAGTTCCTTAGCCTACCAAAACATGGGTTTTGCCATTAAAACCTTGTTCTTAGAAACTTCAAAAGGTGCAATTTATCCACATTCGGCATCAGGAAGAGGACCTTTCCCTTCAGCAGTTCCGGTTAGCAGTACCGATTTCGATAAGCTGATTCAGGTTGGTGGCGATTTAATTGGACAAAACATTGAACCCGAACTGGCTAAATTTTATAACTATATTTTTAATACCAACCGTTATGCCGTGGCAAGCATCAATCTTGATGGTTACTACCAGTTGAACTATGGGCAAACAGGTATCATGCACAAAAATAACTGGACGGCAGTTTCCAGAGGTTTTACGGATAAGATGTTTGGTGCCGAGATTTATGCCGGTGCGAACCGTTATGGCAGATACCAGAGTTATGGCGCTTTGGAAGTTTTATATGATGGAAGCTTAACGGCTACGGGTTATATCAATGGTGGCGCAGGCTGGGATTGGAACATGATGCCCGGAACAACTTCTGTAAATCAATCTTACCAAGATTTAAAACCGCTGATTTCTGGTACGGCTTCAGAGTATCAATCCAGTGCGTTTGCCGGTGCGCTTGCAGACGGAAACAATGGTGTTTTTGGGATGGATTTTGTTCAGAATGCAGGAAATAAATACGCCACCAGTAATCTTAAATTCCGAAAATCGGTATTCACTTTCGATTCTATAATGGTTTGCTTGGGCAGCAACATCAGCGCATCAAACACCTCAGATCCGGTAATAACAACCTTGTTTCAGGCTGTAAACACAAGTACAAATCCATCGATATACATCAATTCATTAACGGCAACTAGCGGTGCGTACAACCAAAGTATTTCTACAGCAACAAATGGCGTTTGGTTAGTTAATGGACAAACAACTGGCTTTTATATCCCGAAAGGAAATAGCACTCTTCAAGTTTTTAGAGGAACGCAAACTACGCCTTTGCAGTCCACAGACAATATAACAACTACTGCAACAGCCAATGCAAGTAAAGCTTGGATTACTCATGGTACAAATCCTTCGGAAGCAAACTATCAGTTTGTTGTAGTGCCTGGCATTATGCCACAAAGAATGAGTGCACTGGCGTTAAAAATAGATAACCAAGAAGTTTATCAGGTTTTAAAACAGACAGATGCGGTACATGCAGTAAAATTTATCCCACAAAATGTAATTGCTTATAGCTGTTTTTTACCACAGCCAGCTATCAATACAGGTTTAGTGAAAGGGATTTCGGGCAACGCATTGCTAACTGTAAAAGAAAGCGGGGATAGCTTGATTGTGAAGATTGCAAATCCGGATTTAAATACGGTTGATGATACAGAAAGTAAATGGAGATCAAGCGTAAGCAATACCACGCTGTCGTTAATTGGGAACTGGAATGTCGCTGAAAATTTTGCTAATGCAGGTATTACATCGCAGGATAATTTACTGGAAGCAAATTTTGCTTTAAAAGATGGTTTAGCACAAACCTTGGTTTTAGTAAAGAATGATTCGTTGCCTATAACCCTTACCTCATTTACGGCAACAAACAGCACCGAATTTATCGCCTTAAAATGGCAAACAAAAAGTGAGTCCAATACCGCTTATTTTAATATTTATAGAAGTTTAGATGGTGAAGATTTCGAAGAGATAACGCATTTAAAAGCTGCGGGTATTTCTTCTGAAGCTTTAAATTATGAAGTAAAGGATGCTGACTATCCAAAAGGAGCTCCTATAATTTACTACAAATTGGAAACTACCGATTTAAATGGTAAAGTAAGTTACAGTAAAGTAATTGCTGTGGATGTTGCACTACAAGATAACACTTCAAAGCTGTATCCAAATCCTGTAAAAGATAAAATCACATTAGCATACTATTCGCCAAAACCACAAACCGTTCGTTTTCAGCTGATAAATGCAGAAGGGAAATTGGTGCATATCCAAAACCAGCTTGTTCAGCCTGGCATTAATCAAATTGGTTTTGAAACCTCAATGCTAGCTAATGGAATGTACCTGATTAAATGGGAAAACAACACCGAAAAATTTATAAAACTTAACTAACAAATTGAAAATTATGAAAAGAAAACTACTATTAGGTTTAGGCTTATTATTAGGTTCAACCTTTGCCAAAGCACAATGGGCAAGCCCAGCAAGCACTTGGACTTATGGCTTTACCGGCGCTACCGCGGCCACCGTATCAACCGCTGGCACTTATTTATCAACAGATGCAAGTCCTTTCTTGGCAGCACCAAGTTCGGGTATTGTTAGAGTAGGAATCCCAACCAGTTCAAACGCTACATTTACTGTAGATCCAACAGCTAATACATTGGCAACAATTGCATCTTCATCAGGAAGTTCTAAATTTTCTGCTTACAATATAGCTAATGCTACCGAGGTGATGAGCATAACGTTTACCATTCGGTTTGAACAGATAGGGGCTACAAAACCCGCAAATAATACCGCATATGTTTTTTCTTCTGGCTATAACAACGGTACTTCAACGTTGTACAGTAACAGCAATGCGGTTTATACTTCCACAAATTCTAATGGTAATTTGTTTAGTGCGATTCGTTTTTTGTATAACAACACAAATGATAATTTTGTGCTTTCTTACCGAACCACAGGAACTACTAGCGCAGGTAATTTTTCGGGAGCATTAAGTGGAGGTGCTTTAGTTCCTAATACGAACTATAAAATTGAAGTTTATCAGAACAATTCATCAGCAGATAAAACTTACTCACATTTAGTAGGTTCAACGACAACCCAGTTTACTGTTTTAAAAGGATGCTACCATTTATGGGTAACAAATTTAGATGCTACTACACCAACGCCTGTTAGGTATTTGTTAAGTGGCAATTATGATTTACCTAAAGCGGTAGAAACGGGAGCAGATAATACAGATTTAAGCATTCCAGAAAACAAAAAGTTAGATGCCTTTTTAATTCAGGGATCAGCAAATACCGGAAATTACTCCAGAGCTATTCTAAAAGGCGCAGTTACTTTAAACTATAACGAATCGGTATTACCAGTTTCATTAACATCATTTACAGGTAAACAATCTTTAAAAGGTATTGACCTGAACTGGCAATCTGCATCAGAGCTAAACAATAATTATTATGAAGTTTTGCGCTCAGAGAACGGAAAAGACTACGCTTCAATTGGAATTATAAAAGGTGGCGGAACCAATCAGGAAGTGCATAACTATAATTTTGTAGATGTAAATCCGGTTAACGGTGTTAATTATTACCAACTAAAACAAGTGGACTACAACGGTACCAATACCTTAGTAGGCAAAACATTGGCAATAACTTTTGGAAACAATTTATCCGAATTTAAAGTTTCCAGCAACGGAAATACTTTAAAAGTGTTTTCATCGGTTAATAAAACAGGCTTAACCAATTTTGTAATCACCGATTTGCAGGGTAAAACGGTAGCTCAGGTTTCTAAAGTATTGGATAAAGGATACAATAGCTTCAGTATAGATGTGAGTTCATTAAAAACAGGTGTGTTTGTTGCACAAATGCGTAATGATAATGAATATAAGATCGCTAAATTTATTAAAGAATAAGAAGCTGTTATTCTGCGGACGATTCAATCATTAAAAATATAGCGGGCATTAATATTATACGTTAAGTTATAATGTCTTTTTTGTTAAGAAAACGATTTTTACCCTTAAATTAACTGATTTACAACCCCATTTTATTATTGTTGATACGCACATTTGAGAAAGTCATTTGATAAAAAGAGCACAGCAAATTCTATTTATTGAATGACTTTAACCAAGGTATTATCTAAAATATAAACTATGAGCAAGATCTTTGTTTTTCTTTTTTTCATTGCCATTTCACCAACGCTGTTCGCCCAAGAATCTAAACAAATTACGGGTACGGTTAGCGATGCATCAAGTGGCGAAACCCTAGTAGGCGTAAGTATAGCCGTAAAAGGTAAAACATTTGGCGCCATTACCGATGTAAATGGAAAATACTCCATTAAAGTTTCTACAAATGAAAACCCAGTATTGATATTCAGATATCTGGGTTTTGTTAGTCAGGAAATTACAATCGGAGATAAATCTGTAATCAATGTGGCACTTAAGCAAGAAAACACCTCTTTAAAAGAAGTGGTGGTTATTGGTTATGGCGAAGTGCAACGTAGAGACCTTACCGGAGCAGTTGGCTCTGTAAAAATGGAGGATTTACAGAAAGCGCCTGTTGGTTCGGCTATTGAGGCACTGGCTGGGCGTATTGCCGGTGTTCAAGTTCAATCAGAAAGCGGAAAGCCCGGTGCAGGTAT
Source organism: Pelobium sp. (assembly GCA_035496935.1). GTDB lineage: Bacteria > Bacteroidota > Bacteroidia > Sphingobacteriales > Sphingobacteriaceae > Pseudopedobacter. The sequence goes on along the minus strand of DATJED010000023.1, from coordinate 576,519 downwards.
AAACATTGTGGTAAGGGGCGCAAACTCACTTACGCAGGATAACTCGCCTTTGTACGTAATAGATGGCTTCCCGATGGAAGATGCAAACAGCAGTATTTTAAATCCATCAGAAATTGAATCAATGGAGGTTTTGAAAGATGCTTCTGCCACCGCAATTTACGGTGCCAGAGGTGCCAATGGCGTTATCATCATCACCACAAAAAGAGGAAAAGAAGGTCCGCCAACAATTACTTATAATGCTTACGGAGGTTTCCAGAATATCATCAATAAAATAGATTTGATGGACGCTTACGAGTTTGTGAAGTTACAGCAGGAAAGAGACCCAATAGGTATTGAAACTAATTATTTAAGAGGGGATACCACGCTTGATTTTTATAGAACCGTTGCAGGGGTCGACTGGCAAGACAAAGTTTTTAAAACCGCCGGCATGCAAAGCCATTCATTATCTATCATGGGCGGAAACAAAAGCACCAAGTACTCTCTTTCGGGGAATATTTTTGATCAGGATGGTGTAATCATCAACTCTGGTTTTAACCGTAAGCAAGGCAAGTTTACTTTAGATCAAACTTTTAACGATAAATTTAAAGCGGGTTCAACCGTGATTTACACCGGAGCAGAAACTTATGGTTCAAACCCTGCTACGCCGGATCAAAATTACTCGGCAATGAATTACTTGATGTTTAGCGTTTGGGGCTACCGGCCAATTTCTTATACCGGTTCTGATTTAGAAAGTTCTTTAAACGACCCAGATTTAGGTGCTGATGATGCCAGAAACGATTACCGTATCAATCCTATTTTATCAGCTAAAAACGAGCTTCGCCAAAACTTTGAGAAACGCTTAGTAGCTAATGCTTTTGCAGAATATGCTTTAGCCAAAAGCTTAAAATTTAGAATTACAGGCGGTATAAATAATGCCAGTTACCGACAAGATGTTTTTAACAACTCGCAAACACGTTATGGCTATTCTGGAAGTACGGATAAAGTAAACGGATCTATTTTATACACCGATAACAACACCTGGCAAAATGAGAACTTATTAACCTACACCAAAAAAATTGATAAGCATAATATTAGCGCAGTAGGTGGAATTATTTTTCAGGAAAACAGCTATAAAAGATATGGTTTAAAAGCAACGCAATTACCAAACGAGGTGTTAGGGCTTGCCGGTTTAAGCCAAGGTATTGCACAGCCTGTAACATCGGTAAACAGCGAATGGTCTTTAATGTCTTATTTAGGCAGGATAAACTATAACTATAATTATAAATATTATTTAACCGCATCGTTTAGAGCCGATGGTTCTTCTAAATTCAGAAAAGACAACAGGTGGGGATATTTCCCTTCAGCCTCATTTGCCTGGAGATTTATTAACGAAGATTACATCAAACAGTTTTCATTCTTATCAGAAGGGAAATTGAGAGTTGGTTATGGGGTAACGGGTAACAATCGTGTTAACGAATATGCCACTTATGCAGAAATCAACTTTGATAACACAGGACCAACTTCTAACGGTTACTATTCATTTAACAACAATTTACAGCAGGGAGTTTACTTAAGTTCAATCGCTAATCCAGACTTAAAGTGGGAATCTACAGCTCAAAGCAACATAGGCTTAGATCTTGGTTTTTTTAAACAAAGGATAGCTTTTACAGCAGATTATTATAAAAAAACCACTTCAGATTTACTGCTTAATGCCTTACTGCCTTATTCAAGTGGTTATACATCTGCATTCAAAAATATCGGTAAAACCTCTAACGAAGGTTTAGAACTGAGCATTACCACAGAAAACATCAGAACAAAAGATTTTGATTGGAGCAGTTCGTTAAACATCTCTTTCAACAGAAATAAAGTTTTAGAGCTAACGCAAAATCAGGAAAGTTTGATCCGCACCGTTCCGTGGGATCAAAATTTCAGAGAATTGCCGGCATATATCACTAAAATAGGTCAACCTTTAGGTCAGATGTATGGCTATATATGGGAAGGAGTTTATAATTATGATGATTTTGATTTATTGCCAAGCGGCGCCTATCAATTGAAAGATAACGTTGCAACCAACGGCAATACAAGATCGCTAATCCAGCCGGGAGATATTAAATACAAAGATTTAAACAGCGATGGAACAGTAAACGATTTAGACAGAACGGTAATAGGAAGAGGTTATCCAATTCATCAGGGCGGTTTCAGCAATAATTTCAGGTATAAAAACTTTGACCTAAATGTTTTCTTACAATGGTCTTACGGAAACGATGCGCTAAATGCCAACCGTTTACTTTTTGAAGCGGGCAATAAGCCTTATTTAAACCAGTACGCCACGTTTGAAAACAGATGGACGCCCGAAAACACCAATACCACCATGTTTAGGGTAAACGGTCAAGGACCAAACGCTTACTCGAGCCGTATTGTTGAAGATGCATCTTATTTACGATTAAAAACCATTGATTTAGGTTACAGGTTGCCTCAAAGTTTGCTAACGCGTTTAAAAATAAAATCTGCAAGGGTTTACGCTTCTGCACAAAATCTTTTTACAATAACCGATTATACTGGTTACGATCCTGAAGTTGCAGTTTATTATTCGCCTTTAACCCCAGGTTTTGATTATTCATCTTATCCACGTCCGAAAACGATAGTTTTTGGTTTAAATCTATCCTTATAACTGGTAATTATGAAAAAGAATATGAACAATCTACAAAAGAAATTCTTGGTTTTTTTACAGCCAAATAAATATAAAAGTTATCTGTTAAAAACTGTTTTCCCAATAGGGATGCTAAGCCTGTTAATGTTAATTGGCGGATGTGAAAAGTTTTTGGAGAAAGACCCTAGCTTTATTGTAAAAGAGAATTACTACAATAACGAAACCGATGTAAATATTGGGTTGGCCGGTGTTTACGATATTTTAGGCAGAGAAGAACTGTACGGAGGAGCACTTCCGCTACAGTTTAGTATTTCTGACGAAGGAATTTACTCCCGTAGCTCATATACCTCCGGTCCGGCGGTTTATAACTACGATTCTTCAGAACCTTCTGTAGCTAATTTATGGAAATACCTATATGAAGGAATTGAAAGAGCAAACGTTTTTTTAAGCCGGATTGACGCGGTAACCATGGACGAGGATAAAAAGACCGTAGCAAAAGGAGAGGTCAAGTTTTTAAGAGCTTACTATTACTTTTTATTGGTAAGCAATTGGGGCGATGTTCCGCTAAAAACCGCTCCAACCGCATCGGTAAACGATGTAAACATTAAACGCACCCCGCAAAAAGTAGTTTACGATTTTATCACCGCCGAAATGGTAGAAGCCGAAGGCATGGTAAAAACAGCCAGCGAGATAGGTTACGGAGGCAAAGTATCAAAATCTGCTGTAAGAGGAATTTTAGCTCGAGTTTACCTTAAAATGGCGGGTGCACCTTTAAATCTTGGATTACCAATGTTTAAAGAAGCTTTAAAGTGGTCTAAAAAAATAGTGTATCCGGATAACGGAATTAAAGAACATCGTTTAAACCCAAGTTATAAGCAAATATTCACCAATTACGCAGCAGACAAATACGACATCGGCGAATCCATTTGGGAAGTAGAGTTTTATGGAAACAGAGGAGGCGATTTTGAAGCCGGACGTATTGGAAACACCATTGGTTTACAATGTAACGATGAGAAATATGGCTACGGCTATGGCTTTATAAACACTACAGAAAAACTATATAAAAGCTACGGAGCTACAGATGTAAGACGGGATTGGACCATTGCGCCTTACCACTATAATTATAACGGCGTAACGGTAAAAGACTCTACCAATTGGACCTCTGCCGAAATTTATAACAGAAACTGTGGCAAATTCCGTAGGGTTTATGAAACGCTTTTGCCAAAAAACAAAAATTATACACCTATGAACTTTCCGTTGCTTCGTTATGCAGATGTACTATTAATGTTTGCAGAAGCAGAAAATGAGGTAAACGGCGCAAGCGATTTGGCGAAAACAGCTTTAAAAGAAGTACGCGACAGAGCAAATGCTGCTGATGTAACTACCGGTGTTACCAATCCGTCAGAACTGCAAACATTGATCAGAAAAGAACGCTTTTTAGAGCTGGCTTTTGAAGGTTCAAGACGGTTTGACCTGATTAGATGGGACGAGTTTGTTTCGAACATGAACCAACTAGGAACAGACATCCAGACGAATGCCGTTACCGCTTGGAAATTTGGCGCACTGGCAGGCAAAAACGTTTCTAACAAACATAATGTGTTGCCAATTCCGGTGCTCGAATTATCATTAAATAGTGAAATGGTACAAAATAAAGAATGGTAAAAATCACGAAAGTCAAGATGAAAAAGATATTTATATTCCCGGTTTTGTTAATGATATTGGCAAGCTGCAATAAAAAAGAAGTTACCGAATTAAGTTTTAACGCAAAGACCGAAAAAACCGGCTATCATGTTGGTGATACCGTTAATTTCAACATTTCTGGCAATCCAGAGCAATTGGTGTTTTTCTCTGGAGAAGAAGGTCACAAATACACTTATAAAGACCGTACCACCGCAGAAAGCGATTTAATTACTTTGGAATTTGCCACCAACAGGCGCTACGGTTCTGATGCGCAACAGCCTCAATCGTTCCGTTTGTTTGCCTCGCAAAAATTTAACGGACAGTACGAAGCTACCAGTATTAACGAATCCCAAGATTGGACAGACATTACACCAGCTTTTACGCTTTCTGGCATACAATCAAACGACGCAACTTATGCTTCCTCTGGCGTAGTAAATTTAACTACCCTTTCCAGTTTAGGTTTTAATTTGGATAAAAGCTTGCCTATCTATTTCGCTTTCAGATACAAAGGCGTTACCGGTTTTACACAGCCACGTTGGTGGGTAAATAAATTTGACATTAAAACCACCACCACGGATGGCCAAGTTTTGCTTGTTGCAGATATCGCTGCCGCAGGTTGGACTCCTGTTAAGGTTTTACCAAGCTCACCGGTTAACTGGGTATTCGGTTCAGATAAAATTCTAAAATACCAAGGTGGGGGCGGTACTACCGGAAGCAACGAGGTTTGGGCGGTTTCTAACGCTTTAAACTTAACCAAAGTACAGCCAGATGCCGGCGTAGCTTTAAAAAATATGGCTACCCGATTAGATACTTACAGTTATATTTTTACTAAAGCAGGTACTTATACCGTCACATTTGTAGCATCAAACGTTAACATATACGGCGAAAGTAAAGTGATAAAAGAAGTGGAAGTGGTGGTTGCCCCATAATTGACGACACTATTGGAAATATTGTTTTAAAGGATCGACTTTGTCATGCTGAGCGGAGTCGAAGCCTAAAAAGCTTCTAAACACAAACATTAAATATTATAAAATTTGGATTCATTTACCACCGTAAATGATGACAAGGAAATCTATTTACTTATAGAAAGGTTATGTTGAAAAAGAAAACTTCGGTTTTAAACGGTAAAGGACTTATAGCGGTACTGCTAATGGTTGTATTTGCTTCTTGCAGTACAAAAGAAAAATTTGTAAAAAGAGATTTTGATGTTGCAGAAAAACAATATCAAATGATGCTGTCCAAACAAAAAGATCTCACCTCATTCCCAAGAACAAGCAATGAAAAAGGAGAAGTGAAAGGCACTGATGTTTGGGACTGGACCGGCGGATTTTTCCCCGGAGGTTTGTGGTACATTTATCAATACACAAATGATCCAAAGTGGAAAAACGCCGCAGAAAAATGGACAGAAGCTTTAGAACAAGGTCAGTTTTTAACCCAACACCACGATGTGGGCTTTGTAATGTACTGCTCTTATGGCAATGCCGTAAGGTTAGAAAAAGATACCGCAAAAATAAATGCTTATAACAAAATACTCATACAGTCGGCAGAATCGGCGTTAACCAGGTATGATCCAAAAGTTGGACTCATCAAATCGTGGAACCCAAAAATGTCATGGGATGGCAAAACTTTATGGAAATATCCTGTAATTATAGATAACATGATGAATTTGGAGATGCTGTGCTACGTTTCTAAAATCACAGGTGATCCAAAATATAAAAATGTAGCCATTAGCCACGCTTTGCATACCATGCAAAACCACTTCAGACCAGATTATAGTACTTACCATGTGGTAGATTATGATCCCCAAACTGGAAAAGTTTTACACCAACAGACCAATCAGGGTTATGCAGATAATTCTACATGGGCAAGAGGGCAAGGCTGGGCGATTTATGGCTTTACCATGATGTACCGTGAAACCGGCGACCAACGTTTTTTAAACGCCGCACAAAAAGCTTCCGATTTTTACATTCACAATCCCAATCTCCCAAAAGATAAAGTGCCGTACTGGGATTTTAATGTAGGACAAGCAGGTTACAAACCAGATTGGGATTACGAAAAAAACAAGCTGAATTACATTCCCAGAGACGCATCTGCCGCTTCAATAGTTGCTTCGGCATTGTTGGAATTGAGCACTTATGCGGGCGATAAAAGAAAAGAATATTTCAATAATGCAGAAGAAATGTTAAATTCCCTATCAAGCGATGAATATCTAGCCAAACCGGGTACAAATGCAAACTTTATTTTAAAACATTCGGTAGGCAGTTTTCCGCATCAAACAGAGATTGACGTTCCCTTAAGTTATGCCGATTACTATTTTTTAGAAGCATTAACGCGTTACCAAAACTTGAAAAACAGAAATGAGAAATAGAAACATAATTCTAGGTTTATTGGCGGTATTTTTTACCTCAGTTTGTTCTGCACAAAAACCCGCGAAAATTTATAAAAACGGTTGGATAGATCTGAATAAAAACGGTAAAAAAGACACTTACGAAGATGCCGCTCGTCCGCTGAACGAACGGATAAAAGATTTGCTTGCTCAGATGAATCTGAATGAGAAAACCAACCAAATGGCAACGCTTTACGGATGGAAAAGAATTTTAAAAGACTCTTTGCCTACCAAACAGTGGGAAAACGAAATCTGGAAAGACGGCATCGCTAATATAGATGAACATTTAAACGGCTTTTTAAACTGGAATACGGTAGAAAAAAATCTTGATTTGGTAACCGATGTAAAAAGGCATGTTTGGGCGATGAATGAAACACAGCGTTTCTTTATCGAAAAAACACGTTTAGGAATTCCTGTTGATTTTTCTGATGAAGGTATCCGTGGCATAGAAGCTTATGAAGCGACCGGATTTCCTACACAGTTAAATATGGGCATGACCTGGAACCGCAACTTGGTTAGGGAAATGGGACGTATTACCGGCAAAGAAGCCCGAGCTTTAGGTTATACCAATGTTTATGCACCAATTTTAGATGTAGCCAGAGACCAGCGTTGGGGACGTTTAGAAGAAGTTTATGGCGAAGACCCGTATTTGGTTGCCCGTTTAGGTGTAGAAATGGCCAAAGGAATCCAAGAAATGGGCGCAGCATCCACACCAAAACATTTTGCGGTTTACAGCGCAAACAAAGGCGCAAGAGAAGGCTTAGCCCGTACAGATCCGCAGGTTTCGCCCCGCGAGGTAGAAGACGTTTTGCTTTATCCCTTTAAAAAAGTGATTAAAGAAGCAAATATTATGGGCATCATGAGTTCTTATAACGATTATAACGGCATCCCCATTTCTGGAAGCAGCTATTGGCTAACAGATCGTTTACGAAAAGAAATGGGCTTTACTGGCTACGTAGTTAGCGATAGCGATGCATTGGAATATCTTTACAACAAACACCATGTTGCAGCAAACTTAAAAGAAGCGGTTTATCAGGCATTTATGGCCGGGATGAATGTAAGAACCACTTTCAGAAGCCCGGACAGCATTATTTACTGCTTAAGAGATTTGGTAAAAGAAGGGCGAATTCCGATAGATACCATCAATAGCCGAGTGCATGATGTGCTGAGCGTAAAGTTTAGACTGGGTTTGTTTGATGCGCCTTATGTGAAAGATGCAGATGCAAGCCGGAAATTAGTTAACAGTCAGGCTAGTCAGGATGTTGCTTTGGAAGCATCACGAGAAAGTATTGTTTTGCTAAAAAACAAAAATCAGATATTGCCTTTATCTAAAACAGCAAAAATTGCGGTAATTGGTCCAAATGCGACGGATGCTGATTATGCCCATACGCATTACGGGCCACTGATGTCAAAAAGCGTTAATATTCTAGAAGGAATTCAAGCTAAAATTGGCAAAGACAAAGTGCTTTACGCTAAAGGTTGTGAACTTGTTGATAAAAACTGGCCTGAGAGTGAAATTTTTCCGGAAGCACCCAACGCCGAAGAACAAAAAATGATTAATGATGCCGTAGCCAAGGCACAAAATGCGGCGCTAACCGTGTTGGTTTTGGGTGGCAATACTAAAACTGCCGGAGAAAATAAAAGTCGCACATCATTAAATCTGCCCGGTCATCAGTTAGATTTGGTTAAAGCCATACAGGCAACCGGAAAACCTTATGTGGTGGTTTTGTTAGGCTCGCAACCGATGACTATCAATTATATTGACCGTTATGCAAACGGGATTATTTATGCTGGCTACCCAGGTGTTAAAGGCGGTATAGCTGTAGCCGATGTTTTATTTGGCGATTATAATCCCGGAGGAAAATTAACACTTACTTTCCCAAAATCTGTGGGACAGTTGCCGTTAAACTTCCCAACAAAACCAAACGCACAAACAGATGAAGGCGAAACAGCAAGGGTAAAAGGACTTTTATATCCTTTTGGTTTCGGCTTAAGCTATACCCAATTTGAGTACAGCAATCTGGTAATCGACAATAAGTTCGCAGAAGCTGGAAAGGTGAATGTTTCTGTGAATGTAACCAATACTGGCAAAGTAGCCGGAAACGAGATTGTGCAATTGTACATCAGAGATTTATTGAGTTCGGTAACTACCTACGAGAAATCGCTTAGAGGTTTTGAAAGAGTAAATCTTAAACCCGGAGAAACCAAAAAAGTAAATTTCACCATTGTTCCGGATGATTTAATGCTGTGGAATAGAGAGATGAAACATGTGGTTGAACCCGGAGATTTTAAAGTGATGATTGGTGCTTCGTCTGAAGATATTAAGCAGACAGCCATATTTACCGTGAAAGAATAGCTAATGAGAAATACCTGGCAAATTAAAAACATCCTACTTGGAGTAATATTAACGCTTATTGCACAAATAGGTTCGGCACAAGAAACTGTTCCATTAATTCCGAAACCGGTTAAAGCAGTTAAGCAACATTCGGTGTTTAATTTAGATAAACACACCACAATTAATGCAGAAACAGGCAATAGTGCAAAAGCTGTTTATTACCTGCAAACAGAACTGCTAAAGCACAAACAGCTTCCGTTAAGCGTATCTTCACAGAAAACAAATTCGGTTATTAAGTTTTCCATAGTTAAACCTGCAGAATTAAAAAACGGTGACTACCAGCTGTTAATGTCGGCAAACCTAATTGAGATTAAAGCTGCCAATGAAGAAAATCTGTTCTTAGGAGCGGTTTCCTTAATGCAGTTAATTAGGGAAACACCTACCGTAAGTCAAAAAATAGCACTTAACTGCTGGAACATAACGGACAAAGCTTTCTATAATTGGAGAGGTTTTATGCTTGATGAATCGCGTCATTTTTTTGGGAAACAGAAAGTGAAAGAAATTTTGGATTGGATGGCTTTTTACAAGCTCAACAAGTTCCATTGGCATTTAACAGATCAGCCTGGTTGGCGAATAGAAATTAAACAATATCCACGCTTAACTTTGGTTGGCGGAATCGGCAATAATACCAATCCTGAAGCTCCTGCTCAATATTATACGCAAGAGGATATTAAAGAAATCATAAGATACGCTGCCGATAGATTTATCGAAGTTATCCCGGAGATTGACATGCCCGGTCACGCAACGGCTGCTAATTTGGCTTATCCTGAGTTTAGTGGCGGTGGTTCGCCCAATTATCCCGAATTTACTTTTAATCCGGGCAAAGAAGAAACGTACCAGTACCTAACCAATATTTTAAGAGAAGTTGACGCACTTTTTCCTTCGCAGATGATTCACTTGGGTGCCGATGAAGTACATTTTGGTAACCAAAACTGGAATACAGATCCATCGGTTCAAAAGTTAATGAAGGATAAAAAACTCACAGACTTAAAAGAAGTGGAAAATTATTTTATCGAAAGAATGGCCGATAGCGTAGCCTTGATGAACAATGAAGTTTTAGCATGGGATGAAGTGGTAGCATCAAAACTTTCACCTAAAAACACCACCGTTTATTGGTGGCGACATGATAAACCCGATGTATTGAAAGATGCTTTGAATAAAGGATTTAAGGTGGTGCTTTGTCCAAGATTACCTTTGTATTTTGATTTTGTACAGGATTCCACTCATCGTATCGGCCGTAAATGGGCAGGTGCATTTGTTCCTTTGGAAAGTGTTTATCGGTTTCCTTCCTCAGAAATTATTAATCTGCCGAAAGAAAAAGACCAGATTAGAGGTATGCAGGTTAACTTATGGACAGAAACCGTTACAAGCGTACAGCAGTTAGATTATCTCATGTTTCCACGAATAGCCGCTTTGGCAGAATCTGCATGGACAAAACCTTCGGAAAAAGAGTTTACCGAGTTTCAGCAACGCCTAAAAAGCCATTTGAAATTGTATGCAGCAGCCGGACTTTATTATTTCAATCCGTTTCATCCAAAAAATTCAGCGGAATTCCTAAACCCTGCTCAAAGAGAAAAATTGCCAAATAATGAAGATTTAACCAAACAAGAGCAACAGAAAAAATAAATTGGAACAACATATATTTTGACTAATCGCCGAGATTTGTAGGTGTTTTTCTCAGTTTCGCTGAACAGTACAACCGACTACTTTATTGAAGCCAAAACAAAATATCGGATGAGATAAAAATAAAACTTTAGTAACGAATCTATTCTATTCATTTGATTCTAAGGTGGAATCAAAATCTTTTCTTTCAATTATTATCCAAAAGCAAACTAATAATTTGCCCATTCATATAAATTATTAGTTATTTGTAATTATCACTTATCTTAGTGTGCTTAATGCACACTCTTTTATTTTAATGGATTCTAGTTTAAATAAAGAAAAACCTGTAGTACGATTGCGGGCTTTCAGAGCAATAGACGACCCTGAGACTTGTAATCTTTTTATCGAAGGCCATACGCAGGTACTTACAAATATTGGCGTTACCAAAGTTACTTCTTCTAAAAATGAATGGATGTATAATCCCGCTGCTTTTGTACTTATAGTTGAGTCTTTAGATAGAAAAAAGGTTTACGGTGGCGTAAGGATTCATGTTGCCGGCGGTAGCCAGCCCTTGCCAATTGAAGAAGCAACAGCCTCTTTAGACCCAAGCATTTACGAGCTCGTGTATAATTACGCTCAAAAAGGAACAGGTGAGTTTTGTGGTTTGTGGAATTCGAGAGAGATTGCCGGTTATGGAGTAGGTAGTATTTTTTTGTCACGAGCCTGCGTTGCTATTTCTACTCAAATAGGACTGAAATCAATTTTCGCACTTTGTGCTCCGTATACGGTACAAATGGGTTTAAATTCTGGTTACGAAATAGAGACTAGCATTGGAAATAACGGAACTTTTTATTATCCAAAGCTCGACTTAATTGCTACTACGATGCTTCTTAAAGATCCTGATACCTTGGTAAAAGCAATAGATGAAGAACGAGATGCGATATTTAAATTGAGAGAATATTTAAATATTGTTCGTATTGAGGAGTTAAGAAGAAAACAAATTGAAATTCACTACGAAATAGCAATTGAAGGGCTTGAAAACTGGGATCTAGAAGCAACTATTGCCAATACTTATCTTAAAAAAAATTATACCGAGTCAGATATGGACGAGGATAGTTTAAATATCTTATAATATCAGAAACATGTTAGAAAAACTCAAGTCTCTTAAAGATCAATTTCTGGGTTTAAACAAAGTTTATCAACCGTTGTTATTACGTATTAATATCCCAGAGGACAGGGTGGTATTTGATGCTCTTTTTCAGGATGAAAAGATTTCCTTTTTGCATGATGAAATAACCACTCAGCTCAAAGAACTAATTAAGTGTAAAAATCCAGCTAAAAGAATATTGGAGGATGATTATAAGGAACTAATTAACGAGCATATAAAAAATAAGGATATTACTGAATATGGCGTTTGGGCTTATTATCCATGGAATCGGAAGCTTGTTCATTTATTGGATGAAGAAGAATTTAAGGAAGTCCGTACAAATAGGAATCAGTACAAAATAACTATTCAGGAAAGAGACCTATTAGCAACAAAGGTAATAGGTATTATTGGTCTTTCTGTAGGTCAGTCTATTGCGTTAACCTTGGCAATGGAAAGAGGTTTTGGAGAACTGCGTTTGGCTGATTTTGATGTTCTTGAACTGAGTAACATGAATCGTATAAGAACAGGTGTCTCAAACCTTGGAGTTCCTAAAGTAACAATTGCGGCAAGAGAAATTATGGAAATCGATCCGTTTTTAAAAGTTACTTGTTTTTATGATGGACTAACAGAAGAAAATATCACCTCTTTTTTTGAGGAAAATGGTAAACTGGATATTCTGGTTGATGAATGCGACGGCCTAGATATGAAAATAATAGCCAGACATAAAGCCAGAGAATTGAAAATTCCGGTTGTAATGGACACCAGCGACCGGGGAATGCTAGATGTTGAACGTTTTGATTTAGAGCCGAATAGACCATTACTGCATGGCACTGCCAACAGTCTTGATCCGCAGAATATAAAAGAATTATCAAACGAGGACAAAATACCTGTAATTCTGCAAATGTTAGGGGCAGAAAATATCTCTTACAGAGGCAAAGCTTCGATGGTAGAAGTACAGCAAACTATAAATACTTGGCCACAACTAGCAACCTCTGTAACTTTAGGAGGAGCTGTAGCAGCTGATGTTTGTAGGAGGATTTTATTAAACCAATACACTTCTTCCGGAAGATACTATATTGACTTGGAGGAGCTTGTTAGTGACAAGACGGATAACAAAGAGAATAGGAATATTGCACAAAATCCTCATACGCCGCTTACGGTTGAAGAAATGGATAATATTGCGGAGGCGTACAAAACTACTGAATCTGACTTTTATATTGATAAACATACAGTTACAGAACTAATATCTGCAGCAAATGCTGCGCCATCTACCGGTAACGACCAACCGTGGAAATGGTTGTTAAAAAACAATCATTTATTTCTTTTCCACGAAGAGAGCCGATCTTTTTCCTTTGGAGATTTCAAAAAAACCGCCTCTTTTATTTCTTTTGGAGCGGCATTTGAAAACCTTTACATTAAAGCTTTGGAAAAAGGTTTAGCTGCAACTTATGAATTTTTACCGTTAAAAAACGAGGAAAAACTTGTAACCGTTATATCATTTGAAAAATTAAAAGCAATAAAACCAGAAATCCAAAGCTTAGGACGACAAATTTTTAAAAGACATACTAATAGGAATCCTTCATTAAATCGTCCTCTACCGGCAACGGCTATTGAGGAATTAAAGGTTATTACACAAACTATCCCAAACGTTAACTTTAAATATTTCACAGAGGAGAAACAGCTGAAAATGTTTGCTAAAATCATAGGTATTTGCGATAGAATAAGGCTAATGAATCCCAATGGTCATCATGATTTTGTTAAAAGAGAAATGAGATGGACACCTGAAGAAGCCGAAACCTCCAGAGACGGAATTGATGTAAATACATTGGGTTTAAGCAACGCTCAATTAGCTGCTTTAGGCATGATAAAGGATAATAAGGTAATTAATTTCTTAAAAGGAATAGAAGCCGGAAAAGCATTTGATGCTTTAGCAAATAAAACTCTGGAAGGCGCATCTGCGCTTTGCTTAATTACCTTACCTGAGTTTAATCTTAGGAATTTTTTTGAGGGTGGGAGGGCTATGGAGCGCTTTTGGCTTAAAGCCACCCAGTTAAATATTGCCGTACACCCTTTAATTTCTCCTTTGTATTTATTTTCAAGAATTCTTCAGGGAAACGGGGCCGAATTAGACCCAAAAGATATTCATGAATTAAAACAACTTCGTGAAGAATTCCAAACAATAACCAATTTAGATCGAAATCATTCTGAGGTTTTTTTAGCTAAAATATCCATTGCAAAAGAGCCTGAAACCAAGGCACTTCGGTTACCGATAGAGAATACATTATTTTTAAGATGAAATAAGAAGTATGAAAATCAGCCTTTTAATCGTAATCATCTTAAATGTATCTTTTAAAACTTTTGGTTCTCAACCTGTTGTGTTTAAAAAAGATAATATTCTTATCGGAACGGCTATTTCTGTTTTAGAAGACAAAACCAAAGAATTAGATATTTATAAGGTAGCTAAATCAAACAACTTTATTAAATCAACATCCCAAACAGTTGGCTTGCCTTTGAGTAAGTCTAACTTTTGGTTAAAGTTTTCTGTAAAAAATAATAGCGATAGAGAAAATCTTCTTTTAATGATTGAAAACTCATCGTTAGAACACGCTGAGCTATTCTTTCTGGAATACGGACACTATAAAAAAGAAATTGTTTCTAATACTTTCTCTTTTGATAGCAGAAAATACCAACATCAGAACCCTATTTTTGATCTAAACATTCCAAAAGATAGTACTGTAAGCTATTTTGTTAAAGTAAATAGTGACATTCAGATGGTTTTACCGTGTTTAATTGGGGTTTCACAGAACATATTCGATTATAATATTAATCATGATTTATTTTGGGGAGTACTGGTAGGCATATTGTCGGTAATGGTCTTTTATAATTTATTCCTTTTTATATCTACCAAGGATAAAAGTTATTTGTTTTACGTATTATATACCTTTTTTACGCTATTTACACAAATAACGTTATCAGGTTACAGTTTCAAATATTTGTTTAGTGATTCCCCTTTATTGCTTCATAAAGCCCTTGTGGTGTTTCCAGGTTTAGCAGGCATTTTCGGAATTGTATTTATCCAGATTTTTTTACAATCCAAACAAAGGACACCAAAATTAAATCACTTATTCGGAATTTCTCTTGCACTATATTCTGGGGCAATAATCGCTAAACTCATTAATTTAGATCTTGTTAGCTATAGATTGATAGATATTGCAGCGGTTAGTACCATATTTATTATTTATCTGATAGCAGTTAACATTGCTTTGCAAGGTTACAGACCTGCTAAATTTTTTCTTTTAGCGTGGAGTGTTTTTTTTGTAGGCTTAATTCTGTTTATTTTAAGAAACTTCGGCATCTTGCCGTATAACTTCTATACAAACTATACCATGCAAATTGGGACAGCGCTTGAAGTTACCTTACTTTCCTTGGCTCTAGCCGACAGAATCAACATCCTTAAAAAAGAAAAAGAAATTTCGCAGGCGGAGGCTCTGGAAGCAGCGCAAGAAAATGAGCGGATTATTAAAGAACAAAACGTTATTCTGGAACAAAAGGTACAAGAAAGAACAACGGAACTTGTCGCCACTAATGACGAGTTAAGTGATACGTTGCAAGATCTTAAAGAAACACAATCCCAGTTAGTGGCTTCAGAAAAAATGGCGTCTTTGGGTCAGTTAACGGCAGGAATTGCGCATGAAATCAATAATCCAATTAATTTTGTGACTTCCAATGTTTCCCCACTTACCAGAGATGTAAACCAGCTACTAGAAGCTTTAGAAAACATAGAAAGTATCGGGCTGTCCGAAAAATCTAAAGAAGAAAAACTGCAGGAAATTGAAGATTATAAAGAGGATTTAGATTTTGACTATTTGAAGATAGAGATTGATCATCTTCTTAAAGGTATCCATGAAGGAGCCTCCAGAACAGCAGAAATTGTTAAGGGGCTTAAAGTTTTTTCTCGTTTAGATGAAGATGATTTAAAAAAGGCAGATATAAATGAGTGTCTCGATTCTACTTTAGTGATCATGAACAGCTTGCTAAATAGTAGCAAAATTAAATTACTTAAAGAATACGGGGATATCCCAGTTGCCGAGTGTTATCCCGGAAAACTAAACCAAGTATTTCTAAACATCATCTCCAACGCTATCCATGCCATCACACAAGTCCACGGCGAAAGTGGCGAGGGAGAGCTCAAAATAACTACCCAAAGTAAAGGCGAAGACATTTATATCAGTATTAAGGACAATGGCTCTGGTATGGATGAAGTAACTATGAGCAAAATATTTGATCCGTTTTTTACTACCAAAGATGTTGGAGAAGGTACAGGCCTAGGCATGTCTATCGCTTATAATACTATTAAAAATCATAACGGCGAAATTTTAATTAATAGCGAACTTGGCAAGGGAACAGAAATGATTATTCATATCCCTGTAACCCATCAAACAATTTAGCGTAAAACAACTTGTTACATATTAATTGTGACAGGTTTTTAAAAAGCCTATTCGGCATGTCAGAAAAAATTAAAATACTATATCTCGATGATGAACCCAACAACTTAATTGGCTTTAAGGCTTCTTTAAGGTTGGACTACATCATTTATACAGCACAAAATTACAATGAGGCCTTAGCCCATCTTGATAAAAACCCCGACATAAGAGTTGTTTTTTGTGACCAGCGAATGCCAGAAAAAACGGGGGTTGAGTTTTTCGAAGAAATTAGAAGCATCCACCCACATCCAATAAGAATTTTATTAACAGCTTATACCGATATTGAGTCGGTGATAGAGTCGATAAACAGAGGACATGTTTTTAGATATGTAAAAAAACCTTGGGCAGATTCAGATATTATTTCGGCAATTGAAGAGTCCAATAAATTTTATTTGGCAAATTCCATGTTGGCCATTAAAAACGAAGAATTACGAAAAGCTTATGTTGAACTGGATAAATTCGCCTACAGTGTAAGTCATGATATAAGAGGTCCACTTGTTGGAATTTCAGGGGCTATCGATCTTGCGTTAAAAAGTGATGATATTAAGGAAATCAGAGAGATTTTAGCTTTGATGGATAAATCTGTCTTGAAGTTAGATACTTTTATATTAAACATGCATGATTATTACAGTCTTGAAAGAGGCCAGTTGAAAATAATAGCGATTGATTTTAAGGAAGTTGTAAAAGAAATCGAAGCTATATTTGCGGTCTATGCAAAAGCTGCGCAAATAGATTTTAAAATAGATATCAAGCAAGACGAATCCTTTTGGAACGATTTGGTATCTATTAACTTAATTATTAATAACCTGCTAACCAATGCTTTTAAATATCAGAGAAAGGACGAACGTTACAAAAAAGTAACATTAAGCATAGAAGTGTTCCGTGGATCAACTACAATAGTAGTTGCCGACAACGGCACAGGTATAGATAAAAAATATATAGGTGAAATCTATGACCTCTTCTTTAGAGCGCATGTTCAGGAATCGGGTTCAGGCCTAGGGTTGTTTAATGTCAAGAGTGCAGTTTCAAGGTTAAATGGCACAATTGATGTAAATTCCACTTTAAACGAGGGAACTACTTTTACCGTTGTTATACCTCATAAATAACGCATATGAAATTATCATTTATTATCATAGACGATAGAGAATTAGACTGTTATATAGCAGAGAAACTTATCCAAAAAATAGAGGCGGATATTAATATAAATATTTTTTATAATGCTTTTTCCGCCTTAGATTTCATTAAAAACACTAAAAATACAGATGCTATTACAGTTGTGCTTTTAGATATCATGATGCCTGTGATGAATGGTTTTCAGTTTATTGAGGAGTTTGAAAATTTATCTGAAGAAATTAAAAATAATTATAAAATTATACCCATAACTTCTTCTTTAAATAAAACAGATGTCAGTAAAATTTCCGAATGTGAATCGGTTATAACCGTACTAAAAAAGCCTTATACCTTTGAAGCTTTAGTTAAGGCTGTTCAAATGATACCGGAAGATTAGGACAATAATTTTTGACGTAACAAAAATTCTAATTGGTCATTGGAAGTGGCTAGTTTTTCATTCATGCTTTCAACTTCACGTTTTTCTAAAAGAACCTCGTATGCTCGCTTAATGGTCATATCCAGTTCTTCTTCGTTCCAGGGTTTAGTTAAATAGTGAAATATTTTACCTTTATTTACGGCATCAACCACTGCATTCATATCTGCGTATCCAGTTAAAAGTATCCGCATAGGATCAGGATAGTTTACAAGTACTTTTTCAAGAAACTCCACACCGGTCATTTTAGGCATCCGTTGATCCGTAATAATTACATCAATCGGATATTTCTCTAAAACCGTTAGTGCTTCGTCTCCGCTAATTGCAATATGAACTTTATATTTAATTCTAAAATTAGCTTTAAATGAAATAAGATTATTTTCTTCATCATCTACGTAGAGTATCGTAATTTTTTTGTCTGACATTGCTAAGAAATTAAATTTCCGTTACAGTAACTAATTATTAGTGAATATACACAAAATGTGTTTCCGTACACAAAGATAATTAAATAAGGAAAGTAAATCGATTTAAAACGTGGTAACACGATATTTTTACATTATATTTAGTAACCTTATGTCCGGCGATTAATAATAATTCAAAATATTCATCTCATTTAAAGCAAATGTGTTTTTTATTGTAGTCTGTATGGTGACTGCTATTTGTAAAGGTTTCTTTAGAAGAAAAAAAGCCTGCAATCATCTGATTTGCAGGCTTTTAATGTGTTTTAATACGCTTTGAAGCGGAGAGCGAGGGATTCGAACTTTGTTGTTAAATACCTGTTTATAAGGTGGTTAATTTTAATTATTCCTTGAACTCCCGGCGAACTCCACTTTAAATCTTGTGTTTTGGTTAACTGCAAATTAAGCTTAAAAATACAGATTTTTTGGTGTTTTGTCAAGTATAAATTCGAGAGAATGAGTCTGATTAACAGAGACTGTTTGTGAGACATGCAGGTTAAATTCTATATAACTTCTAGTATCTGCTTCTTTAGAAACGGCTTTGAATTTGTCGTTTCAACAGCCAATTATTATATTTCGATTTTCTAAATTGTGGCCTTTCAAATACCATCTTTTAGGACTTGTGAAAAAAGTGAGATTTCTCTGTTCCTGAAATCGGCAAGATGTCCGTTTGTGTCACAAACGATTTTTATAGCGCCCAAACTCCGAAGTCGTGGGCGCTGGAAGCAGTGAAATACATGTGCATATTTAGTGTTTTTATTTTTCGTAAATCATGATACTTATTAGAATCTTTAGACTTGTTAGGAAAGATTAAATTAAAGTCAATAAGCCTACTTATTAAAAAATATTATTCTTTTAAAGGCGAAAGGCTGATGTAGCCCTTTTTGAGTTAGCAAAACGTTAATTTATTAGAGCTCGCCCCAGCTCAAAATATTTGTTACTAGTTTCAGCTTATGGTTGTTTTTAGAAAGTAGGGAAGAAGATAGAGAATACACATTTCACTAGTTAACTAAAAGTATTTTGATGACTTTCTAAATTCAGAATTTAATCAGTATTCGGATGTTTATTTGATTGCATTTCAAATTTAAATATGAATGTTAAAATAATCACATACTCATTTTTATTCCTTTTTTCTCTGAGTGCCAATACTTTTTCTCAGGAAAAATTATCGAATGTTTCCCAGACAAATGTCTATAATTTTTCGAAACCGATAGCACTCGGTCTTAGTAACAACATCTCGAAATTTACTCCTCTAGCTTTAACATTCTACGGTTTTGTTGCAACACAGACCAATCCTTTAAAGCATATCAACTACGAATTTCAAGAAGAAATTCTTGAACACCATCCCACATTTCGAACTCATTTTGACGATTATCTTCAATATACACCACTTATAGCTACTTTTACATTGAAACTTTCTGGGAATTCCGGAATTAATAATTTTAAAAAAACACTTGTTCTTTTTGGAACTTCAACACTTTTGATGGCCGGTTCTGTTTATGCACTTAAAAAAACGGTAAGAGAGTTAAGGCCGGATGACACGGATAGAAACTCGTTTCCTTCTGGCCATACTGCAACGGCTTTCGCAGGTGCCGAGTTATTGCATCAGGAATTCAAAACTCTTCTCCTTTATTTTAGTTATTCAGGCTATTTAGCGGCATCAGCCACTGGGGCGCTAAGGATGTACAACAACAAGCATTATTTTAGTGATGTATTAGCGGGCGCAGGAATTGGTATTTTATCAACAAAGGCAGCATATTGGTTAAATGATAAGCTGTTTAAAGGTAAACATTAGCGCTGTTCGGCTTTAAAGTATCCTACACTATTAAAAAGCAAAAGGACTCCTAATGGAAATCCTTTTGTCTCAGCACTAATAGAAATTAATATTTTGCATTGCTCTGGGTTAAGGGTTTACCTTCAGCGTTGAATAATACATCTTTGCCATTAACTTCTGCCTCATATTGCACCGCTCCGTTTGATTTGGTGATTTTTGCTGTTTCTTTGATTTTCTGTGCCTTTAAAATTTTGAGATAGATAATCTATGACTGCTTTAGGTAATTCGGAAACTGCAATTTCCACTTCTTTTTCCGTGGAAATTCCATTTGGACTGTAAACCACGCTTGTTTCTTGTCCTTTTTGCGTAAAACCGGCTTCGTAGTTTGTACCTTCCTTTTCCCATTTTACTTTTACACCGGGATAGTCTTTCTGAAAACTGCTTTTCACGACCGCAGGCACTTTCACTCGAGCGCAGGCACTCAAGGCAAATCCTACGGATGCCACAGTAATTAACATTGAATTTTTCATAACTATATTTTTTATTTAAAATAATCTACCATCGGATTCTGAATAGAAATTGAACGGTAGGATTTTTTTGATTGATTTTTTAAAAAAAGGAAGATGTGTTTTTACCACTTACATATGCTAAAAATATTTTGGGCGTTTCCTGATTGCTTTCGCTCGGGTCAGGCTATCCGTTTCAATCTTTTTGTGGAAAACAAAAAGTATTTCCACTGCAATCCCTAACGCTGTAATTTTTTTTGGATTTAACTTTAGATCCCAAGTTTAAGATAAATCGTATAAAGCAATAAGGACTTATCTGTTTGATGATTGTAAAGTTATAGTGTTTTCGTCTTTAAGATACAACAAAAGCAAGCAACCAAGACAAATATTTCCCAAAAGGAAACCTCCTAAAACATCAGTAAACCAATGTGCACCTAAATAAATTCTAGAAATGGGAACGGTTAAAATCAGACCGACACAGCAGGTAATTATCGTGTATCTAAAACGAGGCGCAAGCCATTTTTTATGATAAAATAAAAACGCTATAAATCCAAAAAACAAAATATAAAAAGAAACATGACCGCTGGGGAAACTTTGATGTTGAACATCAACAATAACCCTTACTAAATCATGGCTCGGCCTTGACCTGTTGATTAATATTTTTATCGTATAGTTCACGACTCCTATTAATAATGTTGAAAGGCAAAAAATACCTTCGCGGTACTTTTTCTTCAGGAAGATTATAAGTGCAGTTAGTAGAACTAGACCAACGGATGTCCATATATACACAAACCAACTAATGAACTTCATCATAAAATCTACAAAAGAGTTATGGTGTTCCTGTATTTCTTCGGAAAACTCAGAATCGAGCCGCGAGTGAGGGAAAACTAAAACGAGAATGCTAAGAATAACGAAGCCAACAGTGATAACAGCAAGCGTTTCAACAGCATGTTTTTTACCAGAAGTTCTCATTTAATTCTGTTTATTGCAACTCTATTTTTCTGTAATTAAATGGCCAATTCTGAATAAATTTTGATTTAAAGGTTAAGATCATCTTAAAAAAAGAATTAATCAAGTATGAAAGATCAGAGAACAATCACCAATGTTCCAGCTACAATAAATATTGCACCAACAGCGGTTTTTAAAGTCAGGCTTTCATTTAAAAACAGGACAGATAATGCAATGGTCAATGCTACACTCAGCTTATCAACGGGGGCAACTTTTGACACATCCCCAAGTTGTAATGCTTTAAAGTAAAATATCCAAGAGAGGCCAGTAGCCAATCCGGAAAGTACAAGAAATAACATATTATACTTTGACAGCACTGCAACGCCTTTCCACTCGCCTCTAGCTAAAACAATTGCCCAAGCCAGAACCAGGATGATGATTGTTCTGATGGCAGTAGCCAAATCTGAGTTTACACCACTTACGCCAATTTTAGCGAAAATGGCCGTGAGCGAAGCAAAAACCGCTGCCAATAAAGCATATATCCACCACATACGTAAATGTTTAAGGCTAATATACAGCCTTTTTAGTTTGGCTTTTCAAAATTGGTAAAAATCATACAAATTCAGATTCTCTTCAGATTGTTGCTTTACATTAAGCTAAAAAGATAATGACGGCACTTAAATCAATAATTGAATCAACCGGCGAGTTCGTGTCAAATTATATCAAAAAGGAGCTATCTCTCAACCTTGTATTTCACAACTACTCACACACAAAGGAGGTGGTTTTTTCTGCCGAGGAACTGTGCAGGCGTTCCACTTACCCGAAACTTAAAAAAGAGGTGGTGTTGCTGGCGGCTTGGTTTCATGACTGTGGCTATAGTTCTGCGTATGCCGGACATGAAGAGGAGAGTTGCAAAATTGCAACGGATTTTTTGAGGAAAATGAATGTTCCTGAGCAATTAATCTGCGAAATAACAGATTGCATTAAAGCAACCCAGTATCCGCAAGAACCGAAAACTTTGGAAGCCGAAGTTTTGTGTGATGCAGATTTTTTCCACTTTGCCAGAACAGATTATGATTTGCATGAGCAAAAACTTAGGAAAGAGTGGGAGCTTTGTTTGGGCAGGTTTTACACCGATGAGGAATGGCGTCGGCAGAATTGCGGTTTATTGCGAAATCATCAGTACTTCACTGAATATGGAAAAAATGTATTGCAGAAATTTAAGGAGTTGAACATTGGGATGATGGAGTGCGGTGCTTAATTTTTGAAGGAATTACGATAAGCTTGAGTTTCGAAAGCAGTTTAGCGCTCAGTATAAAAAAACTTTTGTGTAATTTATGAAATCTATTAAACTGTTTTACGCTTGTTTTGCGATTACCTGTAGCATATTCTATAGTATAAGTTCCTATGCGCAACAAAAAGACTTACCATACTTTTTAGAGCAGGCAAAAACTAACAGTCCTTTATTAAACGATTTTCAAAACCAATTGAGTTTACTATCATTGGATAGTTTGAAAATCAGAGCAGGACTTTCACCTCAGGTAAATGCCTCATCAAACCTTTTATACGCTCCTGTAATTAGAGGCTTTGGGTATGATCCGGCTATTACAAACGGACAATTAGTAAGTGGTTTAATTACGGTTAGCAAAGAAATTACTACTTCGGCAAGGTTAAAAACTTTGATAAAAGGATTACAACTGAACCGGGACAGTTTAGGGAACCAAAGATCTTTGAGCATTCTTGATCTGGAGAAGAGTATATCCGCTCAATATATTACCACTTGGGGCAATCAGCAATTATTTGAACTCTCCAAAGAAACTCTGGCACTTTTACAAAAGCAGGATACCTTATTAAAAAGACTGACTCAAGCTTCGGTTTTTAAACAAACCGAATATCTGGCGTTTAAAGTTAATTTAGAGCAACAACAGCTCACTGTTCTCCAAAACCAAAATCAGTTTAAAAACGATTTTGCGGCATTAAATTATCTATGTGGTATTACTGATACCAGCTCCCAAACACTTTTGCCAGTTCCTTTGCAAAACATTAATATCCCTGATTTTCAGAATAGTCTTCTCTATCAAAAATACAGTATCGACAGTCTAAGGACTTTAAACGCTTTAAATCAGGTCGCATTAAATTATAAACCGAAGCTTAATATTTTTACGGATGCAGGTTATCAGTCTTCGCTTCCAGCGCAAGCTTATAAAAACTTTGGCGTTTCTATTGGACTAAACCTTTCTATCCCTATATACGATGGTGGTTTAAGAAAACTAAACATCAGCCAAATCAATCTTAAACAACAATCGCAAAACCGTTATCGGGATTTTTATCAGTCGCAATATCAACTGCAAAAAAGGCAATTGCAAAAAATGATTGTGCAGTATAACGAGCTTATTGCCAAAGCAAACAAACAATTGAATTATTCGCAAACGTTAATTAATGCGAACGCACTGCAACTAAGTACGGGTGATGTGCGCATTACCGATTTTTTATTATCGGTTAAAGATTACCAAAACTTACGAACAAGCATCGTTCAAAATAAAATTAACCAGCTCCAAATCATCAACCAGCTACATTATTTTACCATCAATTAAATATGAAAATATTATCCATTTTGGCTCTTTCTGTTCTAGTGCTCTCTTCCTGCGGAGGTTCAGAAAAGGTAGCCACTACTGAAGATAAAATTGTAACACCTGCAACCGTTACGTCGCCGGAGAATGTTGCTTTAAATGAGGAAATTTCATTGAGTGCAACTTCAACTTATCTTTTAAAAGTGGGGATCAAAGCTCCCATTAATGGCTATATCCAATCTTCTTCTGTTAAATTGGGGCAAGCGGTAGACAAAGGAAGCACATTGTTTATTTTAAAAACAAAGGAAGCCCAGAGCTTGGGTAACACCATTAACAAGCTAGATTCTTCGTTTAATTTTTCGGGGTTAAACAAGGTTAGAAGTCCAGTAAGTGGTTTTATTTCACAACTTAACCACCAAAGTGGCGATTATGTACAGGATGGCGAACAACTGGCAATGTTAACCGATAAAAGTAGCTTTGGTTTTTTAATGAATCTTCCTTATGAGTACAATCAGCTTTTGGCGAAAAATAAAAATGTAAATATTCATCTGCCTGATGGCCGAAATATCGCTGGCTTTGTTGTTCAAATTATGCCCGCTTTAGATTCTGTTACACAAACGCAACAAGTACTGATAAAAGTTTCGTCTCAGATTTCTTTACCCGAAAATTTAATCGCCAATATCTTCCTCACAAAAAGTACATCTTCATTTCCGTCGTTACCTAAAGAAAGTGTACTATCCGATGAAAGTCAGCAACAATTTTGGGTAATGAAAATGATTGACGACAGTACCGCTGTGAAAATTCCGGTAAAAAAAGGGATTGAAAATGATAAAAGAATAGAGATTTTATCGCCCAAATTCACCGGTTCAGAAAAAATATTATTGACCGGCAATTACGGTTTGACAGACACGGCTTTTGTGAAAATTAAACATTAAAAGATGAAGCAATCCTTTTTTCATCAATATAAAAATCCATTATTAGTGTTGGCTTTACTTATTTTGGTTGGCGGAGTTTTCTCTTTCCAAAAAATGCAAACCGCACTTTTTCCGGAAATTACCTTCCCTAAAATCAAAATTATAGCAGATGCAGGTCAACAACCGGTAAGCCAGATGACGGTTGCCGTTACTCGCCCTTTAGAAAACGCCATTAAGCAAGTGCCCGATTTAATAAAAATAAGGAGCACCACCACCCGTGGAAGTTGCGAAATTTCTGCCTTTATAGATTGGAAAGCCGACATCAATTTAAGTCAACAACAGATAGAATCCCGCGTTAACCAAATCAGAAATTCATTGCCGGCGGATGTAAATATTGTGGTGGAGAAGATGAATCCATCCATTTTGCCCATCATCGGTTATTCTTTAAATAGTAAAAAGCGTTCGCCAATAGAGATGAAACAGCTGGCTTTATACACCATTAAACCCTTTTTATCACAAGTAGAAGGAACCAGCGACATCCGCATTATTGGCGGAAAATCTAAAGAGTATTGGGCAATCCTTAATCCCGATAAAATGAGCAAACTGGGGCTTAATCCCAGCAAAATTGCTCAGGCTTTAAATGAAACCAATTTTGTAAAATCAAACGGTTACTTGGCAGATTACCGATTGCTATACCTCACCCTTACAGATGCACAAATTACCAATGCAAAGCAATTGGGCGATATGGTGGTGAGCAACAACGGAAAGCGGGCAATTCAGTTAAAAGATATTGCCACGGTGGAAGTGCATGAAGCAAAAGAATACATTAAGGTAAATGCAAACGGGAAAGAAAGTTTATTGATTGCAGTAATTAAACAGCCCAATGCCAATTTGGTAGATGTTTCTAAAGCGATGACGACTAAAGTTGCCGAATTGGAAAAAATTTTACCACCAGATGTAACCATAAAACCCTATTATGTACAAGCAGATTTTGTGAACGATGCCGTTAAAAGTGTAACGGACAGTCTTTGGATTGGCTTGGCTTTGGCCATTTTTGTGGCGATTCTTTTTTTAAGATCGTGGAAAGCCAGTTTAACCATCCTCATTACCATCCCAACAACTTTAGCGCTTACGCTGATTGTCCTCTATTTTACAGGAGAAACCTTTAATATTATGACTTTAGGCGCAATTGCCGCCGCCATAGGTTTAATTATTGATGATGCCATTGTGATTGTGGAGCAAATTCACCGGACGCATGAAGAACATCCTGAAGAACCTACGAAAGTGTTGGTTCATAAAGCTATAAATTATCTTTTTAAAGCAATGGTGGGTGCTTCCATCAGCACCATCGTTATTTTTCTTCCTTTTATTTTGATGAGTGGCGTTGCTGGAGCTTATTTTAAAGTGATGACTAATACGATGATTATCACGCTGGTATGTTCGTTTTTTAGCACCTGGATTTTATTGCCCGTGGTTTATTTGCTGTTAACCAAAACCGGTAAAAAAAGAGAAACCAAAGAGAATGCGCATGAAGTAAGAGAAAGAAAATGGGTGGGCTACTTTATCCGTAAACCCATCATCAGTTTTGTGTTTATGGGGATTTTAGTCGCCTCGGTTATTTTAATTCTTCCTCATTTGGAAACCGGCTTTTTACCGGAAATGGACGAGGGCAGTATCGTTTTGGACTATGATTCGCCACCGGGCACAACTTTAGCCGAAACCGACAGGATGCTGAAAGAGGTAGAAAAGCTGATTGTAAAAGTGCCAGAAGTTCAAGCTTATAGCCGCAGAACGGGAACGCAAATGGGTTTTTTTATAACAGAGCCAAACAGAGGAGATTATCTGATTCAGCTTAAAAAAGATAGAAGTAGAGCTACTGACGAGGTAATTGATGAAATCAGAGAAAAGGTAGAACATTCGCAACCTGCATTAAGGATAGATTTTGGGCAGGTAATTGGGGATATGTTAGGCGATTTAATGAGTTCTGTCCAGCCGATAGAGATCAAGGTTTTTGGTCCGGATCAACAAAAAATTCAAGCTTATTCTAAACAGATTGGCAATATCGTTGAAAATGTAAAAGGTACTGCCGATGTTTTTGACGGAGTGGTAATTGCGGGTCCTTCGGTAACTATTCTCCCCGATTTTAATAGATTGGCGCAATACAATATTTCTCCTGCTGACTTTCAGTACCAAATCCAAAACGGACTAGAAGGAAATATCGGTGGCAATATTTACGATAAACAGCAACTTACGCCCATCCGTTTTATTAATGCCCAGACAAGCAAAGGACTTAACGATGTGCAAAATATGTCTATTTTTCTACCTAACGGAGCGCTAAAACCAATTTCTGAATTTGCAACAATCCGGATAAATAAAGGAGAGGCAGAATTAGAGCGAGAAGATTTGCAAACCATGGGCGTAGTAAGTAGCCGTTTAGATAACCGCGATTTAGGTAGCACCATTTCAGAAATTCAGCAGAAAATAAAAAGTGAAGTTGCGCTAGAAAAAGGATACAGCATTAGTTATGGCGGTGCTTATGCAGATCAGCAACAATCATTTAAAGAACTTTTACTGATTCTTTGCTTGTCCAGTTTACTGGTTTTTTCGGTCATGCTTTTCCTTTTCAGGGACATTAGAGTGGCGGGAATTATTTTACTGGTTGCGGTATTGGGAATATCGGGGAGTTATATCTTTTTGTTTTTAACCAACACACCCTTAAATGTGGGCAGTTATACCGGGCTGATTATGATGGTAGGAATTATTGGTGAAAATGCCATTTTTACTTACCTCCAATATTCTGATGCACTTTTACTGATGGAGCAGGAAAAAGCGGTCATTTATGCCATCAGTACTCGGTTAAGACCAAAATTAATGACAGCCTTAGGAGCAATTATTGCGTTATCGCCTTTGGCACTGGGAATTGGAACTGGCGCACAATTGCATCAGCCTTTAGCCATTGCAGTGATAGGTGGTTTTGTGGTAGCCTTGCCTTTATTGTTGATTGTATTGCCAACTCTACTGAATATGATTAAACCAAGAATTGAAGAGGCATGAAAATATTAATCATAGAAGATGAAAAACCATTATCTGACAGCATGGTGTCTTATCTCTCGAAAGAAAACTATTTATGCGAAACTGCTTTTGATTTTATTTCGGCAAAACAAAAGATTTCTTTGTTTGAATACGACTGCATTTTACTGGATATTATGCTTCCTGACGGTAACGGCTTGCATTTATTAGCGTATTTGAAAAAATTAGGTAAAATGGATGGTGTAATTATTATTTCCGCTAAAAACTCTATAGAGGATCGGATTTTCTTACTTAATTTAGGTGCCGACGACTATTTATCAAAACCGTTTCATTTGGCAGAACTGGGTGCTCGGATGCAGTCATTGATTAGAAGAAGTAGATTTAGCGGTCAGCATGTTGTTATTTATAAGGATACTGCATTAGATATACAGGCAAAAAGTTTTCATGTTAAAGGAGAAATAATTGAACTAACGAAGACAGAGTTTGAACTATATCTGTTTTTGGTAACCAATAAAGGACGAGTAATTTCAAAAAATGCAATTGCCGAACATATTTCTGGCGAGTCAGCGATATTTCTCGATAACTTTGATGTAATTTATGCACATATTAAAAATTTGAAAAAGAAACTGGGCGATAGTGGTGCTCATTTAAAAACCGTATATGGGGTAGGCTACAAACTCGAATCATGAAATTACTAAATTATAGCGCTCAAAAATCCCTCACGTTTTCAATCATTCTGGTATTGCTGAGTATCCCAATATTCTACGTGGTTTTAAACCAATTATTTATACACTCCGTTGACGAGTCTTTAGAGCAACAAGCAACATTGCTTCCAGAATATACCAATCATATAGATTCTGAAGAGGATTTGATTCTATGGAAAGATTTGGATTGGGACGTTGTCATTTCTCCTGCAACCGATAAAATCAGCCCTAAAAAGCCTTATACTGTAGAAGAATACAGTAAAACCAACCATGAGTTCGAACAATATAGGGTATTAGAGAAAAAGGTATTACTGCTAAATAGGGAGTACATTATCGCATTCAAATCATCCCTGATAGAAAAAGATGATTTAATTCAGGCAGTTTTAGGCCTCTTGGTTACCTTGCTTATATTTCTTACCGCTGGTTCACTTTACATCAATCATTACATCAGTAAAAAAATATGGACACCGTTTAGAGCTGTCTTGGATTACCTTACAATATATGATTTGGATAAAGGCGATAAAGCTTGGGACACGAAATTGAAGATTACTGAGTTTAATGAATTGACAGCATCTATAAATGATTTGACCCATAGATCTAGAGAAGCCTATATAGCACAAAAAGAATTCACTGAGAATGCCTCTCATGAATTGCAGACTCCTTTAGCGATTATCAAGAGCAAGTTAGAGCTGTTTCTGCAACAAGAAACGCTTTCAGAAGAACAAAGTTTGTTGATTGATGAGATGAACAAAGCCCTTTCGGGGATGGAGAAGCTTAATATCAACCTTCTTCTATTGGTTAAGATGGATAATGGGCAGTATCAGCTTGACGAGGAGTTTAGCGTAATCGAACTTGTGGAGCAAAGCATTTCTGAACTTTCGTTTTTAAGTGAACCGACATCAATAACTATCAAGTTTAAAATAAACGCTAAGGTAACTTTATTAGGGAATAAACTTCTTTATAATCAATTGATCAGAAACTTATTGGTTAATGCGATTAGCTATTCTAAAGATGCCTCAAATATTGAGATTGTTTTAAATGAGAAATCGTTGCAGTTTATTAATTCCGGAAATCCGCATTCCTTTGATGCTTCGCAGTTGTTCAGACGATTTTCTAAACATGACCTGGCAAAAACCGGTAACGGCTTAGGACTATCTATATCATCGAAAATAACTTCTTTACACCAACAAAGTTTATCCTATAATTATGCTGACGGCTTGCATCGCTTTACGATAGGTTTTTAGGAAAATATTAGTATGTCTTAAAACAATACTAATGCCCAAAGAGTATTGATGATTACACCTGAAGTATATTAATTCTTTTAAAGATGAAGGGTTGATTTAACTTTTTTTAATGGTTCTTTTATGCAACTCAACTAAAATTAAGAATTTATTTAAAAGAAATAAGTGCATTAAGAAAATCGTTCATGCTTAACCTGAGTTAGTTGGAATCCGACCCTAACAACATCAATTTTCATCAAGCTGACTGTAATCATTACAAACTAGCCAACTCAACCAAAACATATAATTTTTTTCCGCTGTTAGTGCTGGTTCCGTAGCATATAATTAAACTGTTGCTCCACTAACAAACACAAACTCCTGACCTAGATCTTTGAGTTCGTTAACGGCTCTAATTCGGATTAAGTTCCGGTGCATTGACATTTTTAAATAATTGTTTTAAAATTTCTAAAGTTTTTTGCTGTTCTCGTGGCCGTCCCAAACGGATAGCATCCAATAAAGATAACATTGCATATAATTTTTCGTCTTTTTGTACCGCCTTTATTTGGTTTGCATAAAGCGGACTTATACTTTGCCCTTTTGTGTTGCCTACTGCGGAAGGCCATACATATATTTCTTTGAATGGAAATAAATCCTTCAATATCGGTGCGCTATGTGCAGTTGCGAAGCCTTTTGGTAAAGCACCCGCTTCCGCAGGAAATACGTACGGAAGTCCATTTTCAATGAAATTGAGCAGTGCATTTCTAAAAACTTTCTTTTTGTGTGGAAAATTAGTCCCGCTATTTTTGAACGGTTTAGCGATTCGCTAATTTCGGAGTTACTGATAAACAGAGCAGAGGCTAAATCTTTATTCATCCAGCTATTCTCTAAACAGATGCCCTTTAACAGTACAACAATGTCATGTGGGCGCATCCCTTGATGAATTTCATATTCAAATATGACGGTTATTTCTCAATTCGTCGATTCGCGAATTGAGAAATAACAGCAAGTCCATAATAATTATAATAATCCCCTTAAAGTAGAAAATCATCTATATGTTGTTTATTATCATCATTTAAATTATATTTGTTGATAATAAACAACGTTATGAAATCTAAAAAGCAAATTTTGTTTCCTAAGTTTCAGAAAATATTGGAACAGATGGGCGAGAATATCAAGCTGGCTAGGAAACGGCGGAAGTTAACCGCTATACAGGTTGCAGAAAGAGCAAATATAGACCGTACGACTCTTTATCACATCGAAAAAGGTAATCCTAGTGTTTCCATGGGTGCCTATTTTAATGTTTTGAGAGTGCTGGGCTTGCAGGACGATTTCTTGGTATTGGCATCAGATGATGAGATGGGAAGAAAGTTGCAGGATTTAGAAATGATTGGTAAATAATGGCAGACAAAACTGATATATGGGTTTACGCCGATTGGAAAGGAATGCCTTCGCCTAAATGTGTTGGTATTTTATCCGCCCAACAGGCAAAAGGGAGAAAGGCTTTTAGCTTTGCTTATGATAAAAATTGGATAAGTTCGGAAGAACAGCTATTACTCGATCCGGATATTGCATGGTACAGCGGACAGCAATATCCAAATGGGAAAGAAAATTTTGGAGTTTTCTTAGATTCCATGCCCGATAATTGGGGAAGAACTTTGATGAAAAGAAGAGCTTCAATAAATGCAGTACAGCAGGGAAAAACTGCTCCTGTTTTATACGATATTGATTTTCTGCTAGGGGTACACGATTTGAGTCGTATGGGAGCTTTAAGATTCAAAACAGATCCCAACGGAATGTTTTTAGACAATGATGCTATTTCTCCTACGCCACCATGGGCAAATATTAGAGAGTTGCAATATGGCGCTTCCTTAATCGAATCTAATGAAGACAGCGACGAGGTGAAAAAATGGTTAACCATGTTAATGGCGCCAGGTTCTTCTTTGGGTGGCGCTAGGCCAAAAGCTAATATTCTGGATGACGATGGTCAGCCATGGATTGCTAAATTCCCGTCCAAAAATGATACAATTAATAAAGGTGCGTGGGAGTTTTTAGCTTGGCGATTAGCATCGGAAGCTGGTATTGAAATGGCGGATTCTAAGCTGGAAAAAATTGCCGGTAGATTCGATACATTTTTTACAAAACGCTTTGATAGAGAAGGGCAAGAACGCATTCACTTTGCTTCTGCAATGACCATGACTGGCAAGAATGAAGATTTAATTCGGGACGAAACCCCGTCATACTTAGATATAGCAGAGTTTATCCAGTTTTCGGGAGCAAACATAAGCGAAGATCTTCATCAGCTATGGAGGAGAATGGCGTTTAACATCATGATATCCAATACAGATGATCACTTACGTAATCACGGATTTATTTTGACTAGCGCAGGTTGGAGGTTATCGCCTGCTTTTGACATCAACCCGTCTATTGATAAAAATGGTCTTGCTTTAAATATCGATACAGAAAATAACGCTCTCGATTTTGAGCTAGCCAAAAGCGTGGGCTCGTATTTTAAATTGTCTGAAAAAGAAATGAACTTCATTTTAGATGAACTAAACAGCGT
The DNA here is from genome assembly GCA_035496935.1 of Pelobium sp. Taxonomy (GTDB): domain Bacteria; phylum Bacteroidota; class Bacteroidia; order Sphingobacteriales; family Sphingobacteriaceae; genus Pseudopedobacter. Next base: position 543,969 of record DATJED010000023.1, on the reverse strand, counting down.
AGTTACGAAATGGAAAATTTTTGCTGATGAAATAGGAATATCAAGAGCAGAGCAAATTTTGATGGCAGGTGCTTTTAAGCTTTAAAAAGTTAAGACAAGAAAAGGAACGACATCTCGTCATTCCTTTTCAACTAAGTTTTGCCCTCTCAAGCTCAAGTTTACATCAAGAAAATTTCTTCCTCAAATGCGCCATATCCTCGCCAATTTTAAGATCCAATATCTTAGCATAGTGTTGGGTCATTTTTATACTGGTGTGCCCCAACATTTTCGAAACTGTTTCGATCGGCACTTTGTTCATCAGCGTAACTGTCGTCGCAAAAGTATGCCTAGCGATATGATAAGTCAGTTCTTTCTGTATACCGCAGAAATCGGCTATCTCCTTTAAATAAGCGTTCATCTTTTGGTTACTTAAAACAGGAAGCAAGATGTCATCAACTAAGCACTTTGGATGATCCTTATATTTCTCTATCACCCTCTGCGCTGGGGGCAACAGCGGAATCCTTGATGCAATATCAGTTTTCTGACGTTTTGTGGAAATCCACAGCTCCCCATCTACACCTTTTACAATTTCACTTGCTTTTAATTTTTTAACATCTACATAAGCCAAGCCTGTATAACAAGAGAACAGAAATATATCCCTTACTTGTGCAATTCTCTCGATAGAAAATTCTTTCGTCGCCAGCATTTCTAACTCATCGGCAGATAAGAAAACGCGATCCACTTTCTTTACCTTGGCTTTGTAATTTACCATCGGGTTAATCGTAATCCAGCCGTTGGATAAACAAATCCTCACAATTTTTCCGAAGTTTTTGATGTATTTAACTGCCGAATTATTTGCACAGTTACGGACAGTACGAAGGTAAAATTCGTATTCGGTTACAAACTCGTGGTCTATTTTCCTGATATCAAGATCGCTGACCTTGTATTTCCAGTTGATAAAATCTCTGGTGTGTTTAAGTGAGGTTCTGTAACGTTCTAATGTTCCTTCAGCAAATTCCTTTCCCACCAAAGCCTCTATTTTTTTGTTATGATCTTCAAACACTCCAATAATCGTCTTTACAGATTCTTTCTTTCCTAAGATATGATCGCGGACGGCCTCTACAGTGACTTCCTCTGAATTTCTTTGCAGAAACTCTTGGGCATCATAAACTTTGATCTGGAATTGCTCGATAAACTTGTTCAGATTTCTTACCGCTTCGCGATTTCCACTAACCCGTTCAGATTTTCTGCACCATCTTTCTGCCTCGCACTTCCGGTTTAATGAAATTTCTGTCCGTTTTCCCTTGAGAGATATTCTGGCGTAAATAGGGATAGGTCCAGCGGTGTGATTTTTTGAAGCCTTTAGGTGGAAATACAATTGAATTAAATTACTCATGACTTTAGCTTTAAAAAGTTAAACAAAATTACTTTTACAGCTAACCAAAATCAAGATGTTTAATGAATGAACAAGTTGATTATCAAAATTTTACATCGTTTAGGTGGAGTCTTTTTGCTCGAGTGACTTTACTCTCGATTTACTCCACTTCATACTGTGAATTTTTGAATATTTTGCCTGTTTTTGTAAAATAAAAAAGCCTGCAATCATCTGATTTGCAGGCTTTTAATACTTTTTGACATTCATTTTGGCGGAGAGCGAGGGATTCGAACCCCCGGACCTGTTACAGTCAACAGTTTTCAAGACTGCCGCAATCGACCACTCTGCCAGCTCTCCGAGGGCAAAAGTACAAAAGCGAATCATTATGGCAAATTTATTTTAATAAAAAACTAAATAACGGCTGTAACCGATTAATCATCAGAATATTAATTTTTATAATTTGATGTTTTTGTCACTTTTTTGGCTGAAAAACAGACTTTCAAACTTTTCTTTTTATATAAAATCAAGCTATATTCTTCTTAAAACACGTAAATAGACAGAAACCTTTTTTAGTATTTTTTCGGCATTTATTTGTGTAACAACAAAGTTTAACGTAATTTTCAGGCATCATGTTGAAACTAAATACACCGCTACGGTCAAAAGAAACAGTCTTTAAAAACGAAGTCACTACAAAATTCGAACTTTATAACAGTCTATTCCTTACGTTACCATTCTACAGTGTGAAAAACACGGGTTTGGCTTTGCCTTATTTCTTTAAATATTGCGAAGAAGGAACAGAAAAAAGCCTAAGACCTGACGAAATTATCGAGTCTTTTTTTGCAAAACAGGTTGAAATTACCGATCAAAAAGAAATATTTGATTTACTTTTCAGATTTATACAATACATTGAAAGACAAGTTGTGCTTTTTGACGCCGTTGAAGACGCTGCTTTTTCTAAAATAAGTGACTTGGACGAAGCTACATCTCTAAATACTTTGATGAATAAAGCTACCGAAGATGAAGGTCTTTACAAAGATATCCAGGAAGCTTTGGCCGAGTTTAAATTGAGATTGGTTTTAACAGCGCATCCTACGCAGTTCTATCCGGGTCCAATTTTGGGCATTATGACGGATTTAACAGATGCTATCAAAGAAAATGATGTTAATGCCATCAATCTTTTATTAAAGCAATTGGGCAAAACCCCTTTCTTTAAAAAAGAAAAACCTACGCCGGTTGATGAAGCCGTCAGCTTAACTTGGTATCTAGAAAATATTTTCTACCAAACAGCCTCCAACGTTCATAAAAATCTAGAAGACGTATTTAAACTGGATTTAGGGAATCACAGTTTAATTGAACTGGGTTTTTGGCCTGGGGGTGATAGAGACGGAAACCCTTACGTTACTACAGAAACTACCAAAAAAGTCTCCTTTTTCTTGAGACAAGCACTGTTCAGATGCTATTATCGAGATTTCAGAAACATGAAACGTCGCATAACTTTCAATGGAGTTGAAAAGTACATGGATGTGCTGGAGAAACTGATTTATGACAATGCTTTTGAATCCAACGGCGACGTAAAAAACGTTAAAGAGGATTTATTAGACAATTTAAGAAACATAAAACGTGTTTTAAAAGATTATCACGATGGTTTATTTACGAGCGTTGTTGATGATTTGATATGGAAAGTTAAATTGTTCGGTTGTCATTTTGCTTCGCTTGATATCAGGCAGGATAGCCGTGTTTTGCGTACCTTATTTTCTGAATGTATCCAAACCGCACCGGTAAAAGGCACAATTCCGGCAAATTACATGGATTTGTCTGAAGAAGAAAAGATAAAAGCAATTCCTCTAAATGAGCTAAGCTTAGAGAATTACGGTTCTTTTGCCGAATTGAGCAAAGATAGCCTAGATGTTATTAGACTCATAAAAGACATCCAAAAACATCAAGGAAAAAGGGCCTGTCACAGATTCATCATCAGTAACTGCCAAAAAGCATCCGATATTTTACAGCTAATGCAACTGTTTTTATGGAGCGGTTGGAAAATGGATGAATTAGATATTGATTTTGTGCCTCTTTTTGAAACCATTGATGATTTAAAAGACGCGGACGTTGTAATGCAAATTCTTTACAGCCACCCGGTTTATCAAAAACATCTAGAACGTCGTAAAACCCGTCAAGTAGTAATGCTAGGTTTTTCTGATAGTACAAAAGATGGTGGCTATTTAATGGCCAACTGGTCATTATATTATGCAAAATATAGGTTAACCTCGGTTTCAAGAAAGAACGGAATTGATTTAGCATTCTTTGATGGGAGAGGCGGCCCACCGGCAAGAGGTGGAGGTAAAACACATAAATTTTATGCTTCCTTTGGTAAGGATGTAGCAAATAAGCAAATCCAGGTTACAGTACAAGGCCAAACCATCAGCTCTCATTTTGGTACTTTTGAAAGCTCCAGAAACAATATGGAGCAACTGATTAATGCCGGTATATCCTCTGCATTAAACAAAAAGGAAACCGATACCATGGGCGAGCCGGAAAAAGAGCTTTTTAGCAATATAGCCGATACTAGTTACGATGCTTTTATGGAACTGAGGCGAGACCCGTTGTTTTTGAAATTCTTAGAAGTTCAAAGTCCGCTTAAAATGCTTTCGCAGATAAATATCAGTAGCCGTCCGGTGAAAAGAAATTCGGATGCTGAACTTAAACTAGAAGATTTAAGAGCCATTAGTTTTGTTACCTCTTGGAGTCAACTGAAACAAAACATTCCTGGATTTTATGGCGTTGGTACCGCACTGGCGAAAATAAGAGAGGAAGGTAAGTGGCAAGAAGTTAAAGATTTTTATGCCAATAACGGTTATTTTAGAGCGGTTATGGACAACTGTATGATGTCAATGACAAAGGCTGATTTTAGGCTAACTGCCTATTTAGAGACCGACGAAACATTTGGCAACTTCTGGAAAAAATTAAAAGCTGAATTTGTTTTAACCGAAAAATTATTGTTAGATTTAAGCAACACTGAAATTTTAATGCAAAAATATCCGCTGGACAGGCAATCTATTCAGGTAAGGGAAAAGATTACCCTTCCTTTAGTGATTATTCAGCGTTATGCAATTATTCGTTGTTTAGATAAAAACACAAGCGAAGAACAAAGAAAAATTTATAATAAATTGATTCTTAGAACGCTCTACGGAATTGTAAATGCCGCCAGAAATTCAGCGTAAAATTATAGTTCCTTAAATTATAGGAGCTATAATTCTTCTTGCTTATATGGAGTGGACCCTTGCTTATCTTTGAAATTAAGTATGACAAAAATGAGGCTAAATTAAATTTTGCTATGCATGCTCTAAATTCAACATCCTTATTAACCGATGAATACGCTTTATTATCCAAATTTTTCGATTACACCCCAGATTTGCTATGTATTGCAAGCTATGAAGGTTATTTTCTGAAAATCAATCCGTCGGTGTGTAGAGTTTTAGGATATACCGAGGAGGAGCTCCTGAAAATGAAAATCAGTGATTTAGTGGTAGATGAGGACAAAAAGGCAACCTATGAAACGAGGAAAGAGATGTTGAAAGGTAAACCGCTACTAAATTTTGAAAACCGCTACCTCACTAAATCTGGCGAAGAGGTCTGGCTCTCTTGGACATCCATGCCCATAATAGAAAATCAGTATGTTTTTGCGATAGCAAAAGAGGTTACCCACCGAAAAAAAATGGAAAGGCACCAAGAGCTTTTATTTGACCAAATATCTCAAATCAATAAAGAACTTGAACATTTTGCCAGGATGGCATCACATAATTTAAGATCGCCAATAGCTAACATAATAGGCTTATTTGAATTGATTGATTATAACAAGATCTATAATGAAGATAATCTGAATGTAATTAATATGATCAGAAAATCTACCCAAAAGGTAAGCGAAACTTTAGAGAGTTATATTAATGAATTGATAAAAAAAGAAACTAACGCAAAACTTCAGATACAAACTTTAGATATTAGTGCCTGTTTTAACGAGGTCTGCAACTCAATAGGTGCAATCATAAATAAACATCATGTTTCTATAGAAACTGATTTTTCGGGCTTTACGGAACTAGAATTTAACAAAAGCTACTTAGAAAGTATATTCCTCAACTTAATTACTAACTCAATAAAGTATCGGAATAAAAAGCTTAAACCCCATATTGTTGTAAAATCATTTTTAACAGCAGACGGAGGGAAGCAATTAACCATATCAGACAATGGATTGGGTTTCGATTTAGAGAAAGTAAAAGATAGGATATTTGGATTAAACCAAACCTTTCATAAAAATAGCGACTCAAAAGGTTTAGGGCTGTTTTTAGTAAAAAAGCACATTACGGAATTAGGAGGAGATATTAAGGTTTACAGCGAAAAAAACAAAGGGGCCACCTTTACAATAACTTTTAATCCATAAATTTGGATTTATAATAAAACAAAAAAAGGGGATTTTTAATCCCCCTTTCTTGATATGTGTTTTCTGTGTTTAATTAATACAGTATATCTATTTCAAATTGCCTAAAGCGGTGGCAATGCGTTTGCAAGCTTCACGAAGTTCATCCTCAGATGCTGCGTAAGAAATTCTGATACATTTTTCGTTACCGAACGCCTCGCCTGTAACGGTAGAAACATGAGCGGTATTTAATAAATACAATGAAATATCTTCTGCATTGTTAAGTGTTTTACCGTCAACCGATTTTCCAAAGAAAGAAGAAACATCAGGGAAGAAATAAAAAGCACCATCAGGTAGGTTAACTTTAACACCTTCAATTTTGCTTAATAAATCATATACAATTCCTCTTCTTTTCAAAAATGCGTCACGCATTTCGTGAACTTCTTTTAAACCACCGTTTAATGCAGCTAAACCAGCTTTTTGAGTGATAGAGCATGACCCAGAAGTAACTTGACCCTGTAATTTATCAGCAGCATCAGCAATTTCTTTCGGTGCGGCTAAGTAACCAATTCTCCAGCCAGTCATTGCGTAAGCTTTAGAAAAACCGTTTACAACAATTGTTCTGTCTTTTACTGAAGGAAATTCTGCAATAGAAACGTGGCCTCCAATAAAATTGATGTGCTCGTAAATCTCATCAGAAAGGATATAAATCTGAGGGTGTTTTTCAAAAACTTTAACCAAAGCGGCTAATTCTTCTCTGCTGTAAACGCTACCAGTAGGGTTACAAGGCGAAGAAAACATAAACATTTTGGTTTTAGGCGTAATTGCTGCTTCTAGCTCTTCGGCAGTAATTTTAAAATTGTTTTCTGCCGTTGCGTTAATAAAAACAGATTCGCCTTCAGCCAATTTCACCATTTCAGAGTATGAAACCCAATAAGGAGTAGGGATAATTACTTCTTCTCCAGGGTTAATCATTACCATTAAAGCGTTAGCTAAAGCTTGTTTTGCGCCGGTAGAAACAACAATCTGATCAAAATTGTAATCTAAATTATTTTCTCTTTTAAGCTTCTCTGCAATTGCCTTTCTTAAATCTGGGTAACCAGAAACTGGCGTATAGTACGTAAAGTTTTTATCCATTGCTTCAACCGCTGCGTCCTTAATAAATTGCGGCGTATGAAAATCGGGTTCACCAAAGCTAAGGTTAATAACATTAATTCCTTTTGCAGATAATTCACGGCCTAGTTTGGCCATTTTAATCGTCTGGCTTTCTGCCAGATTATTGATTCTATTAGATAAAATACTCATGGTCTTATTTGAGTTGCAAATATATAAAAATAGTTTTTATGAGGTAAAGGAATGTAAATTCAATAAGTTTGTAGTCTTAATAAATAATCATCGTACAAAATCATCGGGATACAAATTGCAACCAAAATTAAAAATTATATTAAGCTCATTACTTGTTAGCATTTTGTTAATGTTAATGAAGTTTGGGGCTTATTTTGTTACACACTCTAACGCTATATTAACAGATGCGGCAGAAAGTATCGTAAATGTTTTGGCAAGTGCCTTTGCTTTTTACAGTATTTACCTGGCATCGCAACCTAAAGATCAAAACCATCCTTACGGGCATGGTAAAGTGGAGTTTTTTTCGGCTTTTATTGAGGGCTTACTTATTGTTTTGGCCGGACTCTCCATTGTTGCAAAATCTGTATATAATATTTTTTATCCGCAACAGCTAAAAGCAATTTTAGATGGTGTGGCAATTATCGGTGTAACCGGAATTGTAAATGCAGTTTTAGGTTTATACCTGATAAAAAAAGGAAAATCATTAAAATCAATTACTTTAAGTGCTGATGGTAAACACCTGATTACCGATGCAATAAGTACTTTAGGTTTGATGATTGGATTAGTGTTAATTTACCTAACTGGCATTTTTGTTTTAGATAGTTTAATTTCTGTTGGACTGGGTTTTTACATTATTTATAGCGGTTACCGGTTGTTGCGTAAATCTGTAGCCGGTTTAATGGACGAGTCTGATGAAGAGGTTATAGAGAGTGTGGTAGGTTTTTTAAACGACAACCGTAAAGACGCCTGGATTGATGTGCATAATTTGCGGGCACAGCGTTACGGAGCAGAAACACATATTGATTGCCATGTAACCTTACCTTATTATTACGATTTAAATGAAGTTCATTATCAAATTTCGGAAATCGATCGTTTAGTAGGACAAAATATAGGCGATAAAACAGAATTTTTTATCCATGCAGATCCTTGCATTCCCCGATGTTGCCATTATTGCAATGTGAAAAACTGTCCGGTGCGTTACGAACCTCAAACCAAAAACATCATTTGGACCTTAGATAACATCACCAAAAATCAAAAACATTTTGAAGAATGACCGAAATAAAGCACTTCAACGTTCGGGTTTACGGCTTACTAATCGATAAAGACAAAAACATATTGGTAAGCGATGAAGAAGAACGCGGATACCGCTACATTAAATTCCCCGGCGGAGGATTAGAATTTGGAGAAGGTTTAGCTGATGCCTTAAAGCGTGAATTTTTGGAAGAATGCAATCTACAAGTTGAGGTTATAAACCATTTTTATACAACAGATTTTTTTGTTGCATCGGCTTTTGGTGGCGGACAATTGATTTCTGTGTATTATTTAGTAAAACCACTTCATGATTTTGATTTTAAACTAGCCAGTTGCGAATATGATTTTGAAGGGCAGGAGGGACAAAGCAAACAATGTTTCCGAATGGTTAACATCGCCAATTTAAATGAAGATTCCGTCACTTTCCCGGTTGATAAACATATTGTTAAACTAATAAAAGAGAAATTTTTATGAACGATTTAGTTGCGAGAGATTTAGATAAAATTTGGCATCCATATACACAAATGAAAACGGCGCAGTTAATTCCGGTTGTAAAAGGCGAGGGCGCTTATTTGTTTACCGAAAAAGGCGAAAAACTGATTGATGCCGTTTCATCTTGGTGGGTAAATATACACGGGCATAGCCATCCGTACATTGCACAAAAAGCTTTTGAGCAGTTGCAAGAGTTGGAACATGTTATTTTCGCAGGTTTTACACATCCGCAAGCTATAAAATTAGCTGAAAATTTATTGAGCATTATCCCACAGAATCAGAAAAAGATATTTTATTCTGATAATGGTTCAACAGCGGTTGAAGTTGCGCTAAAAATGTGCCTGCAATATTGGTTTAACAAAGGAGAGCAGCGTCAAAAAGTTCTGGCTTTTAAAAACGCTTATCACGGTGATACTTTTGGTGCGATGGCAGTAAGCGGAAGAAGTGCCTGGACAGCGCCTTTTGATGGTTTATTGTTTGATGTGGAATTTATTGATTTACCTACAAAAGATAATATACAAGGTCTCAAATCTCAAATCTCAAATCTCAAATCTAGTTTAGCTTGTTTTATTTTTGAACCGTTGATTTTAGGTTCTGGCGGAATGTTAATGTACGATGCGGAACTTTTAAATGAGCTGATGGTGCATTGCCAAAACGAAAAAGTACTCACTATTGCCGATGAAGTGATGACCGGATTCGGGCGTACGGGTAAGTTTTTTGCGCTTGACCATGTTAAAGCTGATGCGGATATCATGTGTTTTTCTAAAGGTTTAACCGGCGGAACCATGGCTTTGGGCATTACTTCATGCACTGCGGAAATTTACGATGCTTTTTTATCAGAAGATAAAATGAAAACCCTTTTTCACGGTCATTCTTTCACAGCAAATCCGGTGGCTTGTGCGGTTGCTAACGCAAGTTTTGATTTATTTACCCAACCCAAAACGTTAAAAAACATCGAACGTATTCAGCAAAAACACCAACAATTTAAACTGGAAGTTGAAAATCATCCTAAATTAAAAAATGTGCGCCAAACCGGAACCATCATAGCATTTGAATGGGATACCGAAGCCACTTCTTACTTTAACGATATTAGAGATAAACTGTATAATTTCTTTTTAAAAGAAGGAATAATTTTGAGGCCACTAGGGAATATTTTGTACATTATGCCTCCGTACTGCATCTCTGACGAAGATTTGGACTACATTTATTCGAAAATTAGATTGGCGTTGGAGAAGTTTTAAAATAAATAGGTTTATTCATTGTTTTCTTTTTTCCATTTGCAATCAATCTTTTAGCAAAAAGGTCTTGAATCTTTCAGCGTAGCGGTCTTTGCTATTCCTTGGTCTGCCAATTGAAAATCAGTCTTGAGTCTTTCAGCGTAGCGGTCTTTGCTCTTTATTCCTTAACCTGCTTTTTCTGAAAACTATAAATAAGATAAACTAACGTTGGTAAAAGAAAAACACTGCCAATTAGTAAAGCCCAGCCTAAAGCTTCAATGGTTTTGTGGTTTCCTTGTTCTTCTAATAAAGAAAGCGTGGCGCCTCCTTTCAATAGGATAATATTCGGATAATGTTTCCAAGTGGTGATAAACAAAATCATTGTTACTTGAAATCCGGCCAAAAAACGCATGATATTGGTGTACTCCGTGTTCCAAATCATCCAAAGAATAACTACAGAAATAGTTGCCAGCGTAAAAGCAATTATTCCGGGCCAGTTATCGAAAACCCAAGTTGCAAGCGGTATTTTTTCGATGACTGACATAACAAAAACTACTCCACCACATATAACGGCTATAATATTAAACGCTTTTGCTTTTTTGATGAACCTTTGCCTTTCTGAAATTTCTGGCGTTTGCCCAATAATAAAAACAGCTGCCAAAAAACCGCAAATGGCAACCGTAAACAATCCCACAGCGAAAGAAAAGCCATTTACCCAGCTAAAAATGTAAGCGTCTAAAAAATTATTTGCGTTGGGATTTATCTTTTCGGTTACGGTGCTTCCAGCAATAATCCCTAAAAACAACGGTGTAATAAAGCTCGAGTAAACAAATATTTTATTGTAAATGTGTTGCATCTCATCTTTCACGGCGTCATAATGCCTAAAAGTAAACGCCGTTCCTCTTGCTATAATTCCTAACAGCATCAAAACCAAAGGAATATGCATGTAAGTAGACATGGTAGTGTATATTTTCGGGAAGCCTACAAATAAAATCACGATAGCAATAATTAACCACATGTGGTTGGCTTCCCAAATTGGACCAATTGCCCGGTACATGGTTCTGCGGGTTTTGTTTTTGTTAGCATCTGAGGTGAAAAGCTCTAACATACCGGCACCAAAATCTGCTCCTCCTAAAATCAGGTAAAGCAAAATAGCTGTCCAAAGAAAAATGATAACAACGTAAATCATAGCTTATCGGGTTTGTTTGAAGAATCATATAATTTCGGAACCATTTTTATCTGTCGGTATAACATAAAAACCACAATAATTGAAAGCGAAATATACACCGCCGTAAACACATAAAAAGAATATATGATTCCCGGCATAGGCGTAACTGCATCGACGGTACGCATTACATCTTTAATAATCCAAGGCTGCCGGCCCACTTCGGTAACCGTCCAACCTGCTTCAACAGCTAAAAAGCCCAATGGAGTTGCAAATACAAAAAGTTTTAAGAGCCACTTTTTCGTCAGCCAATTTTTCTTTTTCCATAAAGCGATGAAATAAGCAAAACTGATCGCCATTAATAGCATTCCAATGCCTACCATAATTTGAAACGCATAATGCGTAATGGCAATTGGCGGCTGGTTTTCTTCTGGGATCTGATCTAAACCTGTAACTTCTGCGTCAAAATTGCCATGAGCCATAAAGCTTAGCGCTCCAGGGATTTTTAGAGCATAATTTACGTCCTTTTTCTCTGTGTCCGGAATGCCACCGATGATTAACGGAGCATTTTTCTCTGTATGAAAGTGAGCTTCCATGGCAGCCAGTTTTGCGGGTTGGTTTTTTGCGACAAACTTTGCCGAAATATCTCCGCTTAACGGTTGTAAAACGGCAGCAATAGTTCCGAAAATGGCGGCAATCTTAAAGGATTTGGTATGGAAATCTACACTTTGCTTTTTTAAAATCATTAAAGCGTGAACACCGGCTACAGCAAATCCGGTAGCAGCAAAAGCGGCGATACACATGTGTAAAGCTTGCGAAAACCAAGCATCGTTAAACATGGCGGCTATCGGGTCGATATTTATGTATTTTCCATCTACGTAATCAAAGCCTGCCGGGCTATTCATCCAAGCGTTTGCAGCAACCACTAATATTCCTGATAACAGACCACTTACGCCTACTACAACTCCGGTAAACCAGTGAAACCATTTATTGAATTTATCCCAACCGTACAAAAAGAATCCAAGTGCAATGGCTTCAATAAAAAAAGCTGTGCCTTCTAAAGAAAATGGCATTCCAAAAATTGGACCAGCGTGTTCCATAAATTTGGGCCATAATAAACCCAGTTCAAACGATAGAACCGTTCCTGAAACTGCTCCGGTAGCAAAAAATATTGCTACACCTTTAGTCCAAGCTTTTGTAATGTGTTTGTAGGTGATGTTATTGGTTTTTAAATAGAGGTAATGAGAAACTGCCATAAAAAACGGCATTACCATTCCAATACATGAAAATATAATGTGGAAGCCCAACGAGAGCGCCATTTGAGACCGAGCGGCTAAAAAATCGTCCATTTGTTGTTTGATTGAAATACCCAAACATAACCATAAACAATTAGTAAAATAAAAAGTTTATGGAAGTTAGGCAATTTATAGCGTTTCTAATTTAATCTAAGATTTGCTACTCATCAATATGTTATTTATTGATTACCAGACAGATGTTTTTCCGTCAACCATAGGACTACCTAATAACAGCCGTTTTATGTTCTGTAGTATGTGCGCTAAAATAACCTAAAGCCCTGTTGTTGAAATTTGAAGTGGGATTTGATGGCGCAGTAGGAGGGCCGCCGTTTCCGCCAATTTGTGATATTGCAAAGAAATACCGGTAAACGTTCATATCAATACACTGAAACTCAAGTTTAATCTCATCGTTAGATTTAAGCTCGGGTTTATCGCTAAACAAAGTGCTGCTGATGTATTTGCCATTGTTAAACCTGTCGAAATCTATAAAATACCCATCTACCGGTTTTTTGTTAACGGTTAAAATATACCTGTATTGGTTGTCAACATCACCCGGATCCGAATAATTGACTTTTAGATATTTCCGTGATTCTCCAAAAAAAGTTATTTCGGTTACTGATATAGAATCCAACACCACTTTTTGGGGCATAGTTGATTTAGCAGTGTAAGTAGTAGCGCCAGACTTTACATTTAATTCATAAGTATTTCCGGGCTTTCCTTTGAAACTATCCGAAAAGTAATTTCCTGCGTTATCTGGGGTTCCAAAATGGTAAGTTTTATTGTCTGTTAAATCTTTTAGCGTGATAACTGCATCGTTTACCACGCTTACGCTATTGTCTTCGGTAAAAGCTTTCGTTTGTGTTACCGTTACAATCTGTGGCATAAATTCGTCGGTAACGTTTGCTTCAATTACGATAACGGGTTTAGTATCTTTTAAATCTATATCAATTACTTTTTCGCAAGCGTTTAATGCTAATGCTATGATTGCGAAAAATATAAGGTGTAGCTTCTGCATGTTTTAAAATTTAAAATCCCAGGTAACTGAAGGAATAATCCCAAATAAAGAAGTTTGTACCGCTTGGGTTTTACTTGGATTATCCGGATCATCCTGAAAATCAATTGAAAACGGGTTTTTTCTATTATATATATTATAAATGCCAAAAGACCAGCTTGATTGGTATTTCCTTTCTGGTTTTGCCTTAGCCTCTAAAGTTGCCGATAAGTCTAACCGATGATAAGCAGGAGTGCGGTAACCGTTTTTCTCTGAATAATAAAAAACTGTTTCTCCGTTTAGCTGGTATTTTCCACTTGGGTAAGTAACGGCATTTCCGGTACTATAAACAAAGGTTGAAGATAAAGTCCAGCGTTTACTAGCCTTGTAAATGCCAACTAAAGAAAGATCGTGTGTGCGATCTTGTTTTGCATTAAACCATTTTCCGTCGTTAATCTGCTGAAATTGCCTTTCTGTTTTTGCTAAGGTGTAACCAATCCAACCGTTAAAATCTCCAAAACGTTTCTTCAAAAAAAGCTCAATACCATAAGCTCTACCATCGCCAAATAATAAATCCGATTCCACATTCTGGTTTCCACGCAAATCAGTACCGTTTCTGTACTCTATTTGGTTTTTCATGTTTTTATAATAAATCTCCGAAGAAAATTCGTAGCTATCGTTTTTAAAATTACTGAAATAACCTAAAGCAACTTGATCCGCAATTTCGGGCTTTACGTTGTTACTGTTCATAATGTACAAATCCGTAGGCGATGTTGCGGTGGAGTTTGACATTAAATGCAAGTTTTGGGTGTTTCTGGTGAAGGATGCCTTTAAAGATTTGTTTTCTGATAGTTGATAGGCAGCGGAAATCCGTGGTTCTAAATTGAAATAATTTTTTACCAGCTCTCCGGATTTGTAATAGGTTGAACTGGTAGGGTTTCCATCTGCATCGTAGGTTTTAAATGTACCTGCGCCAAAAGCAGAAAAATTACTAAATCTAGCTCCGTATGCAACATTAAGCTTATCGTTAACTTTATACTCATCAGAGAAATAGGCGGCCAACTCTAAACCGGTACGGTTTTCTATCTGACTTTCATTTACGCTGGATGTTTGACTTGCTGTAATTTTACCCGGCGCTATGGTATGATGGATGGCGTTTATCCCAAATTTAACCTCGTGGGCGTTGTTTGCCGTAAGCTGAAAATCCTGTTTAAAATTAAAATCTCGGATAGAAGATTTTACATTGAAATCATTGTCATCTAAAAGACTTTCAATTAAATAGTTGTAATTGCTGTAAATTATGGAAGTGTTAGAAAAAAGTCTGTTGGAGAATAAATGATTCAGCCTAATGGTGCCGGTAGTATTGCCCCAGTCGAACCCGAAACTGTCTTTTAAACCCAATTTGTCTCTACCAAAATAACCTGAAAGGTAAAGGATGTTTTTGTCGTTTAAAATAAAGTTCATTTTGGCATTTAAATCATAAAAGTAGAGTTTGCTTCCTCTAACGCTTGTATCTGGTGAAAACGCTAAAAACGTATCTGCATAAGTTCTTCTACCACTAATCATAAACGAGCTTTTATCTCTTTTTATTGGCCCTTCAACTTTTAACCGCGAAGCAATTAAGCCAATTCCGCCTTCAACGGTATAATCTTTTTTATTGCCGTCGTTCATTTTAATATCTAAAACAGAAGCTAATCTTCCGCCGTATTGTGCAGGCATACCACCTTTATATACAGTAACATCCTTTATCGCATCTGAATTAAAAGTTGAGAAAAAACCGAGTAGATGAGAAGCGTTATAAACCGGAGCTTCATCCAACAAAATTAAGTTTTGATCGGTAGAACCGCCTCGCACATAAAAACCGCTGTTACCTTCTCCGGCAGATTTTATGCCAGGCAATAGCTGTAAGGTTTTTAAAATGTCACGCTCCCCGAATAATACCGGAACGCTGTTTATTTCTTTAACATTGAGTTTTTGAACGCCCATTAAAGGATTTTCTACATTGTTGTTGCGTTTTTCTTCGGTAACGATTACCTCGTTTAGCTGATTTGCAGAGGTCAGCGAAATATTTTGGGTAATATCGCTCGTAAGACTTATATTTTTTTTAATGGTTTGATAGCCAACGTAACTATAAATAACTTCGTAAACCCCGGCGGGGATACTTAATGAGTAATAACCATAAGCATTTGTAACTGTACCAACAGTAGAAATTCCGTTTACCTGAACTGAAGCGCCGATTAAAGTTTCGCCACTGGTATTGTCTTTTAAAACGCCGTTTAAAACATAGTTTTTTTGAGCTTTGACGGAGTTAATATTGACGAAAAAACAAAAGGAACACAGGAAAAGCAGCAGAAATTTTATTTTCATCAATATTTAATTGTAGATATTTTTTTTGCAAATGTAAGTAAAGCTTAACGCTTAAATGTACAATTTCATTACATCAAACATACAGGTTTTAAAAATGTTTTATACATTAGATTTTAATCTACTAAAACTTTAGTAATTAAAAGTTTGTAGATAACCTTAATATTAAAAAAACACATCATGAAAAAACAAATCGCAATTATTGCCAGCCTATTTATTTTATTTGCTTCGGCGAAAGTAAATGCACAAACCGATAAAAGCAAAAGGCCTAGTCCGCCAGACAAAGTTACCGAAACCACAAAATCAGGCGTTACCATTTCTGTTGATTACAGTCAGCCCTCTGTAAAAGGAAGAACCATTGGAAATGAGATTGCGCCTTACGGAAAAGTTTGGAGAACGGGGGCTAACGAAGCCACTGTTTTTGAAGTAAATAAAGACGTTAAAATTAACGGAAAAGTGTTGCCTGCAGGTAAATACGGATTATACAGCATTCCTGGAGAAAAAGAATGGACCATTATTTTCAACAAAACCTGGAACCAATGGGGCACAAAATACGCCGAAGCTGACGATGCTTTACGTATTAAAGTTAATGCAACAACTTCCAAAGATTTCGCAGAAAAAATGACTTTCAAGATTGAAAAATCGGGCGAAGTAAAATTGATGTGGGGGAATGTTATTGTGCCGTTTACGGTTAAATAAGTTGTTCAAACTTCCGAAGTTTCGAAACTTCGGAAGTCTTTTTTATTTAAACCCTTCTGATATCCGCACCCAATGCTTTCAATCTGGTATCGATATCCTGATAACCGCGTTCTATTTGTTCGATGTTATGGATAATACTTCGTCCGGATGCAGATAAAGCGGCAATTAATAAAGAAACCCCAGCTCTGATATCTGGCGATGTCATTTCAATTCCCTTTAATTGGTATCTTTTATCTAAACCGATAACTGTTGCTCTGTGCGGATCACAAAGTATAATTTGTGCACCCATATCAATAAGTTTGTCTACAAAAAACAACCTGCTTTCGAACATTTTTTGATGGATAAGCACAGAACCTTTCGCTTGCGTTGCAACTACTAGTAGTATAGAAAGCAAGTCTGGCGTAAAACCTGGCCACGGCGCATCGGCTACGGTTAGTATCGATCCATCGATAAAAGTGTCTATCTCGTAACTTTTTTGAGCCGGAATATAAATATCATCGCCACGAAGCTCAAACTGGATTCCTATTCTTCTGAAAACATCGGGAATAATGCCTAATTCCTGATAGCAAACGTCTTTAATAGTGATTTCGGATTCTGTCATTGCGGCCAAGCCGATGAAAGAGCCGATCTCGATCATATCTGGCAATAAGCGATGTTCTGTTCCGCCCAGTTCTTTAACACCTTCAATGGTTAACAAATTAGAACCAATGCCAGATATTTTTGCGCCCATGCGGTTAAGCATTTTGCAAAGCTGTTGCAGATATGGCTCACAGGCTGCATTATAAATGGTGGTTGTGCCTTGCGCCAAAACAGCGGCCATTACAATATTGGCAGTGCCTGTTACTGATGCTTCATCCAATAAAATGAAAGTACCTTTTAGCTGGCTGGCATCAATATTAAAAAAACCGGTTTCTGTATTATAAATAAATTTGGCACCTAATTTCTCGAAACCTAAAAAATGGGTATCCAAACGTCTTCTGCCGATTTTATCGCCACCTGGTTTTGGAATTGCAGCTTTTCCAAATCTCGCCAATAAAGGACCAACAATCATAATTGATCCGCGTAAACTGCCGCCTTTGGCTTTAAAAGTTTGCGACTGAAAAAAATCTAAATTGATATTTGTTGCCTGAAATTCGTAGGTGTCTTTTGAGATTCTTTTTACATCAACGCCTAAATCGCCAAGCAATTCAATCAGTTTTACAACATCTTTAATATCCGGAATATTGCTTATGGTTATTTTTTCTGACGTTAATAATACGGCCGAAAGAATCTGTAAGGCTTCATTTTTTGCTCCTTGAGGTATAATTTCGCCTTTTAAAGGCTTACCTCCACGAATCTCAAATGCGTTCATAAAATTTAGTATAATTTAGGGTTTTGATGTTGTTTTAAATTAATTAGATCTTCTGCCTCCGCTGTTGTTATTATTGGTGTAATTTCTTTGGCGACCTTTGTTGTTGTTGTTGTTATTGTTGTTCTGTTGTCGGCCTCCGTTACTTCTTCCGCTGGATTTTTGCGAACGACCACTACTGTTGCTATTGCTATTATTGGTGCTTGCAGGTTTTACCTCAACTTTTTGAAGCACCACATTGGTTACATCCAGCTCTCCGTTTGATAGTATAGATAAATCACTTAAAATTTGGTCATCCGCAACATGGTCTTTGTTCCAAACTACATAAGCCATTTTCATAAAGTTAGCAATGGAGCTAACCATATGCGCTCTTTTTTCAGGCTCGGTTATTTCCTTTGCTTTTTTAATCATCATTTCCACCGTATGGCCGTAGTGTTTAAACTTAATACGCTTTTGCGGATAGCTTAAAACCTCGGGTTTGAAGTTAATTTCTTCTATTGTTGGCGTTGGGTACGGAGAATCTACATCAATCCTGAATTTTGAAATGATCTGTAAGTGATCCCACAATTTATGCTTAAAATCGGGCACATCTCTTAAATGCGGATTTAAAAAACCCATCATATCTATAACAACCTGTGCATATCTGTTGCGCTCTTCTTTAGTAGGTAAGGCAATTATATACTCAACCATGTTTTGCACATTTCGGCCGTATTCTGCCAAAATGAGTTTTTCTCTCGACGTATTGTAATCAAAAGTTTGTTCTGCTGTATTAACCATTTTTGAAATTTAGAGCTTCTGAGAAGCTTTTTTCCGCTTTTAAGACAAAATTTGTGCAAATCTAATTAAACCTTTGTCTTTTTAAATAACGGATTTTTTATTTTATGAGGAATAAATTATTTAAAATGAAGTGGATAAAGATAATACTTCTTTATGCAAAAAGCAATTAGCTACTTAATCATAAATTGGGCGTTATATATTTAGTTTCGCTCTTAAGTCGGTTGATATTTTATTTGTGATGTTTAAGATGCTTTCCAGTTCATTGGTAGAATTATCAATAATGCTATCACATTTTTCTCTGTACGGCAATAAATAGTCGTTGTAAGATGGCATTACGTGGTTTTGCCATTTGTACATCACGTCTTCTTCGGAATAACCACGTTCTACAAAATCACGTTTTAACCTGCGTTCCAGAGCTATTTCGGTCGATGCATCTATAAAAATCCGATAATCAAAAACTGCGTCGATATTTTGGTAATGATAAATGAACAAACCTTCTAAAATTAAAATAGGAGCGGGCTTTATTTCTAACAGTTTGGGCTTAAGGTTTGGGTTGTTGAATGTATATTCTTGCTTGTAAACTGTTTTATAACTTAACAAATCAAAAACGTCTTTTTCAAACTGTTCAACTTCAATACAAGTGGGTAAATCAAAATTATGCAACCTGTTTTCTTCGGCGGTCATTTCTCCCTGTGGGATATAATAATCGTCCTGAGAAACTAAGCAAACCTCATCCGCAGAAAAATGGTTCAAAAAAGCTTTTAAAAAAAATGTTTTGCCCGAACCACTTCCGCCCGCCACACCAAGTACGTAAGGTTTTTTATTGCTCATTAGGCAAACCAAATGTAATGTTTACTAGAAATCTTTTGTCTAGTGCACCAATAGCATCAGCGCATGATTTAGTAACAACAATAATTACATCTTTTGTGGTTTCGTTTTCGGTAAACCGGCCAACAACCTTTGCAAAAACGCTTTTATTAGTCATTGGGTTGGTAACTTTTATAATTGTACCTACCGGCGCAACTCTATGCAACGCATAACTTTTGTTTGCATCCAAATTGTTGTCATCAATCCAAACCGCCAAACCTTTGTCATTCATTTCGGTAATGCCGTAACGGTTTTTAGGAATATCAATACTACTTTGTGAATCCGTAGAATCTAAATACCTGATTTTATTGGGATTTGGATTGCTAATTTTATTATCAGGCTTTTTATCAACGACCACCGCTTTTCCGGCCGCATTTTTTTCAACGGTTGGGTTCAAACTTACCTCTTCGTTACTAACTACTTTTAAGCTTTGTCCAACATTTAAAGTATTGCTTTTTAAACCGTTTAATAGCTTTAAATCATCTACCCGCATATTGTATTGGCTGGCAATTGAGTAAAGTGTTTCGCCTGGTGCAACTTTGTGCGTTTTTTCTTTCTTTTGTGAAGATCCGTCTTTTGTTGAAGACGAAAAAACAACCGGTTTACTTGTGTTTGTTTTAGCTGTAGTAAAGTTTTGTGAAGTTGGAATTTTTACAATTTGGCCCGGGTGCAAGGTAATGTTATTGTTGAATTCCATTATTTTGGCAGGACTTAAATTATATTTTCTGCCTAAAGCGTAATAGGTTTCTTTGGGTTCAATTTTGTGTAGGACAACTTTTTTACCTTCTAAGTTTTCAACCCCGATAGAGTCAATTAAACTGCCTGCAAAAACATTTGTAGATGTTAACAGTACCAAGAAAAAAAGAATGTTTTTATAATTCATGAAATGATGTTTATTCATTTTAAAAATTTTGCAATTATACGAAATAACTCACAATTTCAGATTTGTTTCTGATATAAAACAACTTGTTGTGCCACACAAAGAACGTATCAAAGCTCATTTTTTGTATCTGCTCATTCATTATTTCGGTAATTAAAATGACATCATTTTTTTCAACTTTAATATATTGGTTAAAAGCCGGTCCTTGCGCTTGGTAAAAAGAAGATATGTTTAAATTATAGTGTACAAGAAAGTAAGTGGTGTTTAACAGCTGTTCTGCTTCGTTCATTTTTGGCAAAATAATACTGTTTTCCAGCGGTTTTATATTTGCTAAATTGGTGATTTCAATATCTTTTATTGTATTTCCATCCTGATAACTTATCAGCCGATATTTTCTAGGTAATATTTTAGTGTCGAAAACAACAATTCCATCAGCAGTGAACGTTTGGGCGCTGATACTGAAATTTTGCCACAGTATTTTCTGTTTCTGTAAATCAAAAGCAACCAAACCTTTTTGTACCGGAGAGAACTCAGACTCGTAACCGTTGAAATAAAGAATGCCATTAAAAACGGTGTTGATGCCTACTTCCCAACCATCATCAAACTTAAAATTGTTTAACAAATGATTTTGGTTTTTAAAATCATAAGCATAAAAAGAGACTTTTTTGTCGTTTGTTCTGCACTCCCAAACTATTATTTCTTGGGTTTCATCTAAAATAATTTTCCAAATTATACCTTCACATTTAGCGGAGTATGCAAGCTTTAATGTATCTTTATTTGTTACCATTTCATTCAAAACTAACAAATATGAAACTTATTAAGTGTTTGGCGCTGTTATTTTTACTTAGCTATTTTAATTCATTAGCATTTGCACAAACAAAAGTTTATCAATTAAATTTAAAAGACGAGATTAATCCGGCGGCCTGGCGCTTTACGCAGAAAGCTTTTGCAGCGGCAGAAGCAACTGGAGCTGAAGTTTTAGTTATAGATATGAATACTTATGGCGGGATGTTGGATTATGCCGATTCCATCCGCACCAAAATTTTAAACAGTAAATTTAAAACCATTGTTTATATCGATAACAACGCAGCTTCGGCCGGTGCTCTGATTTCTATTGCCTGCGATAAAATTTATATGAGTAAAGGTGCTACCATTGGCGCTGCCAGCGTAGTGAATGGAAAAGGGGAGGTGTTGCCAGAAAAATATCAATCGTATATGAGAGGTCTAATGCGCACCACTGCAGAAACAAAAGGGCGCAATCCAAAAATAGCAGAAGCTTTTGTTGATCCTGATGTAGAAATTACAGACATCATCCCTAAAGGGAAAGTGCTTACTTTAACTACTGCCGAGGCGATAAAAAACGGCTATTGTGATGGAGAAGCCACATCTATTGAAGACGTTTTGGCACAGGAAAATATTAACAATTACAGATCGGAGGTTTATGTGCCAACGTTTACCGATACCTTAATAGGAATATTAACAAGTCCGGCTGTTAGCAGTATCCTTATTTTATTGATGATTGGCGGAATATATTTTGAATTACAATCGCCAGGAATTGGATTTGCATTACTGGTGGCTGTTGTAGCCGGGATGTTGTTTTTTGCACCACTTTATTTGGAAGGTTTAGCCGCTAATTGGGAAATCTTACTTTTTATTGCCGGTATCGCTTTTTTAATATTAGAAATATTTTTTATACCAGGATTTGGAGTGTTCGGCATAATGGGCATTATTTGTATAATAGTAGGTTTAGCCATGAGCCTGGTGTTAAATGATTTCTTTGATTTAAGTGTAAGTGGTAGCGAAAGAATAGTCCAGTCTTTTTTAATTGTATTAGGCTCTATCATTGGCTCTATCTTTTTATCGGTAGTTTTTGGGGGTAATATTTTAAGATCAAAAGCTTTTCAACGGCTTGTGTTACAGGATGAACAACAGTCGGCGAAAGGCTATCAAGTTACCAAACCTAACTTTGAGCTTTTGGGAAAAAACGGATTTGCAAAAACCGATTTAAGGCCATCTGGCAAAATTGAAATTGATGGCGAATGGTACCAAGCCGTTTCTAATGACGGCTACATAGAAAATGGAACAAATATTGTAGTATCTAAAATAGAAAACTACAACCTAATTGTAAAACGCTCAAACAGCTAAAAAGCTTTAAATAAATATATTATGACAGTAAATAAAATTGGATTAAAAGATAAACCTGTAATAGAATTAGCAGACCATTTAAATATCCTTTTGGCAAACTACCAAATTCATTATCAAAAAGTTAGAGGTTGCCACTGGAATGTAAAAGGGCATCATTTTTTTGATTTACACGCTAAGTTTGAGGAGTTATATAATAACGCACAGCTTACAATCGATGAACTGGCAGAACGTATCCTTACGCTCGGAAAATCACCGATGAGTACTTATTCAGATTACATTAAAAGCTCTAGCATCAAAGAAATTAAAACCGATGGCTTGCAAGAAGAAAAAATGGTAGAAGCTATTTTAGCCGATTTTAAACAACTTATAGAATTGGAGCGTGAAGTAATCGAAAATGCAACTGAAAATGCCGGCGACGAAGGTACCGCTGATATGATTATCGGTTTTTTACGGTTTAAAGAAAAAACAAGTTGGATGCTTAGAGCATGGAACGGAAAACAATAACATCTGCTTAGTATTGCCTATGATATGAAAAGAGGCCCTTTAACAGGCCTCTTTTTTATTTTCAAATATTCGATTTATATGTTTGTCTTTCAGTTACTTAATAAAAACTTCCGTCGCCGTGTCTTCTTATACCTCTTCCGTTTTTGCCCATTGCACCAGACCATTTTTGCAGATTCATACTCAAATTAAGCATTACGTACCTGCTATTTGGATTGGTAGCTGTTTCGGTAAAACCATTATCACTGGTATTTCTGTTTATAAAATTATTTTGGTTTAATAAATCATAAGCTCTTAACTGCAATGCACCTTTGTTTTTAAACACCTTCATCTGTAACATGGTATTAATCACGAAAGGGTTGTTAGTTACATTGCTGTTTATGCCACTTACATAATTCTTGCTTAAAGCAGACCCAAACTGTAAATTCTTTAAAAAATAAATATTACCGTCTAAACTTAAGGACCATATTTTTTGCGTAATGCCCTCGCTAATAGAGTAGGAAGTTTTATTGAAATCATAAGATACGTAAGGATTAATCTCCAACCAATCCGTTGGGTTAATACGTGGACCTAAACTTTCCTTAAATCCCCAAGTATCTGAGGTGGTTTTTTCACCGTTGCTCATCGCTACTCGAACGCTTTTATCGACGCTTCCGGTTAAAGAGAAGTTGTATTTACGGTCAGCACTCTGTTTAGAGATTGAATAATCGGCACTTTGCCTGTTATTGCCATTGATATTTACATAACGTGTTTCATTTTTAAAACTGCCATAAACATCTTTTACAGCAACAGTGTTACTAGTTACCTGATTTTCTGTAAAAGAAGAATTTAACCGGATGTTATAATTCAATTTAGAATTTGCGATATAGTTACTGTATTGCCCTACAATTGAATGTGTGAAAGCAGCTTTCAGATCAGGATTACCTACTACCGGACGTTGTGGATTTGACACATCGCGGACGGGCTGTATCTGGTCGAAATTTGGTTCGTTGGCACTCCCTCTGTAATAAACCGCTAGTTGGTGAGTACTAGATAAACGCAACTGAAAGCGGGCAATTGGGATGACTTTAAAATAAGTTTGATTTGTTTTTGTGCCCAAACTAACTTTTTCGCCTACTAAAGCAGTATTAACTCCGGTTAATCCTAAAGAGAAACTGTATTTACTTTGATTATTTCCGTATTTATAATTTATAGAGTTTCTGTATTGCGTAAAAAAATAATCGAAAATATTACTTAAAGAATCTATTACAAACCGATTGTTTAAATTATCGATATTACTCGTAATCTTGCTGTTATCGTAACCTCTTCGCTCAACATTTGAATTAAATTCTAACCGTGATAAATCGGTAATAGGCTCAGAATAAGTTAAGCTAGCCCGATAGTTTTTTTGTAAGTTATTCGTATTTATTGCTCGGTGGATTGTTGAATCTTTTAATACATTATTTGTGTCTCCATCGTAATATATAATTGTGTTATTTTGTTCTGATTCGTTATCGTTTTTCTGAGACCCTAAAGTTGCCTCAGCAGAAAACACTCTTCCCGGTTTCCGTAACCAAATATGTTGGTAAGCTACTGTTCCCCCTATGTTCGGGGTTTTTCCGGTAACTTTACTGCTGTTTTCTTGATCTTGATGTATAAAACCTGTTTGATACGTGTTTGAAGAGTTTTCTGAGTCATTATTAGATAATGATATGTTAGGTCTGAATTGTAAAAAATTCGCACTATCTATATTGTATTCTATCTCGAAATTTATATTGTGACTACCTCCAAAATTTTTGTTGTCAGAATTTCTTGTGGTGAAGGTCTTTTCTACACTTTTATCTTCCAATATGTTGTTAAACTCTGAATAACTGTCAGTGATTGTATTGTTATCGTTATACCTAAAAGCATAATTGGCTAAAAACTCTACTTTTTTTCCGAATTTATCACGGTAAGTAAATGAAGGCGATGTTCTTAAGCTTTCGCCACCAGATGCATTTCCACTGCCACCGCCACCAAACCCACTTCCGCTTCTTCCGCCACGGTTATTGCCAGAGCCCAAACGCCCGATACTGCTGTTGCCACCGGCAATACCATTTGGAGTTTGCATAAAATTGCCATTTGCTGTAAGGGTTTGGTTCATATTTATCCGGGTGATGTTGGCGCTTGCTTCCAGTTGATCCATTGTGCCAACGCCAAAATTCAACCTTGCCATGTTACCTACAGATTTTTCGGCTTTTGTAGTAATGTTTAAAACCTTGGTGGGGTCGCCCTCTTTTATCCCTGTTCTGGCAGCAGTGTTCCCATAATCATCCACTATCTGTATTTTTTCCACTATTTCGGCGGGCAAATTTTGTACAGCCGTAGCTACATCGCCACCGTAAATATCTTTTCCGTTTAATCGGGCTTTTGTTATAGAAGTTCCGTTTACGGTTAAAGAACCATCGTTGCCAACTTCCATACCTTCCATTTTCTGCAAAAGCTCATCAACAGTTGCACCCTCACGCACCACATAATCGCTGGCCCTGTACTCTACGGTATCGGTTTTGTAAGTTATTGAAGGCGTACCGTTAACGGTAACAGCATCAAGCATCCGCGAATCAGTTTTTAAAACAATCGGATCTAAGGTTAACCGAGGAGTAGCATCGTTATATTTGCCCGAAATCACTTTGCCAGCATAGCCAAGTGAGCTTACACTTATTGTAAACACCCATGATTTTACGTTTCTGAAAACAAAAATTCCGTCTTCGTTGGTACTGGTACGCAACGTATCCGCAGACGATGTTAAAGTAACGCTGGCACCTATAATTGTTTGATTAGTGGAATCTTTTACAATTCCACTGACTTGCCTAACGGGAATAGGTTTTGCTTTTTCTTGAGTTTGGGCCACAGCATTTAAACAAATACCGATAAGAAAGAGAGACAGGAAAATACCTGTAAATGCTGTGTAGAAGTATTTCATAACACCTAGGGAAAATTTTGATTTTTTATTTAGCTAATGTATATTTTCCCCAAATGTCTGTTGGAGTGATTAAATCCTGAAAATCGACACCGCCTCTTCCGCCGCCGCCAAATCCACCTACGGGACGACCACCGTCTCCTCCGCCTCCACGACCAAAGTTCCCCATTTGCAGCCCGTTCAGTTTAATATTGTAGCCAAATTCTTTGTGGATGTCAACAGGAATTAGTTCAAGCGGAATTCCAATTTCATAAGTGTAAGTTCCATTATTGTCTAAATTCGCGATTGCTTTAATGCTGTACTCGTTATAAATAGAAACCAAAGTGTCGGTAACGTTTTTAAATCCAGAAATTTTAATATCCTTGGCAGCGGCAATCTGTTTCTGCCCGAAAGCATTCTGCATAGAATCCTTTTGTTCCTGAGTCATGGACTGAAACGAGCCAAAAGATCTCTGTCCACCGCCGCCCATCGCAGCTCTTCGGCTATTGCGTGTAATTACCGGGTAAGTTAAGCTAAGTGCCTCTGGTGTACGTTTTTTTCCGTCAGCGTTGATGCTAAACGTAATGCCTCCCATTAAAATCTTACGTGTTGCGTTGATATCTTTAGCCTGCATTACCACATACAGCTTTTTATCGTCGTTGGCGATTGTATAGGCCAGTCCTGTACTTTTATTGAAAGCCTTTAAAGGTATTGTCCATTCGTTTGCATTTCCATCAACTTTTATTGAAGAAACTAATAGGTTGCCTTCCTGAACGTCGTCGAGCTTTTGCGCAGAAGCCGAAAAGACAGTTAAACCAGATGCAAAAATTACAGCACCCATATATTTTAACATGTTATTATTCATATTTGAAATTTTTGATGGAACAAATCTAAAACGGATAAAACAACATAAAAATTAAATGATACCATCACCTAAAAATTAGCTACAAGATCAAATAATTAATAGATTTAAAGCAATAGTTAAATTATAGCGCTAAACTCATGTTTAACATTCCGCTTAACAAAAGGTTTAAATTGAAAAATTCATTAAATCGAACATCCTTAAAAACTCGGCTTGTACGTTTGCTTTAAAATGAACTTCTTTTTTTAAATGTGGATGTACAAAACTAAGCTCGGAAGCGTGTAACATCATGGTGTCCATCTGCCAAGTTTCCTTAAAAAGCTTATTTTGTTTGTTGCAACCATGAGGCCGATCGCCAATAATTGGGTGATTTATATGTGCAAAATGTTTCCTTAATTGATGCATCCGGCCTGTTTGCGGCTCGGCTTCAATAAGCGAGTAGCGGGAACTATCATGTTTGCCAAATGCAACGGGAATTTCTGCCCGTTGCAAGGTTTTAAAATGTGTGAAAGCTTCCTGCATAACGCCGTTTTCTTTTCTTAAAGGATAATCAATATCCATTTCATTTGGAGTATGGCCGCGTACAATTGCTAAATACTTTTTCTTGACCAGGTTATCTCTAAAAAGCGTCTGTAGTAAAACGTTAGTTTCTTTATTAAGGGCAAATAGCAATAAACCGCCAGTTTTTCTATCGAGCCGATGCGCAGGCCAAACGTTTTTCTGCAATTGGTCCCTAAGTAGCTGAAGGGCAAATTCTTCGGCATCTCTTGCTATCGGCGATTGATGAACCAATAAACCGTGTGGCTTATTAATAAGCACCAAATCTTCATCTTGATGGATAATCTCTAACATTTGATGCGAAATAATGAAAATTATTTTGATTGTTTAGTTTTCGATTTCAATTTGATGACAAAATGGATGATGTTTATTGTGTTCGTTTTAAACGATACTAAACTCAATTCAATCTTATAAAACGGGTAATTAAGTTTTTTGCTTTTTCTTTTTTGCAGCTGGAAACAAAACGTTGTTCAAAATTAGTCGGTAACCTGGAGAATTTGGATACAAGCTTAAATCAGTAGGAGGGTCGCCCACCATGTGCTGATAATCTTCTGGATCATGGCCGCCGTAAAAAGTCCATTGCCCTTTACCATATTCGCCGTGGATGTATCTTGCTTCTCCGGCAGATTTTAATTCGCCCATTACCAAAACATCGGGCTTTATTAATGAAGATTTAAAAGCAGTAGTTTGCCCCATAAACCCTTTAATAACCTTTTCGTGATTTTGCGTTAGCATGGTGGGCACAATATCCCATTTTGCCGAAAAATCAAATAGCGTAAAATAATCTCTGGTTCTATCTACCTGTCTGCTTTGCGTAACATCAATATCAGAAAACTCGTAGTTCATGGGGTTTAATTCCAACTTGAAATTTTGGAACGCAAAAGATTTAGCATAATCCAATTTTGATTGCGCCTGAGGATCGGCTCCGTCGCCATCAAACATCTGTTCGCAAATATCAACACCGGTTGCAGCCAATGCGATATCAAAGCTATCCGTACCAGAACACATAGCAAATAAAAATCCACCGCCTCCGCAAAAATCCCTGATTTTTTGTGCAACTGCCAGCTTCATTAACGAAACCTTAGAAAAACCTAGTTTTTTAGCCATGGCTTCCTGGTTTTTAACGTCTTCCTGGTACCAACTTGCGCCCCGGTAATTTGCCCAGAAACGTCCATATTGTCCGGTAAAATCTTCGTGGTGTAAATGCAACCAATCGTATTCGGGCAATTTTCCGCCAATTACTTCTTCATCGTAAATTACATCGTAAGGAATTTCGGCATAAGTTAAAACCATGGTTACGGCATCATCCCAAGGCAGTTTGCTTTTAGGCGAGTAAACCGCAATTTTTGGTGCTTTTTCTAACTTCACAATATCCATATTCACTTCTGGCTGGCTAATTTCTGTGAGTATAGCATTTACTTTTGCATCCGCAATTACATCGTAACTAATGCCTCTTATTTTTAATTCTGTTTCAATTTGTTGGTTGTATAAAATCAAAAAACTACCACCTCTGTAGTTTAAGAGCCAATCGACTTCCAGCCCATTTTTTAAGGTGTAGTAAGCTAATCCGTAAGCTTTTAAATGGTTTCTTTGGCTCTCATCCATCGGTATTAAAATAGATGAAGCAAAGGCTTTTATCGATAAAAAAAAGAGGAGAATGAGTATGTATTTTGCTTTCATTTTTCTAAAAATAAGGATAAAGCATCAAAACGTTTAGCTGGGCAGAAAATTTTGTTAATTTTGCCTCTCTTAACAAAATAATTAAAGATGAGCAAAGCAATAATAAAAACTGCAAAAGGCGACATGACTGTTGAGTTTTACGATAACGACGCCCAAAAAACTGTTGAAAATTTCAAAAAACTTGCTAAAGAAGGTTTTTATAATGGATTAACATTTCATCGCGTTATCCCTGATTTTGTGATTCAAGGTGGTTGTCCGTTTTCAAGAGACGAAGCTACAGCGTACAAAGCAGGTTCTGGTGGCCCAGGTTACCAAATTGATTGCGAATTAACTGGTGAAAACCAATACCACGATAGAGGCGTATTATCAATGGCGCATGCAGGCAGAAACACTGGCGGTTCGCAATTTTTTGTTTGCCACAGCAGAAACAATACTGCACATTTAGACAGAAACCACACTTGTTTTGGTAAAGTAGTTGAAAATGTTGATGTTGTTGATGCCATTAAACAAGGTGATAAAATCATCAGTATAGATATTATTGAAGCTTAATAAATAAATTATGAATTTAGCAGGAATTGTAGCGGTTTCGGGAAAACCCGGATTGCACAAATTAATTGGTCAAAATAAATCGGGCTATATTTTAGAGAGCTTAGACAATCAGAAATCAAAAACAATTGTAAATATCTCTACAGCTAAACTGGCTTCTTTAGATGATATTACAGTTTACGGAGAGGATGACGATTTAAGACTTAAAGATATTTTAGCAAAAATGAAAGACGCCAAAAACGTTCCAGATGCTAAAGCTGATGGTAAAGTTTTAAGAACTTTCTTTTTTGAGGTTGCGCCTGAGCATGATGAGCAGAAAGTTTATTCATCTGACATTAAAAAGATTGTAAGCTGGTTTCATATATTAAAGGATTTACCTTTATTTAATGAAGAAGCACCTGTTGCAGAAGAAAGCAAAGAAGAAAAAACGGAAGTTAAAAAAGAGGCTCCAAAAGTTGCAAAACAGGATACGGTTAAAACGGCAAAACCTAAGAACGTTAAAACTAACACTAAATCAGTTGCTGTTAAAAAAGCCGGAGGAAGTAAAAATCCTTAGTAAGTATGATTTCAACAAAAAAAGCGTCTCAAAGTGTATTTTGAGACGCTTTTTTTGTTTTACGAGTAATTCTTTTAAAAAACACATTTTAGGGTTGCATGTTTTTTTCCAAAAACCGAACCCGTTGCGTTGTGGATTGCCAGCATTTTATCATTAAAATCACCAACCCATGAAAGTTCTAATTCATCATATTGGTTTTTGGGTATAACATACTCTTTAAGTTTTATAAATATGGCCGACTCTAAACCGTGTTTCTGAAATTTTTCTTTTGTGCCCATAACAATCGCCCTCATTCTGTTTACACCAGTAATTTTTTTGTACATGAACTTTATTTTACCAATTAAATCAAGCTTACCGTTTAAGGGCTTAATCATAAGGTTGGCGTCTGGCAACATCACCACAAAAGAAGCCGGTTCATCATTGATATAGGCAAACCAAATCAATTTAGGGTCCATAATCAGCTTCATCTGCTCAAAACTTTCCATTACCGTTGAAAGTTTAATCGGAGAAAAATTGGCAAAACTTTTCCACCCGTCATTATAAATCTCCACAAAATCATTAGCAAACTTGTCGAAGTTTTTAGGATCTAGCGGTTTAAAAGTGTAACCTTCTTTGTTTGAAACCCAGTTTGCAATTTTCGTGAAACGCTCTGGAAATTCTTTGTGAAGATCTAAATGGTTGGTTAATTGTTCGTACTCGGTTTCAAAACCATAATCCTTAAAATGTTTGTGGTAGTATGGTTTGTTGTAATTCATCCCGTAAGAAGGGTGGGTGTAACCTTCAATTAGCAAGCCCCAAAAAGTATCGTTTTCGCCAAAGTTTATTGGCCCAAGCATTGCTTCCATACCGTTTTCTTGCAACCACTGTTTTGCGGTATCAAACAAAAGTTTAAACGCTTCGGCATTATCAATACATTCCACAAAGCCAACACCACCGGTGGGTTTATCAAAAGTATAGGCTTTTTTATCGTTTATAAACGCGGCAATTCTTCCAATTAGTTTTTTGTTGTCATCTAATAAAATCCAACGCTTGGCTTTTCCGTGGCTGTGGAAACTGTTTTTTGATGGATCGAAAACTGCTTCGATGTCTTTATCTAAAGGGCAAACCCATACATCGTCATCTTTGTAAATTATGCGGGCAACATCTAAAAAATCTTTTTTTCTTTTTGGAGAATCAACCTCTAAAACTGTCATATATATCGTTAAGTAAAGATATAAAAAAAGCATCCTTTTTATCAGGATGCTTCTAAAATAGCTATATTAATAATGATTTAAAAATCATCATCGTCATCGAAACCTAAATCATCGAAACCGTCAAGGTCATCCATAGGCACATCAAAGTCGTCATCGTCATCATCATGAGCAAATTTGCTTTTTGATTTTGGGTCAATCTCAGGTTTTGCACTCTTGCCGGTATCTGTAGTTTTACCAGTTGAGCCTTTAGTTGGTTTGTTTTGTTTTGCCATTTTGATTTCCTTTTACTTTACTAATTTAGCACTTTTAAAAATCTAATAAAAATTATTTTTTGTCTGTATGTAGGGGCAAAAATATAAGGAAATTTGAATTTCAAAAAATTCATTTAAAATTATTCTGTCTTGTCACCAATCTCTATCTGTGCCGTTTCCTCAATGTCCTTTAACTGAGGCAAGTCTGTTATAGAATTAATGCCAAAATAATCTAAAAAATATTGGCTTAAGTTATACAAAAGCGGTCTTCCGGGACTATCAGCTTTGCCAGAAATAGCAATTAAATCTTTGTCCAGCAGTTTTTGCACTGTATAATCGCAGTTAACGCCTCTAATTTGCTCAATCTCGAGCTTTGTGATTGGTTGCCTGTAGGCGATAATAGAAAGCGTTTCTAAAGCCGACTGGCTCAGTTTTTTCTTTGATTTTTGTATGTGCAGTTGATTAATGATAGGTTGCATGGCTTTCCGGGTTAAAAATTGGTAACCTCCGGAAATCTCTACCAGCTCCAACGCCGACGATTGCTCATCATATCTTGCTTTTATTTTTTCAATAGCGTTTTTAACCTCGCTAAGTTCAAAATCTTTTTCTAACGCACTTTGCAAACAGATGGTAATCTCCTCAATCCGTAAACTGGAATCAGATGCAAAAATTAAAGCTTCGATATATTGGTCAAACATATTTTAAGTAAAAGAGAGAAGAATCAAGAATAAAGAGCCAAGACTAAACGTATTAAAATTATTCTCTCATTCGAAATTCTTCTTCAATAATCAATTTCCTGTTGTTTTAACTCAGCTACATCTGTACGCCATTCGTAACGTTGGGTGCGCAACTGGGGTTCAAAACCAGCATCTTTTATTGATTCTTGAATTCCGTTTGAGGTAAAACGATGAGGAGCACCGGCGGCACTTACTACGTTTTCCTCAATCATGATAGAACCGAAATCATTTGCGCCGGCATGTAAACAAATTTGTGCAACTTGCTTGCCTACGGTTAACCAGGAAGCCTGTATGTTTTTGATATTTGGCAACATGATTCGGCTAAGCGCAATCATCCTAATATATTCATCGCCACTTACGTTATTGGTAATTCCGCGTACTTTTTTAAGCAAAGTGCCATCATCCTGAAAAGGCCAAGGGATAAATGCAATAAACCCGTAGTTTCCTTCAGGTTTTTCGCTTTGAACATCACGTATCCAAATTAAATGCTCAAAGCGTTCTTCAATGGTTTCAATATGTCCGAACATCATGGTGGCCGAAGTTGGAATATTAAGCTGATGTGCTGCTCGCATTACATCTAGCCATTCCTGTCCGCCACATTTACCTTTAGAGATTAATCTGCGCACTCTATCGTTTAAAATCTCGGCTCCTGCGCCTGGTAGCGAATCTAAACCCGCTTCTTTAAGTGCTTTCAAAACATCGTAATGGCTCATGCTTTCCAGCTTTGCTACGTGGGCAATCTCGGGTGGACCCAAAGCATGGAGTTTAACTTCTGGGTAAAGAGATTTCAGTTCTCTGAATAAATCAGAATAAAATTTAAGACCTAAATCTGGATGATGCCCGCCTTGTAAAAGCAATTGGTCTCCACCAAGTCTAATGGTTTCTTCTATTTTTTGTTTATAACTTTCAATATCAGTGATGTAACTTTCCTCATGTCCCGGTCTTCTGTAAAAATTACAAAACTTACAGTTTGCGATACAAACGTTGGTTGTGTTTACGTTTCTATCAATTTGCCAGGTGACTTTTCCATGCGGAACCTGAATTTTTCGTAATTCGTTGGCTACGTACATCAGCTCCGGAGTAGAGGCGTGGTGGTATAAATGTAAGCCTTCTTCTAAGGTTAAAAACTCAAAGTTTAGCGCTCTGTTTAATAGCTCTGGAATATTCATACCCAAAAGTACAGCTAATTTTCAATTTTGTTGGATTTGCCTCATTCCATTTTAAAATGGTGACGATTTTTTGATTTTTTGAAAGGGATGAAAACAGACGGGAGAGAAGTAAGTGTTTTAGATATAGCGGGCGATAATCATAAAAATTAAGCTCACTATGATGGCCAATATCCAAAACAGCCGTTTTTCTTTATTGTTGTTTCCTCCTTTAAAGGAATAATGTCTTTTGTTGCCAAACATGTCAATAGTTTTTATTCGTGATGATAAGGTTCGCCTTTTAATATGGTAAATGCCCTGTAAACCTGTTCTGCAAAAAATAATCTGATCATTTGGTGCGAGAAAGTCATGCGTGATAAGGATAGTTTATAGTGTGCTCTTTGATAGATGGTATTGTCGAATCCGTAAGGTCCGCCAATTAAAAAAACGAGATTTTGTACACTCCCAATCATCTTTTTGTTTAACAAATCAGCAAAATGCATTGAACTTAATTCTACGCCACGTTCATCCAAAACAATTAGTTCATCTGTTGGGTTAATGTTTTTCAAAAACAGTTCAGCTTCTTTGCTTTTTTGTTCGTCCTCACTCATGTTTTTTGTCTTTTTTAAATCAGGGATAATCTTTATCTCAAATTTAATATAGTGTTTTAACCGACTCAAATATTTATTTATCCCTTCGATTATATATTTATCGTCGGTTTTTCCGATAGCCATTAAGGTGATTTTCATAGACTTTGTATTTAACTAATAGAGGCGATTTGATTTATACAATATAACTATAACTCTTCAAAAAAGAGAAACGCATAAATATAATACCAGTAAATAAGGGTTTGAAAATATAAGTTTGTAGTAACAGCCTTGGGGGAGGCCTTGTTAATTTAGAATTGCGTCTTTTCCTTCCAATGCTCTTTTTACCGTTTCAAGAATAACATTAGGATAAATTGGCTTGTTAATAAAATCGTAAGCACCCATACGTATCAGCTCCGAAGCTAAGTTAGGGTCGCCAAAGCCACTCACTATGATTACAATTAATTCTGGATAGTCAGATTTTATGCGCCTCAGAATTTCCCGCCCGTCCGTATCTTCTAATCTAAAATCACTCAGTACCAGGTCAAACTTTTCATTTTCTAAATACTCGAATGCTATCGCCCCACTTTCTGCAGTAACAGTATGGTATCCGTTTTTTGAAAGAAATTTAGACATGATTAAGCATATCCCAATCTCGTCGTCTATTATTAAAATCTTCTGCATAATGGATAAGCCAAAAAACTAATTATGTTTAAAAATCTGAACGAATAAAAGTAATTATTTATTTCAAAGGTTTAAAACAGATTTATAAATATCTTCAATTTTTTTAACAGCAAATATGGTATTTATTAACATTAAGTACAAACCTGTTTAAACTTAACAGTAAAGCTGTTAAAAGCCTTTTGAGTAGCGTATTTTTAACTAGCGTCTTTTTTGCCGAAAATTAAACCCACTCTTTTCGGTTTATGAATTATTATGAATTTGATTTAATATTTCGATATTTTGGTGGTATAATTGCAGTTGTTTGAATTATATCAATAAAAAAAATCATGATTAAAGTAAATTTTAAAACCATTGTTTTTGCGTTAAGTTTATCGCTTGTTGCCCTGTTTTATACTTCTTGTAAGTCGAAAAAACCGGTAGTTCAACCTAAAGAAGAACCCGCAGAAGTTGTTGAGCCAGCAAAACCGGTTGAACCAGTTAAAGAAGTTGATACAGATGGCGATGGCATTGCAGATTCAAAAGACGAATGTCCTGAGGTTAAAGGTGATGCATCAAATAACGGTTGCCCTAAAGAGGAGATGAAAGTTTACGATTATAAAAATATCCAGTTCGAATTCAATTCGTCTGTATTAAAAACATCTTCGTACGCAGTTTTAGAGAAAATTGCTCAGCAGATTAAAAATTCAGGAAACGGCAGGTTTTTGTTAAACGGACATTCTTCTGCCGAAGGTACCGAGCAAAGAAACATGGCGCTTTCTGTTGACAGAGCTAACGCCGTAAAAGCTTATCTGGTTAATAACGGAATCGCATCCAGTCGCTTAATTACAAAAGGTTTTGGAGAATCTCAGCCAATTGCTGATAATACTACAGAAGCGGGCAGAATTTTAAACCGTAGGGTTGAAATTGCTCCGGAAAAATAAAATAAGCATTTTATTTTATAAATTTAAAACCGCTGGATCAACCTCCAGCGGTTTTTTTTTATAGCATCAATTTTATGTCAAACCATCAATCTCAAATAGATTACGCCTCATTAAAAAGTCAGCTACAATTAGATATTGAACGACTAAAACGCACAGTAAATACGTACTCGTACTTGCGTTTAGGCGTATTTGCGCTGGCGGTACTATTGGCTTATCTTTTTTTTGATGAAGGATTTTCTGCGCTTATTATCATAGCGGTAGCGATGCTTATCGCATTTTTAGTGTTGATTAAAAAACAGATAAACTATCAATCACTTTACGAATTTGCTAAAACGAAGCTCCAATTGGTTGAAAACGAGGTCTTATTGCAGAAAGGGTTCAATAATATTTATCCCAATGGCGATGAACATCAGGATCCATTACATCCTTATTCCGATGATTTAGATGTATTTGGAGAATTTTCTCTTTTTGCATATATCAACAGAAGCGTAACTAAAAAGGGATTAACAACTTTGGCCAGCTGGCTAAAAAGCGCTTCAACAAAATTCATAATTGAAGCAAGACAAAGTGCTGTAGCAGAGCTTTGTAATTATTTTACAGAAACCTTAAACTTTCGGACACGGTTATTCAAACTAGATGTTCAGCAAGCTACAAGAATAGAAGCTTTTTTTACTGATTATTTGCCTAAAAATATCGGTTTTGTTTCTTCCAAATTTATCTCATTTATGGTGGTTGCTATTTCAATTATAAACCCAACTTTATGTTTGTTGGCGATTTTTATGGGCGGTGTGTTTTGGAGTTTATTAGCAATTGGAGTTTTGGCGAGCGCTACCTTTTATTTTTTATATAAATCAAAAATTGACCATATCCACGAAAATATTGGAAGTAGTGTGGCGGTGTTGCAAGGTTATGCGCCAAATATTAAATGGATTGAGGAAACGGACTGGCAAAGCGAGTTTTTGAGGGAGAGCACACACAGTATCAAGTCTGAACGCCCTTTGCACCAACAAATTTCTGAACTGACCGCAATTTTGAACTCGCTCAATAGCAGATTAAATCCCATTGTAGGTATATTTTTAAATCTGTTTTTTCAGTGGGATTTGCGCTGCCTGCAACGTTTGGAAAAATGGGAGCGGGTTAATAAAACAAATATTGTAAATGGTATTAACCTTATCGGCGATTTTGAAGCGTTGATTACATTTTCCATGCTAAAGCTAAACCATCCTACATGGACAACTCCTTCAATTAAAGACAACTATTTCTTTAGTGCCGAAAATCTTGGACATCCGTTGATATTAGATGAAAATCGAGTTGATAATCAATTTAGCCTAGCAGAAAACGTTACGATTGATGTAATTACAGGCTCTAACATGGCAGGTAAATCAACTTTTTTACGAACTGTAGGTATAAATATGGTGCTTGCTTTTGCTGGGGCTAATGTTTGTGCCACAAAATTTGACTCTTCGGTATTTAATCTGATAACCTACATGCGCATCAAAGATTCTTTAGCCAGCCAAACTTCTACTTTTAAAGCAGAAATTGACCGTTTAAAAATGATTTTGGACCAAACAAAAGTAGATGCAAGCTCTTTTGTTTTGGTGGACGAGATGCTCAGAGGAACCAATAGCCGGGATAAATATTTGGGTTCCAAAGTTTTTATAAAAGCGCTTATAAAGCAACAAACGCCGGGTTTTATCGCCACACACGACCTCCAGATTGCGGAGCTGGCGTCGGAATTTCCTTTAGAAGTGAGGAATTTTCATTTTGATATACAAATCCAAAACGAGGAAATGTACTTTGATTATAAAATTAAAACCGGTGAATGCAAGACTTTTAACGCTTCTATTTTGTTGAAGGCTATCGGCTTAAATGTTGAGGAATAAAGCGAAATATGCTAATAAAAAAACGCAAAGACTTCTTGGCAGTTTTTTTGACATTTTATAATGATTGAAAATGATTGCTAAAAAAGCATACTCGAATACCGCAGAAAAGATAGGAGTGGCATTAATTTTTTAAAAGTCCATCTTATTACTAAGAATAAAACGAAAAATTGGTTTGGGCAAATTAGATTAGAGAATTTAAATGATTATTATGAAAAGAGTAAAAACCCTAGCAACTTTAAATCTTATATTTTACGTAATCGCATTTGCAGTTTCTAACTTAAGTCAGCTGAAAATATTTGGAGGGGTTACAAACGGAGATATTTCCAATAAATACGATACAGTTTTTACACCTGCGGGTATAACTTTTTCTATATGGGGCGTCATCTATCTTTCTTTATTCGGCTTTACCATATACCATTTGGTAAGAGCTTACAAAGACAATATACATTCAGAGGCGAGCCAAGATTTACTCCGAATAAACAATTTGTTTATTATCAATAATATAGCTACTACTTTTTGGGTATTTGCTTTTACGTACGAGTTTCTGCTAGCTTCTATGTTG
This sequence comes from Pelobium sp., assembly GCA_035496935.1. GTDB lineage: Bacteria > Bacteroidota > Bacteroidia > Sphingobacteriales > Sphingobacteriaceae > Pseudopedobacter. The sequence goes on along the minus strand of DATJED010000023.1, from coordinate 506,009 downwards.
CTCATTATCATCCAGCTCATTACCTTATTAAAAATCTATATTAATCTGAACCTTTTTGATAATCATAAAACATTTAATAACAAGCTATTTACACAGTTTCCTTTAACTATTTACTTTGCTTGGTTATGTGTTGCTAATATTGCCAATATTTCGTTGTATCTGGTTTCAATTAATTGGGACGGATTTGGGATTGAACCCACTACCTGGGCAATTATTATGATTATAATTGTAGTTATATTATCTGTTTTTATTGTTACGATAAAAAGAAATCATTTCTTTGGTTTAGTGGTGGTATGGGCGCTTTATGGGATTATCCTTAAAAGGGCGTCAATCGACGAAACAGCTTTTAGCAATGTAATTATGACCGCATGGGTAGGTCTTGGAATTGTTGCAATTTTAACAATTTTTCAATGGTATAAAATTGCCACTTACCACAAAAACCAGTTGAATGCTTAAAATAGCTTTCGACCCAATTTATGCCCATCCATTGCCAGCGGGTCACCGTTTCCCTATGCTGAAGTACGAATTGATTCCGCTTCAATTAAAACACGAAGGAATAATCACCGATGAAAACCTGTTTTCTCAAACTATTTGCGATGAAAAATGGGTTTTGCTTACGCATGAAGAAAGTTATTGGCAAGAACTGAAAAATCTAAACTTAACTTATCAAGAAGAAAAGCGTACCGGTTTCCCTTTAAGCGCTCAATTAATTGAAAGAGAATTACGGATTGCGCAAGGTACAATTGATGCTTGCCATTATGCAATTGAAAACGGAGTAGCTTTCAACGTAGCCGGAGGAACGCACCATGCCGGTAGTAATTGGGGCGAAGGTTTTTGTTTATTAAACGACCAAGCTATTGCAAGCAATCATCTGTTAGCTAATAAAATAGCTTCCTCTATTTTAATTATAGATTTAGATGTTCATCAGGGAAACGGAACCGCCGAAATATTCGAGAACAATCCAAATGTTTTCACTTTCTCTGTCCATGGCGAAAAGAACTTCCCATTTAGAAAAGAGAAATCTGATTTAGATATTCCTTTGCCTGATGGCGTGGGAGATAAAGAATACTTAAACATATTAGCGCAACATCTTCCTAAATTGTTTGAACAGGTAAAGCCCGATTTTGTGTTTTTTCTTTCGGGCATTGATGTGCTGGAAACAGATAAATTAGGTAAACTTGCACTCAGTTTAAAAGCTTGCCAACAACGGGATCAAATGGTTTTTGAAGCTTGTTATCAGCGTAAAATTCCTGTACAGGTAAGTATGGGAGGCGGTTACTCTGCCGATATTAAAGTTATTGTTGATGCGCACTGCAACACTTTTAAAACTGCAAACCAAATTTATTTTTAACGTATGATTACATCATTTGAGGCATCCCTCAATCAAATTTCTGTACATAAAGTCGGCAATAAAGCACAGGATGAGTATATGGTTTTATCTGAAGAACCTTTAGGTATCGATGATGAAATGCTGAAAAACCTGTTGATGACTTATTTTTTAAAGCCTTTTGAAAAAGTGAACGAAGTTTACCGTTTTACCCATGCAACAGAGGATTTAGCTTTAAACGAGGTTTATCATTTTGCTAAAAAAGCTTTTGAAAGTGGAAGCAACTTCCACGAGATTAGTCAGCAGGTTACCCGTCATTTATACGATGTTTCTACGCATCCAAAAATTAAGGCGGGAGAGGTGTATATCGTTAATTTTGATTCGGTGCAGATTGAAGGAGAACTCCATAAAGCGATTGGAATCTTCAAATCGGAAACAAAGGAAACTTATTTAAAAGTTTACCCCGATGCCGGAGGTTTTTCTTTAAGTTACGAACAAGAAGCCATTAATATACAGAAACTTGATAAGGGTTGTTTAATCATCAATACCGAAGCCGAGGAAGGTTATAAAGTTGTGGTAATAGACCAAACTAACAAAAGTGGCGAAGCTGTTTATTGGAAAGATGATTTTTTAAAACTTAAAATCCGTAACGATAGCTTTAACCAAACTCACAACGTTTTAGGGCTTTATAAAAACTTCGTGACCGAAAAAATTGATGAAGACTTCGAAATCTCCAAGCCCGATAAAATTGATTTGCTCAACAAATCAATGAAGTACTTTAAAGAAAAGGAAAAGTTTGATTTCGAGGAGTTTTCTGATGAAGTGATAGGAAACGAAGTTGCGTCAAAATCCTTTAAAAGTATGATGAGCAGTTATGAGCAGGAGTTTGAAACCCCTTTAACTAACGGTTTCGATATTTCATCACAAGCAGTTAAAAAACAGACTGCTAACTACAAAACAGTTTTAAAGCTGGATAAAAATTTCCACGTTTATATTCATGGAGATAGAGCTTTATTGGAACAGGGTTTTGATGAGGCTAAAGGGAAGAATTATATTACTTTGTTTTATGATAAGGAAGCTTAAGAGCGAATTTCGGATTTCCGTAGCCGAAGGTATTAAGAACGGGAAAATGTGATCCGAATTTATTCTTAAATTTACCCTCATGTTATTAGAAACACTCGATACTCGCCGTAAGGCTTTAACCATAAATTTAGATCAAAACATATACGGAACATTTGCCGAAATAGGAGCGGGACAGGAGGTTGCTCGGAATTTCTTTACCGCAGGCGCTGCATCGGGAACCATCGCCAAAACCATGTCGGCTTATGACATGACTTTCAGTAACGAGATTTATGGGGCAGAAGAATCCGGCAGGTACGTTTCCAAATCCCGATTGGAGAAAATGCTGAACCACGAGTTTGCACTCTTAGGCGAACGTTTGCATGGTGTAAAGTATGAACAGCGTAAGTTTTTCTCTTTCGCAGATACAGTAACTACCTTAAATTACAATAAATCAAACGACCCTCATGGCTGGTTGGGCATTAAATTCCAGTTAGAACCTTACGGACCAGCTAACGAAATCATTTTCCACGTCCGTTTGTTGGATAGCGATGCTACTTTACAGCAAAATATTCTTGGGATTTTGGGGGTAAATTTGGTTTATGCCGCGTTTTTTCATCATAACGATAGCCAAATCATGATCGAATCTTTAGCGGATAATCTGAGTCCTGGTTCTGTGGAGATCGATTTAATTAGCGTTAAAGGTCCGGCTTTCGCTGATGTAAGCGAGGTTTTAGTCAATCTTTATTTGATACAGAAAGGCTTTTCTCCGGCTGCGGTTTTTATTCCCGAAGAGGGGGTGATGCAAGCAAAAGATCTGATGTACAAAAAGAACATCATGATTTTACGCACCCGCTTTAACCAAAAAGCCAAGCCCGATTTTGATCTTTTTAACCACGCAGTGAACCAATATAAATCCCATTTAAGCATAAAAGACAAAGATTCGCTTACTATGGTTGAGCTCACTCTGAATAATATGATGGAAACAAGCACCTGTGCAGATAATGAACAGCTTGCCAGAATTTCAAAAAGAGCGGCCGAAATATTGGAAGTGGGTCATGCGGTAATTATCTCCAATTTTAACCGGCACAACAAACTGGCGAAATACCTATCTAAATGTAAACCGCAAAGCGTTGGAATTACTACTAACATCGCAAACCTAAAACATATTTTCCTTTCCGAAAATTACGGAAACAATTATACCAACGAACTTTTAGCTTATGTAAGTGATTTGTTTAGCCGTAATGTAAAACTGCTTACTTTCCCTTATCGGGATATCAAAAACAAGAAAATTGTAACTACAAAAAACCTGGAAGTTTCGCCGGAGGCTAAACCACTATTTGATTTTCTGTTATTGAATAAATATATAGTTGATATTGAAGATATTGACAGCGGGGAAGTGGAAACAATTGAATAAAACTCCCCAAATGCTGGCACAAACGTATTTTATTGCATACAAGTTTAATGTTTGTTTGCAGAAAATAAACAAATAAACTTTGTCACTTACAGTTCGTTCAACCAAATATTATCATACTTTTTCATTAAATCACGTTCGGTTTTTGGAATAGGCGTGGGCTTGTTGGTCTTGTAATCGATTGCTACCTGAACAGTTTTTCCCATCGTTCTTAAAGACAGCGAACCATCTTCTTTCTCACAAACCAAAACATATTCAATATCCCAGCTACTGTTTCCCAACCGACTGGTTTTTACGTAAGCAATAATTTTCTCGTTCATCAAAATGGGTCGCACATAATCTATTTGCGCTTTTGCAACAATAATTCCGGTAGCTTTCCAATCCCAATTAATAATTTCTCGCCAATAATCAGAACGGGCTTGTTCAAAATAAGTAAGGTAAACAGCGTTATTTGCGTGTCCAAACATATCCATGTCCGAAAATCGTATCGGTATCTGAACGCTGTAATTATAGTGCTTAATTATGTCATTTACATCCATGAATCGGAAATTTTGTCGCTTAAAAATTGTAAAACAAGACATAAAGTCATTGTTTTGCCTGCTTTTTTCTATTGGTATTTTAGTTGTTCAACAGCAAATATCAAATAAAATTAACAATTAGGAGGATATAAAAATGACTTTAGTAAAATTTAACGACCAAAAAAAAGCAAACGGTTATTCAACCTTTAACGAACTATTCGATTCATTTTTCAACGACAGTTTTGTTGCACACAAACCTGCATACCAAGTTCCTGCGGTGAATGTTTCGGAAACAGAAAACGCTTTTATTTTAGATTTAGCCGCTCCCGGTCTAAAAAAAGAAGATTTTAAAATAGCGTTAGAAAAAGATGTGTTAACCATCTCTGCCGATGTTAAAAATGAAACAAATGAAGAAGGTGCAAAATTCAATAAAAGAGAATTTAGTTACCACGCTTTCTCAAGATCTTTTAACCTACCAGATTTGGTAGATCATGGTAACATTGAGGCTTCTTATGAAAATGGCGTATTGCAAATAAGCATCCCTAAAAAGGAAGAAGCAAAAGTGCTAAGCAGACAAATCGAAATTAAATAAGCGTTAATTGTCAAAGAAAAAGCCCGAATCTATAAAGGTTCGGGCTTTTTTTATTTTAAATCTTAACCTTACAACCGTGAAATTACGGACAACTCAGCTTTAATTTACTAAAATATTTAGTATTTTTGTGTTGATGAATTTTGAAAGAATAAACGAAAAACTAACGATTTTAGCTGATGCCGCAAAGTACGATGTTTCTTGTGCATCAAGTGGAAGCAAGCGGAAAAACAAAAATAAAGGCTTAGGCGATGTTAGTGGAATGGGAATTTGTCATTCCTATACCGAAGATGGGCGGTGCGTTTCTCTTTTAAAAATTTTGTTAACCAACGTTTGTATTTACGATTGCGCTTATTGCGTAACACGAAGAAGTAACGACATTAAAAGGGCGGCTTTTACGGTGCAAGAGGTGGTTGATTTAACCATCAATTTTTACCGCCGTAATTATATAGAAGGGCTGTTTTTAAGTTCGGGTATTTTTAAAGATGCCGATACTACAATGGAACGTTTGGTATCTGTTGCCAAAAAACTAAGATTGGAAGAAAATTTTAACGGTTACATTCATCTAAAAAGTATTCCAGGAGCGTCTGACGAGTTAATGAAAGAAGCTGGTTTATACGCCGACCGTTTGAGCGTTAATTTAGAACTGCCAACTATTGAGGGGCTAAAATTATTAGCGCCCGATAAAAACAGACAGGACATGATTGACCCGATGACCTTTGTGAAAAACGAGATTATAACTTATCAGGACGAGCTTAAGCACTTTAAAAAAACGCCGAAATTTGCTCCGGCGGGGCAAAGCACACAAATGATTATTGGCGCTACGCCAGAAACAGATTTACAGATCATCCATACCGCAGATCATTTTTATAAAGATTTCAACTTAAAAAGAGTTTATTATTCTGGTTACGTTCCAGTTGCGCAGGACGCCCGCTTACCTTCCCTACAATCTCAAGTGCCTATGCTTAGGGAAAACCGACTTTACCAAGCTGATTGGCTAATGCGTTTTTATGGTTTTAAAGCCGATGAGATTTTAGATATTAAAAAACCTTTTTTAGAATTGGATGTCGACCCAAAATTGGGTTGGGCGTTAAGAAATCTGGATTTTTTCCCGCTGAACATTCAAACTGCCGATTATGAAGCGATATTAAGAATACCTGGAGTAGGAGTGAAGTCTGCGTGGAAAATTGTTGAAGGGCGTAAGTTTGCAAAACTAAATTTACAGCATCTGCAAAAGATGGGCGTCGCAATTAATAGAGCGCAACATTTCATCAGCTTTGCAAACTCTTTTATAAAAACCAATATGTTGCATCAACAGAATCTAAAAGACATCATTCTTAATACGGTAAAAAGTAAATACGCTACGCATTATCAACCACAGTTAAGCATGTTTTAAATGATTACACTTTTAACTTACGACCATAGTTTAGACGGCTTTTTTACCGCAGTTTTTGAGGTTTATGAATACAAAATTGAAAAAGCTGAAATAAGAAAAGAAGGTTTGCCAAAACCAGCACTTTTTTATGGTTTACACCGAGTAATTACAGATTCTAAAAAAGCGGAAAGGGTATTTAAAAAATTAAATGCTTTGTTAGGCGAAAGCGGAATTCAGCAGATAATTTATAGTCTTTTAACGGAAGATGAGTATTGCGAAAGACCTATTTTGGAGGTGATTAGGTACGCCATTGCCAATCCCGAAAAAAAAATCATGAGCAACATGACCAATCAATCGGTGCTTAAATTGGAAAGATACACCAAGCAAGTTGGTAGAGAAAAACACCGAATGGAAGCTTTTGTACGCTTTAGGTTAATTACCGATGACATATATTTTGCAGAAATAGAACCCGATTTTAACGTGATGCCAATTATTGCGAAACACTTTGCACAACGTTACCAGGACCAAAAGTGGTTGATTTTTGATCAGAAGAGGCGGTACGGCTTGTATTATAATTTACAAACCATTGAAACTGTTCAGATGGATTTTAATAATAAAAGTGAAAATTTAGCAACGCTTGGGAATAATGAGGACTTGTACCAGAAATTATGGCGGACTTATTTTGATAAAACAAATATCAAAGCTCGTAAAAACTCCCGTTTACACGTCCAGCATGTACCAAAACGCTATTGGAGATATTTAACAGAAAAACAGGTTTTTAAAGACTTTTAACTTTTTCCCACATGCTTTCATCAACAGGGATTCCTTTCTGCGTATTTTCTTCTCTTATTTTTAAAGTATGTTCGCCCGGATACCGCACTTCCTGCTTTCCTTGTTTGGTGTAAGCCAATATTTCGTCGGCAATGCTACCGGCATTCGGATACAAATCCATATCTAAACAGATATAAACCTGCGAAATATTTTTTTCTTTTTGGCTTTCTGTAATCGCACCGGTGGTTTGTCCACCACTTAAAATGCTGGCCAATAAATCCAACATAATCGCCAATCCCGAGCCTTTCCACATACCAGCGGGTAGCGGGCGCTTGGTTTTTCTGATACTTGCCGGGTTTTTAGTCAGGTTTCCTTCTTCATCATAACCACCAAAAAAAGGAAGATCGGTACCTTTAAGCTCATGTTCCTGCAATTTTCCGTAAGAAAACTGCGCCATAGCCATATCTAAAACAATATGCCCGTTTTTATGTGGAACCGCAATAATCAAGGGATTGTTCCCAATTGATGCAACGTCTGACCCCCATGGAGGCATAATACCAATGGTGTTTGTAAAATTAATTCCAATGCAATTTGCTTCAGCCGCCTGCCACCCGTAAGCGCCGCCACGCATCCAATGGTTGGTATTTTTTAACGCCACGCAACCCATTCCATTTTTTTTAGCAAGTTCAATTGCCCTTTGCATACAAAATTTGGCATTTAAAACACCCGGACCCAAATTTCCGTCCCATTGCTCAATTACACCAAAACTATTTACCAAAGTTGGTTCGGCATTAACATTTACAAAACCATCATCAATATAATCTACAAATACCGGAAACCGGTTTAATCCATGCGAATAAACGCCATCTCTACTGTTATTAGCAAAAACTTCGGCGCAGGCTTTCGCTTTAATATCGATGAAACCACGACTTAATAAAACTCTTTCTAATTCGGTAAACAGGGTTTGATAGCTTATTCTCTGCATTTTTTTAAGATATATTGATTTTTCTGAGGTATCTCCAAATATAATGATTGTTTAATTAATGGGCATATTGTAGAGAAATTCCACAATTTAAAAGCGAGTGATAAATAAACAAAATACTGATTTACAATAAGATGAATTTTTAATTCCGTTTTGGCACCGTTATCCTTAATAGGGTTTATATAATTCAATAAATAATTAACAATTAAAAAAGACATCATTATGAAAAAGTTCATTTTATCAGCAGCAATTGTAGCATTAACAACTGTAGCTTTTGCTCAAAATAGCGAAACTCCGGCTACACAAGCTCCGGCACAAACAACAGAAACTACAGCTGTACAAGACAGTTCTGCATCAACAAAAGTTGAACTAACAGCCTTACCAGATGCGGTAAAAACCACTTTGGCATCTGACGCATACAAAGCTTGGACCCCTACTGAAGCCTATTTAGTAAAAGAAAACGGTAAAGAATACTACCAAATTAACGTTACCAAAGAAGAAGAAAAAGGATCTGTTAAAATTAATGCAGACGGAACTCCTGCTTCTTAATTAAACCCTGTAAAGATTAACCTTAAAATTTCTTTATTAGTGTGTGAAAAGCCATATTTTTATCTGGCTTTTTTTATTTTTACAAATGCTTAAAACTTTAATAATTGAGGATGATACCTCTTTTTCGGAATTGCTGGAAGGATTTTTAACCAAGCATGACTTTTCTGTAACTTGTTATGCTAAAATTCAACCTGCCCTTAAAGTTTTAGTTCCGGATAGTTTCCAACTTATCTTAATAGATTACAGATTACCGGACGGCACCGGTTTAGAAGTGCTGAAACATATGCGTGAGCAGTCAATAAATATTCCGGTAATTATGATGACCAGCTTTAATGATGTGCGTACAGCGGTAAAATCAATCCAACTTGGTGCTTTTGATTATATATTAAAACCGGTAAATCCGGATGAGTTGTTACTGACGATTAAAAACGCCTTATCTCAGAAGCCACAAAAAGACGATTCTGTTGCTTATATCAAAGGCGAGAGCGAAGCTTCAAAAAAAATATACCAACATGTGGATCTGGTTGCGCCTACAGAAATGTCAGTAATTATCCAAGGCGAAAGTGGAACAGGTAAGGAGCACATTGCAAGGTTACTCCATTCGCAAAGCAAACGGAAAAGCAAACCATTTATAGCAATTGATTGCGGTTCGTTGTCTAAGGATTTAGCCATCAGTGAGTTATTTGGACATGTGAAAGGTGCGTTTACAGGTGCGTTAGCAGATAAAAAAGGGCAATTTGAATTGGCTAAAGGCGGAACAGTGTTTTTGGATGAAGTCGGAAATCTAAGTTATGAAGTGCAGGTAAAACTGCTCAGGGCTTTGCAAGAACGTATTATCCAGCCGTTAGGCGCAACTAAAAATATAGCAATAGACGTTAGAATTATCACCGCAACAAACGATGATTTGCAAAACAGCATTATAAACGGAGATTTTAGGGAAGATTTATACCACAGATTGAATCAGTTTAAAATACAATTGCCAGCTTTACGCGAACGTGGTGACGATTTAAAGCTTTTTATTAATTACTTTATACAACAATCTAACATAGAGCTTGATAGACGTGTAAAAGAACTATCAAAAGAAGTTAAAAATGTACTGTTTAATTACGAGTGGCCGGGTAATTTGCGGGAATTGTCTAACGTTATTAAACGCATGGTTTTATTGAGCCCGACTGAAATCGCCGAAATTGAAGCGTTGCCAGATGAAATGGTATTTGCCGTAAACGAGCCTACTAACCTAGCTTCCGGTTCTGATTTGAAAGCAATAAACGAGGCGAACGAAAAAACTTTGATAGAAGAGACCTTAAAAAAGACCCGATACAATAAATCTAAAACCGCGAAATTGCTGAACATAGACAGAAAAACGCTTTACGCTAAAATGGAGCGTTATCAGATCGAATAATTTCTTGCGATTACAAAATCAATAAACCGCTCTAGTTTATGTACTTCGATATATAATTCTTTTGTCAATTCCTCCGTGAATGAATTGCCATCGTGTAGCTTCTGTTCCATTTTCCTGAATTGATAAGCTAAACTTTTGTAACCAATTTGCCCGGTTCTGCCAGCTAAACGATGTACAATTAATCTGCAGAAATTGAAATCCTGTTTAGTAATGTGTTGTGTTAGCAATTCGATATCTGCAAGGCAATCCGTAACAAAGCGTTTTAGTATTTTCGTTAATTGATTTTGATCTCCAAAGGTCATTTTTTTAAGGTTTTCAGGGTTAAAATTTTCAAAGGTTAATTCTGCATTAGTCAAAATTTTTAATAGACTTTCTTCGGTAAAAGGTTTAATAATGATTCCGTTAAAACCGGCATCTAAAATTTTCTGTTGTTCCAACGGTAAAACCTGTGCGGTAATTGCGTAAACCAAGGTCTTTTCTGGCAAACGAGGTTTAATAGCTTTAAACAAGGTTAATCCGTCAACTTCTGGCATCCGCATATCCATCAAAACGTAAGCTAAATCTTTAGGCACTTGGTAATCAAAAAGTTCCGCCGGCTTATTAAAAGTTTGGTGTTTAATTTTTTTCTCGGAAAGTATCAAGCTGCATAAATCCAAAATCAATTGGTCGTCATCAATAATCCAAACGGTTTTATCAGTAAATTTCTTTTCCGGATTTTCTGGCAGTTTGTCGATTGATTTTTGAGCAACACCCATCTGGTAAGCCAACTCCAGACTAAAAGTGGTGCCTCTTCCAACTTCGCTTTCAACGGTTATTTTTCCTTCGAGTAAATCAACCAATTGCTTTACTATGCTTAAACCTAGCCCTGTACTGTTGAATTCTGATGTTTCGGTAAGGTTTCCATTGTCAAACTCATCAAAAATAGTGGCTAAGCTTTTTTGGCTTATACCAGTACCAGTATCCTCAATTTTAATGTTCAATATAGCGTTATCTTGTTTTAAAGAAGATTGCACCACTAGCTTAACGCTACCTGTATCCGTAAACTTTATGGCGTTCCCGATAAGGTTATATAAAATTTGTTTAAGCCTAAAAGCGTCACCTTTTAACCAGAGGTTGTCTGCCATGTTAATTTCGGCAACTAATGCTAGATTTTTTTGTGACGCCAGCGGTTGCAAAATCAAAATCACTTCGTTAATAATATTATTCAACGCAAAGTTTTCGTGTTTTAAATTAAACTTTCCTGAAGCGATACGGCTATAATCCAAAATCTCATTAATGATATAAAGTAGGTGAGAGGCCGACATTTGAATAGCTTGCACTGCTTTTTTATCTGGAGTTTCGCTTTTTTGGATAGCTTCTGAATAACCGACGATAGATTGCAAAGGCGTACGAATCTCGTGACTCATATTCGATAAAAACCGTTGTTTGGCTCTAGCGTTGTAATCTGCGAGTTCTTTCGCTTTTTCCAAAGCCAACCTGTAGCGATTGCTTTTACCAATGTCAGTTAAAATGAAATAAATCAGCAAAACTGTGAGTGCAAAAAAGGCAATCAGAATAAAAGTAATCTGCCTAATGCCTTTGTTAACTACAGCTCTGGCCAAGGTTCCTTTGTAGGCAACTTGCGCCAAAGCCTCGCTTCTAACCTCCTCTAAAACCGCAAGCATTTGTTGCGTAAGTTTGTTTGAAGCACTTGCCAAGCTACTTTCCTTGGCTATAAATTTATTGCTTTTTAGTTTTTGTTGATTTTTAATGTAATTGAGCGAGTTTTCCATGTTCCGCAGAATACTGTCCTCCGCAAACTGATCTAAAGTGTCTCGTCTAATCTTTAGTTCTTCACTAACAACTTTGTATGAATCCGATTTCTTTTTTCCGAACAATTTGCTGAAAAAGCCTTTGTTTTTTTCGTCTGCTAATGTCGTGGTAGAAGTTTTACTTTCGGTGGTATAAATAGCGCTATCTGATTGAAAAGTCCTTTCTGCAAAAATTGAGTTCAGCTTCTCTATCTCTTTTGAAAACGAGTTGGTATTTAATAAACTGTCTCGTACGGTTAGGTACAATATAAATTGGTGATCTCTTTCAGCCAGTAATTTTCTTATCGAATTAATTCGCTTTAACTGCAAACTATCGGTAGCATAAAGTCTTTTTAAAGTATCTAAGTTCAGCTTTATTGCTCGTGTTTCGTTTATAAAAGCTTTGTCATCACCTTTTTTAATCGCTAAATATTTTTGTTTCTGGTCTAGCCTAGATACATCGTTAAAAATATGGTTAACCAAGCTTAGTTTTTCGTCGGGTTTTGATACCTGATCAACTGTTTCAATCATTTCATCAAAAACCAGTTTACTCACCCCCCAGGCCGCAATAAGTGCTAAAATTGCCATCAAAAAACCAAAAATAATTTTACCTTTTGTGGCCAGCAATAGGTTGCTTTTTATACTAAAGCGGTAACGGTTCTGCATTTTATATTAAACTCGGTGCTTCATTAGAAATTATCATACCAAAATTTTAAAATTATGAACATCATAACGTTGCACAACCGAGATTGATATTCAGGATTTTAAATCAGCATACTTTGCTTAAATACCAATTGTTAGTTCTTTTTGTAGTTACAACATAGCATAAAGCCAAAAAATGCATTAATTTAGAAACTATTTGATTGAAGATACAAGCATTTTAATAAATGAAAGTAATAATTGCCGAAAAGCCGTCTGTTGCCCGTGAGTTGGCCAAAGTATTTGGTGCAACCAACAAAAAAGCCGGTTATATTGAAGGAAAAGGTTACTCTTTTACTTGGGCTTTTGGGCATTTGTTACAATTGGCTCCTCCGCAGGATTATGGCTTTTACGGCTGGAAACAGCAAAACTTGCCCATGTTGCCTCAAAAATTTAAATTAGCAGTGCGCAAGATCAAAACTAAAGATGGTGTGGTTGAGGATCCGGCGGTGCGTAAACAATTGGATGTAATTAAAAATTTGTTTGATGAATGTTCCGAAATTATTGTTGCTACGGATGCCGGGAGAGAAGGCGAGCTGATTTTTAGATATATTTACTATTACCTAAAGTGCAAAAAACCTTTTCGGAGGTTGTGGATTTCTTCCCAAACAGACCAAGCAATAAAGGAAGGTTTCCGGAATTTAAAACCCGGAGCAGATTATGATACTTTGTTTAACTCTGCCCATTGCAGGTCAGAATCTGATTGGTTAGTAGGAATGAACGCCACACAAGCGTTAAGCATTTCTGCCGGAAATAGGGCGGTTTTGTCTTTAGGGCGAGTGCAAACGCCAACCCTGGCAATGATTTGCAGTCGTTATATAGAAACAAAAAACTTCGTTCCGGAAATTTATTTTCAGGTAGCCATTCAGCTGAAGAAAGATGAAACCCTTTTTAGGGCTATTTCTTTAAAAAACTATAAAACCAGAGAAGAAGCAGAAGCTATTTTAGCACAAGTTTTGGATTTAGCCAACGGGCACCCAACTGGCGGTTTAATAACAAATGTAGAGGCAAAAGCAAAAAAAGAACCGCCTCCTTTATTGCATGATTTAAGCAGTTTACAGCAGGAAGCAAATAAAAAGAAAGGCTATACCGCCGATCAAACTTTAGGCATTCTGCAAAGTTTGTACGAAAGTAAATTGGTGACCTACCCGCGTACCGGAAGCCGTTATATTGGCGATGATGTGTTTGCAACCGTTCCGGATTTGATCTCAAAATTTACCAATCACCCGTTATTTGGTAAAGACGCTTCTTTTTTATTGACGAATAAGCTTAATAAACGAAGTGTGAACGCTAAAAAGGTAACTGATCATCATGCTATTTTACCTACCGGCGAGAATGCAGGGCAACTTTCATCAGACCGACAAGCAGTTTATGATATGGTAGTTGGACGTATGTTGGAAGCCTTTCATCAGGAATGTTTAAAGGAAACCACCAAAATTACGGTTAACTCCGGTTCTGATTTTATTGCCAACGGAACAGTGATACAATCCGCCGGCTGGCGTTCTGTTTTTAACGATAACGATGAGGAGAAAAAAGATGAAGATAATGCCACCTTACCAAAGGTAATTAAGGGCGAGAGTTTAGCCGTTACCAACAAAGCAGTTTTAGAAAAGCAGACAAAACCCAAGCCTTTATACACAGAAGCTACTTTACTGAAAGCTTTAGAAACTTGTGGAAAAGACATTGAAGACGAAGAACTTAGATATGCGATGAAAGATAGCGGATTGGGCACACCAGCAACCAGAGCTTCCATTATTGAAACACTGATAAAAAGAGAATATATTGGTAGAGAAAAGAAAAATCTTGTCCCATCTAAAAAAGGTTTAGCGGTATATGATGTTGTAAAACATAAAAAAATCGCCCAAGCGGAGCTTACCGGACAATGGGAAAAAAGATTGGAAGAAATACGTTCTGGTGCCTCGGTAAAAGATTTTAAGGCAGAGATTACAGAATACACAAAAAATATAACTCAAGAACTTTTAACAGCCGGCAGTGGCTTATACAGTATCTTAAAAGAAGCTTAATTAACTTTAAATAAAACTTTTATTTTTTTTACACGTAAAAGAGTGCAATTTTAGCCAAACGTAACAAAGTATGAAATCCGAAATTTCATTTTTTAAATTTTCATTAGATAATATATTTAAAGATGAAACAGATTCTCTCTTAAAAGCGAAATACAAAATATTGTTCACTGTATTTGTGTTAGCTTTTATAAAGGGAATGTTGGCTATTGGCACAGCAGCTTATTTTGTCCAATATTTCCAACTAGTTAGAGCTATTATATATACCACTGTTTATGCAATATTATTTTATTGTTTCTTAAAAAAGATTTTATCTTTTAAAACCTTAGCGCACTTTATCGTTATCGGCGGTTTAATTTTGGTTTATACCAACTCGTTTGTTGCCGCTAAAACTGTAAATCTTGTCACTGTACAATTTATATTTACACTTATTTTATCCAGTTTTTACATCCTAAACTTACGCTTAGGAGTCTTGTACTCTGCATTAGGCATCTTTCCGGTGCTTTTTTCGCTAGTTTTGGGTCGTCCGTTCAGCACCTCTTCCACAAACGGAGAGTTAGCTTCGCCAGGGTACGAACTTATTGTTTTTCTTAATTTCATAACCATTATTTATATTCCGTACTTATTTTACCAGGCATTTGTAAACACATTAAAAGAAAAAGAAGATTTAAACCTTCAGCTACAAACTGCGGTAAAAGTGGCCAACGAGGCGGTAAAAAGTAAATCTGAATTTCTTTCTACCATGTCTCATGAACTGCGTACGCCGTTAAACACGGTAATCGGGACTACAGATTTATTACTTTCTGATACTTATGAGCCACATCAGGCCGAGAATTTGAAAGACCTGAAATTTTCAGCAAAATGTCTTTTAGATATAGTAAATGACATACTTGATTATAATAAATTAGAATCGTCAAAGCTTAAGATAGAAAAAATAAACGTCGATTTAACCAGACTGCTGAACAAAGTTTGTTCAGGAATGCACAGTCAGGCCAGTGATAAAAACATTGATTTAAAGCTTGAAATCGATGAGGAAATTAGTAATTACGACGTTGTTACAGATCCCACCCGCATTACTCAAATCTGCTATAATCTGATTGGAAACGCAATAAAATTTACTTCGGTGGGAGAGGTAGTCGTAAAGCTTGAGGTTTTGAAAAAGGAAATGAAGTATCTATTTATTCGTTTCACCGTTAAGGATACCGGGATAGGTATTAGCCAGCCTCAGCAAGCTTCTATATTTGAACCGTTTAATCAAGCATCTAGCAGTATTACACGTAATTTCGGTGGTACCGGCTTAGGTTTGTCTATTGTTAAGCGTTTACTTTTACTTTTTGATAGTAATATCAATTTAGTGAGCGAGGAACATCAAGGTTCTACGTTTTTTTTCGATGTTAAATTTAAATATCATATCAAATCCGAGACATTGACCACAAGAAAAACGGTAACAACTATTATTGATAAAGATATAAGTGATTTACGGGTGCTGGTTGCAGAAGACAATTTAATGAACCGAGTACTGATAAAAAAGGTTTTTTCAAAATGGAACAATACACCTGTATTTGCAGAAAACGGTCAACAAGCTATTGAAATAGCTGCAAAAACTAAGTTCGATGTTATTTTGATGGATTTACACATGCCTATTGTTGATGGATATCTCGCCGCTAAAACTATAAAATTCGGCACAAACAATACCAATCACGCTACGCAGATTATTGCTTTTACTGCATCAATATCCAATGAGATTTTAAAGGACGTTAAAGAATCCGGAATGACGGATTACATTTATAAGCCTTTTGATGCTACAGAAATGTATAACAAACTCCGAAATTTACACCCTATGAATCTTATAAATTAAACTTGCTTCTGTTAATCAGCATTTTAAAGCGCTATACTTTTTCACTGATTTTTGAAATTTCTGCGGATAAATTGGTAATTAATTCTAGTTGTTCGGTAATTTGTGGATCTACTTTTTTATCAGATAAATGAATATGAAGTTTTGTTTGTGTGCTTCCTTCAATACCGCTATCGATTTTTTCCGCAGCTTCTTCTAAATAAAAACGGCTTTTTCTAATGAGTTTAAGCTGTTCCGAATTAATAGTTGCATCACTTTCTGCAAAACTTTCCGAAAGATTTGCTAAATAAGATGATAAAATATGGTTGAGCACCACAAATTTGTGGATTTCTTGAATGTGGTGCTGTTTACTTTTCGGCTCCTGCATCATCCGCTGAAAAGCGCCAGCTAAGTTCGCTGTATTTACATAAACATTTTTACGGGCTAATTTATACTCGGTAACACTGGTAGGCAATAAGGATTGCCGTAAAATGATATGCTCAAAATAATTGAGATTTGCTTTTATCATTTGAGGCAAGAGCTGTTTAAACTGTGCCGATTCCCAATCCGGAAATAAAATGTAACTAGAAACAATAGCTAAAAAAGAACCAATTAGCGTATCAATAATGCGCTCACTGGCAATAATTGTGGTATTGCTGGCCACGTTTATAAAGCTATAAAGTATCAGTATAAACGGAGTCATAAACACAACACCCAACACATATTTTATTCTGATGATGCTGTAGGTAGCCAACATAAAAGCCAGTAAGAGAATAAATCTTACTGTTTCATCCTTCACCAGCATCAAAATCACTGTACCAAGTATTCCGCCAATCAGCGTTCCAACTACACGCTCATAATTCTTTTGTTTTGTACTACTGAACCCCGGTTTCATAATTACCAGAATAGTCCAAATAATCCAATAACTATGGTGCCCTAACGGAAACATTCTGCCCACAAAAAAACCTACCAAACACATCACAGCTATTCTTAAAGAATATTTAAACGCACTCGATTTAAGGTTTAAGTTGTTCCTGAAAATTTTCCAATCAAAACTTTGGTGGCTTACAAACCGCGAGAGTTCCGTAGGAGAGGAGCCACCTTTTGTCTCTATAGTTTCCTTATCGAAATAATTTGAGATGTCGGCAGTTTTGTTGTAGATATTTCTAAGGTTGATTAAAATCTTCTTTAACATCAGTACCGATGTACCGCCACGCTCCAAGTCATCAATCTTAGCTTTCAACTGATCCAAATCTGTCAAGGAAAGATGTTTTTCAGTCGGTTTTTGTTGATGAATTAAGCAGAAGCCTATATAATCTATTTCATCCGCTATTTTTTCGATGGTACGGGCAAAAGCGGGTAAAACATCCAGTCCTGTAAAACGGTTTCTAATGGTATCATAATCATTATGAGTGGCCATTGTCTGTTCAAAAATGTCCACCGTATCCACAAAAATCTGCACCATCAGTCGTCCGGCATTCGTTGATTCATTCATCAACTCCCTCGTTTTAAATAGCGCATCTCTTACGTTATCCTGCAGTTCGTTTACCTTAATCTGTTGGTCTACGAGGGCTTTAAAATTATCGTCTACAGAAACTTCGTTGCCATAAAATCTCGCCCGTAGGCGCATATATTTCCCAACCTCGCTAATACTTTCTCCTAAAGTGTGCTGGGCATATCTGTAAGGCCTTAGGGCAGAGAAAAGTGTACTCAACAAAAAATACCATACGCCGCCGCCTAAGATTAAAAAAGAATGTTCAAACGGTTTAAGCGATGTTTTTCCGGGAATAATATCCAGCACCATAATCAGCAATGCAGCGGTACCTACAGAAGCCGCTCTTGTTCCGTAGAGGTAAAACATCGAAAACAAAAAGCACAACAGGAAAATCTCGGTTGCAACTAGATAAACATTTGTATTGATAGAAACCGTTAACAATGCCGTTAAAAAAATGAAAAGTATGGTAAACAGCATCCCATTTTTACGGTGGAGCCAAGGTCCCGGCGAATCGGCAATGCTTACGCATAAAGCACCCAAAGAAAGTACCAGCCCAATTTCGAGCATGTTAAACTGAAAAAATACCAGCGAGGGGAGGAGAACGCCTAGGGTAACTTTAACACCGTCAGAAAAATACTGGGTGTACATAAAATTCTTAAAATCATCAATCGGGTTGTTTTTCATAAACTATCAGTAAAAATAAATCATTTTATCTAGATGTGAGTATTATGAAGTGAGATATAAGACTAACATCACTAATGACTAATGAACTCAATAAACTTCTAACCATAAAAACAGGTACTAATTTTTCCTTACCTTTGTATTTTAAATTATATACATTGAAAAACTTTCAGGAACTGGGTATTGATGAGCAATTCATTAAAGCTTTAACAGAAAACAACATACAAACTCCAACTGAGATTCAGCAAAAAGCGATTCCGTTTTTATTAGGAGCGGAGGGAAAAGATTTTATTGGGCAGGCACAAACCGGTACAGGCAAAACAGCCGCTTACGGTTTGCCAATTTTACAACAGATAAATCCCGATTTAAAACAGATTCAGGCTTTAATCATCAGTCCGACCAGAGAGTTAACACAACAAATAGCGAAACAGCTTTTTAGATTTACAAAATACGCAGACAAAAAGATTTTTACCGAAGCGGTTTATGGCGGTGAAAAGATTGATTTACAGATCAGCAGGTTGCGCCGACCAACCCATATCGTAGTATCTACACCAGGCAGGTTGATTGATTTGCTGGAACGTAACGCAATTAATTTAGAAAATGTAAAAACCGTAGTTTTAGACGAAGCTGATGAAATGCTGAGTATGGGTTTTAAAGCCGATGTTGACAAAATTTTAGGCTATACAAATTCTAAAAAAAGCAATACGTGGCTTTTCTCGGCAACAATGCCAGGCGCTTTAAAAGAGATTATCGATGAGTTTATGGACGATGATGCTTTTACAGTAACGGTATCCAAGGAAAACGTTGTTAACCAAGGTATTTCGCACCAATATTTAATTACTGATATTAAGGATAAGGTTGATGTATTATCCAGATTTTTAAAGGCTCAAGGCGATAAACGCGGGATCATTTTCTGTAGAACAAAAGCCGGAACACAAACTTTGGAAAAACAACTACAGGCAAAAAATATTAAAGCCGAAGCAATCCACGGCGATTTAGGCCAACGAGACAGAGATCGGGTAATGCGTTTGTTTAAATCTAAAAGATTACAGATTTTAATTGCCACAGATATTTCTGCCAGAGGTATTGATGTTGATAATTTAGCATACGTTTTGCATTACCAGTTACCAGATCAGCTTGAATATTATACACACCGAAGCGGAAGAACCGCAAGGGCAGGACGGGCGGGGTTTTCAATTGCCTTTGTTGCACCATCGGAACTTAATAAAATAGCTGATTTAGAACGAGATCTGAAAATTTCGTTTGAAAAAATTGATACCATATAATTTGCAAAAACCTATTTGAAAAAATATAAGACGCTTTTTAGAGCCTATATTAATGACTACAAACTAGTCCCACAGTTTAGTACAATTATAATTGCTTCGGTAATAATGGTTGTTGCTATAATATGCTTTTACGGTTTAACCAAGGAATTAGCTGAAGATAAATTAAAGGTTTATGATGATTTTGTGATTCGGCATATCGTTGGTTTCAGAACTCCGTTTAATACCGAAATCATGAAAAGCGTAACCTTTATAGGCAATTTAATTGGGTATGCTTTAATAATTCCGATACTCACCATTTTCTTCATCATTAGAAAAACCTGGCGCTTATCTCTTGAAATCACTTCGGTTTTGCTTTTGTCATCAGGACTAAACGTTGTATTAAAAAATATCATTGAACGTCAACGACCACCAGAAATCGGACGTTTGGTTTTTGCACAGTTTTATAGTTTTCCAAGCGGACACGCAATGAGCGCCGTAACTTTTTATGGCTTTATTATTTATTTATGCATAATTTTAGTAAAAAAAGCTTGGTTAAAGTATAGCATTATTTCACTCTGTATTTTTATCTCAGCCTTAATAGGTATCAGTCGCATTTATTTAGGTGTACATTATCCTTCTGATATTTTAGCGGGTTATATTGGAGGACTGGCTTGGCTGATGTTTTGTATATTAGTTTTGAATCTGATAACTTTAAGCAAAATCAAATTAAAAGAGGCTAATATTTTACATTAACAAATAATATATCTTAAAAATGTTATCTTTGTAAAATTCAAAAGCATTTCAAATCCTTTAGCGGAATTTTAAAGCGGTTTTTAACAACCGGAACCAAAATAATTGGTCTTTTAAATTTTGCTTATTTGCAATTAACCTTTCAATTTCATTATTGATGCCATCAATACCAAATTGACTTTTCATTAGCTTGATTTTATGCTTTGATGTAAAACAGATTTTAAAACAAAAAACAATCAATGGGTAGATCACAAGAAACTTTTAGTAAAAAAGAAAATGAAAAAAAGCGTTTAAAGAAGAGACAAGAAAAACAGCAAAAGAAAGAAGAACGTAAAGAAAATTCTACGGGCGGTAGCTTAGAAAGCATGATGGCTTATGTAGATGAATACGGCAATATTACGGATACGCCACCAGATCCAATCCGTAAGAAAAAAGAAATTGATGCCAGCACTATTGAAATTGGTATTCCTAAGCAAGAGGCTGAAGATTTAACGATTCCTAAAAAAGGTAAAATCGATTTCTTTAATGATCAAAAAGGATTTGGGTTTATCCGCGAAGACGGTACCCAAGAAAAATACTTTGTACATGTTAACGGTTTAACCGAGGAAGTGCGTGAAGGCGATAAAGTAAGTTTTGAGCTTGAAAAAGGGCTTAAAGGAATGAACGCTGTTAACGTTAAAAGAATATAATTATATTTCCCCGGTTTATTTATTCCGGGGAAATTACCTTCCAAATCTTTAAGGCATCAGAAATGTTTGTCTTTTCTATTTAAATTTCTCCAAGTTATCGTAAAAACTACAAATAAGTTCAAAATCTATTTTGTCCTATAATAAACATTATGTTAAGTATTGTTTTCAAAAACCCTACCTATTTATTGATTTAGTTTGAATCGTAATCAATCAAAAACTAAAGCTCTTTCATTAATTTATGGAACAAAGTCAGCGCTTCTTTTTTACTGTCCGTTAAACGGTAATCAATTTTGTGCATCAGGTAATCTACCAAATCAAAATCTGGACGCATTTCCATGTTTTCGAAAATTTTCAAACGGCTATCTAAGCCGAACTGCAATGCTTCGTTAAATTGAGTAATAAAAGCGTCATCCAGTTTTTTATTGCTTACCCAAGCGGCAAATACGAATTCTAATCCAGTAAAACTTTTCCATTCGGCACCCAAATCATATACGTAAGGATATTTGTCGACTTTGCTAAAAGTTCGATCACCTATTTGTACAAAAGCCGTTTTTGGGTGTTTTGATTGTCCGTATTCTTTTGCTTGGTAAACCAATTCTGGTTTTAATTTCCAATAGCTCTTCAATAAAACTAAAGCTAAGTTATTTGATGATCTAGATTGCGGATCTAACTGTAAATATTTTACTTCTGTAATCGGGCAATTGCTAAATATAAAAACCGAATTTACCGCCCCATTTGCGCCTATACAATAATCAGATATAATGTGCGATTCGGGTAAATCCAAGATGGCCGCTACCGGAATCAACCCGATATCCACCTTATTTTCAATTAGTTTTTCTGCACAAGTTGCGGGAATATCTAAACTTAGATCAATGTTTTTTTTGATACTGTGGTGTTGTAAACCGTAGATAAACGGGATGCTATTGGTATAGCTCACCGCTGATATTCTAATCATAAATTATTGTAAATGAGCTAAACTGTTAAAAGATTCTATAGTAAAATCCTTACCGTTGTAATCTAAAATATATAAAGATGTGTTCTGGTGCGGAAAATCGTCCATGTGATTGAAAGATTTTTTCATTAATCCGCAAAGTAATAAGCGTAAAGCCCGACCATGCATGCATATTAAAACAGTTTTTTCCTGTTTTTGTGCCAAAATATGATCCATGGCGTCAACTTGTCTTAGGTGGACTTCGTTGGGACTCTCCCCTCCTGCGGCTTTATTGTCGTAATCTCCACTTGCCCAAGATGCAATTAACTTTTGAAAATTCACGTCCAATTCTGGCGAATGCTTTTTTCCTTCGTAATTTCCCCATGCCACTTCATCTAACCCTGCCAACTGTTCCCAAGGAATACCTTTTTCAATAAATTTAACTACAGTTTGGTGGGTACGCTTTAATTTAGAAGTGTAAATTTTATCAAAAGGAACGTTTTTATAATACTGATAAAATGCTTCGGCCTGTTGTCTTCCGGTGTCGTTTAAATCGGCATCTACGCCTCGTCCTTGTACAATTTTATTTTTATTTAAATCTGTTTCACCATGTCTGATGATGTATAATCTTTTTATCTGGAAATCACTCATGAACTATTTTAAAACGGGTAAGGCATAATATTTTGGTTTCACATCATCTTCGAACTCAACATCCTGAAAATCAGTGACTACATTATAAAGCGTGTCACGTTCAATTGGTCTTCTGCCAACGGCTTTTATCAGTTTCACCAAATCTTTGGTGCTCATTGCCGGATGTTGCTCCTCAGCACCAGCCATGCTGTAAATCTTTGTGGTATCGTCTAAAGTTCCGTCGATATCATCCACACCAAAATTTAAGGAAAGCTGGGCGGTATTTCTACTGATCATTGCCCAATAAGCTTTGATATGATCGAAATTGTCGAGGTAAATTCTCGATACCGCATAATTCCTCAAATCCTCAATTACAGAAGATTCTGGCACATCAGACATTTGATTGTCCTTGTTTCTAAATTTCAAAGGAATAAAAGTCTGGAAACCACCAGTTTTATCTTGTAATTGCCTTAACTGTTCTAAATGATCTATCCGATGCTTAAAATTTTCGATATGGCCGTAAAGCATGGTAGCGTTTGATCGCATTCCCAATTTATGCCATTCCTCGTGTATCTGTAACCATTGTTCGGCGTTACACTTGTCTTTGGCAATTTTATCTCTAATTTCGGGATCAAAAATTTCTGCACCTCCGCCTGGCATGGATTCTAAACCGGCTTCTTTCATCAACTTCATGCCGGTTGCATAGTCTATTTTTGCTTTTTTAAAGATATAATGATACTCTACCGGAGTTAAAGCTTTTACATGTAATTCTGGACGATGTTTCTTTATTGCCGAGAACAAACTGGTGTAAAATTCCAAGTTATATTGAGGCAAAACCCCTCCTACTATATGCGCTTCAGTTACCGGCTGGTCATCGTAAGATTTTACAATGTTAAGCATCTCATCCATAGTGTATTCCCAACCTTCACTTCGCTCTTTAATTAAAACAGAATAAGAGCAAAATTTGCAATCGTAAACACAAAGATTGGTAGGTTCTATATGGAAATTTCTATTGAAATAAGTTTTGTCTCCGTGGCGTTTTTCCCTGATGTAATTAGCTAAAATACCGAGGTAGGCAAGCTCTCCTTTTTCAAACAGATAAACACCTTCATCAAAAGTAATCCGCTCGCCTTTCTTTACTTTTTCGGCGATGTTTCTATGGTTTTTACTTAAATTTTTATCGGCTAATAAAGTTTCAATCTGATGGGTTGAATTCATATATATTAGAATTTTGTCAAAAATAGCAAAAAGCCTATTTAATTAGGTTTAATTAATGTAAAACAAGTGTGAATGTGTTAAGTTTGAAAGAAAACGATATAAAAAATGAAAATTGAAACATTAGCCATTCATGCCGGAAATGAATCTGATAAAAGCACCGGCGCTGTTGTACAACCTTTAACCCTTTCTACCACATTTTTGCGAGGGCCGCAAGGCGATTACCCAGGTGGCTATATGTATTCGAGAGCAGAAAACCCAAACAGAGAAGCACTTGAAAATGTTTTAACTAAATTGGAAAACGGAATTGATGCTTGTGCCTTTTCATCGGGCAATGCGGCTGGGATGTCGGTTTTTCAAGCTCTGGAACCGGGTAGCCATATTATTTGCCCGGACGACATGTACCATGGTTTGCGCAATCAGTTAAAATTAATGTTTAAAGGAATTTTAACTTTTGATTTTATCGATTTTACCGATGTTGAGCTGATTTTTAACACCATTAAACGTGAAACCAAATTGATTTGGGCAGAGACTCCGTCAAACCCTTTGATGAAACTTTGCGATATTGAGACGATAGCTCACATCGCACATGAGCATCAGATTACTTTTGTAATTGATAATACGTTTGCTTCTCCTGTTTGCCAAAAACCATTGGATTTAGGTGCTGACATTGTGATGCATTCCACCACTAAATTTTTAAACGGACATAGCGATGTTTCTGGCGGTGCGTTAATTGCAAAAGAAGATACCGATTTATGGAAAAAAATTAGAATTGTACAAGGTTACGGCGGTGCAATCCCCTCTCCTTTTGATTGTTACATGGTAACCCGTGGAATTAAAACTTTGCCTTACCGCATGCGTGGTCATGTTGAAAACGCTACTACTTTAGCTAATTATTTAGAAAACCATCCTTCGGTTGAAGCTGTTTTTTATCCTGGGTTGAAATCGCATCCGCAACATGAACTTGCTAAAAAACAGATGCTTTCTTATGGCGGAATGCTTTCCTTTTTAACAAAAGGCGGTGAAGAAAAAGCACACAGCGTGGTAAATTCTTTAAAGATATTTACACAAGCAACTAGCTTGGGCGGTGTTGAGAGTTTAATTGAACACCGCTATTCTGTGGAAGGACCAGATACCAAAACCCCGAAAAACTTATTGCGGGTTTCTGTTGGTTTAGAGCATATTGATGATTTAATCGCTGATTTGGAGGCTGTGCTTTAAGGAGGATTTGTCACATTGAGCGGAGTCGAAATGTTGAACGCACTGAATTGGCTTCAACTCCGCTCAGCCTGACAAAAGTTTCCTTATGATCGCTGTTCACCGCACCACTTGGGAAAAATCAGCTCTTAAAATTCTTCTCAATCAACAGATTGATAATTCCATCCACCATACCAACTTTAGGAACGTGGATTTGTTTAATTCCGGCGTGTTTCATTACTGTTAAAAAAATGTGGCAGGCCGGAATTATTACGTCTGCCCTATCTTGGTTTAGTCCCAAAGTAAATATTCGCTCTTTTAAAGAGTAAGAATTTAAATGTTCGTATTGAGCTTTAAGTTTTAAGTAGCTTAAAGGCTTCCCGTCTTTTTCTCCGGCTAATCTGAAAAGTTTATTGATGTTTCCGCCGGTACCGATACCTATCATGTTTTTACAGCCTTTAGTTTCCATCCTGATCCAATGTTTCAAATCGTCCCAAGTTTCTTCTTTATCCTGGTGATCCAAAATTCTGATGGTTCCTAAATCAAAAGAT
This sequence comes from Pelobium sp., assembly GCA_035496935.1. Lineage (GTDB taxonomy): Bacteria > Bacteroidota > Bacteroidia > Sphingobacteriales > Sphingobacteriaceae > Pseudopedobacter. The sequence continues at coordinate 480,275 of DATJED010000023.1, read as the reverse complement.
TTTGAAGCTACGGGTTTACCTTCAGAAAACAACGATAACTCGGTGCTACCGCCACCTACATCAATATAAAGGTAGTTTTTATCATGATCAAAAGCTTGTTCTATATGGCTAGAATAAATGATGTTTGCTTCTTTTTGCCCTTCTACAATCTCCAGATTTATACCTGCTTGTTCTCTAATTCTTTGCACTAACGCTTGTCCGTTTTCAGCTTCCCGTAATGCAGATGTAGCACAGGCCATATAATCTTCTACATGGTAAACGTCCATTAAATTTTTAAATGCTATCATTGCTTTTACCAGCTCTTCAGATTTTTTTTCGGAGATTTTATGGTCGATAAAAGCATTATCTCCCAACCTTAAAGGCACTCTAATTAACGAGGTTTTTTTAAAAGTTGTTTTCCCATCGTTAGATAAAATGGATGCAATTAATAATCTGATGGCATTAGAACCAATGTCAATAGCTGCGTATCTCAATGTTGTTAAATTTTATTTTTTAAATAATTGTAGGTATCAATTTGTGTGCGATAAGGTATTTTAACACCCGTTTTGCGGTATTTGTTATTGTTTAAACTGTTAATTTCCCGAGCCTTGGTATTGTCCATTAACTGGATTTCCATTAATTGCTTAATTTCCTCTTTAATTACCGGATCATAAATCGGGAAACCGACTTCAATTCTATGGTCCAGGTTACGTGTCATCAAATCTGCGGAAAGCAAATAAACTTCTTCTTTGCCGTTATTGCCAAAAATCCAAACACGGGCGTGTTCCAAAAACTTATCAATGATAGAAATTACTTCAATATTCTCGCTAAATCCTTTTTGGTTGCTCACTAAACAGCACATTCCCCTAACAATCAATTTAATTTTTACACCGGCATTACTTGCGTCGTAAAGTTTTCTGATGGTGAGTTCATCTGCCAAGGAATTCATCTTTAAAATTAAGTATGCATTTTTTTTAGCTTTTGCATTTTTAATTTCCCTATCAATAAAAGCAAATAACTTTTTACGCGTTTCTGTGGGCGATACAATTAAATGCTCATAATCTTTCGAGATTCTTTTATTCTCGATGTTTGTAAAAAGTTTGGCCAACTCTTTAGTAATGTTCTCATTTGCGGTAAAAAGACTATGATCGCAGTAAAGCGTTGCCGTTTTCTCGTTATAATTACCGGTAGATAAGTTTGCGTAATAAACCTTTTTGCCTTTCTCTATTCGGGTAATCATACAAATTTTGGTGTGTACTTTATAGCCCGTAATCCCGTAATTCACATCAACACCCTCCTCTTCTAGCTTGCCTGTCCAGTAAATGTTTGCCTGTTCATCAAACCGGGCTTTTAGCTCAACCAAACAAATTACTTTTTTCCCATTTCGCGAGGCATTAATCAAGGCATTTATAATTCTTGAATTTTGGGCCAAGCGATAAAGTGTGATGTGTATAGTGGTTACACGAGGATCAATTGCGGCTTCACGTAAAAAATGAATGATATAATCAAAAGACTGGTAAGGTAAATTTATGAGGTAATCTTTTTTCTTGATGAGCTCGAGCATTCCCTTGTTCACACTTAAATCTTTAATGGCAAGCGGTTTAATGGCTTTGTAACGTAAAACATCCGGACCAATACTTGGGAAAGCGATAAAGTCTTTGAAATTATGATATTTGTTACCGGGAATTAAACTTTCGGAATGCAAATTTAGTTTCCCAACCACTGTGTTTAACATATCAATAGGCATACTGCTATCGTAAAGCAAGCGCATTGGCTTTCCTTTTTTTCTTTTCTGTAAGTTTTTCGAAAGTGCTTCAATGAAGCGGTCGCTCACGTTGGTATCCAAATCAAGTTCGGCATCGCGGGTTACCTGCAAAGAGTATGCTTCTATAAGGTTGTAATCAAAAATGAAGAAAATTTCGTCTAAGCAATAACGGATAACATCATCAAGCAGGATAATAAACTTTAAATCGTTTGTATCCGGAAGAATCAAAAAACGTTCGAGACTTTCGGGAATTTCTATTAAAGCGTATTTGCTTTTTGCTTTACTTTCGTTCTGGCTAAGCTTTACCAGAAAATAAATTACACGGTCACGCAGTTCCGGGAAAGGCTTGTTGTCATCAATAATGATGGGGACAATTGCCGGAAGTATCTTTTCACGGAAATAGTTTTTAACAAAAGTACCTCTGCTTACGTTGAGCTGTAAATCGTTTAATATGAAGATTTTATTTTCCGCCAGTTCTTTGATAATCTGCTCATAAAGCAGGTTGAATTTTTTCTCCTGTTTTACAACGATGTTTTTAATTTGGTTAAGTATTTTTTTAGGATTAAAGCCTAACTCGTCTTTGGTTTTGCTTACTACGGTTACCAAACGGTTGAGCGTTGCCACCCTTACCCTGTAAAACTCATCAAGGTTTGAAGAGAAAATCGCCAGAAACTTTATTCTTTCGATAAGCGGAACAGATTTATCTGCGGCCTCTTGCAAAACTCTTGCATTAAAATACAGCCAACTAATTTCTCTGTTAAGTAAAGGCGGTTTTTCTTTAGTCATTTGGAAATAAAAGAAGTCCCGATCGTTTATCTCGGAACGTCAAAAATGCTAATAAGCTGGCAATTAAATATTAAGTTAATGTTAACAATTAAAGTTGCCGTCTTTGGTGCTTGGTTTTTTGATCTTTATCTGTTGGCAAGTCGGTATTGTGAGGTTTGGCATCAGATTTTGGCGTTGCAGATCTTCTTTTGCTAGGCGTTGGAGTTTCTGGATGCGCATTTTCTGGTGCAGTAGGTACTTTTCTTTTTGTTACTGGTTTAGTAGCTGCCACTTTTACAGGTGCTTTCCGTTTTGTTGCGGTGGTAGCGGTAGCAGTTAATTTTTTAGCCGGAGCAACTTTTTCTGCCTCGCTTTTAATTGCTGGCAATACATCAACCGCTTTTACAGAACTTGCTTTTTTTGTTAGTTTTTTAAGGTCTTTTTTAGCTCTGCTTACTATTTCTTCTACTTTATCAACGCCTTTTTTAGCTTCGCTTTTTTTGGATTTTTTAACCTTCGAAACCTTTTCGTCGATAGATTTTTTAGCTTTCTTTATTTTACGGTTTAATCTCTTAGCTAAAATCTTACTTGTATTTTTTATTTCCTCGCCTATTTCTTCTGCATCATGCCCCAAACTAAATACAAAATCTTTTATTTTTTTCCTTAAACTAATTTCAAGTTTCTCGGTTGCCTTTTTATCAGCTTTGTTGGATGATTTTGTTTTCTGAGATTTCGTTGCCATGGTTTAAAATTTTAAATTTATCTTTATTTTTTTTAATATAACAAATAATATTCCAAATATGCCTTCTTTTGATATTGTCAGCAAAATAGATGCTCAAACTTTAGATAACGCCATTAACAACGCTAAAAAAGAGATTTTGAACCGTTATGACTTTAATACTTCTAAAAGTACTATCGAGCTGGATAAGAAAACCAATATATTAACTATTACTACAGAGGATGATATGCGTTTGAAAGCAATTACGGATGCAATTATCTCGAGATTTGTAAAACAGAACCTGGATCCAAAAGCTTTGGATTTTGAAAAGCCCTATACCTCTGTTACCGGTAACATGATAAAAAAGGATATTGTGGTAAAAGAGGGAATTGATAAGGAAACCGCAAAAAAGGTGGTAAAGAAAATCAAAGATTCGGGTTTAAAAGTACAAGCTTCTATTATGGACGACCAAGTGCGTGTACAGGGCAAAAAAATCGACGATTTACAGGCGGTAATTTCCGTTTGCCGAACCGAAGATTTTGGCCAGCCGTTGCAGTATATTAATATGAGGAATTGATTTTTAGGCGGTTGGATAGTTAGTTTGTTAGGTGGTTAGGTGGTTAGGTTGTTGGGGATTTGCTTGGTGGCGACCGTTTAGTTTATTCATTCATTCAATTATCCTATCCTTCTATCATTCAAAACTCCATCCTTCAACCGGTACAACTTTGGCTTGTGTTGGGAATATTTTTTCAATCAAAAAGTTGTGGACTTCTGAAGACGAATCTGTACAAGCATCAGCCAAAACTGTAAGTTGGTAATCTTTATCAAAGGCTTCGCGGAGTGTGGACAGTACAACTCCACTTGTTGCTACGCCCGCGAGCGCTAGGTTTTGTATGTTTTTAGCTCGTAGAATCATTTCCAAATCACTACCGCTAAAAGCGCTTATTCTTTTTTTATTGATTATGATGTCGTTTTCTTGCAGGTCAATCTCGGGATGTATTTTCATATAAGCGTCTAAATTATCATCCGTTAATTGTGCTTTTAGGGCAACAAACTTCGCATTGTTCGGGCTTACTTCTGGCAAACCTTTTTGAAATCCTACTCGTACAAAAATTACTGTAATATTGTTTGCCCTAGCTTTTTCTATTGCTTTGGCTACGTTTTTTATGATGTCTGCTGTTTCTGAAAATCTTTTTAATATGCCCATTTGCATATCCATTACCAAAAGGGCAGTTTGTTTATTTTCCATTTAACCTGAATTTTTAACGAGTAATTTTTTATAAAATGTTGTACCAATAACTATTCCGGCAATTCCTTCTATAAAAAGGGTATGTGTGGTACCAATAATAGGCTCTACGTAGCCAACCAGTAAACTGCCCAAAGGCAACATCCCAAATAATGCCATCGCAACAAAACTTATCATCCTTCCCCGGTACATAGGGTCACTTTCGCCTTGGATGATGGTCATTACCGTTGACGATTGCATAATTGAACTAAATCCGCTGATCGCTATAAAAAATAAGGAAATATAGAGATTGCTTGAATAGGCAAAACAAAGTAAACTAACGCCCAAGATAACGGAATTCGCCAATAGAATTCTGCGGAAATTGGCGCTATTAACTAGTGAAGCAAGATAAAAAGCACCTGCAAAGGCGCCAATCCCGATGGCGCTGTTTAACCAACCAAAAATTGAAGCTCCTCCTTTAAAAATATCTTTTGCGTAAACCGGTAGCAGTGTAATGTAAGGCAATACCAAAAAGCTGGACAATGCGGCGATAACTAAAGGATACGCAATTTCCGGATGTTGTTGCAGGTAGTTCCAACCATCTTTAAAAGTTGATTTTGTAGCTGTTTCTACTTTTAAGCTTTGATTTTTATATTGGGGCAAGTGCATTGCCATTATGGCCGCAATAACTGCTATAAAACTTATAGAGTTAGCCAGAAAACAATAATCGGCACCAAATTTAGCCAAAACAAAACCCGCTAATGCTGGACCAGCCAACCGGGCAAGATTGTTTAAGGTAGAGTTTAATGCCACTGCGTTTGACAAATCTTCCCGATCTTCAATAATATCATTCATCATTGATTGCCTTACGGGTACATCATAAGCGTTTATTACGCCCAAAAGTACGCTAAGCAACAGGATAACCGTAATGTTATAATTGCCTAAAAAAGCAAAAACGGTTAAGGTAACCGCCTGTACGGCCGATAAAATCTGCGTTATCATTAATACTTTATAGCGGTTATATCTATCGGCAATAATTCCTCCGCGAATAGAAAACAGGAATGATGGAAACTGCTCGGCAAAAGTTGCTACCCCTACCATAAATACGCTATCGGTAATACTGTAAATGAGCCAAATTACAGCGGTGCGCTGCATCCACATCCCTACTCTGGACACCAGCTGACCCACAAAAAACAAAGTAAAGTTACGGTTAGAAAATGACCTGAAAGCGCTTTTAACTTGCATAAATTAATATGCTACAAACTTAATGCTATTATAAGATTGAGGTTTTGTACGGAATGTAAAAAAATTGAGATGTTTGGCTTCTCTCGTTAATGTTGCTCATAAATTAAGTATGTTAAGCTATGCCGCTTAAATCATTTAGAAGTCTGTTTAAATTTAGTTTGTAAAATTTTTTTTTAGGTTTCTTTGAGCAAGAGTAGCGCCCACCCCGTCATGTTGATCCGCCAACTGGCGGAGAAACATCTCACAAATAGGTGTTACATGCTACATTCAGACTCTGCATGTGAGATGTCTCGTTGCCTCGACATGACGAAAATTCTTAATATAAAGGCATTTACCCTTATGTATCTATGTGGTTTCATTTTTAAAAGTTTCTTAAAATCTCTTAATTAAATGATTGCCTAAAAGCCAAAGGCGAGTATTTTGTTTTTGTTTTAAATAATTTACTGAAAGACTGAGAATGCTCGAACCCAAGCTCGTAAGCAATTTCACTTACGGATAAGTTTGTTGTAGATAGTTTTTCTTTTGCTTTTTGGATCAGCTTTTCGTGGATGTGCTGCTGTGTGCTTTGCCCCGTTAATAATTTTAACAAACCACTTAAATAGCTTTGCGAAATATTTAGCGTATCGGCAATGTAATGAACAGTTGGTAAACCTTTTGTTGCCAAATCATCGCTGTTAAAGTAATCCGTAAGCAGGTTTTCTAATCGGGTAAGAATTTGGTGATTGGTTATTTTTCTGGTAATAAACTGCCTTTGATAAAACCTTTCCGAGTAATTCAGCAAGGTTTCAATTTGCGAGATAATAATATTTTGGCTGAACTTGTCAATGTTGGTGTGGTATTCCTGCCGGATGTTCTGAATGATTTTATTTAAAATTTCCTCCTCTTTATCTGAAAGAAACAATGCTTCGTTTGCCGAGTAATCAAAAAAGCCATATTGCTTAATTTTACTTGCCAATGTGGTTTTCCACAAAAAATCCGGATGGATAAGCAACAACCAACCCGAACGTTCCGAAGATTCGTTTGGGCTGCTGTTTAACCTTAATGTTTGGTTAGGCGCCATAAAATAAAGTACGCCTTCGTCGAAATCATATTCCTGCTGTCCGTAAAACATTTTGCTCACCCCTCTTTTTAAAGAAACGGTGTAATAACCAAAAACCAAAGTAGTCGGATTCTCATTCGCCGAACGGTTGAGTTTCGCATAATCTACAATACTAATCAGCGGATGCTCTGGCTGGGGCAAGACGTTAAGTCGATGAAATTCACTTATTGTTTTTACGTTGTAGGGTTTTTGATCTGCCATATTGTTATTTATATCGATTGTCCGCCTGATACCTCAATTCTTTGTCCGTTTATCCAATAAGATTCCTCAGTGCAAAGAAAAGCAACCACACCGCCAATATCATCAGGCAAACCAACCCTGCCTAAAGCGGTTAAGCTTGCAATATGATCATTTATTTCTTTGTTATCTCTAACACGACCACCACCAAAATCAGTTTCAATAGCGCCTGGAGCAACAACATTTGCCCTAATTTTTTTTGGACCTAATTCTTTAGCTAAATAGCTTGTAAGCGTTTCAACTGCCGATTTTAAAGAGCCGTAAACAGACGAACCCGGCATAATCATACGTGTTAAACCCGATGATATATTAACTATACCGCCACCAGTATTTATAAACGGCAATGCTTTTTGCGTTAAAAAGAAAATCCCCTTGTAATGGATGTTGTATATCGCATCCATCTGCTCTTCTGTAACGTTTTCAAAGGGTGCATACAAAGCCGTCCCTGCGTTATTGATTAAAAAATCAAAATTAGCATTTCCTGTTTTATCTTTTAAAAGCAACGTTACTCCTTTAATAAAGTTATCAAAATTGTTTATGTTGCTGGTATCCAGTTGCAAGGCAAAAGCATTTCTTCCGAGCGATTTAATTTCCTCAACAACTTCGTCTGCTGCTGTTTTGTTGGTGTTGTAAGTAAAAACAACATCAATTCCTTTTTTGGCAATAGCTATCGTCATGTTTTTGCCAAGTCCCCTGCTTCCGCCGGTTATTAAAGCTATTTTGTTTTTTGTATTCATTTTGAATTTGTTTTAAATAATTTATTGTGAATTATAAGCCATTGCAAATTCTTTTGCAAAATCTACTAATTTAACCTTGCTTAATGCTGGTTTGTTTTGGTAATAATCGTCATACAAATTACTACGCCTGCCTGCATTCATTTCTGTTAAGCCTTTTGCTGCAGCAGGATTGAAACCAATGTTAATTAAGTTACCAAGAAATTGCTCATCAGTAATTTGCAACCATTTTAAATCTGGCTTTTCTATAGCCTCGCCTAAAATTTTTGCTGCTTCATTCGGCGAAACTTCATCACTTGCTATATAACGGACTGTTCTGCCCTCAAAAGGCTTTTCAACTTCTTCGGCAATTACCTCGGCAATATCCAACGGAGAAACCCAAGGTTCTTTTTCATCGCCACCGTAGTTTTGAACAATTGCACCCGCATTTTTTATTGCAGGAATAAACGCAAACATATTGTAATAAAAACCTACTGGCCGCATGGTTTTTATGGAAACATTATTGGGCAGTTGTTTCAAAATATTTTCTACGTGGTGATGGGCATCTAACATACCTACACCTTTATCCGTGTGCCCCCCTATACTACTAAGGTGTATCACTTTATCCACACCAGACTGTTGGATAGCTTCCACATAACTGCGGGCAATATTAAGCCAATAAGATTGATTATCAGCACTATGGTCAAAGAAATTAAAAGGCGGTTCCATTAGGTAAACAATATCTGCACCAGTGAAAGTTGCCGTTAAAAAATCTGTATCTAAAATTGAACCGATTGCGGCCGTCGCCCCAATGCTTTCAATAGCTTCTTTTTTTTCGGCTTTACTGCTGATTATTGTTACCGAATGTTCTTTTTGCAATAATTCCTGCGCCAAATGTTTACTGATGTGGCCTAATGAACCTGTTACTACTATTTTCATTTTTCTTGTTTTTGGTATTACAAAATTCAGCAATAGTTAAAAAGCAAGTGTAGCCAAATCTACTTTTGTTGTAGTCAAATGTGAGAAGAATTTGAGATTGTTTGGCTAATGAGGGGCGGAAAGATGTTCTTTTTATTTAAAGATATTTTTGTTTTGGAATCTCCCCGGCTCATTGCCGCCGGAAAGGCTAGTAACTTTTTTCCGCAAAAAGTCACCAAAAACTCTCGCCTGCGCCCTTTACTAGGGAAGGAAGTGCTTTTATTTCCTGCATCTGTACCGCAAAAGCCAAGGGCGAATTTGTCGGTTACGGAAAGGTTGTGCTTTTAGCGTCGCATGGGCACTCTTAAACTAGTAGCGCTTTCCAGCAAACCCGGACTTATTTTTTGCTGTTTGCCCCCCTTTCCCCCGTCATCCTATGTTTGTAATTGCGAGTAATAACGATAAGAATTACTTTAGAGAGTAGATTTTCAACAGAAGCAGGAAAGAAAAAAAGCTAAGTTCCGTCATTGGTCAAAAAGACCGTTCGCAATGCCAGTTCCTTTCCTGTCTACTCCTGAACTTGGACAGTTCGTTAGGCCCTGGAGCCTGTAAGTAGGATTGATAAGTCAGGAGCAGTTTCTTCTGTTTACTTTTTTCGTCAATAACAAAGCTATGGGAAAAACTTTAAATTATGTAGGGATCGACATCAGTAAACTGACTTTTGATGTTGCAATCGGTAACGGTCAGGGAAAATATCTGCACCATAAATTCAGTAACGACAAAGCAGGTTTCGAAAGCTTCCACCAATATCTGGACAGTCAGAATGATTGCTGTGTAATGAAGCCAGTGGGCCGTATTACCTGAATCTGGCTTTCTATCTGTCGTCAAAGGGCATTGCCGTGAGCGTTGTCAACCCGCTGGTGATCAGGCGGTTCTCACAGATGCGTCTGCTCCGGTCCAAAACAGACAAGAAGGATGCGGCCATGATTGCAGAATATGGCAGAACAGAATGCCCCGGCCACTGGGACAGAGAAGCGGATTATGTGATGGAACTGAAACAGATGCAGGCTTACAGTGAACTGCTGAACAAGAACAGAACATCCCTGATGCGCCAGATGGGGGCTTTTGATGCCAATCCGGTTCAGAGCAAAGTGGTACTGAGAAGCTGCAGATCACAGATAAAGGAGATGGAAGACCAGCTAGGGCTTATCGCCGAGAAAATGAGAGAGATCGTAGAGACACACCATAGACAGCAACACGAACAGCTGCAGAGCATTCCCGGTATCGGTCCGAAAACATCGATGGCGTTGATTGTTCTGAGTGGTGGGTTTACCAAGTTTGAGAACGCCAAACAGCTGTGTTCGTATGTGGGGCTGTCCCCAAGGATATTTGAATCGGGCACCCAGTGTGAGAGGCAAAGCCAGGATATGCAAAATGGGGATGAGCAGAATTAGAGCAATGCTTTACGTATGCGCTTGGACCGCCAAAAAATGCAACAGGGCATGCCGGGAACTTTATGAAAGACTGTTAGCAAAAGGCAAAGCAAAAAAACTTGCATTGATTGCGGTTGCAAACAAGCTGTTGAAACAGGCATTTAGCATCGCAGTAAATGAAAAAATGTACACAGAAAAAAATATAAGTATTACTTGTTTTTAAGCACAGTTCATTGCGAAGCGGAAGCCACTGGATTGAGCGTTGGAGCTGTGGCAATCTCTGGATTCCTTGCACTGACTTTATTGATTCTATTTTTATTTCAAAATCTCCCCGGCTCATTGCCGCCGGAAGGGCTATTTCTTTTCGGAGGAAATTGCGAAGCACTCTTGAGAGCCAATAGAAAAAATAAAAACTCGAAAAAGAAACAAAACTCTTTTTTTGTCACACAGGTGCTTTGGGCGCAAAGCCAGCGCTCATCAGAAAATCGATAGCGCTGATTTTTACTCGGAAGTGCGTAAACAAAGTTTCTGCAAACTCGAACGTAAAACCGCTTTCGCTATAGGCTTGGTAGTGCTTAACGTTTGTTTACTGCTACTGATTTTCTGATCTCCCGCACTTCCACCGCTCCTTGTGTTATGGCAACTTTGCAAATTGAACTAGCACAACAACAACAACAACAACAACGCAGAGCCGTTCGATAGGGAGCGCTGGGCTGGTAAAACGCCGGGCCGGGAGTATGGCCTGTGCGGATGAAGGTTCGTTTTACCTTGCCTTTTTGGGTACTTTTTTGGCTAAGAAAACATGCGTTAGCATTCTTGAGTGCCATAAAAAATCAATTAATAAATCGAAAAAAGTACCTTGAGTAGGCCGCTCAAGAGGCCGGAAAGGCTGAGGGCTGGCTTAGATTTTCATTAAAAAGAAGAATTTCAATATCAAAATCTCCCCGGCTCATTGCCGCCGGAAAGGCTAGAAACTTTTTTTTCCGCAAAAAAAGTATCCAAAAAAACTCTCGCCTGCGCCCTTTGCTACGAAGGTAGTGCTTTTATTTCTGCACCTGTACCGCAAAGGCCAAGGGCGAATTTGTCGGTTATGGAAGGGCTGTGCTTTTAAGCAAAGCGTGATAGCCTTGTATGTGAGATGCTTCCTATCGTCAGCATGACGATGTGGGCGCTCTTGAGTACTACGCAAATCCGGCCTCTGAATGTTTGGATTGAAACCCGGTAAATCTTTCTGTATTTCCTCTGTTCACTGGCGGACATCAGCAATCCGCAAAAGTGTTGCAGAAAATTGTAGCAGCACTTCCGTTCACACGGCTTGGATTGCGCTCAAAAGATTTACCGCGGTGGAATGAACAAAGATTCGGAAGCCTTGATTTTTTTGGTTCTTTTTTCATCAAGGAAAACCTGCGGAGCATGCTTGAATGCCTTTAAAATAAATGAAATGAATGAAAAAAGAACTTGAGCTTGTCCCGCTCAAGAGGGACGGAAAGGTGGTGTGGTGGGATTTCTCTCTTGTATTTAAGATGTCTTTGTTTTAAAATCTCCCCGGCTCATTGCCGCCGGAAAGGCTAGTAACTTTTTTTCCGCAAAAAAGTCACCAAAACCCGAGCGGAGCGAACACATGAAAGCCAATGAAAAACTATTATAAATTGAATAAACTCTCGCCTGCGCCCTTTGCTAAGGAAGGAAGTGCTTTTATTTCTGCACCTGTACCGCAAAGGCCAAGGGCGAATTTATCGGTTATGGAAGGGTTGTACTTTTAGACAAGCGTGATAGCCTTGTATGTGAGATGCTTCCTACCGGCGACATGAACGATGCGGACTCTTGATAACAAATCCAATTGTATTAAAACAGCATTGCTAAAACAAAAACGAATCACTCCTTAAATCAAACTTTCAATAACCCTCTAAATCCCCTGGCGGCGTAATAAGATTCAGCGCCATTGTGGTAGGCGAAAACTTTTCCGTAACGGAAATCACAAAATATGGCACCGCCTAGTGCTCTTATATCTTCAGGGGTTTGAACCCAGCTGGATGTTTTATTATCAAAACTTCCCTTTTTTTGCAAGTTGCGGTATTGTTCTTCCGTTAACAGCTCAATTCCCATTTCATTGGCAACGTCCACAACAGAATTATTAGGTTTGTGCTCTTTTCTGGCATCCAAAGCTTCCCGATCGTAACACAAACTTCTACGCCCTTTCGGACTCTCCGCCGAACAGTCGCAAAAAATATATTCATCGGTACTTTTATCGTAATCAATCACATCAGGTTCTCCGCCACTCAGCTCCATTCCATTTAAGGCCCAAAGTTTCGAAGCATCCAACAGCAGTTTTGCTTCAACCTTTTCCCATTTCAGGTTTGCATGCCTGTTCATATTCTTCTCAAACCGATGTTTAAGTATTCCTAAAAGTTCTGTTTGTTGCTCAGCAGCTAATTGCTTTTTCATCAAATACTATCTTAGCCAATAATTCATTCAAAAATTCAATCCTCCACTCCTTCTCTCATTCAATAATTCACTCCTTCACTAATCCACGTACCGTTTTATTATCCTCAACTGATGCGAGTATTTATTTTCATCCAAGGAAAAAATCCCCTGATTATCAATTCTATCAATCTTCACTCGGCCAGAAGCATGTATAACCTGACTGTTGTTCAACATAATGCCAACATGCGTAATTTTACCTTCGGCATTGTCAAAAAAAGCTAAATCTCCGGCTTTTGCCTCTGTTAAAAAATCAACGACCCTACCCTGTTCCGCCTGTTGCCAAGCATCTCTGTTTAAGCGTAATCCCAACATTTTGTATACAATCTGCGAAAAGCCAGAACAATCTATGCCCGCATGGGTACGCCCGCCCCAAAGGTAAGGGACATTTAAAAAGGCTTTTGCTGTTTCAATAACATCAGTACCAAAATCCTCTGCATTTGGCACAAAAACATTGCTCGAGGTTACTTGGTAGGTTTCGTTTAACAAGCTAAACTTTCCCTCGTTATAATTTGGCAACGTGGTTCCGGCATGTAAATAAACCGGAGATTTTGAAACTCCTTTTAACACAAGCGTACTTGCTTCTTCAGTTAAAAAAACGGGATTGTTATTTAAATTAACCAAAGTGTCCTTATCCAAAACCGCTATTTGTTTGGCTTCAACCCAACCTATATAAGCATCGGTAAGGGTTTTAACCTGTAACCAGTCGCCCTCCTGTTCAAAAGCTTCAAAAGTATCGGCAAAAAGCAACTGAGAAACCATTTCTGATCTGTGCGAAGGGTTTGCCCTTAAAGGTATTGATGATAATATGCAAGTGCCTATAAAATTTTCCATAGGGAGTTGGTCTGAATTTTGTGTAATTTAATACAAATCAATTAAGATGGAAAATTTACAAACATTCGAGCGCATTTTAATAGCTGTTGACGATTCTAAATATGCTTACCACGCTGCAGAATATGGCTTTTCGTTGGCTAAAAAACTGGATGCGTCTGTTTCACTGGTACATATTAATCAAGTTCCGGTGGCAACAAATATTACAGGCGACCCAATTTTAGGGGACCCCGGAATTGTTTTGCCAAACGTGATGGATATTCAGCAAGAGCAGGCAAAATCATTGTTTGCTGATTTAAAATCGAGATTTGCATCCGATACCAACGTTGATGAATATGTTTTGATTGGCGATGTTAGCACCGAAATTGTATCGTTGGCGAAGGAACAAAATTTTTCGATGATTATTATGGGAACGCACAGCCGAACAGGTTTTGATCATTTTATATCTGGTTCCGTTGCAGAAAGCGTAAGTCGACACGCAAAATGCCCAGTTTTAATTATTCCATCGAATGAGTGAAGGGAGCTGCTAATTTTGAATGATAGAGGGATTGAAGTTTGAATGATAGAATGAGTGAATGATTGAATGCCAATAAAGCTCTGCAAGTTACTAATGACTAATGAACTTAATGAACTCCTCACCCTACCGCAAGTACTAGTAAACCACCGAACTTAATAAACTTCACTACTTTTCACTTTCAACTTTTCACTTCCTACTTTCTGCTTTTCACTTTTTACTTTTACTTTAGCGTGGTATATGATTCAACACCTCGCTGATCCGGAAAAATTTAAGGTTAAAGTGCAGCAATGGGCATCAACATTCGAAGTTTGTTGCATATTAAATTCCAATTCTTATTCAGATCCTTATTCAAAATTGGATTTTGCTGTTGCTGCCGGAGCGGATGATTTAATAGAAGCAAATGCTTTCGCAGAAATCGAATTGTTCCAGACGCAATACCGCGATAAGTGGGTTTTTGGTGGTTTTAGCTACGATTTAAAAAACGACATCGAATCATTAAGTTCACAAAACCCTGATTTCGTAAAATTTCCTCCGGCTTTCTTCTTTGTCCCCAAACATGTTTTAATATTGAAAGGCAACCGCTTAGAAATCATCAGCGAAATCGCCGAAATAATTTGGCAAAACATTAATGAAACGGAGCTTATAAGTATCAACGCTAACACCACAATAAAAATTCAACAGCGTTTCAATAAAGCAGCCTATATAAATACGGTTGAAAATATCATCCATCAAATTAGCATCGGAAACATTTATGAAACTAATTTTTGCATGGAATTTTACGCTTTACAAGCAGATATACATCCGCTAAGCACTTACCAACAATTAAACAGACATTCCCCTACTCCTTTTTCAAACTACTTTAAATGGTTCGATAAGCACATTATTTCTGCTACGCCCGAGCGGTTTTTGGCTAAACGCGGAGAAAAACTGGTTTCGCAACCTATCAAAGGGACGGCAAAAAGAGGGAAAACAAATGAAGAAGATGCCCAAATTGTTAAACATTTAAAGGAAAGTTCCAAAGAGCAACAAGAAAATGTAATGATTGTAGATTTGGTACGGAACGATTTAACAAAGTCGGCCGTAGAAGGCTCGGTTAAAGTGGAGGAACTTTTTGGTGTTTACACTTTTAAACAGGTTCACCACTTAATTTCGACTGTTGTCTGCAACAAAACACCAGAAATAAGTAACGTATCGGTTGTAAAAAACACATTCCCGATGGGCAGTATGACGGGCGCTCCAAAAATTAAAGCAATGAAATTAATGGAACAGTTTGAACGTACAAAAAGAGGCATGTATGCTGGCGCAGTGGGCTACTTTTCGCCTGATGGGGATTTCGATTTCAATGTAATTATAAGAACCATTCTTTATAACGAAACAGAAAAATACTTGTCGTTTCAAGTAGGCAGTGCAATTACCTATTATGCCATTCCCGAACAGGAATATGAGGAATGTTTGTTAAAAGTTAAAGCAATTTTAGAGGTCTTGGCTTAAAGCAATTTCTTTGTTGAGTCTCTTTTGATGATGGTAGAAGGCAAACTCAGGTCAACAAAACCTTCTTCCTCTTTTTTTCCTTCAATTTCATCAAGTAAAAGCTTTGCGGCCGTTTTCCCGATCTCAAAAGCAGGCTGAGAAATTGTTGATAAGGACGGATTTAATAACCTGGCAACGTTTAAGCAAGAAAAAGTGATAATCTTTATATCGTTCGGGATGCTTAAACCTAAATTGTTGCAAATATCATAACAGGCAATTGCCAAACGTTCAACCGAGCAAAAGATGGCATCCGGTTTTTTATCTAAAATAAAAGCTGTTAAATCATCCAAATCAATCTCTTTAGACGGAACAAAGGATTTTACCAAAGATTTGTCTAAAGGCAAATTATTTTTTTCGAGCACATCAAAATAAGCTTTTTCCCGTTTCTGCATGGTAGAAAGCTTTTCGCCAGCTTTTAAAAAAAGAATGCGTTTGCAACCACGGTTTACCAGATGGCTTACACCGTTATAACTGCTTTCATAGTCATCGCTATATACTTTTGATGCGTTAAAATTCTCGATTACCCTATCAAACATCACCATTTTAACGTTGCGCTCAACCATTTCCTTTAAATGGTCAGAGTTATCACTTTCCGAACTTACCGAAATCAGCACTCCGTCTACTCTACCGCCAATCAAATGGTTGATAATGCGCACTTCTTTTTGATAATCTTCGTGAGTTTCGTAAATCAGTACGTAATAATCTTTTTCTTGGCAAATGGTTTCTACACCTTTAATCACTAACGAGAAAAAATTATTTGAGATCTCTGGAATAATAAGTGCAATAGTTTTACTGATATGCTTTCGCAAAAATGCTGCAAATGGATTGGGCTGATAATTTAGTTCCTTTGCTAGTGCTTTTACTCGCTTTTTGGTTTCAACATTAATCTCGTAGCTATCTGTTAGCGCCCTCGATACTGTTGATACAGATAAACCCAGTTTGCTTGCCAATTGTTTTAGTGTAACATTTTTCATAAGCTGAGCTATTGTTTAAACTTAGTATTCTAAAGGTACGATAGGTTCTTTTTTACTGGTCGACATGATCATCATCGTTTGAAAAGTTTTAACCACAGGTATTCTGCTGATTTTTTGCATAATTAACTGTTCGTAAGTTTTGATGTCCTTTACATAAGCTTTTAGCAAAAAATCGTACTGACCGGTAACATGATGACATTCAGTAATTTCTTTTATGGCGTCAATTTCTTTCAAAAAAATCTCTCTGCTATCATGCTGATGAAAATCCAATGAAATTTGCATAAACGTTTTAATCCCCAAACCTAACTTTTCTTCATCAACCAATGCATGGTAGCTTTTAATATAGCCAGAATTTTCGAGTTTGCGTACGCGTTCTAAAGTAGGTGCCGGCGACAAACCAATATGTTGTGATAATTGCAGGTTGGTTATCCTCCCGTTTTCCTGTAAAATCTTAAGAATATTGAAATCTATTTTATCCAGTTCCATAATTTACGATTTAGTACAAATTTAAATTTATTCCTCGCATCCCAAATTATATTTTAAAAAAGACGCTTATTTTTTTAATATATTTTCTCAACGGGCTATTTTTAGATTAGTCTAAAAATTACTAAATTAATATTGTTAAAAATTATTAGTTTTACCTTTGATGAGATTATACGTTTCAGATATAGCTTTAATTACTTGTTATTAAATGGATTCAAATGAAGAATTAAAATCGCTTAGCGAAGTTCACGGAAGCGTAGGTACCGATAAACGTAAAGGTTGGCGACGAATTTTGGCGTTTTTAGGTCCTGCTTATTTAGTGAGTGTAGGCTATATGGATCCCGGAAACTGGGCTACAGATATTGCAGGAGGATCGCAGTTTGGTTATCAGTTGATTTGGGTTTTGTTAATGTCGAATCTTATAGCCTTGCTCCTACAATCTTTAAGTGCCAGGTTGGGGATTGTTGGCGGTGTTGATTTGGCGCAGGCCTCAAAAAACGCTTATCCTAGATGGGCAAACTTTCCTTTGTACATTTTAGCAGAAATTGCTATTGCAGCCTGTGATTTGGCAGAGATAATTGGAATGGCGATAGGTTTAAACCTGTTATTCGGTATTCCATTAATTTGGGGGATTAGCATTACGGTTTTCGATACATTACTGCTTCTTTTTCTGATAAAGCGAGGAATGCGATCATTGGAAATGTTTATCGTTTCAATGGTTTTCATTATAGGCTTGGCTTTTTTTGTGGAAATGCTTATTGTTGAACCCGTTTATGGCGATGTAATAAAAGGGCTGGTCCCGTCAAACTTAAACGGCAGCGCTCTATATATTGCCATAGGTATCATTGGCGCAACGGTAATGCCTCATAATTTATACCTCCACTCCTCCTTGGTGCAGACCAGAAAATTCGACCGTTCTGTTATAGGAATTAAAGAGGCTTTAAAATTTAATTTTATTGACACCACCATTGCTTTAAACCTTGCATTTTGTGTAAATGCAGCCATCTTGATTTTAGCCGCTGCCGCTTTTTATGTAAACGGATATCACCAGGTGGCAGAAATTCAGGATGCTTTTATGCTACTGGAAAACATTTTCGGTAAAGCAGCTCCTACCCTTTTTGCAATTGCTTTAATTGCCGCTGGCCAAAGCTCAACCATTACTGGCACACTAGCCGGACAAATAATTATGGAAGGGCATTTAAACCTTAGGATACAACCTTGGTTACGGCGCTTAATTACCAGACTAATAGCTATTACGCCTGCTTTTTGCACCATTTTGTTTTTTGGCGAGGAATCTTTAGGAAGTTTATTGGTGTTTAGTCAGGTGGTGCTCAGTTTGCAGTTAGGCTTTGCTGTTATCCCGTTAATCCATTTCAATTCCGATAAAAAACTGATGGGCAACTTTACCATTAAAACTTGGGTAAAGGTTTTGGCCTGGTTAAGTTCTGCAATTATTGTTTACCTAAACATTCATTTGGTAGTTGACGAAGTTAGCGGTTGGCTAAACAGTGGCGCAAACCACGCGGTGATTTATTTAATAGTAATTCCTTGTGTTCTAGCATCTTTAGCTTTATTGGTTTACATATTCGTTCATCCTTTTATTACTAAACGAGAAGAGAAAAAACGGTTTGTTCCGCATGGACAAGCTGTGGGTTACACCCAAGATTTAAATATTGAGTACAGGCACATTGGCATTACTACCGATTTTTCTTTAAAAGATCAAAAAATCATTAATAATGCTCTCATTCAGGGAGGAAAAAACGCGAGATATACGTTTATCCATGTTGTTGAAACCGCAGCCGCCCGCTACCACGGAAAAAATGTGATGGATCAGGAAACAATTCTAGATGAAGAAAATTTAAAGAAATATACTGAAGATTTGAAAGCTTTGGGCTTTGTAGCCGATTATAAAATTGGTTATGGCAGTACCGCGGTTGCCATTGCTAAAATTGTAAACGAATCTGAAATCGACTTTTTAGTAATGGGCGCTCATGGACATAAAGGCTTTAAAGACTTAGTTTTTGGAACCACGGTGGAAAGTGTAAGGCATAAAATTAAAATTCCGTTGCTGATTGTGAATTGATTCTTTAAAGGTAATATTGTTGTTCTCTCTTCTATTGCGCTCGTTTGCAACGAGTGCTTAATCTGGTAAGTCTAATTTTTCGATAATAAGCAAGATTTCAATTGCACTCGTTTGCAACGAGTGCTTAACTTGGTAAATCGAATTTTTCGACAATAAGCAAGATGCTATAACTGAAGCTGTATCACTTCTTTTTCAGCAAAAAAAAGTCCCTTTTCAATTAAGAAAAGGGACTTTTAATATATGCCAGATAAATATTTATCTATTACTCATTTCCACGTATTCCCTGTCATTTTCGCCAACGTAAATTTGACGAGGACGACCTATCGGGTCACCGTTTTCTCTCATTTCTTTCCACTGGGCAATCCATCCCGGTAAACGGCCTAAAGCAAACAATACCGTAAACATTTCTGTTGGGAAACCTAAGGCTCTGTAAATAATACCAGAGTAAAAGTCGACATTAGGGTATAATTTTCTTTCTACAAAGTACGGATCGCTTAACGCAACCTCTTCCAGTCTTTTAGCGATATCCAAAACAGGATCGTTAATGCCTAATTTTGCTAAAATATCATCACAAGCTTTTTTAATGATTTTTGCTCTTGGATCAAAGTTTTTATAAACCCGGTGTCCAAAGCCCATCAGCCTGAAAGAATCATTTTTATCTTTTGCTTTGTTAACCCATTTGTCAACATCGCCACCGTCATTTTTTATTTTCTCCAGCATCTCTATCACTGCTTGGTTTGCACCACCATGAAGCGGACCCCAAAGTGCAGAACATCCTGCGGATATAGATGCGTATAAATTACAATCAGATGAACCAACAATTCTTACGGTAGATGTTGAGCAGTTTTGCTCGTGGTCTGCATGCAAAATCAACAATTTGTTCATTGCATCCACAACAACATCATCAATAACAACTTCCTCTGTACGCTGACCAAAAGTCATGTTTAAGAAGTTGGTCACGTAATCCAATTTGTTTTTCGGGTAAATAACCGGATGACCTAATGATTTTTTATATATCCAGGAAACAATAGTTGCCATTTTAGCTAACAGTTTGATAATTGTTAAATCAAACTCTTCTTTTGTTGCGTGTGGATCTAAAGATTCTGGATAAAATGCTGATAAAGAGCAAACCAAAGAGGACAATTGCCCCATTGGATGCGATTTTGACGGAAAGCCATCAAAAAACTTCTTCATATCTTCATGCACCAAAGTATGGCGACTAATCTGATGCTGAAAATCCTGTATCTGCGTTTGGTTTGGTAAAGAGCCGTAAATCAGCAAATAAGCAACTTCTAAAAAAGTCGATTTTTCTGCCAATTGCTCAATTGCGTAACCTCTGTATTTTAAAATACCTTTTTCGCCATCTAAAAAAGTGATAGCACTTTTGGTAGCACCGGTATTTTTAAAGCCACTATCTAATGTCACATAACCTGTTTGATCTCTAAGTTTAGCTATATCTATAGCTTTTTCGTTTTCGGTACCTTCAACAATTGGTAAACTGTACGTTTTTCCGTTTAAATTAAGTTCTGCAGTTTCTGACATATAGTAATTTTTCGCTTTGCCACAAATTTAAATATTTATGTGAATAACTTATCATCAAAAATCAAATAAATCTGCTTTATTTTATGTTTTAAATGGTTTTTTAACAAAAATTAAACAAAAGCAAACAGCAATTGTTCGGAAACTTTAATTCAAAGAAGGAACAATCGGTATTTTGCTGCTAATTTTTCGCAAGATTCAATTCGGCTCCAAAAAATTTAGCCTATTAACTTGTTCTGCGCCCTAAATTTTAGTGGTGTAACTCCCATCGTCTTAGCAAACAGTCTTGAGAAGTAATGAACATCAAAAATCCCTAATTTATAAGATATTTCTTTCACCAAAGTATTGCTGTATTTTAAATATTCGCAAGCTTTTTGTATTTTAATATCGTTATAATAAGTCATGGGCGAAATACCCGTTATCCGCTTAAAAATCGACGAGAAATGAGATACCGATAGATTTACATTTCCGGCGATTTCTGTAAGATTAAGGTTGCCTTCTGTATGCTCTTTCATAAACTGGATGCTGCTATTTACCAAAAGCTGAAGTTTATCTGGCCGGCCTTTGCTGTCAGCGGTAATTAACACAAATGACGATATTAAATTAAGCAGGCACATATTAATAATAACCAAGTTTTCTTGACCATAACCTTGTTCCAAACACCTATAAATACGGTTAAACAATTTAACACGTTCCTCATTATACGGCAAATAGCCTTTATACGAGTTAGCAGATTTGATAAATAAATCCGCAATTTCCTGAATCGCGTCGCCCTTGAAAAAAAACCAATAAATTGTCCAGGGTTTAATTTTATCGGCATAGTAGGAAAACGGTGTATGTGCCGGAATCAGAAAGAAATCGCCTGGTGAGATATGAAAAATCTTATGATTAATTACCGCAACGCCGTAACCTTTTACGCAGTAAATTAGTACGTATTCCTCTCGCCCATCGTTTTCTTCAATAAACTGGTATTTGGCATCCGGAAAAAAGCCGACTCTTGTAAAAAAGCCGTTTTTAGACGACGGATATTTTATGCAATAACTATCAATAACATCTTTTGAAAGCTCAATTAAACGTTGCCCTGCAAAACCCTGTTTCTTTTTTGCCATTATATAAATACAGTAATTATACGATAAAATTGCATAAAATTATCCAACGTTATCATAATATAATCTACTTTTTTATTTTTGCCATGTAATACCTTGCGCTCATTAATTGCACTATAATCTACAATCAACCATTTAAACCAACTAACAAATTTACATAATGAGAGATCCGCAAAGTCTTGTAAAAAGCATTTTTCTTAAAACATTTAATGAAGAGCCTTTAGTGATTTGTTCCCCTGGCCGGGTAAACTTAATTGGCGAGCATACCGACTATAACATGGGTTTTGTGCTGCCAGCGGCGATAAACAAAGCGGCTTATATCGCTCTTTCAAAAAGAGAGGATAACACCATTTTTGTAGTAGCCGCAGATCTGGATGAATCATACACAACCGAAGTGTCAAAACTGAGCTATTCTGATAAAGGCTGGCCTAATTACGTGATCTGTATTGTTGAACAACTGCAAAAAATAAACAAACATGTTGGCGGTTTTAATGCCGTTATTTCCGGTGATGTGCCTCTAGGTGCTGGGATGTCGTCTTCTGCAGCCTTAGAATGTGCTACTATTTTCGGTTTAAACCAGATTTTCGGTTTGGAGCTTGAGAAAATGCAGATGGTAAAACTGGCGCAAAAAGCTGAAAACGAATTTGTTGGCGTAAACTGTGGCATTATGGATCAGTTTGCGAGTGTTTTTGGTAAAAAAGGTCATGTTGTAAAGCTGGATTGCCGCTCATTGGAATATGAGTATGTACCTTTTGAACTGGAAGGAATTAAAATTGTTTTGTTCGATTCGATGGTGAAACACTCCCTAGCTTCTTCTGAATATAATGTTAGAACCAGCCAATGCAGTGAAGGTGTTTCTATCATCCAAAAGAAATATCCGGAAGTGAAAACCCTAAGAGATGCAACTATTGAAATGGTGGAGGAATGCTTAGCTGGTGAAAGCAGTGATATTTACGATAGGTGTAAATACGTGGTGGAGGAAAACAACCGCTTATTGGCCGCTTGTAAAGATTTAAAGGAAAATAAGATTACTGATTTTGGGCAAAAGATGTACGAAACCCATACAGGTTTAAGCGAACTTTACGAGGTAAGCTGTCCCGAGCTTGATTTTATAGTTTCCTGTACCAAAAAAGAAGAAGGAATTTTAGGTGCAAGAATGATGGGCGGTGGTTTCGGTGGCTGTGTAATTTCTTTGGTTAAAGAAGATCAATTGGAAGGAATTGTACAGCGCATTAAAGAAGCTTATTTTAATAAAATGAACATTGGAATGAATGTTTACATCACGCAAATTGAAGAAGGAACGCACATTGTAGCGTAGTCAAAGTAAAAAGTAAAAAGTGTAATGTAAAAGTAGAAAGTTAAAAGTACGGACTATTTAGTCTGCGCTAAAAGCTTTAGTCAATTGATTTTTAGAATAAAAACACCTTAGTCTTATATAATGACTAACAATACGACATGGAATTTAATTTCGAAGAACACCCACATAAAAGATTAAACATTTTAACCGGCGATTGGATTTTAGTTTCTCCGCACCGTACAAAAAGACCGTGGCAAGGAAAAGTGGAAGCGCCCGCAAATACACAGCGCTCAAGCTACGATGAAAAATGTTACCTATGCCCCGGTAATACCCGGTCCGACGGAACCGTTAATCCAAAATATACCGCTCCTTATGCTTTTACCAATGATTTTTCATCTTTATTAAAAGATACGCCCGATGGTGGTTTAAATGCTAACGGACTACTACAGGCAAAAAGTGAAAAAGGTATTTGTCGAGTAATCTGCTTTTCTCCGCGACATGATTTAACCTTACCTCAAATGGAGGTATCGGATATCGTACAGGTCATTGATCTTTGGAAAAATGAGTTTCAGGAACTGAGCAAAAATGAATGGATAAAATACATTCAGATTTTCGAGAATAAGGGAGATATTATGGGCTGTAGCAACCCACACCCTCACGGGCAAATTTGGGCACAAAGCAGTATTCCGGTTGAACCAGCCAAAGAAACACTTCAGTTTGCCAAATACTATCAGGAAAACAAGCAAAGTTTATTAACTGCCTATTTGGCTGAGGAAGAAAAGACTAAAGAACGTGTTGTTGTAGAAAATGAGCACTTTGTAGCTTTGGTTCCCTTTTGGGCGGTTTGGCCTTACGAAACCATGGTTGTAAGCAAAAGACATGTACAGTACACCCATGAATTTACAACGGAAGAAACACAAGCTTTAGCTGAAATTTTGAAAGCTTTAACCATTAAGTACGACAATCTTTTTGAAACTTCTTTCCCTTATTCTTCTGGAATCCACCAAGCACCAGCAAATGACGGCGACCATCCCGAATGGCACTGGCACATGCATTTTTATCCGCCATTGTTACGTTCGGCAACGGTGAAAAAGTTTATGGTAGGTTACGAGATGATGGCCAACCCGCAACGGGATATCACTGCCGAACAAGCCGCAAAAAAACTACGGGAACTACCTGAAAAGCATTATTCGGCTAATGCCTAAGGCTAAAAGCAAAAAGCCAAATGCTTCTCATCGCGTTATGTTGAGCTTTATTGCGCTCGTTTGCAACGAGCGCTTAATATGGTTTAACAATTATATCGTAATTTAGTCGCATGCTAAAACTTTCAGTCCACGCAGGGTCTTTCGTAGAAGACCCTGCTTCCATAACTAATTAAAACTTCAAATGCTTAACAGTTTTTCCGTTGTTTATCAGTTGTTTAAGCGAGTCAATTCCAATTTTCAGATGCGTCTCCACATGGTCTGCAGATGATTTAGAGGAATCACCTTCGGCAGTTTTAACACCTTCCGGAATCATGGGTTGGTCAGATACTAAAAGTAAAGCGCCAGTGGGTATTTTATTAGCAAAACCAGTAACAAAAACAGTCGCCGTTTCCATATCAATGGCCATTGCCCGTAGTTCTTTCAAATATTTTTTAAAATCTTTATCATGCTCCCAAACCCGTCGGTTTGTGGTGTAAACCGTCCCGGTCCAATAATCTCTTGAGTGGTCTCTAATTGTTGTTGAAATAGCTTTCTGTAAAGCAAAGGCTGGTAGAGCGGGAACTTCCGGGTGCAGGTAATCGTTTGATGTTCCTTCGCCCCTAATGGCGGCAATTGGCAAAATTAAATCACCAATTTCGTTTTTCCTTTTTAAGCCACCACATTTCCCTAAAAACAACACAGCTTTTGGTTTAATGGCTGTTAATAAGTCCATCATGGTAGCGGCTAGCGGACTACCCATTCCAAAGTTGATAATCGTGATTCCGTTTGCCGTAACGCTTTGCATCGGTTTATCTAATCCATATATTGGTGCGTCATCGTTCAATTCGGCAAAAAGCTGCACATACCTCGAAAAGTTGGTGAGCAGAATATACTCGCCAAACTCTTCCAAAGTTCTTCCCGTGTACCTCGGCAACCAATTGGCCACTATATCATCCTTGGACTTTAAGCCCTTTTTTATAGCGCTTTTTACTTCCCTTTTAGGGGTGTTAACATGTTCTTTTTTAACATCTTTTTCTTCATTCATAACAAATGGATTTTATCTGAGCGCCTAAACATAAATCTGAATGCCTCAGTCACAAATTTAATATCGGTAAATTATTTCTAGATTAAGCAAAAGGGTTTTATTTTGTTACGATACAGTGATAATATCGGCTTTTTTTGTAAAAGCCTTCAGTTTCTCTCGTCATTCTATGTTTGTAATTACAGGTAATAACGATAAGAATTATTTTCGAGAACAGATTTCAATAATTAGCAATATCTTTCCTGCTTGTCGATTTTTGAACCTGAAAAGTTATCTGGATAACCAAATGACAGCTATCTGACGGAAGTCACCCGATAAATCAGATCAAAAATTCAATGAACAAAAATCCTAATAAAAAGGAAAACCTTTAAATGAGCCGAAGCTTGTCTCAGGTTTTTTATATTTGCTAAAAATCTATAATCAAATAATATAATGGCTAAGAAAAAAGAAGATCCAAAAGAACATAAACACGTTGCGGTTGTCAACAAAAAGTCCTTATCATTTTTAGAAAGATACATCAATAACCCCTCGCCTACTGGTTTTGAGTGGGAAGGACAAAAAATTTGGTTAGATTATATTAAGCCTTACGTTGATGAAACTTTTGTTGATAATTACGGAACAGCCGTTGCGGTAATTAATCCAAAAGCAAAATACAAAGTAGTTATTGAGGCTCATGCCGATGAAATTTCATGGTTTGTAAACTACATTACCAGCGACGGTTTAATCTACGTCATCAGAAACGGTGGTTCCGACCATCAGATTGCGCCTTCAAAACGCGTAGTTATCCATACGGATAATGGTCCGGTTACCGCAGTTTTTGGTTGGCCTGCAATCCACACCCGCCACGGTGGTGAAAAAGAGGAGGCACCGCAACTCAAAAACATATTTTTAGATTGCGGTTGTACCTCTAAAGAAGAAGTTGAGAATTTAGGCATTCACGTTGGTTGCGTAATTACCTACGAAGACCAATTTATGGTTTTAAACGACCGTTATTACGTAGGCCGGGCTTTAGACAACAGAGCCGGGGGTTTTATGATTGCCGAAGTTGCCCGTTTACTAAAAGAGAACAAACAAAAACTGGATTTCGGCTTGTACATTGTTAACGCAGTGCAGGAGGAAATTGGTTTACGTGGTGCCGAAATGATTGCGCACCGCATTAAGCCAGATATTGCCATAATTACCGATGTAACCCACGATACCACTACGCCAATGATCAACAAAATTACCCAAGGAGATTTAGCTTGCGGTAAAGGTCCAGTAGTTTCTTATGCACCTGCTGTACAAGTTAACCTCAATAAATTATTGGTAGAAACGGCTCAGAAAAACAACATTCCTTTCCAAAGACAAGCATCTTCCCGCTCAACCGGAACAGATACTGATGCTTTTGCTTACTCCAATGAAGGTGTAGTTTCTGCACTAATTTCTTTGCCTTTGCGTTATATGCACACAACGGTAGAAATGATTCATAAAGAAGATGTTGATAACGTAATCAGTTTAATTTATCATTCTTTACTAGCAATTAAAAAAGATCACGATT
Organism: Pelobium sp.; assembly: GCA_035496935.1. Lineage (GTDB taxonomy): Bacteria > Bacteroidota > Bacteroidia > Sphingobacteriales > Sphingobacteriaceae > Pseudopedobacter. Next base: position 453,574 of record DATJED010000023.1, on the reverse strand, counting down.
TTAGCTACATCAAATAATAATTAATGGGGTTTAACCTAAAAAACATCGGGGCTTATTCCCTTTTCATTCTATTTATTGCAAACACAAATTTGTCTTTGGCTCAAGAGGTTTCTGGTTATCAGAAACCTCCTAAAGACATGGTTGACATTGTAGAAGCTTTCGCTTCAAAATCCGTCATCGTTAGCGGAAGCGGAAACTACATGTTGATTTTGGAAACCGCTGGCTATCCGTCCATCGCCGAAATTACCAAACCTTATTTAAAATTAGCCGGTTTAAGGGTTAATGCACAAAACCACGGTAACAGTGCGTCAAATTACTACGCTGCCATAAGTGTAAAAAACACTAAAAGTGATGAGGAATTTGGATTTGATGGAATCCCAAAAGATGCAAAAATAAAAGATGTCAGTTTTTCGCCTGATGAAAAAGCCATCGCTTTTAGCATTACCACAGAAAACGAGGTGCAATTATGGATCGGCGATTTAGCTTCCAAAACAGCAAAGCGACTATCTAATGTAACGTTAAACGATATTTATGGTACGCTTTATAAATGGACCACTGATGGCAATGCAATTTTAGCAAGTTGCGTTTTAGAGCAAAAGCCGTTACAGGTTTTAAACGATGTAGAAAACGGGCCAAATATTAGGCAATCAACCGGACAAGCATCCGTAAACCGTACCTATCAAAATTTATTGACGAATGCTAAAGACGAAGTGGTGTTTGAATACTACTTTACATCGCAGTTAAAAATGGTTTACCTCAATGGGCAAAGCGTTAATTTTAACCGTCCGGAGATTTATAAAAGCTTTGATTTTTCTCCCGATGGCGAACTGGTAATGCTTTCCATCATCCAAAAACCATACTCCCACCTGGTTCCGATAGACCATTTTTCTCATAAGATAGAAATCCGGGATAAGTACGGAAAATTAACCCGTGAACTGGCAATAGTTCCCTTAGCCGATAATTTACCGCAAGGTTTTGATGCTGTTGTTAAAGGCCCTAGGGAATTTGCCTGGAGAGCGGACAAACCACAAACTGTGTTTTTTGTAGAGGCGCAGGATGAGGGCGATCCTAATAAAAGAGCCATCATCAGGGACATTTTATATACTCAGGAAGCAGGAAGTGTTATCCGTAAAAAATTAGCCGACTGCTACTTACGTTTTAATCATATTGATTGGGGCGATGACCAAATTGCACTTGTAAACGAGCGTTGGTTTAAAACCCGCGGAGAAAGACGGGTATTTATAAAACCCGGAAATCCCAACTACCGCGTAAACCTTTGGGATAGGTATTATGAAGATGCTTATTCTGATCCCGGAGAGTTTGTAAAAATCAAAAACCAGTATAACCGCGATGTGCTGTTGCTGGAATACAATGTCATCAGACGAGCGGCGGATCCTAATAACGTAAATATTTTTTCTATTTCGCAAGGTGCATCGCCACAAGGCGACCGTCCGTTTTTGCTTCAGTTTAACGTAAAAACTAAACTTACCGATACACTTTTCCGTTCCAGAGCACCGTTTTACGAACTCCCTATTTTTTACGACAATAAAGAAAATTTAATTATCAGCAGAGAATCGGTAATTGAACCTAAAAACTACTTTAATTTAGATTTTAAACGGGGAAAAACCCAACAGCTCACCTTTTTTAAAAATCCAAATCCGCAATTGTTTGGTATTATCAAACAAAAGTTAAGCTATAAAAGAGCCGATAAGCTAAACCTTAGCGCAATGCTATACCTGCCACCAGGTTACATTTCTACCCGAGGCCGATTGCCGGTTTTAATGTGGGCGCATCCGCAGGAATTTAAAACGGTGACGGCTGCGGGTCAGGTAAAAGGCTCGCCATATCGTTTCAGTTCTGTTTCTTGGGATTCGCCGTTATACTGGGTAACGCAAGGCTACGCCGTTATGGATAATGTTGACATGCCAATAGTTGGCGAAAGTAACGACCAACCTAATGATACTTTTATTGAGCAATTGACAGCAAATGCCGAGGCAGCGGTAAACAAAATTGTAGGGATGGGCATTGGCGATCCGAAACGAATTACCATAGGTGGAGATTCTTACGGAGCATCTATGACCGCTAATCTTTTAGCACATACTAAGCTTTTTGCTGCAGGTATTGCCCGTAGTGGTGCATATAATAGCACCCTTACCCCTTTTGGCTTTCAGGCCGAGGAACGAACGTATTGGCAGGCACCAGAACTCTATTATAAAATGTCGCCTTTTTCTTATGCGGATAAAATTAAAACGCCTTTATTGCTTATCCATGGCGAGGCGGACGATAATCCAGATACTTTTCCTATTCAAAGCCAAAGATTTTATAGCGCTTTAGAGAGTGTTGGCGCAACTTCAAGACTTGTTCTTTTACCTTCCGAAACGCACACTTACAAAGCCAAAGAATCAATATTGCACATGCTTTGGGAAATGAATAACTGGTTGGATACTTATGTAAAAAACAAAAGGTAATTTTTATTAGTTTAGCAATTCACAAAAATCTAACTAAAACTCTTAATAAAAATCAACAGCAAATGAAGAAACCTACTTTACTGATACTAGCAGCAGGAATGGCGAGCAGATATGGAAGCATGAAACAAATTGATGGCTTTGGCCCTAACGGCGAAACCATTATTGATTATTCTATTTATGATGCCATAAAAGCCGGATTCGGGAAAATTACTTTCATCATCAGAGAAGAATTTCTAGACAATTTTAAAAGCATTTTTGATGCGAAATTGGCAGGCAAAGTTGAAACTGATTACGTTTTCCAAACTTTTGATCTTAAAAAATACGGTATCGATAAAGAAATTGAAAGAGCAAAACCTTGGGGAACCGGACATGCTATTTTAGAATCTAAAAATCAAATTCACGAACCATTTTGCGTTATTAACGCCGATGATTACTACGGTTACGAAGCTTTTAAAAGCATGGTTGATTTTTTAACCACCGATGCTGCAGAGAACAAATACAGCATTGTTGGATACAAAATAGGCAATACCTTATCAGAAAATGGCTCTGTTTCTCGTGGTGTTTGTAAAACGGACGCTAACGAAAACATGACCGAAATTAACGAACGTACTAAAGTTTACCCTAAAGATGGCGGTATTGTTTACGAAGAAGATGGCATAGAAACTCCGTTAGATGCGTCAACACCGGTTTCGATGAATTTTTGGGGTTTTACGCCAGAGGTATTTAAAGTTACAGAAAAACTTTTCGTTGATTTTGTTGCTAAAAACGAAGACAACCCTAAAGCAGAGTTCTTTATCCCTTTAATTGCAGATTATTTGATAAAAAACAACATCGCTACTTTTAAAGTTATCCCAACGGATGCCAAATGGTTTGGTGTAACTTATAAAGAAGATAAAGAAATTGTACAAGAAAATATCAATAAACTGGTTGAAAGCGGGGTTTACCCGTCCAAACTGTGGTAATTTGTAGTTTATTTGATACAATAACCTTTAAGGACCTAGTTAATTAGCTAGGTCTTTTTTTGTTTTCTTACCGTTTGATTAATAAGCAGTTAAAAATTAACAGCCCGCAAAACCAGATTTGGCAGCGTTTTGACTATAAAAGCACCAAACAAATATTAATCATCATGAAAACAAAATTAAAACAAAGCATAATGCTACTCGGTGCAGTTGCTATGGCAAGCTACGCTAATGCGCAATACAACACTGGTACTCCCGAACCATTTACAAAAGCTAGTGCTTACAGAACATGGTCTTTTGGTGTAACCGGTGGCGTTATGTCGCCAGTTGTTTTAACCGGCGGAAAAAACGATTTCTCAAATTGGGAAGTAAACGCAGGTTACGGCGGTTATTTGAAAAAACAATTTACCCACAATTTTGGTATACAGGGAGATTTTTTCAGAGGAACGCTTAAAGCGGATAACGAAACATCAAACACAGATGGTCCAATTATTTCGTCTCCATATTCAAACTACGAGACCGAAATTAAATGGGGTGGTACGTTAAGTGCGGTTTACAACATCGGGAACTTTAATATTTTAAACCGCCAAAGCTACATTACTCCTTATGTTTCTGCTGGTGCAGGATTAATGGGGTACCAACCAACAATAACCGACAATGCTGGAGTTACCACGGATTTGAACGATGGAGAAAACATCCACGAACTAGTTGTGCCTATTGCTGTTGGTGTTAAATTTATGATTGCGAAAGGCGTTAATTTAGATTTCGGTTATAAAATGAATTTTGTTGACGGCGATAACCTAGATGGATACACCAGAGAGCCAGCTAACGACAAGTTCTCTTACGGATACGGAGGTTTAGAATTTGCCTTAGGAAACAAAGCAAAACCGCAATTGGCTTTTGCTAACCCGGCTGCAATTTTAGAGAAAAACTATGTTGCAAAATACGATGCCTTAAAAGCAGAACTTGACGCTAATAAAAACGACCCAGATTTAAAAGCAAAAGTTGACAAATTAGCCAGCGATGCAGACGGTGATGGCGTTTCCGATTTTTATGATAAATGCCCAGATACACCGCAAGGCACAGCTGTTGACGGTTCTGGCTGTCCGCTTCCAAAAACTGTGGTACAAAAACCAGTAACTTATATTATTTCTGAAGAGGACAAAAAAGTAGTAGCAGATGCGATTAAAAACCTTGAGTTTGATTTCAATAAAGCTACCATCAGATCTAGTTCTTTTGCAACATTAGACAAAGTAGCCAATCTTATTGTTTCTAAAAACTTGAGCTTAAAATTAGCAGGTCATACAGATAGCAAAGGTAGCGACGCTTACAATATGAAACTTTCTAAAGACAGGGCCGAATCTGTTAAGGCTTATTTGGTAAATAAAGGTGCAAATCCTTCAAGAATTGAAGCAACCGGTTATGGAGAAACCCAACCGATAGATACTAACGCTACCGAAAGCGGTCGCCAAAATAACAGAAGAGTTGAGTTTACCTTGTTTAACTAAGGTTATATTTAATTCGAAAAAAAGGTTGCCTCGGTATTCGAGGCAACTTTTTTTTGTTTTATAAAGATACCATCAGGTGGATCTTTCATGCACTGCCTCCATCATTTTACCGTCGTTGTGATAAGCGAAGCATGGGCTTCTGCGCTGGGCGAATTAACAATCTGGACGTTCCCCTTCTCGTTTAGGTGTTCCTTTTTCTGATCACTTAAATGCTTTTTGGAAATGTTGCTATTCGACATGTTCTAAAAGGCATGTCGAATTTACTATAAAAAGGGATTTGCAATCCCTTTAAATTACAGAGCGGAAATTAACGTTAACGGGGTGGATTGCAAATCCACTTTATTTGAGATAGTTCGACATGCCCTGCGGAACATGTCGAACAGCTAAGCTCCGTTCGGATTTACGATTATTTTGGTTTCTCCATTTTCGATAACCGTAGAATGAGTCCCGTTCGGGTTTACGATCGTCTTAGTTGCTCCATTGTCGATAATTGTCGAATGGGTTCCGTCAGCATTTACAATTACAGATTGTGCGAATGCTCCATAACTTATAAAAGTAATGAAGAGAAAGGTCCGCATTTGTTTCATTTTATTTTTGTTTATATGTGTCTCGGAAAAATTACCGCTAACGTTTTGGAATTTGCTGTTACCAGCTGGCATTTCTTGTTACCTCATACTATTGTTTATGAATAATTGTCAATCGTATTTGTATTTAAACAAAAACCAAGGTGTCAATTTCTCTGAGCCGTAGGTTGAGACTTTATTGTCGTTAAGATAGTTTAATAACGGTGTTATATCTTTTATATTAACTTCGGTGAAGTCTATATGTTTACGATTTTTTAGGTACAAAATTATTCCTTTCGTAAGTCCATAATTTGTTTTCTCATAACATTCACTATAAGCGTTTATTTCGTTCAGCGATATGTTTTTGTCAGATCCGCATAAATATTTTGCAACAATTCGATTTTCTTCTAGTTCAGCATTTAAAGGCTTCAAGAAAACTTTAATATAAAATTCCGGAAATAGTAAAACTCCAACTAAAAGGAAGAAAAAAATCCCATAATCCTTCCCTTCATTATGCATTCCAATAATCGCAAATGGTGTAAAGCCAAGCATAAGGATTAGGTAACTAAGGCGAAGGAATATATGTGACTTTTTAGATTCTAATATAATTTTCATTTGTATATTTTGACGTTATTCTTCAAGGCTTTATTATGCTTGAAAAGATTTTTTATCATGTCGTTTTTTATGCTTGCTGGTAACTTATATATATGTGTAGTTTCCAAATCCCCACTAAACATGATGTTCCTGTTTAGCACCCTCAGCATAAATCCTATCAATCAGTTCCGCGTTTTTAGTTAAAATCACCTTGCGTTTCAAACTCAATTTAGGTGTCATCTCTCCGCCGTCAATTGTAAATTCATCAGGTAAAAGCGCAAATTTTTTGATTTTTTCCCAATGCCCAAAATGCTCGTTCAGTTTTTCAATCTCTAACCAAATCTTATCCAATACTTTTTCGTTCTTAATTAAACTAGCATTGTCTTTCTCAATAATTTCATTTTTAGAACCCCATTCTTTTAATTTCTCAAAACTAGGGACAATTAACGCAGACGGAAACTTTCTGTTTTCTCCAACTACCATTACTTGTTCTATATAAACCGATTCCTTTAGTTTATTTTCCAAAACCTGTGGAGCAATGTATTTGCCTCCTGCGGTTTTAAAGACCTCTTTTTTTCTGTCGGTAATTGCTAAAAAACCATCTGTTAATTCGCCAATATCACCGGTATGGAGCCAACCGTCCGTTATTGCTTCGGCGGTAGCATCTGGTCTTTTGTAGTATCCTTTCATTAAATTAGGACCTTTGGTTAAAATTTCTCCATCCTCCGCAATCTTAACTTCCACGTTTCCAAGAACTTTACCTACGGTTCCAAACTTGGTTTGACCGGGGAAAGGACCGTTCACGGCAATCACCGGCGAGGTCTCGGTTAAACCATAACCTTCTAGCACTTTAATATCAGCGGCCCAAAAAATCCGGGCCAAACGTTCTTGCAATGCTGCTCCGCCAGAAACGATTGCAATAATCTCCCCACCCAAAGCGGCTTTCCATTTGCTAAAAATCAGTTTACGGGCAATCTTCAACTGTAGCTCATAAAACAGCCCATTTTTGCCGTCCAGCTCATATTTGTGCCCTAAGTTTAAAGCCCAAAAAAACAAAGTTTTTTTAACACCGGTTAAAGCATGACCTTTTGCAACAATTTTATCGTAAACCTTTTCTAATAGCCTTGGCACAGTGGTAAAACAATGTGGTTTAACCTCCAATAAATTATCAACAATGGTATCCATGCTCTCGGCATAATACACAGAAATTCCCAAATAAAAATACATGTAGACTACCATCCGCTCAAAAATATGCGATAATGGCAGGAAACTTAACGCTCTTCTTACTTCTTTCGGATACAAGGGCGCCGAGTAAATTACATTGCTCAATAAATTATCATGAGTCAGCATCACTCCTTTTGGTGTTCCTGTAGTGCCGGAGGTATAAATCAGGGTCAACAAATCATCAGACTTAATGGCCGATTTATGCGGTTCTAAATCTATTGAGGAATTTTGTCGCCCAAGTTCTTGCACCTCTTTCCAATGTGCAACGCCTTCAACCTGATCAAAAGTATATATAGAAAGCTGTAAATTGAATTCCCGCTTAACCTTCTCAATTTTTTTGAAAAGCGCTTCATCCGAAACAAAAATCAATTTTACTTCGGCATCCTTTATAATAAAGTTGATGTCGCTTTCTGCCAGGGTTGGATACATTGGAACTTGTGCAGCGCCAATCTGCATAATACCGAAATCGCAGAAATTCCACTCGGGCCGGTTAGGCGACATAATGGCAACTTTTTCGTCCTTTTTAATCCCTAGTTTTAAAAGTCCGCGGCTTACATCGTCAGCATATTTAATAAAATCATCTATGCTGTAAGTTTTCCAACTACCCTTAATTTTTTCAGCCAAAACATTCTGGCTGTTGTATTTTTGTTTGTTGAACTGCAACAAATCGAAAACTCTGTTTATTGTTTCCATAATGATTAAGAATTAGTGGGTACCTGGTTTATATAGAGCTGATAAAACAAAAATCGCTCTTAATCAAAAATAAAAAATTAAAGCACAAAACCTAAAAACTTGGGTGTTTATAATGCGAAGATGTCAAAATTATTACCATGACAAGTTGCACCATTTCAATAAGTTTAAAAATGGAGCGTTAAATCAATAATATTCAACCTATTATAATTACCTATTTAAAAAAACGTTGTTGATTGAACTTATTTGCTTGCTTGGCATTTGATTTGTGCCTGTGCGGCTAAATTTATTTTGTTAAAAATGAGAGAAAAATTATTAAAACTGGTATTGGCTTTAGGCTTTGTTTGCGGATTAACGATAAACGCATCTGCACAGGCGAACTATAATACCGCAGTTGGCTTACGAATTGGAGGTTATGAAAACGGAATAACTTTAAAACATTTTATAAACTCAGACACAGCTTTAGAAGGAATCATTGGTTTTAGACCGGGAGTTTTTGTAGTAACAGGTTTGTACGAAAAACATGCCGTTGCATTTGCAGAGCCATCTTTAACTTGGTTTTACGGTGCAGGTGCGCATATTGGAGGAATTAGCGAAAACCGGTATTACAGAGCTTATGGAAAAGACAGGTACTATGACAATAGTGGCATTTTGCTAGGTGCAGATGGCATTTTAGGTTTAGAATGGCAGGTTCCAGAACTTCCGGTTTCCACTTCTTTGGATTTGCATCCGCGGATAGAGCTGGCAAGAGGTCCGTTTTTGGATCTTGAGGCCGCACTGACAATTAGATATACTTTTTAGTTTTTCCGGGTGGTAGCCTTTGAAAGGCTGTTCATTGCAGAGCGAAGCGGCTTAGCCCTTGCTTAATTTTTTACCTCAGCTCAAACAAGCTATCCACCCCTAAAATCTTTTTGCACAAGAAACCTTCGGCATGGTCAGCTTGAATGGAACGACCAAATTCTCTTGTTCTGCCGATAATTAAATCCATAAAAGCCGGGTTTGAAATGTAAGTTTGTGGTTCATTTATATTTACGCCGTCCACAAAAAATTGAGTTTTGTAAGCTCGTATTGCTTCCAGTTTTTGTTCCATAAATTCAGAAATGTCAATAACAATATCTGGTTTTATGTAAGTATCCTGAATAAGATGTAACAATAATCTTGGGCGGTGTGGTTGTTGCGAATTGCCGTTCTCCAATGTTTCAATTTTTTGTAAACCGGCTAAAAAACAAGAATCGTTCACCAAATCGCAAGCTCTGCCATGGTCGGGATGCCGATCATGGTAAGCATTGGTAACCACAATTTCTGGCTGGTATTTACGAATTGCGGCTATTACCTTTAGCTGATGTTCTTCATCGTTTTTAAAAAAACCGTCTCTAATCCCTAAGTTTTCCCTGACATCAAGTCCTAGAATTTTTGAAGCATCATCAGCTTCTTGTTTCCGGGTCTCCGGAGTTCCGCGAGTACCTAATTCGCCACGGGTCAAATCAATTATGCCAACCTTTTTGCCTTCTTTTTTATGTTTTAAAATAGTACCTGCCGCACCTAACTCCACATCATCCGGATGCGCAACTATAAATAATAAATCTAATTTCATAATTCAGAAAGTAACAGTAATAAGTATGTAAGAAAGCAGATGGAATAGCTCATGTTAAATTTTTCAGCATTTAGCTTTTAGCGTTTACTAAAAGCTTTTGGATTTTCTTTTTTACCCTTGCCGAGTTAGGTTTTGTGAAAGAATAAAAGTAATCTGCAACTTCTCCGTTCGCATTAATCAGATACTTATGGAAATTCCAGCGGGGCGATGAATTAAATGTTCCGTTCAGTTTTTTATCCGCCAGAAACTTAAAAAGCGGGTGTGCGTGTTCTCCCCTAACCCTAAGCTTTTTAAAAATGGTAAACTTAGTTTGGTAATTAATACTACAAAACTTGCCTATGCCTTCATCATTTAACGGCTCCTGCTGTCCAAAATCATTGCTGGGGAAAGCAAGTATCTCGAAATTTTCGGTTTCAAAATCTTTCCTAAGTTCCTCTAAAAGCGTTAACTGTGGCGTAAACCCACATTCCGAGGCGGTGTTTACAATCAATAAAACTTTTCCCTTATATTCTTCAAGACTTACTGCCTCTCCCTTCGCATTTTCTACTGTAAACTGATAAATATTAGGCTTATCCATATTAAATTACTGGTAATTATAGTAGCCGGTAGATCTGATGATGGCTTCAATATCTCTGTCCTGGTCCACATCGTACTTGTTTTTAAGGTCATGCCCAAATAATTTGGCTACAGACTGCATTACAAAAGCAGAAACATTTCCTTTTAAATCCTGCACCAACTTAAAGCTGCTGTTTCCGGTTTCCCGGTCTATCAGCTTAATCAATATCTCTCCTTGGGAGATGGTCAAATTTTTAACTTCTTTATTAAACAAATCTTTTATTTCCTTATCACAACTCTTCACATACTGTTTTTGTTTTCGCTTATCAGAAGTTGTTGCCAAATCACGTTCCAACTGTCTGTATCTTTGCCCCGCATATCTTGCGTAAGGCAAAACTTTAATTACGTTATAACGTAACCGACGGTAATTGTCATAAGCTTCTTTTGATGCAAATCGGCGATAATCTTTTATAATTACCGGGTTAAGCAGTATCCACGGCATAATCTCGCCATCTATATTAATAGCGGCAACGCGTATGGTATCATTTTTTGGAGGTTTTATAAACGCCTCTTGAGCCTTTGCAAAGCCAACCAACAAAAACAAGAAGCAGAAAATAAACAGCGCTTTGTTTTTCATAATTTTAAGTTACAAATTTATTGCTTATTTATTACTAAAAAAGCAATAAGTAACCCTAAATTCGTTATTTATAACAAAATAAAACAAATCGATTATCATCCTTAATGAAAGATTATATAATAGATATAGAAGCCGAAAAATCCGAGATATTAAAGCGTTACCGAAAGCTATTAAGAGCCTGTAAATCAACTCTTAAAAAAGGCGACAAAAAAATGATTAGGATGGCTTTTGATATGGCTGTAGAAAGCCATAAAGATATGCGCCGAAAATCTGGAGAGCCGTATATATACCATCCAATTGCTGTTGCGCAAATTGCTGCAGAAGAAATTGGACTTGGAACTACTTCAATTGTTTGCGCTTTATTACATGATGTGGTGGAAGATACCGATATCTCATTAGAAGATATTGAGCGTGAATTTGGAAAAAAAGTCGCCAAAATTATTGATGGTTTAACTAAGATATCCGGCGTTTTTGACGCAAACAGTTCTATACAGGCGGAAAATTTCAGAAAAATGTTACTTACGTTGGCCGATGACGTAAGGGTAATTTTGATAAAACTTGCCGATAGATTACACAATATGCGGACGATGGATTTTATGCCTCGTGATAAACAGCTTAAAATATGTTCTGAAACCGCTTATTTATATGCGCCTTTAGCGCACCGTTTAGGTTTATATGCGATAAAATCTGAATTGGAAGATTTATCGATGAAATATGTTGAGCCAGAAACCTATAAATTTATCGCAAGAAAACTAAACGAGAAAAAAGCAGAAAGAGAGGCTTTTGTTAAAGAGTTTATTGGCCCGATAGATAAAATTTTGAAAGATGTTGGATTAAACGCCAGCGTAGTTGGCAGACCAAAATCAATCCACTCTATCTGGAGCAAGATGAAGAAAAAAGGAATTCCGTTTGAGGAAGTTTACGACCTTTTCGCCATTCGGATAATATTGGACAGTGCGCCCGAAAACGAAAAATCCGATTCGTGGAAAGCTTATTCTATCGTCACAGATTTATACCGTCCAAATCCGGATAGGTTGAGAGACTGGATTTCATCGCCCAAAGCAAACGGTTACGAATCTTTGCATACCACGGTTATGGGGCCAAAAGGACAGTGGGTAGAAGTGCAGATACGTACCGAAAGAATGAATGAAATTGCTGAAAAGGGTTTTGCGGCGCATTGGAAATATAAAGAATCATCAAGCGATAGCGGTTTAGACCAATGGGTGCATAAAGTCCGTGAGCTGCTTGCAAACGCAGAATCAAATGCCTTAGATTTCTTAGACGATTTTAAAATGAACTTATTTTCTGACGAGATTTTCATTTTTACGCCAAAAGGAGATTTACTGCAATTGCCTTTAGATGCAACTGCGCTTGATTTTGCTTTTGAAATACATTCTGATGTTGGCGCAAGGTGTATTGGCGCAAAAGTTAACCATAAATTGGTACCGCTCTCTTTCAAACTACAAAACGGCGATCAAGTTGAGGTAATTACATCGGGCAAACAAACGCCAAAAGAAGATTGGCTTAATTTTGTGGTAACCGCCAAAGCAAAAGCGAAAATTAAATCTTCATTAAAAGAAGAAAAAAGAAGAATTGCCGAGGACGGAAAGGAGATTTTGGAGCGCAAATTAAAATCGCTGAAGATAACCTACAACACAGATAATATTTTAAAACTGAGCTACTTCTTTAAGTTGCCTTCTACACAAGATGTATTTTATAACGTTGCAAAAGGCTTAATAGATCTTAAAGATTTAAAGGAGTTTGCCGCTTCAGAAAAAGTAATTGAACACAAAACCACTCCTGTAGAAACCGATTCTGAGCATATTCAGAAAATAATAAAACAAGTAAAAACGAGTGATAGCGATATTCTTTTAATTGGCGAGGATTTACAGAAGATTGATTATAAACTTTCGGCCTGTTGTAATCCTATTCCGGGGGATGATGTTTTTGGCTTTGTTACCGTTTCTGACGGGATTAAAATTCACCGCACCAACTGCCCTAACGCCACAAAATTGATGTCGAGTTTTGGTTATCGGATTTTAAAAGCCAAATGGACCAGTCAAAAACAGCTTGCATTTTTAACCGGTCTGCAAATTACCGGGATTGACGAGGTTGGCTTAATCAACAACCTTACGCAGGTAATTTCGAACGATTTCAAGGTAAATATGCGTTCCATAACTATGGAAACAGATGATGGCATTTTTAATGGTCGAATAATGATTTATGTGAACAACACAGAACACCTGGATAATTTGATCCAAAAAATAAAAGAAGTAAAAGGCATTTCCGATGTTACCCGTTTTGATTCTGAAACAGAAATTCCGGTATTAAAAAGCTAAATATCATTTAGCTATATTATAAATTTTAATAACTTTGGCCTTTAATATTCATTTATGAGCGTACAAGAAACCATTGATATGGTAAAAAAGATTTTCGAGAGCTATCTCGAAAATAAAAACCTCAGAAAAACTCCTGAACGTTTCGCTATACTCGAAGAAATTTATTCAAGATCAGACCATTTTGATGTAGAATCGCTCTATATCCAAATGAAGAACAAAAAATATAGGGTAAGCCGAGCCACCGTTTACAATACTTTAGAGCTATTGCTATCATGCGATTTGGTGACGAAACACCAATTTGGTAAAAATATGGCGCAGTTTGAAAAGTCTTACGGCTTTAAACAACATGACCATATCATTTGCATTGATTGCGGAAAAGTGGTGGAATTTTGCGACCCTAGGGTTCAGCAAATACAATCCATGATGGGCGATTTGTTAAAGTTTAACATCAAACACCACTCACTTAACCTTTACGGTAACTGTACGCGTTTAGAAGACGGCTACTGCGAATCAAAAGAAAACAAAAATTAATTCACTTACACAAATATATCTGACCAATAAATAATGGCTGTTGATGTTTTATTAGGCCTTCAATGGGGCGACGAAGGAAAAGGCAAAATTGTTGATGTTTTAGCTCCCAAATATGATTTGATTGCTCGCTTTCAGGGTGGACCAAACGCCGGGCACACTTTAGAGTTCGATGGAAAAAAGTTTGTTTTAAACACCATTCCTTCTGGGATTTTTGAAAACAACACCATGAATTTAATTGGAAACGGTGTTGTAATCGACCCAATTATTCTAAAAAAAGAAATAGACAAGTTAAAAGATGCTGGCCATGATTTATTAGCGAAAAAAAACCTGCTAATTGCCCGCAAAGCACATTTAATTTTACCTACCCACCAATTGTTGGATGCTTCTTCTGAAAAGAAAATGGGCGACGGCAAAATTGGCTCTACTTTAAAAGGAATTGGTCCAACTTATATGGACAAAACTGGCCGTAACGGTTTAAGAGTTGGCGACATCTATCTTCCGGATTTTAAAGAAAAATATAATAAACTGGTTGAAAAACATCGCTCTATATTAGCTAATTATGGCGAAATAGAAGATTTTTCTGAAAGAGAAGCAGCGTTCTTTGATGCTATTGAGCTGTTAAAAAAATTCCCTCATGTAGATAGCGAACATTTGGTTGCTAAATACTTAAAAGAAGGAAAAAAAGTATTGGCAGAAGGAGCCCAAGGAACCATGTTAGATATTGATTTTGGTTCATACCCTTTTGTAACTTCATCCAATACAACTACAGCAGGTGCTTGTACCGGTTTAGGTATTGCGCCAAATAAAATTGGCGAAGTAGTTGGTATTTTTAAAGCTTATTGTACCCGCGTTGGTGGTGGCCCCTTCCCTACCGAATTGGAGGATGAAGTTGGCGAAGAACTAAGAAAAGTTGGTCACGAGTTTGGCGCAACTACCGGTCGTCCAAGAAGATGCGGATGGATTGATTTACCAGCTTTAAAATATGCAATTATGCTTAACGGCGTTACACAATTGGTAATGACCAAAGCCGATGTTTTAAGCGGTTTTGATAAAATTTATGCCTGTACGCATTACAATTATAACGGTGAGGTAATTGATTACATGCCGTACGATATTTGCAGCATTAAACCCGAGCCAATTTGGGAAGAAATTGACGGCTGGAACGAGGATTTAACAGGTATTAGACAACCCGATGAAATTCCGGCAAAACTGCAAGCCTACATTGACTATTTAGAAAAGCAACTGGAAGTTCCAATTAAATACCTTTCCGTTGGACCGGATAGGGTGCAAACCTTAACTTTGGCATAAAAAGGCTTAAAGCCAACAAAAACGGGCGTTCCAAGTAACTTGGAACGCCCGTTTTTTATTGCTACAGGTTTTTAGCGTTCCGCCTTGTGCATTTAGCTTTAAGCCTTTATTTTCTTGTTTAACTTATCTACCAAAAAACGGGAAACTTCATTAAAATACCGTTTTCGGTTAAACCCCATCACCCATTGAATTCCTTTTGAGGCGTTTGTTATAAAAACTTCTTCAACTTCATCCAATATTTCGGGATTAATTTGGGCTTCAATCATGTTTAAATCGTTTTCCTTGGCTAATTGCATCACTACCCCACGCATTACACCGGAAATACATCCTTCGCTTAAAGCTGGCGTGTAAATTTGCCCTTTATAAACCAAAAAAACATTTGCGCTAATGGTTTCGCATAAAAAATTGTTCTGGTTTAAAATAAAGGCTTCATCTAAACGCATCTGTTGCTTATAAATACCTGCCATTACATATGGCAAGGCATTACAGGTTTTTAAATTAGACAGCCTATTTATGGGCTTAGGAATATCCTCGTAAATATCCATAATCAAGCCTTTCGCGTTAATTTCATATAACGGAGAATCTAGCGGGTTAACTTCTAAAGTATAGGCACTTTTATTTTGGGTAGGCGTGTATAAACCGGCGGAGTCTCGAAATACATTAAAGCGTACCCGGGCATTTTTTGCAATCTTGTTTCTTTTGCAAATTTCCTCAACCTTATCTTTTAAAAAATAAGTATCAAAATTAGAATATCCTTCTAATTTCAACGTCTTCATCCCTAAATGAAGCCGATCTGCATGTAAATCAGCAAAATTTAATTTACCATTTGACAGCCGCATGGTTTCAAACAAACCGTCTCCGTATTTAAAACCACGGTTGGCAATGGTAAAAATTTTATCATCCTCCTCTAAAATCTCGCCGTTATAATTGATAAAGTTTTTTTGCATAAGTTGCAAATCTAAGGTTTGGTTTCCGTTTTTCGGCTTTAAGCCGAATTTTTTATGTAATTTCTCCACTTATCCAGCACCTCAATAAAATCTTTTGGAAGTGCTGTTTCAAAATGAACATACTCCTTACTTGTAGGATGGATAAAGCCTAAAGTTTTTGCATGTAAAGCTTGCCTCGGAATAATAGCAAAACAGTTTTCTACAAAACTTTTGTATTTAGCAAATAACGTTCCCTTTCTAATTTTATCGCCTCCGTAAGGGGCATCGCTAAACAAAGGATGGCCGATATGTTGCATATGCGCTCTAATTTGGTGCGTTCGACCTGTTTCCAACTTACATTGTATGAGCGTCACATAATTAAAGCGTTCGATAACTTTATAATGCGTTACAGACCATTTGCCTTTTTCTGGATCATCGTAAACATCCATCACTTTACGGTCTTTTGCACTTCTGCCAATGTACCCTGCTACTTTGCCATCGCTTTCTATATCGCCCCAAACCAAAGCCAAATATTGCCGGGTAATGCTATGATCATAAAATTGCTTTGCCAAATAGGTCATTGCCCTTTCGTTTTTACTGATGAGCAACAGACCGGAAGTATCCTTATCTATCCGATGTACTAATCCGGGGCGACCGTCATTGCCTGGCAATTGTGGCAATTGGTTAAAATGGTATACCAGCGCATTTACTAAAGTGCCACTCCAGTTACCGTAGCCGGGATGCACAACCATTCCAGCTTCCTTGTTTACTAGCACCACATCGTCGTCTTCGTAAACTATATTTAACGGAATATCTTCTGGGTAAACCTCATTATCCCTCGGCGGATGAGGAAGTACAATACTTATCTCATCAAAAGGTTTTACTTTGTAACTGGATTTTATTGGGCGTTTATTAACCAGTACATTTTCTGCATCAATTGCATTTTGAATTCTGTTACGTGAAGCGTTTTCTATACGCAACATCAAAAATTTATCGATACGTAAAAGCGATTGCCCTTTATCAACCACAATTTTAAAATGCTCAAATAAATCATTGTCTTCTTGCGCTATGGCATCATCTTCAAAATTCATCGGGTAAAATTAAACCTTTTAAATAAAAGTAGCTCATAATGTAACCAATTGGTATCATTTTTGAAATTGACCGCGTATTGTATAACATACCAACTTCTATTAAAATGAGAGACTTTACCAAAAAAGTAAGTATTATATTAAACTTTTTTCCTTTTCTGATTAGAAAGATTTACTTTCGAGAGTAAATTTATTCTTAACGAAAATGAAACAACGCACAAAATTTTCTGGATTCATACTATCCTCGCTTTTAATAGCCGGAAGTATCACTAGTTTACAAGCTCAGGATGTATCAGAACTGATAAAATCAGGTCCTGAAGATGCTACAAAGTTAGCTCAGGCCTACTTTTCTCCTGCATTTAAAGGATTTGGATTCGGGATGAACAGTGCTTGGTTCAATTCCGCCAAAGCAAAAAATTTAGGAAAGTTTGATTTAAAAATTCAGGCAACGGGTGCTTTTGTTCCTTCAAAAGATCGGGTAATAAGATTTAATGAATTGGGTTTGTCATCTCGGGTTACGCCTAATTCACCAACCTCACCTACTCTTTTCGGAAAAGATGAAGATGGCGCAAACATTAGCGTTAAAGATAATGACGGAAATAACATTGGGTCGATTGATATGCCGAACGGCTTAGGTTTTAATACTGTACCCTCTCCGCAAATTCAGTTAACAGTAGGGCTTATTAAAAACACCGATATTTCTGTAAGATATACGCCTAAAATAAAAGGAGAAGATTTCGGATCAGTTCAAGCTTTAGGTTTTGGTGTAAAACACGAAATCACCAAATATTTGTTGCCGGGAAAAACAGAAAAGATAATTCCTATTGATATTGCTTTGGCCTTTGGTTATAATCAGTTGAAATACGATTATAAGATTAAAGTTGAAGACCAACTTAATGACCAAAACCCGGGGACAGATTTAAACCAAAGGGTTGAGGCTAAATTATCTGGCTATAGTATAGATGCAATTTTGTCGAAAAAATTAGCAGTATTTACGCCATTTATTTCCATTGGATACAATACCGCTAAAACAAAGTTCGGTGTATTAGGTAAATATAATTTTCAATCGGGTTACAACAATATACCAAACACTAATACACCAGATCCTACAAGTCCTAAATATGATAATTTAACAGATCCGGTAAATATCAACCAAACAGATATTTCGGGCATCCGCAGTAACATTGGATTTTCCTTGCATTTAGCTTTCTTCAGGTTATATGCTTCTTACAGTATTGGCGAGTACCAAGCAGTTTCTGGCGGTATCGGATTTGGAATAGGCAAATAATTAAATTTTAAAACTTCTATAAATCCTGATTAACATTTTAATCAGGATTTTTTTATTTATAATGATTGATTTAGCTTTTCACAGCCCAGAGGAAGAAGTTTTTTTTGAACCGATAAACAAACATCAGGTTCGGCTTTTTCTTAAACGGGATGACTTGATTCATCCTTTTATTTCAGGCAACAAGTGGCGAAAACTCAAGTACAATCTATTGCGGGCCGAAGCAGAAGACAAAACACATTTAATAACTTTTGGTGGCGCATTCTCTAACCATATTTTAGCTACAGCCGCCGCCGGCGCAAAGTTCAACTTTAAAACAACCGCTTTTATTAGAGGAGAAGAAGCAGATAACCAGATTTTAGACTTATGCCGAATATTTGGGATGAATTTAATTTTTGTAAGCAGAGAACACTATCAAAACAAAAAAGATTTATACCTAGCACATTTTGAAACGGATAAAAGTGCCTTTTTTATTGACGAGGGCGGTTACGGGACAGATGCAGAAAAAGGCTGTCGTGAAATTATCTTCGAATTAAAAAACAGCTACGATTATTTGTTTTGCGCCGCCGGCACTGGCGCAACTAGCGCAGGAATTATAAATGGAGCAATTGAAAATAAAACTACCGCTGAAATAAATATTGTACCCGCTTTAAAGGGCGGCGAGTTTTTAAAGCAGGAAATTGACTATTTATTGTGCTCGCCACATCATTATAATTTACATACCGATTATCACTTTGGTGGTTACGCTAAAACCACGCCTGCTTTAATTGATTTTATTAAAGATTTTAGCCGAAAGACCGGAATATTACTCGACCCAGTTTATACCGGAAAAACTTTATTTGCGATTGCAGATTTAGCAGAGAAGCAATATTTTAAACCGCATTCCAAAATTTTAATGGTGCATACCGGCGGTTTATTTGGCATATTGGGAATGTTGAAAAAGTTTAAATAAAACAGCAGAACATCTCCAAAACCTCGCTGATTTGGCAATCTAAGCGTTTTTTGATAGCTTTGGCCAAAGCCGAACCGTATGTATAATTTATCCGTAGCGCCAAATCAGGTTAAAGAAATTTTAAGTAAGTACTTATTAACAGATGGTTACGATTTAATTTTTGATCTAGAGAAAAGCCAAGGCGTACGAATGTACGATTCAAAACATAAACGTTCTCTGCTCGATTTTTTCACTTGTTTTGCTTCAGTACCCTTAGGTTATAACCATCCTAAAATGATGGAAGATGAAGAGTTTAAAAAGAATTTGCTGTTGGCAGCAATCGCCAATCCTTCCAACTCAGATATTTACACTACGCAATATGCGCAGTTTGTTGATACTTTTTCCAAAATAGGTATTCCTGATTATTTACCTCATGCTTTTTTCGTCGCCGGCGGAGGTTTGGCAATTGAAAACGCACTTAAAGCAGCCATGGACTGGAAAGTTCAAAAAAACTTTGCCAAAGGTTATCAGCAAGAAAAAGGAACCAAAGTTTTGCATTTTGAAAATGCTTTTCATGGCAGAACAGGCTATACCTTAAGTTTAACCAATACTATGCCCAACAAAACCAAGTGGTTCGCAAAATTCGACTGGCCACGGGTAAGTATTCCAAAAATAACTTTCCCCCTTGAGGGCGAAAATCTGAAGGATGTAATCGCTCGAGAAGAAATATCAATAAAGCAGATTAAAAATGCTTTCGCTACCGATAAGGATGAAATTTGTGCCATTATTATTGAACCTATCCAATCTGAAGGTGGTGATAACCATGTTAGGAAGGAATTTTTAGAACAATTGAGAATTATCTGTGATGAAAACGAGGCTTTGCTAATTTATGACGAGGTGCAAACCGGCGTTGGATTAACCGGCAAATTTTGGTGCCACGAGCATTTTGGAGAAAACGCCCGCCCTGATATAATTGCTTTTGGAAAGAAAATGCAGGTCTGCGGTATTTTAGCGGGACGAAAGCTGGACGAAATTCCAGAAAATGTGTTTAACGTTCCGTCCAGAATCAACTCAACTTGGGGCGGAAACCTGGTTGACATGGTGCGTTCCAGCAAAGTATTAGACATTATTGCGGAAGATAATTTATGCGATAATGCCGCTAAAGTTGGCGATTATCTGCAGAAGCAATTAAATGAACTCGCTTCTTACAACGGCAAAATTGAAAATGTAAGAGGTCGGGGGCTTTTAACGGCTTTCGATTTTTCAACACCGCAATTAAGAAACAATTTCATCAAAAAAGGAATGGACGAAAATGTAATGTTTTTAGGTTGTGGGACGCAAAGCATCAGATTTAGACCGGCTCTGATTATGGAAAACCAACACATTGATGAAGGTTTGGAAGTAATGAAGAAGATTTTAAAGGAGATTTAAATATTAAACTTAAAGGTTCATGCCAAATCTAAGAATTTTGAGAAGACTAAGCTTAGCTTGATAAGAAATGAGAACTGTGTAGAAAAAGCCTGAAGTCAACCTGTTCGATTTATTTTTTGATATTATAAGGTTTAATAATAAGCTAGTGATTGGATATTGCTGCTAATTAACTAACATAAACGACATTATAGAGGTATGCATACAAAGAATTTATTGATCCTTTCGCTGTATTTACTCATTATAACGGGATGTATAACTAAAAAGTCAATTTCAACTGCTTATAAAGAGCAATATCGTCCGCAATTTCATTTTTCTCCACCAGCAAAGTGGATGAACGACCCCAATGGAATGCTTTTCTATAAAGGCACTTACCATCTTTTCTACCAACATTATCCCGAGAGTAATGTTTGGGGTCCAATGCATTGGGGCCACGCGACCAGTACAGATTTGGTACACTGGAAAAATAAGCCTATAGCATTATTCCCAGATAGTTTGGGCTATATATTTTCAGGAAGTGCCGTAGCCGATATGAATAATACAACCGGGTTTGCAAAAAAAGGAGAAGTTCCGTTGATTGCAATATTCACTCATCACAGCGTCGAATTACAGAAAGAAGGAAGAAACGATTTCGAAAACCAAAGTCTCGCATATAGTCTAGACGATGGTGAAACATGGAATAAATACAGTGGCAATCCAGTGTTGAAAAATCCGGGAATAAAAGACTATAGAGATCCGAAGGTAATGTGGTATGAAGCGCAGAAAAAGTGGATAATGACCTTAGCAACTTCAGATCATATTACCTTCTATTCATCTACTGACCTAAAGAACTGGACAAAAGAAAGTGAATTTGGGAGAGATTTAGGTGCCCATGGTGGTGTTTGGGAATGTCCGGATTTATTTCCGATAGATTTTGAAGACGAGCAGAAATGGGTTTTACTAGTAAGCGTGGGCACAGGAGCACCAAATGGAGGTTCGGCAGTCCAATATTTCATTGGTGACTTTAATGGCAAAACATTTACTCCCACAGATAAAAAAACTAAATGGATTGATTATGGCACAGATAATTACGCTGGTGTAACATGGTCAAATACCGGAAAAAGAAATATCTTTATGGGATGGATGAGCAATTTGCAATATGCAATGGTAGTGCCAACCGTAATTTGGCGAAGCGCCATGACCACACCTAGAGAGTTAAGTATTAAAACTGTAGGACAGGAGTTTTTTTTGACGAGTAAACCCGTAAGAGAGTTAAATAAAGTTATACGGAAAAGTGAGTTAAGTAAAAATGTAAAAGTTCTGGACACCTTAGATTTAACCTCCTCTTTTGAAAAGAGTAATGCACAAATTCAACTAAAATTCAACTCAAATCAACTCAAGGATTATCGTATTATTTTATCCAATAATCTCAATGAACAGCTTATTATTGGTTATGATCAAAAAGAAAACCAATACTATATCGACCGGCGAAATGCTGGTGATTATAGCTTTTCAAAAAAATTTGGAACAAAACAGATTGCTCCACGCTTATCAAATTCAGACAGTACAGATATTAACCTTCTAATTGACCTTGCTTCAGTTGAGTTTTTTTCTGATGGAGGCTTAAACGTAATGACAAGTATTTTTTTTCCAACAAAACCTTTTTCTAGGTTGCAAATACAATCGGCAAACGGGATAGTTTTACAGTCTTTAACATGTTCTTCTATAAAACGTATTTGGAATTGAGCAAATAAATCAAGACTTAAGGAGTTTTATAAACTTCATAAGTCTCAATAGAAAATTTAAACCTTTTTAGGAGGCAAGTCAAAAGCCACAGCTTCATGCTCAAAATGGCCTTTATGAGAGCCATCACAAAACGGTTTATTCTGCGATAAGCCACATCTACAAATAGAAACCAAATCGCGTCCCTGTAAATTATAAACGTTTCCTTCTTTATCTACAATTTCAAAATCACCCTGTACTCTTAACGAGCCATTACTATTAACTGTAAGTTTTGTTTTAGACATTTTTATAAATTTTAAAACGAAACTAACAAAAAATTGCCCGCTAAAGGACAATTGGCTTTAATATAGAACAGTTCTAAAATTATGAGTTTGGTTCACCCGCAATCCTTAACGTAAACTGTTCAATAGTTTCTGTTGGCCTACCTAGCTCATCCCAAGTAAATTGTGCTTTAAATTTTTCATCGTAATGATTTTTTGCCTGAATCAATTTAAAAGCGTAGTTAAGCCTCGATGAAAACCGGCTCATTAGAAACAAGCTAAAAATTGGAATCCTAACAATATTAAGCTTTTTTAAACGGTAAAATTGGCGGAAAATATTTAGCGCTTCTTCGGTTGTATAGCTTTGTGGCCCTTGAATGTAGTATTCCCTGTTTTCGTCTGTTAGTATTTCAAAAGACTTGCAAACCTGCTTTGCGTAATCATTTGCGCTTATCCAAAACAATTTCGCATTTGATTTACCTACCAAGTTCAAACTGTTTACGTTCATAAAACCACCTTCTTTGGTAAAGTTTTCCATAAAACTAGAGGCAGTAAAAACGGTGTATGGCAAGCCTGCGCCTTTTATTAACTGCACTGCCTTTTGTTTTGCATCAAAAACCCACCATTTAAAAATGCTTTCGCTTTGGTAATCCTTAACCATTGATGACAAATATGCAATCCGCTTAATGCCAACCTGCTTAGCAACATCCAAAAAATTTATTAACCCATCGGTTTCCACAATAAAATCATGCCGACGAACATTTGGATTAATATGAAGGTTCAGGTAAACAACTTCTTGTCCTTGCAAAGCGCTTATAAGAGAGGATTTATCAGCTAAATCACCGTAAAGCACTTTAGTATCCGGAAAAATGGCTTTAGCTTTTTCAATGTTTCTGGTGATAATGGTAACATTAAACCCGGCAGAAATAAGCTGACGAGCAACTGGCTTGCCCAGCAAACCGGTTGCGCCAATTATCGCTATGTTTT
The DNA here is from genome assembly GCA_035496935.1 of Pelobium sp. Lineage (GTDB taxonomy): Bacteria > Bacteroidota > Bacteroidia > Sphingobacteriales > Sphingobacteriaceae > Pseudopedobacter. The sequence goes on along the minus strand of DATJED010000023.1, from coordinate 429,977 downwards.
TCATACTGATAGCTGGCTTAAAACATTCGCGATTCTGAGCTTCATGGTTTCATAATCGGCGTAACCTTTGGCGATCATGTAAAAATTACGATCATCAACTTTTATAAACGCTGCCGGATAGCCACTTACCTGCAATTGTTTTGCAAGTGCAAAATCGTAATAAGCTGCCTGCTTAAATTCTTCGCTGTTCAGCTTTTGTAAAAAATCGTCAGCAGGGATTTCGTACTTACTGATGATTGGCAGGTAAGATTCATCAAGCGATAAATCAGCACCGTTAACAAACGTTGCTTTTTGTATATCGGCAGCAAACAAAACTGCTTTTTCGGGATAAAAAGATTTAAAAACCGCTAAAGCTATGGATGGCTTTTCTGAACTTTGAAACTGGGTTCCTTCTTCCAAAACTTTCCAAAAACCGTCGCCAAATACTGCGCCGGTGGTTTCTTCAATTCTTGGCAAATGGCTTTTAATCAATTCTGCGGAATTAGAAATCGGGCCTTCCCTATCGCCTAAAACCATCCCGCCAGAAATAACCTCAAAACCGAATTCATTTTTATATTCCTGATAAATTTTAGACATTACTCCGCTAAATCCGTAGCACCAACCACAAAGGGCATCATATACGTAAATAATTTCCAACTTGCTGTTTACCATATTACAAAGCTAAATCAAAAAACAGCAACAAATGTTTAACGATGGTCAAATGTGATTATAAAAGAGGCCGAAAAAACGTGGTTTTGTCGGAGATTTATCATCAATAAATATACAGTAGCTAAAATGATGGTAGAAAAACAAATATTCATTATGTTTAACCGTAAGCATGAAAACTCTTTTAAATCAGATTAAAGCCTGTAGACTTTGCGAACACCACCTGCCCTTTGGTGTAAACCCGGTAATGCTTGCCGGCGAAAAAAGCAAAGTAATTATTGTAGGGCAAGCGCCAGGCAAAAAAGTGCATGAAACGCACATCCCATGGAACGATAAGAGTGGGGACAACTTGCGGAGCTGGTTAGGTGTGGATAAGGAATTGTTTTACGATACCGACTATTTTGCGTTGATGCCGATGGCCTTTTGCTACCCGGGAACAGGTAAAAGCGGCGATTTACCACCAAGGAAGGAGTGTGCACCGGCGTGGCATCAGCAACTTTTAACCTTAATGCCCGAACAAAAAATTATATTGTTGGTAGGATCTTACGCCCAAAACTATTACTTAGGAAAAAATGCCAAACTAACATTAACAGAAACTGTAAAAAGTTATGCAGAATATCTTCCTTTATATTTTCCGTTGCCACATCCATCCGGACGGAACAATATTTGGCAGGCTAAAAATCCATGGTTTAAAGAAGACGTTTTGCCAGCATTAAAAACGATAATTGCGGATATAATTTAAATTAGCATTAACAAAAACATAGAAAACAACATAAATTATGCTTGTAAAGCCTTTAGAACAACAACACTGGGAATCGGTTAAGAAAATATACGAATTAGGAATTGCAACAAAAACAGCCACATTTGAAACAGATGTACCCGATTGGGAAGAATGGGATGCCAAACATTTAGCACACTCGCGGTTAATTTGCGAAATAGATGAACGAGTTGGCGCTTGGGTAGCGCTAAGAGAAGTTGAGAATGATTGTGTTGATAAAGGGGTGGCCGAAATTAGTATTTATGCGCACCCAGCCTGTAAAGGTTTAGGGCTTGGTTTTGTACTGATGGAACATGTAATTAGGCACAGCGAAGAAAACGGGATTTGGACATTGCAGGCACAAATTTTTGAAGACAATAAACCAACCATCCGTTTGCATGAGAAATCAGGTTTCAGAAGAGTTGGCTACCGCGAACGTTTGGGCATTTTAGATGGCCTATGGCACAATGTGATATTATTTGAGCGGAGAAGTAAAGTTGTGGGAGTTGGGTAGTTTTGGCTCTTTAACTCGGTTCATTGGTCTAGAGATAACTCCCTCTCCTTTTCGGAGAGGGCCGGAGTTAGGCTTGCTACCTATCGGCAGCGTCGTTTATAGATTTATTTATTGTTTCTATCAACTCCAAAGCAGCATCTTTCAATTTTGGGTCGCCTTCATAAGCGCCATCAATTTCAACAACTTTCTTTTTGCGCTGATAATCATACTCAATTACATAGCGAGGAGATTTTGCGCTGGTATCGCCAATCATTTCTTCTGGCCAGTTCCAAAATCCTAAATCCACAGCTTTACGGTGTAGATAAAGTAAATCATCTTTTGAAAGCTGTACCTTTTGTTTAACCAAAGAGTCTTGATTGTTGATGTACTGGTAATCTCCGGTTTTAGAAGAAAAGGATTTATCTAAATGCTTACCTACACCCGCTTGTACCGAAATATTTTCCAGTTCTGAAAATTTAAACGGCGCATTTTTTATCATAATAGAATAATAATAAATGCAGTACAATAAAAACGGAACGGTAATACATATTATTAAAAAAATCTTCTTTCCTCTTTCGCTCATTATAATTCTATTTTAACTCTAAAACACGAGACACAAATATAGCAGCTAATGCCAATAAACTGCTGTTTCATTTAATTTAAAACTAATACCGTTTAAAAACAAACAGAAACCAGTAGCGTTATTAAGGTGATTGCCTTAAATTTCATTAATTTAGTTTCGGATTTATAACAAAGTATAATTTACTGAGTTGACCAAGTGAATGATAGAAAGCCCCAAATTAGCCGAATTAAAAAAAGAACTCAACTTTTTACAAGCTCCAGAACTTAAAGAATTATGTTTAAGGCTGGCAAAACACAAGACAGAAAACAAAGAACTGTTACACTTTTTGCTGTTTTACGCCGATAAAAAGGAAGATTATGTAGAAGACGTAAAAATATTGATTATCAAGGAATTTGACCATCTTCATCCAAGTATTTATTCGGCAACAAAACAAATCAGAAAGTTGCTTAGATTAGTAAACAAACACATTAAATTTATTGCCACCAAGCACTTAGAAGCAGAAATTGTTCTTGCTTTTTGCAAGCAATTTATTGAACATCCAATTGTCACCATCAATCAAAAAGCAACTATCGGGATATTAATTAGCCAGCTCAAAAGGCTCATTAAAGTTATCCCTAAGTTAGAGGATGATTTCCAGTTCGATTATCAATCACAATTTGATGATTTGATTACGCTGTTAAAACGCAGAAGAACTTTCCACGAACGAGATTTGCATTGAGCTGTAACAATATAACTGGCCAAGCATCTAAACCAAAAATTAACGCGTCAAATGTCGGACAAAGAGCAAGCCTTTCAGGAAATTTTTAAGGCTAATTCTAAAAAGATATATCATTTATGTTTGGGTTATACCGGCGATAGCGATGCTGCGAATGACTTATTGCAGGAAACTTTTTTAAAGGTTTGGCAAAATTTAGAGAAGTTTAGAAACCAAGCAATGATTTCTACATGGATTTACCGAATTGCGGTAAACACTTGCCTTACCTACCTCAAGAAAGAAAAAAGAGCTGCCAAAGATGAACTTACGCCAAATATCATCGAGAATAAAGAAGAAGAAATATCAGAAAAAAACGAGCAGGTAGCAACACTTTATAAATGTATTGCCAAGCTTGATGAAAACGAAAGAATTATTATTACGATGGTGATGGATGAAGTTCCTTACCCCGAAATAGCAGAGATTTCGGGCATTTCTGAAGGCAACCTCCGCGTTAAAATACACAGAATTAAACACAAGCTTACCGAATTATACAATCAACATGAAAGACTTTGATTCATTAGTTGGCATCTGGAACGAGCAAAAGATTGCTCCAAAGCTTGATTATAAAGAGATTATTACTCAGTATAAAACAAGCAGAAACAAACTGAGCGTAAAGATTTTTAGGGAATTATTATTCATGCTACTGGCCATGGTAATGATCGTTTATCTTTCATTTAGGGCAGATTTTTCTTTGTGGACATCGTATTTAGGTTTAGCAATTGTTTTTGCTTGCGGTGTTTACTTTATAGCTATCCAAACTTTAAACCTTAAACGTATTGCCAATAGTAATACGCTTTTTGATAAACCACAAGACCATATCCGTTTCATCAAAACATTTAGGGCGCAAAGACATAGGCAACATACCAGAGACTATAAAATTTATAGCGCCACCCTAAGTTTGGGTACGGCTTTTTACTTTATTGAGCTTGCCTACAAGTTAGGTACATTATACGTTGTAAGCGTTGCCGTAATTACTGTTGCTTGGTTTGTTATCTATTACCTGTTTTTCCTGAAAAATTACATCAAAAAAGAAGAGCAAAACTTCCAGGAAATGATTGAAAACTTAGAACGTTTGGACCGGCAGTTTAAAGATGTTGAGTAATTAACGAGCTGGGACTCTTATAAAACATGAATCCCCCCTATCTGATCTGGGACATTTTTTATTGGTACAAGCTACAAGCTCGCACCAGCTGAGGAGCTTGTAGCTTAGTGCAAATGCCTTGAGGCAAGCTTGGCTTTTGCATTGTTATTGAATTTATATTCGCTCGCTGGTGCGAGCTTGTAGCTCGTTCCTTCATATAAATCTGTTTTCACTCATTGCCCCAGCGACATTTTTTATTGGTACGAGCTACAAGCTCGCACCAGCTAACCCTTAAGGGACCTACTTCAGCTCCTCCATTTTGGCTTTCATTCTTTCGCGGAAAGCCGGCATGTATTTCTGCATCAAGATGCCCATTAACTCACCGGTAAGCGCTGGTGTTTCTGTAAGGAATTTTTGGCCCGATGGCGATTGGTAAAAAGCGATGAAATCCTTTATTTCTGCTTCGGTAAAATGTTTATCGTAAAGGCCAACCATATCTTCGTTAATCATACTTTTTAGCATGGTAGTGGTTTCTTCTGTAAGATAAGCAGACATCTTATCCATTTTTGCCTTAGCATCGTTACCCTGGATATTGCTTGCCATCTGCTGTTTCATCGCGTTCATTATGTTATTCATGGTTTGTGCCATCATTTTTTCGGAACTCATGAGGTCGAACAGTTTTTTGATCTCTGCTTTTTTGTCCTGCGCAAAGCTACCAAAGCAGGTTGTGGCAATAAGTAACGCTACTAGTAATGTTTTTTTCATCGTGTTTTTTTTTATATAAAATTAAAGATATGGTTTACAAATTGTTTTTTTCAGGATTTCTTAAACGGTTTTAGCAGGCCGAGGACTCCGTTTGGGATAAACTGCCTTTATCTCTTCGAGTGCAGGATACAGACCTCGGTTTTCTGGTTTAAATTTAAGTGACCCTTGCAGAACAGTAAACCGGTAGTTGCTTACCTGCCTGTATAAATTTAGTTAATTGCAATGAAATAATGTAAAGCAGTTAAGCCATTATAACACAAATTTGTGTTTATGTGTTGGCGTTTTTTACTTAGTATCCCCTACTCGCGCAAAGGCTTAGTGCGAGTGCCTTGAGGGCAAGCCCGACTTGTGCATTGCTAGCAAATTTATGTTGCCTTATTAAAGCACAAGTCTCCTAATGCTTTTGCCATCCCACGGAAGACTTGCGCTAGGTGGGGATCTATGCCAGACCGGGATTTTTATTGTCAGTATTCATTTAGCAATTCCTTTTTCATTACTACAACATTTCTGTCACCTATTGCAAGTCTTTCCGTTTCAGTCCAGCCGAGCCGCTTATATAAATTCTCTGCGGTATCAGTAAATAAATGCACTGTATCAATGCCTAAACTTTTTGAATGGTCTTGAATGTGTTTACAAATTAATGCGCCATAACCTTGATGTCTTTTTTCTGGGATCGTGTAAACCAGTGCTAACCAATGTTTGTGAATTTTAAGCCTTGGTTCTTTGTCGAGAAGTCCAATGTGGTTATAAAGTCCGCCTGTCGAAATAGGAGTGCCTTCCAGAGTCATTAAAATTTGAAATTGCGAATTGTCTGCCGTAATGGTTTCTAATCTTTGAATTGTTTTGTCACTAGGAATTTTCCATTCACTTAAATACCAGTCGGCAATAAGTTGAAATGTTGCCTGGTCGTTAGGCCTTAGTATTTGAAAATTTATTTTAGTCATTCTATTTGTCGAGTTATCCGCTAGTGCGAGCTTGTAGCTCGTTCATTTTCTACCTTATACAAAGTCTATATCTAAAACTCCCTTTCCACCACTATAATCAATTGCACTACTGTACTTCCAATAGTGTGCTTCGGTAACAAAACCGGATACTACCGGGTTCTGATGTATATAATCTACTTTCTGGTCTATCACTTCTGCGCTCCATAATTCTATCGGATGGTTATGCTGTTGCCAGAACTGCCGTCTCTTTACATTGCTGTTTTTTAAACCTGCCCGCTCCATTAGCCATAGCATCCATTCCTTTCTGCTTTCCTGCATATTGTTTTCAATTTCATGCTGTAAGGCTTTTGATGTAAATGTTTTCAGGCTCTTCAATAATTCTCCCGGATTATTGTCCTTTGCCCTAAATATCAAGTGCACATGGCTGGGCATTATACACCAGCAAAAAATTTCCATGCCTTTTTCCTTTCTGCAATAATCCAAGCTTTCAAGCATCCTGTCAAAATATAAATCCCTTACAAAAACATCCAGCCAGTACACTGTGGCAAAGCTCACAAAGTGCAGTCCTTCCTTATTGTAAAATTTATACTTTCTGCTCATTTATTGTTTAATTGAAGGAACGAGCTGCAAGCTCGCACCAGCGGGCATATAAACTTAGTTAATTGCGATGAAATAACATAAAGCAGTTCAGCCATTATAATACAAATTTGTGGTTATCGGTTCGGGCTTTATCAAGTCAGATTTTGAAACCCGCATCACGTAGTTCATTGAGTTCTTTTTCATTAAATCTACTGATATTTTTCTTTAGAATACTTGGTTTATTAAATCTTCTTTCTACCCAAGTATATAAATTTTGGTATCTTCCTTCTATAATTTTCATAGGATACCATTGTCCAGTTTCTTCTCTAAATTGTTTCCATTCATCTGTATTATCTACATATTTTTCGTGTTGTTTTCCCCACACAAAATCGTCATCAAAATGATACTTCCAAGCGAATTCAATTTCTTGAATAGTTTTGGCATTTAACTTTTCCTTCTTATCAACCTGTTTAAATAATCTTGTTCTCCATTCTTGTCTGTTTGGATTTTCTGCTTTGTATAAATCTTCAATTAGTCTTGCGAAAACAGATTTTAAATCTCTACTAGTTTTTGAAAAGTCAAATCCTAGTTTCTCTATTTTTTCTCTAACATCAAGTCTTTTTCCTTTCTTGTTTGCAGATGCAATTCCTACGAGCCAAGTTCCTAATCTATATTCGCCAAAAATGTAGCGATGATTTGCTTTAACGACTTCATTGTTTTTAATTGCTTTTTCAAGTATTTCGAGCCATCTTTCTAGAGTATTCTCTTGGTTTTTAATATGTCCATCTTTGAAAAAGTATTTATCTAATTCTATTAACAGTTCGTAATGCTCTTGGGGCATTTCTATGTCTGGACTATTATGAATAGCTTTTTGTTTTTGATACCATCCGTGAAAAGTTCTGTCTTCGAAGTCTTTGCTAACAACAGTTTTATTAAATTTTTCTTTGTAGACTTTAAGTTTTTCAAACATACTTGGCCATTTGGCTAAATAGTCTTCAGTTATTTTGAGTTTCTGCTGATTTTTAATTCCGTGATTTTCATTCTCAGATATTTCAATATTTCCAAGTTCTCCCGTATTTCTGTTTTTGTTTCCTTTTTTAGCATTATCAAAATTCTGTTTTGTGTTGTATGTTCCAGTTTCACTTTCAAAATCTTCATTAGATAATAGCCCCTTTTCGTAAAGCTCATTAATATATTCTTTCGTAACCTTGTTTAAGTTTGGGTCGTCGAATTCAAGGAGAGGTGAGAAATAGTTCTTTACTTGATTTAAAAATTTTATTCCGCTTTTATCTTGGCTAGTAAAGTCAAGTAAAACCGAGGCTTCAACATTATTGAAAAGTCCATTATTCGTAAAATTTGAAGATCCTACAATAACTCTGTTTTTGTTTTTGCCTTCAAATAGGTAAACTTTTGGATGATAAATATAGCTTGTCGAATTGTAAATGTAAGTTGGAACGTTTAGTTCTAAAAGTTTTTCAAGTGCTTGTTTTGAAGTTACCTTCTGGTCAATCCCTACATAAAAAGTTATATTTTTGTTTTTCTCTTTTGCCTTTTGCAAGAACCTTACAATTTCAGAAAGTCCAGTCCGTCTTAAAAATGCAACAAAGAAATTTATGTCTGTATAAAAGTCACTCTTAAGTGCGGAACAAATATGATTTCCGCAAGTGAAATTTTCTTCGTCATAAAGTCCTTGCCCTATGTATTCTACTATCATTTATAGGTGTCGTGAATTTAATGCTGTGCGTCGGTTAGCCTGACCGATAACGGACAAGTATATGCAAATGTGGGCGATTGCGGGCTTCAAACTTATCAAACCGTAAAGATTTAAAGCGGGCTACAACCCTTGAATTTACTACTGTCTCGCCCATTTTGTATATACAGTGTTAGCAACTGGGCTTAGTTCCCAATTATTTTTTGAATTAATTCTATTGTCTTTTCTTTTCCTTGTATAATAGTAACAATCCCACTAATTAGTGTTATTAGGGCTGTTAATCCAGTAAACACTTTATATATTGAGCTTGTCATTATTTTTGCAAGAGTTCTATTACTAAAAATACCAAACCAATTTAATATTAATATGGGCAAACTAAGAACCTCATGCATTCCTTCTTTAAACCAAATCACTGGATTTTTTAAACTCTTTTGATTCTGAGTAACAATATTTTCAATAACCCCCAAATAGCGCAACAAACAATCATCAGAACTATTCACGTCAAATTCTTGAACTTTTCCATCTCTAAATTTCGGAATTGTGTTGATTAGTATTTGATAGTTAGAGATTTGATAAATCTGAAACGGAGCTACATAATGCATTGTCCCTAAATGCCCTAATTGACCTTGCATTTTATTAACATTCATAGTCAGCCAAACATATTTGTCACCGTTGAATGTTCCTTTACGAGACCAACTGTCATATGACCTAAAGTAATCATTTGCAAAATCAATAAACTTATTCCTGAATTCATTTGCGAAGTTTAAATTTTTCAGATTTGTTGTAAATCGTTTATAAACAATTGCAAAACCAGTAATAAGAATTGCGATAAATGCAATAATGATAATAACAGTCATAGTTCTATTTGTTATATTTCTTTTTCAATTTCATAAAAGCATTCACTGAATTAAGCAAAGTATAAAATACCCATTCAAGTTGTTCAGGTTCTTCAATTTTTTTTGTAGTCTCTTTGTTATGTCGAATATCGAATGTATTGACAAGTTGAAAAAAATCTGAAACATCTTTTGAACTAAAATAGGTTTTTAAATCTTCACGGAATGGCTCTAAAACATAACTAAGAGTTTCACAAGCAGAACGCATATTATCTAAAGTTTGAGGTTCTGAGAAAAACAATTCTCTTGCATGATTAATTTTCTCATCAGTCTGAATATCTCCCGTTGTAATTTCTTGACTAACTAATGAAAATAGAGGCATTTTTGGAAGTGCTTTTTTAGCATCGTCCTTTCCCTTTGATGTTACTTTTACTCCCATGTAAAGCTCTGACCCAACATTTCGTGACATTCGATGCAATTTATTGTAAGTTAAAAGGTAATCAGATTTAAGTTGGTCAATTAATCGAGGAAATTCTTCATAGTCTGAAAATCCTAATGTCAAATGCCTGTCAGTTCTTAATTCAAATTGGATATTCTCCTTACCATACAACTGATATAATGCTTTATTCAACAAAAAGCATTTATCTTCAAAACTTTTCGGTGAATGCTTTTTATATCCTTCTCTAATAAAGTTGCTGTCAATCAACAAAGGTTCTTGTTCATTTATTGTTCGGTGTTTACATATTCCAGCAATCAAATAGCGTTCAAAATCACCCTTTAATAATTCCATATATGCAGGAAATGTAATTTTTACTCTTCCAACATATTCTGTCTCATATTCAATTGTTGGTCCTGTAATCGGTTTTAATTCATTGGGTTTTAGGCTATAGCCCAATAATGCACATTTTTCAACTTTCATATCTTGCATGGTATGTCTTTTTTTGCCTTGTTGCTAACTTACATATATATGCAGCTTCATTGCTCCTATACAACCAAAACCTGTTGTATATGCGCAACCCTCCGCCACATCTACATTTTATAAATATATAAATTTAAAAATATCAATTTATACTTTTAGTGAATTTTACCCTGCCAGCAAACCTTAAATTGCCTTTTATATGGTTTTGCTTACCAAATAACTAAAAAACAATCGTATCTATTAAAATCCCGCTAACAGGCAATAAAGCCCAAAAAACGATCATCGACACAAAATAAAGAAGTAGATTTTTTAGCCAAAAAATAAGCTTAAAGATTTAAAATTTCTTTATAAGCAACCAAATAATACTTTATGCGTATAAGTTAACATCATCAAAATTAAACCGTTATGAATGATTTATCAAAAGATCTGTTTGTTACCTACAAACACGTACGCAAATTAACTGGCAAAAGCATATCCAGCGCTCGCAACGATCTCCGCCAAATCCGCGATACGTATGGAATTATTAAACCTAAACGGGCTACCCGAGACCATGTTTGTTTTTATTTCGACATAAGCTTGGAACAGTACATCCGCCATATGCAAGAACCTGACAATTAGTTGGGTTTCTTTTTATTTTGTTAGCAATCATTTTTTTATTGGCCTTTAAAATAAAAACCAGGTGGCTTTTACTTTTTTATTTAATGCTTTACCCTACCACTTTTTTGCTGTATGCAAATATTAAGGTGGCATACGGAAAGCATTTTAGCAAGGATAAAAAGCTTTTTTAGCGAAAATAAACGGGCATTTATTTTCGCTTTTTCTATTTTCTTCGTCAAGAAAACACGATTTAGTGTCAAGAAAACTTAATTTTCCGTCAATAAAAGTGGTTTTTTCATCAAGAAAACACGATTTTCTGTCAGGAAAAACTGTTTTTTCGTTAAGAAAGCATGATTTCTTGACAAGAAATCGGCTTTTCTTAACGCTATTTTGCCCTATAAAAAGGTCGGCAACACTTTAGTCAATAATTCTTTCCGCTTCCCAAAACCTTATTATTTATACTTAAACGCCATTTGATAGACATTTTTTGGCTTCTGTAAAAATTGATAGGAAAAACAGAAAATGTTAATATTTAACAAAAAATATTAACATTTAACAAAAAGCAACAGTAATCAATAAAAATTAACTAAAAGTGTTAAAATTTGACATATACTTTTTGCAAATTAATGTTAAAGCATTTACTTTCAGCCTTGTAAACAATTTAATTTATTCATTTAAACGAAATTTTATGAAAAAAGCAACATTAATTCGCGATTACAGTAAATTATCTGACGCGAAACTGAACCTGAAAGCAGAAGACATTAAACTTGCGCTTACAGGCAATGCTAACTTCCCGGTTACGGACCCTACACTTACGGTTTTTTCTGCCAGTTCAGAGGAGTTTACCGTTGCATTAACCAATGCCGCACAGCGTGGCAAGGTTGCCATTGCCGAAAAAAACGAGAAAAGGGCTAATTTATTGAGCATGATGAATGCGCTTGCAATTAACATTACTGCACTTGCTGATGGCAGCAAGGTTAAGCTGCTAAGCTCGGGCTTTGACCTCGCCATTGAAACCCCAAGCCGTAGCCAGCTTGCTGCACCTACAAATTTTATACTTACTGATGGTCCAAATTCTGGCGACCTTAAGCTTTCTATAAAAGCGGTTAAAGATGCCCGCTCTTACAATTATGAGCTTACACCAGAACCGCTTACCGCCGACAGCCTGTGGAGTACAAAAGGATCATCAAGCAGTGAGTTTGTTTTTACAAATATGGAGGTGGGCAAAAGGATGTTTTGCAAGGTTACTGCTATTGGCACCCGCGGACAGGTAATGAGTACGAATATTTTGAGCAGGATTGTGCAGTAGTGGTTTTATGTTTTGTGGTTTTTAAAAAGACTTTTTTTGATGGAAAAAGTCTTTTTTTTATGGTAGAACTTTGGTGTTGAGATTTCCCCCCGGGAAGGGTTGTGCTTTTAGGCTGGTGGGCACTCTTTTAATTACGCTGAACCTATCTTATGGCGTCATTGTGATGAGCGAAGCGTCCGGCTTGTGCGCTGGGACGAAGTAACAATCTGTTTGTTGATTGCTTTGTACTGAAGTAATACCTTGGCTTTGTTTGGAATTGTCTTTAATATTGAAATCTCCCCGGCTCATTGCCGCCGGAAGGGCTAGTAACTTTTTTTCCGCAAAAAAGTCACCAAAAAACTCTCGCCTGCGCCCTTTGCTACGAAGGAAGTGCTTTTATCTCCTTCATCTGTACCGCAAAGGCCAAGGGCGAATTTATCGGTTATGGAAGGGTTGTGCTTTTAGCTAAGCGTGATAGCAGAGCAGTTATAAAGTGTGGCCTCTGAATGTTTGGATTGGAGCCCGGTAAATCTTTCTGCAATTCCTTTGTTAACTGACGGACACCAGCAATCCGCAGAAGTGTTGCAGAAACTTTGTAAAACCACTACCCTACCCACGGCTTGGATTGCGCTCAAAAGATTTGCCGTGGCGGAATGAACAAAGATTCGGAAGCCTTGATTCTTTGGTTACTTTCTCATCAAGGAGACCTGCGGAGCATGCTTGAATGCCTTTGAATAATATAAAAAAATGAAAAAAGTGACTAGGCTTGTCTCGCCAATGAGGGACGGCAAGGCTGTGGGCAAACGCCTTTTTTATTTTATAAGGAAGTAGAATTTCATATAAAAATCTCTCCGGCTCATTGCCGCCGGAGGGCTAGAAACTTTTTTTTCCGCAAAAAAAGTCACCAAACCCGAGCAGAGCGAACACATGAAAGCCAATGAAAACTATTGATAAGTTTGAATAAACTCTCGCCTGCGCCCTGCAATCACTCGGAAAAAGAGAACCGCTCAAATCAATCACTCATCAATCCCTAACTTGTATTTCCGGCCTTTGATTTTTTCGTTTTTAAGTAACGATACTGCGGAGTTTATCTTTTTACGCTTAACCGCTACATAGGCCATGTGGTCAAAAACTTCAATTAAACCAATTTCTTCTTTTTGCAGATTTGCTTTTTTATAAAGTAAGCCTACCACATCAATTTTATTGATTTTATCTTTTTTTCCGGCCGCAATGTAAAGCGTTGCCCAGGGGGAAGCATCAAACATTTTAAAATCTTCCGTAACTGCCACCTCTTCTACTTCTTCATCAATATAAGCGGGTTTATATTCTTCGTCGCTCAAAAGCAGGTAAGCTTTTCCGCTGGCTTTCATGCGGGCGGTGCGGCCGTTACGGTGCGTAAAAGATTCTTCGGTAAACGGTATTTGGTAATGAATTACCTGTTGAACGTCTGGAATATCCAAACCCCGGGAAGCTAAATCCGTAGTCACCAAAACGGCATGCGTTCCGTTTCTGAATTTCACCAATGCCTTTTCGCGGTCTGGTTGGTCCATCCCACCATGGTAAATCCCGTTAGACATTCCCTTGGTCCACAATAAATCGCTTACCCTATCCGCAGCTTCCCTATGGTTACAAAAAATTAAAGTTGGTCCTTCCGGATGCTCCGCAACCACTTGCATCAATAATTTAAGTTTATCTTTAGATGGCGTATGTAGTACTTTCAGCGCTAATTCTGGCTTGTTTGATTGGTCTTTCAAGTAATCAACCACCGCCAAATTATCTACTCTCGCAAAATTCGGAAGCTCGTCCATTTTGGTGGCAGAGGTCAGTACTTTTTGCTTTAAGCCCGATAAACCTTCAATAATCAGCTCCATTTCATCCTGAAAACCTAACTCTAGAGATTTATCAAACTCATCTAAAACTAAAAACTCAACTTCTGTAGGATCAATATTTTCATTACGGATGTGATAGCTGATTTTGCCGGGCGTACCGATAATTACTGAAGGTGTTTCTGATAAGCTCTGCTCCTCTGTACGGGTTGAATGCCCGCCATAAACACAGCTTACCTTAAAACCTGATTGTAACGATCTAAAAACTTGCTCAATTTGTAAAGCCAATTCCCGCGAAGGAACAATTACCAAAATCTGCACTTTCTTTAAATCTTTTTTAAGATGCGCTATCAAGGGCAATAAAAACGCAAGGGTTTTCCCCGAACCTGTGGCGGATAAAACCATCACATCCTTACCAGAAGCAATTGCCTCTTGGGTGCTTAACTGCATCTGGTTAAGTGCCGTAATATTTAGTCGCTCTAAAAACTGAGCTTTATTGTTTAAATCTGTCATTGCTGCAAATATCCTTAATTATAATTAGAATGAGCCCGTTAAATAAACGGCTTTTAAACATTATCTTATATTTGTAGTTAAACATACGCAGATGAGCAGCAAAACCCCGGAAAAATCTTTAACGATGATGAACGAATTGGTGTTACCAAATGATACCAATCCGCTTAACAATTTAATGGGAGGCAGATTATTGCATTGGATGGATATTGCGGCCGCAATTTCTGCTCAAAAGCATTGTAACCGTGTGGTGGTAACCGCATCTGTTGACAATGTTTCTTTTCAGCACCCAATAAAATTAGGTGATGTAGTAACGATACATGCAAAAGTAACCCGGGCGTTTAATACCTCAGTAGAAGTTAGACTGGTTGTTTGGGCAGAGAATATTCCGTCTGGCGAGAAAATAAAATCAAACGAAGCATACTATACATTTGTAGCTTTGGATGAAAACGGAAAAACTGTTCCCGTACCTAGTATCACTCCCGAAACCGAAAAAGAACAAGCGCTTTTTGATGGCGCATTAAGACGCCGGCAACTGCGGTTAATTTTGGGCGGAAAGATGAATCCGGATGATGCAACGGAGTTGAAAGCTTTGTTTACAGCAGCCAAACAGTAAGAAGCTACTTAAAATGGCTCAATCTTTATAGAGGTAGCGCTTTAAAGATAACCGCTTTATAAGTTATCCTTAAGGTTTTTATGAAGTTTGCTAATTAGAAACATAAAAGCAGAGTCGTTTGTCCCCCAACGCTCCCTTCGACTCCGCTCAGGGCGACTAAAGCATTATTAGGAACTTAGAGAGCGCTTACAAACTCAACCACTTCTCTAAAACAGCTCTTTGTTTTTCTGTAGGATTTTCTAACTGTTGTATTTCAAATTTCTTTGAACTGCTTGGTTTCAACTTCACTTTAATGTATTTTATAATCCCATCTCTGTTAACTAAAAATTCTACTTCATCATTAACTTCAAATTTCTCAATGTATTCCAAGGCATTATCAACCCTTTCGCCGTTAATAGCTATAATTTCATCTTTTACATTTAAACCCGCATCCCAAGCCGCGGTATTTCTGCTTACGTTAATAATTTCTCCGTTGTTAGTTTTCGATAAGGTAAGACCCAAATAAGGTTTACTTTGATCTGCAGGTTGCGCTATTAACCTAAAACCTGCATAATTTAAGTACTTACCAAAATCTAAACTTTTTGTTCCGTTGATGTAATCAGTGTAAAACTGATCTAAGTTTTGTTTGGTGAATTTTTCCAGCACTGCTTTAAATTCGGCACTGGTATAACCTCTGTTCTTTTTCTTGTAAAATTCGTTATAGGCATAACGCATGGCATCATCTAAAGATAACTTGGCATCCGATGCGTTTATAATGGCCAAATCTAATAAGCAGGCAACTAAAGATCCTTTGTTGTAATAAGAAACCGTGGTGTTATTGCTGTTCTCATTGGGGCGGTAAGCTTTTATCCAAGCATCAAAACTGGCTTCACTTAGCGTTTGCACCTTGTTTCCTAAACGATTATCAATAGCGTTAATATCTCCCTCAATAATATTTAGCCATTCATTAGGTGTATATGCACCTACCCTTTGCACCATTAAATTGTCGTAATAAGCGGTGAAACCTTCGGCTATCCATAAATTTGTGGTGTAGTTTTCTTCATCGTAATTAAACGGCCCTAAGGCAATAGGTCTTAAACGTTTTACATTCCATAAATGGAAGTACTCATGGGCAACCAAGCCTAAAAACGACTGATAAGTTGAAGGATCTGTGTAGCCATCTCTGGTTGCGCCTAAAACTGTTGAGTTTAGATGCTCTAATCCGCCACCGCCAGATTTATAATTGTGAACAATGAAAACGTAATATTTATTCGGGTTTTCGCCATAAACTGCGGTTTCCTGCTCCACAATTTTGGTCATATCTATTTTGAGCTTTTCCTTGTCGTAATTGCCCCCTCCTACCATTGCAACTTCGTGTTTAACACCGCAAGCTGTAAATTCAAAAACATCCTGATTGCCAACTTCTATCGGAGAATCAAAAAGCACATCGAAGTTTTTGGCGTAGTACGTGAATGGCTTATCCTTAACAACAGCTAAACCGGTAGAAACCTTTTTCCAGTTTTTATAAGGAACAATAGTAACCGTAGATGATTGATTTATACTTCCATCAGGATACATAAAAATTCCCGTTGGCGATAAAAAGGCATGGGCGCCATCAACAAAACTGGTGCGCACAGAAACCTCGAAACTATAAACGCGGTAGCTAACGGTAATAGATTTTTTACCTTTTGTGTTGATTTTCCAAGCGTTTTTGGTAGTCTTTTCAAACGGAATTTCTTCGCCTCCGGCTCTCGCTACAAACGATTCTACATTTTTAGCAAACTCCCTAACCAAATAAGAACCCGGTGTCCAAACTGGCATTTTTAAAATAACTTCGTCTTTTTTGATATTGGTGATATTCATTTTGACATCGGCATAATGCGCTTGGGGCTCGGTAAAAGACACTTCAAAAGTTATATCTGTATTGGTTTGCGCTACGGAATTGGTACCCATAAATATTAAAAGAATGAAAAAAATTAAGTGATGTAACCTTGTAAACATATCTTGCTTGTGTGTATAGCTATATTTTCAAGCCTAAACTATGTAAATTATTTAATTAATCACAAGTTTGTAATATAGTTGATACCTACAACTAATCATCCGGCAAAAAATATATTTTTGAGAGATGCCAACCCCTAATAAAATAGAACGACCAGTTATTCATCATTTAATGATGATTACAAAAAAATACCTGAGCACCTTTGCAGATATTACAGCTGATATCCCTTTAGAAAGATACCATTATGTTTTACTATACATTTATAAAAATAAGGAGAACTTAACGCAGAAGGATTTGGCGGATTATTTTAGGGTTGATAAATCTTTTATGGTAAATATGATTGACTATTTATCAAAAAACAACTTTGTGTACCGCGAAACTGCTGAAAATGATCGGCGTAAGCATTTCATCAAGTTAACGGATAAAGCACACCAATATATTCCTAAAATTAGCGACGCCTTTAAACAAACGAATAAACTTGCGCTCGGCAACATCAGCGAAAGCGAAAAAAATATTTTTTTAGCAGTAATTAGGCAATTGGAAATTAACCTAAATGTTGATAGCGACCATATTATCACCATTGACTATACAAAATCGAAAATATAAACCATGAAAATAAAATATATAGTTTACGCCCTTATTGTATTGTTATTAGGCTACCTTATTTACCACCGCATAACTAGCAACAAAAAAATGGACGGTAAAGCCGGAGCTTCTAAAGGCGGATCAGCAAACGCTATTGTGGTAAACGGAATAATTGCCGATACCGAAGATTTTTCTGACGAAGTAAGCGTATCGGGCAGTATTGAAGCAAACGAGCAGGTTGAAATTCGCAGTGAAATCTCGGGATTGATTAAAAGTATAAATTTTAAGGAAGGAACTTCTGTAAGCAAAGGCAGTTTATTGTTAAAGATTGATGATAGCGAACTGCAAGCACAGTATACGCAGGCGCTCACCAAACAAAAACTTGCAAAAGAAACCGCAGATAGAGCCGGAAAACTTTTAAAGTCTGAAGCGATAAGTCAGGAAGAGTTTGACAATGCAGAGGCCGAATTAAAATCATTACAGGCACAAACGCAACTGGTACGGGCGCAACTTGCAAAAACAGAAATAAGAGCGCCTTTCTCAGGAAAAATTGGTTTGCGCAATGTGTCTAACGGCGCTTATGTTACCCCAAGCCAAACCATCGCAAATTTAGTGAGTATAAATCCGGTAAAAATTTCTTTTTCGGTGCCAGAAAAATACAGCCAAATGGTTAGCAATGGTTCAAAAATCAACTTTACCGTTGCCGGTACATCAAAAGTTTTTGAAGCTGTTATTTATGCAAAAGAACCCGCTGTTGATATAAACACCAGAACTTTAGTTATTAAAGCACTGGCCGACAACAGTGGTAATTACTTAATTCCGGGGACGTTTGCTAATGTAAAAATCACCTTAAAATCTATTAAGAATGCTATTTTAATACCATCTATAGCAGTTACCCCAATTTTAAACGGTAAGCAAGTTTATGTGGTGAAAAATGGCGCTGCGCAACCGGTAAATGTTGTATCTGATATTAGAACCGCCGACAAACTTTTAATAACCGAAGGAATTAACAAAGGCGACACCGTAATTACAAGTGGTATTATGGCTATAAAAGCGGGCACCCCAGTTAAAGTTAGGTTAAACAACGACAGTAAAAAATAGCATGAGTATATCCACAACCAGTATAAAAAGACCTGTTTTAGCCATCGTTATCAACCTTTTGCTGTTGATTTTTGGAATTATTGGCTTTGCTTTTTTGGGCGTACGAGAATACCCTTCTATTGATCCGCCGGTGGTTTCTGTGCGTACGAGTTATCCGGGTGCAAACGCCGATATTATTGAATCGCAAATTACCGAGCCTATAGAAAAATACATCAATCAAATCGATGGGGTTAAAAACATTTCATCGTCCAGCAATCAAGGCTCAAGCTCTATAACAATAGAGTTTAATCTAAGTAAAGATTTAGAAGAGGCAGCAAATGATGTGCGTGATAAGGTGTCGCAGGCATCGCGAAGTCTGCCAAAAGATATTGACGGTTTACCGGTTGTTTCAAAAGCGGATGCAAACTCTTCCTCTATTATATCAATGACCATCCAAAGCGATAAGCGCAATATAATGGAACTCAGCGATTATGCGGAGAATGTAATTGCCCAGCGTTTGCAAACCATTCCGGGAGTTGCGTCGGTACAAATATGGGGTCAACGAAAGTATTCCATGCGTCTTTGGCTTGATCCCGATAAACTTGCATCTTACGCTTTAACGCCTCTTGATGTTAGAAATGCTTTAGACAAGCAGAATGTAGAACTTCCATCCGGAAAAATTACGGGCCAAAACACAGAATTAACGGTAAAAACCGTCGGCAACCTTTCCAACGAAGACCAATTCAATAACCTTATCATAAAAAACGACGGACTGAACATCATTAGGTTTAAAGATGTTGGTCATGCCGAATTAGGTTCGGAGAACGAAGAAACTGTTTTAAGATCGGGCAAAACGCCTATGGTTGCAACCGCTATTGTACCGCAACCGGGCGCAAATTATATAGACATTGCGAACGAATTTTATAAACGTTACGATGAACTAAAAACCGAATTGCCCGATGATTTTACACTTGACATTGTATTAGATAACACCACTTTTATTAAACGTTCGGTAACTGAAGTAGCAGAAACGCTGGGAATAGCTATAATTTTGGTTATCATTATTATATACCTGTTTTTTAGGGATTGGAGTATCGCTTTTAGGCCCTTAATTGATATACCGGTTTCTTTGGTTGCCACTTTCTTTATCATGTACCTCTGTGGTTTTTCCATAAATGTGTTAACCTTGCTGGCGGTAGTGCTGGCCACCGGCCTAGTGGTTGATGACGGTATTGTAGTTACGGAAAATATTTATAAAAAGGTGGAAGAAGGAATGTCGCCTTTTGAAGCGGCTATTAAAGGGGCAAACGAGATATTTTTTGCGGTAATTTCAATTTCTGTAACCCTTGCTGCCGTATTTTTACCTGTTATATTTTTAGAAGGCTTTGTTGGACGTTTGTTTAGAGAATTCGGGATTGTAATTGGTGCAGCGGTGCTTATTTCGGCTTTTGTTTCTTTAACACTTACGCCGATGCTTAACGCATACCTTATTAAAGGGACAACAAAATCTAAATTTTATATTAAAACAGAGCCGTTTTTCGAACGGATGAACAACAGCTATCATGAAAAATTAGAGAAATTTTTAAGCAAAAGATGGCTTGCTTTCCCGATTGTGGCTGTTTGTGTTGGGTTGATTGTTTTATTCTGGAAAATACTCCCGAAAGAAACTTCGCCGTTAGATGACAGAAGTGCGCTTTCTTTGAATATTACCGCACCAGAAGGTTCATCGTTTGAATACACGGATGATTATATGATGCAAGTGAACGATCTTATCCAAGATTCTATCCCTGAAATGGCAGCAAGTTTATCAGTAACGTCACCCGGCTTTTCAGGCTCAGGCGCCGCAAACACTGGTTTTTTCAGGATCAGATTGAAAGACCCCAGCGATCGCGAACGGTCACAAAATGAAATCGCTACTTCACTCACTCGGGATTTAAAAAAATTGAATGGAGCAAAAGCGTTTGTTAGCCAACAGGCAACCATTTCGGTAGGTAGGTCGCGAGGACTTCCTGTTCAATTTGTGATACAAGCGCCAAATTTTGAAAAGCTCAGAGAAAAACTTCCATTATTTATGGATGAAGTTGACAAAAACCCCATCTTCACCAATACGGATGTCGACTTAAAGTTTAACAAGCCAGAGCTTAATATCTCCATCGATAGAAATAAAGCGCAAGATTTAGGAGTTTCCGTTTTAGATGTTGCCCAAACTTTACAACTTTCTTTAAGCGGGCAAAGGTTTGCGTATTTTATCATGGACGGTAAACAATACCAGGTAATTGGCCAGTTTGATAAAAACGAGCGCAACGATCCTTACGACCTAAGTTCTATTTATGTAAGAAACACTGCGGGCGAGTTAATACAACTTGATAATTTGGTAAAAATTGAAGAACAAAGCAGTCCGCCACAGCTTTACCGCAATAACAGGTTTGTGTCTGCCACGGTTTCGGCTGCGGTTGTGCCGGGTAAAACAATTGGCGATGGAATTGCCGCGATGAAGGATGCACAAGCGAAAATTTTGGATGATAGTTTTTCTACCGATTTAGCCGGAGAGTCCAGAGATTATGCGGAAAGCAACTCCAACACCTCGTTTGCCTTTGGATTAGCCTTATTGCTTGTATATCTGATTTTAGCGGCACAGTTTGAAAGCTTTATCGATCCGGTTATTATTATCCTAACTGTTCCAATGGCGGTTGCAGGGGCATTTTTCTCCTTATGGCTGTTAGGGCAATCATGGAATATCTTTAGCCAAATTGGAACCATTATGTTAATTGGTTTGGTAACCAAAAACGGTATTTTAATTGTTGAGTTTGCTAACCAGCTTAAAGAAAAAGGAATGCCTGTTGCACAAGCTATCAGAGAAGCATCTGTATCGCGTTTACGCCCCATTTTAATGACCAGTTTGGCAATTGCACTTGGCGCATTACCTATTGCAATGGCGTTAGGTGCAGCTTCAAAAAGCAGAATGAGTATGGGAACCGTAATTATTGGTGGAACTTTATTTTCCTTATTACTAACCTTGTTTGTAATTCCTGCTATCTACTCTTATTGGTCAAGGGAATACAAAGAAACCAGAGCCGAGAAAGCAGATAAAGAAATTAAACTCGCAGAAAAAAATGCCTAAAATGAAACAAAAAACATTAATATATAGCTTGTTGCTGTTTTGTTTGCCTTTCGGCGATTTAAGCGCACAAGAAAAACTCGATCTTAAAGAAGCGATAACTATAGCTTTACAGAATAACTACAACATTAAGCTGAGCAATAACGAAAATAAGATTGCCGAAAATGATTTACGTTATGGCAAAACCGCTTTATTGCCCAGCCTTACCGGAAATTTAAATGATGTAAATAATATTCAAACGTCAAACGTTGATTTAGCTAACGGAGAAACCCGAGAGGCCAACAATGCCAAAACCACAAATTTAAGTTATGGCGTTAGTTTAAACTGGAGAATTTTTGATGGTTTCCAGATGTTTGCCAATTACGATAGGTTACAAGAACTTGAAAAACTTGGCGATTTAAATGCAAAGTTAACCGTACAAACTACTATTGCGGATGTTATTGAAGCCTATTACAATCTTGCATCGCAAAAAAAGCAACTGGCGGCTATACAAACTGCTTTAGAGGTGTCTGAAGTTAGGTTAAAAAATGCGCAGTCGAGATATACATTGGGCAAGGGTGCTAAATTAGAGCTGTTAGCTGCAAAAGTTGATTTAAATACCGATACCACACAACTGTTGATGCAACAAGATCTGATAAAAAACGGCAAGATAAGGTTGAATCAGTTAATGTCCAGAGATTTAAAAACAGATTTTGACATTGATGATGATATTTCCATAGATAAAAGATTGGTTTATGAAAACTTAAAAACGGCGGCCGATACACAAAACCCTGATGTAAGAACCGCCGAAATCAATAAAACCATCTCAGAAATTTATGTTAAACAAGTAAAAGCAAACCGCTATCCGGTGATATCACTTAATTCGGGTTATAACTTTTCAAAATCTACTTCTCCGCCAACTAGCTTTTCTTTACGGTCAAACACAAAAGGTTTTAATTACGGACTAACAGCGTCCATCAATATATTTAATGGCTGGCAACAAAACAGATCCGAAAAAAATGCCAAGCTATTATTAGATAACGCCAATTTAGACTTTGAGCGCATTAAACAGGATGTTGATGCACAATTGTTAACTAGTTTCCAGAGTTACCAAACCAGCTTACGGTTAATTTCATTAGAAGAAAAAAATGTAGAGGTGGCAGAAGAAAACCTAAAGATTACTTTAGAAAAATACAGGCTAGGAAGCATTGTTCCGTTAGAACTTAGAGAGGCTCAAAGAAATTATATGGATGCAAATGCGAGGTACGCAAACGCACTTTATCAGGCTAAGATCAGTGAAATTACTTTAAAAGAAATAATTGGTAATATCTCCTTGTAAAATATTAGATTTCCAACAAAATGTTTAATGTATACTTTTCATATATTTGTATCATAAACTTTTATCTATGCCAGTTTACAAGTACAATAAAGCTTTATTAATAGACGATAATTTCATTGATAATATGATCAATGAAAAAATCCTTAGAACTTGTGACTTTGCAAAAGAGATTATCATTAAACAGTCTTGCGAATCGGCAATTAATTATTTGAATGATTTAGACAAGAACAACCAAAATTTACCTGAAGTTATTTTCTTGGATATTAGGATGCCTGTTAAAACGGGTTTTGATTTTTTAGTTGAATTTCAGGAAATACAATCTCCTAATAAACAAGACGTTAAAATAATTATGTTATCCTCTTCTTTAGATCCAAATGATCATAAAAAAGTAATTGAATTTAATAACGTAAGCGATTTTTTAGGAAAACCATTAACTACCGAATTGTTAAAAACCATTTAAAATGCTCCTTGTTGCGGATGGCGGTTCTTCAAAAACCGACTGGATTTTACAATCTCACGATACAGCTACAGAAAAACACACCACTAACGGTTTAAATCCTTTTTTTTGGTCAGAAAAAGAGATTATTCGAAGCTTAAACAATTACAAGCCTTTCAATAAAATTGCAGACAAAGTAACAGAAGTCCATTTCTTTGGAGCCGGTTGCAGTAGTCCAGACAGAAGAGAGCTTGTTTCAAATGCGCTAAGTAATCGGTTTAAAAATGCGTTTATTGCTGTTGAAACCGATTCTTTAGGTTCCGCAATTGCCTGTTGTAAAGATAAACCGGGAATCTGTTCAACTTTAGGTACCGAGTCTAATATTTCTTTTTATAATGGTCAAGAAAATTTCCCGAGCAAACTTGGGCTTGGTTATGTTTTAGGAGAAGAAGGTTCTGGAACTTATTTCGGCAAAATCCTAATTACCGATTTTCTTTACCAAAAAGCACCAAAAGAAATACTTAAAGCTTTCGAGAAAGAATATCAGCTCAATAAAGAAACGGTTATAAAGAACATGTACCAAAAGGCATTTCCGAACTACTTTTTAGCTTCTTTTGCCGAGTTTATGAGCATCTGTTACGATCATCCCTACATCCAAAATTTATTGTCCACCGGATTTAATAAGTTTGTGCAAACCCATATCCTAACCTATCCGGATTATAAAAATTACGAATGCCATTTTGTAGGTTCTATCGCTTTTCATTTTCAGGAAATTTTAAAAGAAGTTACCGATAAATACCAAATTAACTTTGGTAAAGTATTAGAAAAACCAATAGACGAATTATTTGCCTGGATTAAAGAAAAAGAAGGCTTTTAAAAACCAACGTTAAGGAAATATCCGTATTTAATATAGCGATGAGCTAAATTTCGAAAATTAATATTACCTTTTATCTAACAAAAACAGCTCGCTAGATTTAAATAAAATATGCTCAAAAAAACAGTCTTTTTTTTATTGATGGTTTGTTTGAGCCATGCGGTTTTTGCACAAATACCGCAAACCTTAGTTACAAAAAAGCAAAGCGAAAAATTAGCGCAATTGTCTGTCGACTTCTCTGCAAAAAAAGAAAGAAACAGAGAAAAGGCCTTTTTAATGGCCAAAGAAAATAATTGGCCCATCTTTAAATCACAAAAAGACGGATCAATTATTTCATTACAAGGTGTTGATGATCTTGGTTTTCCTTTATATCTTAAAACTTTTGATAACGTTATCGCAGCCTCCACAACAAAAACTACAAGTTTATATAACGGTGGGAGTTTAGGTGCAAACGTTAACGGCGCTAGCAATAGCTTGATAGGTAAAGTAGGGATTTGGGATGGTGGCGGAATTTTCCTCAGCCATCAGGAATTTGCTCCTGGCCGTATAGAACAAAAAGATAAACCCACAAATATCAACTTACACTCTACCCACGTTGCAGGCACAATGGTGGCAAAAGGAGTTTATCCGATAGCAAGAGGAATGGCTTGGGGCTTACAAAAGTTATATGCCTGGGATTTTGATAATGATGCTTCTGAAATGACCAAAGCTGCTACAGCAGGAATGTTGATTTCGAACCACTCCTACGGTTACATTGCGGGCTGGGACTATAACAGCGACGCTAATCCACCGCGGTGGGAATATTATGGCGTACCCGGCAGTACAGAAGATTATAAATTTGGCTTTTATGATGACAGTGCCCGGGATTGGGATCTCATTTGCTATAATGCACCTTATTATTTACCTGTTGTATCGGCTGGAAATAGCCGTAACCTTAACGGTCCAGCTGTTGGTGAAGAATATTATGGTTATGAAAGTAGCAGCAGTTCCAAATTTGTAAGCAAAGGAAAAAGACCTGCAGGAATTAGCTCTAACGACGGTTATGATATTATAGCAACAACCGCAAATGCAAAAAATATTCTAACTATAGGCGCCGTATCCGGACTTCCTTACGGGTCAAATAGTCCGGCAGATATCAAAATCGCAAGTTTTAGTAGCTGGGGACCAACAGATGATGGAAGAATAAAGCCCGATTTGGTTGCCGATGGCGTGGCCGTAACCTCTACTAGTAGCGACAATACAAAAACCTACATTACGTTAAGCGGAACATCCATGGCATCGCCTAATGTAAGTGGTTCGTTGGTGCTTTTACAGGAATATTATGCGCAACTAAATGATGGTGCTTTTATGCGCTCAGCAACTTTAAAAGGATTGGCAATAAACACTGCCGATGAAGCCGGAACCTCAATAGGCCCCGATTATATTTTTGGCTGGGGTTTATTAAATATGGAAAACGCCGGAAAGCTTATAAAACTTAACGGTACAAAAAGTATCATCAATGAGCGGACTTTAGCGCAGGGTGAAATCTACAATTTGAACATTATTAGCTCGGGTTACGGACCGTTAAAAGCTACCATCTGTTGGACAGACCCAGAAGGTACCGTAAAACCGGATGGCACCATAAACGATAGAACACCAAAATTGGTTAATGACTTAGATTTACGCTTAATTCGAGGCGCAACAACTTACTTACCCTTTAAATTAAACCCTTTAAGTCCTGCGACTGCCGCTACAACTGCAGATAACAATGTGGACAACGTTGAACAAGTTTACATACCAAATGCAACTCCGGGGCAAACCTATACATTAAAAATATCACATAAAGGTGCATTAACAAAAGGTCCTCAAAAATATTCTATTATTGTTTCTGGCGTGGGCGGACAGGTTTATTGCAGCTCTGCCCCTACTGCTAGCAATGATGCGATTATAGAGAAAGTACAAATTGGAAGCATTAACAATACCATACCGCTTAGTTGCAGAACTTATAGCGATTTTACCAATTTAAGTACCGATTTGGAAGAAGGAAAAACGTATCCTTTTATTATAGATGTTGGCACTTGTGGTGCAAATTCAGATAAAATTGCAGGCGTTTTTATTGACTGGAACGGAGATGGCGATTTTAGCGATAACGATGAAATGGTAGCGAAATCTGCGGTTTTTAATGCTAACGGAACCTTTACAGGAAATATAAATGTTCCAATTGGCGTTATTGCAGGCAATTACAGTCTTTTACGAATTGTGCTGAACCAAACAGATAACGCAGCTAATGTTTTATCATGCGGAAACTATGAAAAAGGCGAAACACAGGATTACAAAATCCATTTTATAAAATCCACGACTGATGCAGGTATTATTGCAATTAATAACCAGCTCGAAAATTTATGTGCCGCTACCACCCTCAATTTTTCAGTAAAAATTAAAAACTTTGGGAGCGCTACACTTAGCAATATTCCCGTAACGCTTACTTTATCTAGCAACAATGCTGTGTTAAAGACGGTTACAGAAGTTTTTGCTGGTCCATTGGCACCCAATGCCGAAACTGATTTCACCTTTGCAACAGGTTTTGATTTACAGCTTAATTCTACTTATACCATTGACGCTAAAACGGCTTACAGTAGCGATGTAATTATACAGAACAATGCATTTAGCAAAAGTTTCAGTACCACTAGTCCTCAAAATCCTATCGATTTAAATGTTATAGCGTGTGATAACGCTCCGGGCTATTACCAACTTAACGGCAGTGGCGATGGTACGCTATTTTGGTACAGCGCAACAAATGCAGGTTTACCTTTCCAAATAGGCGACAATACTTTTACCGACCAGAAACCAATTGCTAACACTTTTTATGTTGGTTTGAATGATTTCAAGAGTTATTTCGGCGCAAAAAACAAAAAGATATACGCCGGCGGAAACTATTCTGGAAATTTCGGACCAAAACCAATTATTACGGTTAAAGCTCCGATGGTTTTAGATAGTGCCTTGCTTTACATCAGCCGAAGCGGCCAACTCACTTTTACCGTTGAAACAAGCGACGGGTTAATTTTAGATTCAAAAACAATAAATGTTGAGCGTACAAAAACGACTCCTGATGTAGAATCCTCGGCTGATTTAATTGATGACGACCCCAATGATCCTGGAAAAATGTTCAAGATTGGACTGGAATTTCCAGCTGAGGGTACTTATTATATTGGTATAGAATTTAACGGAGCCACAATTTTTAGAAGCAATAAAGGCGTTAATAATTTACCGATAAGTTTAGGAAACGATATTATTAACCTATCTGGCGCTTACTCAGATACCAACGGGATTATTACTTCTTCCTATTACTATTTCTATAACATGCTGTTTAAGTCTTTAGGATGTTCCAACTTTAACAGAATTGCAGTTACTTTAGGCAGACCTACAATTGCCCAAAACGGGACAACTTTAACAGCAAGCATAGCAAATGCTTACCAATGGTATTTAAACAACGTTAAAATTACTGGTGCTACAAACCAAACCTATAACCCAACTGTTTCTGGTTTGTACCAAGTTGATGCAATTAGCCAATCGGGATGTATTTCCAAATCGGCTAATTTTAATTACGTGTTCTCCAGCGTTAAACCTGCCGATCCTCAAGAAATAAATTTCAAGGTATTTCCAATTCCAGCGTCTGAAACACTTAACTATAGTTTCGAGCTTTTAAAAAGAGAGAACCTAGTTATTTCTATCACGAACACCATTGGGCAAAAAGTTTATGAGCGCAAGCAAAACGAGTTTTTAGGAAAGTTAGCCGATGGAATCAATATCAAAGATTATCCAACAGGAAATTATATTTTTACCGTAAAAACGGGTAATAAAGTTTATTCGCAAAAAATCAGTATCGTTCATTAATACCATTTTTGCTAAATCCATTCTCTATTATATTTATTTCTGTATTCTACCGGAGTCATTGCAGTTAGCTTTTTAAAAACGTCTCTAAAAGCTTTTACATCCGTATAACCAACGTCGTACATGACTTCGTTTACATTTTTTCGGCCTATTTCTAACTGTTTTTTGGCAGCTTCAATTTTTACCCGTTGTATGTATTCAATTACCGAGTTATAAGTGGCTTTTTTGAACCGTCTTTCCATGGTACGTCTGCCGATGTTAAATCTAGCACTTAAATCATCGACCGTCAGTTTTTCTGCAAAGTGGATTTCAACATAATCCTGTACTCTCAAAATTTCGCAATCGTCATGCATCTTTTGCCCTCTAAACATCATAAATCCACTTTGACTGTTTTTTCCTACATCTAATAAAAAAAATTTAGCAGCCATAATTGCGGTTTGTTTATCAATGTATTTTTCTACGAGGTATAAAAGTAAATTCCAATAAGAGGTAGCGCCACCGCTTGAATAAACGCCATTTTGGTCTGTTATCAACTTGTCATCAACCAAATTAACGGTCGGAAACATCTTTTTGAAAAGATCGGCATACAGCCAATGTGTAGAACAACGCTTTTGATCTAAAGCTCCGGTAGATGCCAAAAGAAAAGCGCCGATACAAAGACTTGCCATTTCTGCTCCGTTCTTATATTGCAAGCTTAACCAATCAATAACCTGTTTATTTTTTTCTATCGCAACCGCTATATCTCCGCTAATTGCAGGTATAATTATCAAATCAGATTTTGGAGCATCTTCCAACAAATAATCAACCTTAAAATTCACTAAACCGTTATTAAGCGAAATCGTTTTTGTAGCTCCAACCAATTGAATTTTAAAAGGTTCGGTTTTATTTTCATTGATAAAAAACTGGTTTACAGCACTAAACATATACCGCGGATCCAATATGGAAGCTGCAATTGCGGTTTCCGGAACAAGAATGCTAATCGTTTTCATAACACAAAACTACATTATTTGATTGTCGCAATCAACCCTAAAGGTTGTCGTAATTACACCGCTTAAATATACAATTTGAACCTCATATTTGTTTCGTTAAACAATTGCTAAATAAACTATCTCTTTAAACGATAAATCACCATGAGAAAATTAAAATTGCAAATACAAATGTCTATCGACGGATTTGTTGCCAGACCAAATGGAGAAAATGATTGGATGACTTGGTATCCGGATGAGCAACTCTTAACGTTTATGAACTCAATCGCTGATTCGGCAGATACACTTTTACTCGGCAGAAAAATGACCGACGGTTTTGTAAGTTATTGGGAAGATACGGCGAATAGAGACCCTAAAAACGTATTTGCAAGAAAAATGGCTGATATTTCGAAAGTTGTTTTTACAAAAACACTTGACAAATCGACTTGGAATAACACGGTTTTGGCCAAAGGGAATTTGGCAGAAGAAATTGCCAACTTAAAAAAGCAAGACGGCAAGGATATTATTGTTTTTGGCGGTGCAAGCTTTGTGTCATCGTTAATAAAAGAAGGACTTATTGACGAATATTACCTACTGGTAAATCCGGTGGCTATTGGTAACGGTATGCCTATTTTCAAATCGCTTGACAGAAGACAGGAATTTTCTGCTGTTGAGTCAAGGCTATTCCCAGGCGGTAAAACCCTATTGATTTATAAACCAAAAAATGATTAGCGATTAATTTTAAGAAAATATTTCCGAAATTGAACTGTCTTTAAAAAATAGCTAAAAATAAACCACACGGCTGTCCCTTATTGAGCGACACAGTTTAAACTGTAAACTTTTTCTAACCCGTAATTATGAAACAGAAAATCACCACGTTTTTAACCTTTAATACCGAAGCAGAAGAAGCTGTAAAGTTTTACACTTCTATTTTTGCCAATTCAAAAATCAATAGCATTAGTTATTACCCAGAAAGTTTCCCCAATTTAGGAGGAAAGGTTATGTCTATTAGTTTTGAACTTAACAACCAAACTTTTTATGCATTAAACGCCGGTAGCGGATTTAAGTTTGAACAGGGAATTTCGTTGCTTGTAAACTGCAAAAACCAAGAAGAAGTTGACCATTATTGGGATAAACTCACGGACGGCGGGGAAGCAATAGCTTGTGGCTGGCTAAAAGATAAATATGGAATATCGTGGCAAATAACTCCCGAAATTTTGTTACAGCACATGGATGATGAAGATAAAACAAAATCTAAACGAGTGATGGATGCCATGATGAAAATGGTTAAAATTGATATAGCAACTATAGAAAAAGCTTATAACGGAGAATAATATGATAAAGATAGAAACATCAGTAAATGCACCTATAAATAAGGTTTGGGCCACTTGGACTAAACCAGAGCATATTACCAAATGGAATTTTGCTAGCGACGATTGGCATTGCCCAAAAGCAGAAAATGATGTAAGAAAAGATGGAAAATTCTCATCAACGATGGCCGCAAAAGACGGAAGCTTTAGTTTTGATTTTGGCGGAACGCATACCGATGTTGAAGAATTTAAATTCATTGAATCTGTTATGGGAGACGGAAGAAAAATGAAAGTAACGTTTATCCAAGACGGTTCAAATATAAAAGTGATAGAAGAATTTGAGCCGGAGAGTCAGCATCCAGTCGACTTTCAAAAAGCGGGCTGGCAGTCTATTTTGGACAATTTCAAAAAATACACCGAAACCACTTGAACCATAATTATGAAAAAACTAAAAATTATCTTTTGGATAAGCACAACAATCATTTTTTTACTAGAAGGCGTAATGCCAGCACTAACCTCGCAAACAGAACTGGCAAAAGAAGGCATCAGCCATCTAGGCTATCCAGCTTACTTTGGGGTTATGCTTACCGTTTTTAAAGTACTTGGGTCAATTGCTTTAATAGTACCGCAAATCCCGAAAAGGGTAAAAGAATGGGCTTACGCAGGCATGGCAATTGATTTTATCGGTGCATCGGTTAGTCATTGGGTGGTTGATGGATTTAGATTGCAGGACCAGCTGTTTGTTTTTGTTGTTTTCGCTATATTGATAGTTTCTTATGTTAGCTACCATAAAATCTATAGGGAAGATCCGGTCAAATAATTATTCAACCACCGTCAAAATAGCGTAACAAAGTACCCAACGCTTTTGCAAATCCGTTAAAAACGGCTATGTTGCTTGTTATGAAGAAACATACGTTAGCTATTGTTGGATGTGGCAAATTAGCCCACATTATTGTTGATGCTTTAAATCAGGATTTGTTAACAGATTATCAGTTTATAGGTGCTTATTCAAGAACCAAGGCAAAAGCAATAAGTATCGCAGAAAAAGTAATTGGTCATAAAGCCAAGCCTTGTGATTCTATTGACGAATTATTGGCTTTAAAACCTGACTATATCGTTGAAATGGCCTCTCCCGCTGCGTTATTGGAATTTGCTATCCCTGCTTTAAAAAACGGTTCTTCTATAGTTACATTATCCATTGGTGCTTTGGCAGATAAGGATTTTTATGAAAAAGTGGAAATAGCTGCCCGAGAAAACAACACAAGAATCCATTTGGCTTCCGGAGCTATTGGTGGTTTCGATATTTTGCGCACTGCAACATTAATGGGCAATTGTATGGCTACTTTTGACACCGAAAAAGGTCCAAATTCTTTAAAAAACACTGCTGTTTACAACGAGGCTTTACAAACTGAAAAACGCGAAGTCTTTAAGGGAGATGCTGTACAAGCAATTGAACTATTCCCAACTCGTGTAAACGTAGCAGTAGCTGCTGCTTTGGCATCCGTTGGCGCTGAGCAAATGAAGGTTTCCATGACTTCAACACCCGGTTTTGTAGGCGATAATCATCGTATAGAAATTAAAAACGAACAAATCCATGCGGTTATAGATGTTTACAGCGCCACCGCTCAAATTGCAGGTTGGAGCGTTGTAAACACCTTAAGAAACATCACCTCTCCTATTGTTTTTTAAGGTATTGTTCAATATTAGCCAATACTTTCTCACTTAGGCGGTCAAAAGCTTGGCGGGTACGACCAACAGAAACCTGCATACAATTAACGTTCGGATGATTTAGCAAATCTTTATTGCCAAGCGCAATTACTGTATCGCAATAACATAAATTATCACGGTTTATCCATTTCTTAAACGGATCTTCGTCCCAAGCTGGCGAAAGTCCGGTGTTGAAGAGAATCTTTCGGTTACCTAAAGCCTCAAATTCCGCCTCGTGTAATAACACGGTATTTTTATTTAAACAGGTAACAATTACTTCATTTTCTGCAAGGAGTTGGTGAAGCGGTAAAAACCGGAAGCCTTTTTTTTCCTCCTCGGGCTTTCTTGTACGAGAAAAGTAAGAGATCTCTGCACCAAAAAACATTAAAGCGTCCGCTACCATTCCGCCAGATTTCCCTAAACCAACAATGCCAACTTTAGTCCCGGTAATTTCTTTTGGGACACCATCCCACGCTACTCTAGGCTTTCCGTCTTTCGTTTTACCAAAACCGTGAAAACACCTTACCAGTTCACTCACCACATATTCTACTACGCCTTCATCTCCATAATCCCTAATACCTGTAACAGTTATTCCTCTCTCATTTGCATATTTTATGTCCACATTGGCACTTTCTGGCGAATATAAAGAGCAACACATTCCTATATATTTTACTTTGGGGCATTTTTCTAACGCATCTGCTCCAAGTTGAGAAGTGTAACTCAGTAAAACAGCATCGGCATCTCCTATCCTACGAGCCATTTCAGCCGAATCAGTAGGCACATCATTAAAAATAACTACTTCGTGAGCGAAATTCTGCAATGCTATCTCTGCTGACGGGATTAAATTTAACGGTTCAATGGCAACGAGTTTTTTAAACATGATTTCGAAGATTAAATTAACCCTGAGGATAGCACAACTTTATCGCATTAGCAAGAATAAAGCTGATTGTGACTTTATATAGAGAATTACCGAACTTATTATTCCAGTAAATTCAATAACCTAAATCCTGACCGTAATTAAATCACCGCCTGCCTAACTCTTACCAATTTCTCCAACAAACCTTCTAATAAATCCAATTGCAACATATTTGCCGCGTCAGATTTTGCATTTGCTAAATCGGGATGGGTTTCGATAAACAAACCGTCCGCACCTACGGCGATGGCTGCTTTGGCTATGGTTTCAATCAAAGCAGGTTTTCCTCCGGTTACGCCCGAAGCTTGATTGGGTTGCTGTAACGAGTGCGTACAATCCATTACCACCGGAACGTTAAAAGCCCGCATTTCTGGAATTCCTCTGAAATCAACAATTAAATCTTGATAGCCGAAAGTGTTCCCTCTATCTGTTAACAGCACATTTGGATTGCCGTTTTCGGTGATTTTGTCTACGGCATATTTCATTGATCCGGCAGACAAAAACTGACCTTTTTTAACATTAACCACTTTGCCTGTTTTGGCGGCCGCAATTAACAAGTCGGTTTGGCGACATAAAAACGCAGGTATTTGTAACACATCAACATATTGTGCTGCCATTTCGGCTTCGGCACTTTCGTGAATGTCCGTAACTGTGGGAACA
This sequence comes from Pelobium sp., assembly GCA_035496935.1. Taxonomy (GTDB): domain Bacteria; phylum Bacteroidota; class Bacteroidia; order Sphingobacteriales; family Sphingobacteriaceae; genus Pseudopedobacter. Next base: position 396,262 of record DATJED010000023.1, on the reverse strand, counting down.
CCAAATTCTTTTCCGATTTTCTCTAAAATTTTCAAGGCTTTTTCATCGCCAATTCCGGTAAATGAATCTAGTCTTGAACGGTTTGCTTTTCGGTACGAACCTTTAAAAATATACGGAATAGCTAATTTATCGGTGATTTTAACAATCTTTTCTGCAATACGTAAAGCAATTTCTTCGCCTTCAATAGCACAAGGCCCGGCCATTAAAAAGAAATTGTTTGAATCGGTGTTTTTTATTTTTGGGATGGTCATTTGATTAATTATTGAAGGATTGAATTTTGAATGATATAAGTGAATTACGATTATGGAATTGAGAATCAAATGATGTTATGGTTTGTTTTCGTCATGTCAAGGTTACAAGAAACGTATGTTCAATTGAAAATACAGCCCATCAGGTGTTCCGCGAGCGTATTAATCTTTTTGTGCAATGTCTCATCTCGTCGCCATGACGATCGCTCAAACGAATTAATTCCCCAACTCCGACATGAACTTAATTCGCATCAACTGAATTTCTTCCCAATTATAGTCGTCGGTGCCCAGTTCTTCCAAAGCTTTATCAATAGAATCTACGTCGGCGCTTCTAAAATAATCGAAAACTTCATCTTGCCTGTCGTCGTCAATCACTTCATCAATAAAATAATTGAGATTTAGTTTGGTGCCAGAACTAACGATAGATTCCACTTCTTTTAAAATGTCTTCGTAAGAAATGCCCTTAGATGCCGCAATATCTTCCAAAGAAATCTGGCGGTCGATATTTTGAATAATAGAAACTTTCAGCGCCGATTTGTTGGCCGTGGTTTTCACCACAAAATCAATAGGGCGATCTATGTCGTTATCCTCTACATATTTCTTAATCAGCTCTATAAAAGCCGAACCAAATTTCATCGCTTTCCCGTTACCAACGCCCGAAATATGTTTCAGTTCATCCATATTTATCGGATAGTGCGTACACATTTCTTCTAAAGACGGATCTTGGAAAATCACAAACGGTGGTAGATTTTTTTGTTTGGCAATTTTTTTCCGTAAATCTTTTAGCATTTGCAAAAGTTGCGCATCAACAGCACCACTGCCCTGTTGCGCATGGTCGTCATCGTCATCTTTTATGGCTTCCATTTCTCTGTTGAGGATAAAACGGAGCGAATAAGGATTTTCCAGAAAGCTTTCGCCAGATTTGCTAAGCCTTAGCAGGCCAAAATTATCAACGTCTTTTACTACAAAATTATCTAGCAAAGCTTGGCGTAAAACAGATTTCCAAAGTAAAAGCCCTTGTTCTTTACCCGCACCAAAATATTTGGATTGGTGATGTTTATAAGACTGAATTTGTGCGGTTTCAAGTCCCATTAAAACGTTAATCACATAATGGTCGTCAAATTTTTCACCGAAATCTTTTATCAGCTGTAAAACGGTAGTTAGCGGTTCTTCGGCGTTAAGATATTGTTTCTGTGCTCTACAGTTATCGCACATATTGTTGCAGCCTACTTCGTTAAAGTTCTCGCCGAAATAATGTAAAATCTGCTTTCTTCTACAAACCGCTGATTCTGAATAATCAATAACTTCCTTTAAGATTTGTGTACCAATTTCTCTTTCAGAAACTGGCTTATCTTTCATGAATTTGGCCAGCTTATCAATATCTTTTTCTGAATAAAATGCGATACAAACGCCTTCTCCGCCATCTCTTCCTGCCCTACCAGTTTCCTGATAGTAGCCTTCCATACTTTTAGGAATATCATGATGAATCACATACCGTACATCTGGCTTGTCAATTCCCATCCCGAAAGCAATCGTGGCAACAATTACGTCAACATCCTCCATCAAAAACTTATCCTGCGTATCAGCTCTTACTTTTGCATCTAAACCCGCATGATAAGGCAAAGATTTTATTCCGTTTATTTCCAGCGCATTGCTCACTTCCTCCACTTTTTTACGGCTTAAGCAATAAACAATTCCCGATTTCCCTGTATGGCTTTTAATGTATTTTACAATTTCTTTGATAACGTTGTTTTTCGGACGTACATCGTAAAACAAATTTGGCCTGTTAAAAGAAGATTTAAACAGGTTTGCATTTGTCATCTGCAAATTCTTCTGAATATCATACTGCACTTTTGGAGTTGCAGTGGCCGTTAAAGCTATTAAAGAAATGTTATCGCCGATATTATTAATTACTTGTCGTATTTTCCGGTATTCGGGCCTAAAATCATGCCCCCATTCAGAAATACAGTGCGCCTCATCAATCGCAACAAAAGAAACCTTTAACAGTTTCAAAAAGTCAATATTGTCCTGCTTGGTTAAAGACTCGGGCGCAACGTACAACAACTTTGTTTCGCCGGCAAGCACATCCTGCTTAACTTTAGCAATTTCTGTTTTGTTTAAAGATGAATTTAAGAAATGGGCTATGCTGTCTCTACCCCCAAATGCCCTTAACTGATCTACCTGGTTTTTCATCAAAGCAATCAGTGGAGAAATTACCAACGCAGTACCTTCGCTCATTAAAGCTGGCAACTGATAACAGATGGATTTTCCACCACCGGTTGGCATAATTACAAACGTGTCATTTCTTTCTAAAATACTGTCAATGATGGCTTCCTGGTCTCCTTTAAAGTTATCAAAACCAAAAAACGTTTGTAAATTGTCTATTAAAGATTTTTTAATCTGCATTTTTATCGTCAAAAAAAACAGCCCATGCTGATTTTAGACATCAAAATAACATATTTTTGTGAAATAAATATATTTAATTATAAACTTTTACAATTTGAAGTCATCTAAAGAGATTTTAGAGATCGCCCATCGTACAATTTCCATTGAAACAGAGGCTCTTAAACAATTGTCTGTTCAGCTAACCGATGATTTTGAAAAACTCGTAAAAAAAATATTAAAATTAAAAGGTCGGGTAATTGTTACAGGGGTTGGTAAAAGCGCAATAATTGCCCAAAAGTTAGTTGCTACTTTTAACTCGACCGGCACTCCGTCAATTTTTATGCATGCGGCCGACGCTGTACATGGCGATTTAGGAATTATCCAAAAAGATGATTTGGTCCTTTGCTTATCAAAAAGTGGCAACACTGCCGAAATAAAAGTGTTAATTCCGCTCCTTAAACAGGGCAACAATCCGTTAGCTTGCATTGTTGGAGAAAAGGAATCGTACTTAGCGCAACAGTCAGATTTTGTTTTGGATGCCAGTATTGATAAAGAAGCTTGCCCCAATAATTTGGCGCCGACAACAAGCACCACAACACAATTGGTTTTAGGTGATGCTTTGGCGGTTTGCTTGGTTGAATGCCGGGCTTTTTCTAAAGAAGACTTTGCCAAATACCATCCGGGAGGTTCTCTAGGTAAAAAACTATATTTAAAAGTCTGTGACCTAAGCAAACAGAACGAAAAGCCTCAGCTAAACATTAACGCCACTATTAAGGACGCCATCTTAGAAATCACTAAAAAAAGATTAGGAGTTGTAGCTATTGTAGAAAATCTTGAACTTAGGGGCGTTATTACGGATGGAGATTTAAGAAGGATGATGGAGAAATATCAATCGTTCGAAAATTTGAGAGCCGTTGACATTATGAACCAAAGCCCAAAAACAATTGACGAGGGAGAAATGGCCGTTGTTGCGCTCAATAAAATGAAACAGTTCAATATAACGCAGCTAATTGTAACAAAAAACGGCAAGTACGAAGGCGTTGTACATTTACACGATTTACTACGCGAAGGAATTATATAATACATTAACCTATGAACAAAAATAATTATGCCTTAATAATGGCAGGTGGTATTGGAAGCAGATTTTGGCCAGTGAGCAGAACCACTTATCCTAAACAGTTTTTAGATGTTTTAGGAACAGGGAAAAGCTTAATCCAAAATACATTTGAGCGGTTTAAAAAAATATTGCCGGTTGAAAATATCTACATCCTTACTAACGAAAATTATTTTGATTTAGTAAAACAGCAATTACCAGAACTTAGTGATAACCAAATTATTGGGGAGCCTATTATGCGCAATACTGCGCCTTGTATTGCTTATGGTTGTTATAAAATTAAACAACTAGATCCAAACGCACAGATTGTTGTTGCACCGTCAGACCATTTAATTTTAGAGACTGAGAATTTTGTTAACACCATTAATAAAGCCTTAGAAGCTAGTAAAACTCATAACTGTTTAATTACATTGGGCATTAAGCCTTCCCGACCTGATACCGGCTACGGCTACATTCAGTACGCAGAAAACACTATTGAAGACAACTTACATAAAGTAAAAACCTTTACAGAAAAGCCTTCTTTAGAAATTGCACAGACTTTTTTGGCCAGTGGAGATTTTCTTTGGAACTCCGGGATTTTTATTTGGAGCGTTTCCGCGATAATTGAAGCGTTTGATAAGCATTTAGCGGATATGAGCGAGATCTTTAGAAGCGGAAAAAACCATTATAGCACCGCTACCGAGAAAGAATTTATACAGTCTGCTTTTCAGCGGTGCACCAATATCTCTATTGATTATGGCATTATGGAAAAAGCGGATAACGTATTTGTTATGCCTTCGGAGTTTGGTTGGTCCGATTTAGGAACTTGGGCTTCTGTTTATGAACTTGCAGACAAAGATTACGTGGGAAATGCGGTAATTAACCAAGAAGGTGTGATGATGTACAATTCATCTAACTGTATGGTTAACGTACCTAAAGATAAATTGGTGATTTTGCAGGACTTACACGATTTTATTGTGGTAGAATCAAACAATACCTTGATGATTTGCCCACGGGATAAGGAGCAACACGTTAAACAGGTTGTTGCAGATGTAAAGCAAAAGTTTGGTAATAAATATATTTGATAAAAGCGATGTCACATGTCCAGTTTCCCTTGCGCATGTGACTCTTTATACCAAATTGTACAATTAATTTGCTGATGATCCGCAAACTAAATCTGTTTTTTCAGAAATTCCTTTTAAACTTAATTGACAGCTTTTATCCGTTGTTTAAACGTGTTTTGCCTTTGCAAACTTACCGATATGCAGTTTGTGGCGGTGGAAACGCGGTATTGAATTTCTTGATTTTTGCGGTAACGGAAAACTTTATTGTTAAAAAGCAAATTGTTCATATAACCGAAAACATTGCCATCAGTTCGCACATTTTTTCGTTTTTGGTGGCTTTTGGTATAACGTTCCCGATTGGGTTTTACTTAAACACCTACGTGGTTTTTGGCGGGTCGTACCTATTAAAAAGAGTACAAATAATTAGGTATTTTATGGTAGTAAGTGTTTGTATTCTGCTAAATTATTTATTTATGAAACTTTTTGTTGATTTAATGCACTGGTACCCAACGCCATCATACATGTTTACTTTTGTTTTGGTAACACTGTTTAGCTACTTTTCGCAAAGGAACTTTTCTTTTAAAAAGAATGCTATTTAAACTAACCTCTTCTAAAAGGCTTCAAAAGTTCTTCTAAACCGTTGATTTTAATTTCGTAAATGGTTGCTAACTGATGTCCTAGTTTGCCCGGTGGCCAGCCTTTGGATGCAAACCACTCTAAATACGAAACCGGTAAATCGCACAATAAGCGGTCTTTATATTTACCAAAAGGCATCCGAATTTTAACTAAGTCTAATAAAATTTGTGTATCCATTATAAAAAAATCTCGCCAACTAAATAAGTAACCGCTTTACCGCTAATTTTAACCCGCTGTTTTTCGTTGCTTACTTTTAAATGTCCACCTCTTTTTGAAACTTGCATTGCTGTAAGGTTTGTTTTGTTTAGCCTATTTGCCCAATACGGCGTTAAAGTGGTATGCGCAGAACCCGTAACCGGATCTTCATTTATCCCCGATTGCGGGGCGAAAAACCGAGATACAAAATCAACAGAATTTCCCTTTGCAGTAACAATTACACCTCTGCAATCAGCTTTTGCAAGCTTTTCAAAATCCATTGCTAGTGCTTTAATAGTTTCTTCATTTTCAAACACCAACATATAATCAGTTTTGCCTTTGTAGACTTTTAACGGCTTTTTGCTAAAACTTAGTGACAATTCTACAGGCAATTCAATTTCCGTTATAGAGTCCGCCGGAAAATCCAAGGTATATAAATCTTCGGTTTTTTCAACTGGAAGCTCGCCACTTCTGTGCGAATAAAACTGAATTTTTGGTGCCGTTTCAAATCCAAACTCGTACAAAACATGTGCGGAAGCCAGCGTAGCATGGCCACATAAATCAACTTCAACGGTGGGCGTAAACCAACGGATGTGATATTGCTCGTTAACTTTAACTAAAAAAGCGGTTTCGGCTAAATTATTTTCCGTAGCGATAGATTGCATCAAAGTATCGGGTAGCCAATCTTCTAAAACACAAACCGCAGCGGGGTTGCCCCCGAAAACCTTATCCGTAAAGGCATCAATTTGGTAAATTTTCAATTTATTCATGATTGTAAGCAAGGTAATATTTTATCACAATTTATTAAGCAATCAAAGTTTACTAAAGCTTTCCACAATAGCTGGGTAAAAAAGAGTTTTTTCATATATTGATGCGATAAAAAAAAGGTCTCGTCATGTCGATCCGCCGGCTGGCGGAGAGACATCTCACAAACAGGGTATTACATGCTATATGCAGACCTCCACTCGTGAGATTTATCTAACGATGAATTGTTTATCGTACATCGAAATGACGTAATCGCCCTAATATTTACTTGTACCACAAAAAAATGCAAACCTACAATGATATTCACCAGCAATTTGCTTCATTTTTTAAAAGCGAATCGTTAAAACCTTTGGCTTATTTAGTCTCAAAAAAGCTAGCGGAAGGACATATCTGTTTAGATTTATCAGCTATCGGTTCTGAGGAAGAAGAACTGCCCTCCTATTATCAGAGTCTGGATATAGCTATAAAAAACCTTCCGGAAAATAAATTGGTAACTAAAAATGCCGAGGAAAAACAGCCATTCGTTTTACATCAAAACCGTTTGTATTTGCAGCGCTATTTCAACTATGAAAGTAAAATATTAGACCGCATTGTTGGTTTTGTTGAAAGCGAAAAAGTAAGTGAACCACTAAGAATAAATGAATTAAAGCGAAATAAAGATTTTATTGCCACTTTATTTACAAATAATACCGGAACTGTAAACTGGCAACTGGCGGCCGCGATTAGCAGTTACCTAAACAATTTTAGTATTATAACGGGCGGACCGGGCACAGGAAAAACTACAACGGTTGCAAAAATTTTAGCCATCCTATTTCATTTAAATCCAAATTTAAAAGTTGGTTTGGCGGCCCCAACGGGAAAAGCTTCCGCAAGAATGGCAGAATCGTTAAAAAATGCGCAACTTGATGTTTCCGAAAGCATTAAAAGCAGGTTTCAGGAAATACAGCCGGCAACCTTACACCGTTTGTTAGGTTATATTCCCGATTCGCCCTATTTTAAACATAACGCCGAAAACCCATTAAATTTTGATGTAGTTATTGTGGATGAATCCTCTATGATTGACGCCGCACTTTTTTCGAAATTGTTGGACGCTGTTGGTCCGCAAACCAGGTTGATTTTATTGGGCGATAAAAATCAGCTGGCATCTGTAGAAGCCGGAAGTTTATTCGGCGATTTGTGTATGGCACAAAACGAATTGAATATCTTTAATGCAGAACGGCTATCGCTGGTCAATTCTTTCATCGATGAACCGAGTTCACAAATTAATAAAGAAACGCGTTCGTCAGAACATCCACTTTTTCAGCATATTATAGAGCTTCAATACAGTCATCGCTTTAATAGCGAAAAAGGTATCGGTAAATTTAGTAGTGCCATTATTTCAAATGATAAAGCAAAAATAAACGAATATATAGCTCAAAATGCAGACGAACAAGTATTGATTGATTCAAATTTCGAGCAAACGGTTTTTGAAAATTTCGTAGCTGCTTACAAAGAATATATTGCAGAAACCGACATCCAAAAAGCTTTAAATAAATTTAATCAGTTACGGGTTTTATGTGCGATTAGAGAAGGAGAACAAGGCTTGTACGTTACCAACAAAAAAATTGAGCAATACTTGCAAAACCAAGGCTTTTTAAAAATAGACGGGGAGTTTTACGAAAACCGCCCCATTATTATGAACAGCAATAATTACGATATAGGCTTGTTCAACGGCGATATTGGAATAATTAGAAAAGACGAACAAGGCGTTTTAAAAGCTTTTTTTGAAGACAGCGAAGGAAAATTAAAACAGGTTTTGCCCGGATTGCTTGCAGGTATTGAAACCGTTTTCGCCATGACGATCCACAAAAGTCAAGGATCTGAATTTGACAAAGTCCTTATCTTACTGCCAAAAAACGAAGGGATAAACATTTTAACCCGCGAACTACTTTACACTGGCGTTACCCGGGCAAAAAAGCAAGTTGTGCTACAAGCTACCGCAAAATCAATTTTAGATGCATCAGAAGCGCAAGTAAAAAGAGCATCCGGCATAAGCCACAGATTTTTAAATTATTAATTTATGGCATTGCGTTTACAGGTTTCCAACTCCTTATCCATATTAGCCCAATATTTTTGTGACGATTTAAAAGCGCAAAATATTTCGGTTTTTCAGCCTTATTATTTGGTTACACAAACCGAAGGAATGAACAATTGGCTACGTTTAAAATTGGCCGAAAATTTAGGGATAGCCGCTAATTACAAATTTTTAAAGCCCAACGATTTAATCAACCAAATTTATGCAACTTTAGGAGGCGAATTTGCAAAACCGCTTACGGCAGAAAATCAGACTTGGCTAATTTTCAGGATTTTGGGTGAGCGGGATTTCATTAATCGGTTTAAAGAAATTGCGTCATATTACACAGCAAACACGCCCGATAAAGATTTAAAGCGCATAGCGTTGGCAGAAAAAATTGCCGATTTATTTGATCAATATCAAATTTATCGTCCGCAACTTATACAAGATTGGAATAAAGCAGATTTAAGCGATATTACATCAAACGATTGGCAAAAGTTCCTTTGGATTAAAACAAACCAGCTTACCAACAATCAAATTCCGGATAAAACTCGTGTTGGCAAGTACATTTTAGAAGCGTTAAAAGATCCGGCAAAACAACAGCTTTTAAAAAATAAAATGCCTTCGGTTTTTCTTTTCGGCTTATCGGTAACTACAGATTTTCACCTACATATTTTTCATGAGGTAGGCCAGGTGATAAATTTCTCGTATTATTTAATTAACCCCGCTCCGGGCATTTATTGGTTCGAGGATTTGAGCGAAAAACAAGCGTTTCGTTTACAGAGAAAAGGTTTAGTAGACAATACCGAAAGCAATTTGGGCAACAGCCTTTTAACCAGTTGGGGTAAAGTAATTCAGCATACTTTTTCGATGCTTTTTAAAAACGATGACCTTATCAATAACTACGAAGAAGTTGCTTTAATTAAACCCAAAACCGACAGTTTGTTGCACAAAATCCAACAGGAAATTTTCTACAACTTAAGCGATGCTGAAAGAACGGAATTAACTTCTGCTGACGTTAAGGACGGTTCTTTAAGCATCCATTCCTGTTATACGCCTGCCCGCGAAGTGGAAGCGCTGTATAACTTTTTGGTAAGTTTAGTCGATAAAAAAAGAGAAATGCTCTCGCCACGGGATATTGTGGTGATGGTAAGCGATATTGACAGCTATGCGCCCTATATAAAAGCTGTTTTCAAAAATGCTCCACATTCTTTTTACTTTTCCATCGCCGATGAAAGTTTTGCTTCAAATGACACCATTGCTGCCGCTTTAATTGCTTTGCTGGAAATGAACGCACAGAACTTGAAAGCCGAGGAAGTTTTACAACTGCTGGATTTTGGTTACATCAGAAAACGGTTTGGCATCAGCGATTTAGCTTTGATTAGAAAAGTGGTAAACCAAGCTAACATTAGATTTGGTATAGATGGCGATATTGATGATGACAGTGTTTATGTAAGCTGGAATTACGGGCTTCAGCGCATTATTTACGGTATTTGCATGAGCGGCGAGGACGAATATTTTATCGGCAACACCAGCTTATATCCTTTAGATATGGTAGAAGGCTCTGCTGCCAATGAGGTAATTAGGTTTGTGCATTTTGTCCAGGTTTTAATTTCGTCGCTTACCGAAAGAGAAAAAAACAGAAACATTGGCGATTGGGTAAAATACGTGGAGCGCCTTTTAGTTGATTTAATTTTTGATCCGGGAGAAAATGCCGACGAAGATTATGCCGTTTTGCTAAACCATTTGGAAAAATATAATGCAGTAAATGAACTGGTAACCGATGAAATTGCTTACCCACTTTTTAGTCACAGCTTTTTAGGGACAATTAGCGCAACAGTTCGCTCCGGCTCTTTTGCGGGTGGCGGAATTACTTTTTGTTCGCTAATTCCAATGCGAAGCATTCCTTTTAAAGCGGTGGCATTGTTGGGCTTAAACTTTGATAAATTTCCACGTAAAGAAAACCAGGTTAACTTTAATTTGATGACGCAAAAGCCACGCAAAGGCGATAGAAACGTAAAAGAAAATGATAAACATTTATTTTTAGAGACTTTACTTTCTGCACAGGATTATCTGTACATCAGTTACATCGGTCAAAGCGCAAAAGACAACAGCACCATTCCGCCATCGGCTTTGGTTGATGAATTGATTGATTACCTACAAGCAAAATATCCCGAAAACGACGAGCTTGCAAAAGAAATCATCCAAAAACACTCGCTACACAATTTTAGCCTGAAGAATAACGAAGGCGATAAAATCAATTATCTTGAGTTAAACTCCGAGGTTAAACACAACTTTTTGTTAACACGCCAAAAAGATGAATTGAGTTTCAGCAACATTAACATCAATGATTTTGTAAACTTCTTTAAAAACCCGTTTAAAGCTTATTTCAACAAAGTTTTAGCAATTTATTATGGTAGCGAAGATTCACTTTTGGCCGAAACAGAACTCTTTGGAATAGATAATTTACAAAGCTGGAATTTAAAACAACAACTACTTATAATTAGCGAAGACCAGCAAACATTACTGAGACAACGGATGCTAAAAACGGGTGGTTTACCTCTTAAAAACATGGCAGATGTGGTTTTCGAGGAAACAGAAACAGCTGTAGCAAGTGTTCGGGAATTATTCAAAGAATGCGTTGGAGAAGTTACGGAAGAAAAAGTTGAGGTAGATTTAAATATTGAAGAAGCAAACATTAGGCTTTCTGGAAAAATTGACGGAGTTTATGGCGATAAAATGGTGGCGGTTTCTTGGTCAAAATCAGAAACAAAATACCTGTTAGAAGCTTATTTAAAATATCTCGTCGCCCAAGCTTCGGGGTTAAACCTCCAACTATACTTCATCAGCGCAAATAAAGAAACGGTATTTAAAGCCAGCGAAATTAATCAGGCAACAGCCAGAATTAAACTGATTGAACTTAGCGATTTATACATCTCCGGACATAATGAAATCCTCCCTTTTTACCCGGATTTTAAAATTTTACCGAAAGATATCGAAACATTAAATTTTCAAAAATTTAAAAGAGCGGTAGACGAAAAATTGAACAATTATAACTTTCCATGCAACGATCCTTACATTTTACAGAAATACAAAGACGGCTTTTTCGACAATAAATTAGCTGATTTTGAACAGGATGAAAACGAGATTTTAATCCGTTTTAAAGAGAATTTCAAAAAAATAATAGGTCCTTTAGCACAAATTTTCCCTAATTATTATAAGTAGAAATGATAAGAAGCAAAGATGAAAGAACAAAGACATTATATATTAAATCTGCAAAGCATTCAGTCCTTCACTCATTCAAAATTCAATCATTATTATGAATTCAGAATCTGAAAACTTTAATGCCAGTACCGTTGAATTAACCGGTAGCAATTTAATTGAAGCAAGCGCAGGTACCGGAAAAACTTATTCCATTGCTATTTTAGTGTTGCGGTTATTGTTGGAGAAAAATATTGCAATCAAAGAAATTTTGATGGTAACTTTTACCAAAGCAGCCGTCGCCGAACTGGAAGAACGCATCAGACTATTTGTGCGTTTGGCATACAAAGTTGCGCAGGGCGAATCCATAAAAGATAGCACCATAACCAATTTGGTAAAAAGCGTATCTGACGGAAATCCCCAAGAAACGGAGCAACTTTTAAAAGAAGCGGTTTTGTTTTTAGACGAAACAGCTGTACTTACCATCCATAGTTTTTGCCAACAAACCCTGAATGAATTTGCTTTTGAAACCGACCAATTGTTTGGGATAGATTTAATGCAAGATGCCTCGGCAATTTTAGAGGATGAAACCAATAAATTCTGGAGAAAGTTTGTAACAACCATTCCTACGCAGGTTTTAGGCTTGTTAACTAACCACGGTCTCACAAAAAACGGACTAAAAAAGAAAGTAAGTAGCCACCTTTCCGGACAAAAATATTACTTCTATAATTTCGGCGAAAGCTATTTAATGTGCGATGATGACTATAATAACTTGGCCGAAGAGTTAAAACTGAAACAACAAGCAATTGATAACCAATACAACGAATTACTTCAATACATAGAAAAAAACAAGGCCAATATTATTGCCGAATGCGATAAAAATGCCTACGTTAAAAAGAATATACTGCCTTTAATTGATGATGTTGCTAGTTTTATCGATAGTGTTAACGATAAACGGGATAAAGCCAATGTGATAAAAACGTTGCCTAATATTTTAGAATATTTAGACAATTTAGACAAGCTACAAACAGAAAAAACGGATATTTTAAAACAGGTAATTACCAAAATTACTTGTAACGGTATTCAACAAATCTCTGAAGGCATTAACCATTACAAAAATCGCTATAACCAAATCAGTTTTGATGATTTGATTGCCAAACTGCACCACGCTTTAATTGAACGCCCCAGCGAAAGGCTCGTAAACTGTCTTCAACAAAAATATAAAGCCGTTTTTATTGATGAATTTCAGGATACCGACCGTTTACAGTACAAAATTTTCGAGAAGGCTTTTGGTACAAATACCATTCTGTTTTACATCGGCGACCCTAAACAGTCCATTTATGCTTGGCGCAAGGCTGACATCTACACCTATTTTGAAGCTAAAAAGAACGTTAACAGACGGTACGGGATGAACCATAATTTCCGCTCATCAGCTAGGTTGATTGATGCGATGAATATTTTTTTTAAGCCCGAAGAAGATTTTGACACATTCCATTTTGGCGATGCACCACTTGAAGAACGCATAAATTATTTAGAAGTAGAGTCGCCGGTAAAAAACACGAAAGGAAATTTGTTATATGAAAATTTGCCCACAGTACCTATAGAAATTACCGTATGCGCAAAAAATGATGAAATTTACGAAGCGTTATGTGCTCAAATCGTTACCATTTTTAATGATCAGGAATTTAAAATTGACGATAACGGAAATATAAGAAACGTTTTACCGAAAGACATTGGGATCTTAATCAGAAATAAAAAAGCGGGTATCGAGATCAAAAAACAGTTAACCAGATACGGCATTCCGGCAATTACCATTGATGATGGAAAAGTACTGCAATCTACGGAGGCTAGTTATTTACTTTACGTTTTACAGGCCATTACAGACATCAGCCGGGCAAATATCAACAAGGCTTTGCTCTCCCCTTTTACGGGTTTTAATGACGATAATATTTTAGCTTTAGATAGCGATTTAATAGTTGAACTTTTCAGAAATTATAAGGTTGTTTGGGATAAAGACGGGATTTACACCGCACTTAAAACTTGGATCAAAGATTTTTCGATAGAAAGCAAATTGCTAAACACCGAAAACAGCGATGGAGAAAGAATTATCACCAATTTGTACCAGCTGATTGAACTTTTGCATAAAACACAGAGCCGGAAAAATTTAAACAGCTTGGAACTCATCAGCTGGCTAAAACGTGGAATTGAAGGTATGGAAACCGAAGGCGACGAGTTTGAACAGCGCATAGAAAATGATGAAGATGCTATTAAAATTGTTACCATCCATAAAAGTAAGGGCTTAGAATATAAAATAGTTTTTGCGCCAAGCTTGGATTTATTGGCAGATACAAAACATCCGGATTGTAGCTTTAGAAATCCAAATGGCGATTATATTTCGGCCGAAAAGAAAGATTTAACGCCGGAAGAACTGGCTGAAGTTGCAAAGCAAGCAGAGCAGGAAAACCGCCGGTTAATTTATGTGGCAATTACACGAGCGGTGTCGAAATGTTATATTTATAAAAGTAATTACTACAAAAATTCCTCATTAAGTTTCTTTACCGATGCTTTAAAAAAAGTGGAAACAAGTTTAATAACGTTTAAATCAAACGATGATTTAACGATTCCGCCAGGATACAGATACCGAAAAGAGAATAAAAAAACCACAGAAAAAAACACGAACCCCGTACATTTTAAACTTTTACATGAAAACTGGCGTCGCATGAGCTATTCCATGCTCCGGGCAGATCATGCGATAAGTTTAAAATCAAAATCGCAACAACCTGAAAGCGATTATGATGATTTCATTTTCAACCAGTTAAGAAAAGGCGCCAAAACCGGGAATTTGTTGCACTATATTTTCGAAAATATTCATTTTCACGATGATGCAAAATGGCAAAAAACAATTGATGATGCTGTTAAGATATTTGTTCCACAACAAGAGGAACTGTACCGCCCAATGCTGATGCAATTGTTGAAAAACGTACTGACTGCTGATATTCAAATTGGTGATGATATATTTAAGCTTACTGATGTTAATTCTTTTAAATGCATTCACGAGCTAGAGTTCGACTTTAATGTAGAGAACTTTATCTCTGCAAATTTAGGCCAACTTAGTACCGAAGAAACTTTTATAGATGCTAAATCATTTCCAATTTTAGAAGGTGTGATGAACGGAAAAATAGATTTGTTTTTTGAGCATAAAGGCAAATACTATGTGCTAGACTGGAAATCCAACTTTTTAGGAGATGCCATATCAGATTACGAAAAGCCCAGTTTACTATTAGCAATGAACGAGAACAATTACCATTTACAATACTTGATTTATTCGTTGGCTATTAAAAAATACCTCGAAAGCCGTTTACCTAATTTTAATTATAAATACCAGTTTGGCGGTGTTATTTATTTATTTGTGCGAGGGATGAGGAGCGATTTACAAACCGGAATATTTACAGCAAAACCGGATATTTCCACAATAGGAAATTTAAACGCCAGACTAACGGCTCGGTAAATGGTTTTTTAAAACTTGCGAAGGTTTAAAAACTTCGCAAGTTTAAGAAATTGTAATCTGCAAGTGGGATGTCTCGTAGCCCCGACATGACGACGGGAAACGATAAATTGGCCACCTAAGATTTACTGAATTCAGCAAAATATTTATAAAACAATGGGATAGTTTCAATGCCTTTATAATAATTAAAAACATCGTATTTTTCATTTGGAGAATGTAGGTTATCGCTGTCCAAACCAAAGCCCATTAACACGGTTTTTATACCTAATTCTTGTTCAAAAAGTGCAACGATTGGAATACTTCCTCCTCCTCTTGTAGGTACAGGCTGTTTTCCGAAAGAATCTTCAATGGCTTTATAAGCGGCTTTAAATGCGATAGAATCCACTGGTGTTACATACGGTGTTCCGCCATGATGAACCACTACATTTACTTTTACCGACTTTGGAGCAATACTTTCAAAATGCGATTTAAACAGATCAGATATTTTTTTCCAATCCTGCCCAGGAACCAATCGCATAGAAATCTTCGCGTTAGCTTTTGCCGGTAAAACGGTTTTTGCTCCAGGACCTGTGTAGCCACCCCAAATTCCATTGACTTCCAATGTAGGCCTAATTCCGGTTCTTTCTATTGTAGAATAACCTTCCTCTCCCCAAACTTCATCAATAGACAAGTCTTTTTTGTATTCTTCTAAATCAAAAGGTGCATTGTTGAGGGCTTTCCGTTCTTCTTCTGAAAGTACAATTACATCGTCATAGAAACCGGGAATGGTAATGTGGTTATTTTCATCATGCAATGATGCAATCATCTGGCACAAAATAGTCGCTGGATTCGCAACTGCACCGCCATATACGCCAGAGTGCAAATCTCTGTTCGGACCTTGAACCTCCACTTCTAAGTAAGCCAACCCACGCAAACCAGTTTCGATTGAAGGATTTTCCATGCTTATCATGGAAGTATCAGATATCAGAACAACATCCGCCTTCAATCTTTCGGTATTTTGCTCAACAAATTTCCCTAAATTGTCTGAACCAACTTCCTCCTCCCCTTCAATCATAAATTTGATATTGCAAGGCAAAGTCTCAGTCTGCATCATCAGCTCAAAAGCTTTTACATGCATATAAAACTGACCTTTATCATCGCAAGCGCCACGGGCATAAATTTTACCATCACGCAAAGTAGGTTCAAAAGGCGGTGTGTGCCAAAGCTCTAACGGATCTGGTGGTTGTACATCGTAATGCCCGTACACCAAAACCGTAGGCAAAGCTGGGTCTATTATTTTTTCACCGTAAACTATCGGATAGCCGTCGGTTGTGCAAACCTCAACTCGGTTTGCACCGGCTTCTTTAAGTTTTTCGGCAACGAATTCTGCTGTTTTAAGCACATCACCTTTATATTTAGGATCTGCACTAACAGACGGAAATCTTAATAATTCAAACAATTCATCGAGAAAACGCTGACGGTTTTGCTCAACATAACTTTTTATAACTTGCATAAACACGTGTTTATGCAAATATATAATTTTATACTTTAGCTAAATTGCAGCAAAAGTGTGGAGATTATTTAGTCCCAAGTATTTGTATCCAGTTTATTAGCATTATTATTTGGTCCCCCATTTACTTTTAAGCTTTTTACAGGTACTGTTTCTGCTTCTTTTTTGCATGATGTTGCGCCAATTGCGCTAACTACGAATAATACTAATAATATTTTTTTCATGTTTTGAAACTTTTATTGTGAAATAACAGTACAAATATTATAGTTGATTTATTTGAAACGAAATATTCGTACACTAAAAAACAAAATCATGTTTCAATTAAAAATTTATTGACTTTCAATTAATTTATATATTTATTTTATAGAAATAGATAGAAATTAAAGTTTTATAAATACCTTTAAATTCAACTGTTGCTTTACTTATTTTATGCGCTATAAAATTCTCATACTTATCATACTCTGTTCGTTCTGCGCAAAAGGATTTAAAAAAGAAACTATAGAAAATGGTATAAAACCTGGTGAACAAACAGCGAAAGCATTAAATAAAAAAGCCTATGATATACGTCTAACAGATCCTAAACAGACGATAACGTTTGGGAAACAAGCATATAAAATAGCCACTAAACTGAACTTGGTTAAAGAAATTGCAGAAGCTAACCGGGTGATTGGGATAGGGTTTTATTATATGACCGAAAGAGATTCTGCGCTAAACCGGTATCTTATCTCTATGAAACAGTTTCAGCAGATTCATGATGAACTGGGCGAAGCTAAGGTATTAAATAATATCGGCAATTTATGGACAGAAATAGATTATGATATAACATTAGGTTATTATCAGAAAGTCTTAAAAATTGCTAAAAAATATAATAAAAAGGATTTGATAGCAGGTAGCTACATGAATATTGGCAATACTTATTACCGCAAAAAGCAGTATAATACGGCTTTAAAACATTACGAATTAAGCAATCGTCTTTTTATAGAAATCAATAACCCAACTGGCGTTATCCTTAGCTTACAGAATATGGGCGTGATGTGCTATTATTTAAATAATTTAGAACAAGCAGAAAAATTATTACTTGATGCACATAAAATGGCAAAAGAACATGAACTACATAATGTCATAGCTGGAATGAATATGACGTTGAGCTCAATATATATTAAGAAAAACAATTTTAAAAAGGCGGAAGAGTACATCAAAGAAGGGATTGCGCTTGCAAAATTAACTGATGACAAAAAAAAGATCTACGATCTTATTTATACCAGTTATGAATTAGAAACAAAACGAAAAAATTATAAAAAAGCGCTCCATTATTTACGAAAAATAAATCTACTTGACAGTACAAACTATACAAAAACCACTACTTCCAACATTAACCTCATACAAAAAACCCTAAACCAAGAACAAATCCAAAGAGAAAACGAGCTAACCATACAAGCTCAAAGAAATGCAAAAAAACTAGCTTTCGCTGTTGGAGCTGTAGCGGTGCTCTGTTTCTTTGTAATTTTTCTCTTGGTTAAAAGCAATAAAAGGTCTAAATCTTCAAATCAAAAACTGATGGCTTTAAATGAGGAAGTGGTTAAACAAAAAAATAATGTAGATCGCATTAACCAGCAACTTGAAGAACTTATTGCCGAGCGTACAAAGGATTTAATCATTAAAAACCAGAAATTATCAGAATATTCTTCCCACCTATCTCATCAAATTAGAGGGCCGGTGGCAACCTTAAAAGGTTTAATGATGCTGGTTGAAGATAAACTAGTAGATAGCAATGAGGTATCGCCTCAGATAAAAAAATGTGTTGATGATATTGATGAAAAAATCATGAATATCAACGAAGCATTACATGATTCAAGCAAAGAAGGATTAAGTTAACAACCGTTTGTTAAAAACTTAAAATGAGGCGGAATTAAAATCTCCGCCTCATTTTTTTTACTTTTGATTTTCTTAAAAACACGATACAATTTGGATTATTTAGCAGGATTAAATCCTACCCAAAGACAGGCTGTAGAGCAAACCGAAGGACCAGTAATGATTGTTGCTGGCGCTGGATCTGGAAAAACACGGGTAATTACTTACCGGGTGGCGCATTTGATACAAAAAGGCGTTGACCCCTTCAATATTTTGGTTTTAACTTTCACCAATAAAGCGGCGAAAGAAATGCGTAACCGAATAACAACAGTAGTTGGTGCGGAAGCTAAAAACATTTGGATGGGCACTTTTCACTCGGTTTTTGCAAAAATTTTACGGGTAGAGGCTCATCATATCGGCTATCCAAACAACTTTACCATTTACGATACGGATGACAGCAAAAGCCTTATCAAAACCATTTTAAAAGAAATGAGCTTAGATGATAAGCTTTATCATCATAATTACGTTTACGGCAGAATATCAATGGCCAAGAACAATTTAATCTCTGTGGCCGAGTATCAAAAAAATGAACAAATCCAGGCAGACGATTTTACCTCTGGTCGGGCTTTTTTGGGCAAAATTTACGAAACTTATGTAAACCGATGCTTTAAAGCCGGCGCAATGGATTTTGACGACTTGTTATTTAAAACCAATGTTTTGTTGAAAGAACATCCGGCGGTGCTTCATAAATATCAACAAAAATTCAAATACCTGATGGTTGATGAGTACCAGGATACCAATTTCTCTCAATACTTAATCGTTAAAAAATTAGCGGCGGTTAGAGAGAATTTGTGTGTGGTAGGCGATGACGCCCAAAGTATCTACGCTTTTAGGGGCGCCAACATCCAAAACATCCTTAACTTCCAGAAAGATTATCCGGATGTTAAGGTATTTAAGTTGGAACAGAACTACCGTTCAACACAAAACATTGTTAACATTGCTAACAGCATTATCTCGAACAATAAAAACCAGTTAGAAAAAAACGTTTTTTCGGATAATGAAACTGGCGACAAGATAAAAATCAGTCGTTCTTTTTCTGACAATGAAGAAGGGAAACAGGTAGCCGAATCTATCGCTCAGGAAAGAGCAGATAAAAACCTAAACTGGGTTGATTTTGCAATTCTTTACAGAACCAATGCCCAATCGCGGTCAATGGAAGAAGCGCTTAGAAAGCTCGGCGTTCCATACAAAATTTACGGGGGAACTTCCTTTTATCAGCGTAAAGAAATCAAGGATTTAATTGCTTATTTCAGGCTTACTTTTAACCCGGCGGATGAGGAAGCTTTTAAAAGAGTGATAAATTATCCGGCCCGTGGCATCGGAAAAACAACTTTAGATAAAATTATTTTATCCGCTGATAAAGAGAACAAAACACTTTTCGAGATTATTTCCGAAGCTCACAATTATTTGGACAACAGAGCAGCGGTTGCGGTAAGTAATTTTGCAACGGCTATACAAAGTTTTGCAGTAACAGCCAAAAACCACAATGCCTATGATGCCGCATTACATATTGCCCAACAATCCGGCTTGTTAAAAGATTTGTACGATGACAAATCGGTGGAAGGAGTAAGCAGATACGAGAACATTCAGGAATTATTAAACGGAATCAAGGAGTTTTCTGAGCGTGAAGATATTGAAGACAGAGGTTTAGATGTTTTTATGCAGGACGTTGCTTTGTTGACTAATGATGATAACGACAAAGGCGACAGTAAAGACACTGTCTCGTTAATGACTATCCACTCATCAAAAGGATTGGAATTTCCACAGGTTTATATCGTTGGATTAGAAGAAAATCTTTTCCCATCGCAGATGGCTTTAAATTCGCGGGCGGATTTAGAAGAAGAACGCCGCTTATTTTATGTAGCCGTAACGCGGGCAGAGAAAAAACTGCACATCAGTTACGCCACATCACGGTTTAAATTTGGGACGTTAATCAATTGCGAGCCTTCCCGCTTTTTAGATGAAATTGATCCGAGGTATTTAGAAATTGAAATCACAAAAAGAGCATCGGTTACAAAGAGTGGCAGTTTTGATGATGAACGCACACAATGGCAAAGTAAATCAACCTTTACGCAAAGTGAAACCGATGTTTACTCGAAGCCAAAACCTGCAACCAAACCCTTAAAAACAACATCTTTACTGGCGAAAGCTCACGTTCCAAGCGAAGGCTTCGCTCCTAGCGACACCTCCAACTTACAAGTTGGACATGAAGTTGAACACGAAAGATTTGGTTACGGCAAAGTTTTAACCTTAGAAGGAAGTAAACCAGATATTAAAGCAACTATATTTTTTAAAGAAATAGGACAAAAACAACTGCTTTTAAAGTTTGCGAAGCTGAGGATTGTTTAGTTTCAGTAGTGAGTATTGATAGCCTTGCAGCTAACAACCCAGACTGTGGACTGCCGACTATGGACTTAATATATTGACGTTAAATTTTGTTAATTATCTGTCTGGCATCCAAAAATATTTTAGTTTAGCATTTCATTGAATTTTAAAATTGACATTATTATTTATTAACCTATCTTTGCAGGATGTTTAAAAACAAGAGCTTAACCGTATTAAGCTTATTTATATTATTTACCATTGTTTTTACGGGTTGTAAAAGCAGATTTGAGAAACTTAAAGCAAGTACTGATGTAGCAAAAAAATATCAGGAAGCTATTCGTTTATACAACAAAAAAGATTACTCAAAAGCCTTAATTTTATTTGATGACTTGGTACAGAGATACAGGGGAAGAGCCGAGTCGGAGGATTTATATTACTACTATGCATATACGAATTACAAGTTAAAAGATTATCTATCAGCAAGATACCATTTTAAAACTTTTGCCGATACTTATCCAAGTAGCCCAAAAGCAGAAGAATGCAGGTTTTTAGCAGCTTACTGTTTTTATCTAGATTCTCCGAACTATTCTTTAGATCAGGACAATACTTATAAAGCAATTGAATCTTTACAGCTGTTTATAAACCTTTATCCAAAAAGTGAACGTGTAGCCGAAGCCAGCAAACTAATTGCTGATTTAAGAGAAAAATTGGAGCGTAAATCTTTTGAAAACGCTAAGCTTTTCTTAGATATTGGAGATTACCAAGCGGCAGTTATCGCATTTAGAAACTCTGCAAAAGATTTTCCGGATACCAAATATGCCGAGGAAATGGAATATCTAACTATTCAAGCGCAATATTTGTACGCAAAAAACAGTTTAGAAACTAAACAAGAAGAAAGATATAATGAAGCTATTGAAGAATACAATAGATTTATAGAAAGATATCCAAAAAGCACTTATGCAAAAGAAGCCGAAGATTTAAAAACAGCTTCTTTAAAAGGTATAGAACAAACAAAAGAAATTTTAGCGGCCTACGGCTATAAAACCAAGCAAACAGATGAACAATAAAGATGTAAATAAGCCAACTGTTGCAAGTACAACAGTAACCAGAGATTTAAGACAACTAGATGTGGAGACACAGAATGTTTATGAGTCTTTAGTAATAATCAGCAAAAGAGCAAATCAAATTTCTGCTAACGTAAAAGAAGAATTGCACAGCAAATTGGCTGAATTTGCGAGCTCGAACGATAATTTAGAAGAGGTTTTTGAAAACAGAGAGCAGATTGAAATCTCTAAACATTACGAAAGAATGCCGAAACCTTCTTTAGTTGCTATTGACGAATTTATCCACGGTAAAGTTTATCACAGAAATCCCTCTAAAGAACAAAAGTAATTGTCTTATATTTGAGCATGTCCACAATGCTTAAAGACAAAAATATACTCCTTGGCGTTTGCGGCAGCATTGCAAGTTATAAATCGGCAGAAATTGTTAGGTTATTTGTAAAAGCTGGTGCAAACGTAAAGGTAGTAATGACAAAAGATGCCACATCTTTCATCACTCCCCTTACCCTTTCTACATTATCAAAAAACCAAGTTTACAGTACTTATTCCGATAGTGAAAAAGGCACTTGGAATAACCATGTAGAACTGGCTTTATGGGCCGATTTAATCCTTGTAGCACCTGCAACAGCTAATACGTTGGCTAAATTTGCAAACGGAATTTGTGACAACTTGCTCTCCGCAATTTATCTTTCTGCCAAGTGTCCGGTGTATCTCGCTCCGGCTATGGATTTAGATATGTGGAAACACATGAGCACAAAAAACAATATCGTTAAACTTAAACATTATTCAAATACGATTATAGAGCCAGCAAGTGGCGAATTGGCAAGCGGTTTATATGGTGCCGGACGATTAGCCGAACCACAAGAAATTTTTGATTTTATTGTTGCCCAATTAGGTTTAAACCAACCTTTAAAAAACAAAAAGGCGTTGGTTACTGCTGGTCCAACTTATGAAGCTATAGATCCCGTTAGGTTTATCGGCAACCATTCATCAGGTAAAATGGGATATGCTATTGCCCGAGAACTCCAAACACTTGGCGCCGAAGTCATTTTAATTAGTGGACCAACAAGTCTGCCCGCACCAGGCGGTATAAAGCTGATAAGCGTTACTTCAGCACTAGAAATGTTGGAAGCCTGTAAAGCGGAATTTGAAAATGTAGATATCTGTGTAATGAGCGCCGCCGTGGCAGATTATACGCCACAAGAGGTTGCAGCACAAAAAATAAAGAAGAACACCGACCAATTTTCCATCAGCCTAACTAAAACCGCTGATATTCTTTCTACTTTAGGGAAAGCCAAAAAAAATCAGATTTTAGTTGGATTTGCATTGGAAACTGATAATGAAGAGGAAAATGCCCTCAAAAAGCTAAAAAACAAAAACCTCGATTTTATAGTTCTTAATTCTTTAAACGACGCTGGAGCTGGCTTTAAAACCAATACCAACAAAATCACTATTATTGATAAGAATTCAGCTAAAACTGAGTTTAATTTAAAATCTAAAGAAGAAGTTGCCAAAGATATCTGCAACAAAATAGCATCGTTAATATGAGAAGATTGATTGTTTTTGCACTTTGTTTTTTATCCATAAAATCTTTTGCACAAGATTTAAATTGTAGGGTGCAAATTTTATCTCCGCAAATCCAAAATACCAATAAAAAGGCTTTAGATGACTTGCAAATAGCGATAAGTGAGTTTTTGAATAACCGAAAATGGGCCGATTTTGAATTAAAATCACAAGAACGAATCGACTGCAATTTGGTGATTACTTTAAAAAACTGGGACGGTGGGAGCAATTTCCAAGGCGAAGCACAAATTTTAAGCAGCAGACCCGTTTATGGTAGCTCTTACAATACCACTTTATTAAGTTTAAACGACAAAAATTTTGATTTCAGCTATACCGAGGGCCAACCTTTAGACTATTCTGATCAAAATTATCAAAATAACCTCAGCTCAATGTTGGCTTTTTATGCTTACGTCATTATTGGATTGGATGCTGATTCTTTCTCTAAACTTGGCGGTTCCAATTATTACACAAAAGCGCAAACAGTTGTAAACAACGCACAAAATGCAAGTTTCCCCGGCTGGAAAGCCTTTGAAGGATTAAAAAACAGGTATTGGTTAGTAGAGAACCTAAATAACAAAAGCTTTTTGCCCATCAGAAACATCTTGTATAGCTACCATAGGTTAGGGTTAGATATAATGAACGATGACTTGACAAAAGGCAAAAAAGCAATTGCGGATGTACTTCCCCA
The DNA here is from genome assembly GCA_035496935.1 of Pelobium sp. Lineage (GTDB taxonomy): Bacteria > Bacteroidota > Bacteroidia > Sphingobacteriales > Sphingobacteriaceae > Pseudopedobacter. The sequence continues at coordinate 372,080 of DATJED010000023.1, read as the reverse complement.
ACTGGCAGATTTGGATAAACAGAAACAAAGCTCAATGTTGAATCAGGTCTTTTTTTCGGCTAAAGCAAATGAAATAATTGACATTTTCAGCAAAGGAAACCCTATGGAACGCATTAAAATTTATAATGTAATGGTTGAGGCCGACCCCGCAAACTCCTCAAAATACGAGGAACTTAAAAAAATAAAATAGAAGGTCTTTCTTGATGTTTCCATCTTGATACTTGATACTTTAATCTTGATACTTAAACAATGCTAAGCAGATTACTCATAAAAAACTATGCTTTAATAGATAACCTCGACATTTCTTTTGATAAAGATTTAAACATTATTACCGGAGAAACCGGAGCAGGAAAATCTATTGTTTTAGGCGCCTTAGCCTTAATTTTGGGACAGAGAGCTGAGAGCAAATATTTTTTTAATCAGCAGAAAAAGTGTGTAGTTGAAGGTTTTTTCAACATCAAAAATTATAGCTTTCAAGATTTTTTCATTGAGAATGATTTAGATTATGACGATGAAACCGTTTTACGGAGAGAAATTGCACTAGACGGAAAATCAAGAGCTTTTATAAATGATACGCCCGTTAATTTAACAACGCTGAAAGCTTTAGGGCAACAATTGATTGATGTCCACTCGCAACATGCAACGTTAGAAATAAACGACACTGCTTTTCAGCTTTTAGTGTTAGATGTGGTTGCCGAACATCAAAATACGGTTGCCGATTATAAAAAACACTTTCAGAGCTACAAAAAAGCACAAAAGAAACACGCTACTTTATTAGCAGAAAGCGAAAAAGCAAAAGCCGATCAGGATTATTTTCAGTTTTTATTTGATGAGCTAGAAGCAGCAAATCTGCTATTGGATGAACAGGAAACTTTGGAACAGGAACTTAACAGCCTTACTCATGCCGAAGAAATCAAGAAAAACCTCTATAGCGCTAGCTTTTTAATCACAGGTTCTGAGCAGGCCGTATTGCCAAAACTAAAGGAAACGCTTTCTCAATTGCAAGCAATTGAACGTTACGAAACTGCCGTAAGTCCGCTTTTAGAGCGTTTAACGAGTTGTAATATCGAGCTTAAAGATATCGCTGATGAATTGGATAATTTGGAACAGCATACCGTATTTGACGAATCGAAAACAGAAGAGATAAATGAACGTTTAAGCCAGATTTATACTTTGCAGAAGAAACATCGTGTTAATAGCATTCAGGAGTTGCTGAACATCAAAAATGAATTGTCTGATAAGCTTAACGACATTTTATTTGCCGATGAAGATTTGCTAAAACTTGAAAAAGAACTGCAAACCGCTCAAAAGGAACTTTTAAAACAGGCAACACAAATCAGCGAAAGCAGAAAAAAAGTAATTCCTTATATAGAGCAGCACATCATTAAAACGCTTGCCGAAGTTGGGATGCCTACTGCACAAATTAAAATCGAACAAACCCTCCTGCCCGACCAGAAATTTGATCTTAACGGAATTGACCAAATCAGATTTTTATTCAATGCAAATAAAGGGCATCAATTGAACGAACTAAACAAAGTAGCTTCGGGCGGAGAGCTATCGCGATTAATGTTGAGCATAAAATCTTTGATCGCAAAAAAAACCGCTTTACCTACCATTATTTTTGATGAAATTGATACTGGAGTTTCCGGAGAGGTAGCAAACAGAGTTGGTTTAATTATGCAGGAATTATCAAAAGCGATGCAGGTTATTGCCATTACACATTTACCTCAAATGGCTAGTAAAGGCAATGCACACTATTTTGTTCATAAAATAGCCAAAAACGATTTGACCTACACCCAAATTAAGCGTTTAGATAAAGAAGAACGGATTTTAGAAATTGCAAAAATGTTGAGCGGAGAAAACCCAAAAGAATCTGCACTACAGAATGCAAAGGAATTATTGCAGAATTAATTAGCGGTTATTTTTATCTTTACCAAATATCTATTCAGATTCAATAATTAGTCAAAGAAAACAGATATAAAACAATATATGGCTTATAACTTATTAAAAGGAAAAAGAGGCATCATTACGGGTGCATTAGATGAAAATTCAATCGCTTGGAAAGTTGCAGAAAAAGCACACGAAGAAGGCGCTACTTTTGTGTTGACCAACGCTCCAATCGCAATGCGTATGGGAGAAATCAATACTTTGGCAGAAAAAACCGGTTCGCAAATTATCCCTGCAGATGCTACTAGTGTTGAAGACTTAGAAAACCTTTTCACAAAATCTCAAGAAGTATTGGGTGGTAAAATTGACTTCGTTTTACATTCAATTGGTATGAGCGTGAACATCAGAAAAAAAATTCCTTATACAGAATCTAACTACGATTATTTCGCAAAAGGGATTGATGTTTCAGCAATGTCTTTACACAAAATGTTGGCGGTTGCAAAAAAATTGGATGCCATTAATGAATGGGGAAGTGTAGTAGCTTTAACTTACATGGCAGCGCAACGCACCTACCCTTTTTATACCGATATGGCCGACATTAAGGCGATGTTAGAGTCGATTGCCCGTAGTTTTGGCTACCACTATGGTTTAGATAAAAAAGTGCGTATCAATACCGTTTCTCAATCGCCAACACGTACAACCGCTGGATCTGGAATTAAAGGTTTTGACAATTTCTTTGATTTTGCCGATAAAATTGCCCCATTAGGAAATGCCGATGCCGCATCTTGCGCAGATTATTGCATTAGCTTATTTTCTGATTTAACCCGTATGGTTACCATGCAGAATCTTTTCCATGACGGAGGTTACTCTTCAACCGGTGTAAGCATGGATGTTATGAACGCAATTGGCGGAGGAGAATAATGTTTTAATGGGCTTCCCTTTATATCTTTTTACAAACTAAAAGGATGCCCTCCTTTCAATCCCTAACGCAAAAAAAGGGCTTTCTTTTTAAGAAAGCCCCTTTTTCTTATAAAAAATCAAGATCAAACTTACATCCGTTCTGGCATTTCTATTCCTAAAATAGCCATGGCTTTGTTCAAAGTTTTGACAGTATGCAAAGAAAGCTGCAGTCTAAATTGTTTAGTCAATTCATCTTCTACTTTAAGTATGGATTCTGTTTGGTAAAACTTGTTGAAATTTTTTGCCAAATCATAAGCAAAGTTTGCAATTGCGGCAGGATTATAATCTTTAGCTGCCTGATGAATGGTTTCAGGATATTTGCTTAACAACTGCAATAGCTCAACTTCGGTTTCGCCTAATTTACTTGGGTATTTAATGTCGTGATCTTTAAAATCAGCTTTCTTTAAAACAGATTTTATACGAGCGTGAGTGTACTGAATAAAAGGGCCTGTATTGCCTTGAAAATCAATAGACTCGTTAGGGTCAAAAAGCAAACGTTTCTTTGGTTCTACTTTCAGTAAAAAATACTTTAAAGCTCCCATGCCAATCATTTGGTAAAGGTCGTCCTTTTCTTCTTCCCCAAAATTATCAACCTTGCCCAAAGCCTCGGTTTTTTCTTTTGCAGTGGCTTTCATCTCATCAATTAAATCATCGGCATCTACTACAGTTCCTTCCCGGGATTTCATTTTGCCCGATGGCAAATCCACCATCCCGTAAGATAAATGGTACAAACCTTTAGCCCAGGTTTTTCCCAACTTCTCCAAAATCAGAAAAAGCACTTTAAAATGATAATCCTGCTCGTTACCAACTACATAAATAGATTTGTCAACTTTAAAATCATCATATTTTAACTGCGCAGTTCCTAAATCCTGGGTAATATAAACCGAAGTTCCATCTGCCCGGCGCACCAATTTTTCATCCAACCCATCCGCCGTTAAATCAATCCAAACGGAACCATCTTCTTTTTTAAAGAAAACTCCTTTTTCTAAACCTTCTTCAACAATATCTTTTCCTAATAAATAAGTGTTTGATTCGTAATAATATTTATCAAAGCTTACGCCTAGTTTTTTGTAGGTTTCATCAAATCCGGCGTAAACCCAGCCGTTCATCTTTTTCCAAAGATTAATTACATCATCATCGCCCTGCTCCCATTTTAAAAGCATTTGTTGTGCTTCCAAAATTAATGGAGCTTGCTTTTTGGCTTCTTCTTCAGTTTTACCTTGGGCAACTAAATCTGTAATTTGTTGCTTGTACTGTTGATCAAAAATTACGTAATATTTACCTACCAAATGATCTCCTTTTAAGCCTGTACTTTCTGGAGTTTCGCCGTTGCCAAACTTTTGCCACGCCAACATCGATTTACAGATATGAATTCCCCTATCGTTCACCAAATTGGCCTTAATTACCTCATATCCGGCAACAGCCAACAAATTGGAGACTGAAAAACCTAATAAATTATTACGCACATGCCCCAAATGCAAAGGTTTGTTGGTATTTGGCGATGAATATTCTACCATAACTTTTTCGCCGTTTTTCGGCAAAGAGCCAAAACCGTCTGCTAAAACTTCTGTTTTAAATATCGAAAGCCAGTAAGCATCACTCAAAACCAAATTTAAAAATCCTTTAATTACATTAAAGCCTTCTACTTCTTTGCAGTTTGCTTGTAAGTATTCGCCTAATAAAGCAGCGGTTTGTTCCGGAGATTTTTTGGTATGTTTAACAAAAGGAAAAACCACAAAAGTTGCATGGCCTTCAAATTCTTTTTTTGTTTGCTCTAAATTAATCTGATTTTCTTGTATTTCGGTTTCAAAAATATCGGCGAAAGCCTTAACAATGGCCTGTTGTAAAAATTTCATCTGGCAAAAATAATTAATCTAAAGTTGATGTAGGGTATTTAATTTTTGATTTAAATTCTGATAGCTTTGTGTTTAGCCACTATAAATTTATGATAAACGATTTCTCGGATTTTAAGGTAAATGTAGGTTCTGAAATTGGCAGACTACGCTGTCTGTTAGTCCACAGTCCGGATAGCGGATTAGGAAAAGTTGTGCCATCAAAAGCACAAGACTGGCTTTTCGAGGATATTGTACATTTAGAGACCGTCAGAAAACAAGAGTATGATTATTATCTAAAACTACTGCTCTACTTTTTGGATTCCGGAAAGGTAAAAGGCAAACTTTCGGCGATAGACCAAGACCATAGTCGGAATTTTTATAAACCCGCCAGTAAAGATTTTCACGCTTCTACCAAAGTGGTTGAAATTCAGCAATTATTGGCAGAAACTTTAACTAATGATAGCTTAAAAGGAGAACTGGTTTCCGCAGTTTGTGCTTTTGAAAACTGCACTTATCAGCTAAAGCTTAAATTGAGCAAGTTATCAGCTACGGAACTTGCAGAAGTGTTTATTTCTGGAGCAATCAACAAAAACGAGCTTATTTTTGCTCCGATACCTAATTTCATTTTTACCAGAGATATTGGAACCGTCATTAATCAGCATATTTTATTAAATAAACCAGCTAAAAAAGCAAGAGCCAGAGAATCGCTTTTAGCAAAATACGTATTTTTTAACCATCTCTTTTTCACAAATTATCGAGACAAAATTATAGAACTACCCGATACGCTTGAGCATGTAATACTTGCCGAGGAAGACGAAAATTACAGAAACACTTTAGAAGGTGGCGACGTAATGATGGTGGCTAAAAACCATCTGTTGATTGGCTGTAGCGAAAGGACTTCGGCTTTAGCAATAAGTGAGACTATTAAATTATTATTTGAAAAAGATGTGGTTGAAAAAGTGACCGTGATAAAAATTCCAAACAAACGTGATTACATGCACATGGACACTGTTTTTACGCAGGTGAAAAGGAATTTGTGGGTAATTCTGGAGTCTATTGCCAAAGCGGACAAACGAGGTAACGGAACAGAACCTATAGATCATTTAATTCCAAACAAACCTATAAGTAAAGTGGAAGTAACTCAGTTTACAAAAGGAAAAATCGCAGAACCAAGGAGATTCGAATCTGTTGAGGATTTACTGGATGATGTAAGTGTAAACGATTTGAAATCCACGGGAAAAACAGAATTTATTTACTCGGGTAACAAACAATTTCCGTTTGATGCCCGCGAACAATGGACGGATGCCTGTAATTTATTGGCAATAAAAGAAGGTGTGGTAATTGGCTACGATAGAAACGATGTTACCCTCGGTAATTTTAAAGAAAAAGGTTTTTTAGTGATCCCAGTGAAAGAACTTTTACAGAAATTTGAAACCGGCGAACTAAATCCGGAAACTTTAGAAAATACATTTATTACAATTCCATCGGCAGAATTGTCAAGAGCCAGAGGCGGTTTTCATTGTATGAGTATGCCGATTTTTAGGGATGAGATTTAGTTGGTTAGGTAGTCGGTTTTTTAGTTTGTCAGACTAAAACTTCACCAGCAGTAATTAATTTTAGCCGTTTCACTGAGGATTCATTCATTCAAAATTCTATCATTTATTCATTAATACTCATGCAAAGCACTTCAAATATATTAATGATTAGGCCGGTTGCTTTCGGTTTTAATCCGCAAACAGAAGGAAATACTTTTCAGCATCACGCTGAAGGCGAGAACACACAGGAAAAAGCTTTGGCCGAGTTTAACGCTTTTGTTAGCAAACTTCGCCTAAATCATATCAACGTAATTGTGATTGAGGACACTTTACAACCTCACACACCCGATTCCATTTTCCCAAATAATTGGGTTTCTTTTCATAACGATGGCAGTGTTTACGTTTATCCCATGCAGGCCGAAAACCGGCGGATGGAACGCCGGGACGATATCTTGGATTTGTTGAGCACTCAGTTTATCATCACAGAAATTAACGATTTAACTTTTACCGAAGACCGGGAAGAATATTTAGAAGGCACCGGAAGCATGGTTTTAGACCGAGAAAACAAAATTGCTTATGCTTGCCTTTCTGTCCGCACAAACCCGAAAGTGCTGGATATTTTTTGTAGAGAAAGCGGTTACACGCCTATTACTTTTAACGCTGTTGATGAAGCAAACAATCCAATTTACCACACCAACGTAATGATGTGCGTAGCAGAAAAATTTGTGGTGATATGTTTGGAAAGCATTTCTGATTTAACAAAACGAAACGAATTGATAACTAACTTTACAAAAACGGGTAAAGAAATTATAGAAATAAGCTTTGCGCAGATGAATAATTTTGCAGGAAATATGCTGGAGGTTAAAAATACTTTAAACCAAACTTTTTTGGTAATGAGCAAAAGTGCAAAAGATAGTTTATCGGCATTTCAAATTGCGCAGATTAATAAATATGCCGAGATTTTAGCTTCGCCGATACCAACCATCGAGAAAATAGGTGGCGGTAGCGCAAGATGCATGATAGCAGAAATTCATTTAGAGAAAAGTAAGCCTCATTTGTAAATGTATCCGCTCATCTGAAAACAACAAAAAATTGCGGAACGGTAATTGGTAAAAATTTTATAATCCTTATATTTTTTTCATTATTTAATTACACTTTTGCAAAAATAAAATTTATAGATGCAGAGCTACGAAGAATTTCTGGACCTAAGCGTTGGTTTTCCGCAAGATGGTTTTGATATTATTGACGATGAACTTTATTTCCACGATTTAAACCTCATGGAAATGATTGAAACTTACGGTACTCCTCTAAGATTCACATACTTACCCATTATCAGCAAGAAGATTCAGCAGGCAAAAATTCTTTTTCAGACTGCAATTCTTAAAAACAATTATCGCGGAAGCTATAAATATTGCTACTGCACCAAAAGTTCGCATTTTAAACATATTGTTGAGGAAGCTTTAAAAAACGACATCCACCTAGAAACATCGTCGGCATTTGATATGCCTATGATTGATGCTTTGGAAAAAAAAGGAACGTTAACCAAAGACATTACGGTTATCTGTAACGGTTTTAAAACTTTCCAGTACAAGCAATATATTATTGATATGTTGCATGATGGCTTTAAAAACATTATTCCGGTTTTAGACAATAAAGAGGAATTTAACCTTTATGATGACGAAGTTGAGCTAGATACACCTTGCAACTTAGGGATTAGAATTGCAGCAGAGGAACAGCCCGATTCTCAGTTCTATACTTCCAGATTAGGCGTTAGATTAGAAGATATTATTGATTTTTACAATACTAAAATCACTAAAAACCCAAATTTTAGGGTTAAGCTTTTGCACTTTTTTATCAACTCTGGTATTTCTGATACGCCTTATTACTGGAATGAGCTGGAGAAATACGTTACGCTTTACTGTAAGTTCAAGAAAATAAATCCGCATTTAGACACTTTGGATATTGGTGGCGGGATGCCGTTTAAAGATTCTTTGGTTTTTGATTTCGATTATGAATACATGATCAATGAAATTGTAAAACGTATCAAAGAAATTTGTGCCGAACATGAAGTAATTGAACCAGATATTATTACTGAATTCGGAAAATATACCGTTGCAGAAGCTTCGGGCATTTTGTACAAAGTTTTAGGCCGTAAACAGCAAAACGATCGTGAAAAATGGTTAATGTTAGACGGTTCTTTTATCACCAATTTACCGGATGTTTGGGCTTTAAACCAGCGTTATGTGCTATTACCAATTAACAATTGGGACAGTGAATATGAGCGTGTGAATTTGGGCGGTATTACTTGTGACGGGCAGGATTACTACAATCAGGAGGCGCATGTTGGCAACGTTTTTATGCCGAAAACCCGTAAAGTACAATTCCTCGGATTTTTCCATACTGGCGCCTACCAGGAAGTTTTAAGCGGGTATGGAGGTATTCATCATTGTTTATTGCCTTCACCAAAACAGGTTATTATCCGCAGAAACCGAGACGAAACATTTAACTATGAAGTTTTTGGCGAGGAACAAAACAGCAAGCAAGTAATGAAAATATTGGGCTATTTATAGCTCTTAAAATTATATTATAAAAAAGGCGTTACAAGTAAAGCGGTTAACGCTTTTTTATTTTTAAAGATTAACTGAAGATTTTAGTTTGCTGGTTTATCATATTTCCGGAACCAGCTTCTGACTTTAAGCTCTATCACACCTAAGAAAGCTTCCCTAAAAATCCGGGTACTCATTTTTGATGTCCCCTCTGTCCTATCGGTAAAAATAATAGGAACTTCTACTACATTAAAACCATGTTTTATTGCAGTAAATTTCATTTCGATTTGGAAAGCATAACCTACAAATTTGATTTTATCAAACATGATGGTTTCTAACACCTTAGCCTTATAACACTTAAATCCGGCGGTAGCATCCTGAATATTTATCCTCGTGATGAAACGTACGTAAACAGATGCAAAGTAAGACATTAAAACCCTGCCCATAGGCCAGTTAACTACGTTAACTCCTTTAATGTAACGAGAACCTATAGCCAGATCAGCTCCCTGCTCACAAGCTTCGCGTAATCTCAACAAATCATCCGGATTGTGCGAGAAATCAGCATCCATTTCAAAAATATAATTGTAATGATGAGCCAAAGCCCATTTAAAACCGTGGATATAAGCCGTTCCCAAGCCTAATTTTCCTTTACGTTCCTCTATAAAAAGATGGCCGTCATATTCTCCTTGTAACCTTTTAACAATGTCGGCAGTCCCATCTGGTGAACCGTCATCAATAATTAAAATATGAAAACTATGATGCAGAGAAAACACCTTACGGATTATTTTCTCAATATTTTCTTTCTCGTTATAGGTTGGAATGATAACTAAACTATCCGGCACTTGCTGAAATTTTTATAAGAGCGCAATTTACTGTTTTTAGTGGATACCATGCATCCATTTATTTAGTTTAGGTGTTAATAATAAAAGCAGCAAAGCAAAAGCCCCAACTACAAATACACCCCAAATTAAATAGGTTTGTGTATAGTTAATTAATGTTTGTTGGGCGGTAAGTGTTTGTCCCTCGGCCTCCGCCGCTGTTAATGTACCTATGATACCTGCCAATTTGTTTCCCAAAGAAATGGAAAGAAACCAGGCGCCCATTACAAAACCTACAATTTTTACTGGCGATAGTTTGGTAATCATTGACAAACCTACGGGCGATAAACAAAGTTCGCCTATTGTAACTAAAAGATAAAGCACAGCTAAAAAAGCCATTGGAACTAAGCCGTTTGCATTAGCGAAAAACTTCGCTCCTAATACAATCACTAAAAATCCGGATGCTAAAAACGCCAGTCCTAAAACAAATTTCATTGCAGTACGGGGCTCTTTTCCGTTGTTGCGTAACTTTATCCAAATCCAAGAAAATAATGGCGCTAACACCATAATATAAAACGGATTAAAACTGGTGAATAAAGACGAAGGAATTACTCCGCCAGCAATGGTACGGTCGATATTTCTTTCGGCAAAAAGCGTTAGCGAACCGCCCGCTTGCTCAAACAATGCCCAAAATATAGCGTGAAAAAAAAACAGGACAATTACAACCAAAAGACGCTGTCCTTCTACTTTATCCGGATTTTTTAAGGCTTCGTAAAGTAGATACCCAATAATAATGGCACTAATAGCAAGCATTAAAGTGCTCATCAACTCATTTTGGTTAAGCAATAAGGCACATACCGGAATCATCACTAAAGTACCTATATAAACTATGGCTTCCCAGGATAAACCTATGGGTTTTGCTGGAGTTAGGGTAATAACATCTGGCTTTAACCCTGTGTTTTTAAATACTTTACCACTTAACAAGAAAACAATTACTCCTAATGCCATTCCAATTCCGGCCAAACCGAAACCATAATGCCAGCTAATTTGCTGACCTATATAGCCACAGGTTAAAGTAGCTAAAAAGGCCCCAATGTTTACGCCCATATAAAAAATGGTAAAAGCGCCATCTTTACGCGGGTCGTTTGCTTCATAAAATGTTCCTAAATAGCTAGAAATGTTTGGTTTAAAAAAGCTGTTTCCAACAATAATTAAAGCCAAAGACATAAAAAACAAAGTATTGCTTCCTTCAAATGCCAATGTAAAATGCCCCAACATCATCAAAATTCCGCCTAAAACAATTGCTTTTCTAAAACCAAAAATTTTATCGGCTATTAACCCCCCTATTACGGGAAAAAGATAAACCATTGCGGTATAAGACCCGTAAATACTTAGCGCTTTAATATCCGCCCCTTCCATGCCTTTGAAAAGCACTTTAACCATATAAAGTGTAAGTAAAGCCCGCATTCCGTAATAGCTGAAACGCTCCCACATTTCTGCAAAAAACAGAATAAAAAGCGCTTTAGGATGAGTTTTTCGGTTAGAAAGTATAACAAAGGGAATCCAGATTAAAACGAAAATCCAGCCGATGATTAAGGTCCATTTAGCAATATCCATTTTGTAAAATTATGCGGTTTCTATTTGTTCGGTATTTTTTAAAGGGTTGTGAATCGGGTCTTCTGTAAAATCTTCGGCACCGTGAGCTAACCTTTTCAAAGGCTTAAGTAACAATAATACAATTACCCCAAATATTGTACAAAAAATGGCGATGCCTGTAAATATCTCTAATTCGCCAGCTGTTTGCGAATACTCACCAACCCAACCCGAAACGTAATTCCCCATGCCGGTTGCGGCAAAATATGCGCCCATCATTAAAGAAGCATATTTTAACGGAGCTAATTTAGTAATATAAGACAATGCTACCGGTGAGGCGCAAAGCTCGCCAATGGTATGGAACATGTAAGCCAAAACCAACCAATACATGGCCGAAGAGCCTTCTGCTTGGAACTGTAAAGAAGCGGCGCTCATGAAAAAGAAACCCCATCCCATAATAATGGTTCCAACCGCCATTTTTAGGATTGATGAAGATTCTTTTCCTTTCTTTTTACGATTATACCAAAACGCCGCAACGGCAGAACCTAAAGTGATTATGAAGAAAGAATTTACCGATTGAAACCATGGTGCTGGAATTTCGAAATTTATAAACGAAAGCATTCTGTTTGTTTTTTCATCGGCATACAAATTCATTAATCCGCCGGCTTGCTCAAACGCTCCCCAGAAAACAATAATCATTATAAAAGATAAAAACATCACAATCATCCGGTCTTTTTCAACTTTGGTTAATGGCTTATTTAATGCTTTACGTTCTGCTTCGGGCAACGATTTGGCAGCGTCTCCAACGCCTATCAAATGTTTCTGCCCAAGCAAAAACACTACTTGACCAATGGCCATTCCAATTCCGGCCAAACCAAAACCATAATGCCAACCGTAAGTTACGCCAACAGAACCCACCAAAATGCCTGCTATTAAAGCGCCAATATTTATCCCGATGTAAAAAATAGTGAAGGCTTTATCTCTTCTATCATCATTTGGTGCATATAAACCGCCCACCATCGTTGAAATATTCGGCTTTAAACAACCTACACCGGCAACAATCAACACCAAGCCAGTATAAAAGGCCCATTCTGCTCTGATGGCCAAAATTCCATGACCAGCTACCAAAAGCCATCCGCCAAGCATTACCGCTTTCTTCTGCCCCAAAAGCTTATCTGCAAGAATTCCACCGGGAATTGAAGCTATATAAACCAAAGCAGTATAAGTGCCATATAAGCTTAATGCTTCTACTTTTGACCATCCCAAACCTGGATTTATACCGCTAGCCGATGCTACCAAAAACAACACCAGCAAAGCCCGCATACCGTAATAGCTAAACCTTTCCCAAAGTTCGGCAAAAAACAAAATGTATAAACCAACGGGATGCCCAAACAACTCTTTTCGATTGTCCATGTATCTTATTTAGATTTTTTCGATTAAGATTAAAATTTCTTGAGTATCAATAATAAAGTTTTTTTCTTCTAATAATGGGCCATCAAGCTAATTTTTATTATTTGTTATGGATTTATTACAAAAACTAATCCGGTTCTAGTTGTTAATTACGGGTGCGGTATTTTGGCTGTCTTTTGAAGGATCTATAAAAAGTTCGTCGGCATCATCTGGTAAATTGGTAAGTCTTAGGTTCTCCTGAAAAAACCATTTGCCTTGTTTAAGTTTTAAGCCGTCATAAGATAGATCTGGCGCATAAAAATCTGTCATTCCTTGCGATTTTTGGTCCGGAGCCACTAAATGATCAAACACAATCAAGTTCTCGCTTTTAACATATCTTAGCATCATAGCGGCATTTTGGGTATAGTCGAAAATCATTCGATGTAAAAAATGTTGCGACTTTGCGGCTGACTCTAACACCGCCGATCCAAAAACAGGTTTTCCGTCGACAAATTTCAAGGTTTCAATAACTTTACTACATGACAAAGCCGATTTTCCTTTCCAGCCCAACAAAATAAAATAAGGTTCTTTTATCCCCGTTACCGGGATAATTTGGTAATAAACAGCCCCTAGCCATTTGTTGGTAGCCAGTGTAGTGTCGTTTAAATTTGTTATTCTAGCAAGGTTTTGGGTGTTATCCAACAAAGGATAAAGTTCCAACTCTTTAGTATTATTAACTTGTATTGCACCAAAATAACGATAGTTCCCATCATCAAACCGAGTAAACCAGGTAAAAGTCCTGAATTTGTTATCGTCAGTTTTTTTTACGGAGATAAAGTTTTTTAAATTATTGAACGGGTAATAAAACGAATTCTTTTCTTTAAGCGCCTCCACTAAAACCTTGATGAATTTATAATTTGCCTGAACACGGTTTTCCTGAACAGAATCGCCTATGATTACTTCCCCAAGTGTTTTCAGGGAATCCTCATAAAATGAAATTTTGTTCTGAGAAAATGAATAAGCTGTTTGCAGTAAAACAACTAAAAGCAAAGTGATTTTTTTCATTAAAAATGTTAACGCAAATTTCTGATTACAATTGCACCGTCCATCGTTACAAGAGTGCAGGCCAGCCTAATTTAGCATTATTTTGTTGAAGCGCATGAATTAATGCTATAAAATTTGGGATTTAGGCAATGGTTGGAATTTCAAACAAATGTTACGGACTATAAAAACCAACAAACAAGTTGGCTTTAAACAATTGAAACAGCAATAAATAATTTATCTTTAAATTTGACTAAAATTATTCCAACTACGTGGCTGATATCAACAGAAATTCCCATAAAATTATTTACAGAAAATATACTTCTGTAGTAAAATATATCCTAATGGCGCTCAGCGTCGTCATTATAACAGCGGTTTTACCTAAACATGCTAAATTTAAATATGAATTTGAAAAAGGCAACGTCTGGCTACATGACGACTTGGTTTCGCCTTTCAATTTCCCGATAAGAAAAACCAAAGATGAGATTAAAAAAGACAAGGAAAGTATCCTAAAATCTATTTTGCCGGTTTATGAGGTAGATGAAAAAATTTTTGAAGGGCAAGCACTACAGTACCAGGCAGATTTTGAAGCAAAATGGCGAAATGCGGGCTTAAAAGACGATGGGCTAAAAACTAAAAATTTTGATCTAGGTTATAAAATCTTAGAAGATATTTACCAGCGTGGCGTAATTGGTTTAAATAAAAAATACCAGCGAGACGGCGACCAATACACTATTTCTTTGTTGAAAGACAACGTAGAAACACAAGTGAGTACGGCAACGCTTTTAACACAGACTACCGCGGTAGCTAAGGTTGCTGATGAACTGGTCAATGAAAAAAATATCCAATCGGATCTTTTACTTTCTGTTATTAAAGACAGAATTACGCCCAACATCATCTACAATGAATCATTTACGGATAAAATTGAGAAACAGGCGATTGAAAACGTTTCTTCTACCCGAGGAATGGTGCAAAAAGGTGAGCTGATTGTAAGCAAAGAAAGCACTGTAACGGAGGAAATTTACCAGAAGTTAGAATCGCTTCGACTCACTTACGAAGAAAGCATCACCACCCCCAGCGATCGGAAACTAACTTTAGCGGGTCAATTTATTTTGGTGGGCATGGTGGTTTGCTTATTAATGGTTTTCCTTCATTTATTTAGGAAAGACATTTTTAACGATAACAGACAAATTTCATTGATTTTAATGGTTGTAACCGGGATGCTCGTGGCTTTGTCTTGGGCAATAAGCCTTAAAATGCCCAGTCTTTATTACATTCCCTATTGCATAGTTCCCATTATTATCAGGATTTTATTTGATACGCGTTTGGCAATGAATATCCATTTATTGGTGGTTTTGATAGCCAGTTTCTTTTTGCCTAATAGTTTTGAATTTGCTTTTTTACAGATTACCGCAGGGATGGTTGCTATCTATAGTATCAAAAACTTGGTGCGCAGAGAACAGTTCTTGATTTCTGCTTTATTGATTTTAATAAACTATTTTGTAGCGTATTTCGGAATTTCTTTAATCAGAGAAGGAACGATTGGCGCAATTGAATGGGCCAAATTTTTGCCTTTTATATTCAGCGTATTGCTTTCGTTATTGGCTTATCCGCTCATTTATTTGTTCGAGAAACTTTTTGGAATAACGTCAGACATTACGCTTATTGAGCTTACGAACACCAATTCGTCGCTTTTGCGTGAACTTGCGTTTAAAGCTCCAGGAACTTTCCAGCATTCATTACAGGTAGCAAACCTAGCAGAATCGGCAATTTTTAAAATTGGAGGAAATGCCTTATTGGTTAGAGCTGGTGCTTTGTACCACGATATTGGCAAAATGGACAATCCGCAGTTTTTTATCGAAAATCAAAACAAAGGCTTAAATCCACACGATAAACTGCCTTACGAAGAAAGTGCGCAAATCATCATCCGCCATGTAATCAACGGGATTGAAATGGCCCGCAGACACAATTTGCCCGAGGTAATTATCGATTTTTTAAGAACGCACCACGGGAATACCCGCGTGGATTATTTCTACCAATCATTCCTTAAAAATTTCCCTGAAAAAATTGTCGATGAAAATACCTTTAGGTATCCTGGTCCCATTCCCTTTACCAAAGAAACGGCTGTTTTAATGCTCGCAGATTCGGTCGAGGCGGCATCAAGAAGCCTAAAAGAACCCGATGCAGAAAGCATTAACAACCTTGTTGAACGGATAATTGACTATAAATTGGAACAAAACCAATTGAACGATAGCAACATTACTTTAAAAGAAATTGAGACTATCAAGTTGATTTTTAAGACGATGCTAATGGGCATTTACCATGTGCGTGTGGAATATTTAAAATAGTTTTAAAATTTATTTTCGTACATACAAAGGATTACTATATTTGCAGACCCTTAGCAAAACGGTTTTCGGAAAAACTAAGGTTTGGAGAGGTGCCTGAGAGGCCGAAAGGAACAGTTTGCTAAACTGTCGTACTGGAAACGGTACCGCGGGTTCGAATCCCGCCCTCTCCGCTGATATGATTATCAAAAACAAACAAAAGCCTGCAAATCAAGTGATTGCAGGCTTTTTTGTTTATTAGCAAATCACTGATTATTTTTAATTTAAGTTAGCGTTATAACTAACTTATTTAACTTAGATAATAAGATGGTGAACAACTTCATTTACCTAGCTTCCCTAACATTTAAAACTTATTGGATTATTAGTGATTTAATTAAATGTTTAAACATTAACTTTATACAATTGTTTTCGCATATTTACTAATAATCCTGATTGATGTACGAATTATTTTTCAAGAGTTTCCGACAAAAAGTTCCACTTACGGTGCAAGAAGAAACGCAACTAAAGCGATACCTAACGCCTAAGAAATTGCGTAAAAAACAATATCTGCTACAAGAGGGAGACGTTTGCAAATCTATCGCGTTTATTGAAAAAGGGGTTTTAAAAGCCTATTCTGTTGATGAAAAAGGCAACGAACATATCATTCAGTTTGGTTTGGAAGGCTGGATAATTTCCGATTTATATAGTTTTCTTACCGGCGAATCTGCCACTTACAATATCGACGCTATTGAAGATTCGGAGGTGCTTTTAATCAGCAAATCGGCACACGAAGAATTATTGCGGGAAATGCCGGCTTATGAAACCTTTACCAGATTAAATATTACAGGCGCTTATCTTGCCATGCAAAAAAGACTTACATCGGTAATTAGCGCTCCGCTAAAAGAACAATATACAGACTTTATTGCCCTATATCCTGATATTGTCCAAAGAGTACCTCAACACATGATCGCATCTTACCTAGGGCTTAAACCCGAAACGCTGAGCCGGGTGCGTCAAAAAATCGCACAAAAATAGGTTCCCTAAGTTTTTCTATTGATTTTAATCAACGTTATTTCTTGTCCAAAAGCAATGGAACAGTGCATACGCTAGTGGTATCTTTGTTTCATTAATTTAAAGACGATACAAATGAAACGAACAATAGCAATTATAGGGGCCACTGGAAATATGGGTGCTGCTATAGCAAAATCAATTTCAAAAGGGAATTACCGATTGCTTTTAAAAGGAAACAATCAAACTTCGCTTGATGAGTTGATTGATGAAATAAAAGCCAACGATAATACTGCTGATGCAGAGGCAATGGCTTGTTCTACAGAAGCGTGTTGGGAAGCTGATATTATTATTTTAGCGGTTCCCTTTGAAGCAGAAAAAGAAATAGCAGCTAAAATCAAAGAAGTTGCCAATCAAAAAATTGTAATCAGCATTGCAAATCCGCTAAACCAAGCTTATAATGGTTTAGTAACCGCAGCTAACACAAGTGCGGCCGAAGAATTACAAAAACTGTTGCCCAACTCAAAAGTAATAAAGGCATTCAATACCACATTTGCGGCAGATTTTTCAACACCGGTTATTGACGGTAAACAAGTCGATGCCTTTATTGCTGGCAATGATGAGGAAGCTTTAGAAACCGTATCCGAAATAGTAGCGGTAGTGGGTTTCAACCCGATTGTGGCAGGCGATTTATCTGTTAGCAGAACGCTGGAAAACATGCAACTCTTACTTATTCAGTTGGGCATAAAATACAACTACAACTGGTTGGCCGGCTGGAAAATATTACACTACTAATTTTTAACTATATAAATAAACAACAAAATGAAAAAGACAGCTTTAATTATCATCGCATTTATTGCGTTAACTGGTTTTACAAAATTTGTTTCAACCTGGGAAAACGACGATCCACATTCTCAACTTGGGTTTACGGTTACACATTTAGGTATTTCTGATGTTTCTGGAACTTTCAATGATTTTGATGTAAAAATAACATCATCAAAACCTGATTTTAGCGATGCCAAGTTCGAACTAACCGCTAAAGCAGCTTCTATTGACACCCGTGTTGAAGCAAGAAACAACCACCTCAAAAGCGCAGATTTTTTTGACGTAGAGAAATATCCTCAATTAACATTCAAAAGCACATCGCTAAAAAAAGATGGTACAAATAAGTACAAACTCACAGGAGACCTTACCTTGCATGGCATCACCAAATCTGTTACCATGGATTTAAAATACAGAGGAACTGTGGTAAATCAAATGACAAAAGCCAACACTGCGGGCTTTCAACTTGAGGGCGTAATTAAACGTTCCGACTTTAATCTAGGTGCGGGATTTCCTGCTCCAATGATTAGCGACGAAGTAAGAATAAAAGCAGATGGGGAGTTTATCCAAAAATAATTAGAAAATATACTAGCTATAAATGAAAAAGTTATTTAGTGTGGACAACACATCCAATACCATTGGAATTGCGCTATTGATAGCAAGAGTTGGGATAGCTATATTAATGCTTACGCATGGCATCTCTAAAATGACAATGTTGCTTGCCGATGCACCGGTACAGTTTATACCAATAATGGGTATGAGTGCAGAGCTTTCATTAGGGCTTGCCGTTTTTGCCGAAGTAATATGTTCCATATTAATTTTGGTTGGTTTTGCCAGCAGATTAGCAACTATACCGCTAATTATCACCATGTTGGTAGCCGTATTTTTTGTCCATGCCGCTGATCCGTTTACTAAAATGGAAGCGGGCTTACATTACCTGCTGGTATATGTGGTATTATTAGTTGCAGGGAGTGGCAAATATTCAGTCGATTATTTGCTCAACCGAAAAAGCTAAGCAAGCAATACCTCTTTACAAAACACATAGCGTACCATCTACGTGATCTATTGATTACGGAGACGGTACCTAATTAGATAAGAAGGTTTTAAATGAAAAGATCACATTTCATAAAAACAATTGGAATAGGAGCAATAAGTATGACAACGTTAGCAGCATTTAAAAATTTCACCAGCGGATTAAGTGAACAGGAAACAATTATGCCTGTATTGTTTATCGGCCATGGTTCGCCCATGAACGGAATCGAGGATACGGAATTTAGCCGCAGATGGACACAGATGGCAGCAGAGATACCAACACCTAAAGCAGTATTGGTCGTATCGGCACATTGGTTTACTAAAGGTACCCGAATTACCGCTATGGATTTCCCGAAAACCATTCATGATTTTGGTGGCTTTCCACAAGCGCTTTTTGATGTACAGTACAATGCACCGGGAAATCCTATTCTTGCAAAAGAAACAGCCGACTTATTGCATTCGGCACATGTTGAGCTTGACCACGATTGGGGTTTAGACCACGGCACTTGGACAGTTGTAAGGCACATGTACCCCGAAGCAAAGATTCCTGTATTGCAGCTGAGCATTGATTATACCAAAGGTCCACAATTTCATTATGACCTTGCAAAAGAATTACTTGCCTTAAGAAAAAAGGGCGTACTAATTATAGGAAGCGGAAATATGGTCCATAATTTAAGAATGGTAGCCTGGGACAGATTAAATGATTCGGATTATGGCTACGATTGGGCTACGCAGATGAACAGCCAATTCAAAGAATTGATTGAGGCAGGCAACCACAAAGCGTTAATTAATTACACCGGTTTGGGAAAAGAAGCTTTATTGGCTATCCCAACGCCTGAGCATTACTTGCCTTTAATGTACAATATAGGTTTGCAGACCAATAAAGACGAGGTTGCATTCTTTAATGATAAAGCCGTTGGTGGTTCACTTACCATGACATCGGTAAAATTCGGATAAAAATAATTGCATATCGAAATTTTTCGAACTGCTTGTAACCTTTAACCCAAATAATTAAATACGAATGCAGGTCTGTTTTACGGAGACATATCATTGCATTACAAAAATCTTAATCAGATGAATAACTTAGAAAATAACCCCTTGTTCTGCGATCCTGTTACGGGTGTTTGCGCAGTGCCAGGAATTGAGTCGATAACGGATACCATTGTTACCGCAAAAGACAAACCCTTGAAGGTGGTTTATTTCACAGATCCAATTTGCTCTTCTTGCTGGGGCATAGAGCCACAGTTACGAAAGTTAAAATTAGAATACGGCCAGTATCTAGAAATAGATTATCGCATGGGCGGTTTATTGCCGGATTGGAATTATAACAGTGGTGGCATTAGCAAACCATCAGATGTTGCCCAACATTGGGATGAGGCGAGTGTTCATTACGATATGCCCATTGACGGTGATGTTTGGATAGAAGATCCTATGCATTCTTCTTATCCGCCGTCTATTGCTTTTAAGGCTGCACAGATGCAAGACAATCAAAAAGCCGATTTATTTATGAGAGTTTTGAGAGAATTGCTTTTTTTAAAGAAAAAAAATATTGCCAAATGGGAACATATTGCCAGCGCAGCTTCATCCGCAGGATTAAATGTAGCGCAGTTAAAAACTGATTTTGAAGGAAAGGCAATAAAACTTTTTGAGGAAGATTTAAAAATGGCAAAAGACCTTGGCGTAAGAGGCTTTCCGACTATATTTTTTATAGATGATACTGGCAACAAAGAAATGGTTTACGGTTCACGGCCCTACGCTTTTTACGAAATGGCAATTTTAAAATCTCTTCCCACCGTTAAAAAAAACGAGTATCTTAAAAATTGGGAAATGCTATTTTCAAAGTTTAATTCACTTACCGCAAAAGAATTTTCCGAACTTTCTGGAACGCCCAGAAAAGAAAGCGAACAATTGCTGAATCAACTTACAGAAACAGGAAGTTTGAGCAAACTGGCAACAAAAAACGGTTCCATGTGGACCTTAAAAACGACGGCTCGTTAACAAACAGTTTCACTTAATAATATTTATAAATCTTTAAATTAAACCATCATGAAAAATCTAGAGAACAAAACAATCATCATCACAGGGGCAGCCATGGGTCTTGGTTTAGCCACAGCAAAAGAATTAGCTACAAAAGGAGCAAATCTTTCATTGGTAGATTTTAATGAAAAGGCTTTGGAAGATGCTAAAAATGAAATCAGTGAACAATCTCCCGATGTAAAAATAATTACGATTGTAACCGATGTGTCCAACGAAAAAGCGGTGAAAAATTATGTAGCTGAAACGGTAAAAGCTTTTGGGCGTGTTGATGGGCTTTACAACAATGCGGGCATTGAAGGTAAACAAGCCGGAATGACAGAGTATGATGTAGACATCTTTAAAAAAGTGATTGACATTAACCTAATGGGCGTTTACTATGGAATGCGTTATGTAATACCGGTAATGCAAAAACAAAAATACGGACGTATTGTAAATGTGGCTTCTGTGGGTGGCATTCGTGGAGTGCTTAATCAAATACCTTATGTAGCCAGTAAACACGCTGTTTCGGGCATGACAAAAAATGCTGCACTTGAGTATGGAAGAGATGGAATTATCACCAATGCCATTGCACCTGGAGCAATTTTGACACCTATGGTTGCAGAAGCTTTTAAACAGGTAAATCCAGCAGACCCAAAAGCAGCGGAAACAGAATATGCACAGCATAATCCTACCAAAAGATTAGGGTTGCCAAATGAAGTAGCCAAAGTAGTTGCATTTTTGTTAAGCGAAGATGCATCCTATGTAAACGGGCAAACAATTGCGATTGATGGCGGAGAATCCAATAGTTATGGGAATGTTTAATGAAAGCAAAATATAAGGGTTTAAAGCCCATCGGGTAAAATAAACCATCACTAACAATGAATAAACTAATCGAATTTTTAGCAAAAGGCCAATCGCTGTTTGTTAATTTCACAAGGGTTGCTATATTAATAGTTATGGTTTGGATAGGCGGACTTAAAGCCTTTCAGTACGAAGCAGACGGGATTGTGCCTTTTGTTGCCAACAGTCCCGTAATGAGTTTTTTTTATAACAAGAATGCTCCCGAGTACAAAGATTACAAAAACCCCGAAGGCAAAACGGTTAAAAAAAATATAGATTGGCATCAGGAAAACGGAACATACCTGTTTTCTTACGGATTAGGGACGGTAATTATCACCATCGGTGTATTAACATTGCTAGGAATTTGGTATCCTAAAATAGGATTGGTAGGTGGCGCTTTAACCGTTATCATGTCATTGGTTACGCTGTCGTTTTTGATTACTACTCCCGAAGTTTATGTTCCAAATTTGGGTGGCGATTTTCCTACTCCACAAAACGGTTTTCCGTATTTATCTGGAGCTGGAAGATTAGTACTTAAAGACATAATTATGTTGGCTGCAGGTTTAATTTGCGCCTCAGATAATGCCAACCAATTAGTATCTTTAAAAAGATAAGCAGATTTAAACAACCAAACATGTCAAATATTCAATTAATAATAGAGGAAAGAGCCAGCAACATCGGAAACTTTATGGTAGGGCGTTTGTTACCTTTTCGAGAAAAAAGAATGGTTGGTCCCTTTATTTTTATTGACCACATGGGACCTGTAAAAATGAATGAGCGGCAAAATTTTGATGTGCTTCCTCACCCACATATCGGTCTTTCTACGCTCACCTTCCTTTTCGAAGGCAGTATTATGCACCGTGATTCTATTGGTAGCGAAATAGAAATCAAACCCGGGGAGGTAAACCTGATGACTGCCGGCAAGGGCATTGTACACTCTGAAAGAACCCCAGATTACTTGCGCCATTCCGACAAAAAAATGCATGGTCTGCAAATATGGATAGCGCTACCAAAAGATTTAGAAGAAATGCAACCCGAATTTCATCACATCAGCCAAGCCGATATTCCTACATGGAATGAAGGTGAGGTTGACTTTAAACTGATCGCCGGAGAAGCTTTTGGCAAAAAATCACCTGTACCTGTTTACAGCAAACTTTATATGCTTGAAATTGTAAGCAAAACAAGGCAAACGCTAAACATCGGTCATGAATTATACGGAGAAACAGGTCTGTATATCTTAGAAGGAAGTGTTGAACTAGAAGGAAATACTTTTTTGCCAAAACAGATCATCATAGCCAAAGAAAGTTCGCTTTGCGAATTTATAATAGCAGCAAATACTACCGTTTATATTTTTGGAGGAGAAACCTTCCCTGAAGAACGTTTCATCGACTGGAATTTTGTTTCGAGCAGTAAAGAAACCATTCGCCAAGCAAAGCAAAACTGGGAGCATCAAACTTTTGATAGAATTAAGGGAGACGATACTGAATTTGTTCCCTACCCTGCCTTTAAGAAATAAATAATAGTAAAAAAATCTTAGCTACAATACCACCAATTTGAGCTTATTATAGAAACGTTGGGAAGAACTATTTTAGGACTGGATTTTGAGTTAGAACGAGAGAACTATTAAAACGGACATGAAAATTGCAACTTATAATGTAAATGGTATTAAAGGCAGGTTATCGGTGCTGCTTCGCTGGTTGGAAGAGACAAAACCCGATGTAGTATGTCTTCAGGAATTAAAATGCATAGATTCAGATTTTCCGCAAGAAACTTTGATGGATGCAGGATATCATTCGATTTGGCATGGTCAAAAAAGCTGGAATGGTGTGGCAATTTTGGCAACAGAAGAAATTAAGGAAAGCAAAAGAGGATTGGGCGGAGATGATAGTGACGAGCAAAGCCGTTATATCGAAGGAATTGTATTTGGCTTGGTAATAGGTTGCTTATACCTGCCGAACGGCAACCCTGCCCCGGGACCGAAATTCGATTATAAACTAAAATGGTTTGAGCGCTTAAAGAAACATGCAACAAAACTGCTTTCCTTTAATTTACCGGTACTGCTAATTGGAGACTATAATGTTATACCTACTGAGCTGGATACTTACAAACCAGAAAAATACGTAACCAATGCTTTATTCTTCCCTGAATCTAGGTTAGCCTATGAAAATTTGTTGAAATTAGGCTGGACGGATGCTATCCGCAAACTTTACCCAACAGAAAGAATCTATACTTTTTACGACTATATGCGCAACGCTTATGGTCGGGATGCAGGTCTTAGAATAGATCACTTTCTATTGAATGATGTTGTTCTGCCAAAACTATTGGGTGCTAAGGTTGACAAACACGTCCGGGGATGGGAGAAATCGAGCGATCACTGTCCGGTTTGGATAGAAATACAGTAACGATTATTATGCTGTCTCCTAAATAGCTGTACAGGATATATAAAAAACTTTTTGTTTGCTTATACCCCTATCCGACATTACTTGCTCGGTGGAGACACCTCTTCCAGCGGTTTACGTGGCGGCCCGGTTAATACGTTTCCTAGCGGGTCGTAACGTCCGCCATGACATGGGCAATCCCAACTTTTTTCTAAAGGGTTCCATTTAACAATGCATCCGGCATGTGAACAAACCGGACTTAAGGCATGTATTTTACCGTCTTTACTTTTGTAAACAGCGAGTTTTTCCCCGTCCAGCTCCACAACTTGACCGCTATCAGCAGGGATTTGTTGTAAAGATTCCAAGCCTTCTACATTTAACCGATCTTTTACGAAATGAACAGCTACGTCTGCGTTTTCTTTAACCCACTCTTTGAAACCTGCGATAGGTTTAATTCTAGAAGGATCAAAAAGCTGGCTATAAGGATTTTCTTTCCTTAGAATTTGATCGGAAATAACCTGACCAGCTAAAGTCCCGAATATCATTCCGTTCCCGTTAAAACCAGTGGCTAAATAAGTATTTTTATGGCCGGGGTATGCTCCTATGTACGGCAAGCCATCAACCGGAACATAATATTGTGATGACCAGCCATGAACCACTTCAGAAATATCAAAATAAGCGGATGCATAATCAGTCAGGCGTCTTAGTGATTCTTCCTCATTTCCTTGACCTGTTTTATGGTCTTCGCCACCAATCAACAATAGGCTTTGACCGTCCACATTATGTGTCCGGATATAATGATAAGGTTCTTGCATATCATATATCAATTCTTCGGGATAATTTTCTTCCTTCAATTTCACCGCAATAACATAACTTCTATAAGCTGCACATCGGAAATTGAAAAGATTAAAACCGGGAGGAACATGAGTTGCATAAACCACATTTCTTGCTTTAATTAGGGACCGATCTTGAATGTGCACCAAATGAATATCATCATCGGACTCGATTTTCACAACTCTAGAATTCTCGTATAAAACTCCGCCCAAACGTAAAAACTCCTTCACTAAACCTTCCAAATATCTGAGTGGATGAAACTGCCCCTGCGCCACGAACTTTAAGGCAGCCGTAAAATCCACAGGAATTTTGTTATCACTGGTATCACAAACTTCCACTCCTGCTTCAATAGAACTTTCCTTAATTTGCTGTAACTGCTGCGCTTGAGCTTCATCTTCCGCATATAAAATGCCCGGTTTTTCGGCATAGTCACAATCGATCGCTAAAGAATTAATAAAATCTTTGATAATGGAAAAAGTATCTTTTCCTGCCTGTGCTAATAATTTAGCCGATTCTTTTCCAAAATCCTTTTCAACACCGGGATAAGTTGCATCAAAGAAAGTGTTGAGATGAGCGCTAGTGCCACCCGTAGTCCCGAAACCTACATGGTTAGCTTCCACCAAAACACATTTTTTGCCTCGACTTTGCAACATCAACGCGGTAGTGACTCCCGTAATTCCTGCACCGATAATTAGTACGTCACAGCTTTCTTTTTCTGAAACGGTTGCATTAGCTCGCGATTGTATGTTATAGGCTTGCCATAAACTTATAGCAGAGCCATCTCTTGGCGTAAATTTATTCTCCATTGGTAATGTTTTGTTTGAGGGATTGAGGAATACCAATAACATGCCAGTTGCTTGAGCAAAAGCAGTTTAAATCTCCAAAAAATTGGAGGAAAATAAAAAAGCGGCCTTCTGATAAACCAGAAGCCCGCTTTAACTAACTATAATTCAGTTTTTATTTGTTGACCGTATGATTTCTTAAATCAATTCCTTCAAAATATCTTTTACCAAACCCGGGCCTTCGTAAATAAAACCGGTGTAAATTTGTACCAAAGAAGCGCCAGCTTCCAGTTTTTCTTTGGCGTCTTTTCCGCTGTGGATTCCTCCTACACCAATAATTGGGAAAGATTGATTCGATTTTTGAGATAAATATCTGATGACTTCTGTAGATCGTTTGGTCAACGGCTTTCCGCTTAAACCTCCTGTTTCGTTTTTTATATTTTCGGGAGATTTTAAATTATCTCTGGAAATAGTGGTGTTACTGGCAATTACTCCGGCGATGCCCGTTTCCTGTACAATTTCTACAATATCGTCCAGTTGTTCGTTGGTTAAATCTGGTGCAATTTTTAATAGAATTGGTCTGGAAATATCGTTCTTTTTATTTCTTTGCTGTAAAGTATGGAGGATATTTTTTAGCGGTTCTTTTTCCTGCAAGGCCCTTAAGCCCGGCGTATTTGGCGAACTCACGTTCACCACAAAATAATCGACCACATCAAATAAAGCATCAAAACATTTGATATAGTCGCTTACTGCATCTTCATTTGGTGTATTTTTATTTTTACCGATGTTGCCCCCAATAATTAATCCATCTCTTTTTACCGATTGTAATTTCCGGGCTAAAACGTCCACACCTTTATTGTTAAAACCCATGCGGTTAATCAAAGCTTCATCGGCGGGCAAACGGAACATCCGAGGTTTGTCATTGCCGGGCTGAGGCAAAGGCGTTACTGTACCTACTTCAATAAAACCAAAACCAAAGTTTGCCAGCTCCTCTATAAACTCACCGTTTTTATCAAAACCGGCCGCTAAACCCACTGGGTTTTTAAAATCCAGTCCGAAAACGTTACGCTTTAATTTTTCGTCATTAAAAGCATAAAAACTTTTTAACAAACGAGGCAAGCCCCATATTTTTTGGGCAAATTTTAAAGAATCAGTAACGGTATAATGGATTTTTTCGGGATCGAACTGAAAAAACAGTGGTTTAACTAATTTGTACATAACGCAAATTTAGTATAAAGTTTAGAGTTGAAAGTGAAAAGTTGTAAGTAGGAGACTCGGATCAAAAAAAATCCTCGGAGTTGGCCTCCAAGGATTCTGATTTATGATGAATAATTTGAACGATTTAAAAACCGCTCAGCGTATTCTTTATCTGAAATTTAACCTTTTAAATGACCAATCAAAAGATTAGCCAGCTCAACACCGATTCTTTCCTGTGCTTCGTTAGTAGCTGCACCAATATGTGGCGTTAATGATACTTTAGGATGTTGCAATAGCTCAACCAATGGGGTTGGTTCGTTATCAAATACATCTAAACCTGCAAAAGAAACTTTTCCGCTATCTAAAGCTTCAATTAAAGCTTTTTCATCGATAGTTCCGCCTCTTGAACAATTTACCACACCCACTCCTGGTTTTACTTTTTCAAACTCTTCTTTTCCTAGAACAGGTTTTTCTGTAAAAGGAATATGCAAAGAGATAAAATCAGACTCGGCTAAAAGCGTATCTAAACTTACTTTTGTTACCGGCACATCCACTTTTACACCGCCAGAAAGTTCTAGAGGTAAAGTTGCTGGAATATCGTATAAATCGTAAGCTAGAACATCCATACCTGCACCTAAAGCAAGTTTTGCTGTTTCTTTACCGATACGACCAAAACCAATAATTCCCAATTTCTTACCTTTTAACTCCACGCCTTTTGCGTAAGCTTTTTTAAGTGCATTAAATTTGGTATTGCCTTCAACCGGCATTTTACGGTTAGCATCGTAAACAAAACGTACACCGTTAAAAAGATGTGTAAAAACCAGTTCCGCAACAGATTGTGAAGATGCTGCAGGCGTATTTTCAACCGCAATGCCTTTGCTTTTTGCATAAGCAACATCAATGTTATCCATACCAACACCACCGCGACCAATTACTTTTAAATTAGGGCAAGCATCAATTAAGTCCTGTCTAACTTTGGTAGCACTTCTAACTGTAATACCGTCGTAAGCGTTTAGCTTCGCAGCCAACTCTTCTTGTGGGATATTGTTTGTATCAACTTCAATTCCGGCGTCCTCTAATAGTTTTTTTCCTATTGGATCAATTCCGTCGTTTGCTAAAATTCTCATTAAATTATCTATTTTTTGGTTTGGTTTTTAAACGTTTTTCTCTGCAAATTCTTGCATTGCTTCAATTAAAACATGCACACTTGTAACTGATAAAGCGTTATATAAGGAAGCTCTAAAGCCTCCTACGCTTCTGTGGCCTTTAATTCCAACACATCCTTTTTCTTCAGCAAATTTCAAGAAAGGTTTTTCTAATTCTGCATTTTCCATTACGAAACAAACACTCATATTTGAGCGATCTTCAACCGCTGCGGTTCCTTTAAACAAAGGATTTCTGTCAATTTCTGCATATAAAGCTTTTGCTTTAGCGATGTTTTCCTGCTCAATTGCAGCAACACCACCCTTAGCTTTTAACCATCTTAAATTCAGCATAGAAACATATACAGAAAACACCGGTGGCGTGTTGTACATAGAATCTGCATCAATTTGCTTTTGATAATCCAACATAGATGGAATGTTACGACCTGATTTTCCTAAAATATCGTTTTTAACGATAACTAAAGTTGCACCAGCCGGACCTACGTTTTTTTGAGCTCCTGCGTAAATCAAATCAAAATCGGCAACGTTAATTACCTTGCTAAAAATATCAGAAGACATATCGCTAACGATACCAACTGAAGTTTTCGGGAAGCTGTGCATTTGTGTACCGTAAATGGTGTTGTTTGAGGTACAGTGAAAATATGCGCTAGCTGGGTCAATTGTGTAGTCTTTTGGAATGTAGCTGTAATTTTTATCTTTTGAAGAAGCAACAACTTCTGCATCGCCAATGATTTTCGCTTCTGCGAAAGCTTTTTTAGCCCAAACGCCAGTTTCTAAATAAGCTGCCTTTTTTCCTTCTGGCAATAAATTAAAGGCTGTCATCGCAAATTGTAAACTTGCACCACCTTGCAAAAATATAACCGAATAACCTTCTGGAACGTTTAAAAGTTCTTTTACTAAACTAATAGCCTCATCCATTACGGAAACAAATTCTGCAGCTCTGTGCGAGATTTCTAGAATAGATAAACCAGTATCATTAAAATTTAAAACTCCTTGTGAAGCTTGTTTAAATACTTCCTGTGGTAAAATGCAGGGTCCTGCACCAAAATTGTGTTTCATTTATTTAAAGTTTGGTATAAATAATTATGGAAAAAATAGGTCGCACAAGCCATTATACTTAGAGCGTATAATTTCTTCTGTGCGATACTGGGCGTCATTCTTTATAGAATTAAGGTGCAAATTTATGATAAACATTGGTGAAGTCCTATTTTATTTTAAAATTTTGCAATCAGTCTTACATTCAGTTGCCTTGATGTTAAATAATTTGGGATAGCATACTTATAGTTATTAACGTCTGTAACCCATAAATATGATACCGTATTATTGATATTGAGCAAGTTAAAAACTTCGGCATAAATAATAATCGATTTAAAATATCTAGCCAAAAGTGCAGGTTTGTGCAAACTTTCGGGGTCTAAAATGTCTTTTGAAAAACCAATATCTAATCTTTTGTACGCCGGTATTTTATAGCTTTGCTGATAACGTTGCGAGGCCGGAGGACCGGTTGGCAGCGCCGAACCAAATAATAAATTCAAATGCACTTTATAGGTTGGGCTGTTAAAAAGCCTATCCTGAAAAAATGCTGAAAAGTTGACGCGTTGGTCTGTTGGCCTTTTGATATAACCCGGAGAAATAGTTGTTGTACTTCCGTCCTGATTTTTTTGAACGTAAGTGTCTCCGTCAATATCTTCCGCGGTTTTCATAATTGATAACCTAAAAGAAGATTCTAAATCTTTTACAAATTCGCCGTTTATCCGGAAATCCACACCTGCCGCATAACCTTTAGCCTGCTGATCTGCATAATATCTGATTCTTAAATTTTCGATATCATAAGGTGTTAAATTGTATAGACTTTTATAATATGCCTCGGCCAAAAAGTTTAGTTTTGTACCCAAACCATCGAACTTGCTATCGGAAGAAAGCACAAAATGAAGTGATTTTTGGGATTTAGCATTTCCATTTAAAGTTCCATCAAAATTACGCGTTTCCCTGTAAAAGGGAGGCTGTACATATAAACCGGTCGCAAATCTGTAAACCATTTGTGGATGATTTTTTGGCGTATAAGCAAAAACAATCCGCGGACTTGGAATAAATTCTTTGGTGTAATTGTTATAGTTAAATCTTACTCCTCCGGTAAAAGAAAGTTGCGGACTAATGTCGCTGGTATTCTGTAGATAACCCATATAACGGAGCGTATTTACACTGTTACCCGCTTCTACCGATTGTGTGAGCACAAAATCTTCATAAGCGTTTGGAATTGCGTAACCGGCGGAATCAATCAGTTCAAATTCCTTCAAATTATCAGAAATTTTATCGTACTGGAACCTTAAACCCGCTTCCCAAAAAGACTTTTTTGCACTGTAATTCAGTTTTAATTCCGAAGCATAAACATCGGCCTGAAGTTCATTACGTCCATAATTTTGGTAGGCGCCAATTCCCCTATTTGCTTTTACCTGACCAAAAGTGCCGCTTGCAAAATCGTTCTCAATTTCATCGAAAATATAAGTACCTAAAATATCGAAGTTTTCTTTTTCGGTAATCAAAAACATGGAATTTATCCATTTTAAATTAACCTTTTTGCTGAGCTGGCTGTTTAGCGTTAACGCCCCAACAAGGTTGGTGTATTGATCCTGCTCCTGTCCTTCGTAATCAACGTTTAGCCTCAACAGTTCGTTTAACGTACCAAATTCGGTAGTGCGAGACTGCGGAACTAAACCAAACTTGCTACTGTTATAGGCGCCAAAAAAACTTATGCTGTTTTTTTTATTGATTTGGTAATTAAGTAAACCTTGCAAATCGTGAAATTCTGGGTGATAAACCCCTACAACCGGTTGTGCCTTTAAAATAAACTTATTCTGTTTGTTACGATAGCCTATTGCGCCACTTAATTTTCCGCTGTTGAAAAATCCTGTAAGCGACAAACCATTTGTCCCGATTCCCGCTGTGTATTTCACGGAATCGGTGGTTTTATACTGTACATCCAAAACGGAAGAAAGTTTATCGCCATAACGAGGTGTAAATCCTCCGGCAGAAAACTTTACGTTTGAAACTAAATCGGGATTTATCAAACTTAAACCTTCCTGCTGTCCGTTACGCACCAAATACGGTTTGTAAATTTCGATGTCGTTGATGTAAATCAGGTTTTCATCAAAATTACCACCCCTTACAGAATATTGCGAGCTTAATTCATTGTTAGTTGAAACACCGGGTAATTGCTTTAAAATCGACTCGAAACTTTGGGATATATTGGGATTAGAGGATGCTAATTTTGCGTCGACTTTTATCATCCCCGTATTACGGACTGATTTATCGCTTACTACAACCTGTTTTAAGCTCTGTAAATCTTTGATTAAAACAATTGCGATATTTTTATCGAACCGATTATCTACTTTTAAATCAATAGTTTGTGACTGATAACCTAAATAAGTAATTGATAGTTGACAAACCCCATTTTTTAAGCTAAGCTGAAATTCGCCCTGGTTGTTTGTACTGGTAGAAATTTGCGTTCCTTTTATCGATATGTGAACTCCGGCTAATTTTTCACCATCTGAATTGCTGACCGAACCTGTTACTTTATATAAGTTTTGGGCATTTAAAAAAAAGGGGGAAAGCAATAAAAAAAAGAAAAATTTAGCCATTTAATAAAAATCAGGCTGTTAATATGTCTGGAGAAATATTTCTAAGCTCGGCAATGGTGTGCATAGGATCTGTTGAGCTAAATATGGCGTTGCCAGCTACCAATACGTTTGCTCCCGCTTTTAAAAGTGCCAGTGAATTATGGATGCTCACTCCGCCATCAACCTCGATTAACAACTCTGGATTTGATTCTGAAGCCATCGCTTTTAACTCACGGACTTTCTGGTAACTGTGTTCAATAAAAGTTTGCCCGCCAAATCCTGGATTAACGGTCATGATCAAAACTAGGTCTAAATCTGCAACAATATCTTTCAATAAAGAAACTGGCGTATGCGGATTTAAAGCTACACCCGCTTTGCATCCCAATTCTTTTATGTTGTGTATAGTGCGGTGAAGATGTGTACAAGCCTCGTAATGTACAGTAATGATATCTGCGCCGTATTGCTTAAATTCTTTTAAATATCTATCGGGATTTACAATCATTAAGTGAACATCCAATGGCTTTGTAGCGAAGTTTTTTACCGCCGCAATTACCGGAAAGCCAAAAGAAATATTTGGCACAAACTGTCCGTCCATCACATCCACATGAATCAATCCGGCTTCACTTTCGTTAAGCATGATGATGTCGTCTTCTAAATTTGCAAAGTTTGCCGAAAGAATTGAAGGAGAAATTATAGGCTTCATACTTCAAAGATAATAAATAAGCGTTCTTTTAGAAATTATATGTTAATACGGCGAAAAGCCATTTAAAATAAAATCCCGATTCTTAAAAAAAGAATCGGGATTTTATTTTATCCAGACTACGGTCTTTCCGTCTTCGGACTTAAATACTAAGCGTCAGCTTTTGGAGCTTCTTCTTTTGGCGGACGAGGCAATAAAGCTTTACGAGAAAGTTTTAGTTTACCTTGCTTATCCACATCCAACAATTTAACTTTCACTTCGTCACCCACTTGGAAAATACCATCCATAGTTTCGTAACGTTTCCAGTCAATTTCAGAGATGTGCAATAAACCATCTTTACCCGGCATAATCTCTACAAATGCACCAAACGGCATAATAGACTTCACTTTACCTTCGTAAGTTTCGCCAACTTCTGGTTTAGCAACAATGTTTTTGATACGCGTTGTTGCTTGATCAATAGCTGCTTTATTATCCGCAAAAATTTGGATGTAACCACGGTTATCTTTCTCTTCAATAGAGATTGTAGCGCCAGTTTCACGTTGCATTTCTTGGATAATTTTGCCACCAGGGCCTATAATCGCACCAATAAATTCTTTATCGATAACCAAAGAAACAATACGCGGAGCATGAGGTTTAAAGTCTTCACGTGGCGCTGTCATGGTTTTCTCAATCTCACCTAAAATATGTAAACGGCCATCTTTAGCTTGATCTAAAGCTTTGGATAAAACTTCGTAGCTTAAACCGTTTACTTTTAAATCCATCTGACAAGCCGTGATTCCGTTTCTAGTACCCGTCACTTTAAAATCCATATCCCCTAAGTGATCTTCATCACCTAAAATATCAGATAAAATAGCGTATTTACCAGTAGCTTCATCAGAGATTAAACCCATTGCAATACCAGAAACCGGCGCTTTCAGTTGAATACCTGCATCCATTAAAGCCAATGTACCCGCACAAACGGTAGCCATAGATGATGAACCGTTAGATTCCAAAATATCAGAAACTACACGAATGGTATAAGGGTTTTCTGCATCAGATGGCAATACTTTTTTAATTGCCCGCATGGCTAAATTACCATGACCCACTTCGCGACGACCAACTCCCCTATTCGGACGAGCCTCACCTGTTGAAAAAGCAGGGAAATTATAGTGCAATAAAAATTTGTTGTAACCATTAATAAACGCACCGTCAATCATTTGTTCATCAGATTTTGCACCTAATGTAACTGTGGTTAATGATTGTGTTTCGCCACGGGTAAAAATTGCAGAACCGTGAGCAGAAGGCAAATAACCTACTTCGCTCCAAATTGGACGAATTTCGGTTGTTTTTCTTCCATCTAAACGGATGCCTTCATTCAACAACAATGCTCTAACGGCATCATATTGTACATCGTGGAAATATTTTTTAGCTAAAAATTTATCGGCCTCTGTAGCATCTTCGCCTAAAGCATCTAAAACTTCTTTCTGAATTGCTTTAAAAGCCGAAGCTCTATCGTCTTTACCAGAATTAGATTTAGCAACTGCGTAAACCTTATCGTAAGTATCGGCAGTAATTTTTGCTTTTAAATCTAAATCGCTGTTTTCGTGGCTATAAGTTCTCTTTTCGGTTTTACCTACTAAACGACCTAACTCAACCTGAGCAGCAACCTGTTTTTTTATGGCTTCGTGAGCAAACTGAATCGCTTCAACTAATTCAGCCTCAGCAATCTCATCAGCTTCACCCTCAACCATGTTGATATCTTTTGCAGAACCAGCAACAATAAATTCTAACGTAGCTTTTTCTAATTCTGAACGAAGCGGATTGATCACCAACTTACCATCAATTTTAGCTACGCGAACTTCAGATATTGGTCCGTTAAAGGGGATGTCTGAAACAGCAAGAGCCGCCGAAGCTGCTAAACCGGCCAATGCATCGGGCATTATGTCTTTGTCAGACGAAATTAATGAAATCATTACCTGCGTATCTGAGTGGTAATCTTCTGGGAATAAGGGGCGTAAAGCTCTGTCCACAATTCTCGAAATTAAAACTTCGTAATCAGATAATCTGGCTTCTCTTCTTAAGAAACCTCCAGGGATACGGCCAGCTGCCGCATATTTTTCCTGGTAATCAACGGATAAAGGAAGGAAGTCGACACCTTCTTTTGCATCTTTGTTACTAACAACAGTGGCTAATAGCATGGTATCACCTTGTTTCACAACCACCGCACCATCAGCTTGTTTTGCCAATTTACCGGTTTCGATCTCAATGATACGGCCATCGCCTAAATCAATCGACTGTTTAAACACATTTAAACTCATATTTATTATTTTATCGCTGCAAAAATACGGTTTTATATCTGTTTTTCAGACGGGTTATAAAAAATGTTTGATTTTGTCTTGCGCTCAAAAGATTTACCGCGGTGGAATGAAAAAAAGACTTGAGCTTGTGTCGCTCAAAAGAGAGCAGGAGTACCGGCGACTTGTTTCTATGAATGGCTGACTATCCTCAAAAAAGATAAATACAAATCAATTCAAATAAACATAAGTAATCCCATCACCCCCTCTATCCACATGCTCGTCCTCCATTTTAGCTACTTGCGGATAATTTTTTAGGTAATTGCGAATTAACTTCCTCAATATCCCATCGCCTTTGCCGTGGATGACTTTAAAAGACGAAAAACCAAACATCACCGCCCTATCAAAATAACGTTCAATTTCGGCTAAAGCATCTTCTCCCCTTTTTCCACGTACATCAATCTCTGCCGAGAAACTAGCCGAAGATTCGGTATAACCAGAAGTACCGAAACGTTTCAGTTCTTTAGGGACGCTTTTATTGGAGACTTTGACCACTTTTTTCTTTTTAACTACCGAGCGCAATTCGCCAAAGGCAACAATTAAATTATCCTTTGAGATCTCTAAAACCTGCACTAAGTTTTCCGAATCGGGCATTTTTACCCAGTCGCCTACTTCAATTTCCTCAACGTCTTTTTGTTGCTGTTTGGTTGGCGCTTGTGGTTTTACTTCGTTGGCTTTAAGTGCCGTGTTTAGGTTTGCCCGTAATTCCTGGGTTTTGGTTTTATCCGCTTTAGCTTCTTTAATGCCGGCAATGGTATTTTCCACCAGTTTATTGGCGTTTTTAATAATCTGCTGTGCTTCGGTTTTTGCTTCGCGAATTAAGTTGCGCTTATTTTCATCGTAATAAGCTTTCAGCTTTTCGTTCTCTGCTAAAAGCGATTGATATTTGCGCTGTTGCTTATCCAGCGAAAGCTTGGTGTCAAAAACCTCTTTCTTGTCCCGCTCCAAATCCACCAAAAGGGTATCAATTTTACGTTGCTGAATGCTGATTTTACTCTTTGCCAAATCAATCAGATGTTTGGACAAGCCTATTTTTTGGGCAATCTCAAAAGCGTAGGAACTTCCCGGCTTACCCATTTCAAGCATGTACATGGGCTGTAGCTGTTCATTATCAAAAATCATGGAAGCATTTTCTAAGCCTTCGGCACTGTTTGCAAACAGTTTTAAATTAGAATAATGCGTGGTAATCATCCCGAATGAACGCTTTTGGTTCAGTTGCTCCAACACCGCTTCGGCAATTGGGCCACCAAACAACGGATCTGTTCCGGTACCAAACTCATCAATTAAAATTAAAGTTTTGCCTGAGGCATGTTCCGTAAAATACTTCATTTTAGAGAGATGCGCACTGTAAGTACTTAAATCGCTTTCAATGGACTGGTCGTCGCCGATGTCGGCAAAGAGCTGTTTAAAAATCCCGATTTCCGATTCTGCATCAGCCGGGATTAACAGACCCGCCTGCGTCATAATTTGCAACAATCCTACGGTTTTCATGGCGACGGATTTTCCGCCTGCATTTGGTCCCGAAACCAGTAAAATTCTTACCTTTTCATCTAAATGAACGTTTAAAGGAACAACGGATTTTCCGCTTTCTTTATGGCTTAACAGCAATAGCGGATGCCGGGCATTGATGAGTTTTAAACGGGCTTCTTTTACCAAGAAAGGCATTTGCGCATCAATTTGGATAGCAAAAAGTGCTTTTGCCCGCACAAAATCAAGCTTGGTTAAAAAATTATGGTACGAGAAAAGAATGGGTACGTAAGGCCTTAGCTGATTGGTAAGTTCGGTTAAAATACGCACCACCTCACGTCGCTTTTCAAATTCCAGATCGCGGATTTTATTGTTGAGGGTAAAAACTTCTTCGGGCTCCATATAAACCGTTTGACCAGATGCCGATTCATCATGTACAAAGCCTTTCAGCTTTCTTTTATTCTCCGCCAAAATCGGGATACAGATTCGCCCGTCTCTAACCGTTAAACTTCCATCCGCTAGCCAGTTGTTGGCTTGTGCGTTTTTATAAATCTGGTCTATTTTTTTTAACGCTTCCTGTTCGGCTTTGGCAATGGCTGTGGTAATATCCGAAAGTAAACGCGAAGCATTGGGCTTCATTTTACCTTTTGCGTCAATTACCGCTTCAATATGCCTAATGATGCTTTTTTCTATCGGCAAGTGCTCAAATAAAGCTTCAAGATTCGGGTATAAACCGTTTCTGTCCTCAAAATATCTGATAACAGCAAAAACGGTTTGCAAAGAAACGTAAATCTGAAAAACCTCTTCCTCGTTTAAAAAAGCGCCTTCCAGCTTTGCTTTTTCTGCAAGTCTTTTAATATCATAAAAGCTTTGTATGGGTAAAGGCTGGTCGTTCTCAATAATATTTTTAAACTCTGCGGTTTGCCTTAAAAACTTATTAATCTGGTCGTACTGGCTCATGAACTGGATTTTATCCACCATTCCCCTGCCCATCTCGCTCATACATAAGTTTTTTATCGAGTTTTTTACTTCATCAAAACCTAGCTTATATAAACTATTTTGTGGATAAATCATTCTTAACCTGCTTTTTCTTAGTACTGTTTTGTAAATGCTTTAAACTATCCAACTTTACACTGTCTTTCAAATGCTTTAAACTATCCAAAATTTGGGTGTACCTGCCGTATAAGCCCTTAACATCTAAATTATAGGAATTTTTGTTGGTAAACTTTGCCGAGTCTTTTGTAAATTTTGGAAAAAGGAAATTATATACGCTATCTGCCTGCATTTTTGCGTAATTGATAACCGGTTTCGGTTTTAAGCTTTCTTGTAACCGAATTAAGCTATCAGAAATTTGGGTGTACATAGAGTCCAGCTCCTTTGCATTCCGGCTGTAGTATTTTAGGCTGTTGGTAAAGGTTGCCGAATCAATTTTATATTTCTTAAATATATAAT
The DNA here is from genome assembly GCA_035496935.1 of Pelobium sp. Lineage (GTDB taxonomy): Bacteria > Bacteroidota > Bacteroidia > Sphingobacteriales > Sphingobacteriaceae > Pseudopedobacter. The sequence continues at coordinate 334,511 of DATJED010000023.1, read as the reverse complement.
TATACCGGCTATGTGCCTGCATTTTCATGGTGTCGTTGTTGTAAACTTGGTTTAACGCAGCATCGGTCACTTGCATATCCAGCAGCACATTTATCATCTCGCTTTTTTCAATCACGCCTTTAGGTACATTTTGCTTGCAGGCAACGTAAAAAAGTACAACAGCAATCAGTAATATTAATTTTCTCATAAAAATAAAAAGCCAATCTTAACATTTCATACATACTTAGGTTCGTGTTATAACGCAAGCATTTGTATTTTTGGCAAATAATCCCATAAAATTACGCATTAATGAGCATTACAGACAATATAAAAGCAATAAAGAACGAAATTGAGAGCGTAGCTGTTAAATTGGTGGCTGTTTCTAAGACCAAACCTAACGAAGATATTTTGGAGGCTTACCAAGCCGGACAACGTATTTTTGGCGAAAACCAGGTGCAGGAAATGGTTGAAAAACATGAGGCTTTGCCTAAGGATATCCAATGGCATTTAGTTGGGCATTTACAAAGCAATAAGGTAAAGTACATTGCACCTTTCGTAAGCCTGATTCATGGTGTTGATAGCTTAAAATTGCTGATAGAAATTAATAAACAAGCGCTTAAGAACAACCGCATAATTGACTGTTTGTTACAGATTTATATTGCCGATGAAGAAACTAAATTCGGTTTAGGTTTTGACGAGGCGATTGAACTTTTAGAAGCTCAGGAATTTACCGAACTTAAAAATATCAGGATTGTTGGCTTAATGGGAATTGCCACAAACACCGAAAATCCGAAGCAGATTAAAGAGGAGTTTTACGAGTTACAAACCTTATTTAAGGGCATTAAAATAAGCTATTTCAGAAACGAGGACAGCTTTAAAGAACTGTCGATGGGTATGTCATCTGATTACAAAATAGCAATTGAGCAAGGCGCTACTTTGGTACGTATTGGCAGTGATATTTTTGGAGGAAGAGGCGTTGTAGGTGGTTAGGTTTTTAGGTGGTTAGTTGGTTAGTTGGTTAGGAATTGCAGAAGACTTACGAAGTTTCTTGCCAGCTGTAGATAAACTTCGTAAGTCTTATTCACTCATTCAAAATTCACTCATTCCATCATTCAAAATTCTCTCATTAATTATGAAAATCAGATTTGCTAAAGAAGAAGATTGCGAGCGTATGCTGGAGCTGGTTCACGAATTGGCATTGTATGAGAACGCACCGCAGGAAGTTACCGTAACTTTAAATGAGTTTGTAGAAGGTGGTTTTGGTAAAGATGCCGTTTGGAAAGCTTTCGTTGCGGTTTGCAATGGTAAAATCGAAGGATTTGCCTTATATTACATCAGATACTCAACCTGGAAAGGTCCGCGTTTATATTTAGAAGACTTTATTGTTACCGAAAAAATGCGTGGGCAAGGCATTGGTACAATGCTATTTGAGCGAGTGATTGAGGAAACTAAACTAAATAACTACAAAGGCATGGTTTGGCAGGTTTTAGACTGGAACCAAACCGCTATAAACTTTTACAATAAATACAACGCCCAGTTCGAGAGAGGTTGGCTAAATGCCTCCTTATCTTACGAGCAAATCAATAATTGATATGAAAAACATCCTCCTAATATTTTTTTGTTTAGCTATTTTCTCCTGCCAAAATAAAACTACAAATACCAATACTACTAACGACTCAACTGTTTTGGCTGAAACTGGCAACGTAACAACACCAGATTCCGTAGAAAAACCAGTATTTAAAGACAGCTTACCTTATCAGATCATCCATTTTTACAAAGCCACTAAAAAAAGTAGCATCCCAAAAGACAGCAACAAGTTTGCTTACTTAAAAGCAGATTATCCCAGATTTGCCGATAAGCAAAAGTTTTTAAACAACCAGGTATTAAATATTATTACCGCCGAACCTTGGACCGGCAACAAAAGCAACAGCATTGATAAAGCGGCCGAATCCTTTTTTAAGGAATATTTAGCGTTTAAAAAAGAAGTTCCGGAAAGCCCGGCCGGTTATGAATGGGACGAGAACTTAAAGGTAAGTTTTCAGGATAAAGACCTGATTGTGCTTACCAGCGACTCGTATTTTTACACCGGTGGCGCACATGGCATGAACGGTTTAAGCTATTTTAACTTAGATTTAAAATCTGCCAAAGAACTAAAGCTAAAGGATTTGCTGAATGCCGGTTATGAAACAAAACTGACCGCTATAGCCGAAGAAATCTTTAGAAAAGATGAAGGTTTAAGCAAAGACGAAGCGCTTGACAATTACTTTTTCGAGAATAAAGCGTTCAACCTGAACGAAAACTTCGCCATCACCGCTAAAGGTTTGTTGTTTACCTACAACCCTTACGAAATAAAAGCTTATGCAGAAGGAAGAACCAATCTTTTCATTCCTTACACTCGCATCACCAATTTAATTAAACCCAATAGCTTCATCTCAAAATACGTTAATAAATAATGCAGGTATTCAAATTTGGAGGCGCATCTGTAAAAGACGCTGCCGGAATTAAAAATCTGGGCGAAATACTAAAGGCTCACCAAGCCCAACCTTTATTGGTTGTAGTTTCTGCAATGGGAAAAACCACCAATGCTTTAGAAAAACTTGCAGAAAGTTATTTTAACCAAACAGATGACGTTCATGAAGTTTTTGAAGAGATAAAGAATTACCATTTCGAAATTATCCATCAATTATTTGATGAGGAAAACCCCGTTTTCGATGAGGTGAACAATACTTTTGTGGAGATTGACTGGATTATTGAAGACGAACCGGTTGACGAGTACAATTTTATTTACGATCAAATTGTATCCATCGGCGAACTGGTTTCCAGCAGAATTGTTGCTCATTATTTAAACAGCATTGGTATAAATGCCAAATGGCTGGATGCCCGCTCCTACATTCAAACAGATAACGTTTACCGCGAAGCACATATCAATTGGGAAAAGACTTCGGAACTGATTCAAAAAGATATTCCGAAAATCTTGGAAAACAGTTTCGCCATCACGCAGGGTTTCATTGGCAACACTTCTGAAAATTTTACCACTACTTTGGGCAGAGAAGGTTCTGATTATAGTGCTGCCATTTTTGCATCATGTTTAAACGCCGAAAGCCTTACCGTTTGGAAAGACGTTCCGGGAATTTTAAATGCCGACCCAAAGCTGTTTGCTGATTGCGTAAAGTTTGATGAACTGCCTTACACCGAAGCTATCGAAATGACTTATTATGGCGCTACGGTTATCCATCCAAAAACAATAAAACCTTTACAGAACAAGCAAATTCCGCTTTATGTAAAACCGTTTTTAGCTCCCCACGAGGCTGGAACAGTAATAAAAGAAGCACATATTGTCATCTCTACGCCTATCATCATTGTTAAAAAAAATCAGATTTTAATTACCCTGCACACCAAAAATTTATCATTTGTTACCGAAAATCAAGTGAGCGATATTTTCAAAGCTTTCGCTGATGCTTATATAAAAGTGAATACTTTACAGATTTCGGCTTTAACCTTTTCAGCAAGTTTTGATTTTGAGGAAAGCAAGTTTAACAGGTTTAAAACCTTAATTACACCAGATTTAGAATTACGTTACAATACCGATTTAAAGCTAATTACCATTCGCCATGCAAATGAGGAAACCATAAAGAAATACATTACCGGCGAGGTTTATCTGGAAGAAAGAAACAGAAATACGGCGCATTTTGTAATTAAGGAATGAGTGATTTATCTGAAAAGCTAACCCGCAAAGAAGTTCAGGATTTTATCAACAAAAACCTGAAAACAGACGTATCAAAACTGATACTAAAGGGTTCTCCTTTTCCCGAATTAAGCGTTAAAACCATCGCTACACAAATAGAGGGCAAAAATAAATCAGAAAAAAAACTGCCTACGTGGTTTAAAACAAACGGCATTATTTATCCGCCAAAGCTAAATTTAGAGCAGTCATCCTCAGAAATTACTGCACAGTATAAAGCTTCGTTAATTAACAATGGTTCGCTGGTTGATTTAACTGGTGGTTTTGGTATCGATGATTACTACTTTGCGCAAAAAGCCACAACAGTTACGCACTGCGAAATAAACGAGGAACTTTCGGCAATTGTAAAACACAATTTCGAGATGTTAGGCGTTAAGAACGTGACCACCCTAGCCGAAGATAGCAATCAGCTATTAAAAAAATCAAACGGTTTTGACACAATTTATATTGACCCTTCCCGCCGGGCAAACTCGGGCCGTGTATTTTTACTGAAAGATTGCGAGCCGGATGTTCTGGCAAACCAGGAAAGATATCTGCAAAAAGCAAAAAGGGTAATTATTAAAGCAGCGCCCATGCTTGATATTCAGTCGGCAATAAAAGATTTAAAAAACGTTACGGAAGTACATGTGGTAAGCGTTAAAAACGAGTGTAAAGAGTTGCTTTTTATATTGGAACAAAAACCCGTAGCAGAGCCTGCTATAAATTGCGTTTTACTTAACGGAGCCGAAACAAAAGTAATCAGTTTTAATATTACTGCAGAAAAAACCGCAGAAACTAAACCCGGAAAGCTATTAAATTACTTATACGAGCCGGATGCTTCCATACTTAAAGCTGGAATGTTCAAATTACTGACAGAAAAATATCCGGTTACCAAAGTTCATCAGCATAGCCATCTTTATACCTCAAACGAACTGATAGATTTTCCCGGAAAACGCTTTAAAATCATCAAAACTATTTTGTTTAATGACTTTACTAAGGCACAAGTTCCCAAACAAATTAACGTAGTTTGTAGAAATTTCAATTTAAAGCCTGATGAGCTTAAAAAGAATTTTAAACTAAAAGATGGTGGTAGCGATTTTCTGTTTTTTAGTACCAATTATAAAGAACAAAAAATAGTAATCCACGCACAAAAAGTATAAACAAACGTTGAAAATAATGATAGATAATCTAAAATCCAAGATTGGACAGTTCAGACTGATTTGCCTTTTAGAAGGAATTACGCTTTTAGTATTGGTTTTTATTGCCGTTCCGCTAAAATACGGTTTTGGCAATCCCATTGTATCAGAGATTTTTGGTCCTATACATGGATTTTTGTTTCTGGCTTATGTTGCGTATACCATTTTGTTCGCGGTGAAATATAGCTGGAGTTTTAAAAAGATATTTTTTGTAAGCGCCGCTAGTTTTTTTCCGTTTGCAACATTTTATGTAGAGAAACGGGTTTTATCAAAAATTCCAGCGTAAGTTTAAACTAACAAAGTTTTAAAAATTTAACCCACAAAAAAACCGGCTTAGTTTCCTAAGCCGGTTTTTTAATCCCAAAAATTCTGACTATATCTTCTTTACATTCACTGCTTGTGGGCCTTTTTTGCCTTCAGCAACTTCAAACTCTACCTCGTCATTGTCTTTGATAGCATTTACGCCACCATCAACGTCTTTAAAATGTACAAAGATGTCTTTACCCTCGTAAATAATAAAACCAAAACCTTTTTGAGCATTAAACCATTTTACTGTACCGTTTTTCATAAAATACTGATATTTAGAATTATAATTTAAACCAAATATAAAATATTTTTTAAATTAACTACAGTGTAAATTACTTGTTTGGCTGAGGTGTCATCCTTAAATAAGGTTTAATCTCTTTAAATCCCTTCGGAAATTTAGCAGGAATATCTTCTGTTTTGATTGCAGGAGATACAACTACATCTTCGCCATCTTTCCAATCTGCCGGCGTTGCAACGCTATGATAAGCTGTTAATTGCAATGAATCAATTACCCGCAAAATTTCTTGAAAATTTCTTCCCGTAGACGCAGGATAAGATATAATTAATTTAACCGTTTTATCCGGTGCAATCACAAACAATGAACGAACTGTTAACGTTGCAGACGCATTTGGATGCATCATTCCGTAAGCTTCGGCAACTTCTCTATTTTCATCTGCAACAATTGGAAAGTTAACTTCAACATTTTGCGTTTCGTTAATATCTTTAATCCAATTTCTGTGAGATTCAGATGTATCAACACTAAGTGCCATAACTTTAACGTTTCTTTTGTCAAACTCAGGCTTTAATCTAGCTGTTGCGCCAAGTTCGGTCGTACAAACTGGCGTAAAATCTGCCGGATGCGAAAATAAAACGCCCCAGCTATCTCCTAAATATTCATAAAAATCAACTTCGCCATCAGAAGTGTCTACTTTAAAATTTGGCGCAATGTCTCCTATTCTTAACATAACTTATTTATTTTAAATTTTACTCTACTAATTTAGTAGAGTTTTATCTGTTTACCAAAATAATGTTGATAAATAATTATTTATGACATAAAAAAAGCATCCCCTTTTTCTGAGGATGCTTTTAAAGAAGACTCAGAGCGTTAAGCTAAAAGCCCTAGTTAAACTTAGTGGTGATGTCCACCTTCTCCGTGTACATGACCGTGGTCTAATTCTTCTTGTGTTGCCGGTCTTACATCTTGAATGGTACCGTTAAAGTGCAGTTCGTGACCTGCCATTGGATGATTTAGATCTACTAAAACCGCATCTTCAGTAATAGAAACAACTCTGCCTTGGAACTGTCCGCCATTATTATCCTGTAAAGGCAAAATAGCACCAATTTCTGGCAAAGGTTGGTCGCCAAACATATCTTTAGGAAGCGGAGCAACCGCTTTTTCATCGTACTCGCCGTAACCATCTGCCGCGGTTAAAGTAAACCCGTAGTTATCTCCTACAGATAAACCTGTCAAATGTTCTTCAAACTTTGGCAACATCATGCCTACTCCGTAAAGAAATACTAATGGATTTTCTGTTGTAGCGCTTTCAACGTGTTTTTTTTCGCCGTTTTCTGTTACGTATAAATCATAGGTTAATGATACTACGTGGTTATTGTCAATCTTCATGTGTTGGTAATTGCGAAACCTTTATGGTTTCTGTTCAAAATTTGTTTAATTGCTTCACTCACATCGCTTACCGGCAACCTACAGCTTTTATCTTTACAAACAAAAATTCTGGTTTCGCCAACAAACTTATCTTGCAGCAAAGGTAAATTTCCTTGCTCGCCTCCCAAAATTATCTTGTTGGGAATGTAAACTTTTTCTATTTCTTTACGTTTCTGTGCAAAATCCTTACCGGTAATTGCTATTTCGAAACTTCCGGTTACTTCTTGCAACAACAACGATGCCCAATTAGAGTAGCCCGAAGCATAGCTTTTAATATTAGGAACCACCGTTTTTAGCATCTGCATATAAATTTGATGGTACTGCTGGTTGTCGAAAAACAAGGAAAGTTTCTTTAAATTATGGGCCATTACCGAGTTTGAAGCAGGAATAACATTATCCAAAACTTCATACTTTCTGGCAATTAGGGCTTCGTCTTCATCCGAAGTGTAAAATAGCATTCCAGATCCGCCATCGCTGAAATGAGCTAACACAAAATCGGTTAATTGTTTGGCTTGTTGCAGTTTTGTTTCGTCAAAAGTGACTTCGTAAACATCAATCAATGCCTGGATAAATAAGGCGTAATCATCTAAAAAACCGTTAATTGTGGCTTCTCCGTTTTTATAGTTGCGATATAAACCGCCGTTAGGTTTCACAATCTTTTGTTCTAAGAATTTGATATTCGCTAAAGCTACATCAAGAAACTGCTCATCGGCGAAAGCCTGATAGGCATTACATAAACCGCTAACCATTAAAGCATTCCAGGAAGTTAAGATTTTGTCATCCAAACCCGGGCGAACTCTTTTATTTCTAACGCTTAATAGTTTCTCTTTTGCTTGGGTTAGTTTATTGATTAATTCCGTTTCGTTGATATCGAAAGCTTTAGCAATATCCGCTTTCTCTTTTCGGATCCATAAATTGTTGATATGCTCTTCTTCCCAGTTACCTTCCTCGGTTACTTCGTAAAAAGTGTTGAACAATAAGGCATCCTCGCCTAATATTTCGTCGATCTCGGTTTTATTCCAAGTATAAAACTTCCCTTCAACTCCTTCGCTATCTGCATCTAAAGCTGAATAAAAGCCAGCTTCTGGCGATGTCATCTCGGCTTTAAGCCAATCGAACGTTTCATAAACCACTTCTTTGTAACGTTCCTCTCCGCACCATTTGTAAGCATCAGCGTAAAGCGACATCAACTGCCCGTTATCGTAAAGCATTTTTTCGAAATGTGGAATGTGCCATTTTCCATCAACCGAGTAGCGAGCAAAACCGCCACGCAAATGATCGTAAATTCCACCAGCAGCCATTTTGTCCAAGGTTAGCCTGACGATGACGTGAGCTGCCTCATCTTTTAAAAGCTCCGCAGTTTGCATTAAAAAACTCCAATTGTTAGGCATCGGGAACTTTGGTGCTCGGTTATGCCCTCCTTCCGTAAAATCAAACAGCATTTTCCAAGGTTCTAAAATCTCGGATAAATCATCCTGAGTAAAGTCCTTTTCTGTACGCACAAATTCTAACTTTTCTGATTGTTTGATGCCTTCTGTGAGTTTTACCGCATATTCTTCGGCTTCATCTGGCTTGGTATCGTAAAAATGAGCCAAGTTAGTCAGCAGATTCATCCAATCTTGTTTCGGGAAATAAGTGCCTCCATAAATCGGGCGTTGATCTGGCAAACAAAAGCAGTTCAAAGGCCATCCACCTCTGCCGGTCATTAACTGAACCGCCGTCATATAAATCTGGTCAATGTCGGGGCGTTCCTCTCTGTCAATCTTAATACAAACAAAAAACCGGTTCATCAATTGAGCAACTTCCTCATCTTCAAAACTTTCATGTTCCATCACATGGCACCAGTGACAAGCCGAATAGCCGATACTCACCAAAATCAGTTTGTTTTCTGCTTTAGCTTTGTCTAAGGCTTCCTTGCCCCAAGGATACCAGTTTACAGGATTATTTGCGTGTTGCAAAAGATATGGAGATGATGAATTTTTGAGTTGATTTGCCATTTTATATTTTTTCAAAGATGGGTTTTCTATGCTTGCGAATTGTTAATCATCAAAGTTTATACCGATGAAAGGCTTAACTCGAGGAAAGGAAACTGTTAACGCTCGTTTAAATTATGGTTGAAACAACAAAGCCGTCAGCCAATTTTCGTAGCTCTTTATCAAAGGGTTCGGTGCGTTCCGCAGAATATTGTTCTAAAAACTTTTCCTCAATTTTTAAAATGCCATTGGTCAATTTCACAACAATGGTATCTTCATTATGATAATAATGCTCAATATAACCGCCCATATCTTTTCTCAATTTCCGCATTTCTGACAATAGATATAGAAACTGAATTTTCTCAGAATCGTTATGGTGATTTGGAGTTAACATTGTAAAACGCTGAATTTTTTAAATCGTTGTAATATAGCTAAACACATTTTCATGAGCAATTACCAAAATGCAATCCGGATTTAAAAGTAACATTTTCATTATCTTAGGTAATATTAAAAAAATCTTTTAATTTTGAGGAAATGAAAAAATTCCGCTCGGGTTTGGTTTTATTGCTTTCGCTGATGGTGTTTATTACCTCATCGGGGATGGCTGTAAACCTGCATTATTGTGCCGGCGAACTGCAGAATGTTTCGTTAAATCAAAAAGATGACGATTGCGGAATGCAAAAATTGGTTGCAAAACAACCTTGCGACGCAAATACAAAAGCCACTTCTTTTAAAAAAGTAGATACTTGTTGCCAAAACAAGCATATCTCAGCTAAAACCGACACACAGGTAAATCCAGTAAAGAAAAAAGACGAATCTTCTTTAAGCAAGACTTTCACCTTTATCAATCACTACTTTACCAGTCTTTTTAGTGTTGATTCTACAGCCGAAAAAGAAGAAAAAGAAGAGACGGACATATCCCTTTTTCCGCTACTAAAGCAAGGTTTATACATCTTGCTACAGCAATTCCGTAATTAGAATTTACCTTTCTTTCCTTTAAATTCTAAAGCTTGGATTTCCGAGCTAATTCCATTTATTTTATTCTTTATTAATGATTGAGAAACTGATTTCATTATCACTTCGCAATAGATTTCTGGTGCTTTTAGTAGCAATCGTAATTTTTGGTTTCGGCGTGTTTGCTATACAAACCAATAAAATTGACGCTATTCCGGATTTATCCGAAAACCAGGTAATTGTTTTTACCGAATGGCAAGGCCGAAGCCCGCAAATTATTGAAGACCAAATTACTTATCCATTGGTTACGGGCTTACAGGGCATCCCTAAGGTGAAATATGTGCGGGCAAATTCCATGTTTGGGATGAGCTTTATTTATGTGATTTTTAAAGATGATGTTGACCCGTACTGGGCTCGTTCCCGAGTGTTGGAAAAGCTGAGCACCGTTAACAATACTTTGCCCACAGGCGTTGCTCCTACTTTAGGTCCTGACGGAACCGGCGTTGGACATGTGCTGTGGTACACTTTAGATACGCAGGGAATGGATCTCGGCGAACAAAGGGCTTTACAGGATTGGTACGTGAAATTTGCCCTCCTAAATGTTGAAGGCGTGAGTGAGATTGCTTCTTTCGGCGGTTTCCAGAAGCAATACCAGATTAGTATCGACCCAAACAAACTGAGCTATTTTAAACTTGGGATTAACCAAGTGATGGACGCAGTAAACAATAACAACAACGAAGCTGGCGGACGGAAGTTTGAGCTGAGCGATATGGGTTATATCATCAAAACCTCAGGCTATTTAAAATCTATCGAAGAGATTGAAAACCTGGCCATACAAACCAATCAATCCATCCCGATAAAAATAAAAGATGTTGCCAATGTGCAAATGGTTGGCGACAGCCGTTTGGGGATTTTTGATTTAAATGGCGAAGGCGAAGCAGTTGGTGGAATTGTGGTGATGCGCTACAGAGAAAATGCCGATGAAGTAATTACACGGGTAAAAGCGAAGATGGCAGAAGTAGCCAAAGGTTTGCCCGATGGTGTAAAATTTAATATTGTTTACGACAGAAGCGGATTAATTAAGGAAGCCATCAGCAGTGTAAGAAACACGCTGATTGAGGAAATGATTGTGGTTTCCTTGATTGTTTTCCTATTTTTATTACACTGGCGAAGTGCTATCAGCATCATCATCCAAATTCCCATTACCATTGCTACCAGTTTCATTTTGCTAAATGCCTTTGATATCAGTTCGAATATTATGTCTTTGACTGGAATTGCGCTCGCTATCGGAGTTATTGTGGACAATGGAATCATCATGTCGGAAAACGCTTATAAACAATTGTCTTTGCGTCAGGAAGAATTAAACTCAAAATCGGAATAAACAATGAAACCATCACAGTTTGGCAAAGTGCGCAGGGCGGTGATTGCTTCATTACCGCTAAAAATCGATAAATAAAACAATGAAAAATATATTTAAAAAACGTTCCGATAAAAACTACGTCAAACTTGACAATCAGGAACGGCTGAACATTATAGAAAAAGCTTGTAAACAGGTTTCTCGCGGAGTTTTTTACTCTACGGTTATTATTATCACTTCTTTTTTACCGGTGTTTTTATTAGGCGGACAGGAAGGAAAACTTTTTCATCCGCTGGCTTATACCAAAACCTTTATTTTAATTGTAGATGCTTTGTTGGTGATTACTTTGGCGCCGGTTTTAATTTCCTTTTTTATGAAAGGACGATTCAGACCTGATAACCACAATCCCATCAACCGATTTTTGGAACGCATGTACGAGCCCGCTATTAAAGCTTGTTTAAAATATCGTAAGACAACTATTGGAATAAATATTTTAGCTCTGGTTATCAGCATTCCGCTTTTGTTTAGTTTGGGACGAGAGTTTATGCCTCCATTGAATGAACAGTCCATTCTGTTTATGCCAGTGACTTTGCCCGATGTTTCCAACTCAGAAATCAAACGGATTTTGCAGGTTCAGGATAAGATCATTAAAGCTACGCCAGAAGTGGAGCAGGTTTTAGGAAAAGCCGGCAGGGCCAACACCGCCACCGATAATTCCCCTATCAACATGATTGAAACCATCATTCAGCTAAAGCCAAAAAGCCAATGGCGTGAGGGAATGACGAAGAAAAAAATTGTGGAAGAACTTGATGCAAAACTTCAAATTCCGGGCGTAATAAACGGTTGGACTCAACCCATCATCAACCGTATCAATATGCTTTCTACCGGAATCCGCACTGATGTTGGCATTAAAGTTTACGGTCAGGATTTAGAAGGAATTGCAAAATTAGAAGAGCAAATCAAGGAGAAGCTGGGCGGAATAAATGGCATAAAAGACTTGTATGTAGAACCCGTTACCGGTGGAAAATATTTAAATGCAAACATTAATAGAGAAGCTTTAACTCGCTATGGATTAACTGTAAATGACATAAATAAAGTGGTAGAGTCTGCGATCGGAGGAGTGGCTTTTGCAAACACCGTTGAGGGTAGAGAACGTTTTGGAATCTCCATCCGTTTGGGAGAAGATTATCGAAATAGCGTCGCTAAATTAAAACGCATTCCGATTAACTCGCCCGATGCTGGGATTATCCCGCTTTCTAATGTGGTTGATTTTTCTTTTGCCGATGGACCGCCAATGATTACCTCTGAAAATGCTTTATTGCGAGGCGCAGTAATGTTCAACGTTCGTGACCGTGATTTAGGAAGCACTGTAAATGAAGCAATGAGCCAGCTAAACAGCGAACTGCGTTTACCAAAAGGTTATTTTGTAGAATGGAGCGGTCAGTACGAGAATTTAATCCGTGGAGAAAAAACATTATTGCTCATTCTGCCGATTGTCCTCATCATCATTTTTCTAGCGTTGTACCTAGCTTTCAAATCTGTTAGAGAAGCTTTTTTAAGTTTAGTCACCATACCTTTTGCTTTAATCGGTGGAGCCTATCTGGTTTACTTTTACGGTGTTAATTTATCCATCGCAGTCGCGGTTGGTTTCATTGCTTTGTTCGGGATTGCGGTGGAAACCGGCGTTGTAATGGTAATTTATTTGAACGATGCCATGCAGCAATTGGTTAAAGAGAAAGGCAATAGCCGGGAAACCATCACCAAAGAAGATATTAAAAAATATGTGATCAGAGGCGCATCTAAGCGTTTACGACCAAAAATCATGACGGTTTGCGTTGCGCTGTTTGGATTAGTGCCGGTTTTATGGAGCAACGGCGTAGGTAGCGATGTGATGCTACCGATTGTATTACCGATGATTGGAGGCGTTTTAACTTCCTCCACACATATTTTATTAGTTACTCCGCTCATTTTTTTGATGACCAAAGAATATGAGCTTAAAAAATTTGGAAAAATGGAGGTGTTGGATGCTACACACTAAAACTATTTTAACGCTTTCGCTGATGCTGGGGGCGCATTTAAATCTGTTTTCACAGGATTTTATTTCGATAGATTCGGTTTTAAACGCTATTAAAAGCAACAATCCCGAACTAAAGATATACGATGAGCAAATTAAACAACAGGATGCTTTGGTAGAAAGTGCAGGCGCATGGACGGCACCAAAAATAGGCGTAGGTACATTTATGACGCCTTATAATAACTTTGGCAGAGAAAGCAATTTACGCGACGGCGCATTAATGATTACCGCCGAACAGGAAATCCTAAACCGTAGCAAAAGCGAGAGTGAAAAAGCTTATCTATCGGTTCAAGCAAACATTACTAAAGCTCAAAAAAACAACAATTTAAACGATCTGAAAGCGTTGGCTCGCTCCTATTATTATGAAGTAATTCTAGAAGAACATAAAGCCGATTTCATCAGTAAAAATATCGAAGTTTTGAGGAACTTAAAAAAAGTGGCAAACATCAGATATACTTACAACAAAGCTGATTTAGCCCAGATTTATGCTTTAGATGCGAAAGTTTATGATGCTAACAATAAACTAACTACCGCTTTGGCAAATGCACACATCGGTAAAATAAGGTTGAATGTTTTGATGAACAAAGCTTATAACGCTCCTTTAAAGTTAGATACGGGTTTAACCATCAGTCATTATTTAATAGAGGATGTGGATTCGGTTGTAGCGAACCGAAGCGTAATGCAACAAAGGGAAGCGCAAATCAACAGCTTGCAATTGGCAAATAAAATGATCGCAAATGAAGCTAAACCCAATTTCAGCATTTCCTTTGACCACATGCTTCCGTATAACAATATGATGTCCAACCAGTTTTCTTTGATGGCTGGTATCAGTATTCCAATTGCGCCATGGTCGGCGAAAGGGTATAAAAGCAAGTTAAAAGCGAACGAATTTGAACGCAATGCCTTACAGCTCGAGAAAGATAATTTGCAAAATAAACTTACAGGATTGATAAAGAGCTACGAACAACATTTAGCGCACATCAGCACCGAGCTGGAAACCTACCAAAAGCATATTTTACCGGCTCTGCAAAAGAGTTATGAGGTTATTTTACTCAATTATCAGGAAAACAAAACTGATTTAACTGCGGTATTAAACAGCTGGAAAGAGCTGAACGATGTGCAAATTGATTACCTCAATTTGTATAAAGATTATTTTAAAATGTATGTGGAATATGAGAAAAATGTGGAGAGATAGCTTTTTGGATGGATTAGGAGATTCAAGAACAAAGAACAAAGAGCAAAGAGATATGCGTTTTGGAGAAGCGATAGCAAAGAGCAAAGAGCAAAGAGATTTGCTTGATGGTTTTGCGTGGCGGAATAGTTTTACGGATAAAATAAGTCTTTTCCCGCGAGCAAAATCTCACTACTCACTACTAACTACTCGCTACTTTAGGCTAATTTTATTTTTGACGATAATCTCCCTTTTTGCCTGTAATTCCAATTCAAAAAAAGCAGAAACCAGCCAGCAATACACTTGTCCCATGCATCCTCAAATTATAAAAGATAAACCGGGAAGCTGTCCCATTTGCGGAATGGATTTAACGCCGATTCATAACGGACATCATCAAAAAAATTCCATTGACAGTTTAACGGATGTTCCGCCAACGACTACAGAAACATTTGTGGTAAAAGCGTCTTCCTACGCTCCAGAAATTACTTTGAACGGAAATGTCACTTATAATACCAACAACGTAAAAAGCATTTCGGCAAGGGTTAACGGACGAATTGAAAAAAGTTTTGTGAAATACAATTTCGAGCCCATAAAAAAAGGACAGCTATTGTTAAAAGTTTACAGTCCCGAATTGGTAGCGATTCAGCAGGAACTTCTTTTTTTGAAATCGGGAAATGATGAGCAATTGCTGAATAAGACGAAAACAAAGCTGAGGTTGTTGGGTGTTTCAGCCCAGCAGATCAATTCTATTTTAAAAACCGGAAAACCCGATTATACCATCAATATTTACAGCAATTACAGCGGTTATCTTTTAAATCCGGAAGGCGGTAATGAACAAAACCTACAGTTGGCAAATAATCCGTTAAATATCAAAGAAGGTCAGTATATTAATAGCGGTGATTTACTATTTAAGGTTTTTAACAACAATAGTTTATGGGTCGAGTTTTACATTAACACTTTAGAAAGTGAGTGGTTAAAAATTGGAACTGAATTGGAGCTTAAAATTGGTGACCAAAGCCATAAAACCCGTATTGCTTTTATACAACCTTTCTTTAAAAACAATCAGAATTATAAAGTTATACGAGTGGTGCTTGATAACCACAACCATCACTATAAAATAGGCGAATTGGTTACCGGAGCAGTAAAACACCCGGCTATAAAAGGAATTTGGATTCCGCAACAATCGGTTTATCAATCCGGAGAAAACAATCTGGTTTTCATTAAAACGGCAAATGGTTTAAAAGCTAAGGAAGTTCAAATATCAGCGAAAGCGGACAATCAACTGCTCGTAAAAAAAGGTTTATCATCAGGCGATGAAATCGCAAAAAACGCCAGTTATTTAACAGACAGCGAAAGTTTTATCAACAGCAAATGAAAAATGTAATTCATATATTTCTTTTCGTTTCTATGTTAGCAATATCCTGCAACAGTAATACTAACGAAAAGCATCAACACAGCACTGAAACGACAAAATACACATGCCCCATGCATCCGCAGATTGTAGAGGACAAACCTGGCTCCTGCCCTATTTGTGGGATGGAGTTGGTAAAGGTGCAGGACACTAACTCCGACGAGATAATTTTGAACGAAAATCAGATTAAACTGGCGAACATCAAAACGCAAAAAATGCGATCGGGCGCTTTTTCAAACAGCACACTTTTGAATGCCCGTGTGGTAAGCAACCCAGAAAGTTCTTATGTGATTTCGAGTAAATTTAACGGACGAGTGGATAAGCTTTACCAGCAAGAAATCGGCGCTAGCATTAGAAAAGGCGCACCATTGTATAAAATTTACAGCGAAGAACTGCTTTCGTTACAGAAAGAATATTTGCTAAACAAGAAGCTTCAGGAAGAATTTCCATCAGAAAGTATTTATAAAAAATTGGCGGATGCCAGTAAAAGTAAATTGCAATTGTACGGTTTGAATAACAATGAAATCGCTCGTTTAAAAGACAATGCGCAACAGCCGTATATTACCATTTATGCACAACAAAATGGTGTCATTACAGAAATTACTATCGCCGAAGGACAATATGTAAGCGAAGGAACACCTGTTTTCACTTTAGATAACTTGGAAAATGTTTGGGTAGAAGCTGATTTATATCCACAAGAGGCAAACAAAATTAAGGTCGGCGACCCTATTACTGTGCTTATCGATGCAAATGAGCAAAAAACGAAAGTGGAGTTTTTAAGCCCAGCTTTGAATAGCAACAGCCAAATTATTGCTTTACGCACCAGCATTTCCAATACAAATGGTCTATATTTCCCAGGAATGAAGGCAAGTTTAAGATTAAATAGCAATACTCGGAAAGATGCGCTAACTTTGCCCGTAAACGCGGTTATCCGGACAGAAAATGGCGCTTACGTTTGGGTGAAAAAAGACCATGGTTTTGTACGTAAAGCAGTAGAAATAGCTTCGGAAAACGAAGATAACGTACTTCTAAAAAGTATTTTAATGCAGGATGAGGAAGTAGTTATAAGCGGAGTTTATCTTTTAGAAAGCGAGTACAAATTAAGAACAGGAAAAAACAATTAATTAAAATCATTAAATAACATCAAATGAAACCATCATGGTTTTGGCAAAGTGCACAGGGCCATGATTGCTTCATCACCATTAAAAACACAAATAAGTAAACAGATGAAAAATTACATTATGGGTTTAGCCCTTGCGGGGATGATTTATAGCGCATACGCTTGTACAAATCCATCTTCAAACAATACAAACACGGAAAATACTGAAGCTGCAGCTCAAGTCAACCCAAAATTTGTGGATAGCAAGGTGAACGAAGTTTACCAGCATTATATCTACTTAAAAACCGCATTGGTGAATGATGATAACAAAGAAGCTAGTGCGGGAGCGCAAATGCTAGCCTCAGCTTTAAAAGATGCCAACGTTAATTCTAAATACATCAACAGCATGGTCGAGGCTAAAGATTTAGAAGGAAAAAGAGCAAAATTCAGCGAATTGTCTAACGAACTGGCAGAAATCTTTAGAAAATCTAAACTAGAAAGCGGCGTGGTTTACAAACAATACTGCCCTATGGCAAACGACGGAAACGGGGGCTATTGGTTAGCCAGCGAGAAAAAAATTAAAAATCCATTTTACGGAAGCAAAATGATGAGCTGTGGAAGTGTGGAGGAAGAGATTAAGTGAGATTTGAGATATTAGACTGCTTTCGCTGTTAGATGTTAGACACAAGACCGCTTCGCTGTTAGAACGTCGCTACCGCGGGTTTTACTTTTTTCTTTAGCTAAAAAAGTAAACAAAAAAGCCACGACTGCGCCTGATGCTACTATGGTAGTGCTAAAAGTTCTGCATTTACACCGCACCAGCCAAGGTCGAATATTTTTCTACTTTGGTAGATGCAGAAAACAGAATAAATAAAGTTAAAGTTTCTACTTCTATTTGTGGTTGAGATGTTTTTTCTACGCTTAGCAAATCCCAAACCCTACACCTTTTCCATTAAACCTTCCAAAGCGATGTTTCAAAAAGACCTCTACGGTACTATTTTAAAAGATTTCCATCAGGGTAAGACTGATTTAGAAGTGTTACTGCATAACCATTATGGCGAAGCGGAGGACTACCCTATCCACATGTTTTTCCGGGATGAAGATGCTATGCCCGAAGCGGAAACGATAGCCCTAAATTTGTGCAAAGGAAAAGTGCTGGATTTGGGTGCTGGAAGTGGAAATCATGCGTTAGCACTTCAGAAGAAAGGTTTTGATGTTACAGCTATTGATATTTCTGAAGGTGCCTGCGAGGTAATGCGCTGGCGTGGCGTTGAAAAAATTGTATGTAGCGATGTAATGGCTTTTGAAAGAGAAAAATTCGACACGCTTTTGCTGATGATGAACGGCATTGGTTTCTGTGGTTATATTGATGATTTGAGACTTTTCTTAAATCATGCTGACAGTTTGCTAAATGAAGGCGGACAAATTTTGTTCGATTCTTCGGATGTTGCCTACTTATACGAAGATTTAGACAGAACTGCCGAACCTTATTACGGCGAAACGGATTACCAGTACGAGTATAACGGACAAAAAGGCGAATGGTTCTCCTGGCTCTATATTGATGAATGGACCATGCGTAAAGTCGCTAAAGAATGCGGTTGGGAATTGCAGGTGGTTTACCAGAATTTGGATGACAATTATTTGGGGAGGTTAACCCGGATGTGATGAATGTACAGCCTTCGTCCTAGCAGGAAGCTCCGAAAGCTGGTTAAATTTCCAATAACGTTATGTATTACCATAAAATAGGCTGTCCCCGCCGGCGGGGGCTGGGGGTGGTTAGTCACAAAACAGGTAATACTCACTTTGCAAAAGGCTTAACCTCCCTCTTTTTCTCCCTCCAGAGGGAGATACCGTGTGGCAACCTATAATGTTGACAAACAAAAAATAGATAGTGAAATCTTAGTCCAAGCAGGGTCTCTCACAGAGGACCCTGCGTTTAACAAATTTAAGGCTTAATCACGGCCCATCCTTCCGCATTTCTAATAATCAGTTCTCCGTTACCGCTTGGCACAACACCAATAAATGTATACAACTGATTGCTGCTTAAACCCTGCTCTTTTAAAGAATTGTTGCATTGTACTATAATGGCTCCTTTTTGCAATAAAGCTTTTAGTTCTGCTTCGTACGGACTTCCTTTCAACATTACCTTTGTGCCACTGGAAAAAGCTACGAGTTCTATTTTCAACTTACCTATCAAACGAGGATCTTCCAGCACATTGTTAATATTTCTGAAAGCTTTTTCCACTACCTTCGGGTCATCGGTATCTAGCTGATAAATGGCGTAATAATTCTCGCGACCAGCAACTGCTCCTTCAAACTTTTGGTTGTTTATTTCTATGGCAGATGGTTGCATTTTTCTGCTACCACAAGCCGTTAATGCTAATAATACGATTATTGGGAATAGTTTTTTCATATAAAAGTGAAAGAATGTAAAAAGCAAGATTATACCAAAAACAAAGCCAGTATAATGTTGTAGTTGTTTTTTTGAAGAAGACCTAATAAATTGAAAGAATTAACGAAGTAAGAGTTCAAGAATGAGTCTTATTTTTTGAATTCTATAAATAAAGAATTACTCAATCTCCGTTCGGGGTAATCCGTAGGGACGCTTCAATTAATTCTAAGGGCAGTTGGGTTCAAAAATCACCAACATCCGATGATATGTAAAACATTAAAAACCTTGCCTAGCTGTTCCAATCTCGATTTAATTCAATCTTCAATAAAAACAAATCTCTAAACAATAACTCAGATGCCTAACTTGCGCTTAATGTGAATCAAGTTATGATGACCCGGCGTTTTCAAAAACTTTGCTGATGTTTTTATAAGAAGTTTTCGACAAAGTCGAGAAGCCAGTTTAAGCGCTCGCTACAAACGAGCGCAATGGCTTAAAGCCTAACATCATTACAGATAGCTATCTCCCAAAAAACCGCAGCAAACCTTGGTCAATATCCCCAGCATGATTCCATATCCAAACATAAAATAATGCAACCGTAACCGAAATTAAGTTCCCGATTAGGTAATAACTATTGAATTTTTCGGTATCGCCCTTAGTACTTTCTTCATGCTTTAATCTGGTTGCTAGTTTTAAAGCACTAAAAAATGTGATGGCATGAGGAAGGTTATTGAACATAAAAATAGTTAAGAACAATCTTTCGCTAAGACCTTTTAAAATAGATTTTAAATCTATCTGTGATTTTTTATAAAGAAATTGGGCAACTAAAGAAAATAAAAATGCCAACACAATTTCACATACCAGCATAATTATAATGATAAACACGATTTTCATAAGAAAGAATTATTTTGCAATATAATTAATTACAGATTTTATTGAAAAATATTCATCTATCCGCAAACTCTTCCTTCGTTTCCATATCTGCGACCTTGTTTTGCCCAGTTTTTCAGCTACTTTTTTGTAATCATCTAATTCTATAAATTCTACAATCAATTCTTCGTCTCTTACTAAATTCCAGCCATCTACAATACTTTGGTAAAGGAATAAACTGTTAGCTAAAGCTTCTGATTTTTTCGCATCCTTCAGTTGAAAATGATAATTTTCGCTTTCGGTTTTGCTGGCTTCCAAAAGCCTCCTCGCTGTGGTTAAGCCCTCTCCCAACATCCCATATGCAATATTTTCGTTAATAGGTGTGTCTATAGCTCCTTCTACAATTACATATCTTAATTTAAAGCGAGCTTCACTTTTAATAATTTTCTCCTGCAAAGTAAAAAGCAAACTAATAGCCGACTGTATATTACTAGCGATTCCTTGAAACTCGTCGCCTAAAGTAATCGTCATTGGAGAAAGTAATAGAGATTTATTTTCTTTGTTAACCTCGTCAACTACGTTCTGAAAACTTGTCATCAACTTTTTGGGATTCTTTTTTCCGCTGTTGATGATATCTGCCATTATAATCACATAATCTGCCATACAAAATATTTTATGTCAAATATAATGAAACAAACTATATTATTTCATAAATAATGAAACAAACATACTAATTTCACAATTTATGAAATAAAAAAAATCAGGTTTTAGCTTATTATAGGCAATGGAGTACGATAAAGTAAATGTAAAGGATAATCTAACTATTATCTTTTAATTCGCCCAAATTTGCTACATCCTGTAAATCAAACGGAGTTTCCTGATAAACAAAATAGTTTAACCAATTGTTGAACAACAAGTTAGCGTGACCTGTCCAGCACACTAAAGGAGCATTTTTTGGGTTATCTTCTCTATAATAATTTTGAGGAATAGGTACATCTAAGCCTTTATCTACATCTCTTTGATATTCGCCGTGAAGTGTAAGTGGCGAATATTCTGAATGTCCGGTTAAATAAAACTCCCTTCCACCTCTGGAGGCTGCAATGGCTATTCCAGCATCTTCAGATTCAGATAAAACAGCAATTTCTTCTTTACCTTCAATATCCGATTTTAAAATTGTGGTGTGCCTGCTATGAGGAATAAAAAACTCGTCATCAAAGCCACGAAACAACGGATAACCTTTTTCTGTTGCGGTATGCTTAAAAACACCGAACAATTTCTCCTCCATCGGTACTTTTGGCACACCGTAAAAATGGTAAAGTGCTGCCTGCGAAGCCCAACAAATGTACATTGTAGAGGTAACGTGTGTTCTGGCCCAATCAAATATTTTTGTTACCTCGTCCCAATAGGTTACTTTCTCAAAATCCAACATTTCAACCGGGGCTCCGGTAATAATCATCCCATCATAATAGTTATCTTTTACTTTACTGAAACCTTTATAAAACATCTGCAAATGCTTTTCGGAAGTGTTTTTTGAGGTATGCGAGTCGAGTCTTAAAAACTCCACTTCTACCTGCAAAGGGTTATTAGATAACAATCTAACAAAATCGGTTTCTGTGGTTATTTTTATCGGCATCAAATTAAGAATCAGCACACGCATGGGACGGATGTCCTGAATGTCGGCCCTCAGTTCACTCATCACAAATATGTTCTCTTTTTTTAGAAGCTCTATTGCTGGAAGGTTATCTGGTATCTTAACTGGCATATTATATTCTCTTGTTCGTTTTTATTGAGACAAAAATATGAAGAATAAATCGGAACAATAAAAATCAAGACATTCTATGACTGTTTTGTGGCGATTTAGGTAGAAATTGAGAAACGTTTAACGATGGTCAATCCCCAAAATTCTCAAAGTTTGTTCGTCTTCCTTTCCTCCGAAAAACTTTTGGAGCGCCTCCCTAAATACAGAAGTTTCATCTGTAATTGCCGCAAACAATGTTAAAGAAGACTTTATTTTTAGATTATCAGGACTGCCAAAAACCTGACTTGCATTATTTATTGGGAGCTTTAACAGTTCGCTAGTAATTTCCTTTAGTCTTTTTCCTAAAACCGGATGCTTTAAATAAGCGACGGCTTCTTCAATATCTTTAATCGCATAAAATTTAGATGTTTCGCTAAAACCCAAACCGTTTATCTGCGGAAAATGTACCACATCCAATGGCTTCTTTTTCGTCCGGCTTTTATTTCTGAAAGTGCCGTTAAGTAATCATTTTCTTGCGCTTTTAAAAAGCGATTTAAACCGGTTTCCATAAACAATGTTCAATTCAGATGAAAGGTTACAATGATTTTGCCAATTGTAGCTATCAAACCAAATCTTTGCTCCCTTATGGACGTATCAGGTTTCTGCCGGTTGGCATTTTAATAAGTATAAAAAGTTTGTCTAAATCTCAAAACTCAAGCCATCATAAGCCAGCTCAATCCCAGCTGGTAATTCTTTTGACACATGCTCAAACCTGCCCAAACGGTGGCTGATATGCGTAAAATAAGTTTTCTCGGCACCAATTCTTTCCGCAAAAGCAATGGCCTCACTTAAAGTAAAATGTGAAACATGTTTTTCTCGCTGCAAAGCATTTATCACTAAAATTTTTGTGCCTTTAATTTTTTCCTGCTCACTTTCACTAACGGTTTTCGCATCGGTAATATAGGTGAAATCCTTAATCCTAAAGCCTAGAACCGGAAGCTTGAAGTGCATAACTTCTATTGGATTAAATTCAATATCACCAACGGAAAACGGTTCGTCATATATTGTATGAATATCAATCAAAGGGATACCGGGATATTTAAATTCGGAAAAAATGTAATAAAACTCTCTTTTTAAACCTTCTTCTACAACGGGTGTAGCATAAATATCCATTGCAGACTGTTGCTTAAAATTGAAAGCCCTAATATCGTCCAAACCGGCAACATGATCTTTATGGGCGTGGGTAAAAACAACGGCATCTAATTTTTGGACATTTTGCCTTAACATCTGTTGCCTAAAATCAGGACCGGTATCAATAATTACAGTTTTCTCCTCAGATTCAATCAAGATACTGCTCCGCAGGCGTTTATCCCGTAGGTCTATTGATTGGCAGACTTCGCAGTTACAAGCAATAACAGGTACGCCTTGTGATGTTCCGGTGCCTAAAAATGTAATCTTCAAATTTCTAATTTGGTTTGTTTGATGGCATAATAAAAAACTTTCTGCTTTTCTGAAAGTTTACTTTCGTTAGCATCCAGATTTTTAAGCAGTTCTATTAATGCAATAATTTTACTCTCTAAGTTAGAAAACTTATTTACCATCACAATTTTACTGTTCTCAATTAGGCAAGAACCGGTTTTAAAATTGCCTTTTTCGTACCTCACTTTATAGCCTAATTCTTTTAATAAGGTTTCTACCTTTTCTAGTGTATGGTTGGTAAAAGAAACATTCATAAAAGTAAGCTATCTTAAATCTACCACATCCACATCCGGATGCGCTTTGGCATTAAAAGAAAATATGGCATCGCTTACTTTTACATTGGGCGTAAAAGTTTTGATTAAATAAGTGTAAACATTCCCGTTTTTATCGTTGACAACAATGTTTGAGATTTGCTTGTTCACTTTATCAATACGCAGTTTCACTTTCGAAAAAGAACGTGTTTGTAAAGGCGCAAGCTCAATATTCTGGTATCTTCTTCCGCCAATGGTTGTTTCGCCTAAATACACGTATTTAAAACCTTTTTCATACATGGTAAATATCTTGGCGGGATTTAAAGCACTTGAACTGTTATCAATTTCACTGATTTGCACTTCATTATCATCTTTTAAATAAGTCCACTGTACATTTCCGTCAGAAATTAACTCTTGGTTGGCAACCACAACTTTATATTTATTTGATTTAGATTTTGAATACAAAACACCCGATTGGCTCTGGTTAATATTTGCCTGTGGATTTTTGATGCTGTAAATAAATTCGGCTTTAATTACGTCGTAAGAGCGGTATTTTTTACTTACACCGGCTAAAATTGCTTTTGCTGTTGGATCTGACTGTGCAAACGCAAATGTTGAGCTTAATAAAAATGTTATTAATAGGTAAACAATATTTTTCTTCATTCTTTTAATCTTTTTTGTCCAAGTTAGACAAGAACTGTTCCAAGGCATATTCGTCTAAAATCAATACTTCTCTAGCTTTACTGCCTTCAAAAGGTCCAACAACTCCTGCCGCCTCCAACTGGTCAATAATTCTACCGGCTCTGTTATAACCCAATTTCAGCTTTCGCTGGATTAACGACGTTGAACCTTGTTGGTGCATAACTATTAAACGAGCAGCATCCTCAAACATTGCGTCCCTATCACTCGGATCAAAATCTTTTATACTTCCGCCATCACCGTCATCGCCAACGTATTCTGGCAGTTCATAAGCCGAAGCATAACCACGTTGCTCGCCAATAAAATCGGTAACCCTATCAACTTCTGGCGTATCTACAAAAGCACATTGCAAACGGATTAAATCGCTTCCGGTTGATAAAAGCATATCTCCTTTACCAATTAGCTGGTCTGCTCCGCCCGAATCCAGGATTGTACGTGAATCAATTTTAGAAGTTACCCTAAAGGCCAGTCTGGCTGGGAAGTTTGCTTTAATTGTACCCGTAATAATATTTACCGATGGTCTTTGCGTGGCCAGAACCAAGTGAATCCCGATAGCCCTTGCCAGTTGCGCCAACCTTGCAATTGGCGTCTCAACCTCCTTACCGGCTGTCATCATTAAATCGGCGAACTCATCAATTACCAAAACTATAAAAGGTAAAAAACGGTGACCGTTGTTTGGATTTAGCTTTCGCTTGATGAATTTTTCGTTGTACTCTTTTAGATTTCTCACACCGGCATCTTTGAGCAAATCATAACGCTGGTCCATCTCGATACACAAAGAATTTAGCGTGTTGATTACTTTTTTTGTATCGGTAATAATGGCATCTTCTTCGCCGGGGAGTTTTGCCAAAAAGTGTCGTTCAATTTTTTTGAACAACGAAAGTTCCACTTTTTTTGGATCAACCAAAACAAATTTCAGTTGCGATGGATGTTTTTTATACAGCAAGGAAACCAAAATGGTGTTGATACCAACAGACTTACCCTGACCGGTTGCTCCGGCTACCAACATGTGTGGCATTTTGGCCAAATCGGCAATAAAAACTTCGTTAGAGATGGTTTTACCCAATGCAATAGGCAAATCCATGGTAGTGTTCTGAAATTTTTCCGTTGCGATAATGGATCGCATAGAAACCATTTCGGGATGCGAGTTTGGCACTTCGATACCAATTGTACCTTTGCCGGGCATTGGCGCAATAATCCTGATTCCTAAAGCCGCCAAACTTAAGGCAATATCATCTTCGAGGTTTTTGATTTTCGAAATCCGCACTCCGGGAGCCGGAATAATTTCGTAAAGCGTTACTGTTGGACCAATTGTAGCTTTTATTTTATCAATATCGATATTATAATTGCTCAACGTTTCAACAATTTTGTTCTTGTTATTTTCTAATTCGGTGGTATCAACCGCTATTTTGTTAGAGCCATATTGCTCCAAAAGTTCTAAAGTTGGGTTTTTATATGAAGCTAAATCCAAAGTAGGATCGTAGGAACCAAATTGTTCTACCAAAGCTTCAGATGTTATTTCTTCTTCCGATTTCTCTATGCTCAATTCCAGTTCTTCCGGTTCGATAATCTCCAGCTCTTTGTCGTCAGCTTTTTTTGCTTCCTGCGCAGGTTTCACAACCTCTTCAAAACCATCATCTTCTAAGGTATTATTTACCTCAAAGGTATTTGTAACCGGTATTTCTTCCGGTTTAACCGGTAAAGGTGTATTTGCTACCAAAGGACGATTTACCGCTTCTCTGGAAACAGCATTGTAGTCACTGGCATTTATCTCCTCTTCTTCTTCAAAATCTTCTTCGTCTAAATCCTCACCAACTCCCTCGTTATCCACCAGAGGCGAAGGTTTAGCTGTTCTTTCAGGTAGTTTAAAATCAATATTATAAGCCATTACCAAACATGCCAAACCTGCAAAAAGTAGAATTCCGCCTACTCCTGCCCTACCAACTTGCGCCTCTAAAAGTAAATTGGAATAATAGCCAAATTCCCCCTCCAAATAATGCGGATATTCTGATATGAAAGCATGAAAAAAAGCAAGTGTTACTGAGATAAAAACAAGTAGAAAAAAACAGTAGGCCAACGTTTTAGGTATCGACATAAGTTTCACTTTAAACAGTAAACGATAGCCTAAAATAATGAAGATAAAAACGAATATAAATGAAGCGATACCAAACCATTCGTACATAAACTGGTGTGATATTAAAGCGCCCAATTTGCCGGCCCAATTCTGGATATCCGGATTTAACACTCCGTTAGACTTTAGCTCGGCGCTGGTTTTAAAGAAATTGCTCCAACCTCCGTTAGCGTCTATTACATAGCTTTGGTCGTCCTGCCAAGTAAAAAGATACGAGGTAAACGAAACCAAAAAGTACAAAGCCAATAAAAGCAAAAACAGCCCACTAATTTTTATGAACCTATCGTTGTTAAAATTGAATTTCGGAAAGCTGCTCCCGGCAACTCCCCTTTCTGATTTTTTCTTGAAAGGTTCGGCACCAGCGTTTTCCTCTCCTTTAAAAGTATTTGTTCTAAATTGATTTCCTCGTCCGGGCATTCTTAACATGTATTTTCACAACAAATATAATTTAATGATTAGGCTTTGCTAACAATAATTTGCTAATTAAAAAAAATATGGCCTATACATTTTAGCAAATGCATTTTACAATTAAAAAATGGTTTTGCACAAGTTTTAAGCTAAAAACAGTAATATATTTTTTTGAATTGTAATTTATTTATAATATTACTTTCTTAAACCACGGAAATGCAGCAAGCTTTATTAGAAGAGTTGATTATTAACAATGATGAAGACGGAATAAGGAAACTGCTTTTAGCGAATCATTCGTTAATAAACGCAAGCACCAGCCATTCGGTCTCGCCTTTGATGCTCTCTTGTTTTTTTAACAAGCCAGAAGCTACATCGGTTATCTTGGAATTTGTGAAACAGATTTCCTTGTTTGAGGCCGCATCTGTGGGAAAATTTGATGAAGTTGCACATCAGATTTATCAAGACCCGGAAAGTATTAATAATTTTTCTGAAGACGGATTTACTGCTCTTGGGCTTTCTTGCTACTTCGGCAAAGAGGAAGTTGCCCGATATTTGGTGCTAAAAGGTGCGGAAGTAAATTTACCTTCAAAAAACGGTTTCAATGTGTTTCCATTGCATTCTGCCGTTGCCGGAAACTTTGTAAATATTAGCAAAATGCTGCTTGAAAACGGAGCAGAGGTTAACATTACGCAACAATCGGGTTTAACGCCTTTGCATTCCGCAGCGCAAAACGGTAATGTTGAACTTATTATTCTTTTATTGGAAAACGGCGCTAGTGTCGATACCAGAATGGAAGGCGGGAAATTGGCGGCCGATTTAGCTAAAGAAAAAGGTTATGAGGAAATTGCTGAGATTTTGAGCTGACATCCAATGTTAATTAAATGTTAACTTTTAGAATTAATTTCATTTAATTTGCGACCTAATAGACCTAAAATTGGTTGTCACGGTAGTAATCTAAAAATGAAATTCACCAAGTTATTATTAATGGTTATTGTATTTGGCGCATCGGTCAAATTCACTTTTGCACAAAATAAATTTACTGCATATCTAATGCCGGCGGCAACCATAAAGTACGCTCTAACAAAAAAAATTCACCAAAGTTTTGCTTTAGAAGACCGTAATTTCATTTATGAGAATGACGAGAGCGATTTACGGTTGAAACATTTAGAGTTGGCTCATTTCACCAAATTTGAACTCAAAGAAAATCATCAATTGGGTTTTGGCTTGAGCTATCGGTTTGAAAGTGATAAAAATCATGAAAACGAACTGCGTTTGATGCAACAATATGAGTGGAAAAACACAGCTGCTTCGATTATAAAACACCGGGTACGCACAGAAGAACGCATTTATACCTCACTTACAAAATACCGTTTGCGTTACCAAACAAAGCTTACCTTCCCTACAAAACCATTCAGCGATAATCTTTCTGTATTAAACGAGGCAATGGTTGCATTATGCTCGCAAACAAAACCTGAGTACGAGGAAAGGTTGGCTATTTTTGCAGAATGGCATTTTTCCAAATCTTTTCAGTTAGAAGCGGGGCCACAATACCGCCTTTCTGACTTTACGCATAATGCAAGCCACAACCTGTTTCTGTCCGCCGTATTAAATTTTGAGATCTAAATCTCACTAAAAAACAAAAACCCGATTAAATCGGGTTTCTGCTATATTTTATGAAACATTAACTTTCCGAAAAAACGTGTCTGATATCTGGCCGTAAATTATAAGCCGAGGCCATAACTTCGCCATAAGCGCCTGCTGTTCTTAGTGCTATTAAATCTCCTCGTTTAGTTTCTGGCATTGCCACATCCTTACCAAAACAGTCTGACGATTCGCAGATTGGACCGACCACATCGTAAGAAACGGCTTCGCCAGAATTAGCTATTTTGCTGATATTTTCAATTTTGTGATAGGCCTGATACAACGCAGGACGCATCAGTTCCGTCATTCCTGCATCTAAAACCGCAAAATTCTTTTTTATTCCGTTTTTAACATATAAAACCTTAGAAACCAAACTACTACATTGCGCAACCAAAGCTCTTCCTAATTCAAAATGAACCTCTTGATGGGGTTTTACGGTTAAAAAATCAGCGAAAATTTTAAAATAAGCTTTAAAGTCCGAAACCGGGTTTTCATCTGGATTGTGATAATCTACACCTAAGCCACCGCCAACATTTAATACTTTTACCGGCATTCCTCGTTCTTCAAACCAAGCTTGCATTTCGTTCACTTTCACACATAAACTTTTAAAAACGTTCATGTCTAAAATTTGCGAACCCACATGAAAATGGATGCCTAAAAAGCTCAGGTTTTCCGACTTTTTAAGGGTTTCGGCAACTGCCGGTAAATCCCAAGAGTTTATGCCAAACTTGTTTTCATCTAAGCCCGTGGTAATGTAATGGTGCGTATGCGCATCAACATTCGGATTAATTCTGATGGCAACTTTAGCCGTTTTTCCCTTTGCTTTCGCCAGTTCGTTAATTACCTCCAGCTCTTGAATAGATTCTACATTAAAAGCAAAAATATCCTGATCTAAGGCGTAATTGATTTCCCTGTCGGACTTACCTACGCCCGCGAAAACAACTTGTTCCGGTGCAAATCCAGTTTCAATAGCTTTCTTCACCTCTCCACCAGAAACGCAATCGGCACCGAAACCTTGCGTTTTAATAGTTGCCAAAACCTTATCGTTAAAATTAGCTTTTAGCGCAAAATGTATGTGGTAATTATACGGACTTGATGCTTCTGCGCATTCTTTTAAAGTGCGTTTTAGTAGCGCCAAATCGTAATAATAAAATGGAGTTTCCTGATTTTGAAAAGAATCAACAACTTTTTGGTTAAACATTTTTGTCATTCTTATTCAAATAAACGGTTGTGTAAGCTTCTTAAAGTTTCTACTTTATCATCGGTTTTCACCAAAAAAGAAATGTTATAATTACTTCCGCCGTAAGAAATCATGCGTAACGGAATGTGTTTTAAAGATTCGAAAACACGCGAAGCAAAACCATGCGAACTTGCGCCTAAATCACCCACAACACAAATAATTGATTGGTTAACGTCAACCTCAACAATACCGAAATCGCTTAATTCTTTGGTAATTTCACCTAAGTAGCGGGTATCATCAATAGTTACAGAAACCGCTACTTCAGAAGTGGTAATCATATCAATCGGGGTTTTGTAACGCTCGAAAACTTCAAAAACTCTGCGTAAAAAACCATAGGCCAACAACATACGGCTACTCTGTATTTTTATAGCGGTGATTCCGTCTTTAGCAGCGATGGATTTTATTTTTCCTTTTTCGCTATCCGCAGAAATTAAAGTACCGAAAGCTTGTGGCTCCATGGTATTTAATAATCTTACTGGAATCTTATATTTTTGAGCAGGGAAAACCGACTGCGGATGCAGAATTTTCGCTCCGAAATAGGCTAATTCCGCAGCTTCATCAAAAGATAAACGGGCAATTGGTTTAGTGCCTTTTACAATCCGCGGATCGTTGTTGTGCATACCGTCAATATCCGTCCAAATTTGCACTTCTTCTGCTTTTATACCGGCTCCAATTAAAGACGCGGTATAATCGCTTCCACCTCTTCTCAAATTGTCAATCTCACCAAAAGAGTTTCTGCAAATAAAACCTTGGGTAATAAAAAGATTAATGTCTTTTGATTTATCCAACATTGGCTGTAGATGTTCGGTAATGTAGTCTACAATCGGCTCGTTGTCTTCATCAATTTTCATAAAATCAAGCGCTGGCAACAACACCGATGGTACACCGATTTCTTTTAAATAGATATGATAAAGCGTTGTTGACAGTAACTCGCCCTGAGCCAAAACAACTTTTTCTTCAACGGCAGTAAACAAATCATTTGAAAAAGCATAAAGAATATCAAAATGATAATCAATAACTTCTTTTCCTTGAGCTAAAAACTCGGGATTATTTAACAATTCCTTTATAAAAACTTCGTATTTATCTTTTAGCGTTTTAATTAAGTCATTAGCTTTCTGTTTATCCGAGGCTAAAAATGCCTGAGATATTTCGACCAAGTTATTGGTTGTGCCCGAAACAGCTGATAACACCACAATCTGTCTTTCTGTTGGATTAATAATGTCCAACAATTTTTTCATCCGCTCTGGACTACCTACAGATGTCCCTCCAAATTTTAAAACTTTCATTATTTAATGTGATAAATCTTAATTTTTATTGTTTTTAACGCGGGCAAAAATAGCTAAAAGCTTTATATTATATGGAATGAAAAGGGAATAATATGTTGGCCACTGGGCAGAACTTTGGGATGGTGCAAGAAATTTGCAGTCCGTCAGCTGGCGGATCGAGGTGAACGTGGAAAGTTTTAAGGTTAAATCATAAAAGTTTCGCCCTCTTGCGCCAGATAAGTATTAGGAAAAACCTCTCGGGCTTCTAACAGCATAGGTGCCAAATCGCGGTAACGGGCAGAGAAATGACCGATCAACAGTTTTTTTACGTTCTTTTCTTTGGCAAGTTTTGCAACTTCGTAAGAAGTAGTATGAAAAGTTTCTTTCGCCCTGTCCACCATATCATGCATAAATGTTGACTCATGATAAAGCGTGTCAACGTTTTCTAAATCGGCATCGTACGAACCGTCTGCAACCGTATCCGAACAATAAGCATAAGTTTTTGGCTCATCCGGATCTAAAGTTAAATCTACGGCTTGGTGTTTTACGCCATTTTCGTCAATAAAATCGATGCCCTTCTTTAAAAGTGCATAATATTGTTGCGGAATTTTCAATTCTTCAGCTTTTACCTTATCGATTTTGCGGAGCCGTTCTTTTTCTTTAAAAATAAAACCTGTGCAAGGGATTCTATGATTTAACACAATGGTTTCAACAGTTAAATCATTGGTATCCAAAATAATTTCCCGTTTTTTAGCTTGCGTAAAGTGATATTCTATCGGGAATTTAATGGTTGTGCCAGAATGTTTGAACTGAAGTTCTAGAATTTCTTTAATTTCTGAAGGAGCATATAAATACAGAGGTTTGGTTCTTCCATTTAAATGCATGGACGAAATAAGCCCAACCAGTCCAAAAAAATGATCGCCATGTAAATGGCTGATGAAAATATGTTCGATTTTGTGATACCTTATTCCATAACGAAGCATTTGCTGTTGAGTGCCTTCACCGCAATCAATCATCATTAGCTTTTCGTTAATATTTAGTATCTGAGAAGTAGGGTTTCTATGATAAATAGGTGTTGCCGAACTACTGCCCAAAATCGTTACCTCAAATTTCATCTGTCCGGATATGTTTTCGGAGATAGGATTTGCTCCTACTAGCTCTCTTTTTTTAATTCCTTTTCGATCTCTTCCATAAAAATAAGATCAATTGCTTCTTCAACACTTGGAACAATAGTAATTACATTATCTAATTGAGATATAGTAACCAACCTTGAAACAGCTTCATTAATTCCGGTTAAAATAAATACGCCTTCGGCATTTTTGCATAAGCGATGACCTACCAAAAGACTGCTTAAACCGCTAGAATCGGCGTATTTAACCTCAGACATATCTAAAATTATATTGCGTTGTCCTTCGGTATTTGTTAAAATTAATTCCGACTTTAATTTGGGCGAAACCAGGGAATTCAGCTTCGTTTCTTCCAACTTAAGCAGGATATATTTCTCGTGTTTATCTACAGTAAATTTCATATTGCAACTTAATTGTCTAAGTTAGGTTAATTTCTTTTAAAAAAAAACATAATAATTACAGCCCTTCCAAAGCCGTTAAGATATTCTCTTCTACTCGTGTATAAATATTATCGGCATCTTGCTTTTCAAACATTTTACCGGTAATTTTCTCATAAAGTTCTATATACCTTTCAGATATAGAAGCAACTCTTTCTGCATCCATCACCGGCACTTGTTGCCCCTCTTTTCCTTGAAAACCGTTTTCAATTAACCATTGACGCACAAATTCTTTTGAAAGTTGTTTTTGGGGCTCGCCTTTATCCTGCAAATCTTGGTAGCTGTCTTTGTAAAAATACCTTGAAGAATCTGGTGTATGGATTTCATCAATCAAATAAATAACATTATCAACTTTCCCGAATTCGTATTTTGTATCTACTAAAATCAAACCTCTTTCTGCCGCTATTTCCGTTCCTCTTTGGTACAGCGCCCTAGTGTAATTTTCCAATTTCAGATAATCTTCTTCGCTAACAATACCTTTAGCCAAAATAGCTTCTCTGGAAATATCTTCATCGTGTCCAACAGCAGCTTTGGTGGTTGGTGTAATAATGGGTTCTGGCAGTTTATCGTTTTCTTTTAAGCCTTCAGGGAGTTTAACGCCACAAATTTCTCTTTTACCCGATGCATATTCGCGAGCCGCATGGCCAGCTAAATATCCTCTAATCACCATTTCAACTTTAAACGGCTCGCATATTTTACCAATTGTTACGCTTGGATCTGGCACTGTTACCACCCAATTTGGCACAATATCTTTTGTAGCTTCTAAAAATATCGCCGCAATTTGATTTAAAACCTGTCCTTTATAAGGAATAGCTTCTGGCAAAACCACATCGAAAGCCGAAATTCTATCGCTTACCACCATTACCAAATATTTATTATCGATGGTGTAAACGTCTCTAACTTTACCTTTATAAAACCCCGTTTGTCGAGGGAGATTGAAATTTGTTTCTTTTATTGCTTGCATTTTTATGGAGTTGAAAGTTGAAAGTAAAAAGTAAAAAGCTAAGGCTTCAAATTTCTACCCTCAAAATCCGTTTTTCACTTTAAACTTTTGACCTTAAACTTTTAACTTACTGAATATCCCCGTAAGCCTCTAATATTTTAACTACTAATTTGTGGCGCACCACATCTTTACCACTTAAATAAATCACATCAATTCCTTTAATACCATCTAAAATACGAAGTGCATTAAACAAACCCGACATCTGTTTTTTTGGTAAATCTACCTGTGTAACGTCGCCGGTTACTATAAATTTAGCCGAAGGACCCATACGTGTTAAAAACATTTTCAACTGCATATCCGTCGCGTTTTGCGCTTCATCCAAAATAACAAAACAGTTATCTAAAGTACGTCCACGCATAAAGGCTAAAGGTGCAATTTCAATAGTCCTGTTCTCCAGATACAGCTTTAGCTTATCTGCCGGAATCATATCGTCCAATGCATCATATAAAGGACGTAAATAAGGGTCAATCTTTTCTTTCATATCACCTGGCAAAAAGCCCAGGTTCTCCCCTGCTTCAACCGCAGGGCGAGTTAAGATAATCCGTTTAATTTCTTTGTTTTTCAATGCCCTTACCGCTAAGGCAACGGCCGTGTAAGTTTTACCTGTACCAGCGGGACCTATCGCGAAAAGCACATCGTTTTTAACAATACTGCCCACCATTCTGCGCTGATTGTCAGTACGGGCTTTTACCATAATCCCGTTAGGGCCAAAAACAATTACTTCGGATGAAGATGCAGGTTCAGCTGCTGCTCCTTCCGCAGTTTCTGATTTGATGATTGGTCTTGCGTGTTCTCCTAAGATGGATTCAATATCATTGGTTGACAAATTTTGATATTTATCCAGGTGATTGATAATCGCCGTAAGCTTGGTGTTAAAATGAATTATTTCCTGTTCGTCGCCTAAAACTTTCACCTCATTACCGCGGGCAACTACTTTAAGTTTTGGAAAAGAACGCCTTATTAACTCAAAATACTCATTATTTGGTCCCCACAGCACCGCAGGGTTCACTGTTTCTAACGTAATTTTCAGCTCGTTCAAAGTATAGATTTTATGTTTCTGATATGAATGTGGATTAAAAATTTAATATTTGTAGCGTTAATCTTGTGATACAAGATTAAGAATAAATATTCATAATATTAATGGCAATTATTACTTTAACCACAGATTTAGGTTATAAAGATTTTTATCAGGCGGCGTTAAAAGGTAGTATATTAAGTACGCTGCCTTCCGTGAATATTATTGATATTACCCATGAGATTGAGGCGTTTAATATTTCGAAAGCTGCCTTTCTTTTAAAAAATTGCTTCCACTATTTTCCAAAAAATACCGTTCATTTAATTGGGATTGACACCGTTTACAGTTCATCTAATAAATATTTGGCCGTAAAATACCGCGATCATTTTTTTGTAGGTTCTGATAATGGCATATTTTCCTTGATTT
Source organism: Pelobium sp. (assembly GCA_035496935.1). Classification (GTDB taxonomy): domain Bacteria; phylum Bacteroidota; class Bacteroidia; order Sphingobacteriales; family Sphingobacteriaceae; genus Pseudopedobacter. Next base: position 299,488 of record DATJED010000023.1, on the reverse strand, counting down.
TTGAGGAAACTCCACAAGAGGTTGTAGAGCTTAACATTTTGCAGGATTTAAAATTTTTGCACTTTCCTTTGGCAGATATTTTTGTAAAGGCGGCCTGTCATTTAGCGGCTGGAGGCGCATTACAGGAAATTGGTGAGTCCACTTTTGAAATTGAGGAAAAAATGAACTTCCATCCGGTGATTGAAAAAAACCTTATAAAAGGAAGCGTGATTTTTATTGATTCTTTTGAAAATGTAATCACAAATATCACTAAGGACCTTTTTAATAAAGTACAGGCGGGCCGGAAATTTGAACTCCATTTTAAGCGTGGCGAATCCATTAATCAGCTTTGCTGGCATTATGACGAAGTACCAGAAGGCGATAAACTATGTTTGTTTGGAATATCAGACCATTTAGAGATTGCTATTAATAAAGGAAATGCCAGCGGACTACTAGGATTAAAACCTAATGATACCGTTTTGATAGAATTTAAAGATTAAGCAATTTTATAAAGCTTAAAACATCAAAAAACCTAGCATGAAAGTATTTGTAATTATTTTATTATCGATTATCACATTACCGGCATTTTGCTTTCAAGATTCCGACAGTTTGGCTTACCAGTTGCAACGCAATAAAATTAATGCAATGCTTGACGCCCGAGTAACCAAGTTTGGACAGTTCACCGAAAGCCTAAACCAAAAAACTGGGATTTTCGGTTTTAAAACAAAAAAAGACATGCAAAAAAGCATGGATATTTTAACGCAAATCATTCAAACAGATAATTCTATTTTAAAAGAAACAAAAACTTTGCTCGATTTTAAAACCTATCAGCAGGAAAAAGTAGTTTCTCAATCAAAAGAATCAGAAAGCCGAAATCTGGGTTATATGCACACCATCAATAAGCTGCAAACAGAAAACGAAGCCTTAAAGGCAAATTTGCAAGATTATAAACACAGCAAGAAATTTTATCAATTGGTATCTTTTGCCTTGGCTTTAGCAATCATCAGTTTTACACTGTTTGTGTTCCGTAAAATTTCATCAAAATAAAAGCTAAAGACAAATTATATCTTAGTTTTGCACCCGTATCGCAGGAAAATCATGTTCCTGTTTATATATTAACACCCTATAAATGGCCAGAAACGGATTAAATAGCAGTTCCACTCCTGCTCAGGAGTTTACAAAATCAAAAATCAACAAAGAAAACCTCCAAAAAATAAGTGCTCTACTAAAATACTTAAAGCCTTACCGAAAAAAATTCTTGATTGGTATGGTGTTTTTGTTGTTATCAAGCGTGGTTGGTTTAGCATTTCCGGCAATTATTCAGGTTATGGTTGATGTTGCCGTTGATAAAGCCCCAAAATACGGCTTGCCAAATTCCATCAATGAAATTGGGTTAATTGCTTTCGCTATTTTATTTGTTCAGGCCTTCGTTTCTTTTTTCAGAATCAGACTATTTGTTGAGGTTGCGGAAAAAGCTTTAGCCGATATTAGACGTGATACCTACTTCCGTATGATTACTTTGCCGATGAATTTTTTTGCTAACCGCAGAGTTGGAGAATTAAACAGTAGAATTTCGGCAGATTTATCACAGATCCAAGACACTTTAACCACCACTTTGGCAGAGATGATCCGCCAAATAATTCTTTTGGTTGGTGGCATAGGTATATTGGTTTACGTATCGGGCAAACTCACATTATTTCTTTTATGCATTTTGCCAGTAATTGTTGTTGCTGGCGTATTCTTTGGAAAAGCCTTGCGTAAAATATCAAAAAGTGCCCAGGATAAATTAGCGGAATCTAATACCATTGTTGAAGAAACTTTACAGGGAATTTCTAACGTAAAAGCCTTTGTAAACGAGGCTTATGAAGCAAACAGATATGATAAAAGCCTGCGCCAAGTAGTTAAAATAGCGGTAAGAGGAGCAAATTACCGCGGTATGTTTGCATCGTTTATTGTTTTCTGTTTGTTTGGCGCTATTATGGGCGTTTTATGGTATGGAACATTTTTGGTAAAACAAGGTGATTTATCCGTAGGCGACTTATTAGCCTACGTTTTCTACTCGTTTTTTGTTGGCGCTGCAATGGGCAGTTTTCCAGAGCTTTATGCTAACGTACAAAAAGCCATTGGTGCATCTGAAAGGGTATTAGAAATTTTAGACGAAGAACACGAACCTATTTCAATAGATCAAAAAGATAACGAGGTAAAGCATATTCTAAAAGGAAATATCAGTTTTCAGAATGCTTTTTTCAACTACCCTTCCAGGCCGGATATTGCGGTATTGAACGGTGTTTCTTTTGATGCAAAAGCTGGAGAAAAAATTGCGATTGTTGGTCCTTCAGGAGCCGGAAAGTCAACTATTGCCAGCTTAATTTTAAGATTTTACAATTTACAAAACGGCTCTATTTTGTTTGACGGACAGCCCATCAAGGATTTAGCGATTACCGACATCAGAAACCAAGTTGCAATTGTACCGCAGGACGTAATTCTATTCGGCGGAACTATCAAAGAAAACATCGCTTACGGCAAGTTGAGCGCAACTGATGAGGAAATTATTGAAGCTGCAAAAAAAGCCAATGCACACCAGTTTATCTCAGGTTTTCCAGAAGGTTATGAAACGGTGGTTGGCGAACGTGGTGTTAAACTATCTGGCGGACAAAGGCAACGCATCGCCATTGCAAGGGCTCTATTAAAAGACCCGGCAATTTTAATTTTGGATGAAGCTACTTCTTCCTTGGATTCTGAATCGGAGAAATTGGTACAGGAGGCTTTGGAAATTTTGATGAAAGGAAGAACGTCCATAATCATTGCCCACCGACTTTCAACCATTAGAGAAGCGGATAAAATCATTGTTTTAGATAAGGGAGAAATTGCCGAAAGTGGTACGCACAAAGAATTATCGCAAGTGGAAGACGGTTTATATAAACGGTTGAGTTCTTTGCAGTTTGAATACTCAGCTTAAAAAGGGAAATGAAATTAACGATTTGGGGCGCTGCCGAGCAAGTTACTGGAAGCATGCACCTGCTAGAAGTTAATAATTACTGTATTTTAATAGATTGCGGCTTAAATTACGAAGGAGGTGTTGAACTAGCCGAAAATGAAAATTTTCCTTTTTCGCCCGCAGATATTGATGTTGTTGTTTTAACCCACGCTCATATCGATCATAGCGGAAATATCCCCACTCTAATAAAAAACGGTTTTAAAGGTCAGGTTTTGTGCACCTACCCTACTGCAGATTTAATGCAACTACTTCTCTCTGATTCGGTAAATATTTTCATGCGCAAGCAGGATAAAAAAAGAAGTCGGGGAAAGTTTAAGAAAAACAGGTTCATTAACCACAACCAGCCTTTATACCTGCAAAAACACGTTAACGATACTGCTGAAAGAACGGTAGCAATTGCTTTTAACAAACCGTTCAAAATCAATAACGATATTATATTAAAATTGGTGCCAACTGGGCATTTATTGGGCGCCGCATCAGCTCATTTTACAATAAACGATAATGGTTTGCAAAAAACGATTGCCTTTACCGGCGATATCGGCAGAAAAAATTATCCTGTTTTAAACGATCCGGAATATCTGCCTGAAACTGAATACCTGGTTTGCGAATCCACTTATGGTGGGCGTTTCCATAGTGCAACGGACACCTTACAAAATACGCTGATTAAGGTGATTACAGAAAGCTGTATTGAACAGCCCGGCAGATTGATAATTCCGGCTTTTAGTGTTGGCAGAACCCAATCCTTGGTGTTTTCACTGAATAACATTTTCTCTACAGGCTTGCTTCCGCCCATCCCTGTTTTTGTGGATAGCCCAATGGCTACAATGGCTACCGATATTTACCGAAAACATCACAAATATGTAAATAACGACGCTAAAACTTTTTATAAACAACATGGTAACGAGTACGAGTTTGAGAACCTAAACTATGTACGTGAGCTAAAAGAAAGTAAGGAAATATCAAACCATTTTGAACCCTGCATTATTATTTCTTCAGCAGGGATGTTAGAAGGTGGCAGAATTCAGGACCATATATTCAGAAATATCGAAAACCTTTATGCTACGTTATTCTTTATCGGTTTTTGCGCAAAGGGTACTTTGGGGTATCGCTTGCTTCGAGGGGATTCTTTCGTAAACATTAAAGGGAAAGAACTTTCTGTAATGGCTACCATCAAGAAAACAGATTTACTAAGCGGACATGGAGACCATGCGGATATTATGGAATACGTTTCAAAAATTCCGAACCGTTCTTTGAAAAAGGTTTTTCTGGTACACGGAGAACGTGAAAGTATGGAAGCACTAAAAGTAAACATGGAACTGAACAAACTCGAAGTTACCATTCCGCAAAAAGGCGTTTGTTTTGAGTTGTAATATATCTGTTTTACGGATTTTACAGATTCTAAAACTGCCTGTGCCCTAATTATTTTAAAAACGAACTGATCTTAAGCAACAGGTAAAAAAAGTTTTAAATCATCAACCATCAACGGTTTGTTAAGGAAACCTTTAACGTTCTTGTAGGTTGAAGCTTTCACACGGTCTTGCGGGTTGATTGACGATGACACGATAATTACGGTATGGTTGAGCAACAGATTTTGCATGTGATTTAAAAATTCCCAAGCATTCATCTCCGGCATATTAATATCCAATAGAATGAGGTCTGCTTTATTTGTCTCCAAATATTTTAACGCTTCCCTCGGGTTGTTAAAAGAAAGGCGTTCGATATTTTTATTTACTTTCTCGATCATCCTGCTGTTGAGCATCGTAACGATGGGTTCGTCATCAATTAAGATGATACGTTTTATTTCCCTTTCTTCATTACTATTGAATTCCATTTTTTGACTATCTGATATTAGTTTACTTATCACATGAATTATATTATCCAAAATTCCGGCTTGGTCCTGAATGTTCTTAAATAGGTATTTAACTTTTGAATAATCCTCAGAAACTTCATCATCGAGATCGTCAATTAAACTGGAAAGCCCCAAAATATTAGTTAGTGGGGCTCTTAATTTATGTGATGTAAGGAAAGCATATTCCTGTAAAGTCTTGTTTTTATCGATAAGCGCAAAGTCCTTACTTTTTTTCGAGGATATATTTCTAATGATGGTTGACACGCCTAACAACCTCTCCCCAAGCCATACTGGATTAAATTGGAACTCGAACCAACTGGTTGTATTAGAAGAAACGTTAAAGAACTCGATTTCTTCTGTATGAACTTTCTTATCTAAAGCGATTTTAAAGCTTCTTATAAATTTCTTTTTATACTCTTCGGGGATGTAATCCAAAATATTTGTATTTTGAACTAATTCCTCAGAGATATATTTTGAATATACTTTTTTTATAGTTTCATTGAAAAATAGGATTTTATATTCAGGGCTAATCAATATATAATACTCGCTAACCGCACTATCAAAAATAGCTTTAAGCTCTAAAACGGTTAACGAGGTTTCACTAGAGTTTTGCATATACAATTGGTTGCTGAGGAAGGTTTCTTTGTTTCAAAATGGAATAAATAAGTTGAAAAATTACATAAAATTGTTTAGCTCTTTTTTTAAAAACTCTCTTTGCCTAATTTACGTAAATTAAAGGCACAAATATTGAACACATATTGCAAGAAATAACGACGACGAATTTAGTTATTAAAAAATATTAATGCAAGAAATAGCATCAAAAAGAAAATTAGGTACAAGGCTTAAATCATTAAGAATCAAAGAGGAACTTTCGCAGGAAGAGCTTGCTAAAATCCTGGGCATTTCAAGAAGTAATTATTCTCAGATAGAGCTAGGTAAACAGTATCCAACGTATCAATCTTTATATCTACTTTGTAAATATTTCGATAAAGATTATAGCTGGATTTTAAATAGCGAAGACAATGATGTAGAGCCCCTGCCCAAGGTTTCGCTGAAACAAACAAACAACTCTACAAAGCAGGGTTTATTTCCTTTTATTGATTTGGTGAGTTCTAAATATGAAAAAAAATATCTCACAAAGTTCGGCGATAAAACTTTCATTGGAAGCCTTCCTCAGATTTCTTTTCCGGTTACCGACCCAAAAATTGAACTAAGAGCTTTTGAAATTAGTAAAAACCATCCGAATTTGAATTTGGTAAAGGGAGATATTGTTGTTTGTTCCAAAGTAGAAATTCTTCAAAGTATAGATATGCGCTTTATTTATCTTATTTTAAGTACAAAAAAATTACTTGTTAGTAAATGCGCTTTTAATTTAGCAAATGAGAGCATACTTATTATTGATAAGCATAAACATGAGCAACTTAACACATCAGAAATTAAAGAAATTTGGAAAGTTCAATCAAAATTTTCGTCAAATTTTGGTGTCGAAGAGCAAAAACTAGAATTACAGACGGAGAAATTTGAGAATATGTTGAATGAGCTAAGAACTGAAATTAACAGGTTTAGAACTTCGGTTTTGCAAAAATACCCAGAAGATTAATTTAGTGGTGAGTTTTTAGCTTACAGATACATATTTATGCTTGAGAATCCCGTAACACGCCGGGAGTTAAGAAATGTAAAAAATCCTAAAAATTTAAAACTTTATGCCTAATACAAACTCATGCGATCCCGAGTTAATGGTTTTTATCGCTGAAATGTTACTGTCATAAGCGTAACCCGCATCTAACATTTTGTTGATGGTAAAACCGGTTAACACAGAAAAGCCATCGCTTTTTCTGAAAGAGCCTCCAAGCCAAAAATTATTTCTGAAGGAAACTCTCAGATTTAAATCATAAGAAACCGGGAAAGGCGCTACGTACTTTGCCATAATTGAGGGCGTAAACGAAACATCCTCACCAATAAAAAACCGATATCCTCCGGTTAAGAAATAATGAGACACTTCTGTACTTTTATCAGAAATATCGTTAAAAGACAGTTTCTGTTTTATCACCTGTTGTAAAGAACCTCCGAAAAAAAACTGAGAACCATATAAGTAAAAACCCAGGTTAACGTCTGGTGTCCAATTTATAATCTCTCCGTTCGTGGCTAAAGGATCATTGGGATCTTCAAAAACCAGCTCTGCTGTATTTAAGCCTATCCTACTCACTCCCGCTGCTATTCCGAAAGACAAATTGGCAATATCGCCTAGCATTAAATGGTAAGCGTACGTAAGATTAGCAGTAGTACGATTAATGGGTCCGGTATTGTCATTTATAAAATTTACTCCTACTCCGTGATGATTATCTGAGGAATAATAAGAATCTTTATCAGACCGTGTGTAAGGTTCTTCAACTCCAAAATCGGCGGAGCCGGCGGTTAAAATACTACCATCAATATTCAAAGGTGTACTTAGCGTTAGATAGGCTGTTTTGGGTGCATCTTTAATCCCCACCCACTGGTTCCGAAAACCCATTTTTGCATTTATCCCCTTATACATCCCCGTTAAGGCCGGGTTGATAATTTCCATGTTTTGGAGATACTGTGTGTAATATGGCCTTTGCTGGCTAAAAGCAAAATTTGAGATGAAAAGAAAAAGGAGCGTAAATCTTTTCATTCTTACCTAAGCAAAGTTACAGAACCTGTGTACCTATTACGGCCATTATTAGGCTCAATTATATAATAATAAACGCCCACCGGTACCTCAACGTTATGGAATTTGCCATCCCAAGGTGTGGTGTATTGGTTAGAAAAAAACACTTGTTGACCTGCCCGATTGAAAATACGAATTGTAGCTTTTACGAAAGTCTCTAAATATTTTATGGACCAGGTGTCATTAATTCCATCATTATTTGGCGAAAACACATTCGGAATATTGGGATCTATATGTACGGTAATGTTTACTTCATCGGCAACAGCACAGCCCGCTTTTGAGGTTACTACTAACGTATATTTGGTAGATTCGGTTGGCGATGCAATTGGATCAGGAATACTATCATTACTCAAACCAATGGCAGGTGTCCATTTATATTTAAGATTATCGCCGGTAACTTTTGCGTTAATTTGTTTTTCGCCAGCCAATAAAATATCTAAATCTTTACCTGCATCTACCGTAGGAATATCCTTTACCGTAATAGTATTCGTTATTATTTCCTGACAGCCTTTGTTGGAAGTAAAAGTATAGGTAACGGTATGGTTTCCGGCACCGGCCACAACAGGGTCGAAATAATTGCCTACCACGCCCTCCCCTTCAAATTTTGCAACGCCTTTTATCCCAGTGGTTTCTTTAGCAGCCGATAACAAAAATTTTGGAGCATTTAAACATACCGGCTCAACATTATCAAATTTCACCTCCGGACTGCCGTGTACAGTTACGGTTACAGGTACAGACTCCTGATAACACGACTGACCCGAATAAGCTCTAAAAATCACCTGATAGTTTTGGTCTACGGACGATGCAGGATATTTATGGGTATAAATCTTGTCAAATTCTGGAGCGTTATCAGTATAAATTACAGACGTTCCTCCGAGTTTGTTTTCGTAAATAATCTCAAGCTTAATTATGTTCCCAAATACAATTGTAGATGTATTTTTAAAATTAACTTCGGTATTACTGCATAAATTATCCTTGTCTAAAACTTCAAAACTCACTTTAGGGTTTGAACCACTTATCGTGATATTTTTAGTTAATGTGGTTACGCAACCCTCGGCAGAAGTAGCCTTTAAAGTTACGTTGTAACTCCCTGTACTTAAATATTTATGCTGTGGATTTTGTTTAATGCTTTCTATCGGATCAACAGAACCGTCGCCAAAATCCCATAGCCATTTGCTTACATTTCCGCTCTTAATTTTTCCTTCAAAAGCTACCAAATCGTTAATACATGAGCCGGGGTCTGGGAAGTCGATTTCTGCAGGATCTGTTATCTTAATAATTTCCTCATGCGACTCGGTACATCCAATTTGAGAAGTTATAATCAGGTTTACTTTATAAGTTCCGCTTTTAGCATATACATGCACCGGATTTTTTTCATTTGAGGTAGTGCCATCGCCAAAATCCCACAACCAACTGCTTATGCCACCGTCTGTTGAAGTACTTTGATCCACAAAAGATATAGGATTATTGATACACAGCGGGCTAACAATCTCGAACTCGTTAACTAAAGGTTTAATTAGCGAAATTTCTTTTTCAGTTACTAGGGAGTTACAGCCTATCTTACTAATTAAACTCAATTTTACTTTATAAGTACCTAAAGAAGCATACGTATGTGATGGACTTTGTTCGGTAGAAGTAGTTCCATCGCCAAAATCCCAAAGCCATGAAACCACAGGTTCTCCAATATTTTTTTCAACGTAATTAAATTTGGCAGCTTTTGTAATGCATACTTTAGCGGGTGCATTAAATTCGGCAACAGGCAAGTCGCTTACCTCAAATGTATAATTTATCTTTTCTTCGTCTATAGTTGAACAAACATTCGCTCCGGCAGGAATACTTGCCGTTATCACTATATTTTTTGTGCCACTGCTTGTAAAAACTTTATCGGCAGCTAATCTAAACTCGTACAATAATTTTTTGTTGACCGAAACCTGCGTGTAACTGGGCTGATCTTGAACAAAAGGATCTAAATTTGGTTCCAATTGCCAAATTAATTTTGTAGGAACATAAGGCAACAACAATTTAAAATCATAAGACAGATTTACACAAGCCATCTCAACAACATCATTAGTTCCGTGTTTTAAAGCGTTAACGATAGTAGTAGCTGCCAAGCTGGTACCTGCAGAATAAGCATAAGATTCCACCGGTCCAAAACCATAAGCCATGGCATTGAAACCTGTATCTGCTGCTAAACTAAAATTTGACCCCATACCCGTCAAAGCAATTTGTGCATAAGAATAATCCGTAGCAGTTGGCACCGGAGAAAAACTACCCGAAAAATTATTTTTATTAATTGTAAAGGATGAAACTTTTGCAGTGGGGATCACAACATTTAAATATTGCTCGGTAATGGCCAATTTTGAGGAAGAATATAAAGTAATTCTATCAATACTATACTCCAATGGGTTTAAAATCACCATGTCCGGATCGCTAGGAATAACATCCGCAAATTCATTTCTACTATCCGCACAAAACTGACTAATGGCGAACTGTGCAACCGAAATGGGCTTATCAGCCCTAATTAATGAAGCCGAAGTAATAGGTGGCGAAGAGTAAAACTTACCAGCGTTTAAAACTGTCGTTATGCCATTTACAGTTACAGTTGTATTATCTTCTGACGCAATTACCCGATAAATACTGCCAGCATTTCTGTTATAAAACGGAATCAACGGAAAAGTTTTGCCCCAGCTTTCAATCGGATAAAGTTGTTGCAACAGCGGATCCAAGGATGGGTGATCCGGAAAAACGTTGCAAGTTGGGGTACTGATCGCCATCCCTGAACTGCCAGAAAACACTGCAATTCGCTTACAACCAGAAGTTACCGAGTCAACCTCCACCAACGTTCCAGTAATATCTTGGATATTTTGGTATTGATAAACATCTCCCGGGTTAACCAATGTTTGTGAAAATGCCGGCTGAGGAATTCCGTTTACAACAGGTTTAATATTGATGGTTGTATTTGGTTCAACCGCTACCACCTCTAATTGAGAATGAAAGTCTGGATAACCTGCAGGTTCTTGGTCATAAGCCATGGCAAAATGTTTTCTGCCCAAAGCTTCATAAGGTAAAACTAAAGTTGCAGCAGACCTAAAACCAGCGAAAACGTGTGCATAAACCACAACCTTGCCTTTTCCTTCATCTACTTTTACTTTTATTCCCTTATTTTTAAAAACTCCACTACCCGAACCAAGAAAAGACACATTACGTGGAACAAATATTTCCTCAACTGTATTTGCTTGTACTGTAAAGGATTGAGAATAATTGCCACAAGATACTATACCGCTTGAGTTATTTTTTGACGTAATAAATAATGACATTGTTGCCAGCTTATCTTCCGACGGTACATGATCCGGGAAGCATAGCCAAAACTCTAATCCTTCATTAGTAACGTTCTGAGCAGAAGCTTTTTGGAAAATAATTAGGAAGCCTATAAATAAAATCAATAATTTATAAAAAGGCCTCATTTGTTAAAAGGAATAAACATCATCAATATTATTACGCAAAGTAACAAATATTGAAATTTTTATATACGGATAATTAGAATATTTTTTCTATCCGAAATATTGAAAAGCTAAAATATAGCTAAGACAAAGATTTGAGACAACAGAACAATGACAAAAAATCAAAGACATAGCACTCAAAATATTCGTTCTAACATTTTTTTCTTTTTTTAAGACGCAAAACTTAAAACATGCTGGGGCAACCGTACTGTATTTACTAAATTTTCATGGTTTAAGGCAACAGTTAAATCTAACCATTCTCTATTTACAGATCTAACCATTCTTTCTTTTTGGATGCGGGTATATTTATTGAGGATATTAAACCTTATGGTTGCAGAAGCCTCATCATTCAATTCCTCAAAATAAACCAAACGGGTCAACTGCTGGCTGGCATCAAACATTAAACTTGGCATTTTTTTATAAAAGTCCATTGTTTTTAAAATATCTGCGCTTAAGCCTACATGTAAATTATGCCTGTTACGGTCGGTTACTATAAATACATACTTTTTCATGTTGCCGTTATTGCTTTTTCTAATGGTTAAAGTGCTCATACTACAAGGCTTAAAAAATGATTTAAAATTCCTTTTCTAAATCAAAAAATAATTACTAATTTTATTGGCATAAAAATACTAACATTTTTAGTAAAAACAAATATTTTTTTGAAATGGGAAAAATATCAGAAAACATCAAGTTTTTAAGAAAAAAGAAAGGGCTTACGCAACAGCAGTTTGCCGACTCAATGGACATAAAAAGATCATTGGTAGGCGCTTATGAAGAAGAACGGGCCGACCCTAAGTATGAACTGTTAAAAAAGTTTGCCGACTTTTTTGAGCTAAGTATTGATGAGCTTATCAACGAAAAAATTGATGCACATTGGAAACCGAAACCAAAAGGAGATGCTTCTAACGTACGTATATTAAGCATTACTGTTGATAAAGATGATAACGAAAACATCGAACTGGTGCCAGTTAAAGCCAGTGCAGGTTATTTAAACGGCTACAGTGATCCTGAATATGTGGCATCATTACCAAAGTTTTCTTTGCCGATATTTAAACAGGGTACTTATCGGGCTTTCGAAATTAAGGGCGATTCCATGTTGCCGTTACCTTCAGGGTCAATTATTATTTCTGAATACGTTGAAAACTGGAACGACTTAAAAGTAGGAGAAACCGCTGTAGTGATTAGCAGCAATGAAGGAGTGGTTTATAAGCGAATAGGTTCTAAAATAAAAGCCGACAAGGGTTTGAAGTTAGTTTCCGACAATCAAGTGTATGAGCCTTATTATATTACACCCAACGAAATTATGGAAATCTGGAGAGCGAAAGGTTATATTTCTACAGAAATGCCACAACCAACACCGGAACCCACAATGGAAAGTTTAACTACAATGATATCGCAGATGCAACGTTCAATCAGCCAGTTACAGCAAGAAAAAAAATAATTATTAGTGTTAAACCTTTTTTGCTTTTTAAATTCATAAGGGAATAAATCTCTTAAAAATGAAAAAATACATTTTATCAATTGCCCTTTTTGTAGCAGTAAGCGCTACCGGTTTTGCACAAAAGAAATCTCCTGAAGAAAGAGCTACAAAATCAACAGAAATGATGGAAAAAAATCTTTCTCTTTCTGCTGAACAAAAAACTACTATTTACAACGCACAAGTAGAAAAGCTTAAATCGGTTGATGCATTAAAAGCTACTGCTGGAAAAGGTAATGCTCCGGATGCCGAACAAATGAAAGCAATTAGCAAAAAATACAACGATGTTGTAAAAGCTACATTAACTGATGAGCAGAAAGCTAAAGCCAAAGAATTAAAAGCACAACAAGCTCAAACTGCCCCAACTAAAGAAAATTAATTTTTCCGAATCAAATGAAACGGGCTATTCTTAGTTAGGAATAGCCCGTTTAATTAAAAATATCATTGTTCTACATCTACAAGCTTGCGCTTTAAGCCTTAAGCTTTCAGCTTCCTAACTATATTTCCCTATTCACATCCCATTGCTCCAAATAATCGGCAACTCGCTTCACAAAACTACCACCCAAAGCGCCATCCACAATTCTGTGGTCGTAAGAAAGTGAAAGGTACATGATATGCCTGATTGCGATTACATCGCCATATTGGGTTTCTAAAACGGCAGGTTTCTTTTTAATGGCTCCAACTGCCAAAATAGCTACTTGTGGCTGGTTAATAATTGGCGTCCCCATTATATTGCCAAATCCACCGATATTTGTTAATGTAAAAGTTCCACCTTTTACCTCATCTGGCTGTAGTTTATTATCTCTAGATCTTTTTGCTAAATCATTTACGGCTTTAGTTAGGCCAACCAAATTTAGTTGATCTGCGTTTTTTATAACCGGAACAATTAAATTACCATTTGGCAAAGCGGCCGCCATACCAATATTAATATCTTTTTTCTTGATAATCTGGTTACCGTTTAAAGAAATATTGATCATTGGCATATCCTTAATAGCTTTAGCAACAGCCTCTACAAAAATCGGGGTGAAAGTAATTTTTTCGCCCTCACGTTTTTCAAAAGCACTTTTGACTTTGTCTCTCCATAACACTAAATTGGTTACATCCGCTTCAACAAAAGAGGTTACATGTGCCGCTATTTCCTTACTGGCAACCATGTGCTCCGCAATTATTTTACGCATACGATCCATTTCAATAATTTCATCAGACAGCGTTTTGCTAGACGATATTGGGGCAAAGACCGGAGTTTCTGACGCTGATGATTGCCTTTCTCTAATTTCTTCCTCTGATATTTTTGGCTCAGTATAAGCGCTGGTTGCGTTAGGTTGCGTTCCTCGGTTAGCGATATAGCCCAGCAGATCATCCTTTGTTACCCTGCCATCGTTTCCAGAACCTTTAATCTGATCTAACTCGGCAGCACTTATTCCTTCCTCTTGTGCGATACTTTTGACCAAAGGCGAGTAAAACCTCTCTGACGATGAAAAATCAGATTGTTCTTTTTTTTCTTCTGGCTCCGTTTCTTGGGGTATAAAGGGAATATCTTCTGGTTTAACTTCTTCGGTTTTAAGGTCTTCAGGAACGCTTATTTCTTCTCTTATCGCTTCTGTGGCGTCCTCACCCCCATCAACTTCTATAATCGCGATCACATCGCCAACCTGTGCAACCTCGTTTTCTTTGAACAGTTGCTTCACTAATTTACCGATAACGGGCGATGGAACCTCAGAATCAACTTTGTCTGTAGCAATCTCTAAAACAATCTCGTCAATTTCTATCTGATCTCCAGGTTGCTTATCCCATTTAATAATTGTTGCTTCCGCAACGCTCTCACCCATCTTTGGTAATAAAAGTTCGTATTGAGCCATGGATTTTATAAGTTTTAGATCAAAATTAATAATATAATGCTTTTAACTTCAACAAATGCCAAACTGTTTTACGGAAAATTTGAACAACTAGGTGTGAGTTTTTTTTAGCCCTAGATATGTTAAGCTATTTTTTACTGAAGATACTTAACTATTTGATTTTAAAAATCTGAATAAAAGGGTAAAAGCTGCCATAGTGGCTCTTTCAATATTTTGGATTCGCTTATTGCCGAAAGTGAATTTCTGGGAAATCACCTCGTTTTTATTTCCAACCGCAATCCAAACGGTGCCAACTGGTTTTTCGGCAGTGCCTCCATCTGGCCCGGCAACTCCGCTAACGGCTACGCTATAATCCGAACCAAAATTTGCCAAGCATCCTTCTGCCATTTCTCTAACCGTTTCCTCGCTTACCGCACCAAGTTTGTTCAATGTTTCGGCTTTTACGTCCAATACTTTTTCTTTTAGTCGATTAGAATAGGTAACTGCGCCTCCTAAAAACACCGAAGAACAGCCAGCATGTTGCGTAATGGTTTTTGCAATTTCGCCACCAGTACAGCTTTCAGCCACGGATAAAGTCAGCGATTTTTCCTGCATTAGGTTCAAAATAACTTTTTCAATAGGAAGGTCTTCCTTTGAAATCCAATAATTAGGGATAGCCTCGATTATTTTCTCAGCGAAAGCGTTAACTTCTTTGATAACTTCCAAAGAAGCATGTTCGGTAGTGCTTAAACGTAACCTCACCGAACCCAATTTTGGCAGATAAGCCAACTTAATATAGTTAGGAAGGCTGGCTTCAACGGGTTCTAAAATTTCGGCTAAAAAAGATTCGCCAACGCCTGCTGTTAAAATAGTTTGATGATAAATGGCTGGCAAATGATAAGCTTTCTGAATCAAGGGAATTACCGAACTGCTCATGATGTTCATCATCTCGTAAGGTACGCCGGGCATAGAAACGAATATTTTTTTTCCTTTTCTAAAAAGCATTGCTGGTGCAGTGCCCTGCTGATTTAAAACCACTTCGCAAACTTTAGGAACCATTGCCTGCTGAATATTAACATCTAATAGCGGGCGGTTGTATTTTGCAAAAATGCGTTCTACGATTTCCAAAGTTGCCTGGTCTAAAACAAATTCATCGCAACTGAAGTATTGGGCTAAAGTTTTTTTAGTGATATCGTCTTTTGTAGGCCCTAAACCTCCGGTAATCAAAATAATATCTGCCCTTTGTTCTGCCTCGGCTAAAGCGGTTAAAATATGCAATACATCATCAGAAACGGAGCTAATTTGTTTTACCTTAATACCAATTTTATTAAGCTCGGTAGCTATCCAAGCAGAATTTGTATCAACAATCTGCCCAATTAAAATTTCATCGCCTATGGTAATTAGTTCTGCCTGCATGATTAAAACTGATTGTAGTATTCTCTTCTTTTGCTCAATTTTAAATCCTGCAAAATAGACGATTTAACCCTTAAATCTACGCTATAACTTTGGTATGGACCAAAAGGAATCCAGCGGATGGACATATCCCAGCAATGTAAATCTCTGTAAATCGAAAAAGAAGTTAAACTGATGGCATTGTTTCTAAAATCGTAACCGGTGTTAAACTGCACTTTCCATTTTGGCGTTAAATTAAAATCGCCGTTGGCATTTAAAGTTTGCACCAATTGCTTATCCAGACCATTGTTGGAATAGTTGAAGTTGTAATAAAAACTAAGATTCCAAGGAATGTTAAAATCAACAAAGGCGTTTGCATTTCTGCTGATTTGCTGAAGCTGTTCTGCCTGTTGGGCATTAACTCTGTTATATAAATCGCCGTTGTTTTGCTGTGGTGGCGGATTGTTGGCCTTATTATTTTTACCCAGCGAACTGGAATTCAAACTATAATCAAATGAAAAATTGAAGTTGGTTAAGCGGGGCAACTTTCCGTCTTGCCAGGTATATCTATCAATATCTCTACCTTGTAACCTCCCGCTCACGGTTTCTTTGTAAAAAACATAAGGGTCTAAGGATCCGGAGAAACTGACACCCAGTTTTTCGGTAAAAAACGTTCGTCCGCCAAAACTCAACTGCGAAAGTTTCATACTATCAGCAACGAAATTATATGAACCGTTTATTGATAATCCCTGTAAAATCGGGATTTTTTTAATGCCGTTATTGGTGGTATCCTTTGTACTTCGCACTTTTATTTCAATATTGTTATCAAGACCAAAATTTATTGCGGCACTTCTCCCGTTCCCAGGCCCGCCGTACAAGCTGTTTTCAAAAATGGAATAAGCTCTTTTTTCGCCATACTGATTAACCTGCAAGCTGTCATAATAACCAAACTTTGATTGACCAAAATCTGGCCGGTAAGAAAACCCGATGTTTGGCGTAATCACATGCCGAATAGCCATCAGCTTACCCTTTTTGAAATTCACCATGCCGTAAATTTTGGTGTTCAAACTTCCGCCTACGCTGTATTCAGATGCTCTTCTAAAACCAGGGATGGTATCTGTTGCAGTAGAATCGATGGTTCCGGTGCTGGTTGGCCTTGCAACGTAATGCTTTCTAATGGTCTGGAAATACCATTTCTCGCTATAATTAACGCTTTGGCTAAACTGGAAAAATTTAAACACTTTAGAAGACATCGAAATTGGGATATTGTGCTGTATACCGCTACGCACCCTTTTTAAGCTCTCTTTTTTAAACAATAAAGAATCAAACGTACTTAATTGGTTATCTGCCTGCATAGAATAACCTACCGCAATTCTTTGATACCACTTTTGTTCGCCAACCCTATCTTTTGAATCAAAAGGGTTTAAAGTGGTCATACTAAAGTTTAAGCTCGGCAAACTTAAAGACACTGTTCCGCTTGATAAATCCTGACTATGCGTTAAAGCCGTAGTTAAACTGAAAGGCGAATTTGCCCAGTTTTTACTGTATGAGATACTTGAACTCAATTGGTTTTGCACAATTTGCTGATAGCTATAACCGGGCACATTTCTAAAAGCGCCTCTTGTACTCGCGTTCACCGATGCCCCAAAATTTGTTCCGGGACGAGCATTTGGATTTTGTTGGTGCGACCACCTGATCTGAAAATCTTTTGTCGGATGTTCGAACTCTTCGGTCCCCTCTACACCATATTTCCGTGAAGAGTAAGATAAATAAAGGTTTCCGCTGTATTTATAGCGTTTGGTATAACGGCTTGCGGCATTAGTTTCCCATGAACCTTTTGAGTAAACACCTCCTTTTAGGGTTAAATCCCAATAATCGTTTAAACCGATATAATAACCGAAATCACGCAGGAAAAAACCCAAAGTTGCATCCTCACCTACTTGCGGCAACATAATTCCCGATGCTCTTTTATTAGGTTTCGGAAAAAAACCGAAGGGTAAAATAAACGGAAGCGGAACGTCCTCAATAAACATATAGGCCGGTCCGGTCACTATTTGGTTTTCTGTGGCTATCCCCTTAGTAATTACAATGCCGAAATGCTGATGTGGCGAAGGCAAATCACAGGTAGAGTAGACCACGTTCTGCATGTGAACTTCGTCGTTTACCTGCTTTTTAATTTTTCCTCCGGTAATATAGCCTCCATCCTGTTCAGAATAAACCTGAAAAATTTTTCCTTTTGCAGTTTTAAAGTTGTAAAAAACAGAATCGGCAGTTAACGTACCTTGAGATGGATCTTTAAAGATAGGTAAGCCAGAAAAATGTCCTAAAGAATCCGTGATTCCTTTTGCAAAAACAGTATTTTTTTTATAATCAACCTTGATATAACCTGCATCAACCTGGCTTTCGCCGTAGGTAATTCTGGCGTTACCAAAAAGGTACATCATATTTTCCTTTACATCATAAAATGAGGAATCAGACGCAACAGCTTTTATAACATCGGTAATTTCCCCCGCTTTAGACTTTTTTTTCAGGCTATCCGTTTTAACAACAATGGTGCTATCGGTTGCAACAGAAACACTATCGGTTGTCACTATATTTTTTAGTGTATCTTGCGCCAACAAGACATTAGCTTTAGTACCGATGTTTACAAATAGTAAGACACATGTAAAAAATATATAGTTAAATTTCAAAATCGAATAAGAATAATATTTTTGCAAGCAAAGGTTATCAAAAAACGTCCAAAATTAATGAAAATTACAACATCAAGAAGGTTTATTAAATGTTTAATACTAACAACTTTTAGTTTTCTGTTATTTAGTTCCCTTAAATCCGATGATGAAATAAAATATTTATCCACAGGTTCAAAAGTTAAAACCATTGTAATTGATGCGGGACATGGTGGTGAAGATGGCGCTACTCATGGTGCAATTTCTAAAGAAAAAAATGTAGCATTAGAAGTAGCATTAAAATTGGGCAAAGCGATTGAAGATAAGCTACCAGGCGTTAGAGTGGTATATACCAGAAAAACAGACGTATTTGTGAAGCTTTATGACAGAATTGGTATTGCTAACAGAGAGAAAGCAGATTTGTTCATATCTATCCACTGTAACTCCATGCCTTTAGTTAGACGGCGTTTTGTTGTAAACGGTAAGGCTGTTTACAGAAGTATCCCTAATCCGGATACTAGAGGAACAGAAACCTTTGTTGCGGGTTATAACCGTTTGGCCGAACAGGATGTTGCAATCAGAGAAAATGCTTCTATCCTTTTAGAAAAAGATTACAAAAGCAATTACGATGGTTTCGACCCTAATGACCCTGAGAGCTACATTATTTTTTCTTTAATGAAAAATGCCTTTAGAGATCAGAGCATAAAACTGGCATCATTAGTGCAAGAGGAGTACGTGAAATCGGGCAGGGTTGACAGAGGCGTTAAAGAGCAGGGTTTGGCTGTTTTACAAAGAGCTGGGATGCCTGCTATTTTAACAGAGATAGGTTTTATCAGTAATCCAACAGAAGAGAGATACATCAATTCTGAGGAAGGTCAGGCCGAAATCGTAGACAACATTTTAACCGCCATTACCCGGTATAAAAAACTGGTTGAAAATTAAAATTAATTTAAAGGTTTAACTAAATCAATTCCATTTGAAAATCTCTAACGAAACCAAAGTAGGTATTTTAGCCGCACTCGCAATTGCTATATTTATAGTAGGCTATAATTTTTTAAAAGGAAACGACATCTTTTCCAGCGAAAACGAGTTTTACGCGAAATACGATAAGGTAGATGGTTTAGCAGTCTCTAAACCAGTTTTAGTAAACGGTTACCAAGTTGGGCGTGTATCTGCACTTACCTTGCAAGAAAACGGGCAAATTTTAGCGCAGTTTAAAATTGACCCGCAATACGCAATTCCTACAAATACCGTTGCCCGTTTAGAAAGCACCGATTTATTAGGTAGCAAAGCCGTGGTTTTTGATTTAGGCAATAGCTTAAAGTACGCAAATGATGGAGATACCTTAAATGCCAATGTGCAGGCCAACCTTTTAGAAAAAGTAGAACCCGTACAAAAGAAAGCGCAGGTGATTATCGCTAAATTAGATTCTTTGCTTACTTCTGTTAATACCATACTTAATCCCGATTTTCAGAAAAACGTAAATAGAAGTTTCGCCAGCATTGCCCGAACTTTAGAGACCTTGGAATCAACATCAAAAACTGTAGATGGATCGGTCACTATCCAAGCCAGAAGGATTGATGTAATTATGGCTAATGCCGAATCTATCTCAAACAACCTTAAAAACAATAACGAGCGGATTACCTCAATCATGACCAACATGGATTCGTTTTCCAACCAGTTAGCTAAAACGCAGATACAAACTACTATTGATAATGCAAACAAAGCTGTTACAGAATTGCAGGCTACGGTTGATAAAATAAATAACGGAACAGGCTCTATTGCGCTTTTATTAAATGACAGCAAGCTTTACGATAATTTAAACAACTCCGCTAAAAATTTGGATAATTTAATGATTGATGTAAAAGCAAACCCCAAACGTTATGTAAGTTTCTCTGTTTTTGGCGGAAGAAAAGATTAGTACTGATAAGTATTAACAATTTTTATAAATATATTTAAACGGAAAGAGCTAACTCTTTCCGTTTTTTGTTAAGCGTTTTTTACTAACAAAATAATGAAAACAGAAAAAGAAAAAATGATAGCCGGCGAGCTATATAACGCAAACGACGAGCAACTGGTAAAAGACCGTAGAACTGCAAAACGCCTGTTAAGGCAATTAAACGTCACCGAATATTTGGTTACTAAAACCGCAAAGCAGGTTATTAAGGAACTTATCCCAAACGGCACAAAAAGCTTATACATTGAGCCACCTTTTCACTGCGATTATGGATATAACATCACTTGTGGCGAACGTGTTTATTTTAACGTTAACTGCGTAGTGCTTGATGTTGCCAAAGTAATTATTGGCAATGATGTAATGCTTGCGCCAGGCGTACAGCTTTACACCGCCACCCACCCTATTGATAAAGAACTTCGAAAAACCTTAGAATACGGAAAACCTATTACCATTGGTAACGATGTTTGGATTGGTGGCGGCACAATTATTTTACCCGGTATAACCATTGGCAACAACTGTGTTATAGGTGCAGGTTCAGTAGTAACTAAAGATGTCCCAGATAATTCAATGGCCGTTGGCAATCCAGCAAGGGTGATTAAAAAATTGGATTAGTTTAATTCGACTACCGATTTGTATGTTCAGAAAACAAAACTTATAAAAGAAAATAGCACCATGGAATAATCCATAGTGCTATTTAAGTTCCCTAAAAACTTTATCGTTTATTTGGGATTATGCAAATATTATAATTTAGAATTTACGTCTAAACAGTTTAAATCCGCGAAAGCGTCAGTTAACCTTTTAACAAACTGTTCTTCGCCTTTTCTTAACCAAACACGAGGATCGTAGTATTTTTTGTTCGGAGAATCGTCGCCATCCGGGCTACCAATCTGTGCTTGTAAATAAGCTTCCTTAGATTTGTAGTAATTTAAAACACCTTCCCAAAAAGCCCACTGCATATCAGTATCAATGTTCATTTTAATCGCACCGTAAGAAATTGCTTCTCTAATTTCTTCTTGCGAAGAACCAGAACCACCGTGGAAAACAAAATTAATTGGTTTTTCAGCAGACAAACTGAATTTCTCTTTTACATAAGCTTGAGAGTTATTTAAAATTACCGGTTGCAATTTTACGTTACCTGGTTTGTAAACTCCATGTACGTTCCCAAAAGCCGCTGCAATTGTAAATTTGTCGCTAATTTTGCTTAATTCTTCATAAGCATAAGACACTTCTTCTGGCTGGGTATATAGTTTTGATGAATCAACATCGGTATTATCTACACCATCTTCTTCACCACCTGTTACACCGAGCTCAATCTCTAAAGTCATACCCATTTTGCTCATGCGCTGTAGGTACTTTTTACAGATTTCAATATTTTCTTCAATTGGCTCTTCAGATAAATCTATCATGTGAGAAGAGAAAAGAGGAATGCCATGTTGCGCAAAATGCTTTTCGCTAGCATCCAACAATCCGTCTAACCAAGGCAAAAGCTTTTTAGCGCAGTGGTCGGTGTGTAAAATTACCGCTACTCCGTAATGCTCAGCAACTAAATGTACGTGTTGTGCTGCCGAAATAGCACCTAAAATACAAGCTTGTAATTTATCATTTTGTAATGATTTACCGGCATAAAATTGCGCACCACCATTAGACAGTTGCACTATAACCGGCGAATTAACCGCTTTCGCTGTTTCTAAAACTGCATTCAAAGAATCAGTTCCAATAATATTTACAGCAGGCAAGGCAAATTGATGTTTTTTTGCTACTTCAAAAAGCTCCTGAACTTGGTCTCCTGTAATAACTCCTTTAAAATCTTTTAAACTCATTTTTGTTAATTGTTTCTTAGGCTCGAAGTTATAAAAAAATATTAAAGTGGTTGATAATAAGCCTTAAAATAAACAGCAAAGCGACAATCTCGATAGATACAGATAAGATTCTAAACATTTTCAGCAAAATTTCGTTTCTTTGTAGCCACACTATTTTAATATATGGCTTGGTTTAAAAGAAATACAAAAGGCATTTCCACCTCTACCGAAGAGAAAAAAGAAGCACCTGATGGAGTATGGAACAAGTGCCCAAACTGTAAAAAAGCATTACACTACTCAGAACAAGTTGAAAATAAATACGTTTGCCAATATTGCGATTATCATTTAAGAGTTGGCTCTAAAGAATATTTTGAGGTACTTTTTGATAACAATAGCTTTGTTGAACTATTTGCTAATTTAACGTCTGGAGATCCCTTGGATTTTACCGATTCTAAAAGTTACCCAGAACGTTTAGCAGATTCATACAAAAAAACAGGATTAAAAGACGCATTAAGAGCTGCCCACGGACAAATTGAAGGCCAAGATTTAGTAATTGCCTGTATGGATTTTACTTTTATTGGGGGCTCAATGGGTTCTGTAGTAGGAGAAAAAATTGCAAGGAGTATTGATTATTGCATAAAAAACAGGATTCCATTTTTAATGATCTCAAAATCTGGCGGTGCCAGAATGATGGAAGCTGCATTTTCTTTAATGCAGATGGCAAAAACATCAGCAAAATTAGCCCTTTTAAGTCAGGCGAAAATACCTTATATTTCTTTATTAACAGACCCTACAACTGGCGGAGTAACAGCATCTTACGCTATGCTTGGCGACATTAATATTGCAGAACCCGGCGCTTTAATTGGCTTTGCCGGCCCAAGGGTAATTAAAGAAACCATCAAAAAAGATTTACCAAAAGGTTTTCAGACTTCTGAATTTGTTTTAGAACATGGTTTTTTAGACTTTATAGTTGACCGACGACAAATGAAGGCAAAGTTGGCGTCATTCATCAGAATGATGCATAACTAAAGCTATAAAAACAAGCTTCTTACAAAAATAAGAAGCTTGTTTTGTTTTAAGGCGGAATCAATATTTTATGGTTAACTGGACTAAATTTTTGATTTCCTTTTTGAACCAAACCAAATTATTTAAATAAACGTTATTGCGTAAAATTTGGGATTACTAAATTTATTATCCTTTATTTGCGTTAAAATCTAAAATCTAAATGGCAAAAAACTTACTTATTGTAGAATCTCCGGCGAAAGCCAAAACCATAGAAGGATATTTGGGCAAAGATTTTTTAGTAAAATCAAGCTACGGCCATATCCGTGATTTAAAGAAAGATGACAGCGCAATTGAAGTAAATAATGGTTTCAAACAACATTATGAGATTTCATCTGATAAGAAAAGTTTAGTTGCGGAATTAAAGAAGTTAGCAAAATCTGCAGAGATGGTATGGCTAGCATCCGATGAGGACCGCGAGGGAGAGGCCATTTCTTGGCATTTATATGAGTCTTTAGGACTTAAAGAAGAAAACACCAAACGTATTGTTTTTCATGAGATAACTAAACCAGCTATTTTAAAAGCAATTGAAAATCCGAGAAAAATAAATTACGATTTGGTAAACGCACAACAAGCCAGACGGGTTTTAGATAGATTGGTAGGTTTTGAACTTTCTCCGGTTTTATGGAAAAAAGTAAAACCATCCTTATCTGCCGGACGAGTGCAATCTGTCGCTGTAAGATTAATTGTTGACCGCGAAAGAGAAATTAACGCTTTTGAAAGCACCGCGGCTTACCGTGTTGTCGCCGTTTTTTCTACCGATAAGAAAGAACTTTTTAAAGCCGAATTATCAGGAAAATTTGATAAAGAAGCTGATGCACAACAATTTTTAGAAGATTGTGCCAAGGCAAACTTTAAAGTCAATAGTTTAGATGTTAAGCCGTTAAAAAGAAACCCGGCCGCACCGTTTACCACTTCTACCTTGCAACAAGAAGCAAGTAGAAAGTTAGGCTTTTCTGTATCCAGAACCATGACGGTTGCGCAAAAACTTTACGAAACAGGTAAAATAACCTATATGCGTACCGACTCGGTAAACTTATCCGAAACGGCAATACAGGGCGCAGCTCAGGAGATTAAATCTGCCTATGGTGAAAAATATTTAGAGCCAAGGAAGTTTAAAACTAAATCCGCTGGCGCACAGGAAGCGCATGAAGCGATACGTCCGACCCATTTTGAATGGCATACCTTAACAGACGGAGATTCATCTGAAAAACGCTTGTATGAACTGATTTGGAAAAGATCAATCGCATCGCAAATGAGCGAGGCTATTATCGAAAAAACAACCGCTAAAATTGGCATCAGCACCAGAAAAGAAGAACTTACCGCAAACGGCGAAGTAATTAAATTCGACGGTTTTTTAAAGGTTTATTTAGAAAGTGAGGACGAAGAATCTGATGCCCATTTGGATGATAAATCAGAAAACACACTGCTTCCGCCTTTAAACCAAGGACAGGCTTTAAATTTGGTAGAATTAAATGCTACCGAACGTTTTAGTCGCCCGCCTGCAAGATATAGCGAAGCTGCTTTAGTTAAAAAGCTGGAAGAGTTGGGAATCGGTCGTCCGTCAACCTACGCTCCTACTATTTCAACGGTGCAAAATCGCGGGTATGTAGTAAAAGAAGACCGCGAGGGAAAACAGCGGAACTATCAAGTTATCCAGCTTAAAAACGGCGAAATAAAAAAACAGACCAAGTCTGAAATTACCGGAGCCGAGAAAGGAAAGCTTTTTCCAACTGATATTGGTGCGGTAGTAAACGATTTTTTAGTGGAGCATTTTAAAGGTATTGTGGATTTCCACTTTACCGCAAACGTGGAAAAAGAGTTTGACGAAATTGCGCAAGGTTACAAAGAGTGGACCACCATGCTTAAAAACTTTTATCAGCCTTTTCATTTAGAAGTTGAGCATACTTTAGAGAACGCCGACAGAGCAAGTGGTGAGCGTTTATTAGGCGTTGATCCAAAATCGGGAAAAAACGTTTATACCCGGGTTGGCAGATTTGGTCCAATGGTACAAATTGGAGAGGCTGACGACGAAGAAAAACCAATTTACGCCAGCTTGTTAAAATCGCAATCCATAGAATCTGTTAGTTTAAATGATGCTTTGGAGCTATTTAAACTCCCTTTTTCGCTGAATGATTATCAGGGAAAAGAAGTTTCTGTAGGTGTAGGCAGGTTTGGTCCTTACGTTAAGTGGGGAGAAACTTATATCTCCATCCCTAAAAACGAAAACGCTTTAGAGGTAGATCAAAAACGGGCAGAGGAAATTATCAATGAAAAAATTGAAGCCGATGCGCCTGTTGCCAGTTATAAAGGAGAACCGGTTACTAAAGGAAGAGGACGGTTTGGGCCTTTCTTAAAATGGAAGGATTTGTTTATAAACGTTCCTGTTCGTTATAATTTCGATAATTTATCCAAAGCAGAAATTGAAGAATTGATATCTGCCAAGATCGAAAAAGAATCAAACCGCTATATTCAGCAATGGGAAAAGGAAAAAATCGCCATTGAAAACGGTCGTTGGGGACCTTTCATCAGATTCGGAAAACAGATGTTGAAATTGGGCAAAAATCCAGCCACTGGAGAAAAATATACGCCAGAAGATTTAAAACAAGTTTCTTTGGATGATGTTAAAAAACTGATTACCGAACAAGTTCCTGATGCATTTGAAACAAAAGCTAAGAAAGCACCGGCCAAGAAGAAAGTTGTGGCGAAGAAAAAATAGTTTTGTTAAGCGGAAGGCTAAAGGCTGAAAGCACAAAGCTCACTAATGTATTTAGCTAACTATAGGATTTTGCAATTGTTTTATGTTACTAAGCTTACTGCTTTAAAAGCCTTTCTACCTTTAGCTTTAAGCCTTAAGCCTTTATATAATGAAAAAAGACATTCCAGAACATATTGTTGAAGACATTGCCGTTGCGGTAGTTTTAGAAGACGCGAGCCCCAACAGTAAAAATTGGAACGTTTACATTATCAACCTTAAAAACGTGGCCATTGAAACCGTTTTAATTACGTCAAAAGGTTACGGTTTAAAAGATGGTGAAGATGTTAAAACATCCGTATTAAGGCACATGATTGATAAAATGGAAGCTCATTCCTTTGCTAAAATTGAAGCGATTGATGAGCAGGTATTCGGTTTAACCAATGAATATTGGGTAAGCTATTATATTGGAAGAGAGATTTTTGATAAAAAATTCATCTTTTTACCCGAAAGCATCGTGGAATCCAACTTGATTAAAATCCCGATTATTAATAAGCCCGGCGTGATGGTTGGGAAGTAATAACGGTTCAATTCAATCTATAAACTCGCCCTGGAAGCGCAATAATTACGGATTGCATTTCCAAATTCAACAATAACATCGCCAGCTTGCTTTGGGGCATATCAAGTTTTAGCTGCAAATCATCAATAGCTATTGTTTTTGCTTCTTTTATAAGGTCAACAATTGCCAATTCTTCTTTCGTTAGATCAAGGAATAGCTTCGGCGCTTCCTTTTTTTGTAATACCGAGCTCGCCTGCCAGCCCATTATATACTCGACATCTTCGGGCCGAGTAATTAAATTTGCTCTATTGGTTTTAATCAAGAAGTTACATCCTTCAGAAAACTCGTCATCAATTTTACCGGGTAGGGCAAAAACATCTTTATTATAAGAATTTGCAATTTCAGCAGTAATTAATGCTCCGCCTTTTTTTGCGGCTTCAACAACAACTACGGCATCAGCTAAACCTGCAATTATTCGGTTTCTTTTCGGAAAGTTTTGACGATCGGGATTAGTCTGAGAAGGAAACTCCGTTAATAAACCTCCATTCGCAAGCATACTTTCCGCAACCGAGCGATGCGAAGCTGGATAAATCCTATCTAAACCATGTCCCAAAACTCCAACGGTAGTCTGTTTCATAGCTACGGATGCTTTATGTGCCGCTACATCAATTCCGTAAGCCAAACCACTCACAATTAAAACATTATGTTCCTTTAATCCATCGACCAATTTTTCACAAAATGCTTTACCATAAGCGCTTGCGTTACGCGTACCTACAATGGCTATTATTTTCTGATTATTTAAATCGGCTTTGCCTTTAAAATAAAGCAATGTTGGCGAATCCGCACAGTTTTTCAAACGTTTTGGATAGTTTTTATCGGTATAAAATATAGGTTCTATTTTATACTTTTCAATAAAAGCTATTTCTTTTTCAGCTCTTTCAAATGCTTCATGGTTGGCAATCAATTGGGCAGTTTTAGGTCCAATACCTGGGATTTTTTCGAGCGAGCTTTGTTTTGTTTTAAAAACTTCCTCTGCACTGCCACAATAACTTATTAAAGATTTTATGGTGATGTCACCAATTCCTTTAACAAAAGTAAGGGCAATTTTGTGCAACATATTTATTGAGCGGGAAAGTAAACGACATATTTAGTATCAAAAAACTCTTCTTTAAAGTACGTTGCTAAAGGGAAAAGCTGGATTTCTTTTAGCTTAGATGCCTCTAGCTCCTCCTTTAAATCTCCGCCTTTTAAATACAATACGCCATTTTTAAAGTCGCCAGTGGATCCCTTTTTAAACTTTCCACGAATCCAAGGGTAAAAATCTTTTAACTGCGTAACTGCTCTCGAAACTATAAAATCGAATTTCTGATCTACCTGCTCTGCCCTACTGTGAACACCTTTTAAATTTGTTAAACCAATAGCAGTAGCAACTTCATTCACCACTTTAATTTTTTTGCCGATAGAATCGACCAATAAAAAGTTGGTTTCGGGAAATAAAATTGCCAGCGGAATGCCCGGAAAACCTCCTCCGGTACCAACGTCTAAAATATCTTGTCCGGGTTTAAAACTCAAAACTTTGGCAATGCCCAAAGAGTGTAGGATATGCCTTTCGTAAAGCAAATCGATATCCTTACGGCTAATCACATTAATCTGCGAATTCCAGGTTTGATACAAATCAAACAGCATATCAAACTGCTTAATTTGTGCGGGTGTTAAATCGGAAAAATAATGCTGAATTAAATTAGAAGTCACTTTTTAAGCTTTTTTTTCTGCGGGTAAGTACGTTTGACAATAAATCTCTTCCTCTGAACAATTGGGCTTTGACAGTACCCAAAGGCAAATCCAGTTGTTCGGCAATTTCTTCGTAGGAAAGTTCGTCAAAATATCGCAGGACAATTAACGTTTTGTACCTTGGCGGAAGTTTGTCAATTACTTCTTTTAACTGTTCTGTCTGTTGTTTTTTTATAGAATGCTCCTCAGGATTCAAACCATCGCTTTTTATCTCAAAAACTTTGTCTTCTGTCCCATCGTAACCCATACCGTCAATTGAAGTTGTGGCAATTTTCTTCTTACGGATAAAATCGATACTGCCGTTAGTTGCAATCCGGAATAACCAGGTACTAAAAGCATAATCTGGGCGGTATTTTTCTAAGTTTTCAAAAGCCTTAGCAAAAGTAGTAACGGTGATATCCATGGCATCATCCTTATTATTTACCATTTTTAACACCATAAAAAATATAGAATCCTTATAACGCTGCATTAACTCGGCATAAGCTTTCTGATTTCCTTCTTTAGCTTTTTCAACCAAAGAGAAATCGTTTTTGGCATTATCAGAGAAATTCGGATTTATTTCCATGTCGTTTTCTTAATAAAGAGATTAGCTATACTTACCGTTATTAAATAAATATAGTAAAATGGATCTAATATTATAAACCACCACATCAAATCTTTGTATCTCAGTTTTTCTAGAGATTTATAGTAAACAAAAATCTGACAGAAAAAACGGAACAAAAAAATAGCCAATATTACAATTAGCTCAACTTTTAAAACTAAACAAAGGGTCAAAAAAAGATAAAAACCTATTGCCGATAGCGCTTGTAAACTTAAGTTGAACTTGTGATTGCTTTTATATATTTTAGAGGCCCCAATGTGGCGGGTTTTCTGTTTCCAATAGCTTGCCCAAGTGTCTTTTGGCTCGCTCCAAGTATGAGACGCGGCGCTTACTTCAATAGCCGTATTACTTTGTGTCGCATTTTGGTTCACAAATAAATCGTCATCGCCTGATGGAATGTGCATATGTGCGGCAAACCCTTTACCTTCGAAAAACAACGCCTTTTTGTATGACAAATTTCTGCCAACGCCCATGTAAGGCATTCCGTCGAGTGAAAAACTAAAATAATTTAATGCCGTCTGAAAAGTTTCGTACCTAATTAAAGCATTCAAAAACCCTTTGACTTTTTGGTATGGAGAATACCCTAAAACGATTTCGGTTTGAGGAGCATTATAATGCTGAGCCATCAAACTGATCCAATCTTTGGATTGAGGTTTGCAATCGGCATCGGTAAACAGCAAAATCTCATTACTGGCCGCTTTAATTCCTAAAGTTACCGCAAACTTTTTGGCGGTTTTAAACCTTGGGTGTTCTGTTATTTTTACAACCTTTAAATTTGTGTACTGAGATTGAAAAACCCGTAAAACATCCTCACTTTCATCTAAAGAGCAATCGTTTACTACAATAACCTCGAAAACCGGGTAGTTTTGGGTTAAAATATCAGGCAGATATTTGCTTAAGTTTTTAGCCTCATTCCTTGCACAAATGATTATAGAAACAGGTTCTTGTACGGCGGGTTTATTAAAATCGGTTATTTGATAACTGCGGAATTTGCCCTGAATAACCAACAGGTAATAAAGCTGTATAATAAAGCAAATCTGTAGCAGTAAAAAAAAGGAGTAAGTGATATAAATTTCCAATTAAAACGGATTGATTATTAAAGCGCAAATTTCATAAAAATAGCTTACAATCAAATAGCGATTAAGAATTCTTTTGAGGCTGACTTTAGAGAAGGTCTTTTGAAGATTTTCCTTAAAAACACCAACTAACTATTGATATTGCCTAATAATTTGTTCCAACTGATTTGCCGGAACAACACCAGATTGTCGCCATTTTATTTCACCGTTTTTAAATATCATTAGCGTTGGCACACCTTGTATTTTATACTTATTTGACGCCTGAGGACTTTTATCAACATCCACTTTTATAATGGTTGCTTTGTCGCCAATCTTTGACTTTAGTTCCTCTAAAATGGGTTTCATCATTTTGCATGGACCGCACCACTCCGCAAAAAAATCGACCAAAACTGGTTTGTCTGAATTTATAATTTCTGAAAACGTTGCCATATTATTCTAATCCTTTAAGTTCTTAGTATTTCCTTTAGTTTCCACGTTACAGCTTCCACCAAAACAATTACCAGCAGCACAGCCAAATGCAAACAAACCCATTAAAGCAAAGTAAGTACCAAACAAAATACCTAACCACTGGTTTTGAATAACAGATTGTATAATAATTATTGCCCCCAATACCAGATACACGCCACGGGTAAATGTCCAGCCAGTTAAAAGTCTTTGTTTCATATTAACTGATTTTGTTTTGCAAACTAACCCAAGAACCACCGTTATGAACTTCTGTAAATCCTTTTGATTTTAAAACATTTTTTGCCGAAGCACTGCGCATACCGGATGCACAACAAACAATAACCGGTTTGTCTCTTTTTAATTTAGCTAAATTATCCAAAAGTATTTGCAAAGGAATATTTAACGAACCTTTAATATGTCCGCTGTTGAATTCCGCAATGGTGCGCACATCAATTAATTGCGCACCGCTCTTTATAAGTTGTTTATAATTTATCGTTGGCCCAAAACCAAATATATTTTTGATTGTCTGTAACATTTTTTATTAGTTTAATTGTGTTTCCAATATTGCACCATTGTTAAAAATTTGTTTATCATTATAATTCACCTCCCAAGTCACAGGTATAACTTTCTTTAACATATCACTAACACCACAAAATTTTTCTTGAGAATCATTTACGGCATTTAAAGCATCCTGCTGGTTTTCTGCAATACCTTTAAAATTGTAAACTACATGCACAGCAACGTACTGCATAGGCGCAGTTTTGCTTAATTCACCGGTAACCTTCATATTAAAATCATCAACTTGTTTGGCTGCCTTACGCAAAATGGCAACAATATCCATTCCGGTACAGCCAGAAAGTGCCGATAAAACAAAAGGTTTAGGTATTGGGCCCTGGTCTTCCCCTCCTACTCTTTCTGGTGCATCCATTATTACCGTATGTCCGTTAATTAAAGCGTTAAACTGCATTTTACCCATCCATTGGGTTTCTATCTGATGATTCATGATGTTAAGATTTTTTCTTTGTTGAAGTAACTTTAATTGCCTTTGATTTATTTGTGGAATTATCACTACAAAACAAAGGTGCAACAATGTAAAGTACCGGTCAGTGACAATTGTCACATAGCTAGGAAAAGTTTACCAAAAATTTGGCAATAATTTAATTTGATTCCGGTAAAGCAATAATTTTTTTTCGTTTTCCAACTTTTTTAAAAGCCTTGAAATTACCTCTCGCGAGCTTGCCATTTCTATTGAAATTTGCTCATGAGAAAGGTTGATCAAGGCTGAGCCTGTTACCTTAGATTTTTCTTTTAGGTAATTAGCCAGGCGTTCGTCCAATTTCTGAAAGGCCAACTGATCTATAGCACTTAAAAGTTCGTTAAAACGGGTACGGATAGTTTTCATTACAAAACTTTTCCAAGTTGGGTATTTCATCATCCATTCGTCCATTGCGGTAATTGGTAATGCTAAAAACTCAGTATCTTCTTCTGCGGTGATTTTAACTTCACTAGGGAATTGTTGCATGCAACAAGTAAACGTCATTGCGCAACTCTCTTTTTTGTTTACATAATAAAGAAGCAATTCACTGCCAGATTCGTCCAATCTCGATATTTTTAATGTCCCGGATAAAACAATAGGAACCATGCTAACGGTTTTTCCGAAATCAAGAATGACAGCTCCTTCTTTTACAAAAATAAGTTTTGCCTTTTTTTCAAATTCCCGGATCAGTTCTAATTCAAAAATCTGATTAAAAATTTCGTTGATTTGCATGGCTTAAAATTAGGAATAAAGCGAAATATAAGTATATCTTATTGATTGGGATCTTTTCAAAAACTTAAATATTCACTTTTTTCGATTTCTTTATCCGCTCAAGCTTTCTTCTATATTCAGAAATCGGCCATCATTTATCCACCTCCCTGTCATTCAACAAATTCAATCTTTAGCCATCGGCTACTCCGATCATTGGAATACACTTGTCATTACCAAATAAAAAACATACCTTTGCGCCCGGTTTAGCGATGTTGCTAAATCTTATTTATTATCATGAACCCATTCAATGAATTGGGGATCCGTCATGATATTGTTAATGCGATAACCGAGTTGGGTTTTGAAAAACCAACTCCGATACAGGAAAGTGCCATTCCGGTTTTGTTATCAGGCAGCAACGATTTTGTCGGATTAGCCCAGACAGGAACCGGAAAGACCGCAGCATTTGGTCTTCCACTTTTAGAACTAATAGACTACAAGAAAAATTTCCCTCAAGCTTTAATTCTTTGCCCAACCCGCGAACTTTGTTTGCAGATTAGCAATGACATTAAAAATTATGCAAAAAATCTCCCTAATGCAAGTGTTGTAGCGGTATATGGCGGTGCCAATATCGTAAATCAACTTCGTGACATTAAAAGGGGTGTTCAAATTGTTGTTGCCACTCCAGGCAGGATGAAAGACATTTTGAACAGAAAAGCCATCGATTTCTCACAAGTGGGCTACGTTGTTTTAGACGAAGCAGATGAGATGTTGAACATGGGTTTCCAAGAGGATATTGATGAAATTTTATCAACAACTCCGGACACCAAAAAAACTTGGTTGTTTTCTGCCACCATGCCACGTGAAGTTAGAGCAATTGCTCAAAACTACATGACCGACCCGAAAGAGTTGACCATGGGAACTAAAAACACCGGTAACGTAAATATCGAGCATGAATATTATGTGGTGAAAGCCCGTGATAAATACGCTGCTTTTAAACGTATTGTTGATTACAATCCGGAGATTTTTGGTATCGTTTTTTGCCGTACCAAAATTGAAACACAAGAAATTGCCGAATCTTTGGTTAAAGATGGTTACAACGCAGATGCTTTACACGGAGATTTATCTCAGCAACAACGTGATAAGGTAATGAAGCGTTACCGCGATAGAAGCTTACAATTGTTAATTGCAACTGACGTAGCAGCTCGTGGTATTGATGTTAACGAGGTTACCCACGTTATCAATTACTCTTTACCAGATGAAATTGCAAACTACACACACCGTAGTGGTAGAACTGGTAGAGCTGGTAAAACAGGTATTTCTATTGCTATTATCAATTCAAGAGAATTACATAAAATCCGCCAAATAGAGAAAGTTATTGGTAAGCAATTTACCAAGGCGGAAGTACCTACCGGTTTTGATGTTGTTGAAAAACAATTGTTTGGCTTGGTACACAAAGTACAAACCGTAGAAGTTAACGATAGCCAGATCGACCAATACTTGCCACGTATTATGGATGAGTTTGTTGATATGAGCAAAGAAGATATCATCAAACGTTTTGTTTCTTTAGAATTTAACCGCTTTTTAGATTATTACAAAGGTGCGAGAGATTTAAATGCAAGTGCCGATGACAGAGGAAGA
This sequence comes from Pelobium sp., assembly GCA_035496935.1. GTDB lineage: Bacteria > Bacteroidota > Bacteroidia > Sphingobacteriales > Sphingobacteriaceae > Pseudopedobacter. The sequence continues at coordinate 265,734 of DATJED010000023.1, read as the reverse complement.
GATAGCGAAAGAGGCGAAAGAGGAGAGCGCAGAGAAAGAGGCGACAGAACCGCTAGCGCAGGATTTACCCGTTTGTTTATTAATTTAGGTGCTGTTGATGATTTTACAAGAGGCGACTTACTAGGTTATATCTGTAATAATACAGGAATCAACGGCCGCTCAGTTGGTAAAATTGACATGAAAGGTGTTTTTTCTTTCTTTGAAGTTGAAAGCGACTTAGTAGAAAAAGTTACCGAAGCATTTAAACCGATTGATTTCCACGGACGTGATGTAAGAATTGAAGTTTCTGGTGAAGCTGGAAGCGGTGATGGTGGCGAACGCAGAAGCGGCGGCGGTGAAAGACGCGGTGGTTACGGCGGTGGCGAAAGACGTGGCGGTGGCGAACGCAGAGAAAGAAATAGTGGTGGATACGGTGGTGGCGAACGCAGAAGTGGCGGTGAACGCAGAGAAAGAACCGGCGGAAACAGCGGTGGCGGTTTCAGAGATTTCTCTGGAAAACGCAGAGACGATAAAAGAGAAGGCGGTGGAAACCGTGGTGGCGGATACGGTGGTGGCCGTAGAGGCGATAGATAGATTTTTTCTATTATTATTTTAAGTTAAGGCTTCGGATTTGTTTCCGAAGCCTTTTTTATTGAAAACAGTTTTCCGGATAAAATAAACTTACCAAATTTCAGTTTTAAAGCTATGCTAAAACTTTTGCCTTTGCTATTCTTAGGTCTTTGCTTCAATGCTCTGGCTCAATCCCCATGCGTGAGCGGTGACTGCGAGAACGGATTCGGAAAATATATTACTAGTGGCGGAGATGTTTATGAAGGGAACTTTAAAAAGGGATTATTTGATGGGCAAGGAAAAATTGTATTAAAAAATAAAGAGATTATTGAAGGCAATTGGATAAAAGGTTTACCCATTAACGGCAACCTTATTTTTTCTAATGGTGATAAATATGTGGGTGAAATAGCGGATTATAATCCACAAGGGAAAGGAAAATACCTTTACAAAAATGGAAACATTTATGAGGGTTACTTCGCAAAAGGAAAATGTAGTGGTAAGGGAAATTTCTTGTTTAGTGATGGAAGAAGATACACCGGCGATTTCTTATTTGGTAACATCTATGGAAAAGGCACCTTAACTTATCCAAATGGCAATGTTTATACGGGAGATTTTATTGACGGTATGGCCCAAGGAGAAGGTGTTTTCAAATCAAAATTAGGAACTTATTCTGGGAAATGGTTTAAAGACAAGTATAACGGAAAAGGGGTTTATCAGTACGCAAATGGCGATGTTTACAGCGGAGATTGGGTTAACGGCTATTGCCATGGGCTAGGAACTTGCAGCTATAAAAACGGAAACAAATATATCGGCAGTTATATACAAGGCAAAAAAGCGGGAAAGGGAAAATGGATTTCTAGAGATGGGACTGTTTATGACGGAAATTTTGACCACGGAGTTAAGGATGGCGATGGATTTATCACTTATCCAAACGGAGAAAAGCAAAGAGTCACTTTTAAAGATGATATTTTAATAAGACGTTATTAAAGAGTATCACTTAATAAAAACCAATTAACTCCTCGGATGAAAAGCTTGAATAGTCTGTTTTAAAAAATCTTTATCTAAATGCGTGTAAATTTCTGTAGTAGTGATGCTTTCATGCCCAAGCATTTCCTGTACGGCTCTTAAATCTGCACCGCCTTCTACTAAATGTGTCGCAAAAGAATGTCTAAATGTATGCGGACTTATATTTTTTTGTAAGCCTATTTTTAACGCTAAATCTTTAATCAAGGTAAAAACACTTATTCGGCTAAGTTTGCTCCCTCTCCTATTCAAAAAAATAAAATCTTCATTGCCCTTCACAATATCAACCTTGTTTCTTACTGTGGTTTTATAAATCTCTATACTTTTAATTGCTGTGTGGCCAATCGGCACCAAACGCTCTTTGTTTCCTTTTCCGGTAATTTTCACAAATTCCTCATCCGGATAAAAATTGGATAATTTTAAGCCAATAAGCTCGCTTACACGAAGTCCGCAACTGTACAGCGTTTCCAGCATTGCTTTGTTACGCGTATTTTCGGGCTTACTTAAATCCAATGCACCAATCATTTCCTCTATTTCTAAAACGGTTAATACATCCGGAAGTTTACGTATAGTTTTAGGTGTTTCAATCAGCTCGGCCGGACTTTGCTTTAAAAAATCCTCCATTACCAGATACTTATAAAAAGCTTTAATACCACTGATTAACCTAGCTTGTGTAGTGGCCAACATTCCTAAATTATTTACCCAAACCAGCATGTCTTTTAAATCTTTGGCTTGCACCTGTAAAGGGAGTAACGGATTTTGATTAGCTTCTAAAAACTGGCAAATCTTATCAATATCTCGCAAATAAGCCTCAATGGAATGCTTGGCTAAAGAACGTTCCAATTTTAAGTAGTTTTTAAAACCTTTTTTTGCTAATTGCCAATCCACTTTTTGTTTTAAAAATTTAATGATAAGTTTGAGTGCATGAAGATACAAATTATCAACGGTCCAAATTTGAATTTACTGGGCAAACGCGAACCTGGGATTTACGGAAGCGAAGGCTTTGAAAGGTTTTTAGAGACGTTAAAAACCATTTTTCCTGAAATTGAATTGAGCTATTACCAAAGTAATGTTGAAGGAGAAATTGTTAACAAACTACATGAAACTGGTTTTTCTTTTGAGGGCATTGTGATGAACGCAGGAGCATACACTCATACTTCTGTAGCTATTGCTGATGCAATTGCGGGCATTAAAACACCTGTTGTTGAAGTACATATTTCTAACGTTTACAACAGGGAAGAATTTAGGCACCACAGCATGATGGCAAAAAACTGCAAAGGAATTATTACCGGTTTTGGTTTAAAATCTTACGAGTTAGCGATACGCTCTTTTTTATAGTTGAAAAGATAAATTAAAAATCCTAAAACTACCATTACTGCTGATGCAATGCAAATTGCGCCCCAACCGTTAAACTGCCATAAGGCCAAACCTATTGCAGAACCTAAGGCGGCGCCAATAAAACTCATGGTCATTAAAACGGTATTCAACCGATTTCTTGATGTGGCATCCAACGCGTAAACTCTGGTTTGGTTGCTTACGTGTACCGCCTGTTGCCCCATTTCTAACAAAATAATTCCGGCGATAAAGAAATAAAGCTGTGTGCCGAAAAAATAAAACACAATTTGCGCTATTAAAAGCAAGCCTAAACCGTAACCAACTGCAATCCGCGGGTTGGCTTTGTCTCCTATTTTTCCAATTAAAGGTGCGGTAAGTGCACCAACAGCTCCCACCAATCCAAACAAACCTATTTGATCGCTCTCAAAATTGTAAGGATTATTAGCCAGCAACAAAACCATATTGGTCCAAAAACTCCCGAAAATCATAAATACGAAAAAGTTAATGAAAGAAGCTTCTCTTAAAACCGGTTCGTTTTTTACCAGTGAAGTAATGGAGCTCATCAACATTTTATAATTGCCCTTGAAATTTGGGAAACTCTGCGGAAAGCGAAACTGAATTAAAAATATGATGGCTACACAAATTACGGCAGCAATGTAAAACATAACCCGCCAACCGTATATTTCCCCAATAAATCCGCTTAAAGTTCGTGAGGCCAAAATCCCAACCAATAAACCGCTCATGATAATCCCCACCACTTTTCCACGTTGTTCTGGCGCCGCTAAATGTGCAGAAAGTGGTAAAATAAGTTGGGGTACACAAGAACTAAAACCAATTAAAAAACAGGCTATCTCTAAAACAGGAAAAGATTTTGCAGTTGCGGCCATAATCAGCGAAAGCACCGCCAAAACGGTAGTAAACACAATTTGCTTTCTACGCTCCAGCATATCGCCCAAAGGCACTAAAAACAACAAACCTACAGCATAACCGGCTTGGGTAAGGTAAGATGTGTGCCCTGCTACTGCCGAACTGATGTTAAATTCTTTTGCTATTAATACTATTAAGGGCTGGCTATAATAAATATTTGCCACTATAAACGCCGTGGCGATTGCCATAATTAGCGTATCGGTTTTTTTTAAGAACAATGTTTTACGATTTACGAAGTTTATTGAAGGTTTTATTTTTGAGTACAAAATAATCCCAAACGATGCTGTTTTTGTACAAACCGGTTGTGTTAGGTTTTGGTGAGATATCTTTATTAAACTTTATTTTATCAGAAAAAAAACTCAAAATAACATTTCTGTGTGCTTTGGATATTGCCATTGCGTTCCCGAATTTTCCGGCAAATACATACTTTATGAGCGCCAAAAAATCCAAACAAAACCTAATTGGTATAATCCATAAAGCCTTACTTGGTTTTAAATTTTTACGGATTAAATAATAGTTGTTACGGAAGTTAAGGAATGTTTTCCGCGGACTTTCAACAGCCAATGTACCGCCGCCCAAATGCCAAACCGTTGATTTTGCACAGCACATTACCTTGTAGCCTAAATTTTTTACCCGCCAGCACAGATCAATTTCTTCCATGTGGGCAAAAAAATTGGCATCTAAACCTTTTACCCTTTTCCAAACAGATGATTTAATAAATAATGCACAGCCAGATGCCCAAAAGATTTCGCAATCGTTATTATATTGGTTTTTATCCTGTTCTATGGTTTCAAAAATTCGCCCTCTGCAAAACGGATACATCAAAATATCTAAAAACCCACCGGCTGCACCCGCATATTCAAACTCGTTTCGATTAATTACAGATTTTATTTTGGGCTGTGCAATAGCAATATTTTCATCGCTTTCCATCAAATCAATTACAGGCTTTATCCAATGATGATGCACTTCAACATCCGAGTTTAAAAGCACAAAATAGTCGGCTTCAACTTGTGCCAAAACCTTGTTATAACCTTCAGAAAAGCCATAATTTTCGGCATTCTGTATCACTTTTACTAAAGGGAAATTTTCTGCTAGGTAAGCCACGGAATCATCTGTAGAATGGTTGTCTCCAACAATAACCTGCAGATTAGTATAGGACGAGTTGAACACAGATGGCAGATATTGTTCTAAAAACTTTCTTCCATTCCAATTTAAAATAACTACTGCAACACTCGGACTGTTCATTAACTATTTTGGTTTGTATTTCCAACGTTTGTGCGACCATAGCCAATAGGCCGGTTCTTCATTTATACGATCTTCCAAAATCTGCACATGCTTTTTGGTGATCTCCATTTCCTGCGTTTCTGAGGGTTTATCGCTAATCAGTTTAAAATCGCAGTGATAATATCCCCTTCCTACACGCGTGATGTCGCAAAAAATAACCGGATAATCAGTGCTCTTGGCAATTTTTTCCAAACCTAAAAAAATAGGCGTTGGCTGATGTAAAAAATCAACATATTCTCGTATTTCTCCTCTAGCGGGTGTTTGATCTGCTGCAAAAACAGTAACCGTAAGTTCGTTTTTATTTTTAATTATTTCCCGTATTGCGGTTTTCATCCTAATCATTCTTGAACCACTTTTTTCTCTAATTTTAGTAAAAAAATCATTAAAAAAATCGTTGTTCAAAGGTTTATAAATAATTAGGCTTTGGGCTTTGGTAACCAAAGGGGTAACAATAGTACTCCACTCCCAATTTCCATAATGGCCAACTGCAAAAAGATAGCTCTGGCTTTTATCTTCATACTTTTTAACCAGTTCTTGGTTTGAAAAAGTGTATCTGCTTTCTATAAAAGCCGGTGAAGCCGAAATCATTTTTATCACTTCGAAGATTAAATCGGCCAAATAACTGAAATACTTTTTTTCAATAGCTTTTAACTCTGCGAGGCTTTTATCCGGGAAAGAATTTTTCAAATTTTTGCCAACAACACCTTTACGGTACTTAATTACATAATAAAGAAGATAAAAAAGCACATCAGAAAATAAATACAAAACAGACATGGGCAACAGCGATAACGCGTACAAAAAAAATACGATTACTTTAGAAAGCCCTTTATTTATCATTAATTTCGTTCAATATTTAACTGCAAACATAAAAAAATAGAAATGGAAAAAGGCGCTGTCTTTCCTTTGTTTTATCTCCCGAGTGTAGAATTCTTTAAAAATCTGCAAAACCATAAAGAAAACACCATTTTACTTGAAAAACACGAAAATTACCCAAAGCAAACCAGTAGAAACAGAACTGTAATTGCCGGACCAAACGGCAAATTAAATTTAGCGGTTCCGGTAAAAAAAGGCAGTAACAACCATACACCTTATAAAGATATTAAAATCAGCAATGAAGATAACTGGCAGCGCATTCATTGGTTAAGTTTAGAAACAAGTTACAGAAGTTCATCGTATTTCGAGTTTTATGAAGATGTTTTTCATCCATTCTACCATAAAAAATTCGAATTTTTATTTGATTACAATTTGGCGCTTTTGGATGTGATTTTAAAAGCTATCAAACTACCGATAACTTATGATTTTACTGTAGAGTATGAAAAAAGCTATAGTGATTTAACGGATTTTCGCCAGTCGTTAAACTGGAAAAACCAGTCTGATTATCAAAACAAGCCTTATTTTCAGGTTTTTGAGGATAAATACGGTTACCAAAACAATTTAAGTGTTGTTGATTTACTATTCAATCAAGGTCCGCAAGCGTCGAAATTCTTTTAAGGCATGATAAAGAACCCGTTATCCAACATCCGTGTACCGCGAATTAATGTGATCCGCCGTAAAAGAGTGAGTATTCCGGGTCAAGTGCCAGGAAGTTTTTTCATTACAGAAAGCGCTTTGCCCAGTAACATTTTTGTGTTTTCATACAAAGAGGGCATCTTAGAAGAATTACAAACAACTAGCATTACAGAGGCGGTAGCCTTTACCGAAAAATATCCCGAATATTTTCATTGGATTGACGTAGAAGGGCTCGGCACACAGGAGGTTTTAGATTTTATTCAGAAAAAATTTAATGTAAACACTTTGGTAATGGAGGATATTGTTAATATTCACCAACGACCAAAAAATGAGGAATACGGAAATTATAATTTTGTAATTAGCCGTATGCTCGAATTAGATAAAGGCTTGCAGTTAAATAACGAACAACTTTCTTTTTTGCTTTTTGACAAGTTACTCATCAGCTTTCAGGAAGATTATGACGATATACTTGACCCAGTTAGAAATCGGCTCAGAAAAAACGCTAGTGGAAATATCAGAAAGCTAGGCCCATCGTATATGCTATACGCCATTATGGATACCGTTATTGATCATTATTTTACAATTGTAAACCGACTTGGGGACGAGTTGGAAATCGTGGAAGATCATCTTTACCAAAAACCACGAAAACAGCTGATGTTTAGGATACAGGGCGTAAAAAAACTGATGATAACTATGAGGAGAGCCGCCTGGCCCGAACGCGATAAACTGAACGACTTAATTAGGTCGCCCAATCCTTTGGTTAACGATGAAACACGTGTTTACCTTAAAGACGCTTACGACCATAGCATACAAGTAATTGATTTAATTGAAAGTATGCGTGAAACCTCCACAAGTTTGTTGGATATTTACCTCTCGTTAATTAGCAATAAAATGAACGAGGTAATGAAAACTTTAACCATTATATCGGCTGTTTTTATTCCTATAACCTTTATAGCAGGCGTTTACGGGATGAATTTCGCCTATCAAGATCCAAAAACAGGAAAAGTATTGCCTACAAACATGCCCGAATTGTACATGAAGGATGGTTATATTTATGTTTTGATTTTAATGGCTGTGATAGCCATTGGACAGATTTGGTATTTTGCTAGAAAGGGGTGGTTTAGAGATTAAGTTTTTAGCTGTTTAAAGATTCGATCGTTACTTTAATAGTACTCTCTCAAAAAAATGAGATAATTTAAAGAGATAAGTATTTATCATTATATTTGCCCAACAAAACAATGACATAATGAAAAGTATTGGTACAATTATCCTAATTATTGGAGTTTTAATAGTAGTAGGTTCAGTGGTTTTAACTAATGCGCACTCTTTCAATCCTGCAGATTCTGACAGTGGAACACACGCTGCTGCTGGAATATTTTTTGGCGGATTAGCTATTGGAGGTCTTGGTATTGTATTGCTTGCCAATTCTTTACCAAATTACAGAGAAAAATCTAAGCGTTAAGCAGCATTATACCTAATTTTTAGGATTTGCCAAACTGCTACAGCAAATTTGTAGTGGCGCAAAATCATAATAAATCCCATCAATATTTTGTTGGGATTTTTTTTTGAATTTAAATCAGAATCCAAAATGGTTCTGTTATCGAGCGTAACGATGTAAAAATCAGAATCAACTTTATTTTACTAATCCCCTTCTCTCTCCTTAACCACTCAAAAAAATTAATCCTAAAACAGCTAAAAAATTTTAATTTCGTTTTGTAAACCTTTTCCAAAAATGAATGCTAACAAAAACATTATTCTTTTAATTATCGTTGCTTCTTTAGGCTATTTTGTTGATATCTATGATTTAGTGCTGTTTTCTGTAATCAGGGTGCAAAGTCTTAAAAGTATTGGTGTTCCCGAGGCAGATTTATTAAGTGTAGGTGTAAAATTAATGAACTCCCAAATGATTGGGATGTTAATTGGAGGTATTATTTGGGGAATTTTAGGCGATAAACTAGGCCGGTTAAAAGTATTGTTCGGTTCAATTTTAATGTATTCTGTAGCAAACATAGCCAACGGGTTTGTTACCGATGTTAATACCTATGCCGTTATCCGATTTATTGCGGGCGTTGGTTTGGCAGGCGAATTAGGAGCAGGCATTACCTTAGTTGCAGAAACCATGAGTAAAGAAAAAAGAGGTTACGGCACTATGCTTGTTGCTGCTATTGGGCTTTTAGGTGCAGTGGTCGCAGGTTTGGTTGGCGATAAATTCCAATGGCAAACCGCCTATTATATTGGCGGAGGAATGGGATTAATACTTTTGATTTTACGCTTAGGCGTTATGGAATCTGGCCTATACAAAAACATTGAACATACAGACGTTTCAAAAGGAAATATGTTGATGCTATTTAACAACTGGGAAAGATTTAAAAAATATATTAACTGTACTTTGATAGCCCTGCCAACCTGGTTTGTTGTTGGCGTGTTAATCACTTTTGCGCCAGAGTTTGGGAAAGCGTTAGGTGCTACAGAAAAATTATCAGCCGGGGAAGGAATTTTGTTTACTTATTTAGGTATTTCTATTGGCGATTTAATTACAGGTTTTTTAAGTCAGATTTTTAAAACACGAAAAAAAATAGTCGTTATTTTTCTTTTTGCAACATTATGTAGTGTATTGCTTTACTTATTTTCAACAGGAATGGATATAAAAACTTATCGTATAATATGCATTCTTTTGGGTATTTCTACGGGTTTTTGGGTAATTTTTGTTACTATTGCAGCAGAGCAGTTTGGAACAAATTTGCGCTCCACAGTAACTACCACTGTGCCCAATTTCATAAGAGGTTCTTTGGTACTGATAACGCTGAGCTTCGAATGGTTAAAAGGCCCTTTCGGAATCATCAACTCGGCATTAATTGTAGGTGTTTCTACACTTATTATAGCGTTTTTAGCGGTTTACAATCTCGAAGAAACTTATGGTAAGGATTTAAACTATGTAGAGGAATAATAAAAAAAATGAAGTATTTCAGGCATCACCAGCTTGTATTAAAATTTGTTTATAGTCATTTAAGCAGAAGTCAGTTTTTAATTTTATCGGGCGTTTTAGTGGGCTTAACCGCCGGCTTAGCCGCCGTTTTTTTAAAGATAGTAGTCCACAACATCCATCTACTTATTGATCACCAGCTCGAAGTATTCGAATATCCATTTTTAAATCTTTTTCTTCCGTTAATAGGCATTTTACTTACTGTTTGGGTGGTAAAAACTTTTCTGCATGGCCGAGATGGAAAAGGTGTTTCTAAAATCTTAACCGATATTTCACAACGTTCTGGGGTGGCCGCCCGTTCAAAAATGTACTCGCAAATGATTGCCAGCGGATTAACCGTTGGTTTCGGGGGGTCGGCAGGACTGGAAGGTCCGATTGCCGTAACAGGTGCCGCCATCGGCTCCAATTTTGCCCGTACTTACCGCCTTAGCTACCGCGAGAGAATTCTATTGTTAGCCTGCGGTGCAGCAGCAGGTATTGCGGCGGTTTTTGATGCACCCATTACCGGGGTTATGTTTGCCATTGAAGTAATTTTGGTAGGCGTGGTTTTTTCTGATTTTATTCCGCTAATTGTTGCCGCAGTTTGTGGCGCACTTATCTCAAAAATAATATTAGACGACGACATCCTCATCAACTTTACCAGTTTAAAAGAATTTAATCACGCTAACGTTCCTTATTATTTGATATTGGGCGTTTTTTGTGGATTAGTTTCTGTGTACTATGCAAAATGCACCAATATGGTCGAACATTTTTTTGTGCACCAGCTCAAATGGAACAGCTACTCAAAAGCATTACTGGGAGGTTTAATTATTGCCATTTTATGTTTCGCCTTCCCTCCTCTTTTTGGCGAAGGTTACGGAAGCGTAAAATCTTTGGCGTCGGCACACCCAGAAGAAATCCTTAAAGGCAGCTTTTTTAACTTTGATGGCTTTAGCGATTGGCCTATGATTACCTTTGTAGGCTTAATTTTTATGACCAAAGTATTTGCAACGTCAATTACCTTAGCAAGTGGTGGCAGTGGCGGAAACTTTGCACCTTCATTATTTAACGGGGCTTTTTTAGGTTTCTTTTTCGGTAGCATCGTTAATAAACTAAATTTTGTCCATTTGCCCGTAAGCAATTTTACCTTGGTTGGCATGTGCGGTATTTTGAGTGGTGTAATGTATGCGCCTTTAACCGGGATTTTCCTCATTGCGGAGGCCACGGGCGGCTATGAACTGATGATTCCTTTAATGTTGGTATCCTGTACTTCTTATGCCATCGCAAAAATTTTCGAGCCCTACTCAATGGATTTAAAACATTTGGCCGCCGAAAAGAAAATATTTACAGAAGATTACGACCAAAATATATTAAGCCTTATCAAATTTCATGAAGTGGTAGATAAGGATTACGATGTTATTTTTGATGACAGCAGCTTAACCGAATTAATTACCGTTCTAAGGCAATCCAACAGAAATATTGTTGTTTGTAAAGATAGAGAAGAAAAATATCAGGGTTTTATAGTTTTTGATAAGGTACGTAAAGTACTTTTAGATCCAGAAATGCAACAGAAGCTTACTGTAAAAGAACTGGTTTTAACTACTAAATACCGCGTTAATGTGGATGAAGGAATTGATGAAATTATTTCCAAATTTGACGCTGCTGATTTATGGAATTTGCCAGCTTTTGAAAATGGAAGTTTTGTGGGCTTTATTTCAAAAACGAAATTACTAACCGCTTATAGAGACAAATTAAAGTTAACCATTAGCTAATGCTCGATAAAAATATTATTGCAACCGACTTTAAAACTATACAACACGATATTGTTGAAAAACTGACCGCGTTGGACGGTGGCGCATTGTTTGAAACCGAAAAGTGGGAACGTCCAGGTGGCGGTGGTGGCGAAAGCAAAGTGATCCAAAACGGACAGTTGATAGAAAAAGGTGGCGTAAATTTCTCGGCAGTTTACGGCAAACTGCCAGATGCCGTTAAAAAATCGTTCAAAACCAATCAGGAAGATTTTTTTGCGACGGGTGTTTCTATCGTTTTGCATCCTCACAATCCTTGGGTGCCAATTATTCACATGAACATCCGTTATTTCGAGATGCAGGGCAATGGCAACGAAACTTTACGTTGGTTTGGTGGCGGAATTGATGTTACGCCTCATTATGTAATTGAAGCGGCCGCTAGCAGCTTCCATAAATACATAAAAAACACCTGCGATAGGTTTAACGAATCTTTCTATCCGAAATTTAAAACTTGGGCAGATGATTATTTCTTCATCAAACACCGGAAAGAAACCCGTGGCATTGGCGGAATTTTTTACGACCGTTTAACGCCCGATTCAACAGGCAACAGTTGGGAACAAATTTTTAACTTTTCTAAAGCAGTTGGCAATTCATTTGTTCCAATTTATACCGAACTGGTAAAAAACACTCGCGAAAAGCATTTCTCTTTAGAAGAAAAGCAATGGCAGTTACAACGCAGAAGCCGGTATGCCGAATTTAATTTAGTGTATGATTCGGGCACAAAATTCGGATTGGAAACAGACGGCAGAATAGAATCTATTTTAATGAGTATGCCTCCAATGGCCGCCTGGGTTTACGACTATAAAGCCTTACCAGATAGTAAAGAAGCAAAAACAATGGAGCTTTTAAAAAAAGGGATCGATTGGGCAGAAGGCTTTTAATGTATGAAGGATTGAATTTTGAATAACCTTTTAAATGCTTCACTTTACAATTGCTAATGAACTAATGACCAATGAACTAAACTTCCCACAACAGAAGCACTAATGAAACTCCCTTACTAAACTTAGAAAACTTCCAAATTGCAAGCCTATTACATAAAATTAACATAGTTAAACACAATTTTTCATAAATTAGCATCCGAATTTTAAGACACAAAAAAACCAATTCAGAAAATGGCATTTGATATAGACATGATCGAAAAGGTGTACGCAAATTTTGCAAGCCGTATAGAAGCCGCTCGCAAAGTTGTTGGTAAACCTTTAACCCTTACCGAAAAAATATTATACGCTCACCTTTGGGATGGCGAAGCAACCGAAACTTATAAAAGAGGCACTTCTTACGTAGATTTTGCACCAGACCGCGTTGCCATGCAGGATGCAACTGCGCAAATGGCTTTATTACAGTTTATGCAAGCTGGCAGGGCTAAAGTTGCAGTGCCTTCAACAGCACATTGTGACCACTTAATTCAAGCCAAAGTTGGTGCAGAAACAGATTTAAACAAAGCAAATACAGAAAGTAAAGAAGTTTTTGATTTCTTAGGTTCTGTATCCAATAAATACGGTATCGGTTTCTGGAAACCGGGTGCTGGTATTATTCACCAAGTAGTATTAGAAAACTATGCATTCCCAGGCGGAATGATGATTGGTACTGATTCTCACACAGTAAACGCAGGTGGTTTGGGTATGTTAGCCATTGGTGTTGGTGGTGCAGATGCTTGTGATGTTATGGCCGGATTACCTTGGGAGCTAAAATTTCCCAAATTAATTGGTATAAAACTAACCGGAAAATTAAACGGTTGGACCGCTCCAAAAGATGTGATTTTAAAAGTTGCAGGTATTTTAACCGTAAAAGGCGGTACCGGATGTATTGTTGAATATTTTGGCGAAGGAGCAACTTCAATGTCATGTACCGGAAAAGGAACCATCTGTAACATGGGTGCCGAAATTGGCGCAACTACTTCAACTTTCGGTTACGATGAGTCTATGGAGCGCTATTTAAGAGCCACAAACCGTAACGATGTTGCCGACGGTGCAAATAAAATCAAGGAACATTTAACAGCAGATCCAGAGGTTTACGCAAACCCAGAGCAATATTTTGATCAGGTAATTGAAATTAATTTATCTGAATTAGAGCCACACTTAAACGGTCCCTTTACACCAGATTTGGCTACACCGGTTTCAAAAATGAAAGAAGCTGCGGTAGCTAACGACTGGCCTTTAACCGTAGAATGGGGCTTAATAGGTTCTTGTACAAATTCTTCTTACGAGGATTTATCAAGAGCGGCTTCCATCGCCCGTCAAGCTATAGACAAACAATTGGTTACCAAATCTTCTTTTGGTATCAATCCAGGGTCAGAGCAGGTGCGTTATACTGCAGACAGAGATGGTTTATTAAAAACTTTCGAAGATCTGGACGCAACAATTTTCACCAATGCTTGCGGTCCGTGTATCGGGATGTGGGACAGAGTTGGTGCTGAAAAACAGGAAAGAAACACCATCGTTCACTCTTTCAACAGAAACTTTGCAAAAAGAGCTGATGGTAATCCAAACACTTGCGCCTTCGTAGCTTCACCAGAAATGGTGGCTGCAATTGCAATTTCAGGTCGTCTGGATTTCAATCCTTTAACCGATACCTTAACCAATGCGCAAGGCGAGCAAGTAAAATTAGATGCACCGTTTGGCGATGAATTACCTACAAAAGGTTTCGCTGTTGAAGATGCAGGTTACCAAGCTCCGGCAGAAGACGGATCCAATGTGGAAGTAATCGTCTCTCCTACTTCGCACCGTTTGCAGTTATTAGAACCGTTTGCAGCATGGGAAGGCACTGATTTGAAAGGTTTAAAACTGTTGATCAAAGCAAAAGGAAAATGTACCACTGACCATATTTCTATGGCAGGTCCTTGGTTGAAATTCCGTGGGCATTTGGATAACATTTCAAACAATATGTTGATTGGTGCGGTAAACTTTTTCAACGAAAAAACCGATACCGTTAAAAATCAATTAACCGGCGAATACGGGCCAGTACCAGCTACGCAAAGAGAATATAAAGCTGCGGGCATCGGAAGTATTGTTGTAGGTGATGAAAATTACGGCGAAGGTTCTTCAAGGGAACACGCAGCAATGGAACCTCGTTTTTTAGGTGTTAGAGCGGTATTGGTAAAATCTTTTGCCCGTATCCACGAAACAAATTTAAAGAAACAAGGCATGTTGGGATTAACTTTCATTGATCCTGCAGATTACGATAAAATCCAAGAAGATGACAGCATCGACATCAACGGTTTAACCACTTTTACTCCTGGCGAACCTTTGGAAATTGTTTTAAACCATGCTGATGGTAGTGTAGATAAATTTAATGTAAACCATACTTACAACGCTCAACAAATTGAGTGGTTTAAAGCAGGTGCAGCACTTAATATTATCCGCAAAAACATTACAGCTGCTTAAAAAAGCTAAAAGCTGTAAATTATATAAACCTCGCCGTTAATTTCGGCGAGGTTTTTTGTTTTAGTTTAAAATAATCGTGAGAGGAACTATATGGATAAACGAAACGCTAAATTTAAAATGTTGTAATGTACTGTTTTGATTCGCTAATTTACATTCAATATTTTAGTCAATGCCATAATGATATTGCCTTACCTAAGCATTTAAACCACTTCCTATCTAAACATAATAGCAATGGATGACTTTGGATACAAACTTATTAAGCCAGACAAGTCACTTTCCGATTTTGTAGAAAGCTTTTGGCTGTTACAAAACAATTCTGACGAAGGAAAAGAAATTGTTGTTTTACCTGACGGAAGAATTGATCTGTTTTTCTCACAATCTGCAACGGAACCTTTCCACATTACGCTTTCAGGAATTGAAACAATCGCCGACAAAGCAACCTTAGCGCCCAAGACCGTGATGTTTGCAATAAGTTTCAACTTGCTTGCAACGGAATATATTTTTCACGGTACGGTTTCCAACTTGTTGAACAATGCGGAACATTTATCGGTAGATTTCTGGGGATTTAACTCAAACGATTTACGAGACTTTGATCTTTTCTGCAAAAAGGCATCTCAAAAAATTCAATCACTTTTAACAAAGGAGGTCGACAGCAGAAAAAAGAAGCTTTTTGGTCTTATTCATTCCTCGAACGGAGCAATGACTGTAAATGAACTTTCAGAAAAAGTATCCTGGAGTAGCCGACAAATCAACCGTTATTTTAATGCGCAATTTGGGATTTCATTGAAGGAATACTGCAACATTCTTCGCTTCCGGGCTTCGTTTCAACACATCAAAGAAGGCAAACTATTTCCACAACAAAACTTTGCAGATCAATCGCATTTCATAAAAGAAGTTAAAAAGCTTTCAGGTGTTTCGCCGAAAGAGCTCAAACGAAATCAAAACGACCGATTTATACAATTTTCTACCCTGGACTCAAAGTAATTTTGTGCTTAATTAAATATCAAATTATGAAATTACACAATAAAGAAATCGCTATCGTTGGCGGTGGTCCCGGAGGATTAACATTAGCCAAACTTTTACAGCTTGAAGGTGCTAAAGTAAAAGTATATGAAAGAGATTTGGATAAAAATGCCCGAGTGCAAGGTTCCCCGCTTGATTTGCATGAGGAATCGGGTTTGGCAGCCTTAACTAAAGCTAATTTGTTAAACGAGTTTAAGAATAATTTTCTTCCCGGCGCCGACAGAAAAAAGATAGTTGATGAACACGCGACAGTATGGTTTAGCGATCATGAAATCAAAGTGGAAGAAAACTTTGGCAATCCATATTTCCGTCCGGAAATAGATCGCGGTGCATTAAGAAAAATTTTGTTGGAATCCTTACAAGCTGAAACCCTCGTTTGGGATAGTCAGTTTATTTCGATGGACAAACATGGCGAAGGATGGCTCTTGCATTTCAAAAACAAAAATTCTGTTTATGCAGATATTGTAATTGGCGCCGACGGAGCAAACTCAAAAATCCGTCCGTACCTCACTAACATCAAACCTTTTTATTCTGGCATTACCATGCTTGAAGGCAATATTTACGACGCAAAGACCACAGCACCTCAGATTTCTGGACTGCTTAACGGCGGAAAAATCATGGCTTTCGGGAACGGAAAAGACATACTAATGGGCCAAAAAGGCAATAGAGAAATTGGATTTTATATCAGCTTTAAAGCAGATGAAAATTGGGCAATAAACAGTGCTTTGAATTTTTCTGACAAAGCACAGGTGCTGGCCTGGTTTAAAAACGAATATGCAGAGTGGAGCAGTGTTTGGTACGAACTGTTTGAAAATGTGGCGACACCTTTTGTTCCACGTCCGATATATTGCATGCCCTTAGACCAAACCTGGGAAGCTTTACCTAATTTAACGATGCTTGGAGATGCCGCTCATGTAATGCCACCATTCGCCGGCGAAGGTGTAAATATGGCAATGCTTGATGCTTTAGAACTAAGTGAATATTTAAGCTCAGATAAATTTGATAATCTGCAAGAAGCAATCTCTTTTTACGAGACCAAAATGCGGAAAAGAGCCGCAAAAGTCGCTCAAGATTCGCTTGAAAACGGCGAACGAATGCACAGCGAAAAAGCATTAGCCACAATGTTGGATTTTTTCATTAACCACTAAAAATACGGATTCTTATCGCATTGATAGAATTCAACTTAAATTTAATTTTTGCAAATTAGATAAAATCGAAATGAAAACATTAACAGACAATTTAAACTTTAGCAACGGCTTCTCCGAAGTGAACGGAATGCAGATGTACTATGAAATTTACCTGCCTAACAATGAAATAAATGACCGAGCCCGCCCTTTGGTGCTAATTCACGGGGGTGGTTCAACTATTCAAACAAGTTTTGAAAAGGCTATTCCACTATTTGCAAAAAACAGGAAAGTAATTGCCGTTGAACTACAGGCTCACGGGCGTACAAGCGACAGAAACGCAGATCTTTCTTTTGAACAAGACGCCGACGACGTTGTCACATTGTTAAAAAATCTGAACATTAATAAAGCTGATTTTTTCGGTTTCAGCAATGGCGGAACAACTGCGCTACAAATTGCAATTCGCCATCCTAAAATGGTTAACAAGCTTATTTTAGGTTCTGCACTTACCAAACGTAACGGAGTTCCCGAATGGTTTTGGAGCTTTATGGAACAAGCGAGTTTAAACAATATGCCTCAACAATTAAAAGACGCTTATCTGCAAGTAGCTTCAGATCCTAATGGATTACAAATAATGCATGATAGGGATGTAAAGAGAATGGTTAATTTTAAAGATATACCTGAGGATCAAATTAAATCATTAAAAGTACCCACTTTAATTATCGTAGGTGATAAAGATGTAATCACAATAGAACACACCTTAGAAATCCACAGGCAAATTACAAACTCTGAATTAGCCATAATTCCTGGCGGACATGGAGAATATATCGGCGAAATAACCACTTTAAAACCAGATTTTAAAGAAAGCGATTTAATTGTTCCTTTGGTAGAAAAATTCCTTAATAGAATAATCGAATAGACATTGGAATTTGTCTATTTAGAAAGCTGATATTCTAGTCCGCTCATCAATCCTCCTATGCAATCATCATTGCAATGTAAACTAACAAAAATCTATTAATCAAATTAGATGTTTAAACATATAATTATTACCTTTGGTTCATCGTTAAATCAAAAAATAAAAACATGGCAACTCAAAGTAAATGGATTTTAGATCCAACGCACTCAGAAATTCAGTTTAAAGTAAAACACTTAGTAATATCAACCGTTACAGGCACATTTAAAAATTTTGAAGCGAGCCTAATTACAGAAAATGAAGATTTTACTGATGCTGAAATAGATTTTTCTATAGCTGTAGACAGCATTGACACCAACCAAACAGACAGGGACAATCACTTAAAATCTGCAGATTTTTTTGATGCTGAGAACTTTCCTGCTATAAAATTCAAATCAACATCTTTTGTTAAAGACGGTGATGATTACATCTTAAATGGTGATATCACCGTTAAAGACATCACCAAACCTATAAAATTTGATGTGGAATTTGGTGGCACCGCTACTGATTTTTATAATAACGAAAAAGCAGGTTTCGAGATTACCGGAAAAATTAGCCGCAAAGAATTTGGCTTAACTTGGAGCGCAGTAACCGAAGCGGGAGCGATTGTTGTTGGTGACGATATTAAATTAAGTGCCAGCGTACAATTTGTAAAACAAGTGCAAGCATAAACGCCAACGCTTAAAAGCTTTCTGAATTTATTAAGCAGGTTCTTTAAAAAGTTCCTGCTTTTTGTTTTTGTACGCTCTTAATCGGTGGCTTTAGCCATCTGAAAACAAGATTTACAAAAAAACAAGCATTAATCAATCTCACTCAGATACCCAAAAACTAAGCTTTTAATTTATCTTTGCGATTATGAAGATCCCGAAACTCCAAGACCTCATTATATTCGAAAACGAGAACCTAATTGTGGTAAATAAACCACCGTTTATTGCATCTTTGGATGAGCGAGAAGGAGGAGATATTAACTTGTTAAGGTTAGCAAAACAGTACCATGAGGATGCACAAATTTGTCATCGTTTAGATAAAGAAACATCTGGCGTTATGATTATCGCTAAAAACCCAGAGACTTACAGGTTTGTTTCTATGCAATTTGAGCACCGGGAAGTTAAAAAAGTTTACCACGCAATTGTTGACGGAACACATAGTTTTAACGATATTTTGGTAGATCTTCCGATTTTAAACATTGGAAAGGGAAATGTGCTCATCAGCAAAAGCGAAGGCAAAAGAGCCGACACTTATTTTAAATCGCTAGTTTATTTTAAACATTATACATTGATTGAAGCCAGGCCTGTAACCGGCCGTATGCATCAGATTAGGATTCACCTAGCAACCCAAAAGGCATCAATAACAGGTGATGAAATGTACGGTGGTAAACCAGCTTTTTTATCGAAAATTAAAAGAAATTATCGTATCAGCAAAAATGAGGAGGAACAGCCAATAATGAAACGGTTCGCATTACACTCCCGTGAAGTTACTTTTAAAATTGCCGAAAACGAAAGCAGAACTTTTACCGCAGAATATCCAAAAGATTTTGCAGTTCTATTAAAACTTTTAGAAAAAAACGATAGTTAAGTGCAAGAAGATTTATAAATCCTAAAAAAAACCACGTAGCTTTTTAGAAGCTACGTGGTTTTTATATATCCTCTTATTTAGTTTCTTTTTTAGGGAAACGGCTCGCTACCGCGGCATACACTGCAGGTAAAATGGTAACAATAATCACTATCAAAACAATTAGCGAAAAATTATTCTTAAAGAAGGCAAACTGACCTAAAAAATATCCTGCGAAGAGAAATAGTACAATCCATATTATACCACCAACCACATTCAAATAATTAAACCTTGGGCGCCCTAATTTTCCAATACCCGCCACAAATGGCACTACCGTTCTTAAAATCGGTAAAAATCTGCCGATAATAATTGCTTTGGCGCCGTGTTTCAAGAAAAAAGCTTGAGTTTTCTCTAAATATTCTTCTTTAAGAATCCTGTTTCCTGGTTTAAATACGCGAATACCTAAATACCTACCAATCTCATAATTCACCGTATTTCCAACAATTGCCGCTATAATTAACAATAAAGCTAGCAGGTAAATATTTATACCGGTATCTCCTACTGATACCAATGCGCCCGCCGCAATCAATAATGAATCTCCCGGTAAAAAAGGGACCACTACTAGTCCAGTTTCTGCAAAAATGATAAGAAATAAGATTAAGTAAGTCCAAACACGGTAGTCTCTTATAATTTCACTTAAATGAACATCAATATGTATGATGAATTCGAGGATATAATTTAATGTTTCCAATGGGATTTTTTTGTGCAAAGCTAACCATTACCTTTGCATATTTTTAATTGATTTGATTTATTTACAGAATTATTTCTTTTCTAATTGTCCTGTAAAACTTTGAGCTCTAAAACGTAATCACCACTACCGTTTACTAACCCTTTTGTCCAGAAAGTATATATTTTACCGGCTTCCAATTTATAATTATCAAGATTCGCTAATCGCACCGCCCCTGCTGATTTTTTAACACGTAAAAAATAATTTAACGGTTTTACTTTAACATATTGCGATGCAGTTCTGTAATTGATGTTACTAATTACGCTTACGCTGTCCACTAAATCTTTCTGAAAGACAAGGTTTAAATTAGTCGCATCAGGTGAAACATTGATAAATCTAACTGTGGCCATGGTATCGGATAAGATTTGATTTTTATCTAAAGTGGAAATGTAAATCAGCGAATCTTTTGAAGCTATACCTGCTAAAAACAAGGTGTAATTTGTGTTTTGCTGTAAAAACAAATCAATATTTGTGTTTGAGATAATCGCGTCGTTTAACTTTGTAACAACATTATTTGTTCCCGCTGAAACAGGTTTATATCCGCTACCCTCTCCAAATTTCAATGCCTGATCGGTTTTTAGGGTGTCATTAAAAAAAAAACTATATTCGTTGGCATCCGGTGCAGCATTTATGATGCGCAAATTTGCCTGGCCCAAACGCAACTCTTCGCCAACTGGATCACAACTGCACAAAAAACAACTTAAAGCGCAAATGCTCAAGATGGCTATAGAAAAGTTTTTTATCGATTTCAACATATTTATCTACCGTTATCAAACAAAACGAAAATGGCTCAGTTTATTATACCAAGCCATTTAAATAAATTAAAAACATCGTTTATGCGTGGTTGTTCAACATTACAGGCATTACCAACATTAAAATATCTTCGTTATCGTCCTTAATACTTGGGAACAAAATTCCGGCTCGGTTTGGCGTACTCATTTCAATGGTAATTTCATCGCCGGATAAGTTGTTCAGCATCTCAATTAAAAACTTAGCGTTGAATCCAATTTCCATATCTTCACCATCAAACTGGCAACTGATGCGCTCATGTGCTTCGTTTGCAAAATCAATATCTTCTGATGAAATGTTCAGTTCCGCTCCCGATATTTTCAACCTTACTTGGTGAGTAGTTTTGTTGGCGAAAATTACTACCCTTTTTAAGCAGTTCAAAAACAATGCTCTGTCTAAAGTTAATTTATTTGGATTGTTTTGAGGAATTACCGCTTCATAATCCGGGTAACGTTCGTCAATTAAACGGCAAATCAAATTGATGTTTGCGAATTTAAAAAATGCGCTGGTTGAATTATATTCAATAGAAACGTTGATATCTTCTGCAGGAATAGAAGATTTCAAAAGGTTTAAAGCTTTACGAGGCAAAATAAATGAAGTAGCTTCTTCGGCCTTTGCATCATTTCTTCTATACCTTACTAATTTATGCGCATCGGTTGCAACAAACGTAACGTTTTGTGGCGATAGCTGACAAAAAACACCTGTCATCGCCGGGCGCAATTCATCATTACTTACCGCAAAAATTGTTTTGTTGATGGCTTCGGCCAAAACGGATGCAGGCAGATTAACAGATGAAGCGTTCTCTACGGTTGGAATTTTAGGGAAATCTTCTCCGTTTTCTCCGCTCAAGCGATATTTACCGTCACCGGCGCTGATTTCTATAGCGAAAGTGTTATCATCTACAGAAAAAGCAATTGGTTGCTCGGGTAAGGTTTTTAAAGTATCTAATAATATTTTAGACGGAACAGCAATTTTACCGCCTTCTTTTGATTCTACAGCCAATGAAGTGGTCATACTGGTCTGTAAATCTGTAGCAGATATAATTAACGTGGTGTCTTTAATCTCAAATAAAAAGTTTTCGAGAATAGGCAGAACAGCACTATTGCTTAACGCACCGCTTACCGCTTGTAAATGTTTTAATAATGTTGACGTAGAAACAATGAATCTCATCTTATTGTCTTGTTTGTTTAAGGCTTTTAAAAACCAAAAATATGAATTTTAACCTGCATACTTTCGTTTACGATAAAGATGTTGAAAAATTCCGAAAAAGATTAAAATAATTAGCGGAATTAACGTATTAATTAACTGCCATCGCAGTTTTTCGGCCACTAATTTT
This sequence comes from Pelobium sp., assembly GCA_035496935.1. Classification (GTDB taxonomy): domain Bacteria; phylum Bacteroidota; class Bacteroidia; order Sphingobacteriales; family Sphingobacteriaceae; genus Pseudopedobacter. Next base: position 243,392 of record DATJED010000023.1, on the reverse strand, counting down.
CCTTTATCTAATAACCTAAGTTTAATTTCTTTTGACCTTAATGCAATTAAGCCTGAATCATCTGTAAGATAGTCGACTGCGTTCAATAAAAACGTTTTGTTGCCATAAGTTTGTTGGTTATATCTATCAAAACCGAGGGGAAAAACCGAGCCGTCTTTACCACTTATTTGACTCTTAAAAACATCACCGTCACTAAATACTAACATTTTGGTAAATACACTTTTTTGGAGTGATTTAGTCCCTAAATCTGCCCCTTCTGGAACGGCCTGTGTTAAAAAATTCGACTTAAAATTTCCTTCCAAAAGTACACAAACAGGTTTGGGTACACTTTGAAAACGTTTAGGATTTGGAGTATCCTCTATCATTTTTAAAGAAATAATAGTTGGTATCTCCAATTCCCGGTTAAAAGGCGATGTGGTTAACAGCACCGTATGCCTAACATTAGCGACTGAAATGGTATCGATAGTATTGATAAATTCTGTTTTGATGCCATCTAAATTTTTCACCAGCGGATGTGTGCTTATCGGCATAATTATAGGATAAAACAACCACGGAACCAGTTGAAGCTGAGGTTGACCGCCTACCGTTCCCACATTTACGGGGATTTGCGAACAGTTCATATCTCCCACCAAATCGTAATTTATCCGCACTCCATAAGTAAATAGCTGATCGTCAAGATTTAACTTTTTTTGAAAAGCGAGCTGTTCTTCACGAGCTGTATTCCGCATACTGTCCAAATCAGCGTTTACTTGGTCAATTGTCCAGATGATTTTCCCGCCACGCATCAGAAACTGGTCTATTTTGTACTTTTCGAGTTCCGAAAATTTGGTCTCCGGCTTCGCAATTACCATTACTTTCAGCTTATCCAAACCGCCGCCCGTTATATCGGTTAAGTTAATTCGCCCGACTTCGTAACCATCCGAAAGTGATTTCATGGCATCCTGCAACTGCAAATCGTCCAACTCTCCATGTCCTTCTGTAAAACCTACTCGAGGCTTACCGCCAGAAGTCGCTTTTTTTATCGCCGATGAAAAAGCGTATTCTAAATTTTGAATAGAGTTGTTCAACACTTCCTCAGGACTAATACCAATTCTGTTCTGCAACAGTTTTACCGGGATATTTTGATCGTTAAAACTTACCATCGCCGCCGGTAAAATCACTTTTTGGCTTAAACCCGATTCTGTTTTAACGCTCAGGTTTGTGGGTTCAATCCCTTTTTGACTTAGCTCATTGTAAATTTCGTCCTGCTCTTGTTGATTTTTGCCCTCAACCGGATTTACAAATTCAAACTGGATATTGTTACCCCCATAAGCTTTATAATCAATCAATAAATCTTTGGTTGCACTGCGTAAACGTTTAAACCCGGATGGGAAATCGCCTTCTAGGAAAACCGTAATTTTTACAGGCGCTTTTAAATTCTGTAAAATTTGAATGCTGGCGGGCGAAATGGTATAGCGTTTTTCCTTTGTAAAATCAATCCGTGTAAAAGCATACTGAGAAATTATATTTACCGCAACAATAGCAATCAACGCAAAAAGCAATTGTAAAATATCTTTTTTTCTTTGCTGATTTACCATTTTCTACCTCCCAAAATTGTTTTAGTCATCAGCAGAAACAACGCAATCACACTAAGGAAATAAATCAAATCCCTAGAATCCAGAACTCCCCGACTTATAGATTGATAATGCTCGTTTATGCCCAGGTTAATCAATATGCTATCGAATTTTTGCAGGGATAAAATCTGGCTAGCAGAATCAAATCCACTGAAAGCGAAAAAGCTTAAGAAGATAGCAATAGTAAAAGCGATAATCTGGTTTTTGGTTAGCGATGAAGAAAAAACACCGATTGCAACAAACGCCGCTCCCAACAAAAACAGCCCGATGTACGAACCTATTACCGCTCCCGAATCGATATTTCCTTTGGTTACGCCTAACTGAAAAACAGAAATATAATACACCAACGTAGGCAATAATGCAAATAGCACTAACGTTAACGATGCCAAATATTTCCCAAAAACAATCTGCCAATCCGTTAAGGGTCGGGTAGCTAAAAGCTCGAAAGTTCCCTCTTTTTTTTCCTCGGAAAATGTACGCATGGTAATCGCCGGAATTAAAAACATAAACAGGTACGGAACCGTATTAAACAAGCTATCTAAACTGGCGTAGCCGTAATCCAATATACTGGTATCTGGGAAAACCCATAGTAACAAGCTCAAAACCAGCAAAAATACGCCGATAGTGATGTAGGCAACCAAGGAATTGAAGTAAGCAAAAAGCTCTTTTTTATAAATGGTTAACATTAATTATAATTCTGTTATAAATAAAAACTACACCGAATCTCTGGTAAGTTTTACAAAAATAGGTTCCAAAGTTTTTTCCTGATGTGCCGATAAAAGCCCAGTTAAAGTATCATTTGCTACGATTTTTCCTTTGTTAATAATCACAACTTCGTCGCAAATGGCTTCTACCTCCTGCATAATATGGGTTGATAAAATTACCGTTTTGGTTTTGCCCAGTTCTTTAATCAAAGTTCTAATTTCTATTAGCTGGTTGGGGTCTAAGCCTGATGTTGGTTCATCTAAAATCAAAACCTTTGGGTCATGAATAATTGCCTGCGCCAAACCAACCCTTTGTTTATATCCTTTTGAAAGTTGTCCGATTTTTTTGTGCTGTTCCTTATCTAAGCCGGTCAATTTAATTACCTCCACAACACGCTCTTTCAGGTTATTTAAATGATAAACCTCGCCCACAAAATGCAAAAATTCTTTTACATACATTTCTGTATAAAGCGGGTTATTTTCTGGCAGATAACCAATGTTTTTCCGTACTTCCAAAGAATCTTTACTGATATCAAAACCGCAAACCGTTGCCGAGCCGGATGTTTTAGGGATAAAAGAAGTTAGCATTTTCATAGTAGTGGATTTACCGGCGCCATTTGGCCCTAAAAAACCCAATATTTTCCCAGGTTTTGCCTCAAAAGAAATCTGATCAACTGCTTTTTGTAATCCGTAATTTTTGCTTAATGCATTAACGCTGATGCTCAAAACTTGCTCGTATTATTTAATAACCAAATCTATAAAATTTGGAATAAAAACCACGTCTTTTAAATATTCTGAAATAGCATCGTAGTATTTATCAACGTCTCTTTTTTCATAATTGATAAAAAAAAGAAAAACTTAATATAAAGGCTATTTAAATTTTAGGTAAATTTAGTTTTAACAAAATTGAAAACTCTTTTTGCACCATATTTCATTACCATCTGCTTTATTTTTTTTGTTCCGATAAAAAAAGTGAATGCGCAAAATATTGCCTTTCAATTTTATAATAAAACTTTTAATATCTCTACAGATTCTAGCATTTATATCAAATTCGACGGAAAAGTTACTGAAAAGAAAATTGCCGATTTTTACTATAAGCTAACTCAAGCCAAAACCGATGAGGTTCTTAATTTACTGATGAATTATAAAACAGAAAAACATTTAAATGATTGGTTTTATTATCAATTGATCAGGAAAACTGTCCAACAGATCAGCCCGAAAGAAGAAAACTACGAACGTTATACGCTTTATAAATGGTTTTTTCTGGCAAAATCCGGATACGATACTCGTCTAGCCATTGGTGAAAACCGGCAGCTTTTATTTTATGTTTGGAGCGATGAAGACATCAGCGACATTCCTTTTTTTAAAGCAGAGGGAAAGCAATTTGTTTGTTTAAATTTTCATGATTATAAAGACACCCATTATTTAACAGGTAAACTAAATGCTGTAAATATTTATATCGCCGAAGCAAAAAATGCTTTCTCTTATAAAGTAACCCAAATACCCGATTTTAATCCGCAAGATTACAAAGACAAACTTATTATTTTCAATTTCCATAAGAAAGTCTATAATTTTAACATCAAACTTAGTAACGACTTGGAAACGATTTTCAAAAATTATCCCGTTGTCGATTTCGAATCATATTTTAATATCCCGTTAAGCAAAGAAACCTACGGTTCTTTAATTCCTCTTTTAAAAAGAAACATAAAAGGAATGAGCCAGATAAAAGGAGTAGATTATCTGATGCGCTTTACCAGAAATGCTTTTTTGTATGAACCAGACGAAGATAATTTCGGCAAAGAAAAACGCTTATCGCCAGAACAAACCTTATTTAGTGATTATAGCGATTGCGACGACCGGGCGGCGTTATTTTTTTATTTAGTAAAAGAAATTTACAACTTACCAATGATTACTTTATTGTACCCAACCCATATTACAATGGCTGTAAAATTCGATAAAGCGGTTGGCAAGCCAATTTCATATAACGGCAGCAATTATTACGTTTGTGAACCTACGCCACAAAAAAAGGACTTAAAAATCGGAGAAGTTTCCGCCAATCTTAAAAACAAATCTTTTGAGATTGTTTACCAATATCAGCCCTAAGAACAGTAAAAGAAATAGCTTTTATTACCTTTGGACATGAATATTTTCAACATCCAGAACGAAACCGAATTTAACCATAGCTGTTTGGATGTTTTTAAGCTACAATATGAAACTATTGAGGTTTATAGAGCGTTCGTAAACGCACTTAAAATAAACCCCGATGAAGTTCGGCATTATACCGAAATACCTTTTTTACCCATTTCCTTTTTTAAAACTCATTCAATTATTGAAGACAAAGCCTTCGCCGATGTGGTGTTTTCAAGCTCAGGTACAACCGGAAACATTACCAGCAAACATTATGTGCAGGATGTTAAAATATACGAGCAAAGTTATTTAAAGGCATTTGAGCTTTTTTACGGAGGTGTTAAAGATAGCTGTATTTTAGCACTGCTTCCTAATTATCTAGAACGCGGTGGCTCTTCTTTGATTTATATGGTTGAAGATTTGATAAAAAAATCAAACCATCCAAAAAGTGGCTTTTTTTTACACAACCATAACGAACTGAACGAAACATTAACTTACCTAAAACAAAGAAATCAAAAAACCATTCTAATAGGCGTTACTTATGCGCTATTGGATTTCGTAGAAAAATACCCAACCAGTTTTCCTGAATTAATTGTAATGGAAACAGGCGGAATGAAAGGCCAAAGAAAAGAAATGGTGCGGGAAGAACTGCATAAAGTTTTAACAACAGGTTTTGGCGTAACAAAAATTCATTCGGAGTATGGGATGACCGAACTCCTCTCGCAGGCTTATTCTAAAGGCGATGGAATTTTTGAATGTCCGCCATGGATGAAAATTATAATCCGAGATACCAATGATCCCTTAAGTTTATTAAACAATGGAAAATCTGGCGGAATAAATGTCATCGACTTGGCAAACTTTAATTCCTGTTCTTTTATAGCCACGCAGGATCTTGGCAAGACATTTACTGACGGTTCTTTTGAAGTTTTAGGAAGATTTGATGATAGTGACATCAGAGGCTGTAACCTGATGGTTGTCTAGTGCTTACAGCAGTCTGTCATCAAAGGAAAAACTGACTTTCTCCAAAAATTTGAGTTTTTTGATATCTGGATGTAGCGGATTGGCAATATAATTAAAATCGCCATTTACAATCGCCGATGGAACTTTCAACAACAGTGATTTATTTTCCCTAAAAAATTGGTTCCCTAAAACCTGAGTACGTTTTAAAAAAGGATAGCTTTGCCATTTTTGTGGTAAATCTTCTGCCTGGAATTCGACAAAATCTGCTTCTACCTCAAATCTCGCCATACAAAAATTACTTGGAAGCAGGCCGGTTGGCAAATGCACCAAAACCTCTAACACCGCCAAAGCTCTCGAACTTGCAAAATATACAACAGGCACACCTTCAGAGTTCCATCTTCCGCTATACATTTTTGCGCCCTCGCCACTTAAATTATCAGCATAACGGCAAACCCCCAACCTGTATAACTCCATCTACGAAAATATACCGTGTTCTATCCTGCCAAGCTCATTAAAAACTAGCCCAAAGCCTATTGAAGAATCCAATAATGCGAATGGTGCATTATTTTTAAATACAATTGAAGGCGTTTTCATCCAGATTTTGAATTTATCCAAAGAACCAAAAACCTCCTCGCCACGAGCATATAACCTAGCCAGCTCAATTGCTTTTTCTGAGTATTCTGCTTTTACAAAATCCGTATCGTTAAAACGTTGGAATGTTCTTTCATTGATGTGCATAACGCCTGCCAACTCTTGAATGGTTAATGATATCCTTTTAATTAAACCCAGAATTGCCTTTTTTGGAATGCCTCTGCGGGTTAACTCCAATAAATCAAAATCAGAAACTACGTTTGACTTAAGGCTTAAAGCGCCTACTCCGCCAAACAAAAAAACCATTTGTTGCGCTACGTCATAAACATTAGCACCGTAAACAGCCATCGGTTCTTCAACAATATTTTTATTATCATCAGACATACATCCAAATATACTGTATTTTTGTCTAAATTAAAACTTATTTTAAGTTTATTAAAAAATAATTTTTCTTCCCTTTTTGCACTATTACAAATCGGTTATTAATAGGTTGCAGCGCATTCGACAATAATTCTGCACTTGTCAATTTCTCTCTATTAATAGACACCCCTCCGCCTAAAATCATTTTTTTGGCCTCCCCTTTTGAAGAGAAAATACTGGTTCTATCCGCTAATAACGTGGGCATATCAACACCTTGTTCAAACTCGGCCTTCGAAACTTCAAACTGTGCAATGCCTTCAAAAACTTCTAAAACCTGCTGTTCAGTCATAGTTTTCAGAAAATCTAACGACCCATTGCCAAAAAGAAAATCTGTGGTACTTAAAGCCGTCTGCAACGCTTCTGCACCGTGTACTCTTTCAGTAACATCTCTTGCTAACGCCTTTTGTAAAACTCTTAAATGTGGGGCTTTTGCATGTTCTTCAATCAGATTATCAATCTCTTCCTTCTCAAAAAATGTAAATATCTTTATATAATTAGCCGCATCATCATCAGAAGAATTTAGCCAAAACTGGTAAAACTGGTACGGACTGGTTCTGTTTGCATCCAACCATACGTTGCCTCCCTCTGTTTTCCCAAATTTACTTCCGTCGGCTTTTTTAATTAAAGGCGATGTTAGTGCAAAAGCCTGCCCACCATCTTTTCTCCTAATAAATTCTGTCCCGGTAACAATATTTCCCCACTGGTCCGAACCGCCCATCTGTAAAACACAGTTTTTGTGCTTCCATAAATAATAAAAATCGTACCCCTGGATAAGCTGATAAGAAAATTCAGTAAACGACATTCCAACCTCACTTTCCAAACGTTTTTTAACCGAATCTTTAGACATCATATAATTTACCGTGATGTGCTTACCGGCATCCCTAATAAAATCTAAAAAACTGTAATTTTTAAACCAATCGAAGTTATTTACAATTTCGGCACTGTTTGCGCCACAGTCAAAATCTAAAAAACGCTCCAATTGACTTTGGATACCTTTTAAATTGAAAGCCAAAGTATCTTCAGACAACAAATTTCTTTCCTGCGATTTCCCAGAAGGATCGCCCACCATACCGGTTGCGCCACCAACTAACGCAAAGGGCTTGTGACCAGCTTTCTGAAATCTTACCAAAGTTAAAATCTGCAATAAACTGCCCACATGTAACGAATCGGCAGTTGGGTCGAAACCGATATAACCACCTGTCATTCCTTTTAAAAGTTCTTCTTCTGTGCCGGGGGTAATATCGTGTAGCAAACCTCGCCAACGTAATTCTTCAACAAAATTCATTTATGTTTATTTTAAAATTGTTACTATCTTGGAAAAGCGCAAATATAGGATTTACAAGCGAATGCAACAGGAAACTGTTTTACGATTCTAAATTTCTCTCATTAACTAATCATCGGTTTACCGAGATAAAAAATAATCAGTTTATTTTTATGAACTTTTTATCGCATTACTATTTCGATAGAACAAAAGAAAACCCTTACGAAGTGTTTGGAATGGTATTGCCCGATTTATTGAAAAACGCGGATAAGACTTGGAACGTTCACCCTGAAAAACACAGCATTTTAGTAAGCTCACCTCGCCAGAATAATATTATAACAGGTTGGAAAAGACATTTAGAAGTAGATAGGATTTTTCACAACTCAGAATTTTTCAAATATCATCAACATCAGATTAAATTAAGCATCAGGGAGGTTATTAGTAGTTCTCCTGTAAAGCCGTTTTTTTTAGGACACATTGGGTTAGAATTGTTGTTGGATAGCCTTTTAATTTCGGAAAAATTAATTTCGATAGAAAAATTTTATATAAAATTAGCGAGTATTGAGGAGGAGGAAATCAGACTTTTTTTACAACTGAACCTGATAACAGACCAAGACAAATTCTTTCGGTTTTTCAATAATTTTGTCGCGGAAAAATATTTGTATAACTATGCCGATGAAAGCAAAATTGCCTACGCTTTAAAAAGAATTTGTATGCGTTTATGGACGAATCCTTTTACCCCCGAGCAAGAAGTTGCCATAACGCAATGTTTAGTTGATTATAAAAAAGAATTGCGTGAAGATTTTATAATTATCTTTGACCAAATTGATGCACAAATAAATTAATGATAAAGCACCTTTTTTTGTATTTTTTACTGAGCTTACCTTTATTTTTAAGCGCACAAACCAGAAAATATTCTAACGAGTTTTTACAGATTGGTGTAGGTTCCAGAGCTTTTGGAATGGCGGGGTCTGTGGCGGCGTCTTCTTCTGACGTAACTTCTGGATACTGGAATCCGGCTGGATTGATGAACATGAAGAGCCAATCGCAAGCGAGTTTAATGCATTCGGAATATTTTTCGGGCATTGCAAAATACGATTATGCGGGTTTTTCAACCTTTGTTGCAGACAATACAGCGGTTGTTGGTGCTTCTTTAATTCGCTTTGGCGTGGATGATATTCCAGACACATCTGAACTGATTGATGCGGATGGAAACATCAACTACGATCGTGTAAAATCATTTTCTGCAGCTGATTATGCTTTTTTATTCAGTTACGCCCGCCGACAAAAGAAAGCTGAAGAAAACGGACTAAATTACGGTGCAAACGTAAAAATCATTCACCGCAAAGTTGGTGAATACGGAAAATCTTGGGGGTTTGGCATTGATGTAGCTGCGCAATATAAACTCAACAAGTTTACTTTTGCGGCCGTTGGGCGGGATATTACCACCACTTTTAATGCTTGGAGCTATAATCCAGATAAATTTTCAAGCGTTTATACCGCTACCGGAAACGATATCCCGAAAAATTCAACCGAAACAACGCTTCCTCGGTTAATTTTAGGAACTGCTTACGAAACAAATATCACTGAAAAAATAGGATTGCTTGCCGAGGTAGATTTGAATCTGACTACAGATGGAAAAAGAAACGTTCTGGTTTCTGCCGATCCGGTAAGTATTGACCCTACAATAGGCTTAGAAGCCAATTATAAAAAAACTATTTTTTTGCGCACAGGCGTTGGCAATATCCAAAAAACCACAGATTTTGATGGATCGCAACAATATCAATTCCAACCTAATTTAGGTTTAGGCCTTAAAATCAAGAATTTTTCTATTGATTACGCACTTACCAATATCGGCAACCAAAGCGATGGTTTATACAGCAATGTGTTCTCTATAAGATTAGATTTCGACAAAAAGTAACTTATGGAATATTTCATTACTGCAATCGGCTTAATTGCCGCTTGTTGCACCACTTTCTCTTTCATTCCACAGGCACTAAAAATCATTAGAACAAAAAACACCAAGAGCATCTCGCTCTCGATGTATATTCTGTTTGTTTCTGGTGTTACACTTTGGTTAATTTACGGAGCTTTGATTCAAGATATACCAGTTGTTATAGCCAACGGTATTACTTTAATTTTTGCAGGAAGCATCCTTTATTTTAAGCTAAAATATCCATAAAAATTCTCAATTCAAGAATTACAATGTTGCCATATACGGTTTAAACTTTGGTAGTAAAAGCTTATCATAACCATAAATATCGTTTGAGGTTACCAACGTTCCATCGTCATTGGTCCAAGCTGTATAGTATGATATAAACACAGGCAACGGATCTTTAACCATTACCCATCTGGCATCAACCTTTTCGCCCCGGGCAGAAGCTTGCGTTTCTTTTATTATTTTATCGGTTTCTGATTTGTTATTAAGCAAATTTGCGGCTAACTCCATAGGTTCCTCTACCCTTACACATCCATGACTTACCGCTCTCATATCTTTAGAAAACATCGCTTGTGCAGGCGTATCATGTAAATATATTGCGTAAGGATTCTGAAAAATAAATTTTATCTGACCCAAAGAATTGTCAGCACCAGGGTTTTGTTTGAACGAATATTCCGAAATATTTACGTTGTTCCAATCCACATCCGGAGAATTTACAAGCTCTCCATTTTTGTAAGCAACCATGTTCTTTGATTCTAAATAATACGGATCGCTTTTCAAACTGCTCAAAATTTCGGTACTCACAATACTTTTAGGGATATTCCAAACCGGGTTTACCTGCATCCTATCAATCATACCACTCAGAATAGGCGTTTCATGTCCGCCTGCCTCACCAACACAAACTTTCATTATTAAATCGGTGGTATTATTATCAATTAGTCTCAATGTAAATTCAGGAATGTTAACCAAAAGATATTTGCCTTTGTACTCTTTAACTGGCCAGCGCAACCGTTCCATTGATAGATATATTTTTTCTCTGTCGTCTGTACTTAATTTTTTTGTGGTTTCAGGCTTGCCATCGTTAATTAACAAATTCATCAAACGTTGATAGTATCCATTTTTAGGTTGTATATCTGCCAAAAATTTACTGATATCCATTTGATCAAGCGCCTGTTGCGCCTCAATTATCTGAGGACGTTTTACATCGACATAGTATCTGGCTAAAACTGTCTTTGGGTTTACTGCTCCATATTTTAAAATACCAGCGTAGTTTATCAATCCATCGGCACAATAAAGCTCCAACTCCGCTAGCACAGGATAGCTCTCTTCCACAGACTTAAATTTCCTGGTTTTTACTTCTGTAAGCAAATCGCCAATTACGTTTGCATGAAAATAATCAGGATTTAGGCCATGAAATCTCGCGTTTAACAAATATTGGTGCAAAGTATCAAGCTTGCCATTCACTAAAAAATTGCCCAATAAGGTTAATCCTTTATCTTCTTCTTTATAGATTTTACTTATCCAAATTGGATCATGCAATTTGGGTTTTAGTTGTTTATATTGTTGTTTAAAAACTTCGTTGTAGGCTGTAGTATCAAAGTCTTTGTATTTTTTACTCTTAAAGGCCTTTGCCAAATCTCGTCCGAAATCCTCATGTCTGCCCTTGGAACAGGACACTATCATAAATGATGAAGTAACAAATAATAGTAATAGCTGTTTAATTTTCATATAATAATTTATTTACAGCGTAAACAACTTTAATGCCTTGATATAATTTCTTGACCTACGATCAGTTTACGATTCGTAAAACAAGTGATACAAAAGCTTATTATAACAGCTATTTCAAATAAGTTTCTTATACTTAGGTACGCAATTTGCCTTAACTTATTTAAACTTATTATTATGATTATTCAAGTAAATACAGACAATCACACAGTGGGTAGAGAAGAGCTTAACACCTACATCACAAATCTTTTTAAAGAAAAACTGCAGCGTTTTGATAGCCAATTAACAAGAATTGAAGTTCATTTGAGTGACGAGAACGGCGGAGGAAAATCCGGCGCTGATGACAAAAAATGCAATATTGAAGCTCGATTAGAAAACTTAGATCCGGTTTTTGCAAGCTCACAATCAGATGAACTGTCTAAAGCAATTCATGAGTGTTTACAAAAAATTAAAAGGGCAATTGAGCACCAGATAGATAAAGTGAAAAATTAATATTGGAAAGGAGGCTTGCCTCCTTTTTTTACTTCCGTTTAACTGCCAAAAACCAACAAGTGTTAATAAAAAAACAAAAATCTATACGTTATCAGTAGATATATTTGCTGTTATATATGCCAATTTTATTACGAATTAATCACGAAAAAACAGACGTCATTTTCCAGGTAATTACCGAGAAACCTTCAACGCAGTCGCAGTTGGAAGTTTTTATGGGCGGTAAAACTTATGTTTTTATAAAAACGAACAACAGCTGGATGCTAAGTGAAAATCAGGATTTAAGCGATGTAAATTCTACACTTATGAACGCTGTTGCTAAAGCTTTGGCTTTACGTTTTCGCATAAATAGCGCATTACACGTAATTTGATTAGCAGTTGGCTAATAAATGTTAATAATTTTAACGATTTTTTTATTAAGTTCAACAATATCTCCCGCTTTCTTTTTTAACAGTAATTTAGCCAAAGGTGCAAACTCAGAAATCATAAAACAGGAATGTTCATTCGCTTTTATTTCGCCGTAGCTCACTGATATAAAAAAAAGTCCAATAGCTGTTTCAACCAAACTTCCTTTCTCTATCTGACTATATTTTTTATCCTTACTAATTGATTTGAGCGTAAAAATCTGCTGCGCATTTAACGCAATTTGTTGCTCTAATCTGTTAATTTCTTGCTGCATCATCTCTCGACTGGTTTCGTATTTGTCGCCCATGCTACTTTTTGAGTCATTAGCTATGCCTACTCTCAACTGCTCAACCTCTGTTTTCATTTCTATTCCTTTTGCAACCAAAGCATTTAAACATGCATCAAAAAAAGCCACTTTCAACAAGGGCAAATCCAAACTCTTCATTCGCTAAAAATGCATAATTATTTTAGATTGATACGCTTTAGGATTTTTTTAGATCTGGATAAAAGCGCCGGAGAATTCGAAATCAGTTTTTGCTCGAGAATAACCGCTAATTCGTCTATAATCCAATCGTGATGTGGCGATAACTGAAAAATAATATCCAAAGCGTTACATTGTACGGCAACAGGCGTTTCTGGATTTAAGAGCCAGTCAAAACTAACCGTTAAACATTCATCAAAAACCGACGCTTTAAACTTCGCTTTGCGCATAAACTTTTCATCAGTTAGTTGCATCATAATTTTAGTGAAACATCTTTGTACGCTATGATTAGTTATCGTTGGGTACAGACTTAAAAAATCTGATAGGTGAAAAAGAAAAGTTTCGGGATTAAGGTAAGCGATAGATTCTAGCGTCCAAGAAGCCCTAAACGCAATTTGCGGGTTTTGATGACCACACAAGTCGATGATATCTTTACAATCGATATGGCCATTTAGCGTGAGATGAGCTAGCGTTAACATCTCATTAACGCCCAATCGATGCCGAAACTTTTGTTCAATCTCAAATATATCCATTTCGGTTTTGAAGATAGTTATCGGAAAAGGAAAATTTACCCCTAGGATTAATTTTTCTTGTGTAACTGTTAAAAACAAAGTCGCAACACAAACCATTTTAATTGATATTAAGTCGGTTAGCTTTATCAACCAAAAAAAAGCTACAATTCGTTTGCACACTAAAGCAGAATATCTATCTTTGCACAACTTTACAAAACTGTTATAGTTTTATAAAGTACGATTCCGTAGCTCAGCTGGTAGAGCATTACACTTTTAATGTAGTGGTCCTGGGTTCGAATCCCAGCGGGATCACAAAAAGTTAAGCCTTCAAAATTATAAATTTTGAAGGCTTTTTTGATTCAATCACTTTTTAACCACTGCTTTTTATTTATTACAACCAGTCTTTTCGTCTGCTTCACGCATACTATTTTAAGCATTTAATAAAAAGAAGACTTATGTCTAAAACTCATTTGTAGATGTGTTGATCGCCTGTAACTTCACTGCTATATTACGTTTTCTTTTGGTATAAGTTACTTGAAGCAAAAAATCTCTGCTTCTTACAGAAGCAGAGATTTGAAAGAAACTAATAATTGAAACAACCGTCTAAATCAATAATTGTCTGAAACCAGCCTTAACAAATAATTCCGACTAATATACTTCCGTTTTTTTGGTTTAAGAATTTAAAAGCCATACATACCACCTGAAACCGAAATTTGCTCTCCGGTAATCCAGGATGCATCATCGGAAGCAAGAAAAACGGCAACTTTCGCAATATCCTCAGGCTGACCTCTACGACCAAGTGGCGTATTAGCAATAAACATTTTCTCATACTCGCTACCAGTAGTAACACCTGCGCTCGTTGCACCTTCGGTTTCCGTAGCTCCGGGTAGAATAGAATTAATACGAACGTTTTTTGCACCTAACTCTTTCGACAAAGAAATCGTTACAGCATCTAATGCGGCCTTAGTGGCAGAGTATAAGGAAGCCGCAGGAAGTGGCATTTTGCTTGCGCCCGAACTAATATTGATGATATTGCCACCCTTATCACCAAACAGCTTCAAAGAGGCCTGGATAGTAAGTATAGCGCCCAAAACATTAACATCGAAATGCTGATGAAAAGTTTCTGTAGATATTTGTTCTATAGATAAAAACTGCTGAAAGACTGCATTATTTACCAAAATATCTAATGTACCGAAGACCTTCTCGGTTTCTTTAAACAGCCTAATCACATCTGCTTCTTTCGATATATCGGCCTGTATTGCAATGGCAATTCCTCCTTTGTTGGTGATGTCTTTTACTACGCTATTGGCACTTTCTTTACTTGAGGCATAATTCACAACTACCTTTGCGCCTTCGGCAGCAAGGTGTTTGGCGATAGATGCGCCTATTCCTTTAGAAGCACCGGTAACTATCGCTACTTTATTTTTTAATTTACTCATTGTTTCCATTGATTTAAATATTTAAGGGTTTAATGTTTCGGGAAGCTAGCAGCTTTCGTAAGCTACAGAAGTAGCCGGAGTTAGTCCCATTTCCAGATAATTTGCGGTGAGGATTCATCAGTCGAACTTAACCAAGTCCTTAAAGATCAGTCGGCCCCAGCTGTCTCCATGCGCCTGCACAAGTAGTCCGCCTTCCGAAAGACCCCCAAGTTGAACGGGTAAAAAACCTAGGTTTTCCGCAAGCGCACCAATTTCGGCCGCTGCACCGTCGTCGTCGCTCGCTAGGAACACCACTCTCCTCCCACCATGTACGGCCGGATCTTGTCCGATGACCGCCGCGGCCAAATGGTTGAAGCCCTTAACCAGCTTCCCTCCGGTGAAGGCCTGCGCAACAATTATGGCAGAAGGCTGTCCTCCCAAATTCTCAGCGGGCACTCCATAGGCATTGGTAACGTCGACGATGATCTTCCCCTGCCAGGTAAGCAGTGTCTTCGCAACATCCGTGTGCGATTGAAAACGGACAGCCAGAAAGATGACATCCGCCTTTACGGCTTCCGCAAGTGTTGTGGGAATAATTCCGGGGCCAATCGCGACCGCCTCGACAACAAAGCTTTCCGGGTTGCGGGTAGTTGCTATAGATACTTCAATACCTTTGCGGGCAAATGCCTTCGCTAAGGCCTGCCCGATGCTACCGAAACCAATAATTGCGTAGCGAGTGGCGTTATTTTTTTCTTTATTCATTGCTTTTATTTTAAAGTTTCTTTTTACTGTTATATTGAAGATTTCTGTTGGTGGAATTCATTGCTTGTTAAATGGAACACTTTTATGTTATAAATAAATGACATTGCAAGAATACCCAGAAATATTAATGGCATTATAGCGACTGATAAAGGGTCACCGCTTGAGGTGTGAGCTATAAATGCTGAAATAAATGTAATTGCAAACCCCGTATAAGCCACATCTTTTATTCGCTTCGGAATAGAAGGGATCAGCAAAAGAAAAGTGCCGATAAGCTTTGCTATGGCCAGTTCAATTCTGAAATAAGCCGGAAAGCCAAGATGCACAAAACCAGCTTTCATTTCTTCATTCGTTAAATAACCGTAGGCACTAAAAAGCATCATAACTCCTAGTATGCCTGTTACTGTCCAGTAGATAATTTTCTTTCTTTTCATTTTGTTTTAATGTTTTAAATTATTTAGCGACACAAGTTCACCTTCGTGTCAGCGTTATGGAGTTATTTGGCCAAATAGGTCAGGCCACCATCAACAAGAAGCTCAGCACCAAGCATAAACGAAGAATCATCTGAAGCTAGGAAAACCGCTGTTTTACCGATATCAGACGGTTGCCCAATTCTGCCTATTGGCATTGAATCTGCAAAGTGTTTTTTTAAAGCTTCACTCTGATCTGCTGGAAGAAATTTGTCAAATACCGGAGTATCTGTTGTACCTGGCGATATTACGTTTGCTCTAATTCTTCTGGCTAAAAGATCGTTTGAAAATCCTTTTGCAAAATGGATTACAGCCGCTTTAGCAGCCCCGTAAAGGGTAAAAGAAGGATATGCCCGATGCCCAGCATTTGACCCGATAAGAATAATAGAACCTCCATCATTCATATAGGGTAGTGCTTTATGCACAGTGAAGTAAACGCTTTTAACGTTTAAATCCATTGTCTTATCATAGTCGGCTTCGCCAATATCTGCCACCGAACCGAATGCCGCTCCTGTAGCTGCTCCACCCGCATTGACTACAATAACATCTATTTTACCAAATTTTTCAGATGTTTGTTTAAACACTCTTTTCAGGTCGGCAAGGTTAGTTACATCGGCATTTATGGCAATAAAATTATCGCCAAGTTGAGCCAACGAACTATCTAGGGTTTGCTGATTTCTGCCGACAATAGCTCCTACAGCTCCTTCGTTTTTAAATTCTTGGGCAACGCCGAACCCAATGCCACTATTACCACCTGTGATAACGGTTACTTTGTTTTTTAATCTACTCATTACTTATTTATTTTGAATTTGTTTCTCAAAGGTATTATCAATAGTATATATTTGTAACTATTATAGTTTATTCTGGTTACTAATAGGTAACTACAAATATTAAAATATGAGAGACGAAAGATTTTGCAATTCACATTGTCCATTCACCAGAGCTATTGGCACTATTGGCAATAAATGGAAACCGATAATTATAGATGTTATCGGCACCCGTACCGTTCGTTTTGGTCAGTTAGATGCCATAATACCAAACATCTCAAGGAAAGTGCTAACCGAACAGTTAAAAGAGCTGGAAGAAGATGGACTATTAGAAAGATTAGCCTATAAGGAAATACCACCAAGGGTAGAATATAGTCTGTCTGAAAAAGGCTTAGCCTTTTTACCGATTTTAGAAGATATAAAAAAATGGAATTTAAAATATGAAATCGCATCCATGCCCCAAGAGATTGAATAATAAGATATTCTTGTGCGTACAAAAAAAGCCGTTCAAATAATTTGAACGGCCTCATTATTTATAAAAACGAGCGTTAAAAACAATATTTATTCGCTTCTATCAATTGTTTGGCAACGCGTTGTCTGGCATCTTTAATGTTAAATGGTGCAACTTTTGTAAATCGGCGTAATCCCATTAACATCATATTCAGTTCATCACCTTCGGCAAAAGAATTTAATGCTTCTTTGCCTGCCATGTAAGTTCTATCAACGGCTTCTTGCAAGTAAATTCGCATCATATCCAGCTGGCCTTTACATGCTTCCTCGCCTCGCATTGAAACTAATTTTTCGACCCTTAAAATTGTTGATTCTGCAACATAAACAAAGCCTATAATGTCTGCAATGTTCATTAAAATTTCCTGCTCTTTAGAAAGGCTCATCATCAGTTTTTGAACCGCAGAACCTGCAATCATTAAACCTGCTTTCTTTAAATTTTTAAGTGTTTTTTTCTCTACGGCAAACAAAGAATCATCCTCATCTCCAAACTCCGGGATCGACATTAATTCGCCCGCAACAGCTGTAGCCGGAGTCATTAAATCTAACTCGCCTTTTAACGCTCTTTTCAAAAGCATATCTACAATTAATAGGCGGTTGATCTCATTGGTGCCTTCAAAAATACGGTTGATACGGCTATCGCGATATGCCCTGTCCATCGGTGCATCCGCAGAAAACCCCATACCACCGTAAACCTGTACACCTTCGTCAACTATATAGTCCAAAACTTCTGAACCCCAAACTTTAATAATTGCACATTCCACGGCAAATAGTTCGGTAGATTTCAGCTTTGCTTTTCCACTGTCCATTCCGTTTGCTACGAGTTGTTCGTAAGCATCATCGATGTTTTGCCCGGCCCGATAAGCCGCACTTCCTACAGCAAAGTTACGAGTAGCCATTTCAGCCAATTTATAACGTATTGCGCCAAATTTGGAAATATTGAGTCCGAACTGAACCCTTTCGTTTGAATAGTTAATCGCTTGGTCCAAAACTTTACGCGAAGATCCAATAGCAGCTGCGCCGAGTTTAATTCGCCCGATGTTTAAAATGTTAACCGCAATTTTAAATCCATTCTCTCTTTCGGAAAGTAAATTTTCTTTTGGAACGGGACAATCGTTAAAAAAAATCTGACGGGTTGATGAACCTTTGATTCCCATTTTATGCTCTTCGGGATTCATGGTAATGCCGCCAAATGTTTTCTCCACGATAAATGCAGAAAGGTTTTTATCGTCATCAATCTTGGCAAAAACAATAAAAACATCAGCAAAACCGCCGTTGGTGATCCACATTTTTTGGCCATTGATGATGTAATGCGTTCCTTCGGCGTTTAAAACTGCTTTGGTTTTTCCGGAATTTGCGTCCGATCCGGCATTAGGTTCGGTTAAACAGTAAGAAGCTTTCCACTCGCCAGACGCTAATTTTGGAATGTATTTATCTTTTTGCTCTTTGTTACCGTAATACAAAATCGGCAATGTTCCGATCCCGGTATGTGCCGAAAGTGCAACCGCAAACGAATGTCCGGCACCTATGACATCTGTAACCAGCATAGACGTATTGAAGTTTTTTCCGAAGCCTCCATATTCTTCAGGGATAGAGACCGCTAATAAACCAAGCTCTCCGGCTTTATCCATCAAAGACTCCATTAAACCTTCTTCTTGTTGATCAATCCGCTCTAAATTCGGACTTACCTCCGCTGCCAAGAAATCCTCACAAGTTTTCTTGATCATCAACTGTTCTTCATCAAATTCTTCAGGAATAAACACGTCCTTAAAATCTGTTTCGGAGATGATGAACTCTCCGCCTTTTGTTGTTTTTTTAGTTTCTTCCATCTCGTTAAGTATTAAGTAGCGAGTATCAAGTATCAAGACCTGTATAACTCATCAATAAATTTTTACCCATTAATTACGTATCTTGACACTAATATCTTTGATACAATTTAAAGCATTTCAAATATCCCAGCCGCACCTTGTCCACTTCCTACGCACATGGTAACCATTCCGTATTTCTGATTTCTTCTTTTTAGTTCATTGAAAATTTGTACGGAGAGTTTTGCTCCGGTACAGCCCAACGGATGACCTAAAGCAATTGCGCCTCCGTTTACATTAACTTTGCTTTGATCTAAACCTAATGTTCTGATTACCGCTAAAGATTGTGATGCAAATGCTTCGTTCAGTTCTATCAAATCAATTTGCTCCAGTTTCATATCGGCTTGTTTTAAAGCTTTTGGAACAGCTTCTATTGGACCAATTCCCATAATTCTTGGTGGAACGCCGGCAACTGAGTAGCTCACTAACCGAGCGATAGGTTCAACATTTAATTGCTTCAGCATCTTTTCAGAAACTACTAAAACAAAGGCCGCCCCGTCTGAAGTTTGAGAGGAATTCCCTGCTGTGATAGAACCGCCTGCAGCAAAAACAGGTTTTAATTTGGCTAGAGCAGATAAAGAAGTATCAGCTCTTGGTCCTTCATCTGTATCTACCACATATTCGCGAGTTTTCTTTTTCATGTTTGCATCCAGATAGTTCTCTTTGATGGTAATCGGAAGAACCCCTTCTTTTAAATGACCATTTTTGATGGCTTCAATTGCTTTTTGATGAGATTTTAGAGCAAATTCATCCTGATCTTCACGGCTTACATTGTATTCTTTTGCCACTGCCTCGGCAGTTAAGCCCATGCCCCAGTACCAGTCCGGGTTTTTGACTGCCACCTCCGGATTTGGCACCACTTTCCATCCACCAAAAGGCATTCCGCTCATCACTTCTACCCCACCGGCCACAATGCAGTGCGCCATTCCTGCTTTGATTTTAGCTACCGCCGTTGCAATGGTTTCCAATCCTGAAGCGCAATAGCGGTTGACCGTTACCCCCGGAACTTTATCCGTATCCAAAGCCATAAGAGAAATCATACGCCC
Source organism: Pelobium sp. (assembly GCA_035496935.1). Lineage (GTDB taxonomy): Bacteria > Bacteroidota > Bacteroidia > Sphingobacteriales > Sphingobacteriaceae > Pseudopedobacter. The sequence continues at coordinate 223,333 of DATJED010000023.1, read as the reverse complement.
AATGTTTAAACCTTGCTCGGCCTCTGGCGTGGCATTTCCTACGATGACATCATCGATTTGAGTCTTATCCAAATTTGGTACTGAACCCACCAATGCCCGTATCACATCCGACGCTAAGTCATCTGCCCGTGTAAAACGAAATACACCGCGAGGTGCTTTTCCGACTGCTGTTCTGTATCCTGCTATAATGTATGCTTCCATTTTTAATTAGTATTGAGATGGGAGATATGAGAATCTTCAAAATCACTCATCATGTTTCTATATATTGAGTTGCAAGATTTATACTTAAGCTTTACTAGCTCTCCAATCTCACGTCTCATATCTATTATCTTAGTTTCGCAACGGTTTCCCCTTAGTTATTATTGATTGTATTCTTTCTAAAGTTTTCTTTTCCCCGCACAGGCTCAAAAATGCTTCCCTTTCTAAATCCAACAAATATTGTTCGGTAACTAAAGTTGGTGCTGATAAATCGCCTCCGCACATCACATAACCCAGTTTTTGAGAGATTTTTTGGTCATGGTCTGAAATGTAGTTGCCAGAACGCATGCTATTTGCTCCAGAGTAAACCATTCCTAAGCCGAATTTCCCTAAAACTTTAATATCTGTCCTTCTTACCGGTTGTGTATAACCGGCATTAGCCAATTCTAAAGCTTTCACTTTGGCATCGGCAATCAGTCTGCTTCTGTTCATTGAAATAGCGAATTTATCTTTCAACAAATAACCTAAATCATAAGCTTCTAAACCCGAAGTGGAAACTTTTGCCATGGCGATGGTCAGGAATTTTTCCTTTAAAACGTTCTGCTCAATTTGGCCTTCCTCAAAAGCATCTGACGCTCTTAAGGTCATCTCCTTAGTGCCACCGCCTCCCGGAATTAAACCGACACCAAACTCTACCAAGCCCATATAGGTTTCGGCGTTGAGTTGCACATGATCCGCATGCAACGCGAATTCACACCCGCCGCCTAAAGTAAGGTTGTGCGGAGCTACTACTACCGGAATAGAGGAATAACGCAATCGCATAGACGTATTCTGGAACATCCTAATCGCCATGTTCACCTCGTCCCATTCCTGCTCTACAGCCATCATGAAAATCATCCCCACGTTTGCCCCAGCTGAAAAGTTCGCTCCATCATTTCCGATGACCAAACCTCTGTAATCTTTTTCGGCAATGTCAATCGCTTTATTAATTCCGGATAAAACTTCGCCACCAATGGTGTTCATTTTGGTATGAAACTCTAAGTTTAAAATGCCATCGCCCAAATCGAAAAGTGTGGTTCCTGCATTTTTCCAGATGACTTTGTTGGCTCTAAGGTTATCTAAAATAATAAAGGCATCCTGACCGGGAATTGCTTTATAAGATTTTGATGGAATATCGTAATAGGTTTTATTGACGTTTTCAACTTTATAGAAAGATGGATTTCCGGCTTCCAGCATTTCTGTAACCCATTTTGCCGGAGTTTTTCCGTTGGCTTTCATCATTTCTACCCCTTCCCTAACACCCAAAGCGTCCCAAACTTCAAACGGGCCCAACTCCCAACCAAAACCGGCTCGCATCGCATCATCGATACGATACAATTCATCGGAGATTTCTGGAATGCGATTAGAAACATATTCAAACAATCCCGAAAAAGAAATTCTGAAAAATTCTGCTGCCTTGTCTTTTCCGGCTGCATAAACTTTCATCCGTTCTCGAAGATTTTCAATGGGTTTAGTCGCGTCAAGCGTAGCGGATTTTACCTTATTTTGTGGACGATACTCCAAAGTTTTAAGGTCTAATGCTAAAATCTCTGTTTTACCGTCTTTATCCTTTGTTTTTTTGTAGAAACCCTGACTGGTTTTATCGCCCAGCCATTTGTTTTCCTGCATTTTCTTCACATAATCCGGCAAAACAAAAACCTCTTTTTGTTCATCATTAGGTACATTTTCTGCCAAACCGTTTGCTACGTTAATCATGGTATCTAAACCAACAACATCTGTGGTTCGGAAAGTAGCAGATTTTGGCCTGCCTAAAGCCGGGCCGGTAAACTTGTCCACCTCTTCAACGGTTAAATCCATTTTTTGAACCAAATGCAGTAAAGACATAATGGAATAAACGCCAACGCGGTTTGCGATAAAAGCCGGCGTATCTTTACATAAAACTGTAGTTTTGCCTAAAAATTTATCGCCGTAGTGCATCAGAAAATCAACAATCTCAGTATCCGTATGCGGAGTTGGAATAATTTCCAGTAAGCGTAAATAACGTGGTGGGTTAAAAAAGTGCGTTCCGCAGAAATGCTTTTTAAAATCCTCTGACCTTCCTTCTGCCATTAAATGAATTGGAATTCCCGAAGTATTTGAGGTAATTAACGTACCCGGCTTTCTGAACTGCTCTACTTGATTGTAAACCGACTGCTTAATTTTAAGATTCTCAACAACAACCTCGATTGTCCAATCGCAGTTGGCAATGTCTATCATGTTATCGTCAAAATTTCCGGTTTTAATTTTGTTTAAAACAGCTTTATTATAAACTGGTGATGGGTTAGATTTTGCTGCAAAAGCCAAAGCATCATTTACAATTCTGTTGCGTACAAGTGGGCTTTCTAGGGTTAAACCTTTGGCTTTTTCTTTATCGTTTAATTCTTTTGGCACAATATCCAAAAGCAAAACTTCTACTCCAATATTTGCAAAGTGGCAAGCTATCCGCGACCCCATAATTCCGGATCCCAACACTGCTACTTTTTTTATTGATCTCTTCATAAAATTAAAATATCAAGGTTTGTAATTGTTCGTTAAATCGTTAATAAGTTTTAAAGAGTTAACTAATTGTGCTTTTTCGGTTTCGGCTAAATTCTCTTCTAAATAATCGTTAAACTTTTTCACAACCACCCTTGCAAGATGGCGTTTTTCTTTCCCTAGATTTGTTAGGTACAACTTTACCGATCTTTTATCTGTTGAATGGCTTTCGCGATATATCAGCCCAATTTTCTCCAAATTATTCAACATTCTACTTAAACTTGTTGATTTTAAGCCCAATAAGCTTGCCATTTCAGACACCGTTGTCCCGTTTTCTTCATCTATATTCATCAACAAATAACCTATGGATTGCGTTATTCCAAACTCGGCCGCTAATTGATTATACCTGTTTGCTATACTTTGCCAGGTTATTTTTAAATGATAATCAATAGTTTCCTGATGCTTCATCTATTTAAAATTAAAATTGAATTAAAATTAAGTGCTATTTTAAGCCTTTATTTATAATTTAGTCGATAACCAAATGTAAGCATCTTTAATTTATTATGCAAGCATAACAAATCAAGAAAAATCAATGTCTTGAACGTTTTTTGGTTTAATTATTGCTACAAACAACATTTTGAATTTTTTAACAAAAGCAGATTGGATTTACAAATACACATTTCTGAATGATTTTAATAGTTGATGACAAACAAGAGAATATATACTCTTTAAAAAAACTACTAGAATCAAAGGGCTTTAATGTAGATACAGCACTCTCTGGCGAAGAAGGATTAAAAAAAGTCCTTAACACTGATTACGCTCTCATAATATTGGATGTTCAAATGCCATCAATGGATGGTTTTGAGGTGGCAGAAACCTTAAGCGGTTTTAATAAAACAAAGGATATACCGATTATATTTTTGTCTGCCGTAAACACAAACAACCAATTTATAAACAAAGGATATGAATCTGGAGGGATAGACTACGTAGTTAAACCTTTTGACCCCGAAATTTTATTATTAAAAGTCAATAATTTTGTAAGGCTTTACCAGCAAACTAAAGAGCTACAGGATACACAACATGCTTTAAGAGCAGAAATAGATATCAGAAAAAAAGTTCAATCTGAACTTAAAGAGCGAGTTGAAGAATTACAAAACACTTTAGAGGCGCTACCTTTAATTGCTTTTACCGCAAATGAAACGGGCGAAATAGAGTTTGTGAATCATAACTGGTTTAAATATGCCCTCACTGCCGACGAATTTCCGCAAACTTTTGAGGATAAAATAGACATCCAAAAAGAGTGGAGAAAAACAATCAAAAAAAAGGAAAGCTTGGAGCTTGAGGTGCGTATCAAGGAACTGGATAGCCAATATTACAAATATCATCTTTTGCGTATTGTACCAATTTCGGAAAACCAAAGAATAACGAAATGGATCGGCACTTTTACAGATATTGAAGATCAAAAACAAATAGAGAAAAAGAAAGACGAATTTTTAAGTATCACAAGCCACGAATTAAAAACGCCTTTAACTAGCGTTAAAGCTTATATCCAGCTACTTTCTAGATCGCTTAAAGACCATGAATCAGACCAAGTAAAAAATTACATAGAAAAAGCACAGTTACAGGTTGGCAAATTAAATGAGCTGATTTCGGATTTACTAGATGTTTCGAAGATTGAAAGTGGCGAACTTAAACTAAACAAAAAACCGTTTGATGCAAAGAATTTAATAGAATCTGCTTTAGAAACCATACAGCAAACTCACGAGGATTTTGAAATTGAAGTGACAGGCAATGAGACTTCATTAATAGTAAACGGGGACGAGAGCCGGATAGAACAGGTGTTAATTAATTACCTTACAAATGCACTAAAGTACTCTTTAAACCACAAAACCGTGAGGATAAGTAGAGAAACTGCTGGCAATAACTTAATAATAAGAGTTAAAGATAATGGCATTGGTATCCCTTTAGAAAAACAGCGTTTAATTTTCTCTAAATTTTATCGAGTAGAAGAATCATCCTTAAAGTTTCAAGGCTTAGGAATTGGTCTTTATATTTGTGCAGAGATTATCAAAAAACACGGCGGAGATGTAGGAGTTAATAGCTCAACAGATAGCGGGTCCGAGTTTTATTTCTCGATCCCAATCAATTAAAAATCAAAAAAATATGGCAAATAAGTTCATTAGAAACCTACAAATAGGTTTTACAGTATCTTTCCTTATACTTATTTTAAGTTCCGCAGCATCTTACATATCTATTAACGAACTGCTTAAAAATCAGGAATGGGTTAAGCATTCGCTAAAAGTTTTAAAAACTTTGGATGATGTACACTTAAACCTAAAGGATAAAGTGATAGGCATGAGGGGCTTTTTGTTGACAAAAAACGATAATTATGTAAAACCTTATTATACCAGTAAACTCACTCAAGATTCTTTACTGTCGTCCCTCGGCGCTCAAGTTTCCGACAATCCTGAACAAGTCGCAAATTTAAAGTTACTCTCGAACCAATTTTCAGATTATGATGCTGTTTTGGAAGGGTTAATCAGCCAGACTAGAAACCGCACAGAAAACAACGTCGCCCAAATAGATATGGGACGCGAATTGTGGGAACGTGTGCAAGGGCAGATTATTAAAATGAAAAGGTTAGAAAGAAATCTACTTGAACAAAGGCTTATTGCAAGTAATGAATCTTCTACGCTTACCCCCATTTTACTGGTTCTATCCGCGTTAATCGCTCTAATTATTACACTAGTTTTCTACATCAGAATTAAAAACGATTTTACGGAGCGGGAGAAACTAAAAGCAAGTTTAATTGAAAAAGACAAAGAAACTAGCCAAAGTATATTAACAATAGAAGAAATTGCCCATCAAATTTCATTGGGCAACTACAATACCCGTGTGGAAAGTAAAAACTTAGGCATACTGAGTAAATTAAGCCAGTCTTTAAATAACATGGCGACTTCCTTAGAAACTTCGTTTAATAAATTGAATGATAATGAATGGTTGCAAAAAGGTTTGGTTGATTTGAACGAGAAATTAGTTGGCAATAAAACTGTAGATGTTATTTGTGAACAATCAATCAACCATATAATAAGTTATGGGCAATGTGCAAATGGCGCTATTTATCTATATGAGGATGGCAAGCTAGTTTTGAAAAAAGCATATGCACATGAGGCGTTTATGAAGCCTTATTTTGAAGAAGGCGAAGGATTAATTGGCCAGGTTTTTAAAGATCAGAAAACAAAACTATTCACTAATTTAGATGAGCAATTTGTAATTACCAGCGCTACCGGAACCATTAAATTATCGAATTTATTACTATGTCCAATTATCGTAGATGAAGCACCTATAGGGGTAATTGAATTGGGCTGTAATGACGTTTTTGGAGAAATTGATTTGATATTCCACTCCCGTGTTGCAGAAAGCATCGGCATTGCTGTTAATAGTGCAAAATCTCGCAGACATATACAGGATTTGCTAGAAGAAACGCAGGCACAAACAGAAGAATTACAATCGCAACATAGTGAGTTAGAGAACTTAAACTCAGAACTTGAGGCGCAAACCCAAAAACTGCAGGCTTCTGAAGAGGAATTAAAAGTACAGCAAGAGGAGTTGCTACAATCTAACAAAGAACTTGAGGAACGTTCTGTGCAGTTAGAAGAAAAAAACTCGGAGATTATAGAGCGAAATATTGAGATTCAGAAAAAAGCTGAAGAATTGGCCCTAAGCACCAAATATAAATCGGAGTTTTTAGCTAACATGTCTCACGAGCTACGCACTCCGTTGAACTCGATACTTTTATTGTCGCGGTTAACTGCAGAAAACCCCGAAGGAAATTTAAACGAAGAGCAGATTGAATCGGCGAAAGTTATCCAAAGTTCTGGACACGGCTTATTGGCTTTAATCGATGAAATTCTGGATTTATCTAAAATTGAATCGGGCAAAATGGAGGTTCATATTGAGCCAACACCAATAAACACCATTACAACCGAATTAAAAAATTTATTTGCACCAACAGCAAAAGACAAGGGTATTGAGTTTAATATCAACGTTAATACAAAACTCAAAAACATTGACACAGATTTTGTGAGGTTAGGCCAAATACTTAAAAACCTGATTTCTAATGCAATAAAGTTCACAGAAACTGGTAGCGTAACTTTAGATATCGAAGATAAAAACAAGAAAATTATATTTAAAGTTACTGATACCGGAATTGGCATACGGGAAGATAAACAACGGATTATATTTGAAGCCTTCCAACAAGCAGACGGAACTACCAGAAGACGTTTTGGAGGAACAGGTCTAGGTTTATCTATTAGCAGAGAGTTGGTAAAACTTTTAGGCGGAACAATTTTTGTTGAAAGTAATCCTGGCAAAGGAAGCCGTTTTACCGCTACTTTTCCTTTAGACAAGGAAGATGTTTTAGTTGAAGAAAAACCGATAGATACATTAGAAAACCATACGGAAAACGAGCAAAATATTGATAATAATAATTATGTAATTGATATTATTCCTGAAGGCGTAGAAGACGACAGAGCATCAATTAAAGACGAAGACAATGTGATTTTAATTGTTGAGGACGACACCCTTTTTGCAAAAACACTCCTTAATTACTCCAGAAAAAGCGGTTATAAAGGCATCGTAATTGTACGTGGCGATTTAGCGTTACAAGTTGCCTTACAATTTAAACCAAAAGCAATTTTATTAGATATACAGTTGCCGGTAATGGATGGCTGGATGGTAATGGATCAGTTAAAAAATCATCCGCAAACCAAACATATTCCGGTTCATATCATGTCTTCTTTACAAGCCAAAAAGGAAAGCTTGTTAAAAGGAGCTGTGGATTTTATCAACAAACCATTTGCCATTGCGCAAATGACAGAAGTGTTTAAAAAGATTGAAGAAGCTTTAAACAAAGGGTCCAGAAAGGTACTAATTATCGAAGAGAACAATAAACACGCAAATGCCCTTTCGTATTTCCTGAGCAACTTTGAAATCAATACCGAAATAAAAAATTCAGTGTCTGAGAGCGCAACCGCCTTACAAGAAAAGGATGTGGACTGCGTAATTTTAGACATGGGCGTTCCTTATGAAACAGCTTACGAAACTTTAGAAACGATAAGACAAAATCCAGGACTGGAAAATCTTCCGATTATTATTTTTACTGGAAAAAACATTTCAAAAGTTGAAGAACTAAGAATCAAAAAATATGCTGATTCCATCATCATTAAAACAGCCCATTCGTACCAACGGGTGCTTGATGAAGTAGGACTGTTTTTGCATTTAATTGATGAAAGTAAAGTTCCGAAAAAGGAAAATTCTATCGTCAAGCTTGGCACCTTAACCGAGGTAATTAAAAACAAAACCGTTTTAATTGCCGATGACGATGTAAGAAACATATTTTCGCTTTCAAAAGCGCTTGAAAAACATGGCATGAAAGTTATTAGTGCTATTGATGGTAAACAGGCAATTGAGAAATTGGAAGAACATCCTGAGATTGACATTATTTTAATGGACATTATGATGCCAGAAATGGACGGCTATGAAACCATTAGTGCTATCAGGGAAAATCCAAAATATAAGAACTTACCAATTTTTGCCGTTACCGCAAAAGCAATGATTGGCGACAGAGAAAAATGTATAAAGGTTGGCGCATCAGATTATATTTCTAAACCAGTTGATGTTGACCAATTATTGTCTTTACTAAGAGTGTGGTTATATAAAGGCTAATTTTTTATATGCAAAAAAAAGAGATACTAATTATTGATGACGATTACAGAAACATTTTTGCTTTAAAAATGGTTTTAAAGGCAAGAAAGTTTCAGTGCCAAACCGCCTTAAGTTTCAAAGAAGCACAGAAGGTTTTAGAAACAAACGAAAATATCGGTTTAATATTGATGGATATGATGATGCCAGAAACAGATGGATATGAAGCAATTGACGTTTTAAAAAAAGAAGGCAATAACCCACCTGTTATTGCTCTTACAGCACAAGCCATGAGCGGCGATAAGGAAAAATGCATAGCCGCTGGCGCCGATGGATATGTATCCAAACCCGTAAATATTGACCATTTAATGGTTTATATCGATAAACATTTATAAGAATGCTTAACTACAATTTGGTAGATGATAATGATTTAGAGATTCTGCTAAATAACGTAGCTGACAAATACGGCTACGATTTTACGGAGTATAGCAAAGCGTCTATCATACGGAGAATCAACCGATTATGTACTTTGGATAAATTTACCAGTTTTGCAGAATTGCACTATAAAGTTTTGAACGATGAGAGCTATTTTGGAAGATTTGTAGAGGAGATTACCGTTAATGTTACAGAAATGTTTAGGGATAGGCATTTTTATAAAACATTACGTGAACAAATTATACCACAATTAGGGGTTCATTCCTATATAAAAATATGGTTGGCTGGTTGTTCTACCGGCGAAGAAGCTTATTCTCTTTCCATATTACTGAATGAGGCTAATTTGGCCCATAAAGCAATAATTTATGCAACAGATATTAATCCAAGCGTTTTAGAAACTGCTAAATATGGAATATATCCAATCAATTTAATCCGAAATTACTCTGAAAACTACATCAACAGTGGCGGAACTAACAATTTTAGCGATTACTATACTGCCAATTACGATCATGTGCGGTTTGTTGATAAATTAAGAGAACGGGTCATTTTTGCGACACATAACTTAGTTTCAGACAGCTCTTTTAACGAATTTCAGCTTATTCTTTGTCGTAACGTTTTAATTTATTTTGACAAAAATCTACAAGAAAAAGTATTGCGATTATTTGATTCAAGCTTAGAGAGCCTAGGTTATTTAGCACTAGGTTCAAAAGAGACCATCAAATTTTCTCAGCTGGAAGGCGATTACCAACAAATCGAAAAAGAAAAGATATGGCGAAAAGTGAGCTGAAAAAACCAATAGAATTAGTGGTTATTGGAGGATCTGCCGGCTCATTCAACGTCCTTTTGAAACTTATCCCACAAATTAAAACGCCTATAAACTTTGCAATTGTTATAGTTCTGCATCGAAAAAGTGGGTCAAATTCGAGTATCAGCGAAGTTTTCAACCTCAAAACATCCATAAATGTTTTAGAATGCGAGGATAAGGATACAATTGATGCTGGCAATATTTATTTTGCACCAGCAGATTACCATCTCTTAATTGAAAAAGACTGTACATTTTCTTTAGATTATTCCGAAAAAGTAAACTTTTCCCGTCCGGCTATCGATATAACTTTTAAAGTTGCAGCAGATTTATATGAAGAAAAAATGGTCGCTATACTACTCTCTGGCGCAAATTCGGATGGAGCCGAAGGAATGTTGTATGTTCATCAGAAAAATGGAACAACAATTGTACAAGACCCTATTAGTGCAGAAATAGACACCATGCCCAAAGAAGCATTAAGTTTATTTGAACCAGATTTTATAGCCGATGCTGATGAGCTTATAGGATTAATAAATAGTTTTTAACCTTCAATTTCCGATACTTGAAAAAAACGATACTTATTTTTGATGATGATGCAAACATTTTAGAACTCTGCTCGATAATTTTAACAGAATGTGGTTATGAAGTTGCGACTTCAGAGACTTCCCACGATATCATCGAAAAAGTCACCGAAACCAATCCCGATGCGATTTTAATGGACAATTGGATTCCTGATATTGGAGGAATAGAAGCCACAAGGATTCTTAAAAAACATCCGGAATTTAACCACATTCCTGTAATCTATTTCTCGGCAAATAACGACATTAAAAGTTTGGCAGAAAGAGCTGGAGCCGATGCGCATTTGGCAAAACCTTTTGATTTGGATGAATTGGAAAACCTGATAAAATCCTTAGTTTAAAGATCTACCTTAGAAAAGAAAAGGCTGTTTGTAACGAACAGCTTTTTCTATTTAAATCGACTATACAGATTCTTTTAGTTCAATTAGGGACAATTGAAAATTTCATTAAAATACATCGAAACTCGCCGGAAAATAATTCAGGAACTAAAAAACGCCTTTAAATATGTTAAAAGCGGTTTTTGTATAAATTCTGTACCCGGAAGCAGATTCGAACTGCCACGCCTTTGCAAGCGCCACCCCCTCAAGATGGTGCGTCTACCAATTTCGCCACCCGGGTAATTAAGGCAAATATAATTTTTTAATTATTACCGTTAGAAAACCAGATGAATTTTTTAACAGACGAACGTTTATATGCTATCAGGTAATGAGGCAATAAATTTGTAAATTGCGCCAATGATTATAAAATCCGCAGACTTTACAATTAGCAACACAAAAATCAGCAAACTCCCGATGCCAGAATTGCCAGAATATGCTTTTATTGGCCGTTCAAACGTAGGCAAGTCTTCACTGATAAATATGTTGGTTGATGTAAAAGGCTTAGCAAAGACCTCTCAAAAACCGGGAAAAACACAGTTGATAAACCATTTTTTAATTAATAAAAACTGGTATATCGTAGATTTACCGGGTTATGGTTACGCCAAAAGTTCAAAAAGCAACCGTTTAGAGTGGGCAAAGTTTATCAGACATTATCTCGAAAAACGAGAAAGCCTACAATGTGTTTTTGTACTGATAGACAGCCGGTTGGAACCTCAAAAAATCGACATTGAGTTTTGTTGCTCTCTAGGAGAAAAAGGAATCCCGTTTTTTTTAATCTTTACAAAGTCCGACAAACAAGGGCAGGTAAAATCGCAACAAACAATGGCTCAGTTTAAAAAGGCATTATCAGAATATTTCGAGGAAGTTCCGCAGATGATTTTGACCTCTGCAGAAAACAAACAGGGAAGAGATGATATTTTAAACCTCATTGATGAAATCAATCAGAATTTTGAAATTCCTGAATATAAAACCTTCGAGTAAGTTATTTTTTAGATGAAACCATCACGCTTTTGGCAAAGCGCTCAGGGCTATAATTGCTTCATCGCCTTTTAAAAAGAAAACAGATGAAAAAATACCTTTCATTAGTCACCTTTTCGCATACAATTTTTGCAATGCCTTTTGCTTTTATCGGTTTTTTTTTAGCGATAAATACCACCGACGGGCAGTTCTCGTGGATCAAATTATTGTTAATGGTTTTATGTATGGTATTTGCCCGCAATTCGGCAATGGCTTTTAACCGTTATCTTGATAGAGATATTGATGCCAAAAATCCTCGAACAAAACTGAGAGATATACCGGCTGGGCGCATTTCTGCCAAAAACGCTTTGGTTTTTACCGTTATCAATTGCTTGTTGTTTATTGTTGCAACATATTTCATCAACAAACTGTGCTTTCTGCTTTCGCCTATTGCTTTGCTAGTGGTTTTAGGTTATAGCGTAACCAAACGATTTACCGCTTTGTGCCATTTGGTTTTAGGTTTAGGCTTATCATTAGCTCCAATTGGCGCTTATTTAGTGGTAACCGGCGAGTTTGCCTTGCTTCCAGTTTTATTCTCTTTAGCAGTTTTATGTTGGGTTAGCGGTTTTGACATTATTTACGCGTTACAGGATGAAGATTTTGACAGAACGGAAAATCTGCATTCAATCCCCTCCTATTTGGGCAAAAAAAATGCATTGTTGGTTAGCAATATACTCCACGTTTTTTCCGCACTTTTTGTGGTATTGCCTTTGTTTTTTACACCGTTAAGCTGGCCGTATTATATTGGCTTAGTAGTTTTTATCGGAATGTTGATTTATCAGCATCAGTTAGTAAAACCTAATGATTTAAGCCGAGTCAATTTTGCTTTTATGACTACAAATGGCATAGCTTCTGTAGCTTTTGCCGTATGTTTTTTATTTGATATTTATTACCGTACCCAATTATGATTTTAGAAAAAGCACCTAGAAACTATATCCCACAAACACTAAAAATGGATTGGGATACGCTTGAGCCGATATTTAACGAGTTGTTAAACAGACCAATTAACGCGGTTAAAGAATTACAAAAATGGTTGAAAGATAAAAGCGAACTTGAAGCTGCTTTAGAAGAGGACTTTGCTTGGCGATATATAAAGATGAGCTGTGATACCGCTAATGAGGATTTAGTAAAATCTTTCCAGTTTTTTGCTATGGAAATTGAGCCTAAAATTGCACCAATTGCAAATGAGCTCAACAAAAAGCTGATGGAAAGTGAATATGTGAAGGAACTGGACCAAGAGCAATACTTTGTTTATTTACGGGCTATCAAAAAATCGTTGGAGCTCTTTAGAGAGAAAAACATCCCGCTACAAACCGAACTACAAGTTGAACAACAGAAGTACCAAGGAATAACCGGCGCAATGTCTGTTACTTTAAACGGACAGGAATATACATTGGAACAAGCCTCCAATTTTTTAAAAGATTTAAACCGAGAAGTTAGGCAAGAAGCTTGGGAAGCTATTACCGAAAGACGTTTGCAGGACAAGGATGCATTAAACGATTTATTCAACAAGCTTAAAACCTTGCGTCATCAGGTTGCGGTAAATGCGGATTTCGATAATTTTAGAGATTATATGTTTGCGGCCTTGGGTAGGTTTGATTACACGGCCGAAGACTGTTTCGATTTTCATAACGCCATCGAAAAAGAAGTTGTTCCGCTATTGGCTGCACAAGCGGACGAAAGAAAAAACCTTTTAAAATTGCCCCAACTAAAACCTTGGGATACCGAAGTTGATACATCAGGCAAAAATCCGTTAAAACCATTTAATAACGGAGACGAGTTAATTGAAAAATCAACCAAATGCTTCAACAAGCTTGACGCGTATTTAGGCTCCCGGTTAGAAATTATGAAAGCAAATGGACTTTTTGATGTGGAAAGCAGAAAAGGTAAAGCTCCGGGCGGTTATAATTATCCTTTGGCAGAAACCGGTGCACCTTTCATATTTATGAATTCGGCAAATTCTTTTAGGGATTTAACCACCATGGTGCATGAAGGAGGACACGCTGTTCATACATTTTTAACAGCTGATTTAGAGCTAAACGACTTTAAACATTGCCCGTCTGAAGTGGCCGAACTTGCATCAATGAGTATGGAATTAATCTCCATGGACCATTGGGATGAATTTTTCAAAGATCCTGAAGAATTAAAGAGAGCAAAACGTTATCAATTGCGTGATGTTTTAAAAACCCTGCCTTGGGTTGCAATAGTAGATGCTTTTCAACATTGGATTTACACCAATCCTAATCATACTACTGCCGAAAGGACAAAAGCTTGGACACAAATTTTCAACAGGTTTGGAGCAAACTTTGTTGACTGGACAGACCATCAAGAGGCTTTAGAGAACCTTTGGCAGAAGCAACTGCACATTTTTGAAGTGCCGTTTTACTACATTGAATATGCAATTGCGCAACTGGGCGCTATTGCCGTGTGGAAAAACTATAAAGAAAATCCACAAAAAGGTTTAGCAAATTACCTTGCAGCATTAAAATTGGGCTATACAAAAAGCATTAAAGAAATTTATAAAACTGCCGGTATTGAGTTCAACTTTAGCGCAAGCTACATCAAAGAATTAATGGATTTTGTAAAAGCAGAGCTGAATAAACTAGAAGATTAATTTAAATTAAAAACCAATTATTCCTGAAAGCTTTATTATTTTTGGACATATTATTGTAAATATCATTTAACAACTCATAAAATCATGAAAACGCTATTAAAATCTGCAATGTTATTTTTCGCACTAGTTTTAACCAACAGCCTAACATTTGCAGCAGCAAAAGTACCCGAAGTTTATATTTCAGAATCGCCTGTTAGCGATTTAAGTGGTGCGGAATTGCTGAATACGGCTTGGTTTTGGACATTGATTATTGTGTGTGTAGTGGTTTTTATTTCTGCCTTAATCGCAACAAAAGACGAAAAACACGCAACACATTTTCCTGAACACTCTATTTAAGAGTCAATTTAGATAGAAAATTAGTCGATAATGTTTCCAGTAAGTATTATCGGCTGATTTTATAAAACAAACGGATTTCAGTTTAAGTGATGAAAAATTTATTGAATCTTCTTAAAAACAAGTTTTTTTTAGCTGGAATGGCCTTTATTGTGTGGATGCTGTTCTTTGACAGAAATGATTTGGCCTCGCAATACGAATACCGTACGCAGGTACAGAAGTTAGAAGAAGAAAAAGAATTTTACACCGCAGAAATAGAAAAAGCCGATTCGGAACTTAAAGAGCTCACCACTAACATTCAGAGTTTAGAGAAATTTGCCCGCGAACGCTATTATATGAAACGCAAAAACGAGGATGTTTACGTAGTTGTTGATGAAAAATCAACAAAATAAAGAAATCAATAAACCCTTGGCAACGAAAGCTTATACTTCACAGCTACTATCCTGATTAAAAATACCACGGCAACCGAAACAACTTTAACCACGGTATCATCCACGCCAAAAGTTCGTAATAGTAAAAACACCAGTCCGCCCATAATACAAGCAGTTGCGTAAATTTCCTTTCTAAAAATCAGCGGAATATTATTCAGCAAAATATCACGGCTAATCCCCCCAAAGCACCCCGTAACCGTACCTAAAGCAATACAAGCCAAAGGACTTAAATCATAAACCAGTCCTTTCTGTAAGCCAATTATCGTAAAAAAACCTAAGCCTAAAGAATCGAATAAGAAGAGTGTAATTTTTAAGGTTTTTATTTTTTTCCAGAAAACCATTGCTAAAATAACCGTAACAATTATTACCAGCGAGTAACTAATTTCTTTAAGCCAAAAAACCGGGGTACTTCCCAAAAGCCAATCACGCAAAGTTCCACCACCCACGGCAGTTACAAACGCAACTATTAAAACTCCAAAAGCATCTAACCTCTTCTGCATTGCGGCAAAAGCGCCCGAAACGGCAAATGAAAACGTTCCGCAAATAGTGATTACATCGCCAATAAGAAGGTTATAATGCTCCATTTCTTTTCCTTAAAAACCACTCAACACTTAACAGTAAAACAATGAGTGCAAATGTCCATTTTAAATTTATCAAAGGCTCGTAGCTTTTCTCCTGATAGCGCACCGTTTTTACTTTCTCATTTGCTTTAATGGAGTCAACCAAATTCATTATTTCAGTTGGATAAACCATTCCGCCACCTGTTGTTTTGCTAAGGCTATATAATAATTGGTGATTTGCTCTGCCCTCCATTAGTTCCACGTTTAAAGCTTCAACTAAAAAACTGCCATTTGCGGCGTAATTTTTAGTCCCCAATTTGGTTGTGGCTATAAAGTTATATTCGCCGGCAGGTAAAACACCTAAATTCACTTCGTAAGCATTACCTGTTCTCGAAAACACATAACTGTATTTTTTTCCTGCCTCACTTTTTAACGCTAAACTTACTTCAGGATCATTAACAAGCTCATAAGAATCGTTGTAAAGTTCGGCGTTAAGCAAAATATGCTCATTCTCGAAGTAGCGATTCTTACCGCTTTTCACTCTGAATTTACGTTTATCTTCCTTGGCATTTAAATACTGTACCGATTTGCTAATCAGCTCATCAAAAGCATCAAAATTATTGTTTTCCTCAAAATCTTCTATTCGCCAACGCCAAATGCCTTCGCCAGTTAAAATTGCTGTTTTAACCGCACCCTCATCATTAAAAACCAATAAAGGCGTTGCAGTTTTTACATTGCCAATTTGTTGTTTAAATAACGTTTTCCCGGCCGATTTAAGCTTATAACTTGCGAACGGCGCATTCAATGGCGCCAGGTTTGTCAGTCTGTTTTTGGTATCGGCACTTAAAGTAAAAGCATAAAAATCGGGATTTAAATCGGCAATATAATTTTGCGTTTGGTTGTTTGCCGATGAGATATCCATTACATCCTGTAAACCGTTTAATGCAACAATATTTGTTTGTGTACCAATGATAAACCACTTACTTTTTTGTTTGATACTCGCCAAAAAAGAATTGATTTGATAGCTTTTAGATGGCAGATTATGAAGAATAATTAAGCCATAGCCATCAGTTTTTGCAGGTAAATTATCAGCGAAAGCTAGCGTAACTTCATAATTTTTATGGCTCTCAATTGCCTGCTTTAAAGCGCCGAGATCTGGATGAGGTGCATCGGCAACCAGCAGAATTTTCTCCCTTCCGTCCAAAACGTCAACATAAACGGTCTGTCTATTATTTTGATTGGAAACTTCATTTGGAATTGGCGTAAGCTCGAATGTGATTTTCTGAGTGCCTTTTTTCTTCGCGTCAAGCGTAAACTTCAACGTTTTTGTTTCTTCATCATTGCTAAAAGAAACATTTTGTTGTTTTATCTGCTCATCATTGGTGCTTAGTTTAAGACTAGTAATCAAATCTTTAGCACCAAATGCTTTAAGTGTAATTTCAACTTCGTGGCTGTTGCCCAAATAAACCAATTGGTTGTAAATTGGAGACATTAAAACTAAATCTCTTTTTGGGACTGTATCGCCCAAAGCAACGGTATAAACAGGAAATTGTATTTTAGAAATCTGGGTAATTGGATTTGCGCCTTTATTATAAATACCATCCGACGCCAAAATTAAAGCCCCAATATTACTGTTCGGATTTTGCTGATCTATAAAATCGAAAACGCTCGAAATAGCGGTCTCTTTCCCTGCTTCCTTAAAATCAAATCCATTTTTAACTCCACTACTAAAGTTCAGCACCTTAATCTCGTAATCATCGCTCAATTTGGTTTGTAAGTTCTTAAGGTTTTGATGATAAACAGCGGAATCAAAACCTGCTTTTGGGTTAATTACCGTAGATAAAGACGCATCCTGAGCAATAAATATTAAAGGTTTATGAAGTTTCTCTTTTGCTGATTTAATCAAGGGCGAGAGCAACAGTAAGGCTAAAAAAGTGATGGTCAGCCACCGAAATGCAAACAATAAACGTTTTAAATTGGCGCTTTCAATTGTGGATTTCTGATAAAAAATCCAAGCATATACAAAACCCAAAAAAAGGCTTGGTATTAGCCACCATATACTTAAATCGTTAAAAACTAAAGAGAACTGTAAAGGCATATCACCCGTAAATATGCAAGCTAGCTATTCAATCTCGAAATTAGCATTAACAACGGCCGTTATTTCTTTACGGATAGAACTTACATCGTTAATTCCATAATCGGAAGTCATGTTTGAGTTTTCTGGCGTAATTTGCAAAACGCCCATTCTTGCGTTGGTTAAAGTGCCTAAACTGCGGTTGGTAGCTTCGGCCACTTTCTCCCCACGGATCATCGCATCTTTTGCTGCCGCCGCTTGGATATCCACTTTAACATCACTTAGTTTAGTATAGTAATATTCTGGCGCATTAACGTTAAAATTTAAACCTTGCTCAAACAAAGAAGCTATAGCAATAGAAATCTCTTTTATCTTATTTACGTCTTTGGAGCTTACTTCTAAAGACTGGTTAATGGTATAAGCTCTAACGCCTAGTTGCTGTCCGTTACTACTGAAATTGTATTGCGGATAAACGTTAATTGTTTTTAAATCGATATCCGCATCTTTAAAACCTTTAGATTTCAAGAACTGAACCACCAATGGCCGTTGACGGGATAATTCGCGATAAGCATCCTGCGCAGTTGGCGCTTCAATATTAAAAAAGCCTTTTAATATGCCCAAATCAGAAATAATGAGCTGTTTTGCAGAACCCGTAACATTTATGGTTTGGTCTGATTTGATATTTTTTAAGCCCCGGGCTAAAATAAACGCAACAATTATTGCGCAAACGCCGATAATGACTGCTGGTAATATAAATCTGTTCTTCATTTTATAAATTTAACAAATTATATAAAAAAAAGAGCAAGTGAATAATACTGCTCTTTTAGATTGTGAGAAAATATTTTAGTTAGCAAAAATTAAATAGCAAAAAAGCAATCCCCCCTTTCTTTGAGGGATTGCCGTAGCTATTTAACCAAAACAACGCTGATTTATTTATATAATTTTTTAATAAATTCTATAGAAAAGTGGTGAAAGTGCGTTTCCTGAGCCGGTACTCCCGGTTGTAGTAATATGCCCAGTGTTGCCGTTGCCATCGTAACCGTGACCGGCATTATTATTCGCTATACAGTTAGTAACAGTATGCGGAACACTTTGCCCAGCACTTCCCAATTTAAACCCGTTACCGTCGCCGTTGGTACCGTAACCGTTATTCTGAGCGGTACAATTGGTTATGGTTACTTTATAAGGCTGTCCGTACAAATCCCAGCCATCATCTGAATTATGTGTTGCGGTACAGTTATTAAACTGATTACCCTGCCCCGCAGACAACTTACAGGCAAATCCATCTGCATTTTCGCCACCGTTAGCCGTATCGTAATTGTCTTTAGAAATACAGTAATTGATGCTATTGTGGTGTGAACCATTATATATCTGCAAGCCACTGTCTTTATTATTGCTTGTGGTTACATTATAAACGTAATTATATCCGCCAACCTGAAAGACAAGCCCGCAATCTGGCGAATTTTTTATAACCATGTTAGTGATGTTCCAATAACTGCCGTTCACTTTTACTCCCCAACCAGATGACATACCAGAGCAGTCCAACGTTCCTCCGGTGAGGTTGATTTTTGATGACGAGGTTCCACTTTTTAAACACTGTAAAGTGCTGGTCAAGTATATAGTTCCACTTATTTTTATGATATCGCCAGGACTTGCGTTGTTTACAGCAGATTTTAATGCAGCTTCGGTAGTTACAGTAACACTTGCCTGTGTTTTTTTAACCGAAGTAGCTGTAACATCTTTTTGTAGCGATTCATTTTTTTTGCAGCTCGCAAAAGCGCATGCACACAAAATAATTAAAATTGAATTTTTCATTTTTTTTCATTTTAGTATAAATGGCAGGTAGTAATTGGTTAAATAACAAACAATTATACGAGTGAAAAACGAAAGAAATTAAAATCTCAAAACTTAAAAATGCGCAAACGATGCCGGGAACGATACATTACTTAAATTCAGCATGTTTTAACTAAAAGAAAATATAAAACCTCAAAAATATATAAGTTCCGATTTTTTAGACAATAAAACAACTTAAAATTATTTATATTTCTTCATAAAGATGCTTATTTGTTATTTTTTTACCGAAAATATTCAAATTAAAAATTACACTTTATGTTATTTCCCCTCTAAAAAACAAATGATTAAACAAAAAACCCGAAGTTTAAGAAAAACCCCGGGTGCAAATTACGTTTCTCGGCATATTTACGTAATTCGAATCAAAAAACACAAAATGAATTACAACATTCCACCGCAAACGCTAAGCACCTGACCGGTTACATAAGCGCTCATATCCGAAGCTAAAAACACACACACGTTAGCAATATCTTCTGTTTCTCCGGCTCTTTTTAAAGGAATATCTTTTTCCCAGCCTTCAACCACTTTTGGGTCTAGTACTTCGGTCATTTCGGTTTTAATAAAGCCTGGCGCAACAACGTTAGCTCTGATATTTCTTGAACCTAATTCTTTAGCTACTGATTTTGTAAAACCAATAATCCCAGCTTTTGATGCCGCATAATTTGCCTGCCCCGCGTTACCTTGAACACCAACAACCGAACTCATATTGATAAAAACACCTTTGCGGTTTTTCATCATTACTTTTGAAGCTGCTTTTGTGGTGTTAAATACCGATTTTAAGTTCACTTCAATTACGTCGTCAAAGTTCTCCTCGCTCATGCGCATCAATAAACCGTCTTTGGTAATTCCGGCATTATTAATTACTATATCTAGCGTTCCAAAATCGGCAACAATATCGTTGATCAAAGCTTCTGCTTCGGCAAATTTTGAAGCATCAGAACGGTAACCTTTAATTTGTGTTCCAAAAGATTTCAACTCTTCTTCTAAAGCTTGTCCTTTTTCAACAGAGGATAAGTAAGTGAAAGCAACATTTGCCCCTTGTTCGGCAAATTTCTCGGCAATTTTACGACCAATTCCTTTAGAAGCTCCGGTAATAAGAGCAGTTTTTCCTTCTAACAATTTCATGCTTTTATAATTATAAGCCGTGAAATTAATTAAAATTTGTAAATAACATGAGTTTTAGATTCAAGTCTAGTTCGATACGAAAACTTTCGGCATTCTCGCACAGCGTTGCTTGCCTCATGCCGAGCAACGGCATTTACTTTTTCATCTTTTGCTTATTGCATCTACGTTGTTGCATTTTTAGATGGCTTTTAAGATTAACCAAAATTGAAATAAATAAAATTTTAATCACATTAACCCGTATTTTTAGCATCCAAAAAAACAATTATGAAACTAAAAATAGCAACTATTTTATGGGCTACTACTCTATTAACAGCTTGTAGCGCAAATAAAGCTCAGCAATGGCTTAAAGAACAACCATCGGCAACAGCATTAAAGCCGGCTGTTTATAAAGATGTGAACTTGGTAGAATTTAAAAAACAATATGCTGCGAATAAGGCTACTTGGGACAAAGCTTTCCAATTTATGGAAACGCATGATCTGCAAAACTTAGCTCCGGGAAAATACCCGATTGACGGCGACCAAGTTTTTGCATCTGTCACAGAAATTGTAGACAAGCCTTTTGAAGATACCAAATGGGAATCGCACAGAAAATATATTGACTTGCAGTACGTAATTAGCGGAAAAGAAAAAATTGGAGAAGCATCTTTTAAAAACGAAAAAGTAACCCGCCCTTATGATGCTACGAAAGATGTTGCAAACTACGAAATCGACAAAGGAAAGTTTTATGTGGCAGATTCAAGCACTTTTTACCTGTTTTTTCCGAGCAAAACACACCGACCAAATATTATGGTTAACTCAGATAAAGTAAAAAAACTGGTTATTAAAATTAGGGTAGCCGAGTAATTATTGAACTAATTTGTTTTCGTAGGCATATTTTATTAAACCGACGGTAGAATTACTGTTGGTTTTTCTTATCATGTTTTTTCGGTGAGTTTCTACCGTACGTTCGGATATGAACAGATCTTGCGCAATTTCTTTACTGCTTTTTTCTTTCATAATCAGTCTCAGCACTTCAACTTCTCTGTCAGTTAATACCAGCTCACTGGTTTCTAAACCTAAACCGCGTACCAAAATGTTGCTAATCTCGTTACTCCAAAACTTACCACCATTGCCAACTACCATTAAAGCTGTTAGCAGTTCTTGTTGCGCATATTTTTTCAAGATGTAACCATCCACCCCTAGCGCCATCATTTCCTGCACTTTATGCGGTTCATCATGCATGGTTAAAACAATCACCTTAAGCCCTGGCTGTATCTTTTTGGCTTCTTTAACCAAAAACAGGCCATCCATATCGGGCATGGAATAATCTGCAACCATTACGTCCACAGTTTCGCTTTTTAAATGGCATAAAGCGTAATGTCCGTTGGTGCAACCGGCCACAACTTCGCAATTATCCACCTCCTTTAGCAAGTTTTTTAATCCATCTAAAAGTATGGAGTGATCATCAACCAAAATTATTCGCATGGTTTAAAAATACACATTAATAAATACAAGGTAAAAAATTGCTTCCTTATTTTGCTAATAAAATTAACCAACAGATTAATTTTAAATCTTGACACTTATTTTTCGCTAAAAACAACTCCGTTTTTGTAATTAAACCTGCATAAAACCTAAACTTATTGCTTATTCAAAAATGTGCTACAAACCCTGTTGTTTTATAAAATAGCTTATCTTTGCGGTATATTGAAAGCGAAAACCATAATACCCGAAAACGGCACACTGCTTCCTTTAATGGAAGAGTTTTATACAATACAAGGAGAAGGATTTAATTCTGGAAAAGCCGCTTATTTTATCAGACTTGGCGGTTGCGATGTTGGTTGCCACTGGTGCGATGTTAAAGAGAGTTGGGATGCCGATCTTCATCCATTAACGCCCACACAAACCATTGTAGAAAATGCGGATAAATATCCGGGAAAAGCAGTAGTGGTAACTGGTGGCGAACCTTTATTATATAATTTAGATGAACTTACCAAACAGCTGAAAGCGAAAGGAATAGCTACATTTATTGAAACTTCCGGCGCCTACCCGTTATCAGGATATTGGGACTGGATTTGTTTATCACCAAAAAAATTTAAAGCACCACGGAAAGACATTGCTCCATTTGCTAACGAGCTAAAAGTGATTGTTTTTAACAAAAGTGATTTTGAATGGGCAGAGCAACATGCCGCTATGGTATCTTCTGACTGTAAATTGTATCTACAGCCCGAATGGTCTAAGGCCGCAGAAATGACACCTTTAATTATTGATTACGTGATGAATAACCCAAAATGGGAAATATCTCTACAAACACATAAATTCTTAAATATTCCGTAAAATTTTATAGTTTTAGGTATTAAAACAATCTAATGAAACGGCTAATCAATCTCGCTCTCTTACTCTTAGCTTTCCAGATTGGTTTGTCTCAAACAAAATATTCTACTAATAGTAGAAATGCCATAAAAAGCTATGAGAAAGCCAGATATCTGTTAGATTTAAACGAGTTTAAACAAGCAAGTGAAGAACTTAACGCGGCAATTAAACAGGACGACAAGTTTATTGAAGCTTATCTTCTTTTGGCAGATGTTTACAGAGTAACCTATGATTATTTAAACGCCAAAGAAACCTACAACAAAGCCTTCGCTATTGACCCTAATTTTGCTCCGGACCGTTATTACTTTTTTGCGGAGAGCGAGTTAAAAACTGGAGATTATGAACTGGCTTTATTGCATTACCAACTTTACAAAAAACAAGGAAATCCATCTATTGAAAAAATTGTATTAACGGATAAATACATTAAGGATTGTGAATTTGCTCTTAAGGCAATAAAAAATCCGGTACCTTTTAAGCCCGAAAATTTGGGTCCGAACGTTAACACAGCCGATCAAGAGTATCTGGCGGCCTTAACAACCGACGAAAGCACTCTAATTTTTACACGACAGATTGAACGGAACGAGGATTTTTACCGAAGTTATAAAGACGGCGATGGCAAAGGTTGGAAAAAAGCAACTTATTTAAGTGCAAACATTAATACACCAACTTACAACGAAGGTGCGCAATGTCTTTCACCTGATGGACAGTTTCTTTTTTTTACCGGTTGCAACCGACCCGACGGTTTAGGCCGTTGCGATATTTATGTCTCGCAAAAAGAAGGTGAAGGCTGGAGCAAACCCGTTAATTTGGGCTTTCCGATCAACACCAAAGGTTGGGAATCACAGCCTTCATTATCTGCAGATGGCAAAACTTTATACTTTGTAAGCGATAGAAGAGGCGGTTACGGCAGCTACGATATTTGGAAAAGTTCTATTGCCGATGACGGAAAATGGACCATGCCTACGAACTTGGGTTCCAATATTAACACCGCTTACGACGAGCAGTCTCCGTTTATTCACCCGGATAATCAAACACTTTATTTTTCATCAAACGGATGGGTAGGCTTGGGGAATAAAGATTTGTTTATTTCCAGATTGGATACTGCCGGCAATTGGAGTTTACCCGAAAATTTGGGATACCCGATAAATACTTACGGCGAAGAGAGCGGACTAACTATTAATGCAAACGGCACAAAAGCATTTTTCTCGTCGAACAATTTTAGTGGTTTCGGTGGATTTGATATTTACGCTTTTCCCCTACCAGAAAAAATACGGCCAATTGCTGTTAACTACGTAAAAGGTGTTGTATTTGATGATGCATCGAAAGCTCGTCTTGGTGCTATTGTGGATATTATTGATTTAAAGGAAGGAAAATCTATACATACCTCCTACTCCGACAAAATCGACGGAACATTTTTGGCAACTTTATCAAACGGGAAAGAATACAGCATTAACGTTTCCAAAGATGGTTACCTGTTCTATTCTGAAAATTTTTCTGTCGAAAAGAATCAGATCGGCAAACCTATTATTTTAGAAGTTCCGCTGCAAAAAATAGCTATTGGTAAAAAAGTGGTGCTTAAAAATATCTTTTTTGATAGCAATAAATTTGATTTGAAATCCGAATCAAAAACAGAGCTACAGAAACTTATTGAATTTTTGAAAGAAAACCCAAAAACCGAAATAGAAATCAGTGGACATACGGATGATATTGGCAATGACCAATCGAATTTGATTTTATCTCAGAATCGCTCTAAAGCTGTTTATAAATATTTAGTTGAGCATGGCATTGATGAAAAACGTTTGAGCTATAAAGGTTATGGCGAAAGTTCTCCAATGGCAGATAACATTACAGAAGAAGGAAGAGCAAATAATAGAAGGACAGAATTTATTATTACAGGAATGGGAAAATAATTTATTATTCTTCGTTTCAAAAAGTGCTTAAAATCAATTGTCCATTCTGTTAAACCCAAAATAGATTTATCCTAATAAGCTATACGGACTGTTGTCTAGTGACTTCCTTGTTTTCCGTTGTTCCCGGTAATTTTTATATGCCATTGCAGACTTTGACTCATATAACAACTGTACATAACCCCTCTATTTAAGCGTTCGCTATTTCAGTGGTCACTTAAAATCAATATGAAAAATGAGAGCTCTTATGATTATGATGGTTGGGATTATTAGGATGATGATAACTATTGTGGAGGGT
The DNA here is from genome assembly GCA_035496935.1 of Pelobium sp. Taxonomy (GTDB): domain Bacteria; phylum Bacteroidota; class Bacteroidia; order Sphingobacteriales; family Sphingobacteriaceae; genus Pseudopedobacter. The sequence goes on along the minus strand of DATJED010000023.1, from coordinate 198,167 downwards.
ATGAAAGTTCTCCATGTAGGTGTGGTGACCCAGACCCAAGATAAACAACCGCTAACACGGGTTTTGCATCACACGGTATGAAGTGCAATTTTCAATTTTTGTGCTTACCTTTAATGTTAGTGCTTGCAGATGGTTCTTGCCACTATGCCCGCCAGAAGGCAAGGCCCAAAATGTTAATTGCCAGACAACCAGCAACCCTGCAAACGAACAAATGAACAAAAGTAAACTTAACGATAATGAAAAAGGGACTTTTAATAGCTTTGGCTTTTGTGACAACTTTTTGTCTTGGTTTTGGATTTAAAACAATAACAACAAATAATCGTAATAATATGAAGCGAGTAACAGGAATTGGCGGAGTCTTCTTTAAAAGCAAAGACCCCAAAAAAATTACAGAATGGTATCACAAGCACCTCGGACTTGAAACAAATCCTTATGGTGCGACTTTCGAATGGTATAAAAGCCCAGAAAGTACGACAAAAGCACAAACGCAATGGACTCCTTTTGCTGAAGACTCTAAATATTTTGACAAGCAATTTATGATAAATTACCGAGTTGAAAACTTGGAAGAACTTGTGGAAGAGCTTAAAAAAGAAGGCGTAATCATTGTTGACAGTATTGAAAAGTATGACTACGGGAAATTTGTTCATATTCTTGACGGAGAAGGAAACAAAGTACAGCTTTGGGAACCTATTGATTAAAAACAAGATAAATGAACGTAAAAACCACATGCCCAAGCCACTAGCTAGCGGTTTGGCATTATGGCTGGTGAGCGGCTTCAGTTGAACATTTGTAATTATATCGAAACTTAGCCTAGCTATTGAACTTTTGTGTTAAACGCCGCCAAGGTCAAGCGCCAACCGTTGGCTAATTAAGAAGAAATAACATAATTTTAAAAATTACACCTATTTTTACAAAGTGAAAGCAAGTTATAAAATAAAGCAAGTTAGTTCAGTCATGTCCATTTTTGGACTTGTATTGCTACTATTGCTTTCACCTTGTAAGGTTCGAAGTTTTATTCAAGCCGAGTTAGGAATACCGAAAACTAATGTCTTAAGCAAGAGTCAATCCACTGCTTTCCAATTAAATTGCCAAACTTTTGAGGTCTCTGAAACCGTTAACACTACTTCTAAACCAGTTATTCAACAACCAAACTTTCTAATCTCGGAAGCTTATCATTTTGAGTTTACGGTCAATTTAATTAAGCATTCTTTTAATCTTAATACGTCAAGAAACCAATTGGTCTCTGACGTTCCTTTATACATTTTACATCAAAATCTTCTAGTTTATTCGTAATTGATTTTCTGATCGAGAAAAATTAAGGCAGTTGCACAACTGCATTTTATCAATTACATATAAAAAAATGAAATTTCAAGAAAAAACTCTTGAAGTCAGCTACAGCTCTGTAGTTATACTTCGTATTATGCTTAGCTTAATTTTTATAATAGCAAGCGCCAGCCACTTTTTTAATACCGAAAAAACCGTGAGCAGAATAGAAAACTCCTCCATGAGTTTTATCGGAAATATGCTAGGAGCACCAGAAACCGCTGTAATTTTATCAGGAATTGTAATGCTAATTGCAGGAATTTCATTACTTATCGGCTTTAAAACACAACTAGTGTCAATCGTATTAATAGCTGTTTTAATTCCTATTACACTAACCATTCAAGTTGGACAAATCTCTACTTTAGGTCCACTTTTTAAGAACGTAGCCATACTTGGTGGACTTCTTTTTTTTAGTATTAATTCAAACGTAAAAATTCAAAAACAATGAAAAATTCAATCCTATTTATAACATCAATGTTCCTTTTATTAGTTGGAATATCTCGTTTACAAGCACAAGATATTAACCCTAAAATGAATAATTATTTAGTGCTTTCAAAAAACATACAACAACTCAAACCTATTTTGCAAACTGCTAGTGAGTTGGCGAAAGAAGACGGGAAAAAGCATGGAGAATTTTATGTAATCATATGTGGTAACACAGTGAATGACATTGTAGATAATTCAGATTTTAAGGAGCTATTGGGAAAAGCTAAAAACCAACATGTAAAAGTCTTTGTTTGTGGAATTTCACTTAAAAAATTCAACATTGACCCTAACACACTGCCAGATAGTTTAGAAATAACTCCGAATGGCATATTATATGGTTTCCAATTAACGAAACAGGGGTTTATTACATTAACTATTTAAAATTCGATAATGAAAAATATTAGCATACACAAAGATGCGGGGCTATTGGTGTTACCATTAAGATTAGTTGTTGGTTGGACTTATTTTTCTGCTTTTTGGAGAAGAACAGCATTAGCTGACAAACTAGACCCTGAGGCTGTAGGTTATATTGGGGAAAAATTTAATGCTTTTTTACCAAATGCTTTAGGAATAAAACCAATTATTCAATACTTAGTTGAGAACCCGGATATGCTATGGATCAACATGGTGATTTTCACTATTATAGAAGGGGTTGTAGGCCTATTTATTATGCTTGGTTTGTTTACCCGAATAATGAGTATTGGTGTATTTGGGTTAGCTATGGGAATCCTTTTGGGTTCTGGTTGGATCGGTACAACTTGTCTCGACGAATGGCAAATAGGAGTGCTAGGAATCGCGGCAGGCTTTGTTTTGTTTTTGACAGGAAGTGGAAGATACTCGGCAGACAATTATTTAACGAAAAATGACTTTGCCGTCACTAGAAGGAAATGGTTTACTTGGTTTGGTTCTGGCATATTACCGATAAAGGAAAGTGTTTTTCCAAAGGTAGTTGTAATAGGTTCTTTCTTTGTTTTAGGAATGACATTAATGACCAACCAAGTATTTCACGGCGGTGTATGGGGAACACTTCATAATAAATCGGTTAAGCCAAAACTGGAAATTACCGAAGGAAAAATAATCAATAATACATTAAGTTTTGATGTTTATAGAACGGAAGGCGCTGATGTTTATGGCTCTTGGGTTATTGGAATTGAATTAGTTGACAACAAAAACAATACGATTCTAGAATATACGCAGGAAGATTTGGCAAGATTGAATTATAAAAGTATTTCTAATTACTATGTAGCCAAAATAAAACCAGGAAAGCATAGTTTAATTATTCCATTAGGTGCAAAAGCAAAGCTAAACTTAAACCATGAGGTTTTATTGAGTTTATCTAAAGGATTATATACTATAAAAATCACTGACATTAGTGGCGTTTATTGGGAACATGACGTTAAAAAACAAAGCTAAAGACGTACAAAAGCAATAGCGGTTTGGGTGTAAACTCGAACCGCTTTCGCTTTGTTTTAATTATGTGTAACTAACCGAAAAAGCAAGTTGTTTTAGCCGTTACCGCGTACGCTCCAATTTGCGCCCGTTGTAGCAAGCGCTTACAATAGCTCAGCAGACTCTAGCGCTTTATTAAGTTCGATGAAATCGAACACCCAATTTAAGCACCCGTTAGGAAACGGACGCAAGTTATAAATCCAAATAAGCATTTAATTTTCCAGCTCTATCAAATCAAAGCGGTTTCCTTTTAAAAAGTATTTTAACGCTTTTTTACCAGTTGCTTTGCTTGTGCTGTCTTCATCGGCATATAAATTAAACTCTCTGTATAATTCGCCACCTTTAACATAAAACTTATCTAATCCTCGGTATTGCTTTTGCGTTTTAGAAGTTAGCTCAGGAAAGGTAATTTTGTTTACACTCTTTCCGTTAAATTCGTAACACAAAACATCAGCGGTTTGGTACTTGTCGTTTTTAGCAAAATAAATCACAATTTCCGGATTACTGTCTTTATCCATATCGGTATTAAAAACTTCTTCTAAATGGCCGTTCAAATTATCGGTTGAAGCCACGCTAAAATCGTTTTTTAAAGAATCGGAACGGAGAACCAGCACAGACGACGAAGAAGCTGAACCTCGTCCCCAGGCAAACACATCAAAAATCACATCTGGCCCAACCTCTACTTTCAGGTGTTTTTTAAACGGTGCCGGAAGGGTGCTTTTGACTGTTTTCTTATTACCACCATCTGTTTTTTTGGTTGTTTCGCCACACGAAAACATAAGCACAGAAAAACCTAATAAAAAACAAATATTTTTAAACTTTACCATAACTAATTAAATAACATCACAGATGGTATTTCGATTTTCTTACCATCTGTTCCTTTTACACTAACTTTTAAGGTTGAACCCGGACCGTCATCAAAATACGCCACTTTTATTTTGTGCAAACCCGCCTGCAAGGCTACGCCGGCTGATTTTTCATAACGAGCATGGTCGCCATCGTTTTCAATAATCAATTCATCATCAATATATAAACGACTGCCGTCATCGCTATAAAGCGAAAACTCGAATGTTGCATTTTCGTTTACGTTGATATATCCGGTAAAAACCAAACCGTATTCTCTGGCCTTGTTAGGTACTTTGGCAAATGAAATTTGGGAAGCCACACCTACCTGAATTGCTAACGATGTATCAATCTCTGTAGTATATTTAAAATGCCCGGGTACGTAGTAGTATTTAAGCCCACCTTGCTTTAAATTACGGCTCACCGAATCTGCTTTAAGTACATCCATATTTTTTAAAATAGTAGTGGTAACTGCGCTTCTCTTCCCCGATGGCGTGATTACTACCGATTTTACGGGTCTGTACTCACCTTTCGGCACATTTACCGTAAATGGTTGTGTGTATAATTCTGTGGTTTCGTTGGGCTCGTAACCATCTATTGTGTAATAAATTTTAGCACCATTCACCGATGGTTTGTAATTAAAGGTATAAGATGCTGCAACATTTATTGTGGTGTCTTTGGCGCCAATAACTTCGGGAACGCGATAAAATGTATTTGTTTTATCGAGCCAAGCCAAATGAGCTGGAACGTTGTTTTCATTAAACAATTTAAAATTTTTATTTTCTGGCTTTGTCCAGGCTATTTCTGCTAATGCAAATAACCTCGGCAACAGCATATATTCGGCGTGTGTTGGTGTTCTGATGTACTCTGTCCACAAATTCCCCTGTACTCCTAAAATATATTTTTGTTGTGCAATTGGTAAAGCATCAGGCGTTGGATTATAATTATATAATTTTTGAATTGGCGCATCGCCACCTATGCCTACAGGTTCTAAGGAAGATAAACCTTGTGCATGATCGAGATAAAGTCCGTTTGTACTTGGCGACATGATCACATAATGGTTTTGTTTAGCGGCAGAAATTCCGCCAGCAACACCTCTCCAACTCATTACAGTTGCATTTGGTGCTAAACCTCCTTCTAAAATTTCATCCCAGCCGATGATCGACTTTCCCTTTTTGTTGACAAATTTTTCTATCCGATGAATGAAATACGATTGTAATTCTTCCTCATTTTTCAACCTCTCTTTTTTGATACGTTTTTGGCAATAAGGGCAAGTCTTCCAAACTGTTTTTGGTGCTTCGTCGCCACCAATATGTATGTATTTTGATGGGAAAAGTGCCATCACTTCTGTCAACACATCCTCTAAAAAATCAAAGGTATGGTCTTTACCGGCACAGAAAATATCTGGAAAAACGCCCCATTTTTCAGCAACTTTGTACGGCCCGGGATTATCTCCACAACCTAATTCAGGATAAGCGGCCAGAGCTGCCATTGCATGTCCGGGCATTTCGATTTCCGGAATTACGGTGATGTACTTTGCATCAGCATAAGCAACAATTTCCTTAATTTCTTCCTGCGTGTAAAAAGCTCCGTATTTATCACCGTCAAACCATTGAGGCATTCTATCGTGGTAATTACCAATCAGCGTTTGCGCTCTGTAAGCACCTACTTCGGTTAATTTTGGATATTTTTTTATCTCGATTCGCCAACCTTGGTCGTCTGTTAAATGCCAATGAAAAGTATTGAGTTTGTACATTGCCATTAAATCAATGTACTTTTTGATGAAATCCAGCGGGAAATAATGACGACAAACGTCCAAATGTAATCCGCGGTAGGCGTAACGTGGCTCGTCAATTATTTTGCATTGCTGCAATTGATGATTTTCTAAGCCCGTTAAATAAAGCTGGATTAAGCTTTGGGTAGCGTAAAAAACGCCTTTACTCGTTCCAGATAACTGAATATTTTTATCATTAACTTCCAGAACATAAGCTTCTGGCGCAGAAGCTGAGGAATTTGCAGAGTTAAAAGAAATCATGCTTTCGGGCGCTTTGATAAAGTTTTTTGCCAACACCAAATCAAACCCTTCCTTTTCTTTAACGATAGCTTTAAAAAGCTCCGCTGTTTGCCGGTCGGCTGCTGTTTCATACTGTAACGCTGTTTTCTCAGACAGTTTAAAAAATCCCGTCTTTACGGTCACGGATTGTGGCGCAGGAATAATTCCTAAACGATGGTTATTATTTTGAGCGAATAAAAAAGATGTAAAAAACATCAACGCGATAAATAGCCTATATCTCATCAAAAAAAATCAATTGGGTTTTAACAAAGCTAAAAAAATATAATGAGGGAGTAAATTGCATAAAAAAAGGCTTGTGTTTCCACAAGCCTCGTCTATAATTCTCTAATCAAACATGAATTTTACATCTAATGCCTTTTCAGCACAGCCTTTTCTGCCCTCATGCCGGGCAAGGGCATTTACTTTTTTCATTTCTTCCTTATTTCTCTTTTTGGCATTCAAGAGTGCTTCGCAATTTTTTCCGCAAAAAAGTAAACAAAAAACTCTCGCCTGCGCAATTTGCTATGAAAGGAAGTGCTTTTACTTTCTTCTTCTCTTCCGCAAATTCCAAGGGCGAAAAAGAGGCAAACATCAGTCTGTGCTTGGGCTGGATTGAACGAAACAGCCGTAATTCCTATTATATTGAATATATTATACTACTCAGCGTATTCTTTAGCTGCTAAATAACGTTCGGCTTCTAGAGCTGCCATGCAACCTGTACCTGCTGCAGTAACTGCCTGACGATAAATTTTATCCTGCGCATCGCCACAAACGTAAACACCTTCAATAGTTGTTGCAGTGCTATCTGGCTTGGTAATGATGTAACCCACCTCGTCCATCTCTAACCAATCTTTAAAAATATCGGTATTTGGCTTATGCCCAATTGCTACAAAAAAACCTGTTGCCGGAATTTCGGTTTCCTCATTGGTAACGTTGTTTATCACTTTAACTGCAGTTACAGATTTGCCGTCGCCTATGATTTCTTTAGTTTCGGTATTGTACAAAATTTCGATGTTGTCGGTATTCATTACCCGATGAACCATTGCTTTGGATGCTCTAAACTCATCTCTACGCACCAACATGGTTACTTTATTACAAAGTTTGGCCAAATAAGTTGCTTCTTCAGCGGCGGTATCTCCTGCTCCTACGATTACTACATCTTGGTTTTTGAAGAAAAACCCATCGCAAACCGCACAAGCCGAAACGCCAAAACCGTTATATTTTTCTTCGGAAGGCAAGCCCAACCATTTTGCAGAAGCGCCTGTAGAGATAATCACCGTATCTGCTAAAATGGTCTTGTTTTCATCAACCACAACTTTATGCACTGGTCCGCTAAAATCAACGGAAGAAACATACCCAAAACGAATATCTGTACCGAAACGTTCCGCCTGTTTTCTGAAATCCTCCATCATTTCTGGCCCCATAACGCCACCCGGATAGCCTGGAAAATTCTCAACATCAGTGGTCGCGGTTAATTGCCCTCCCATCTGCATTCCGGTAATCATTACTGGTTTTAAATCTGCTCTGGCCGCATAAATAGCCGCTGTATATCCCGCCGGACCGGAACCTATAATTAAGCACTGAACGTGTTCTAATTCTTCTGTCATGTTAAAATATTGTGGAGCAAATTTAATATTCGCAAACGCTAATGCCAAATGATATTAGTTATAGCCAGATAGATATTGCTTATTAATGATTGAAGGAGAGAATGATTGAAGGAGGGAATTTTGAATCAACTAACTCAATTTTTCAATATTTTCGGCAATCTCCTCATATAGTTTATTGGCTTGCACTAAATCAAAATCAACATGCTGTTGCTTTTTTACGCCCGAATCTGACAGCTTAATGTGTAATGTTGGCTCCACACCCTGATTGGTTAAGCAGGCTTTTGCACAGGCCAGTGGGCATCCGTCAATCACCATTATCTTCCGTTTTGCTTTAGCAACTTTTACCAAAGCTTTAACATTGCCCCCAACACCTACAATACAAGACATTTCCGCTTTTTGTTGACGATCTAATTTTACAGCAATATGGTTTGCCATCTGCGCTGCATTAGAGCATCCTGAACAAGAATATACTAATGGTTTGTCGTTTGCTTTCATGCCATTATTTTTAAATCATTTCTTAACCGATTAATTAGAAAGGATAAAAATATCAAAACAGGCAATGCGAAAAGATGATTTGTATCAGCTTTATAAACACATTTTCTCACAAATGTTTAATGGATGACAAAACTAAAAACAATGTGACCTTACAAAACTGTATCGGTTCATTAAGCAATAACGGATTCTTTAATCACACCAATCGAAACTTATTCGGCAATTGGAATTTTAATCACTTTGGCAGTTTCTATATAAAGCTTTATTTGGTTAACGCAGGCCCCTAAATTCTGTTTAATTTCATGCTCCCAAAAACGCATTACCGTATAGCCGGCACTTTCCAAAAGCCGCCTGTTATCCCTATCGCGTTGCATATTGCGCTCTATTTTTGGCACCCAAAAATCACGATTTGTTTTAATTTTATCTTTGCGGTTTTCCCACTGGTAACCATGCCAAAAACTGCCATCAACAAAAACCGCTAGCTTATATTTTTTAATAGTGATATCCGGCGTACCGGGCAGTGCTTTTACATGAGTACGGTAGCGAATGTTCTCCTGCCACAAGGCTCGTCTAAAAAGCAGTTCGGGTTTACTGTTTTTAGATTTTATCTTACTCATATTTTGGCTACGCTTTTTTGTGGTATAAAAACCTTCGGCTTCCTCAAAGCGTGGTACTTTGATGATTTCGTAAGGGTCTCTGTATTTATTGCTTGCCATTTTATAGATAAACGATTTTTTGTAGGATTGTTATAATCAAACAAAACCCAAGCCGAAAGATCGCTCATCATCTTGCGCTCGTTTGCAACGAGTGCATATGTGGTCGCTCGATTTTATCGGGCGTTCTTTAAAAGCGATGCAATCGCTAGCCCAAATTAAGCGCTCGTTGCAAACGAGCGCAAGCTAAGCAAGAGTAAACGAGCGCAAGAAACTACGTTAATCCAAAGAAACCATTGCTTTAATCACCCCGTTTTTAGGATCCAGCCACGATGAAAACTCATCTTTTACCTCATCAAAACCAACACGGTGTGTAATGTAAGTTTGCGGATTTACCAAGCCTTTTTGCATGGAAGAAATTACATGTTCAAAATCCTCTATAGTGGCGTTTCTACTACTCATTAAGGTAGTTTCCCTTTTATGAAATTCGGGGTGACTGAAAGAAAAAGCTTCTTTCTGCAAGCCAATCAGCACATATCTTCCGCCATGAGCCAAAAAATTGATGCCATTATTAATGGCTTTTAAATTTCCGGTTGCGTCTATTACCACAGTTGGCATGTCTCCGCCGGTAATTTCTAAAAGTTTTTCGGTGACATTTTCTGTGATGGCATTTACCGTTGCAAAAACGCCTAATTCGTTTTTACAGAAATCCAAACGCATATCATTTACATCCAAAGCAATTACTTTTGCGCCCGCAATTTTTGCAAACTCCATCGTTCCTAAACCAATTGGCCCCGCTCCTACTACCAAAACGAATTCACCAGCTTTTACATTTGCTTGCCTAACACCATGAGCGCCAATGGCTAAAGGTTCAACCAACGCTAATTCATCATAACTTAAACCTTTTCCGTGAAGCAAATATTTTGAAGGAACGCTAACATATTCTGCCATTCCGCCATCTATATGAACACCGAAAACCTTGATATTACTGCAACAGTTGGGTTTGCCACTTCTGCAGGCTATACAGGTTCCGTCAGAAAAATACGGGATAAAAGTTACCGCTTCGCCTTTTTCAAAACCGGGCGCATTATCAAAATCTATTAACTCGCCAGAAAGCTCGTGACCTAAAATCCGCGGATAGCTAAAAAATGGCTGTGTGCCTTCGTAAGCGTGTAAATCTGTTCCGCAAATGCCAATTCTTTTTATTTTGATGATGGCTTGATCTTTTTCTAAAACAGGCTGTTCTGATTGTTGATAATTGAACTCGCCTGGGTTGCTACAAACTAAAGTTTTCATGTTTGTTTTATAAATTATAGAACAAGTTAGCATTGTCTCCAAAGAACAATGCTTGCTCGTTTTCTGTTAATTGTTGTGTGTAAATATGTAGAATGTTTAGCGCTTTGGAGTAACCGCCGGCGACATTACAAACCGGCCAGTCGGATCCGTAAATTAACCTTTTGGTGCCGAAAGCTTCAAAAACCACATCCAAGTAAGGCGTAAAATCCTCGGGTTTCCAGCGGTTAAAATCGGCTTCGGTTACCATTCCAGATACTTTGCAAAAGATGTTTTCATACTGTGCAATCGCAGTAATATCTTTTTTCCAATCATCAATTTTTTGGTTTTTGATTTCGGGTTTGGCGATGTGGTCGATTACGAATTTTTGGTTTGGGAAAGCTTTTACCAACTTTTCGGAAAACTTGATCTGATCGGGAAAAATGAGCACATCATAAGTGAAATTGTATTTTTCCAGCAGGGAAATTCCGTTCACAAAAGCCGGACGAAGCATAAAATCTCTTTGACTTTCTCCTTGCAAAATATGGCGAAAACCTTTCATTTTAGCATTACCGGCGTAATAGCTTAGTCTTTCTTCTATTTGTGGATTTTGCAAATCAACCCAGCCAACCACACCTTTTATAAAATCATTTTGCGTAGCAAAAGTCAGTAAAAAATCATTCTGCGCTTCGGTTTGGTCTGCCTGTACGGCAACACAGCCATCAAAACCGTGTTCTGTTAAAATCGGTTTTAAATCTTCTGGTAAAAAATCTCTGCGGATAGCCGACATTTCGTCGTTGATCCAACTGTCCCTAACTGGGTCAAAAATCCAAAAATGCTGATGTGCATCAATCTTCATATTAACTGATTTTGTAATCTGATTCCAATAAACCTTCTGACTTCATTTCTTTCCAAAAAGCGGATGGAATTTCCAGATGTTGCATGTGCAAATTTCTTGCGGTCCTTTCCGGAGAACTGCTGCTTAATGCGATGCTTGAAACGCCGGGTACATTTAAGCCAAAATAAACGCATGCCTCGGCTGGTTTGATCGCATATTTTTCACAAATGGCGTAGAATTTATCTCGCCAAACATAAGCCTCAGCATCTTTCTCCCGATCTAAAAGCTGATAGTTAAAATAATCACCTCCGGTTAAAAAACCACCATTAAACACGGCTGAATTGATGATTAAAATACCTTTATCGCTTAAAATTCCTATAAAATCCGCCAGTTCTTTTGGGTGACTGTAAAGCGTTAAACTGTTGGCAAACATTACCCAATCTAAATCTACTTCGCTGGCAATTTCCTGTATCGCTCTCCAGTTTTTTGCGCCTACGCCAATGGCTTTCACTTTACCGCTCGCTTTTAATTCTTTTAAAGCCCGGTAGGCTTCTAAAATATCGTTGAATTTGCTTTTTCTTTCTACTTCGTTTTTAGCTGTTGCCAGGTATTCGTCCGGATCGTGAACGGAAACCCATTGCGGAATATAACCGTTCAGCAGTTCGTTTCCTTGCTCAAAACATTTCAGAATGCCATCGTAACTGATGTCCTGATAAGCATCAAACTCAATATCTTTCCAAACACCCTGCTCAAAAGTAGGTTCTTCGGTAATTAAAGGTTTGCGCAACCAACCTAATTTATTGCTGATAATGACCTCGTCCTGCTTTACGCCTAAATCTTTCAAACATTTGCCCAAACTCTCCAAAGCTAAACCTGCACCGTATTTCCCGGCGGTATCAAACACTGGCATAGCTGGATTTTGTTTTACCCCTGCCGATACAATTCCCAGCTTTTGCTCATAGGGCAACGCCTGATAAAGGTTTCCCAAATTACTGGTTCCTAAAATAATTTTAGGGGCTTTTATTGTTGAACTCATTGGATTCGGTTCTGTTTTGTTTATTGCACTGTTAATTTTGAAATGCTTAATCCCTTTGCTTCTGGGTTTGATATTCTCAATGTATAAGTTCCTGCGTTAATCATACTGCCAGTCGTAGTGGTAAAATAACTCCATTTGCCGTCAATTGATGGAGAAAGCGTTGCCACCTCGGTTTTCATTAGCGAACCATCCAAAGAAAAAAGTTCCATTTTAATCTTAATATCCTCATCGGTTTGATTAACGTACCTCAATGTAAGCGAATATACATCTGCTACACCCGTATTAAAACTCCAGCTGATAAAGCCTTTATTTTCTGCTTTAAAAGTAAGACTTTCATATTTGTAAATCTTCTCTAATTCGATATTCTCGTCAAATTTAGCAAGCTCGGGTTTGTAATCTTTGGATGGCTTTAAATCATAAGCCGGCTCCAACTCGCTGATGGGTTTAGCAATAAGCAAATAATCCTTGCTTCCGATATTTTGTAAATCGATTTCTCCCGCTTTGTATCTTTTTCGGTAAACCTGATACGTTTTCCCGCCATTTTCATCGGTTTGCAAAGTAGTTTTGGTGTTTTCGAATGCTTTTAAATTAGCGGTTTTTTCAGTTTCGGAAACCGCGATATAAACATCTCCACCTTCATTTAAGGTAAATTTGTCTACCGATGAATTTTTGTTAGAACTTAAAAAAGTAGCGCCAAATAATTTCGGCGGAAGCTGGCTGAAAGCAACCTGTTTATTGGTATAGACTTGGTCACCAATATCCAACCACTCTTTTGTTCTGTATTCTGATGAACTTTGAAGCAAAGATTTTGAAGCCGGAGCAGGTTTTAAATTACGATTAGCACTGGCAATGGCGATGGCAGAAATCAAAGATTGCCCCACCGCAGATTGCGGAAAGTGGATTTTTAACAATCCGTTCTCTACTTTTACCTTGATGGATTTTTTTAGCGCACCGTTGTGACCAGCTTCTGCCCAAACATCTAAATTTTTGAGGTAAATACTGTCGTTTACTGCAATATTCATCAAACGTTCTCCGCTGTGGCTATTTAAATCTCCACCGCCAATCCAAGGTTCAGCAAAATAAAGTTCTACTAAATATTCTCCGTTTGCTACCGGAAATTCATATTTCAATTCGTCTCTTCCATATCTGAAATGCTGAAACAATGGCCAATCAGCGGTATTTTTAATTGGGTCAAAAGTTCTGCGCTGACTGGCAAAGTACGGTGGCATATTTTCGTAACGAGCTGTCCAAGATGTTGAACCCCAAGTTTCTTTATTTTTCCTGTTTATATCTGCACTCCAAACCTGATTTTGACTGTCAACATATTCGCCTCCGCCACAATTTACGCGGTATAAATAATTGTAATTCGGTTGTGCCTTCAATAAATCCTCATCGTTAACCAACTTTGAAAAATTTGGCGATTGAGGCAAATGATTCAACACTATGGTATCTTTTACCATTGCTTTTCCGTCGATATAACCGACTGCATAAAGTATATTATATTGGATGTTTGCATTGTCCCAAGTGAAATGCGTTCCGGTTTTTCCGCGTTTTCGCTTTCCCAGTGAAGAAGCATCTACATCGTTAAACAGTTCTACTTCATCGCAGTTTGAGTAAACTGTAATTCCGCTTTTGATGCCCGGTTTTAACCAACGGTTTGGCCAGGTATGCGAAACTATATAAACCATAGGTTCGGTTTTGGGCGCATAATTGGATTTAAACATGTAGTACACGTCCGTTGGTTCTCCCCAAGAAGTGAAAAGACCTTTATAATTTACCGGACCAATGGCGTCTATTTCTCTAAAACCTTCGCCACCTTGCACCCTACCCGGGTTATCATGCGAATTGTACAACCAAAAATAATGTCCGCTGATTTCATTTTTCACCGAATCTGCCAAACGAACTTTCTGTTCCATCAGTTGCGCCATGCGGTCTTCGCTGTAAATTCCGTTTTGGTCAAAATCTCCTTCTGTATGTAAATCCAAGGTTCGCCATGCGCCATACTCGCCGACTAAAATCTGTTTTTTTAAATCTTCGGCATAAGTCTTTGGATCTCCACCGTAAGTACCCGTCCAGTTTTGGGGCACATCCCAATCGGTTCCTTCGCCACCGTTGCAAGTGGTTACCAAACGTTGTGAAGATGCAGTTGGATCTAAATCACGGATGATTTGAGTGCACTCTTCCGCAAATTCTTTTGGGATACGACTTTCGTTCTGCAAGCCCCACATTACCACCGCCGGATTGCTTCTTCGCTCTTTTACCCAATCTTTTAAAAGCTTTTTAAAATTGGCTTTAAACTCCGGGTTATCAAACCAAATATGCGCCGAAAACTGTGTCCACCATAAAATCCCTTTTTCTTCCATCAAATCGCCATACAGCAAGTTATGTGGTTGGTGCGCATCGCGGAAAGCGTTAAAACCAGCTTGTTGCAATAACGAAATTCTCGATTTGATTTCTTCATGCGTAAATGCGTGGCTGTAGCCGATGGCATGTTCGTATTCGGCAATTCCGTTGATAAAAACCGGTTTGCCGTTTAAATAAAACCGTTTGTCCGTAGGATTTGGCAACTTTGGCCAACTGATCCAACGGATGCCGTAATTTAAGGTATCAGAATCTAAAATTTTATTTCCGGATTTAATATTGGTAACGATTTTATAGAGGTACGGATTTTCTAAGGACCAAAGCGTAACGTTTTTTAGGTTTTCAAAACTTTGCGGAATTTGCTGGGTTTCATCCGCTTTAAGCGTGATTTTTGACGCTGTAGATTGAAGAACCTTTCCTGCTTTGTCTATTATTTGATTTTCGACCCTGATTTTAGCTTGCTTTTTTTTATAATTCTTAACCTCTGTTTGAAGATAAATAGTGCTGTTTTCTGCCCGAACGGTGGTATCGTTCCAAGCATGAACGCCAAAAGGTTCAATTTTTACCGGATTGCTGATGATTAAATGCACCGGACGGAAAATACCCAGCGGTTGAGAGCCTTCGGAAAAGCCACGTTCATCAGAACATCCGCCACAAACCCAAGGTAAATCCCTAATATCAGCCGGATGCTCGGCATAAACAGTTAGAGTATTTTGTTTGCCATCTCTAAAAATTGCTTCGCTGGCATCTAAAGTAAAAGTGGTTCTGCCACCGCCGTGTTCGCCAATTTTTTTGCCGTTGAGCCAAACCGTTGCATAAGAACCCACGCCCTCAAAAAAAAGAAACAACTTTTTATCGGCGGAAGCTTTAACAGTAAACTTTTTGCGGTACCAAGCATTACCGTGTAAATTGCCATGCATTAAACGGCGGTAGCCTCCGTAATCGTCCCAGTTGTGCGGAATGTTTACTTTTTTCCAGTTTTTATCGTTAAAATCTGCGGTTTTAAACTGACTTTGGTTTTTTGCATGAAGCCCATCTAATTGCGTATGCCAATCGTTATTCAATAAAATATCCTGCCTTGGCTGGGCAAAAATTGGCGTGAAGCCAAAGACAAATAATATTAAAAAAACACTTTTCAACTTCATGTTATTTCTTCTCCAATGCTTCATTAAAACGATATGTCTTTCCTTTTTTAGCTAAAAAAGTGATGGTTTTATCTTTGTAATTGATGGTGCAGTCGCCGGTAATTTCTGGCGTTACTCCCAAATATTCCAAAGTTCCATTTTTCCATTTCATAGCAACAGTATAAGCACCACGAGCTTTTAAACCTTCAATTTCGCCGTAAGCTAATCCGGTTGGAAGTGCCGGTAAAATATCCAAAGTTCCGTTTTGGCTTTGCAAAAGCATTTCAGCCAAACCTGCTGCACCACCGAAATTCCCGTCAATTTGGAACGGCGGATGCGCATCAAACATATTCCTGTAAACGCCGCCTTTTTCTCTTGCGTCGCCGTCACCTTCTGCCGGACTTAATAATTTATCCATCATCATCAAAGCGTGGTCGCCATCTTTATATCTTGCCCATAAATTCACTTTCCAGGCAATGCTCCAGCCCGTTCCTTCATCGCCACGGTATAAAAGCGATTGTTTGGAAGCTTCCATCACTTTTGGATTTTTAGGGTAATTGATATCGTTGCCAGGATAAACGCCCCACAAATGCGATACATGGCGATGAGTGTTTGTGGTATCGTCAATATCCTGTAGCCATTCTTGCAACTGGCCATATTGACCAATTTGATTAGGCGCAATTTGAGGAATCATCGTTTTCAAACTATCAGCAAAAGCTTTATCCTCGTTTAAAATTTCGGATGCTTTTACACATCTTTCAAACAAACTTCTGATGATTTGATGGTCCATAGTTGGCCCAGCAACCATTCCGCCCTGTTCCGGCGAGTTTGACGGAGAACTAATCAGCCAGCCGGTTTTTTCATCTTTCACCAAATTGTATTTATAAAACTCCGCCGAACTTTTCATTAAAGGATAAGCAGTGTTTTTTAGGAAACCCTGATCTTGAGTGAACAAATAATGCTCCCATAAATGTTGCACCAACCATCCCGAACCGCCTTGCCAAATGCCATGATTAGAGTTGTTGATGGGTGCTGTTGCCCGCCAAATGTCTGTATTGTGGTGCTCAACCCAGCCGGGCGCACCATAATGTGCTTTGGCAGTTTTTGCTCCGGAAACGGATAAATCTTTTATCAATGAGAATAAAGGTTCGGCGCAATCGCTTAAGTTTAAAAGCTCCACCGGCCAATAATTCATTTCTAAATTAATATTTGTAGTGTATTTACTGCCCCAAGGCGGTGTTAACAAATTGTTCCAGATGCCTTGTAAGTTAGGCGCCTGCGTTCCTGGACGGGATGAAGAAATCATTAAATATCTTGCATATTGCATATACAAAGCCAACAGAGCTGGGTCTTTCTGATGGGTGTAATTTAAAATCCGTTCATCAGTAGGTGTCTCGTTTTTATCCTCACCAAAATTTACCAAAAACCTATTGAAATAGCTTTGGTAATCTTTAATGTGCGCCTTTTCTACAGTGTTAAAAGTTTTTGATTTTACTTTTTCAAGTTGAGCTTTTGTGATTTCCATCGGGTTTGCAGATACATCCTGATAGTTTTTGAAATTGGTTGCCCCAACTAAATAAAGTGTGGCGCTGTTCGCGTTTTCAACCTCAATATCATGCGCATGAACCGTGATTTTTCCTTTTGGTGCGGTAATGTACAATTGGCAAACACCAAACAAAGCCCCATCCTTTACTTGCACTTTTAACGCTAAAGTGTGGTCGTCTATCTGCGTAAATTGCTGTGCTTTATGGCTACTTCCCAAAATAGCTTTAAAGGAAATGATTTGTTTTTTATCAGCGCTAAGCTCAATAGCTAAAGCCTGGTCTGGTGCACTGATTAGATATTTACGTTTGAAATTGATTCCATCTTGCTCGTAAGAAACGGAGGCTATCGCATTAGAAATATCTAAGTTGCGTTGGTAATTGCTTGGCGCTGATTTTCCTTTTTTAAATTGCAGAAATAAATCACCGAAAGGCTGGTAACTAGCCTGATACTGCGGATAAGCTGGTGGATTTTCATCCTGAATTTGATATTTCCATTCCGGCGAAATGGCAATCCCATCCTCTGCTTTTGTACCTTCCGGATAAACTACAAATATCCTGTCACTGCCTTTTGTGCCAGCAAAACCGCCTTTGTCAAAATAATTAATAACTTGTATGGCGATAGAATTTTTACCGACTTTAACTAAATCGGCAGGGATTTCATAATGTCTTTTTTTACTGATGCCTTCATCATTTCCGATGAACTTTCCGTTGATGTAGGTGTAATCTTCATCACGGATTTTGCCTAAATCAATGTATAATTTTTTGCCTTTCCAACTCGCTGGGACATCAAAAGTACTGCGGAACCAAACTGCACCGTCAACGCCTTCCAATCCGGCGGTTTCCCAACCGCTCATTGTTGGCAAAGCCATGCTGTTCCAATCTTGGGTTTCCAAATCGGCTTTAGCCAGAGCAACATCCTTTCTAACTTTTGCAAGCCAATCAGTTCTTAATTTTTCGTATTCGGCTTCGTCGTGGTCTTTTAAGCCCATGAAATGCTCCATCCCAATTTTTTCGGCTTCTTTCTGTTTCCCTTCTTTTAAAAACTGACGGCTTTGCCCCAAATATTTAACCGCTCCGGGATGTGAATAATCTCGAGGTTTGCCCGTCCACAAAGTTTCTTCGTTGAATTGGATATGGTCGGTTTCTACGCCACCGTAAATCATCGCTCCTAACCTGCCATTTCCTAAAGGGAGTGCATCTGTCCAAGCTTTCGCCTCTTGTTTGTACCAGAGTTTGTTTTGAGCTTGTGAACTGAAACAAGTTGCAAGAAATAGTATAATTAGGATTGGCTTTTTCATTTAATCTTGTAATTTGGATTTCTACTATTCACAGTTACACCAGTTATATTATTTGTATAAGTAGCTATAACTCTGTCTGAACAAGCATCTTCAAAAAAACTTATTATTTCGTCAATTGTAAAAAAGTAAATTTCAGATTCCTTAGAATAATCTGTATTAATGTATAGACCTGAAATGCCTTCTATTTCAAAGTTTTCTAAAAAATCTTCATGATTCTCAGGCATATCTGGGTCAATAATGCTGTCAATAAGTTTCGGATTGAAAATAAAACTATGTATAAACAAATCACAAATTTTCCTTAAAGTAAGTTGACGATAAAATTCATTATCCGTATCATATTCATCATCAACGCTGTGAAAATTATATTTAGTTAGAATTTTATCTGTTTTTCTTTTAAAATATAGGACCTTATAATTAGTACTAGTAAACTCTATTGAAAGACGATTTGATTCAATAAATTTTCTAACTATAACAGCTGAGTAAAAGCAAAACTTTTGAAATTCGATAAAAAACCAATAGCTTCCTTTTTCGTCTTCAACGTCATCATTATACCAGTCTAACGAAAAGTCAACATTATCTAATATCGATTTAAAAGACAAAATCTTGTCTTTAAGTTCTTCTTTCCAAATTCCAGAATCATATATCATAGTTTAAATATAGAAACTAATCAAAAGCAACCTTTTCTTTTACTTCGTTACTTTGCTTAACCGGATTTTTTATCGCTTTAAAATTGTTGTTTTTAATGGTTATATCTGAAGATTTACTTCCGCTAATGTCCACAAAACTTGGTGAACCTGCTTTTGGCCAACTGTTATGGATAAACACGTTAGACGTATTTTTCAAACTAATTACGGGACTATTCGCCAATGGCTTATTGGTTTTAAATCCATTAATTTCTAAATTTTTCACATTATCAGTTTTTAAAGCACTGCCCATTTTGCTGTTGATGGTAACCTGGTGAAACTCAATATTATTTGCGTTTAGAATACTGAAACCTTCTTTCGCATCCATTTGGATATCGTTAAAAGTGATTTGGTCAACCGGTAATTCCTCAAGTCCGACAATTTTGCCCGCTACATTAATATCCACACCGGTAATGTTGCTGAAATGGATGTTACGGAAAATAGGCGTACGCTCCGAAACAGGTTCAACCTCGGTTTTTGCATACTGCATATTTAACACAATAGCTTCTAACTGAATGTTTTTCATAATGATATTGCTCACTCTGATGTCTTCCACCACGCCACCTCTTCCACGAGCCGATTTGATTCTGATTCCCCTATCGGTACCATCAAAAACACAGTTTGAAATTACAATTTTTTTCACGCCGCCCGACATTTCACTTCCGATGACCACGCCACCGTGGCCAGATAACATGGTGGTATTGGTGATGGTGTAATTTTCTGCGGGTGCGTTCCATTTACGCCCATCGCGGTCTTTACCAGATTTAATCGTGATACAATCATCGCCTACACTGATGTGGCAATCGGAAATATGTACGTATTTACAAGATTCAGGATTGATGCCGTCGGTATTTGGCGATGGAGGATTTTCGATGGTTACGCCTTGTACGGTAACATTTTCGCAAAACTGCGGGTTAACCGTCCAAAACGGGGAGTTGATAATTTTAATTCCCTGAATCAACACATTTTTGCAATGTAAAAATTGGATAAACGGTGGACGTAAAAAACCACGTTCTATCCAACCTTCCAAATCTGGAGCAATCACATTTTTGTTGTTTGCATGGAAAATATCCATATATTTCTGAGGTTTTACATTGGCGAAATTTTCGGACGTTGCCCACCATTTTTTTCCATGCCCGTTAATTAAACCGCGACCGGTGATGGCAACATTATCAGCTTCGTAAGCATAAAACAAAGGAGAAAAGTTATTTACCACTGTACCTTCCCAACGGCTCGGCACCATCGGTAAATAATCATCGAAATTATCGCTGAAATGTAATTCAGCCCCGGCATCAATTAAAATAGTAATGTTACTTTTCAAATGAATTGGACCAGTTAAATATTTTCCCGGACCAAAATAAATGGTTCCTCCGCCAACTTTAACGGCATCGGCAATGGCTTTTTCGATGGCTTTTGTGGCAATTGCACTGCTATCGTTTTTTGCACCATAATCTACAACGTTAAAATATTGTTGCGCTTTTGCGGATGCGCTTAACATTAAAAAGAAACATAAGCCCAAGCCTATGTTTCTCGTGATTTTTAAAATCTGTTTCATCAATTATAACGATGTTTTGATACTTTTTAATTTCCTTGATTTATAAATGCGCTCTCCATTTTCGAACACAAAAAACCCTTTTCCTTTTCCGTATTTTTCTCCGGTTTTATCCCAAATAATGGTTAACGATTTGCCATGGTAATTTACACCATCCAAACAAAACCAATCCCATTTGTTTTGAGGAACCAATGGCTGGATAATCAACGAATTATCGATTTGCGGTTTTAAGCCTACCAAATCACTAATTACCAAATCAATATAGCCAGAATGGTTATAAAAACGGCTGCGGGCGCTTGCGTTTCCTTTTAGCCATTGTCCGGTTTTTTCATCCTGATACTCGCCGATGTAAGTTTTGCCCTGTTTGATATGCGCCATTGCATATTTATGAAATTCTTTATAGAAAACTTCGGCATCCATATCATCATGGTTTTTATAATCGTTAATGTAATTGCCCAAGGCTTTTAAAGTCTGTGTAGTGGCATAAGGCCAAACTGCTCCGTCCCATTCGCAACCATGTCCGCTACCATGCGTACGAAATTCCGGATGTCTGCGTTCTGCTGTGGTTAAGCCCCACGGTGCGCAAAAACCTGCGGTGTCTGTTAACTGATGCCAAGCGGTTTCATATTTTTTATCATCAGCTGGCAGGTTAAAATACCATGGAATAAAACCGATGGCTTCGCGAGCATTTGAAAAGCCTTTGTTTTTTTCTTTTTGTACTTCAAAAAAACCGGCAGTGTCGTTCCATAAGCGGTTTTCTACAATATCTTTTAAAGATTCCGCTTTAAGCTGATACTTCATTTTTAGGCTATCCACTCCAGCCAAATCTGCCATGGTACTCATTGCTTTTGCGCTGCCGTACATGTAGCTGTTAATCGTCGGGCGGATATTTTTTTCCCTTCTGCCTCCGCTGATAGATTCTTCCATAGCATCTTTCACATCATACTGCCAAAAAGATTGGTCTTTCAGCTGACGGTCGTTTTCCCATTTTTTGTAATCCACATTTAAAGCCTGGAGATTTCTTTTCACAAAATCTAAATCGTGATCAACTTTATAAATATCTAACATACTCCAAGCAAACCAATTGCTGAAATTATGTAGGTGCGGACTCTTTTCTTTGGCGTCAACATTTAGCCAAAAGTTAGCGTATTGTTTGGCAATTTCTGAATTATAAAACCAGCGGGCTTCATTTAACTGATGCCCAACCGCACTGCTGATGGCGTTGTATTTTCCACCGTGTTTCATGTAGGTTAAAAACTCGGTAAACACGTACCCGTCGGGCGTATCTTTTAAATGCTTTCTTAAAGTCCACCAGCGGTAGTAATATATTTTTTTAATGGCAGAATCCGGGCAATCAAAAAGCGGAATTTGTTTTGAGAGAAAATCATAGGTTTTATCATTAGAAATGGCGTTCACCACATCTTCGGAATCCAAAGAGTTGAAATAGTTTACCTCTTCTTTCATAATTTCTGGCTTTAACACCATTCGTTTTTCTTGTGCCGATGTTTGTTGTGGTACAAACAGACCTGCAAAAAGAGCTCCTATTATAATTTTACGCATCATATCTTATTCAAATAACCAGTCAATATCTTTTCCGCTACCATCAAAACCTGCATTGTGGATTCTTAGAGGTTCATCGTCGTTAATAAAACCTAAAACCAAAACGGCGCCTTTTCCTAAACTCAGGGTGTTTTTACCTTTCGGGAAGCTGAACGAATGCACATTAATTAACCTACCCGAACTGGTTTTTAAGGCATTGGCAATTTTTATTTCTGCTTGCCCAAAATCATTAGCGCTGGCATCGGTTTCTAAAACCGGCGGAGCCAACTCACCACTTTGCGTATCTTTAAAGTAACCCACCAAAACTTTTATAGGTTTTGCATTTTCGAAAGAAAGTTGCGTTCCGTACATAATCTGGTCCGATTTGCCCAACCTTATTGCCTTTAAACCTTGAAGTTCCGGAGCAAGGTTTTTAATCGTTACGGTTTCTCCTTCTCTAATTTTAGCGCCTTCTGCCAAATTGTAAAACACTAAGTTTTTGGATGAGAATTTAAGATCTGCATTGTTAAAAGCTTCGGTTTTTACTTTATCGCCGTTATTTTCCGCTCTTAACTCGGCAATGTGTGCCTTAAAATCGTCCAGCTCTTTTTGGTAAACTGGTAACATTTCTTTCCAGTGAATATAAGTTGCATCCACTCCACGCATAGGGATTTTACGCTGTTTGGTTTGCATACTATTAGCGTACAGGTAAGCGTCTTTAGTCAAATTTGTGAGTTCTGCATAATCCCTCACGCTTTGCTCCAACATAGGCACTGCTTTTTCTAAATCGTCAATATCATCACTGTATTTAAACCTCAATACTTGCACTGCCGCTCTGATTTTGTTGGCGTAAAACCTAGCCATGGCATCATAGCAATAAATATCGTTTTTTAAGCGAGCAAATTCTTCCGTATTTTTTGAAACGCCATCTGCTGCCGCATTTATCGCTTTTACAGCGATTTTACCGTGTTGCTCCACTTCGTTCGCAATCTGGATTGGCGTTTCGCCAATATGAGGTTCTTTTTTCCATTCCTTTTTTGCATAATCAATAATCATTTCACCTTCTGGCGCCTCAGATTCATACAATAAGGTAAACAAACCATATCTAAAAGGATTGATAAACTGGGTCATCAACATTCCCAAAGTCATGGTTTGACGATTTCCATCGGTAATTCCTACTCTACGCAATATCTTTGGAGAAATTTCTCCGCTTTCTTCATAAGCCGTAACAATGTTCTCAGATGCTTTTTGGTTTGTGCCGAAATTCTGGCTCAATAACTTGCTCCAATAAAGGGTTTCCTCGGATTTCGATCGGTTAGCTTTCCATGCATATCTGGCCCAAGCTTTATACCACATCCAATCCCTATCTACCTGTAAAAGTCGTTTAGCTACTTTATCAGCGGTATAAGGCCAATCCCAATAAGACGCTTGTGGATATAAATGCAGTCCATTGGCATGATAAACAGAGTGCATGGCTTGCACAGATTTTTGGATAAAATCTGGAGAGCTGTAACGGAACGGCTCTAGATTAGCTAAAATATGTACGTTTTCTATTTGCACTGTTCCAATAGCGCTTAGTGTACGATGTAGCTCGGCCCATTTACCACGAGGAGTGTAAGTTGTTAAAGCCTCGCCGTTGTATTTCGCCATGGTGTACAGGTTTTTATAAATTGGCAAAGCGGCTTTCATTACAGCTGGCGCATCGGTATCATGCGCTCTTAAAACCACAGGTGGTTCTTCTGTTTTTCCTAGAGCTTTAAGCCCGTCTTTAACGCCCGGTAAAATGGTTTGGGTAAACCAGTCGATATCCATTTGTCCCACTCCTTCCATAGCTTCTCCTAATGTAACTAGCAAACCTACATTCGGATATTTAGCCACAAAGGCCGCTATGGATTTCCGGGTGTAATCTGCAATTACCGGAACAATTGGTCTGTTTCTATCCTGTGTTTCCAAGCCCCTTTTTTCCGCGAAGGGTTTTGGTATAATTACATTATAAAACATCTGGATTACCCAAATTCCTCGTTTATCGGCTTCCTGAGTGATAAACTCATAAATTTCTTCGTTCTTTTTAAATGTGGCTTCGTCAACTTCCAAAGCTTCTGGATAATCTTTCAGCTTCACCAATGACGAAAACGGATGTCCGTTCCATAAGTAAAGCGAGTTATAACGGTTTTCCACCATCATATCCAAATATTTTATCCATAAATCCTTGTCATATAACCATGGGAAAGTTTCGGGCGTATAAGGATATTCGTAGGTGCCTCTGCCCGGTAATAAAGTTGGTTTTTGTATACCGATGCAAGTTCCACGCAACACCATTTCGGGATGGTCTGTTATTGAAAGTTGCTCAGGGATTTTACCTGTTGAGTTAATTCTATCTGCTAAATCTAAACAAGCGTAAAGCAAACCCGAATCGTCATGAGCCTTTATATTAATAGTAGAATTTGTTTTAGTAATTTGATAGCCTTCTTTGGGCAAATTGGAATCAAACCGATTGTTAACAGCAATTTGAAATGCGTTTTTACCTGACGTTTTAGAAAGCACATAATTATGAGCCGTTAAGGCTTTGTTCAGCCGTTCTACTCCAAAAGCTACCCTTTCGCTGGCATTTTTATCCACAGAAATATAAACTTGCGAATTGGATTTTACTTGCTGGGCGTTGCTTGAAAATGCAAGCGTTAAAAAAATGGTGAAGAAAAGGCAACTTATTTGTCTCGGCTTAATCATTATGTTATGTAGGTTTATTGCTTAAATTCGGTGAGAAATAAGCGTCTTTATATTTATTAAATACCAAATATAAAAATTTATCTATGAAAACTATATTCAAATATAAAATTTTTATAATATTTGTATGAAACGAAAATAAACCCAAATCGCTTTAATTATTACTCTAACGCAAGTGACGTTTATTTTGATAGCTAAAGCAATGATATAAACCTTTTTACAAGAATGAACAAAAGAAAAAACGTAAACATTGTTATTTTATTAGCTTTTCTATCCTTATTTATAACCAAATCTGGATTTTCTCAGGTAAAAATGGCTTCTATCTTTACGGATAATATGGTTTTACAACAAGAAGCTAAAGTAGCAATATGGGGATGGAGCCAATCCAATAATGCTGTAAACCTTAAAACCTCATGGGATAAGCAAAATTACTCGGCAAAAGCGGATAAGAATGGAAAATGGAAGGTTTATGTAAATACTCCAAAAGCGGGCGGACCGTATGAAATCAACATCAACGACGGTAAAAATCTAAATCTAAAAAATATATTAATCGGCGAAGTTTGGATTTTAGGCGGACAATCAAACATGGAAATGCCGATGAAAGGTTTCCGCTCACAACCGGTTTTAGGTTCTAACGATGCAATTGTGCATTCTACAAACTCAAATTTACGACTGTACATTATTCCGAGAGCTAGAGAATTTGAAGCTCAGGAAAATAGCAAGCCATCATTTTGGAAACAGGCAGAACCAGAATCGGTAGCTAACTTTAGCGCAACAGGCTACTTTTTTGGGCGTTTATTACAAGAAATGCTGAAAGTACCTGTCGGATTAATCAACGTAAATTACGGAGGTTCCAACGCCGAAGCTTGGATGAGCAGGAAAGATTTGGAAGAATTTGCCGGGATTGAACTGCCAAAAAAAGAAAATGCCAGCAAAGTGGACAACCGAACTGCAACTGCTTTATATAACGGCATGTTGCACCCAATAATTGGTTACGGAATAAAAGGCGTAGTTTTTTATCAAGGAGAATCCAATTACGACCGACCCGACCAATACGAGAAACTTTTCCCTGCTTTAGTAAAAGAATGGAGAACAGAATGGAACCAAGGCGATTTCCCGTTTTACTATGTACAGATTGCTCCTTACAATTATGCGCAACTCCCGCCTTATAAAGCTGGCGGAAAACTTAATTCGGCGTATTTAAGAGATGCGCAACGAAAAGCTTTAGCTAAAATCCCGAATTCTGGCATGGTAAGTCTGATGGATATTGGCGAGGAAAATAGCATCCACCCGATGCACAAAAAAGAAGGCGGAGAAAGATTGGCTTTAATGGCTTTGGCTAAGACTTATGGGATAAAAGGTTTTGGTTTTGAATCGCCGGTGTATGATACGCTCAGCGTAGCGGGCAATATTGTAACTTTAAAGTTTAAAAACGTTAAAAACGGCTTCACTACTTTCGGGAAAAATTTGGTGAATTTTGAAATTGCGGGTAAAGACCAGTGGTTTTATCCTGCCAAGGCAGAAATTAACGGAAACGAAATTGTGGTTTCATCGCCCAAAGTAAAAGACCCCGTAGCCGTAAGGTACGCTTTTAAGGATTTTGTAGTCGGCGAACTGTTTAGTACCGAAGGTTTCCCGGTTTCTTCATTTAGAACAGATGATTTTTAAGATGAAAATATTGACCACGCTGTTTTTCCTCTGTCTTTTTATAAACTTAAAGGCTCAAGATTTTGATGCTACGGTTTATGATATAAAATGGAATAGCCAAAGTAAAAACTCATCGGAATCTATGCCCGTTGGCGGGGGAGATATCGGTTTAAACGTTTGGGTAGAAAACGGAGACTTATTGTTTTACATCTCCAGAAGCGGACTTTTTGATGAAAACAACACTTTGCTAAAAGCCGGGAGAATGAGGGTTCATTTCCCTGATAACGCTTTAAAAGAAAATTTCAAACAAACTTTAAATCTTTCCAAAGGAAACTGCACCATATCTGGAAGCGAAAGTGGTTTAAAAAGCGATATTTTAATTTGGGTTGATGTTTTTAAACCAATTATTCATGTAGCAGTGCAGCATTCAAAAGCTACAGAAATGCAGGTAGCTTATGAAAGCTGGCGTGCTGAAGATCATCCCACACAAAAGAAAGAGAACAATCAAAACTCATGGAAATGGGCACCACAGGGCGATGTAAAAACTTTAAAAGACCGTATTTCTTTTGAAAATCACGGAGTGTTGTTTTACCATCAAAACAAAAAGCAAACGGTTTTTGATGCCGTGGTTGCACAGCAAGGTTTGCAAAGCATAAAAGACAGCTTATTTAACCCAATTGCCGAAAGAATTTTTGGTGGCGTTTTATACAGTAAAGATTTGATTGCCCACGGACTTTCGGAAGGGAAATACGTAAATACGCCCTACCAAGCTTATTGGTTAAAAAGCAGAAAGGCATCTAAAAAACAGGAATTTTTAATTGCTTTATACACTGGGCAACATCAAAATCCAGAAATTTTAAAACAAAACACCAACGAATTAGCGATTAAAGCTTCCAAATCAGCGAAAGCGGACTATACAAAAACCACAAATTGGTGGGCAAATTTTTGGGACAAAAGTTTTATTGAAATTCCGAAAACAGCAGATAAAACCGCTTACGAGGTCGCAAAAAACTACAATTTGTTCCGTTATATGTTAGGCTGTAATGCTTACAGTTCTTATCCTACCAAATTTAACGGTGGTTTGTTTACGGTTGATCCCGTTTTTACCGATTCCACCTATAATTTTACGCCCGATTTTAGAAATTGGGGCGGAGGAACGCATACCGCCCAAAATCAGCGCTTGGTTTATTGGCCAATGCTAAAAGCTGGCGATGCCGATTTAATGAAACCGCAGTTTGATTTTTACTTAAGTATTTTAAAAAACGCAGAATTAAGAACCAAATTTTACTGGCACCATAAAGGCGCAAGTTTTACGGAGCAGATTGAAAACTTCGGTTTACCAAACCCGGCAGAATACGGCTGGAAACGACCTGAAAATTACGACAAAGGCATGGAATATAATGCTTGGTTAGAATATGAATGGGATACTGTTTTAGAGTTTTGTCAGATGATTTTGGATGCCCGAGCTTATCAGAACACCGACATCAAACAATATATTCCGCTGATTAAAAGTAGCCTGCAATTTTTTGATGAGCATTACCAATATTTAGCTAAGCAGCGAGGCGCAAAAGCCTTAACTGCCGATGGAAAACTGATTTTATACCCCGGTTCTGCCGCGGAAACCTATAAAATGGCTTACAATTCCACCTCGACCATTGCAGGTTTAAAAACCGTTTTAACTAACTTTTTGGCTTTGCCCGATGACTTGCTAAACGCCGAAGAAAAGCAACATTGGACCGAAATGCTTTCACATATTCCAGAAATCAGTTTCCGCTCTTTTGACGGAAAAACCACCATTTCGCCAGCAGTAGTTTGGGAAAGAATTAACAATAGCGAAACGCCACAGCTTTATCCTGTTTTTCCATGGAAAATTTACGGATTAGAAAAACCCGGATTGGATACCGCTATAAACACTTATAAATACGACACCGATGCGCTAAAATTTAGAGACAGCAAAGGCTGGAAACAAGACAACATCTGGGCGGCCCGCTTAGGTTTAACCGATGAAGCCGTGAAATACACTTTTGCCAAATTAAAAGATTCGGCCAGAAGGTTTCCGGCTTTTTGGGGACCTGGTTTCGACTGGACTCCGGACCATAACTGGGGCGGCTCTGGAATGATTGGTTTGCAGGAAATGCTTTTGCAAGATGTAGGCGATAAAATTCTACTTTTTCCGGCTTGGCCTAAAAACATCGACATCCATTTTAAACTGCATGCACCGCAACAAACCGTGGTTGAGGCATCGTTAAAAAACGGAAAAGTAAACATTATTAAAGTGATGCCGGAAAGCAGAAGAAAAGACATCATCATAAAATTGAATTAAAAAATTATGAATATCAAAAAACAAATATTCTCCATACTGATGGTTTGCATGACGGCAAACCTATTTGCGCAAAGCAATACGCCCGCGTTTCCAACCGCTGAAGGTTATGGAATGATGGCAAGCGGAGGACGTGGAGGTGAAGTTGTGGAAGTTACCAATTTAAAAGACGATGCAAAAGGAGAAATCAAAGGCAGTTTACGTTGGGCTTTACAGCAAAACATTGACAAGCCAACAACCATTGTCTTCCGAGTTTCGGGAGTCATCAATTTAGTTACCGATTTAAGGAGTAAACGCACCGCTGGAACAACCATAGCAGGGCAAACCGCTCCTGGCGATGGAATTTGTATTCGTGGCGCAAAAGTAAACCTCGGCGGAAGCCACAATTTAATTATCAGAAATTTACGCTTCCGAATAGGTTTAGATGAAAATGGGAAGTTTATAAAAGGTGGTTCCATTGGGATAGAAAACGGGAGCAATTTTATCATCGATCATTGCACTTTCGGATGGTCCAGCGAAGAAAACATGACCATTTACGACAATAAAAACACCACCATACAATGGTGCATTTTGCATGAAGGGCTTTTTTCATCCGGACATGGAAAAGGCGCCCGCAGTTATGGCGCACAGTGGGGCGGAGAAGCTGCTACCTGTCACCACAATTTATTAGCTAATAACGTGAGTAGAACGCCCAGATTTAACGGCGCTAAAAGCAATGATAAAGATGTTTATTTTGAATACATCAACAACGTAAATTACAATTGGGGCAAACAAAATTCGGCCTACGGAGCCGATGTTTTGATTGATGGTACATATCGTTGCAATTTCATCAACAATTATTACAAACCAGGACCGGCAAGGCCGGGTGATGAGCCTTCTTATTTTGTAGAATCTTATTTTAAACCTCAGGAAAACAGAACTGCCAAATGGTATATGAGCGGAAATTATATGGAAGGCAGTGCAAATAAAGCTTTGAATAAAGACAACGCAAAAGGAATGGACGCCAATGGTGTTTCAAAATCGGAACTGTTGGTAAACCAGCCTTTTAAAATGTCTAACACTGTAAAAATTGAATCGGCAAAAGATGCTTATAAAAGTGTTTTAGCTGGCGCAGGCGCTTTCCCTAGAGATACGGTTGACCGTAGAGTGATTAATGAAGTGCGTAGCGGAACGGCAAGCGGAAAAGGCACAAATCCAAAATACCGTCATTACGATGAAACCCCAAAAGACAATCCGTATTACGGTGTGGCAAAAGGCATTATTGATAACCCGGTTTTAGCTTTCGGCGACGAGGCTTACCCTCCGTACAAAACCTATAATACAATTACAGACAACGACTATGATGGCATGGATGACGCTTGGGAAAAATCACACGGTTTAAATCCGGATGATCCGTCAGACCGAAATAAAGTTACAATAAGCGGTTATACCTGTTTAGAGGTTTATTTGAACAGCTTAATGGATGAAAATATTGAACTAAAATTTTAGTAGCTAAAATGGAAAGAATTTATGCCGATTATTTGATTGAAACGCCCTACGAGGTTGAAAAAGCGGCTGCCGTATTAGCTGGCGAGCAATCATCGGGCACTTTTGTAGCCGTTCCCGGCGAAACCGAAGAACTGAAGCAGCGTTTTGCCGCAAGAGTTGAAAATATAGAACTGCTGGATTTAAAGGATGAACCTTCTATTCCTGGAGGAAGCATTCCGGGTAAAAAATATCAGCAAGCTAACGTAAGAGTAAGCTGGTCCATTGAAAATTTTGGTTATAACCTTCCGGTTTTGATTAGCACTTTACAAGGAAATCTGTATGAAATTACGCAGTTTACCGGTTTAAAACTGATGGATTTGGAAGTTCCCGATTCCTTCGCTAAACATTTTGAAGGACCAAAATTTGGGATTAAAGGCTCAAAAGCTTCCGCCGATGTTACCGACCGACCAATGATTGGAACCATCATAAAACCCAGTGTGGGAATGAGTCCGGATGAAACTGCCACTTTGGTAAAAAATTTAGTAGAAGCAGGCATTGATTTTATTAAAGATGACGAGTTGATGGGTTCAACTGCCAATTCTTTTTTTGATGATCGGGTAAAAGCCATTATGAAAGTCATCCGTAATCACCAACAAAAAACCGGTAAAAAAGTAATGTATGCGTTCAACATCAGTGATGAAATTGATGAAATGCAACGTAAATACGATTTAATTCGGCAAGAAGAAGGTTCTTGCGCAATGATTAGCGTGAACAGCGTAGGCTTAAGTGCCACAAAAAAAATCTGCGATAAAGGCGCTTTGGCCATCCACGGACATAGAAACGGTTGGGGAATGTTAAACCGTCATCCTTTATTAGGGATTGAATTTCCGGCCTATCAAAAAATTTGGCGCTTAGCTGGAGTTGATCAGTTGCATGTAAACGGCATCCAAAACAAATTTTGGGAATCGGATGATTCTGTAGTGAAATCTATAAAATCCTGTTTAAAACCATTTTTAGGCGGAAATGAGATTTTGCCAGTTGTTTCATCAGGACAATGGGGCGGGCAAGCGTTTGAAACTTACAGAAGAACCCAAACCACCGATTTATTATATATGGCCGGTGGCGGAATTTTGGCTCACCCGATGGGTGCAAAAGCTGGTGTAAACGCACTGCAACAAGCTTGGAAAGGTGCTGTTGACGGTTTAAGCTTAGAAGAAGTGGCTAATCAGTATCCAGAATTTGCAGCATCGGTAAAGAAATTTGCAAAATAATGGAGAACAGAAAACTGCTTTTGGCGTATTATGGCGATGATTTTACCGGCTCAACCGATGCGCTGGAATTTTTAACGCTGGCCGGAGTAAAAACTATTCTTTTCCTAAAAAATCCTACAGAAGAGGATTTGGCGAAGTTTTCTGATGTACAGGCAATCGGCATTGCGGGCAAAAGCAGGTCAATGTCGCCGGCAGAAATGGAAACCGAGCTCACTCCTATTTTTAAAAATCTTAAAAAATTAAATCCACCACAAGTTCATTATAAAGTTTGCTCCACTTTTGATTCGGCGCCACACGTGGGCAATATTGGCAAAGCAATAGCAATTGGCGCTAAAGTTTTTGATCAGAAACAGGTAATGGTTGTGCCGGCTGCGCCACATTTAGGAAGATACTGCGTTTTCGGAAATTTGTTCGCAAGAATGGGAACAGCTGGCGCAGGAGAAATTCATCGGTTAGACCGTCATCCATCAATGAAGCATCATCCGGTAACGCCGGCAACAGAAAGCGATTTGACTTTGCATCTGGCAAAACAGACCGAACAAAGCATAGGTTTGATAAATTTGACCACAGTAGAAACCGGAACAGAAGCCATTTTTTCATCGGTTAAAAACTTTGGTAAAAAGGAAATCCTCTTTTTTGATGCTTTTAACACCGATCATTTAAAAAGTATTGGCAGGTTTTTACATCAATCAGAAAAAGGAAGAACTGTTTTTTCGGTAGGTTCCTCGGGTGTAGAAATGGCGCTTGGGTTGGCTTGGCAAAAGGCCGGAATAGTTGAAAACAAAGCGAAATTTGTACATCCGGGCAAAGCTAATCCATTATTGGTGGTTTCTGGAAGTTGCTCGCCCGTGAGCGAACAACAAATTGAATACGCATTAAAAATTGGTTTCGAAGAAATTGCTTTACCAAGCGAAGCACTCAACCAAAACCAGCAAGAAGACATCATTAAGGCAGTTTCTCAAGAAATTATCCATCAGCTTAAAGCGAAAAAAAGTATTGTTTTACATACCAGTTTAGGCCATCAGGATGCTCGCATTAAAACCACCGAAAATTATTTAAAAAGTTTAGGAATCGATAAAAACGATATCCAAAAACAAAGTAGCAAGCGCTACGGAAAAGTATTAGGCTTAATTATAAAAACTGTATTGCAACAAATAAAACTGCAAAGGATTTTATTTGCCGGAGGCGATACTTCGAGCTATGCCGCATCAGAACTTGGGATTACCGCTTTACAAATGATAGCGCCACTTGCACCCGGAGCACCACTTTGCAAAGCAATTGCCAATGATGAGTTGGTAAACGGAATTGAATTAAATTTTAAAGGCGGACAGGTTGGTGCCGCCGATTATTTTATAAAGGTATTAAACGGAGAAAAAACATGAAAACATTAGGATTTGTACATACATCGGCAACTTTGGTTCCGCTTTTTCAGGATTTAACGAAGCAATATCTAACGGATGTCGAAACTTTCAATATTGTTGATGACAGCTTGATAAAAGATGTAATTAAAAAAGGAAAACTGGAGCCGAACACCGCATCAAGAGTGGTCAATCATATTAAAGCCGCAGAAGAGGCTGGTGCCGATGTTATTTTGGTAACCTGCTCTTCCATTGGTAGAGCCATTGAAACCGCGGCAACTTTAAGCAGCGTCCCAGTTATACGTGTTGACCAAGCGATGGCAGATGAAGCGGTAAAAACCGGCAAAAATATTGGCGTTATTGCCACTTTACCAACCACTTTGGAGCCAACTTCTGATTTGGTAAAACGCCGGGCAGAAAAAGCTGGAAAAGATGTAAATATTACTTCGAAACTTTGCGATGGCGCTTTTGAAGCACTAATGAGCGGCAATGCCGCAAAACACGATGAAATGGTAGCAAAAGCCTTAAAAGAACTGATGGAAACCGTTGATGTTATTGTTTTAGCGCAAGCATCAATGGCTCGTGTGGTGGATGGTTTAAGCACCGATGAAAAAAAGGTGCCGATATTGGCTAGTCCGGCTATTGCGATGAAAAAACTAGCGGAAACTTATTTTTAATTGTTTCGATAAAATCGAAAAAATATGGTAGCACTCGTTGCAAACGAGCGCCAAACTCATAGTACTGTTTCAAACGAGTGCTAAATCCGGCTAATGCGCTCGTTTGAAACGAGCGCTTAATATGGTTCTTCGATTGTATCGAGCATAAACAACGATTTGACAAAACCTCTGGGGAGAGAAGGATTATCAAATAAAACCAATTAAATAAAACGAAATGCGTAGAATTCTCTTATGGACCTCGCTCCTATTATTTTTGGTTGCGGGATTTAGCTATCTCCAACAAATAGAAACCGTATGGAAAAGCAGTTTGACATTGGCATTTGCTAGTTTAGCAATTGGTGTAGGTACTGTCAAAGTCCTCAGCAATTACCAATACACTTTTTGGATTTTGGCTGCAGTTGCAGCCGGATTAATCTACCCGCAAACTTTTCTGCACATCGGCAGTTTAGATTTACGCAATAAGTGGCTCATTCTCGTCATCATTCAACTGGTAATGTTTGGCATGGGTACGCAGATGAGTATTAAGGATTTCACCGGAATTAGAAAATCAGGAAGAGGCGTAGTGATTGGTTTACTGGGACATTTCACCATTATGCCTATTATGGGTTTCATCATTGCAAAAACCTTTCATTTTGAGCCAGAGATTGCTGCTGGGATTATTCTAATTGGCTCTTGCAGTAGCGGACTGGCATCCAATGTGATGACTTATATTGCCAAAGGAAATTTAGTTTTATCAGTTACGGTAACGGCCATTTCTACCCTTGTCGCCCCTATTATGACTCCCTTTTTAATGAAAATTTTTGCCGGCACTTTGGTGGAAGTCAAGTTCTTCAATATGATGATGGAAATTATCAAAATAGTTTTAATTCCTTTAACGGCAGCAATGGTTCACGATGTTTTAAAAAATTATGGTGCTGCCGTTAGGAAACGGATTGTTTATGCAAGTATGTTCTCCATTCTATGGCTGGTTTTTATACTCCTTTTTGGCGATAATTTGATTATAGATCCAAACGGAGTTACTAGTCATTTGATAGAAATATTCAGCTTTTTATGTGGCGCAATTTTAGTCGGTTATTTATACCATCTGCTTTATAAAGCCTATCCTAAAACCGATAAACTGATGCCCTATTTTTCGATGTTTGGGATAATTTATTTTACGCTAGTAACTACCGCTGCGGGCAGAGATAATTTATTGGAAATTGGATTTTTACTCGTTTTGGCCTCTATTTTACACAACGGAGCCGGTTACTTTTTTGGATTTTGGTTAAGTAGATTGAGCGGTTTAAGCAAAAACGACAGCAGAACTATTGCCTTTGAAGTCGGTTTACAAAACGGCGGAATGGCATCTGGTTTGGCGGGCGCAATGGGCAAACTTGCAACGGTAGGTTTAGCATCAGCAGTTTTTAGCCCTTGGATGAATGTTTCAGGATCTTTATTGGCTAATTATTGGAGGAAAAAGAACGAGAAAGAAGATAATAACATCCAAAGTGAAGCTGTTGCTGAGGATCCTTCGGTGTAAACTTGGGTTTGGTTGATATCAAATTAAGCTTGCTTGTGAGACGTTTCGTACCTCAACGTAACGAAATTAATCTTTCCTAAAACAAAACAAGCCCGAAAAATCAACCTCGGGCTTTGTTCTTTATTAAAAAAACTGGGTTTATTTATCGGCAACAGCTTCCGTTTTTTTACCGTTGATGATGACATTTTCAAAAACCATATTTTTGGTATAATCTACTTTTACAGGAATTTCTACACCGTCAATTTTGCAGTTAATTAGTTTTAAGTTTTCTACTGGAGACTGCTCATAAGCATTTACTAAAACGCCGTACTTCCCTCCTTTTTTAACATTCATGTTTTCCACCACAATATTTCTGATGGTCGGGATAAAATCACCTTCCGCCTCATAAAACATGTTGCAACGAATAGCTGCTTCTTTGTAAGTTCCCACCTCAATATTTCTTAGGTACACATTTTCTATCACGCCACCTCTTAATGAGCTGGTTTTAATCCGTAAAACTCGATCTAAATCGGGGCTGTCCATTTTTAGGTTTTGAGCAAAAATGTTTTTAGCTCCTCCAGATATTTCACTGCCAATTACCACACCGCCGTGTCCGTCTTTCATTTCGCAGTTTTCTATGATGTGGTTTTCTGCGGGTTTCGCTATTTGTCTACCATCTTCGTTTCTGCCAGATTTAATGGCAATACAATCATCTCCGGTATCAAAAAAGCAATCTTTTATCAAAACATTTTTGCAGGATTCAGGATCGCAACCATCGTTATTTGGCCCATGACTAACAATCTTTACATTATCCACCGTTACGTTCTCGCACAATACTGGGTTAAGGTTCCACATTGGCGCATTGATTAATTTTACATCAGAAATCAGAATATTTTTGCATAAATAGGGCTGAATAAAAGCCGGACGTAAATAATGGCCTTTGCCATAAATTCTCTCGCGGGGATCAATCTTGTTTTTATTTTGTTCGGTTAAAGTTTTATTGTCCTCGCGTTGGTCCTTCATGCCCTCTTTCCAACCATATTCCGCTTTAGCTTTCCAGGGCCACCAATAATCGTTGCTGGCGTTTCCGTCTAAAATTCCGTTTCCGGTAATGGCAATGTTTTCCTGCTCGTAAGCGTAAATTAGCGGAGAGTAGTTCATTAGCTCCACGCCTTCCCAACGGGTAAACACAACCGGTAAAAAATCATCCGGGTTACGACTGAATCTAATTTTTGCACCATCCTCCAAATGCAGATTAACGTTACTTTTTAAATGGATTGCTCCGGTTAAAAAAGTTCCTTTAGGCACAATCACTCGTCCGCCACCACTTTCATTACAGGCTTTAATGGCTTTTGCGAAAGCATCTGTCACTAATTTGGTGCTATCAGCGCCAGCACCATAATCGGTAATATTAAAATCCTGATTTTTAAACTCGGGAGATTTGATAAGGCTACGGATTGAATCTGCTTTGGCCCATGCGCCTTCGTTTTGGTTTACCGATTTCTTTTGTGCACAGGAATAAAATCCTAGCGAGGCAAGCATGCCTAAAGTAACAAATAGTTTGTTCATGCTGGTTTTGTTTTACAGTTTATTGAACTTATATAAATTATTGGTTTTTGGAGCAAAATAGCACTTTTTATATGCTTTAACCATTATTGTCTTATTATTTATTTATAAATCTGTATCCGACATCTTTAGCATGTTAAGATATTATAAAATTAGGAAAGGATACTACAATCAGTTTCCGATCTGAATATTTAACTTTATATTTATGTTATGTTTAAATGCGTTTTCCCAAAACACATTTAAACAACCCAACTTTAAACTTTATAATTTCAATCTGGAGAATTTTTGCATAAAAAATTTCTATGACAGAAGATAATATTTTACATAAAATTTATTTTGAAGAACTATTTAAAGAGTTTTATGGAAAACTTATATTCTTTGCAAACCGCTACGTAAACGATTTAGAAGTTGCCGAAGAGCAGGTCTCGGCTGTTTTTGCGAAATTATGGGAAAACAAAAATAATTACCAACCAGAAAAACTGTCCGCACCGCTTTTATTTACAATGGTAAAAAATGCTTGCATAAGCCATTTGAGGCATAAAAAGATAGAGAACGAATACGTTACTTATCTACAGAAACACAATTTATTAGACCAGACAGAAACTTTTGAAGAACAGGCATTAGAAACAAAAGAGTTTAAAAAGTACATCGAATTGGCAATAGAGAACCTCCCTCCTCGCTGTCGCGAAGTTTTTAAACTGAGCCGTTTTGAAAAGAAAATGAACAAAGAAATTGCCGAAAACTTAAATATTTCGGTTAAAACTGTTGAAAGACAGATGACCATAGCTCTTGATAAATTACGCTTTCAACTCTCCCACTACCTAACCTTATTGTTAGTTTTATTTTTTTCTTAAAAATAAACTAACAAAACTTTTAAAAGCCTAATTTATTAATTTACCCATAATATTATGGTTGAGGAATAGACAAAAGACCGACGTTTGAATGCTTGTCTATCTTAAAAGATAAGCTAATATCCGAACTTACCACATTTGATACGGGAAGAATAACATTAAATTATGAGGCTAGCAACAGCGGGATATCTTAATTTTATTTTGAACAATTTCAAATAACGCACTTATACAAAACAGGTTGCAATTTTAATTAACTTTACTATTGTGAAAAAAGCACTCGCTATACTGTTTTTGGTTACTTATATATTTTCGACAACTGAAATGTATCAGTTACTGAAACTGCCTGTATTGGCAGCGCACTTTTTTGAACATAAAGCCAAAAATTCCGAAATATCAATTTGGGATTTTCTGGTACTTCATTACGATGGCAACCACTTAGAAAATCATCCGTACAATGACGATTATGAAAAAGACCAAAAGTTGCCTTTTATGGCTCATGCCAATATACCAAACTATTGTTTTGTACATGCGCCATCTTTCCAATTTGAGATAAAAAACAAACTTTACCAATACCTAAAACGGAAAACGCGGGTATTTGATGAGAATTATATAAATAACGATTTCTTTTCGTCCATCTGGCAACCTCCTAAATCGTGTTGATTTTGTGGACTGATTAATTTCTTTATCCGCAACAGCTGTTCCGTATGGAAATATACGGAACAAACTCAATATCGGTCTTTTTCCTTAGCACTTATGAGCTAAAAGAAAAGCATTATCCAAAAAGGAACGTATATCCTGTTAATAACCTAAAAAATAAAGCCGAGGAAGAATGAAGCTCTTAATGTTTTTTTTAATCTCACTCTATACCATAGGTCTTAGAGCCCAGTCAAATGACACATTGAATGTTAAATTGAATGATAAAGCATATAAATATACCCCGAAAAAACTTATTATTCCGTCGGTATTTATTTCTTATGGCGTCTTAAGCCTTACCGTTGATGGTTTGAGAGAAATAAATACTTCAACAAGATATGAAAGTAGCGAACACATTACGCCTGGTTTTAAAATTGATAATTATATCCAGTACGCACCTGCTGTTATAGTTTACGGATTAAATTTGGCAGAAGTAAAAGGCAAACATAATTTTAAGGACAGAACCATCATCTATGCCACATCTCAATTGGTTTCCGCAGCCTTTGTGCTGTCGACCAAGCATTTCGTTAAAGAAGAACGCCCCGATGGTTCTAATAATCTATCTTTTCCTTCAGGCCATACAACAACGGCTTTTTCTTCTGCGCATTTTATGTTCAGAGAATATAAAGACACAAACTTATTGCTGAGTCTTTCGGGGTATCCTGTTGCAGCCGCCACAGGAATCTATCGGGTTTTTAATGATAAACATTGGGTGGGTGATGTTGTTGCCGGAGCAGGTATCGGTATCCTATCAACTGAAATTGCGTACTGGTTGTTTCCTACGATTTCTAAATGGCTTTCACCTAAGAATGAAAAACAATCATTTGTCTTTTTGCCAACATATCAATCAAGGCAAATAGGGTTAGACCTTATAAAGAGATTTTAGTTAAGAATCGGGGGCGGTCAAACAAAAAATTAAATAAAAATATTAAACCATATTAAAAATGAAAAAGTCAATCGTAAAAAAAACAGCAGTAGCAGTTGTGTTACTGCTCATCATCATCCAATTTTTTGGAACAAAAAAAAACAGTAGTACCCGAGTATCTGAAAATGCTATTGAGAAACATTATACTGTATCGCCTACCGTACAGAGATTATTAAAAACGAGCTGTTACGACTGTCATTCCAACGACACCAAATATCCTTGGTATAATAATATACAGCCTGTAGAATGGTGGTTAGCTAATCATGTTAGCGATGGAAAAAAGCATTTAAATTTTGATGAGTTTAATACCTATACGACAGAAAAAAAGCTCAAAAAACTGGATGAAGTGGTAGAAACCGTGAATGAAAATGAAATGCCATTAAGTTCTTATACGCTCATTCACGGTAATGCAAGGCTATCTGATGTAGATAAAAAAGAAATAGAAATATGGGTAAATGAAGTAAAAAAAGAAATTCATTAGCCCAAACAAATATGATTATTTTTAAAGATTTACATTGAACATTGAACTAGGTATGTCTTATAATATTCCCGACCATTTGAAAGGTCTTAATGATAGTGAAGTAGCAACTTCACGAAAGCAATACGGCTATAACCAAATAGATGCAGTCCACAAAAGTTCGGCGCTGGAAATGCTCCTAAACATAGCGAAAGAGCCGATGCTGATACTGCTCTTCGCTATTTCGGTAATTTATCTCATCATAGGCGATTACGGTGAGGCCTTGTTTATGTTTCTTGCTATCGTGGCGGTTTCTGCTATTTCATTCTATCAGGACAACCGCAGTAAAAAGGCATTGGAGGCTTTGGAAAAGCTAAATGAACCGTTAAGCAAGGTTATCCGAAACACCCAGGTAGTTGAAATTCCGACCAACGAAATTGTTGTTGGCGACCTCTGCATTACCGAAGAAGGAAAAATGATTAATGCCGATGGCAGGATTATACACAGCAACGATTTTTCTGTTAATGAAGCTTCCTTAACCGGCGAGAGCTTATCTGTATTCAAAAGTAGTGAAAGTGAAAACAACAA
Organism: Pelobium sp.; assembly: GCA_035496935.1. Taxonomy (GTDB): domain Bacteria; phylum Bacteroidota; class Bacteroidia; order Sphingobacteriales; family Sphingobacteriaceae; genus Pseudopedobacter. Next base: position 157,972 of record DATJED010000023.1, on the reverse strand, counting down.
TGTTTATAGCGGAACCTTAACCGTATCGGGACTAGCTGTTTTTGAGGTAGAGAAGATCGGGAAATCAACGCGTCTTGGCAAGATCGGCATTTCTATTTCGGAGATAAAAGAAGAAACTTCGTCTTTACAGCTTCAAATCCGCAGGTTCGTAAAAACTATGGCTATTATAGGTATCGTTATTTTCGGACTGGTATGTGTTTTTAATTATTATCACACAAAAAATTTAACGGATAGCCTACTCAACGGGCTTACGCTGGCAATGTCTGTTTTGCCTGAAGAAATCCCTGTCGCATTTACTACTTTCATGGCATTGGGTGCGTGGAAACTAATGCGTGACGGCATCATCGTGAAACGAAGCAGTGTTGTGGAAACCTTGGGCAGCACAACGGTCATCTGCACAGATAAAACGGGAACCATTACTGAAAACACAATGCATTTAAAACACCTCTACGATTATCGTTCAGATAAGATTTTCGATGAAAAAGACTTCGGTGATCCCACGCTGTCCACACTGATTGACTATGCGATGTGGAGCAGTGAACCTGTGCCTTTTGATCCTATGGAAAAAACTTTGCATAAAATATACGAGCAAACACAATCCAGTGATGAGCGGAAACTGTTTCAAATGATACACGAGTATCCGCTGGACGGTAAACCACCAATGATGACACACCTTTTTGAAAATGTTGGAAAGCAAAGGATTATTGCTGCAAAAGGTGCACCGGAAGCTATCCTAAACGTTTCTGTACTTTCAGAGAACGATAAAACCAAAATACGGAATATCATCAAGTCATTAGGGCAACAGGGTTTCAGGATTTTAGGCGTAGCCCAATCGCATTTTGAAGGCGATAATTTCCCTGCAAAACAGCAGGATTTTAAATTTGATTTTCTGGGTTTGACGGTATTCTATGACCCCCCAAAAAAAGGTATTCAGGAGGTGTTCCAACATATCTATGATGCGGGCATCAAGGTAAAAGTGATTACCGGCGATAATACCGATACCACCAAAAGCATTGCGGCACAGGCGGGAATAGCCCATACATCCGAAGCCGTGGAAGGCAAAGAAATTATGGTGTATTCAGAAGATGAGCTTTTGCAAGCAACCGAAGAAAAGGTATTGTTTACACGGATGTTTCCCGATGCCAAGCTGGCCGTAGTGAACGCTTTAAAAAAGAAAGGGGAAGTGGTGGCTATGCTGGGCGATGGTGTGAATGACGGTCCGGCATTAAAAGCTGCGCATATTGGTGTGGCAATGGGCAACAAAGGAACAGAGATAGCCAAAGCAGCAGCGGCTTTAGTAATTACCAATGATGATTTAGACAAGCTGATTACCGGTATTGCATCAGGCAGAAGGATTTACGCTAACATCAAAAAGGCCGTTCAATATATTATTTCCATCCATATCCCCATTATTTTCACTGTCTCTCTGCCGTTATTTTTGGGTTGGGTATTTCCGCAAATATTTACACCAGTACACGTTATCTTTTTAGAGTTGGTAATGGGACCTACCTGCTCCATAGTGTATGAAAATGAACCAATGGAGAAGAATACGATGCTGCAAAAACCAAGAAAAATGACAGATACTTTCCTAAACTGGAAAGAGCTTGGTATAAGTATCATACAGGGATTAACGATTACAGCAGGCGTATTGTTCGCATACCAATATACTGTACAAAACGGAGGTAACGAAGAAAAAACGAGGGCAATGGTTTTCTCAACGTTAATTTTTGCCAATATTTTATTGAGCCTTGTAAACCGCTCGTTCTATTATAGTACGTTGGAAAGTTTTAAGAACAGGAACATTTTGTTTGTAACAATTATCGGTATCACACTCATCCTACTTTTTGCCATATTATATATTGAACCTTTAGCTGGTTTTTTCCACCTAACCGAACTGAATATAGTGGAGTTAAGCAAGGCGATAGGTATAGCATCCGTATCGGTATTATGGTTTGAAATTTATAAATGGATTAAACGGATGAGAAATGTTTAATCAGCAATCAAATAAATTCAGTTTTACTATTTATAAGGTAATTGTTGAGTTGTAAAAAATACCAGGTAGCTAGGTAGTTCTCAACATGATCCGCATACTCTGAAAAAGTTCATACGCTATTTTTTTTAATATTTTCCTAAAAAATTCAACTCTGCTTTGGGGGTTTAATCTACTTAAAGCGTTTACTACAAAACCAGCATGAATACTGAATTAAAACAATTGCTATTGGCTTATATTACTAAGTCGGCCAGCCCGAGCGAAAATGCCAGGGCAAAAGCATGGATTGCGTCATCTGATGAAAATGAGGCAAGCTTTATCAGCTTGTATGAAAGCTATCATAAAAACCTAGCTACACAACATCAATTTATAGATAACGACAAGGCCTATACGCGTTTTTTAGCCGAACAATCGACCAAATCAAAAACAAAACGTATTTATGTTGCACTTAGTTACGCCGCGGTTTTCTTGATGTTTTTGGGTATCGGTTTAGTTTTCTACAAAAAACACAGCGTAACAGAAAATCAGAAAATCACCGTTGAGATAGCAAAGGGCAAAAAAAACAAGATGGTTTTGCCCGACGGAACAACCGTTTATATAAATGCCGGATCTACATTAAAATACGATAAGGAATTTAACAACACTAACCGTAAAGTTTACTTAGATGGTGAAGCTTATTTTGATATCGCAAAAAGTAAAAGAAACATCCCATTTATTGTAGATGCTGGTGGTTATATAGTTAGAGATATTGGTACCGTATTTAAAATTAAATCATACAGTCAGGATAATGACTTTGAGTTTTCTGTACTTAGTGGCGAAATCTCCATAGAAGATAAAACCACTAGTAAAAGAAAAATATTCCTTACCAAAAATCAATCTGTAAAAATAAATAATCAGCAAAAAGCGCCGTTGCCTTTAAAATCTTTGGAGCGTAAACTCCAGATTGAGAAACTGGCTATAGAAGCTCCTCAACCAGATGAACTTTATAAAGCATGGCTTAGCGGAACCTTAACTTTTGACAATACCAACCTTGATGAACTTGTACATGCTTTAGAGCGGGAGTTTAATTTAAGCATTATTATTGCTGACAGTTCACTTTTAAGCTATCATTATTCCGGAGCCTTTAAAAATGTGAAAAATCCCTATGTAATATTAGATATCATCAAACAAACAACGCCAATAACCTACACAACCAGTGGGGAAACGATTACCATAAAAAAACTAACCAGCCACTAAACAAAAAAACAATGATAAAAATGAAACCAATTTAAACCAAAAGAAAGAAAAAAACCGCAACTAATGTTGCGGCCTTTATTAAAGTAGCTAATACCCTAATGCTTGGGGAAGTATCAGTATTAACTAATTACCTAAATTATGATTTTTTCGAATAGAAAACCTTTATTCGCCAATATTTTTTGGCGCAAATTGCTCATGACTATGAAGCTAACCGCAATTTTGATATGCTGCTGCCTAATGAATGTTTATGCAGGAGCTTTTGGTCAAAAGAAATTTAACGTTCATGCATCTGATGTTACCGTTAAACAGATGCTGAAAAAGATAGAGAAGGAAAGCGATTACTCTATATTTTACCGACAGGATCAAGTAAACCTGGAAAAACTTATCAACGTAAACACAGAAAATGCAAGCATTGAGGAGCTGTTAAATCAAATATTGGCAAACCAACCTTTAAGTTACGATTTAACAGAAAATACGGTTATCATAAAACCGTACGGAAAAGATTACACCATTACGGGGAAAATTGTTGATGAAAAAGGCTTGCCTTTGCCGGGTGCTAATGTGAGTTTAAAAGCAGGTGGACAAAGTACGTTGACGAATGAAAACGGCGAATTTAGCCTTCAGATAAGTGGCAATGCACCGGTGACATTGGTAGTAAGTTACCTGGGTTTTGAAACGCAGGAAATTACAGCCAATATGGGAATGCAACCACTAAATATAACCTTATCAGCCACTTCTTCCAGCCTGAATGAAGTTGTGGTTATTGGTTACGGAACAGTTAAAAGAAGGGATCTCACAGGGGCGGTTTCATCTGTAAAGGCGACAGATATTGCTTTAAGTCCCGTAAGTAATCCCATGGAAGCTTTGCAAGGACGCGTTGCTGGATTGGATATCCAACGCTCTAGTGGATCAGCCGGGTCCGGTTCATCAGTGCTTTTAAGAGGAAACCGTTCTATTACGGGAAGCGACGACCCTTTATATATCATAGACGGTTTGCCAGGGAGCATAAATACATTAAATCCGAATGATATCGAAAGCATTGAGGTCTTAAAAGATGCCTCATCGACTGCAATTTACGGTGCTTCAGGAGCAAACGGGGTAATCATCGTTACCACAAAACAAGCCAAAGCTGGCAAAGCAGAAATAAACGTAGATAGCTATTACGGAATAAACGGATTTTCCGAATTCCCGAAACCGTTGATGGGCGAAGCATGGGTACGATATATGAAAGATAAATATGTTGCTACTAATGGTACAGAGCCAAACAGCTTATTAGACCTTAATTTACCTTTATTTGTAACTCAAGCTATTGAGGCTAATCAATATGTAGACTGGGTAGATGAAACCTTGCAAACCGGAACGCAACAAAACCATCATATCTCTATTAGAGGGGGAAGCGACAAAGTTAAAGGCTATTTATCTTTGGGTTATATAAACGAACAAGGAATTTACCCTAATGATGAAATAAACATACTTAATAATAGAGCTGGTATTGATGTAACATTTAATAAAATTATTTCTGCAGGTGTGCAAACTACCGTAAACTGGAGAAACAGAGACGCTACAAATAGTAGAATCAACAAGTCTTTTGGTATTTATCCTGTAGGAACACCTTATAACGAGGATGGTACTATAAATCTTTACCCTACGGGAGATGCAACTGTTTCGCCACTTGCGAATTACGCACCCGGAGTTTTTGTCCATAACACTAAAAACTTAAATCTAGCGGTTAACCCTTATCTACAGCTTAATCCTGTTAAAAATTTAAGTATCCGGTCCAATTTAGGTATTACTTTATCTAGCAGCCGTGATGGTACGTTTCAAAATGAAAACTCCTATAATTTGGCCTCCGAGGGAAGGAATACAAAAGAAGCAAGTTATACAACCGATTTAGGCTACAACTACCTATGGGAAAACATTATAAATTATAACCTTACACTTAATAGAGATCATAAAATTGATTTAACCGGGATTACTTCGATGGCCAACAACCAGGCTGAAAACTCTTATTTATTTGGAAGTGGTTTTGATTATGACGAGTTTCTTTATTATAATTTAGGTGCCCCAACTGTTACAACGGCTAAAAGTACAACCTACCTCCAAACAAAAAGACTCTCCTTTGCTGGTCGTGTCAACTACAGTTATAAAGGAAAATATCTTTTAACTGCATCACTTCGTTCAGACGGCGTTTCTCAGCTAGTTAAAAAATGGTCATCCTTTCCGTCGGTGGCAGGAGCTTGGAGAATTAGCGAGGAATCTTTTATGAAAGACACCAAAAACTGGCTAAACGATTTAAAATTAAGAGCTAGTTATGGCGTTGCCGGATCTGCAAATATCGGCCCGTACCAAACTACAACAGAAGTAGTGGCTAAAGAAGGTACAAATTTATCTTTAGGAGGTTCAAATGCATTGCCATTGTATGTGCTAAAATCATCTTTAGGAAATCCAGATCTTACGTGGGAAAAATCTTATACTACAGATGTCGGATTAGATCTCTCGATTTTGAATAATCGTTTAGATCTTAGTGCAGATTATTATTTCACCAATACCAAAGGCGTCTTATACGCCAGAAAACTTCCTTTCAGCTCCGGAGGGTTTGATGCCAAAACCTCTTATAGAAAAGTTTCAAACATCGCTGACACAGAAAACAAAGGTTTTGAGCTAACTGTAACGAGCAGAAACATTGTAAAAGACAATTTTACCTGGAGCAGTAATCTTACCTTTAGCACCGGCAGAGAAAAATTGAACAGTATCGATCTGGGCGATAATGTTTCTGCTGCTGATCTTATCTCTGAAAACTTGTTTGTCGGTTACCCAACCAGAACAATTTATGGTTATAAAAAAATTGGAATATGGCAGCTTGGCGAAGAAACCCAAGCGGCTAAATACGGAGCCAAACCGGGAGATATCAAATTGCAGACGGTACCCAAAATTGACGAGAACGGTGTTTCTGACAACGGTGTACATCCGTACTCTCCCACGGATAAGATGATCTTAGGTCATCAAAATCCAAACTGGAGCCTTGGCTTTCAAAATTCCTTTACTTATAAAAACTTTGACCTAACGGTATTTTTAACAATGCGTTACGGACAGACTTTAGATGCAGACATTTTAGGATACTACAATACCGTTACACAACCGGCATTTTACAATTATTGGACTCCTAACAACCCTACTAATGATTACCCACAACCTATTTTTGGAAGTAGCGCAAGCACCAACGTACAATCGGCGTTAAATTTTGTGGATGGTTCTTATTTTAAAGTTAAAAACATCACGTTAGGTTACACCTTGCCAAGCAAAATAGCTGGTAAGGCAGGATTCTCAAGATTGAGAGTATATGGAACAGCAAGTAATCCGATAATTGTTGCCAAAAGCCACCTGTTAAAAGAGGTAGATCCGGAAACCGGCGGTACGGACAGCTTCCCTCTATACAAACAAATTGTTTTCGGTATTAACTTATCTTTTTAAATAAAAACGAAATGAAAAATATACATTCTAAATACATTGTGGCTTTGTCCATTGCCATGGCGAGTGTTTTTAATAGTTGCCAGTTAGACGAATATAACCCTAGTACCGTATCCCTAGACATTGCTTACGGGAACAAAAGCGGGTACGAAGGCTTAATAAATGCTTGTTATACAGATTTATATTATCTGTACGGAAAAATAGATTTTATAGGTCCAAGTGAAATGGGAACCGATCTTTGGGTAAACTACGGGACCAGCGAAAGTGGATTGACCACCTATGATAATAACTTAAGCACCACAACGGGAAGCGTTAAAACCACATGGAACGCATTATACTCTACCGTAAATCTTTGTAACACAGCCATCCATTATGGTGCAAATGTAAAAGGATACACATCACCAAATGAGCTTAACACTAAAGTAGCAGAAGCTTATTTTATGAGAGCTTTTTCAAATTTTAACTTGGTAGAATTGTATGGAAATGTAGTGCTAAAAACTACATCTTCTGCTACGGAAGGCGTAGACTCTAAACCGAGTAGAAGTACAGAGAAAGAATTTTATGACCTAATAATTTCTGATTTAAAATTTGCTTGTGAGCACCTGCCGTATACGCAAGACTTGAGAGGTAGAGTAGCAAAAAAGGCAGCTTATGCTTTACTTTCTAAAGTATACCTACAACGCACACGCTTAGGCGATGAGCAACAATATGCTCAGTTGGCATTAGAAACAGCACAAGAATTGATTAATAACCCCGCTAAATACAATTGCGCACTTTACACCAGTGACGCTACGCAATCTGGATATAGCAAACTTTGGGATGGTGCAAATAATAAAACCAATACTGAGTTTCTTTTTGTAGAGGCTATTGATCCTGCAAGTGGAAACAATCCAGAGGGGTGGAACAGAGGCCGTACCAGACAATACTTTTTGCCCGACTTAGGTGGACGTGGTGCAGAATGGGGAACACAGGAAAAAAGCGTTTTATACGGTAGGTCAAATTCAAAATATTTTAAACCTAGTAAATATCTTTTGACCTCTGTGTTCGAACCTAGTGCCACTACTCTTGACACTAGATTTGCGGAAACATTTACCTATAAATTTTACGCCAATAGCAATACCACAATTAAGCAACCTATGGTTGATAATTATAATAAAGACCAATCACTAGTCGGCCATATCATTTATGGAACCACAAATACTTATGTTGGACCAGATTATTTTTGGAGCTGGGGCGCTAAATTAGAGGAAGAGAAAAACATGGATAACGATAAAGGTTTAGCCGTGTTCACTCCAAATTGGACTATTGATGCAAGTACAAAAAAAATGATGCCTATGCTTGTAGTAGATCCATCAGATTTATTTGATCCTAATACGGGTAATTATAAAAAACCGGCCGACTACCCAAATACAGTAGATTTAACAAACGTATTTCCGGCACTTAAGAAGTTTTCTTCTAAAATGTGGGATTATACAAACCAGTACTGGATGGGCGATATGCCGATTATTAGGCTAGGTGATGTTTATTTAATTGCCGCGGAAGCAGCAATAATAACCAATAAGCAACCTGTAGCATTGGGTTATGTAAACGCCATAAGAGATAGGGCGGCTCTAGCGGGAAATCAAACTCTGAACGAAGTAAATTTAAGTGATATGACTATTGATTTTATTGCAGCCGAAAGAGCCAGAGAATTAGCCGGAGAGCATATGAGATGGTTTGACTTAAAAAGAATGGGTAAACTTACCAAAAGTTATCTTTCTTCTACCAACCCCGTTGTTGGCGCTAACTTCAAAGAGGATATTCATACCAAACGACCTATCCCTCAATTCTTTTTGGACGCCATATCAAACTCGGCAGAATTTGGCACAAACGGTTATTAATATTGGTTTAGTTAATTGGTTTAGGGGGCAAATTTTTTGCCCCCTTTTTTATTAAACCCGGCAAGTACATTATTAATTTCAATCCTAATTAAATATATGGTTAAACACCATTATATTTGAATCTTAAATTTTTAGCTATGGAATTAGGTATTGGAATGTTTGGCGACCTACAACATGATGAAGCAGGAAAAATTCAGCCAGCAAAAGAAAGGCTACAGGAAATTATTGAGGAAGTAAAACTGATGGACCAGCTCGGGCTGGATTTCTTCGGCATCGGCGAACATCACCGGCCAGATTATGCGGTTTCTGTTCCCGAAATTATTTTGGCTGCTGCTGCTACGGTTACCAAAACTATCAAATTAGGCAGCGCTGTTTCGGTGTTAAGTTCATCAGATCCGGTTAAACTCTACCAAAGTTTTGCAACTATTGATTTAATCTCAAACGGCAGGGCTGAATTAATGGCTGGTAGAGGCAGTTTTATTGAATCCTTTCCGTTATACGGGCAAAACCTTAACGACTATAACGAGCTGTTTGTGGAAAAGCTGGATCTGTTGCTAAAAATTAACAACGAAGACCCCATAACTTGGGAAGGAAAGTTTCGCCCTGCACTAAACAAGCAAACCATTTTACCAAGAGCAGTTAACAATAATCTCAACATTTGGATTGCCGTTGGTGGCACCCCCGAATCCGTAGAAAGAGCCGCTAGATTAGGTTTACCAGTAATTTTTGCAATCATCGGCGGAAGCCCTTCACAGTTTAAACCGCTGTTTAAATACTATGAGGATGTTTACAAACATTACGGACATGATGAACAGAAAATGGAAGTTGGTGTACACATGCATTCGTTTTTTGGTGCCGATAGCAATGCAGTTGCAGATTATTACTACCCCTTATATTCTGCGCAAATGGACAGAGTTGGCGCATCCAGAGGCTGGCCTCCGTATCAAAAAGGGCAGTTCGCTTTCGGGCGAAGCAACCAAGGCGCACTAATTATTGGGGATGCCAATGAATCAGTAGATAAAATTCTTCAGATGGAAGAACTTTTTGGCCTAACTCGGTTTTCTGCACACATGGATGTTGGCGGTCCATCGCACAAAGAAATGATGAAATCTATAGAGATTTTTGGAGATAAAATTGCGCCAAAAGTGAGGGAAGCCTTAAAGCAAAAGGATAATTAACAAATCGCACTCATTATAAACGAGCACAAGAAAATATTATAAAAAAGCCTCTTGAATTATCGAGAGGCTTTTTTACTAAAACATCACGTTCTAGTTACGAGGTCTACCGCCCCAACCGCCGGTAAATACGGATGTAGCATTAGGATTCCGTTCTTTCGCTGCCGAAAGTGCATCATCATAGGCCTTTTTCTGTTCGGCAGTAAGCATACCTACAATACTTTGTTCAACCGGAGTTGCTAAAGCCGTTCTTTTAGGCATAATAGTTTGAAACGCAGCCCTACGGTCACCGTCTTGTGGCATGGTTTTCATCAAACTGTCAGACGAGGTGTAAAACTTTGTAAGCAAAGGAGCAATCTTCGCCTTCTGTTCATCAGTAAACTTAAACGAAGCGAAACGCTCGTTAGATAATACTGCGTTTGTCCGCTCTGCAGGAGGAAGCATCTGGCGTTGTCCACCGCCACCTTGGGCCTTAACCGCCACTACGCTCAATAGCATAAAGGCAGACATTAAAAAAATTTTCATCATGGGTTTTTAATTAACTAAGATTAAGATAGAAATTAGAAAAATTCGACTAGTCATAAAGGAGACTAAGCGTTCAAAAATTGCGACGAACTCGTGTTTTTTCAAGTGGGTAAGTCACGTAATGTTTAACAGAGAATCGTTAAATACAATAGCACCCCGTTGTAATCGAGCGCAAGAAACAACCGAAAACCTAACTGTGGCACATTCGTCAAAAATCTTTACTTAAGTCAAGCGGAAAAAATGCAGAAAAATGCATCTTTGCACCTCATTTTTAATCAGCATAAACACATGACGCGTAAAAGATATATATTTTTGGTGTTGATTTTAGGAACATTAACGACGTTAGGTCCGTTTTCTATTGACATGTATTTACCGGGTTTTCCGGCGATAGCGAAGGATTTAAACGCCAATATTAATCAAGTTTCTTTATCATTAGCCAGTTTTTTTGTCGGCATTTCTTTAGGACAACTTTTATACGGCCCCTTGCTAGATAAATTTGGCAGAAAAAAGCCATTATATATCGGACTGATAATTTACATTTTAGCTTCTGTGGGTTGCGCACAGGCACATTATATCGAATCGTTAATTGCTTTACGCTTTGTTCAGGCAATTGGAAGCTGTGCCGCAGCCGTTGCAGCAATGGCCATGGTTCGCGATTTTTTCCCGGTTAATGAAAACGCCAAAGTTTTTGCGTTGTTAATGTTGGTTGTTGGAGCCTCCCCTATGATTGCACCCACCGCCGGAGGTTATTTAACCGCAAGTTTAGGCTGGCAATCAGTATTTTTTAGTCTAGCTATTATAGCTTTTATTATCTTGGTAGTTGTATTTTTCTTTCTTCCGCAAGGTTTTGCCGGAAACCGTTCTTTATCGTTAAAACCTAAACCCATTTTAAAAGGTTTTAAAACAGTGTTGGTTAATCCACAATTTTACACATATACCTTTGCGGGTGCTTTCTCATTTTCTGGACTTTTTGCTTATATCTCCAGCTCTCCTTTAATCTTCATGGATATTTTTAAAGTGAGTGAAACCACTTACGGATGGATTTTCGCAATTTTATCAGTCGGATTTATCGGGGCAAGCCAAGTAAATAACCTGCTTTTAAAGAAATTCAGAAGTGAAGAAATTATCCCAGTAGCTTTGTCGGTGCAGTTTTTAATTTCTTTAATTTTTGTAAGCGGTGCATTTTTCAATTGGTTCGGCTTGTACGAAACCATTGTGATGCTTTTTCTTTTTCTGTGTTGCATCGGTATCGCAAATCCGAATGGCGTAGCATTGTCACTTGCCCCTTTTTCTGAAAATGCGGGCACTGCTTCTTCACTAATGGGAGCTATACAATTAGGTGCCGGCGCATTATCATCTTTGGCAATCGGCTTGTTAAACAGCCCGTCTGCAATTCCAATGACCATTGTAATGACTGCCGGTTCATTCATCGCCCTGTTTATTCTTTGGCTCGGCAGAAAGAACATCACAGAAATAAAAGAGGTTGACGTTGCTGCAGAAAGTTTTCTAGTGCATTAAAAACTAACCAACCTCAATACAATAATCAGTTTCAAAAACATGGCCTTTTTCAAGCTCTTGGATTCCTTCTTTTTGCGAAATATCTTTTGCTTCGCCTGCGGTATCAGAAACGCCTAACCACGGTTCAATACAGATAAACGGTGCATCACCTTTTGTCCAGATGCCTAAAAAATCAAAATTGGGGTAACTTACTTTTACCTGTTTATCGCTTTTAGAACTTTTTAAGGTTACCGCTCTTGATTTAATATTTTTAAATATCAAAGCATCGTTAACAAAAAGAGCTCTGCTTAACGGAAGTCTGTTGCCTTGGGTTGCCACCATATTTGTATTTCCGCTCAGCAATCCGTCACTGCCGGATTGGTGAGTAATCAGCGTTTCAGCTGCTGCAAATTCTAAGTAATAATCTTCAAAACTTTCGCCAGCTGTAAAAGGTACATTGAACGCTGGGTGCGCTCCTACAGAGAAATAGATATTCCCGGCATCCATATTAATTACTTTGTAGGAAACTCTTAATCTTTTCCCTTCTAGGTAATAAATTACTTGAAATTCAAATTTATAAGGGTAAACCTTCAAAGTTTCTTCATCATACCTATATTCAAAAATGGCATGCACCGGAGTGGATTCTATTCTGCGGTAAACAACATGTCTGGCAAAACCGTGGCGGTTTAAGGTATATGCTTGCCCGTTTACATTTAAAGTATTGTCTTTTAAGCCACCAACAATCGGAAATAAGTTTGGTGCATGAAACGCCCAAACATCCGGGTTAGCCTGCCACATATATTCTGTGTTATCGGCTTTATTTATTATCGAGTGAATTTCGGCACCTTTGCTACTTATGGTGACTTTTAAAAAATCGTTTTCAAGAATTACCATTACTTATATCTTTTTAAATTTATTGGCTAATAGCTGCAACATATCCTCATTTGCCGGCCCACTAGGTTCTTCTCTCTTCACATTGGCGGTTTGCGGTTTTGACGTAAAAGGTTTTGTTGCTTCTTTTGGCTTTTGGGTTTGCCTTACTTCATTTTTTTGCGAGCGGTGTTCTTTCCAAAATTTCTCCAAGCGGTTTTTAGTGTAAAGCGGAAAATCTCCGTTCATCATCCACGCATAATAACTTGGTTCTTCTTCAAACACCTGAAAAACAACTTTTCCCTTGTGCTTACCAAAATTAAAACAAGCAATATTGTCTTCGTTATAAACCATTCGGCCTGCAAAATCAACCGGCTTATTTAAATTGGTAAAAATGTGCAAAGCTTCAACATCATTAACTACGGGCTTGCTGATGTTTCCCTTTTTGTCCTCAAATTCTTTGCCCTCGTATTTTTCAAGTTGCGCCAGCAATACCTCGTAAGTTGCCCTAATATCCGCTTCTGCCGAGTGAGCGTTTACAATATCTTTACCGCAATAAAATTTATAAGCAGCCTTTAACGTCCGCTGTTCCATTTGGTGGAAAATATTTTGTACATCCACAAACTTTCGGTTATCGATATCAAAACTGATCCCGACTCTTAAAAATTCTTCCATCAATATAGGGATATCGAACTTATTGGAATTGTAACCGGCCAAATCTGCATCGCCTAAAAATTCTATGATTTCCTGAGCAACTTCTTTAAAAGTTGGCGCATCCTTTACATCCTCATCATAAATTCCGTGGATTAAAGAAGATTCTAAAGGAATTGGGATAAGCGGCTTTATTTTTAAGGTTTTTACCTCTTCATCGCCGTTTGGCGATGCTTTTAATATGGAAATTTCCACGATTCTATCTGATGCGACATTGACACCAGTTGATTCTATATCGAAGAAAGCTAACGGACGTTTTAAATTGAGTTTCATTTTTTTGAATTATTTTTGGAGTTTAACGCTAAATCTGTTAGCTGAATATGATGATGCCTAATGCGATCCCGACAATCATGATGACGTAAAGCAAAATTTCGTTGCCCGCAAAATGTTTGTATCTGCTCCAAAAAGAGTATTCGGAATTATCTTCTGACATGTTTGTATTACTATATATAAAAAAATGAAGTTCGCTATTTTTTACAGAGTATAAAAGGGATATTTTGATTTAATAGAATAAATGATGAAGGATAGAATTTTGAATGAGTGAAGGATGGAATGAGTGAAGGATGGAATGAGTGAAGGATAGAATTTTGAATGAGTGAATGATTGAATGACGGACAGTAAGCCTAACATTCAACTTTTAACTTTTTACTTTTTACTTTTTACTTTTAAAGGGGGGTACGATTTTTGAAAAACGACATTTATGAAAGCTTTTTTTAGATTATTGAACAAACTAAACCGCTTGCTACTGCCCAGTTTATACAAGAAGGATCCCAGTCGCTTAACCAAAACAGAGCAGGTACTTACCGCTTACCGGTATTGGGTTTTGCTGAAAATTTTAGATTGATATTCAAAAAATTAACCCCAGTTTCCCAACAATCTTCGCAATACCAAAATTTCTCCTAAATGGTAAGCAGTATGGTCTGCCAGCGTTAAAGCTTCCTGCAATAAAGATTGTCCATCGCCCCAATCCAAGGGCTTCAATAAATCATCCGAATTTTCAATTAATTCACTAAAAGCTTCCTGCTCCTTTTTATAGCTTTCCACGCTTTTTTGCCATTCTTCTGCTGTAGGCTGATGATGTTTCTCCACCCAATATCCCTTTGGCCATTCGGGTGAATGATGCTGCGGGTCTTTAGAGAACATTAAAATGTCCCATTGCGCAATACGCAGATGCTCCACCAAATCCCAAATGGAATATGGCAAAGACTGCGGATATTTTCCCAAATCGTTTAAGGGAATATCTTTTATAATGGCCTCAAAATCCGCATGAGCGTTTCCGCCTTTTAATAATTTAACAATATTCTGTTTAAGCAATTGATTGGTCATGATGTTTAAATTTACAGGTGACTTTGAGGCTGGCATGAATTTTTCTTTTTCCAGTTTATCAATAACCTCAAATTTTTTACCAATGATTAGCGTAATAGAAAATTTACCACCGCATGTAATTGGATTGCATATTAGCGGAAAAATCGCAAAAGACGATTACAAGCAAGTTTTGGAGCCGGCTATTCAACAGCAGGAAAACGAGTTCGATAAATTGAATTGTTTGATAGTATATGATACCGAAATGCAGCATTTTAGTTTAGGCGCACTGCTAGAAGACCTTAAAACAGATTTTAAATATTACAATAAATGGAACCGTGTAGCGCTAGTGACCACCAAAGATTACCTGAAAAAAGTGACAGGCTTAATTTCATCCGTAATTCCTGGTCAGCTGAAAGGTTTTGAACCTTCTGAAATAGAAGAAGCAAAAGCGTGGGTTGGGCAATTTGATTAAAAATAAATAATGCGGTTTCTTTTGTTCAAGAATCCGCATTTTGCTTTAAAGATATTATACGCTTAAAACCGCCTCAACCGATCTCCAATCACTTTTATATAAGTGTTAGCTAAATTTTTGTCCATCAATGTTTGGCAGGCAAATTCTTCCCTGCTGGTTGCTAATCCATCCATTGAATTTACGGAAACTACACAAGTGACGCATCGGCCAAGGCCTCCACATTCGCCAAAAAAATCTAAATCAAGTTTAGCTATAATGAGGGCTCGTAAATCCGAAAATTCGTTAGCGAAAGTATTCACCATTACCTCATCTTCTTTGTAAATTAACGTAAATTGTATGTTATTTCCTGAGGTCACCTATCCTTGTAAAATTTCAGCAAATATAATATGCTATTTTTTGCTGTGTTTATGAAATCGCCAGCTCTAGGTTTTTTAATCTTTCATAAAAGCCAACCTTAACCCTCAAATTTCAATTTAACGCACTTCAAATCCGGAAAACTGGTCAGTTTGTAATTTTAATATCACACATCAAATTTATCCCTAACTTTTTTGAAACCTCCCGTATAAGACTAACAATCAGCATCTACTGATGAGGGAAAACGCTAATGGGGAAATCAACATCTATCTTGTTCCTGATTTTATTTGGGACTTTTTTTGGGGCTTTAGGACAAACAGTAAACATCGGAACAATCGACAGCGGACCTTACGGAAATGGTTCCAGCATTGCCGTTCCGATAAAAATTGATGACACGGACGGCAAGTTAAAAACCGACAACGTTTTTAAGCTTTACCTTTCTGATGCATCCGGAGGCTTTGCACAGGCAAAAGAAATTGGATCTTATAAAGGCTTTTACACCACTTTTGTCAACGGCGTAATTCCGGCAGGTTTAGCGCCCGGCGATTATAAAGTATTGGTTAAATATGCTGGCGAAACTTTATCTACGCCAGCTTCCAACACTTTTAAAATTGTTGCTAAAACAGGTATTAAAGCAGACATTAATGCCAACGCAAGCCAAATTATTACCGCCGAGCCGAAAACTTTTGGCTTTTGCAAGCCAGAAAGAAATAGTGCGTTTAAATTAAGCAATAGCTCTACAGCGGGCGCAAAGGCTTCCTTAGAAGTTACTGACGAGGTAACCGGCGTTACCCAACATTTTGATTTCAGCGCTTCGCCGGTGACGGTTAATGCGGAAATGCACCATTACACGTTATTTGTAAAAGCAGAACTCGATGGCGTTATCGGTACGAAAGCCTTTTTCTTAATCAATAACGTGATAAAACCCGGTTTCAGTGCACCGGCAAATAGTACCGTTTGTTTACCTGCGGAGCTTCAATATGATATTGAAACCAAATCCGTAAACGGCATCCAAAATAACTTTCCCGGATATTCCTATCAGGTAAACTGGGGCGATGGCGTGATAGAGAATGTTACACCAAACAAAATTATCGCTTCAAATGCGCAGATTAGGCATACCTATCTTCGTTCTTCCTGTGGCAAACAGATCAAGATTAACGATGTAAATTATTACAATGTTTACGGCATTATTTTTCAGGTAAACAGTCCTTATTGTGGTTTAATCAGCGTTCCGATTTCTACACAATCAAAAGTTGTTACCCAGCCCGAGAACAAATTTAAGCTACCTGCTTCCGCTTGTATCAATACCCAATTAACAATCAGCAACGGCTCTATTGCCGGAGAAAATCCGAGCTCCACCTCTCCGGAATGTAAAAACAACAATAACGTGTACTATTGGTTTGTAGATGATGTGCCGGTTACTCCGCAGGGCGTCCCGCTCACTTATCAGCTTCAGCATGTTTTTACTAGGTCGGGGTTTCACCGCATCAGATTGGAATCGCAAAGTTTTTCCAGTTGCGAAGCCGCACCGATTGAACAGAGCGTATATGTACAAACCGCTACCCTTCCGGCTTTTAATTTATCAGAAACCTTAGCTTGTGCAGGTACAACAATCCAAGCAACTGATGTGTCTGTGCTTGATGCTAACGAATTTGCGCATAATGCTTATAAATGGGAGATTGTTGGTCCCGCTCCTGTCGAGTTTGCAAATGGTACAAGCAATACAGACAAAAACCCAGCATTCAAATTTAACGAGACAGGAATTTACACCGTAAGATTGACCATTGTTTCGCCATGTTCGCCAGCTCCCGTAGAAAAAACGGTCATCATCAATAAAATACCTACCATTACTGCCGACTGGCAAAGCAGTTTATGTGGAAAAGGTCAGCTTATTACTTTCGATGAAAGCGTAGGAAACGCCATGAAAACCGTTTTTACAGGAACGGCACAAGCTGAAACTGATACTTACCGTTGGGAAATCAGTGGCGGAAATTTCTCTTACAAAAACAACAGCAACCAAAATTCAAAAACGCCGACCATCCTTTTCGAGGATTACGGCACCTACACCATTACCATTACGCACCAAAACAGCTGTGGCGCAACAAGTGTTACCAAAACCATTTTGTTTAACGAGGCGCCTACGGTTTTTGCAGGGGCAGACCAAACGGTGTGTTTTAACAGCGAGATCACTTTAAACGGCTCAGTGAATGGTAGCCAAGCAAATACATTTAGTTGGCTTGGCGGAGAAGGGATATTTACACCTTCCAGAAATGTGCTAAATTCTGTTTATCAGCCTTCTGCAAAAGAAATGCTTGACGGTGAAGTACAACTTAAATTATCAGTAAGTACACAAAACACCGCTCCGTGTGACGTGGTAGAAGATTTGGTTATCATCAAAATCAGACCCGAAAACAAAATTACCAGCGCTCCAACTAAAGACATTTGCAACGGAACAGCACTAAATTACGAACCTACAGCGGTTTTAGCGGGAAGTACTTTTACCTGGAGTGTTATCAATAAAAACAACGTAAGCGGCTATACCGAATCTGGAACGGGCAAAATTAACGATGTGCTCACCTGTATCAGTGCGGAAATCGAAGGCAATATAACTTACCTCATCATCCCTCAAAAAGATGGTTGCGAAGCTGATGCTTTTGAGCTAAAAGTTTCGGTAAAACCGATGCCAAAAATTACTGCTATAGCCAGCAATGAAACCATTTGCTCCGGAAAATCAGTCGCCATATTATTAAGCTCAAACTTTCATGATTTGCGTTATACCTGGACCAGCACCGCAACCGGAAAAATATCGGGCAACAGCCAAAACAACGTTCCAAAAGCTTTAACGGAAATTGTAGAAACATTAACTAACGCTGGCGATAGCACCGGATCTGTAACTTACACCATCGTTCCGGCAAACACTACAGGATGTGCCGGAGAAGCAGTTATAGTTAAACTAAACGTATCTGCATCAGCCGGGATTACCACTTTTTCTCCGGACAGAACCACAGGTTGTTCGCCCTTAAAAATTGCTTTTAAAAATACCACCAAAGGCGCTATAAATACTTACCATTGGGATTTTGGTGATGGACAAACCTTAACAACAACCGATAATAACACGGTAAATCATACTTATTTCAGTAGCGTTGCCAAAACTGTTACCGCAAAACTGGTTACCGAAACAGACTGTGGCTCTTACACCAGCGAATACGTCATCCGTATTACGCCAAACACCGTTCAGCCCGAATTGGTAGTTAACGGCGATGAATACGAAGGTTGCGCTCCGCATACGGTCAAATTTTTCAACAATTCTAAAGGGGCGGTTTTCTACAAATACGATTTTGGCGACGGAACCATTATAGAAGGCAACCAATCGCCAGAAACTATCTTACATACTTTTACGCAAGGCGGAACCTATGTGGTAAAACTAACGGCATCCAACGGTTGCTCGGATACTACCACCACCGAAACTATTAAAGTTTATCCGCAAACTGTTACCAATTTTTCGGCAGATGTTACCAGCGCTTGTGATTCGGTGACCGTTAAATTTGCCAACCTCAGTAAAAATGCCTTAGCTTACCTGTGGGATTTTGGCGACGGTACCACTTCAACAGATGCGAATCCAACGCATACTTTCACGGATGCGAAACCAAGCTATACCGTAAGTTTAATCAGCTATAGTTCTTTTGGCTGTGGCGATACTTTGCAGAAGATAGATTACATCAAGGTAGGTGCAACGCCGCATCCGGCTTTTGTGGTTTCTCCGGGCTTAACTATCCAGTATCCAAACTATCGCTTTACTTTTAAAAACGACACACCGGGCGATATGCAATCTTATTTATGGGAATTTGGCGATGGACAAACATCCACCTCCGCAGATGCTGAGCACAGCTATCCGGATACCGGCGCTTATAAAGTAAAGCTAACGGCCATCAACAAAATGGGCTGTAGCAACACCATCACACAAACAGTGAGAATTTTAGGCGTTCCCGGAAATCTCTTTATCCCGAATGCATTTATGCCGAACAGTTTGGTGGACGAAATCAGAATTTTTCAGGCAAAAGGTTCGGGAATGGCCGAGTGGCACCTTCGGGTTTTTAACAAATGGGGGCAGCTAATTTGGCAAACCACCCAGCTTGACGACAAAGGACGGCCGATTGAAGGCTGGAACGGGATGATGTTCGGCGAGAAAGCCCCACAAGGCGTTTATTTTTGGGAAGCCGGCGCTAAATTTATCAACGGAACAGAATGGGCGGGCATGCAATACAGCGTAGGCTCGGACCCTAAAAAAGCAGGAACATTCAACTTAATACGATAATGAAAAACATCACTATGATTAAACAATTTTTTAGCCTACTATTTTTAGTAGCAATCTGTAGCAATGTAAAAGCTCAGGATCATATTTTCTCGCAATTTTACAATGCGCCTATGTACTTAAATCCGGCTTTAACCGGACAGTTCGACGGTACGTTCCGAATGAATATGATTTACAGAAGTCAGTGGTCTTCAATTGATGGCAAGCTAAGCTACACATCGGTATCAGCAGATTTTAAATTGCCGAACGGCTCGGGCGGTGTAGGTTTATTGGCCAACAGCTCGTCTGAAGGAATGGCAGCGCTTAAAAAGAACAGTCTTTCAGGCGTTTATTCCTACATTGTTGGCGATGATCGTTTTTCGGCCTCTTTTGGTGTACAGGGCGGTGTTACCAACCGAACAATGGACTTTAGCAAACTGGTATTCTCTGATCAGTTGGATCCTCGTCTGGGTTTTACCGGAACAGCTTCGCAGGCCGAACAACCTTTTAACGATAACAAATACTACTTTGATGCCGGTGCTGGCGCAAATTTTATAGTCGGCAATTTTATGATGGGCGGTTCCCTCCTACACCTTAACAAACCCGATGAATCTTTCACCGGAAGCAAAGTGCCTACACCTATCCGTACGGCGGCTTATGCCAGCTATAAAATGGATATCAGTGGCAACGGTAGCCAAAGCATGTTATTGATTCCTTCGGTGGTTTATTATAACCAGGCAAAATCTACTTCCATGAGTGCCGGGGCACAGTTTAAATACAATGGCGTGAATGCGGGTGTCTGGTACCGGGCCGGAGGTGATTATAAAGGCGATGCAGTTGTGCTTTCCTTTATCTTCGATATTTTTACCAACAGCAACAAAAACCAAAAAGTAAGGTTAGGCTTTAGCCACGATGCTACCATGAACAAACTGAACTACGGCAATACCAGCGGAACGTCAGAAGCCAGCGTAAGTTTTGAAACCGGCGAAAGCAGAGAACAGGAATTTGGTGCTGGAAAATGTTATGAGTTTTATTAGAATTTGTTGCAAAAATTGATTGATTACATTAATTTAAAAACGTTTTGTGCTAGTTTTAAATTTCAATTCATTTTAACTTAACAACAGAATCTTTAGCTTTGCAGTAGAAAAGCATTAACCGCAAACAAAAAATTTGATTCAAATTACAGCTAAATCTACCAAAAACCTTTTCAGAATTATATCTTCTTCAGTATTGGTGTTAACCGTACTGTTTATTAGTTTAAACCGAAGCTACCTTCTTTTCCACACCCTTATTGAATTGTTATCAATTGTGGTGGCCTTTACCGTTTTTGTGATAACCTGGAACGCAAAGAAGGTTCTTGATAACCAGTACCTTCTTTTTGTGGGTATTGCTTACCTTTTCATCGGTGGATTAGATTTGCTTCATACCCTCAGTTTTAGTGGAATGAACATTATTCAAGGGAAAAACTTTTACGCAAACCAGTTTTGGGTAGCAACCAGAAGTATGGAAGCGCTTACCTTGGTTTTCGGTTTTTACTTTTTAAACAGTAAAAGGAAAATAAACTCAGACTTATTGTTTTGTAGCTATTTAGCGGTTAGCGTTCTAATTATCCTTTCTATTCTTTATTGGCATATTTTCCCTACATGTTATATAGAAGGACTAGGTCAAACCAAATTTAAAATTTTTGCAGAATACCTGATCATCATCGTCTTGTTTCTTGCGGGATATCTTTTGCATAAAAGAAAAAAGCATTTTGATCCGCTGGTTTATAAATTTCTTGTTGCCTCTATTTTTTTCACCATTTTAAGCGAGTTTTCGTTTACGCTCTATTTCGACAACAACAGCATATTCAATGTAATTGGACATCTGTTTAAGCTCGTTTCTTTTTATCTTATTTATAAAGCTAACGTAGAAACTGGCTTTACCAAGCCTACTACCGTCCTTTTTAACAGCATTAAGGAAAGCGAATTTCGTTACCGTACGCTGGCCAACAATCTTCCGGTGCTGATTTTTAGGTTCGATAAACAGTTAAATTGTACTTACACAAACGCAAACGATAGGGCAACAGATAAAGAATTGCTAAAACAGCTTGTGGCGAAGATCAAGCATTTATTGACTAATTTAATAACTTCAACAAACCATGCATTGCAAAGCGAAATTAAGCTGACGAACGCAGATGAAGTACGTTTTTTATGCTTGGATATAATTTTAGAAGATCGGGAAAACGAGCTAGCAGATGAAACTTATTTAATATTGTGCCAAGACATTACAAAACTTAAGCTTGCCGAAGAACAGCTAACAGATTTAAATGCCACTAAAGACAAGTTTTTTTCGATTATTGCACATGATTTAAAAAATCCTTTCACTACAATTTTAGCATCTAATGAATTGATTCATAAAAGTGCACCAAAGCTTGGTTTAGAAAAAGTTCAGCAACTTGCAAGCAAAAGTCACGAAGCAGCTAAAAATGCACATACCCTTTTAGAGAATTTGTTGAGCTGGTCAATGGTTCAAACCGGCGTTTTAAAACCTAAGCCAGAGCAAATAGAGATTGACAATATGATAGAGCGTGTGGTTAAAACCATGCATGCGACAGCATCTTCCAAAGGTATTGAAATCAATTTTTCACCCTCTGGCGCCCTCCAATGTTATGCAGACGCAAATATGCTAGATACCGTTTTAAGAAACCTTGTCTCAAATGCGATCAAATTTAGTTTCGCTGATACAGCAATAGACATCGCAGCGTTAGAAGAAGTTGATTCTGTTAAGTTTTCTGTTACTGATCAAGGTATAGGTATTGATGAAAAAAGCTCAAAAAATTTGCTATCCAACAATTTAATGGTGAGCAAAGATGGTACTGCGAAAGAGAAAGGCACTGGAATTGGTCTGCAGCTCTGCAAAGATTTCATCCATTTAAATGGAGGTAAATTAAACATCATAAGCGCCCCAGGTGAGGGCACCACTTTTGAATTTTGGTTACCAAAGATCAGCTGAGTTAATTTTAAAGTTGATTTCTCCCCCTTAATCCCAAACTGAAACTAAGCTCCAGATTGAAATGGAGGCCTCAATTAAATCTCATTATCTCATATTGGTTTTAGGGAACATTACTTTTTCGGGGTGTTTCTTCAATTCTTCCATTATGGTATTAAAAAGCTTACTTTTTACCCTTCCCGAATTTTTTGGTTCAACAAGATAGCGCACCACAACCCGAACCCAGGTATTACCATCTGCCCTGAGCGTAACGGAAGGATATTCATTCACATCGAATTCATCCACGGGCGTTTCGTCCAGTATTTTTTTAAATCTTTTTACCCGTCTAATCATTGCTTCTCCTATTTCCTTTTCGGCGATATTTTTTATGGTGTCTGCTGTAAACTTAAAATCACTTTCAAAGGCGATGTAAAAATTTAGCTCATTCCAGATAAAAGGGAATAAAGGCCAGGAGTAGTTATATACGTATTCATCAAAAACCTTTGAGTTCACAAATCTGATGATACGGCCACTTGGATGATCGCTTGACAAATAATCGCCCTTAAACTCCCATAAAGTGGTGTCGAAATAACTTACGTTAATCACATCACCATAAACATCGCCAATGCGAATCCGGTCGCCCACTTCGTAAGGTTTACGTATCAGGATATATATCCATCCAAAAAAGCTAGTAATGGGATTTTGTAAGGCGAAACCTAGTATCAGCGACACAATGCCGAAAGAAACCATGGCAGTATACCAATTGGCGAACAGCACAGAAAGAATAATGGCAATTACCAACAGTCCGGCAAATAAATTGGCAATGCGCTCAAAATTAAACAGGGTGGTTTTATCCTCTATTTTCTGTCCGAATACCTTTTTTAACAATCTATTGGCCAATAGAACCAGCGAAATAAACATAACCGCAAGTACAATTTTTTGTAGAAACGGGATGTAAATTTGGGGAACAGGAAGGAATTTGAATTTCAGCAGGTAATATCCGGTTGCACACAAACAGAAGATTATAGCCGACATACCCAACAAAGGGTTTTGGCTTTTTACGCTTTCGTCAACTATTTTTTTTGTTTTATTACTATGCTCGCTTAAAGCCTTCTGTACTTTCTGGTCCTTTTGAATGCCTAATAATTCTTTGTCTTCTGTAGGTCCAAATGCTTGCATAGGTGTTTATATGGGCTTAATATCAACTAATATGTTTATTTGATACAAATTCTGAACCAAATAACCTAGCTGTTTGTTACTGGACTTTATACCTACAAATAAGATTTAAGTTGATTGTGCGAATTATCCTCTTTCGGCCTCTTGAACAACTAAGCTCACCGTTGGCCGATTTCCTCATTAAACCATACTACTTTGCGTATTTTTGCTTTTTGTCGCTTTAGGCAACCCGCAGATTAGTCGATTAAAACGTCTACACCTCCGAGATAAATTTGAAGTAAAACATTATGCGCTAAAATTATAAAATATACAAAAATATTTAACTAAAATTAATACCTTAGTTATATTGGTCGTTAATATTAACTTATTGATATTAATCAACCCTTTACCTGACTACTATCACTTAAAAAACTGATAATACCTAGCTAATTTTATAAAACTAAATTAATTTGAAAATTCTACCAAAATTGTAAAAGGGATGTATGTAACTTAAAATGATTGTTATTCGCCCCCGGTACGTTAATATGAATAAACGCTATGAAAAACATTTTACTAATTGAAGATGATCAAATAATAAATGATAACCTAAGTTTACTGCTCAGCCTATCCGGTTATAACGTCTTAAGCTGTAACAACGGCCAAAGTGGTGTGGAAATAGCTTTAAGGGAAAACCCAAACTTAATACTTTGTGGTACACAAATACCGATTTTAGATGGATATGCCGTAATAAATATTTTAGGGAATAACCCAAAAACTTCTGACATTCCTTTTATTTTTATCAATGGACCTTCGGAACCTGAAACTCAACGCAAAGGGATGAATTTAGGTGCCGATGATTTTTTGATTAGGCCTATAAACAATACAGATTTGCTAGATTCAATTAGCAGAAGATTAGCAAAAAGTGAAAGTTTAAAACAGAAAACACTTATTAATCTTAATCAGGAAAATGGATTTGCTAAAAACGAACGGCCCTTGCTTGCAAACCACAAAACGGCCACCCATTTAGTAACTGACGAGCATGAAAAACAACATCTAAAGAAAAAGCATACCTTATATTCCATAGGGCAACGGACTTCCTTTTTATACTATGTGGAGAAAGGAAAAATTAAGGAATTTCTAATAAGCGAGGAAGGAAAAGAGCTAATTACCGGCATTTATAGTGAAGGAGATTATTTTGGCTATACAGAAATTTTACTCGAAACCAACTATAAAAGAAGCTCTAAAGTGATAGAGGATGCAACGCTGTGCCTTATTCACAAACAAGAATTTTTGCAAAAAGTAAATACTCATCCGGCTACCGCACAATTCTTTATCAAACTCTTATCTAATCAGGTGGTTGAAAACGGAGAAATTCTGATTAATATGGCTTATCATTCTTTAAGAAAAAAGGTGGCCAGCGCTATCATTAGAATTACAGATAAATTTAAGGATACTTTTGATAACAAAAAGTTCATTGACATTTGCCGCGACGATTTGGCCAGCATTGTTGGCGCACCGCAGGAATCAGTAATTAGAACATTAAAAGAGTTTAAATCCGAAAAATTAATTGACGTGATTGATAACGGCCGTATCGTCATTTTAGATGAGCAAAAGCTTAAAATACAATTATTAAGTGTTTTAATCTTCCTGAACATTAGTGCCTACTTATAACACGCTGTCAAAAAAAACGCTTTGTACCCTATCCCTATCGAGCGAGTAGAGATATGCTTTGAAGAGACTTCGAATCCATCCTTTCTATAAAGCAAATCATTTAAGGGCATCACTTTACAAAAAGTATTACCCAGTCATCTTACCATAAATTGGGCAACAGGCGAATGGTCACTTAAAATCTCATTGTGCTTTTCCAGAAGGCTGATGTATTTGTTTTTCCAATAATTTACTGATTTTAAATCGTTTTCTTCCTGTATTTCATAATTAGTCTTTTCAAATAGCTTTACCTGTCTTTTATTAAATACTTCAGGGAAATCAACAGAAAAGTCATAATCTAAGACCTCTCCAATTTTAAAAATCACGTCGAAGCTTAAATCGGCCTGTTCAAACCAATTATAAATAGATCGTCTGCTTACATGGAGTCGTCTGGATAACTCGCTTATGCTCAAATTATTCCTACGAATTACAAGCTCAACAATTTCACCTCTGTTCATAGTTAAAAAAATTAAGTTACTACTTCACACTTTTATGTCTATCCTTTTAGTAAGGTGGACAAATAATTAAGGGATCATTTATTACATATTGTTTAAAAGATATAACAAAAAAAACATTTTTTTATTTATAAAAAGCTGATTTTCATTAATTAAACAGCTAACAACCGTCATCTCAACAATTAATATGCGGCAACTTTATCCAATTTATTATAGATAGAGTTTTTACTTTTGAATTCGGGTACTATTTCCTTCATTTTCTTTACTATTTCAATACAGTCGCCAGTATCAGTAAGTTCCAAAAGTTCTTCAATCACTTTTTTAACATAAAAGAAATGCGTATTGCGAACTCCAGATATTTTAATTTTATCATGATAAGTAGGACTCGTACATTCTTCTTTATTTAATAATTCTTCGTAAAGCTTTTCGCCTGGTCTTAAGCCTGTAAACACAATTTTAATGTCTTTATGGGGCACCAAGCCTGCAAGCATAATCATATTGGTAGCCATATCAACAATACGAATTGGCTTGCCCATATCAAAAATAAAAATCTCTCCTCCTCTGCCCATTGCAGAAGCTTCAAGCACCAGTTGCACAGCCTCTGGTATGGTCATAAAATACCTTGTAATTAACGGATGTGTAATTGTAATAGGTCCGCCCTTTTCTATCTGATTTTTAAAGCGAGGAACTACAGAACCGTTTGAACCCAGTACATTTCCAAAACGCGTGGTGATAAACTTGGTGGTATTATTTTTTCCTGAAGATAGTTGAACGATCTCGTCTTTTGAAAAGTCCCGCATTTGATGAGCGTTTAAAGACTGGGTATACATTTCTGCCAAACGTTTTGATGCACCCATAATATTGGTAGGATTCACCGCCTTATCGGTAGAGATCATGATGAATTTTTTCACCTTAAATTCTACTGATAAATCAGCCAAGTTTTTTGTGCCCAAAACATTTGTTAAAACCGCTTCACTAGGGTGACTTTCCATCATAGGTACATGTTTAAATGCCGCTGCATGGAAAACGATTTCTGGACGAAAATTATTAAACAGCGATCTTAACCTTCTTAAATTTTGGATGTTGGCCATAAATATTTTTACAGGCGCATGGTGGCAGGTATCTTCCAGCTCGAGCTGTAGCTCATGCAGGGGTGTTTCTGCCTGGTCGCAAAGGATTACCTCCTCGGGTTTATAATTTAATAATTGGCGGACAATCTCCGAGCCAATAGAACCTGCGGCTCCGGTAACCAGCACACGCTTTCCGGCCATCTCTCTAAAAATATTATCTTTCTTTAAATCAATGGGTGCTCTTTGTAAAAGATCTTCTATATTAATGTCTCTAACTTGGGTTAAATTTAAGTGTCCGTTTAACCATTTAGATGATGCCGGAACAGAAATAACCTTAATACCCAACGTAATGCAGGTTTTTACTGCATCTTTATTCAGGTTAATGTCATCATCCATTACTACCATTTTATCAATATGATTTTTCTCCGTCAAAAAAGGTATGGAAGATGATGAATAAACCTTTTTCTGCTCTAAATTTTTATTGATCCTATCATGAAAATCATCAATAAATCCAATAATATTGTATCGCTTTTCTACAGAAGCTTCGAATGCCTGTTTAATTAAAATGGCTTTTTTATCAGATCCGTAGATCAGAATATTTTCTTTTTTATCTGATTCTAACTCCTTTAAATAAGCAAACAGACTTTTAACTCCAATTCTTAAAACAACCAGTAAACTTGTGCTGATAAAGAAATTGCTTACCACCACAAAGTTGAGCCACCTAAACTTCAAGTCTGAAAAAGGAGCTATAAGTATTTTTTCTATTAGCAAAAAAACAATACTAACTACAATTACAGCTTTAAAAACCCGGAGAATATCTTCTGTATTAGAGTATCTTATAATACCTGTATGAATACGCATAGTCATAAATACTATTAATGAAACTAAGCTGATGGTAAAAAGGTAAAAGAGAAACCCCACTGTGAATACGGCCCCGATTTGAAATTTGTTGATGATTAAGGTAGATATGGTAAAGGCCCATATCATCACTAATGTATCGATAAAAAGTATGGCCCACCGTGAGTAAGCCCGGTCACAAAAAATGATATTTTTCATGGAATAGTTGGGGTTAATATGAAAATGGAAAGCGTTATTAAAGGTTTAATAAAATTTAAACCGTTTGCCGAAAGGCTAAAGGCATTATATAAATCAATACGTAATAGGTTGATACTTTTACTCCGCCCAGCAGGATAAGAATCGCTTAGCAGAAAAGACGATCTGTTTATAAAAATCTTTTTGGCAATTGGTTACGAAGTGTTAAACGAAAGATTACTAAGGTTCTTGGTTTAACGCTGTAACCGTGAAAATTGAATGGTTATACTACAAGTTCCTCTTCTTTTTGTTTTTGTTCTTCTTCGCCCTTTTTTGATCCGGGATTAATGTAACGATATAAAGGAAAAAAGTCCACATCCGTTTCAGGATCTATGTTATTTTCACACAACATTTTTTGATAGGCGTCTTTATCTGCAACAAAGCGCCAGCTCTTGTATTCTAAGGTTAAATCGGAAAAGCTCGATTTGAACAGAAACAAAGAATCTTCTTTAAAGCCGTATCCGCCTCCAAGATTGAAATAGTGCATTCCTAAGCGCCTGCCTATCAAGCTAATCTCTTCGGTTAAAAGTTTGGCTGGAGCATATTTTCTATATTCATTTAAGGTACCCAACAGGTGCGACTGGATTATTTTGTTTGTACACACCACCGTTGCCCCACAAACCGCTTTACCGCTGCAGTACACTAACAAAAGTTTGCAAATGAACTCTTTAGATCGCATCATATCGATAAAATAATCTTCGCTAAACATATAGTATTCGTTTGCATGTACGCACCTCATGTTTTCCTGATAGATGGCTGTAAATGCCTTTACATCTTCTCTGGTAGTTGCTTCTTTAACATAAAAACCTTTTTTTCGAAGGCTTTCTATTTTGTTTGTCAGCCTAAATTTATACTGAGAGCGCTGAGCTTCTATAGACTGGCGTAAATCAATATAAACTACCTTGCCATTATCATAAACACCTCCAAATTCTTTTAATAACGCCAACTGATTAAAGAAAGGGTTTAAACGCGAAAAAACGGTGATATACCGGTTTTTTTTGAGGAAATCTAAAAATGTGGTTTTAAAATTTTGTACCGTACTTTTTTTGAGGCTTGCAAAAGGTTTATTAGACAAAGGCCCTGTATAGCCATAAACACAGGTCAAATCGGCTAAGTGAGAACCGACAATTTCCCTTCTCAATAAGGGTATGGCAATAAAATCTTCCCCTTCTGTAAACTTGAATAAAACAGGTTCTCCGTCTCTGGATATATTGTGGTAATACCAGGTATGATAAAAATCATATTCGAAAGATTGTTGAACAGTGTCGTTCCACTCCTGTTTCTGCTGGATTGTAATTGTTTGAATCATGGCAAATATTTTAAATACTTAATAATTAGATTTATAATTCGTTGTAATTGTCTAATAAGACAGCTTCGTGAGCGTTTGCGATATCTATCCCTCTTGTCTTTACTAAGGCTTTGTAATATTTCTTTGTTAAAATCATCTGAATAAAAACACCTTTGTCATTAATAACCTGAAAGCCCATTTTTTCATATAATTTTTTGGCTGCAATATGTTTGCGATGAACTTTCAACATCACATCGTACAGATTTAAAAGATTAAAGGCATAGTATAACACAAGGCGGGTTGCTTCTTGGCCAATCCCCTTGCCCCAAAAACTACTGTCTCCTATAAAAAGATGAAAATCGGCACTCTTATCTTTAACATTAACTAGCTGTACATTACCAATATACTGTCCTGTTTCTTTTATACAGATAGCAAAACGGTGGTCATTTTTTATAGCAAGTGCTTTTTTAATCCATTCGGTTTCTAAAGCTACAGTAACAGGTTTATTAGGCTTAAACTCTGTAAACTCCCAAATTAACTCATCGTTTCGCCATTTGTACGACGTCTGGCCATCGCCTAGGGCCAATGGCCTAATAAAAATTGAATAATTCATATCAGTTGTTTTAAATAATTTACCATGCGCTGCATATCATCTTGGTTGTAACGATGATCTATCGGTAGAGGCAACAGGTTTTTAGCGAGGTAGTATTCGAACATTTTTTCAGTAGTCCAACTAAAAACATTAGGCCAGTAGGTAGGGATAAATATCCTTTTGCTGATTAGTCTTTTTCTGACGTTTTCTTTATCCACTAACAAAGGATAACATAAGGGCGCTACCCCATTTGGGTTGCTTAAAACTAGTTTGTTGTAAGATCCAAGTTCTTGATGTAAAAACTGGAAATTGTTCTTTCTGTTGCTTTTACAAAACTCGTAATCTATACTTTTTAATAACCGCCCTGTTAGTTTAGACATTGTTCTGATGGGATTGTTCTCCAGAATCATATTATTTTCTACAAAGTTTTCATAGCCTTCTTCTATGCTAAGATCTATACACTTTAAAAGATGAGACATCCTGCCGGTAGAAACATCTCTTTCGAATTTTAGGTTGCTGTGTTTTTTAGATTGTAAATAAGCGCCATCTGGCACCCCGAAAAATTTCCGGCAAGAGTAAAAAGTATCTATGTTTTCTACAGGCTCAGAAAAAAAGCCCTGCGTATTGTCTATGATCAGGTTAGGAACCTTTTGGCTTAAAGCAGCTATAAAATCCTGCTTTATGCCAAAATAATTGGTGTACAACAAGCACTCGTCTTTGCCAACCTCAAAATCCAGAACAGGTTCTAGATTGCGATTTATGGTGTAAAAATGATACGGGATTTTAAGCTTCCTCAATGGCTCCAACATCACCTCACAGGTAAAGTATGGAATATAAGCCGCAGCATAGCGATTCACCCGAAGCAGATATTCGAAAGCATTTCTTCCAGTATTCAACTTTATTAAAGAAGTATAGTACTCTTTATTAAGGGGCAACTGAAGCTCTAAGTATCCTCCTAAAGCTTTTACTCTTTTATTATAATGTCTCACTTATAAAAAGGAAATAAAGATGAACAAAACGAACAGAACACGCTTGGCCTATTAACCCTGGTCGGGCTGATACATACGTTTTGAAAGGGGTTGATAGTATTCATATAGGTTTGCCGGCACTCTGGACTTATAGCCTATAACCTGTCTTAAATCATCATTTAACATCTCCCCAAATTCGTAACCTAAAAAGCGGGGATAATCTAACTGCTGTTTAAAGTTTGGGCGGGTGTAACTTAGGGTGAGTACTCTTCTGTTCCCCTCCGTGGTATTTTTACCGGCTGCATGCCAAAGGTTGGAATCAAACAAAACAATGCTTCCTTTCTTGGCTAACACTCTATCTGCATTTTCATAAAAATATTCGCTACTTGGCCTATCAGCAATTTTGTGCGAGCCCGAAAGCATATAAGTAGCTCCGTTTTCTGCGGTAAAATCATCCAATAATACCATCATCTGCACCATCGTTTTTTCGCCGCCGCAAAAAGTCCTCACATCTCGATGAATATTCTGTACATACGGCCGGTTGTCTTTATTGTTTATTACACCTCCAAATGCATTTACAATATAATTCCCCTTTAAAAAAAGTTTCATTTCTTTATCACAATACATCCGGTCTAAAAATTTTAAGGCAAAGCTACCTGGTTCAATAAGGTGGTGGAGCGTACCTTCCATATTTTGCTCAATTCCATTGATAATCTGGATTTGTTTTCTTCTCTCATAAGCATCTTGTAAGGTATCATTTATCTGTGTTACAAATTCTGGTTCCAAGGCATTTTCGTAAACAATCCAACCAAAATCGTCTATAATTTCTAAGGCTTTTTCAGCTGAAACAGCAGCGTAGCTAAATTTGTTGTCCATAACTATTTATTAATTAATATTTGAAACTGGCTTATTAAAGAAATCGGCCAGTCATCCAACCCGAATGTAGGCTAGCTACGGTAAAGCGGGAAGAAGGTTCTGCGGTTGGGGTGAATGTCTCTTTGCTCCACCAAGGAATGATAAACTTTTTCATCTGCGATGTAACACCAAATATGGTCGTCTAAAACAAGCTTTGAAAAATTCGATTTAAAGGCAAATAGCGAGTCGTCTTTTCCTCCAAGGCCACCGCCGAGATGGAAATATTGCATGCCCATATTACGCCCTATCACACTTATTTCATCAGTGAGCAGTTTGCTGGGCGAATCTTTTATATGGTCCTTGTGAGTTGCAGAAAGGTGATTTCTAATGATCCCTGCCGAGTATCCTATGATAGCACCGCAGATGATCTTCTCCTCTTCGTAAATAAGAATCAACTTGCAATTGATGCTTTGGTTGCCTATAAGTTTCTGAAAATACGCTTTACTGAAATAATAATTTGGAGCAGCCGCTAACCTCAGCATATTTTCTTGGTAGATTTCGGTAAACGATGCTATTTCTTTGTCAGTGGTTGCCTCTTTTATGATGTAGGACCTTTTACGGAGTTGTCTAATTTGCCTTAATAATCTTGAATGATATCTTTTCCTTTGTTCATCCAAGGAAACAGAAAAATCCATATAGATGGTTTTACCATTATCTTGTACCCCACCCAAGTGGCTTAACAATAAATTTTGTTGGAAAAAAGGATGTAATCTTGAAAAAACGCTAACTACATGATGTTCTTTTACGAACTCTTTAAATGCCAACTCAAAGTTTAGCTTCATTGAAGAAGTAATGTCTTTCATCTTTTTGTTCGATACAGGCCCTAAATAACCATAAGCTGAGGTTAAGTCAGATAAATTTGAATCAGGAACTGCTCTTTTCAAAAAAGGGATGGCTATAAAATCATGTCCTTCTTCGTAAACAAAAAGCAACGGTTCACCTGTATGATTATTAACAACATGATAGTCCCAACTGTGATAAAAATCAAACTCAAAAGATTTATTTATATAGCTTGTCCATTGCTCTTTATTGGTAAGCACTAAAAAGCATTTCGCTGTTTTATTGTCCATTTAAAACTAATTTTAACAAAGCATTAATTCACACTTAAAATTTTAAGCATTTGGGTATTTACCTTATGAACATCAAATTTCTCCATGGCATAATCTCTCCCATTTTTTCCAAATAATAGTGCGTCTTCAGGATGCTTAATAAAATGGAGCATTTTTTCGGTAAGCGCATTTACATTCTTTACCGGTATCAGATAACCGCTTTTTCTGTCGTCCGAAACGTCTACCGTTTCTTTACAACCAACAGAATCGCAAGTAATAATTGCCCTGCCCATCGCCATTGCTTCTAACAAGCAACGGGGCACCCCTTCGCCATAATAGGAAGGCAAAACAATAATAGAAGCAGATTTGATGTGAGGCCTGACATCATGAACTTCTCCTAAATATTCGATGATTTTGTTTGAACTGATTTTGCGGAATAAATCCTCTTCAATAGCGTCTATATTATAATCTCTTGGTCCTATCAGTTTAAATTTAACATCGGGGTGATCTTTTAAAATTAAACTGGCGGCTTCGAAATATTCCCGTATTCCCTTGGCATTAATTAAGCGGGCAATCATTAAAAAAACCGGCGACTGATTTTCGATTTCCGAATAGTTGTAGTATGACAGGTCAACACCCGACCCATTTACCACATAAGCTTTTGTGTTTTTACCGATAGCGCCTGCATTTAATAAGGTATGGTAGTCATCGCTATTTTGCAGAATTAAACGAATGTTGTTGTTTGTTCTTAAGCTGAGTTTCAATAATAACCGGGTGATGTTTTTTACAATTTTGTTGTTCTTATCGTTTAAGAAATTGTAACCCAAACCAGTTAGCATCGGAACTATGTTTTTCACCTGACATAACCCAGCTACTACAGATCCATATATTACCGGTTTAAGTGTGTAGGGAAAAAACACATCGGGCTTATAGGTTTTTATCACCTTAAAAAGTTTAGCGATGTAAGCCAGATCCGAAAAAACGGATACATTACTGCCATCTAAACTGTTTTCGTAAATACTTACGTCCATTTTATCTAGCTGATCTTTAACACTAGATTGATAAATTTTTGGCGTATAAACGGCTACTTTATGGCTTAGCGTAAGCGCTTCCATTAATTTACCTCTAAAGCCCAATAAAGTTTTTGGCGAATCGCAAGCGATCAATATTTTTTTCTTTTCCACAGCAGTTCGAAAATTTTGACGATGAATTTTTCGAGTTACTCATCATTTTGACTGGAAATAATGTATATAGAAAAAAAACTCAGACTTGAGTTTCTTTAGCATTTAATCGAAGCAAATAATCTTCGCTACAAAAGCGAGTGGAGTGACTAATTGGAAAAGGCGATGTTTTTAACAAACCCGAAGCTACATAGAATAGCTTCGGGTTTTAATTGATTTAAAATTTACTGATTTTCACTTAGTACTTAGGACCTGCGTTGGCTAAAACACTTGCAGGAACATCCGTTGCAGCGATTAACATAGATTTATACTCATAATTAGGTACCCAAGTCGATGCACTTGTTGTGATTTGGTTGGCACCGCAATTTTTATAAACATTGGTGGAAGCACCACTTATATAACCTGGTTTTGAGTTATTTAAAACGGTTGAAATTGGAACATTCTGATTTTCGAAATAGTTATTGTCGGTTCTTACCGTTGCACCCATAGCTGCACCAACCGCATAACCACTTCCATCTTTCATATAGTTGTTAAATACATGCATGTATCCAAATCTTGTACGTGGCTGTCTTTCAGATATATTATAGAAGTAGTTTCCGTACACGGTTACTCTTAAATGACCTATGTCTGTGGTTTGCGTATCGCCGCTACCAATTAAAAACGCAATGTTGGTATCGTGAAACTTATTATTAGAGATAGTTACATAATCGGATCTATCGGTAACCTCTAACAATTCATCATAATAATCCCAACCATGGTCTCTGTCTTGCCATAGCTCACAATGATCTATCCAAATATGGTGAGATGTTTCTTTAATAGTAATACAATCGCCACCAACAACTTTGTTGATTTTCATGTTTTTAACAATGATATTATTCATACGGTAAATTGCCAATCCAACTCCTGTTAAAGTAGCGCCGTTTAGGCCAATAATGGTTTTGTTAGATAAAACAGTGATCATTCCGGTTCCGGTAATATTACCAGAAACTTGTATGATTAACGGAGCTGTTGAACCAGCAGCCTTTTTTAAATCTGCTAAATTGCTAACTGTAACTGTCTGTCCGCCTTTTCCCCCTGTAGTTGTACCGTCAACCATTGCATAACCAATTGGGACTGTGGTTGAAATTGGCGCAGGTACTGGTGTAGGTGTGGGCGTAGGTTCTGGAGAAGGCGTAGAAGTTGTTGACTCGGGCACCGTACCGTCTACAGTGTAAGTGTACGTTCTTCCGTTTTTACGCGGATCTGTATTGTCTGATGTAGAAAAATACAAATCGTCTCCCCAATGGCTAAATCTTCCACCCCCCATTGATCTTATGTATTTGTGTGCAGTATGTGCTGGACCCAATTCTTTACCATCTTCGAAAATTTTTAATGTAGAGGAAGATGGTGATGTTTGAGAATCTCCAGCAATACCCACATTAGGTCGTAGATAATAAGCATAACCCGATTCTGGTGTTGCGGAAGATACATTTAAAACGCCTGTAGTGCCAGTGGTGCTAGTTGGGCTGGTAACACCACTACCTTTACTCCACCGGGCGTCGACAGTATTATCATTTGGTAGATTTGGATAAAGTTCGCTACTGTCTTTTTTACACTGGGCAAATAAAATAATAGTTAATAAGAATCCTAACATTAAACTTTTTTTTCTGATTTTTTTTTCTCGCATTTTTTCTAATTTTTTAGTTATACCTGCTTAAACGGAGTTGTAAAAGCGAATGTTGTAACTGAAAAATTAGGATTTAAAGCCTTTTTTTTTAAGCAGTTAGGCTATATTTTACGAAAATAAAATTAAATAAAATTTAATTTCCACTTGAGAGAAATACGGTTTTAGTAAATAAAAATTAGAAACGAGTTTCCACTAAAAAATTAAAAAAAAATTAACGACAATATGATTTAAAGCAAATTCATTTCTTCAAAAATTGGTGCAAAAAAAAAAATTTATATGATTTTATTTTAAATAAAGTCATGACAACTATCATCAAACGAGCTGATTTTTATAATAAACCGTCATAATATTGTCATATAATATCTCTCAAATTCTTAAGAATGACCTTTTCCGGAAGTTATCAGCCAAATTACACAGCAAAACAGCTAAGCATTAGCAAAAATATGCTCTCTTTTTACCGTGTAATATTCCTTGTACCAATCCACAAAATTCCTCACTCCCTCTTTTATAGAAACGGAAGGTTGATAGTCCAATTCTGTTTGAAGCTCGGTAATATCGGCCCAAGTTTCGGCAACATCTCCGTCTTGTAGTGGCAACAAATTTTTGGTTGCTGTTAAACCTAAATTCTCTTCAATTTCTGAGACAAAATCCATCAGATTAACCGAATCTCCTCTTCCGATATTAAACACACGATATGGAGGTTTGGCAAAATACTTTTCATCCATAACGCGTTTTGGAGGAACGGGCTTGTCTATTACATTTAATATGCCATTTACAATATCATCTATATAGGTAAAATCCCTCTTCATGTTTCCGTTATTGTAAACCTCAATGCCCTTCCCTTCTAAAATTGCTTTTGTAAAAAGAAACAGTGCCATATCTGGTCGTCCCCAAGGACCGTAAACGGTAAAAAACCTTAAACCGGTGGTTGCCAAATCAAACAAGTGACTGTAAGCGTGTGCCATTAACTCGTTGCTTTTTTTTGTAGCTGCATACAAAGACGCCGGATGATCAACCTTTTGGTTCACAGAAAAAGGCATTGTTTTGTTTAAACCATACACACTTGAAGAGCTGGCATAAATTAAGTGTCCTACGTGTTCCTTTCGGCAGCATTCCAACACGTTCAAAAAACCATTAATGTTGGACTCTATATAAGTCCCTGGATTAATTAAACTATACCTTACCCCAGCCTGCGCTGCCAAATGGCAAACGGCATCAAATTGATGTTTTTCAAACAATTGTTTTAGGCTTTTACCATCGGTTAAGTCAAGTTTTATAAAGCTATAATTTGTAGCAATAAAGCTGTGGACTTCTTTGCCATAAGCGATAACAGATTTTTCAATCCCGGTTGCCAATAGCCTGTCGTACTTTAACTGTACGTCGTAGTAGTCGTTAATATTGTCTAGTCCTATTACTTCATCGCCCCGGTTAATTAATTGTTTAACTAGGTGGAATCCAATAAAACCAGCGCTACCTGTCACTAATATTTTCATAGTTAAAAAAATAAGATTGTAAAAAATTAAATAATAAGAAGGTGCGCACATGAGTGGTTTGCACCAGATAGATATGAGGGCGATGATGTAAGCGTCAGATTTGGGTTGTTTACCGCTGATGCTTGAAGCTTAAAATTTATGCAACTGTATAATTGACGGTTTGTAACCAGTTATTCATCACATCATTTTGAGAAAAATTCTCCTTTATATACGACCTTCCATTCTCGCCCAATTTTTGACGTATGTTTGGCGGCGCAATCATCATCCTAAGCATCTTTACGGCTAAATCTTCCTCGTCCTTTTTATTTGACAAATAACCACAAGCAGCAAATTGTACCACTTCCTTGTTACAGGCAATATCAGTAACCAGTACTGGTTTTGCATAGGCCATTGCTTCTAACAAAGCGTTTGGCATTCCTTCAAATAAGGATGACAATACAAAAGCATCAGCGTTTTTTAAATAATCGGATGTATTTTGTTTAAACCCCAAAATATTAACATGTTCTTCAATACCTAGCTCCTTAATTATAGGAAAAGGATTATTGGCCGACGTGTATCCTCCAATAATATCTACACTAAAGTTTCTTCCTTTTAATATTTGGATAGCTTTAAAAAGCGTTTTATAATCTTTATTCCACTTAAAATGAGCGATACAAATCCATTTAAATTTATCGTTTGGAATGGGTTTATCGTCCAGTTTTTCTATATCAGGGATATGTATGCTATTATGAATCACAACGCCGTTTTGCTTAATAATCCCTTTACTTTCAAAACTTTCTTTGGATGCTTTGGCATTGTACACCACTATATCATCTAATCCTGAGGTTAACTTGAAAGGGATATACCATTTAAAAGGAATTACAGCTGTTCTTATACTGGATATCAGTTTAAAACTCACATATTTCTTTAATATCCGGGCAAAAATTATAGAAATAAACATGAAAGCTATTACCACATCCGGTTTAAACGCTTTCAGTTTCCTGAGTAAAAATTTTCCGTTTGAGATGGGAGACGATAGCCAGCTTTTTAAATAAATTACCGGAACGCCTTCTTCCTCAAAATCTATATCAAATTCGTTAATAGGTTTAAGTGAAATAATTTGCACTTCGTAATTGCGGGATTTAAAAAAAAACGCTAGTTTCACCAATTGAGTTTCAGCACCGCTTTTACATAAAGCCGTAGTAATCAGTAATATTCTATTGCCCATTTATTAATTCTGATTGATTTATAAAATAAGACCACATCAAATCGAGGTCAATTCTTTAGAGAAACTGAGTTTTTGAAGATTCTTTTTTTGCCATTGCGAAAGCACCAGTAATTTCCATATCTGAGGATAACGGTTCCATTTCCCCGTCATGTGTTCTTGTATAATTTCTTGCGTTCGGGCTACGTTAAGACCTGGTATTTTCTCTAATTCTGATTTGGATAAATTATCCATTACATAGTCTTTTAACGCTGTTCTGAACCATTCTTTAAATGGCATGGTAAAACCGGCTTTAGGTCGGTTAAATAAATGAGCGGGCAAATAATCATATAGCACATCTTTCAATATTTTCTTCTGATTGCCGTAAGTGTATTTAAAATCTGTGGGTAAACTCCGGGAAAACTCAATCACTCGATAGTCCATCAAAGGTGCTCTTGATTCTAAAGAAAAAGCCATTGAGGCTCTGTCCACTTTGGTGTTGATATCGCCGTTCAAATAAGTTTTGATATCAAAATCAGATACTTTCTCTAATAACGATTTATTTCTTTTGTTAAATATTTCTGTGTGGCTGTTTAGCAGACCTTTATCTTGATTTTCTATCCAGGAATTCTCTAATCCGCCAAACATTTTGATATACAAATTCTCTATTTTATCTATCGACACACCCATTGCAATGAGTTTGTGCACATAATTTGGTGATTGTTTAATGAGTTTACCTAAACCCTTCCTCAAAGGCAAAGGCAGCTGGTATAAATTACTCACCATACTTATCCATTTATAACGGGCGTAACCTACAAAAGCTTCATCGCCACCATCTCCGCTCAAAGCAACTGTTACATGCTTACGCGTGTATTTGCTCAACAACATAGTGGGGATTGCGCTAGAATCTGCGAAAGGTTCATCATAATAGGTAGCGAAATCGCTAATAAGGTCTATTCCTTCGTTATAATTACATGCTATCGTATGATGTTCTGTTTTTAAATGCGAGGCCACCTCCGAGGCATATTGACTTTCATCAAAACCTTTCTCGTTAAATTTTATAGAGAAAGTTTTAACATGATCTATCTTTTGCGATACGATAGAGGCTATTAAAGACGAATCAATCCCGCCGGATAAAAATACGCCTAAAGGTACATCGGCATTTAGCCTAATTTCTACCGCATCATTTAGCAATCGTTTGAGTTCTTCTTTTGCTTCCCGATAGCTCCCCAGGAATAGGTGGTCTCTGTTATAATCCAGATCCCAATACTTATTTATCTGTAATAAACCTGATTTAAGATTATACGTAAAATAGTTTCCCGCCGGCAGTTGCTTAATTTCCGACCAAATAGAACGTGGCTCGGGCACATAACCCCAGATAAGATAATCTTGTACAGCTTGCTGATCTAAAGTGAGGTTTCTGCCTATTTTTATGGCAGAAGATTGGCTTGCAAACTCAAAAAGGTCACCCTGATGGGCATAGTAAAAAGGTTTTTTTCCTAAACGGTCTCGGGCTCCAAAAAGTAATTTCTTTGAGCTATCATAAATCACAAAAGCAAACATCCCGTTAAAATGCGTTACACAAGCGTCTCCGTATGCCATGTAAGCAGCGCCTATTACTTCGGTATCAGATGTGGTTGTAAAATGATAACCTTTTTTTGCTAACTCGGACCGGATACTTTTATAATTATAAATCTCGCCGTTGAATACAATTTTTAGATGTTTATAACTGTAAGGCTGATTAGAGCGACTGTCGAGATCTAGAATTGCTAAACGGTTATGCCCAAGTGTAATCTCCGGAGTTTGAATGAAGCCGGAGAAATCTGGTCCGCGGAATTTCATCACATCTAATTTTTCGCGAATGATATCCACAGGATATTTAATGGTAGAGCCGTATATGCCGCACATATATTAATATTGAAAGGTGATTGAAATTATTTAGGACTAAACCAGCAATGCTTCGTATTGCTTTACAATTTTTTCGATGCCGAATCTTTCATTTACATCGGCTTTGATAGCCTGATGGTTCCATTTTTTAAGGAATGCCCTTTTTATATTATCCTCAAAGCCGGCTAAATCATCTTGTTCTGTGATATAACCATTAAAACCAGGCTTTATCATATCTTGGATACCACTAACATTAAAAGCAACAACCGGCACCCCCACTGCTAAAGATTCTAAAACCACATTCGGAAAACCTTCTGTTATAGAGGATAATACCATTAATGAATGGTTAGCAATAACGTCGTTTATATTGGGAACTAGCCCTATTAAATTTACCCTTCCGTTAAGTTCTAAAGTATCAATTTCTTTGAGAATTTCCCCTTTAAGTGGTCCCTCTCCTGCAACAGTTAACGCGTACTCTAGCGGTAGGTTCTTCATGATTTTCAGCAACCTAAATATCCCTTTCTCTACAGCTAAACGGGCAACAAGAATGAGCTTTTTTTGAGTTGCTTCCGCTTTGCGGATAATTGTATCTGTAGCCAATACCGGGTTATTGATGATGACCAGTTTATGTTGTGGAATACCATAGTGATAAGCCAATGACTGCTTAATTTCTTTGGACTGGC
Source organism: Pelobium sp. (assembly GCA_035496935.1). Taxonomy (GTDB): domain Bacteria; phylum Bacteroidota; class Bacteroidia; order Sphingobacteriales; family Sphingobacteriaceae; genus Pseudopedobacter. The sequence continues at coordinate 116,844 of DATJED010000023.1, read as the reverse complement.
AAACCGCTAAATTAATTCTTTTATAGGTGGACGGTACAAAAAGATCCCAAAAACGCTCTTTAAAACCGTTTAACTTGGTCATTATATTCATTACATTAGACTCCCTTCCTATCAACAAAGGAATCTCTACAAAAATTGACACGTAGGATAATAAGGTATTAATGTGCCCGCCTGTTGTTAAAACTGCATAAGGTTTCTCTTTTTTAATAAGTTTAATTAACTTAAAAAATGAGCGTGAAGCCCTAAGAGACTTTAAGTCAATAATATTTACCTGGTTTATATTTGTGGAAAGGAAGGTTTTCCTTGAGTCCAGTAAAACTAAACTTACATCGTAAAGAGATTTATCTATGTATTGAGACAACATCCAAAACACCCGCTCTGATCCCCCGGCACCTAAATTACCCAATACAAAAAATACTTTTTTTTTCATCGGCTAGTTTATTTAAACCTAAATGGCCTTAAACTCATGATGAAATAGCACAAGAGCTTCACATTCAACTTAAAATATGCCGAAAAATTTAGGCTTTTTAAATCGATGCCAAATTCCTTAAGATAAAATGCATAACCATCTCGCATTTTAACGGCATTTTTTAGCCCATTAAAACGGTAAGAAAGCCGGTCTTCACCTCCGTCGTCATATAAACGGATGGGTTCATTGTCAAAATAAACTTGATAGCCCTGCTTAGCCAAGCCTAGCCAAGTAATACTTTCGTACCCTCTTAAATTGTGCAGTAAATTCTTTTGAATAACCGAAGTTTTAGCAATGGGCAAATACTCGCCCACTGCGGTTTTTAATAACTCATGGTAGGTTTTTACACCTTTAAAATCCACATCGTACATTAATCTATTACTGTTTAACACCCTTGTTCCACAAAAAACCAAATCATAATCATTTTGTAAAATCAGATTTTTTAGGTGATTAAGACCGGATTTAGCCAGTAAATCATCAGAATCTAACAACACCACATATTTGTTTTTGGCATTTAAAATACCTGTATTTTTTGCTGTGGCAACACCTTGGTTTGTTACATGACGGATCAAACAGATTTGTTTTTTATCGAGATAAGGCTGTAGTTTATCTTCTGTGTCATCTGTAGAACCATCGTTAACCACAATAATTTCTGAAGAATTAGCCCAGCCAGGCTGGTTAATAATGCTGTCTATCGCTCTGATAACTTTCGAGGAACGATTGTAAGTAGGAATCACGAATGAGAAAAGCATAATCAAATATTTTAAAAAAAGGGATTAAGCTTCTTCTAAAGCTTCGTTTAAGGTTTCGCTTTTTTTGATCTTATCTAAATGCAGAATCGCGAAGTATAGAAAAAGCGTTGGGCCATCGGCACTTACTAGCCATCCGTTATGGGAAAGTGCGTTGATAGCAATTCCAAGGAATGAGAAACACAAACAAATTAAAAGGGCTTGATTTTTATGCCTTATTTCCTTTACGGCGTAATAAGCAATCTTTATCACACTACCGAAAATGAGAATTAAAAGCCCCACCCCTATAAATGGTCCTAAATAAGTAATAAACATCATATATGCGTTGTGAGATGTAATTCCGTTATAAAAAACAGGGTTTCTGTAGATCACATCACTCCAATTTTTTCCATAAAAAACAAGTCCCAAAGGATAATCCGCATAGATATTTAAATTTTCTGTGATTAACACCTTACGATTATTTTCGGGCTCATTGTTCATGTTTTTGGTTAGGATATTATAGCGACTATCAACGTGTTTTTCCAACACATAATCATAAAATATAGCTGAACTAAAAATCGCGATACTGATAATAAAAACTGCCTTCACGCGATAATAAATCAATAAAAAGAGGCTTAAAGAACATAGCGATGTTATGAAAACCGACCGTTGCATACCCAAATAAATAAACAATAAGCAAATTAAGAAAACACCCAGCTTTATGAATAAATGTCTATGAAACAAAAAGGTATAGATGATAGCAAATGGTGCGAGCGCAGCTAATTGGTAACCAAAAGTAAACTGATAGATGGCGATACCGGAGGGGCTTTGCATAATTTCTTCATCCATGAAAATTGCTCTTAAATCTGTAACCTGAGAATAAAAATGGTTAAGCACCATTACCACCGCCGATAGCGTAAGTAGCCCGTAAAATATCAGTACAGATAAGTTAAAGCGCTTTATATTGAACCCTACAAAGTAATGAAAGTACAAAGCACAGGCTACTAAAGTTATAGTGCTTGCCACAAAATATTTAAAATCCTGAAGTCCGATAATATAGTAAGCAAACATGGCAACTATAATGAACAATAGCTCTTTCCTGTAGGAAAAACCCGCTATTTGATCTTTGAACAGCAATACCAAAGGAGTGCAAAAAATTAAAGGCGCCGGGATCCGAAATGTTTCGGTCATAAAAATCCCGAAGGTTAACGAATACAAGTACAAAATCATGAAGAGTACTACAAACAATTTCATAACTAATAGTTTAAGGGTTTATTGATGATTGATTAGGTGATTGCATTTAAGATGTTGCAGACGAAATCATCTGCATCAGCTAATATATTTTTATACTGTTCCTGCCCGTGTTTGGCAATATGCTGATAGTCCGAAAAGTTAGCGATCAAGTAATCTATACCCTCTTCAAGGTTGGCCAAATCCCAGGTAATTGGTATATAGGTTTCAAGAGGTTTAAAAATATCGGGGTAAGTTTTCAGATGCTCCATAGAGGGTTTAATTAGTAAGGCACCTGCAATAAATGTTTCAAAATCGCGGTAGCAAATTTCTCCCCATCCGTATGGACTAATACTTAATTTAGAACTCCTCAGCTCTTTCCAATAACTACTTTTGTGAATTGGAGGGCCAGAAGCAATTTTTCCGTTAATTTTTTTCAACGCGTCCAATATGATATTTCTCTGTTCCGAAATCCTGTAGGCTCTGGTGCGCTCTTGATGTATGGTTCCTCTAAAAGTTAAATCTAAAGTTCTGTTGCTGAGAACTTCAGTATATTTTAGCGGATACATACTGTACGGTAGATAATTACTTAATCTACTTAGTTTATAACCGAAATAGCGGTAATCATTTAAGCCAATATTCCACCCAACCTTCAACTTGTGCAACTCATTTGCAGGACATGGGACAAAAGAATAAGTAGCTGGTGAATTTCCACGGTTCATCCATATCCGCAAATCGTTTTCGGACCGAGGCTTGAGATAGTAATTATTGTCCTTTAACAACTGTTTTTTAAGAAAAACATCAACGTACGGAATTAAACCGAAATCGCTTGAGCCAGTAGAGTCTGCCGCATCAAACCAGATCACCTTGCCTACATTTTGTCTTAACTTGGAAAGGTATTCTATCAGGTATTCCACGTCTTGCCGGGCGCCGTTATCAATATTTTTCCCCATGTCGAAATACCGGGAGTGGATAAGGGCATAATCCGCTTCCATAAATTTTTTGTCGAGATGATCATGCTGGCAACTAACTTTTAAACCATGTTCTCTAAACTGCTTATTCCATTTATAAAAAGGATGCGTTTCTGAACGAAAACGCTTTTGCGGCCAATCTAATATTTTTAGTGTTTTCATTAAAAAGTAGACTTGATAATACTTATTTTGAAAGTATCGACTTAGCGGTTAGCAGCATTATTTTAAGATCTATCCACAGGTTGTGGTGATCTATATACTTTAAACTATACCCGATTTTATCTGGAATAATGTATTTAATATAGTACTTTTCCGGATTGTTAGCTTTAGCCAGAAGCTGTTCCTCATGGATAAACTTTATGGAAGCCCAATCTGTTAAGCCGGGCTTAACTGTTAAAACCCTTTGCTGAACGCGGCTATACAGCGCTACATACTTACAAACCTCTGGTCTTGGACCCACAAAACTCATGTCGCCTTTAATAATATTTATAAGTTGTGGCAGTTCGTCTAACTTGTATTTTCTTAACCAATATCCCACTCTGGTGACTCTTGCATCATGCTCGCCGATGGTTAACAGGCTATTGTTTCCGTTTTTGGCCACCATGGTTCTAAACTTTAAAAGCTTAAAATTCACTTTATTGCGACCGACACGTGTTTGCTGATAAAACACACCTCCTTTTGAGTCGAACATAATCAATACGGAGATTACTGCAAGAAACGGGAGTATGAGGATTAACCCCACAGAAGACAAAAACAGATCGAATATTCTTTTTGCAATCATCACAACAGTGCTTAAATAGTTGCTTCAACCAATTGATTTTTATAAACAGTTTTTTCTACCCCTGCTATTACATTGTCTATAATATAATCTAGTTCTTCATCTGTTAGCTGAGGATAAATTGGCAATGAAATTTCGCAAGAGTATTGTTTAAAGCTATTAGGATAATCAATCATTTTATATCCTATGCTTTTAAAATAAGAGAGCATAGGCATGGGAATAAAATGCACATTTACGTTAATGCCCCGCATCACCAAAAAATCAATGATCTGATCTCTTTCTTTTTCTGTGATATTTTTGATTCGTAAAGGGAACAGATGATAGGATGATTCCCGATTTTTATCTTTAAAAACTGGCGAGATAAACCAATCGTAAGCCTTAAAGCTTTTGCAGTACCGGTTGGCCAGCAGTTTTCTTCGTAAAAGCAATTTGTTTTTGTACTGCCTTATCTGAGCCAGGCCAATGGCTGCACATATATCGGGCATGTTAATTTTAAACCCTTTCGAAACGATATCGTAACGCCAGTTACTTCCGTTGGCTTTTGTAAAGGCATCTTTGGTTTGCCCGTTAAGCGAGAACATTTTAAGAAAACTATATTCTGCACTGTTATCAAAAACCTCAGGTAAATTGAGGCAGATACATCCGCCCTCGGCGGTGGTGATGTTTTTAACCGCATGAAAAGAAAAAAGGGTGATATCAGCCTTACGGGCAGAAGAAATGCCATTGTAAATTGCCCCGATTGAATGTGCCGCATCAGCGATTAACAAAATACGCCCAAGTAAAGCTTGCTTATCACCATCTGGCACAAATAAATGCCTGATATCCGGATCTTTAATTATCGCACTTATCGCATCGTATCTACAAGGCAAACCGGCGATATCTACGGCTAAAATAGCTTTGGTTTTTGAGGTTATTGCGTCTTTAATTTTTGTTGGATTGACGGTAAAATCATCTAAAATATCTACCATCACAGGCGTGGCGCCACAATGCAATACACTTAATGCAGTAGCACAATACGTGTATGCCGGCACAATAACTTCGTCGCCTTCTTTTATTCCAAACCATTTCATCATCATTATGGCGCCAGAAGTCCATGAGTTTACGCAGATTGCCGATTTGACGCCCGTAAGTTCCAGCACTTCCTGCTCAAGTTCTTTAACCTTTGGACCAGAAGTAATCCATTTTGCTCGTAGTGTGTCTAATACCTGATCAATAACCGCTTGATCAATGTAGGGTGGTGAGAACGGGATATTCATAATAAGAATGTTTTAAGAAATAGGGTATTTTGGCTTGATAACAGCTTTGTGAAGCTTGTTTAAATAATGGCCTCCCATTGGGAAGTGATATGATCCAGGTTGTTGGTTTTATTAATTAATTGTGCATTTCTGGCTAGTTTTCCTTTCAGTTCAGCATCGTTAAACAGCAGATTGATTGCTTTGGACAACTCATAAACATCCCCATCTTTGACCAGTAAACCATTTTGGTAGTTTTCTATAATTTCTGAGGGTCCAAACTGACAGTCCATAGCGATACAGGCGCAACCCATACTCATGGCTTCTATTAAGGCATTCGGATATCCCTCATTTCTAGAAGATAGTACAAAAAACTCGGCTTGGGAGTAATAATTATATACATCCTTTTTAAACCCAAGCAGTTTTACCCGGTCCTGAAGATTAGCGATGTTGATCTGCCGCATTAAGTTTCCTTCTTCAGGCCCTTGGCCAACAATTAAAAGCCGAACGTTTCTGGGTAGATCAGCATTTTTAAATGCTTTGATTAACAGATCGAAACCCTTTTCGTAGGATAAACGGCCCGCAGCTAAAATAAATTTATAGTTACTAACCTTATAGGGAGTTATAAAATTTGCCTGGTTAGTAATGGGGTTATGAATAACCTTATAATTATTGAGTGTTTTAAAGTTTGAGTTCTTTTTTAAGCAATCTTCGATTCCCTTAGATGGAACAACTGTGGCTTTTGCATTTCCATAAACAATACCACAAACCCATTGCAGTAATTTGCCGTAAAGATGGATGGTTTGATCTGGCGATGTTCTTTCTGATACAATATACCTTGTCTGGGTAAAAAGACTGCTAAATCCGGTCCACAGGTTTGCAGTAGTCATAAAGGAAATAGTGCAATCTGGGCGTTTGGTCAATAACAGATAGCTGAGTTTTAAGAACAATTGGGTCGCATAATATATCCTTAAAATGGGATGGTCTCCTTTTCTATCCACCAAGTAAATAATTTTTAAATCGGGCGGAAGCGGATATACCGATTGGGCAGCATTTAAGCATACAATACTTACCTGATAATCAAGCTCATGAAGACGTCTGGCTAATGTACTTACCACCCGCTCTGCACCTCCACCCTGTAACGTGTTGATGATAAAAAATATCTTCTTACTCATTTAATTGGAGTGTAGTCTTTATTTTGAGAACCATTAAACCAAAGTTTTGATAGTTTTCATTGCATTTTGGATGCGTAGATTTTTAATATCGAACATTAAATATTGCTTGATGTAAATCATCAGCAACTTTCTTTTGTATTGTGTGGAGTAGTGAAAGTTGTTAATGATGATATTAAAATCACTAATCATTCTGTTTTTTCTGAGTTTAGCATCAATTAAACTCCAAATGCCATTTTTGTGCAATCTGTAAACAGCCATTACTTCTGGCAAAACATATATCCTACCCCGCGAATGGGCTACGGTATAAAGTTTTAAAAACGTATCTGTCCCGTAAGTTTGGTAAAGCCATTGCTGACGGGCAATTTGCTGCATCAAATAATTGTTTTTTAACATCAGAGAGCAAATCCTTGTTTCCTCCTTGTTACCTATTAAAACATCTTCATAAGTAAATTCTAGTTTTATTGGACTAGGATTTTCAAAAACCAATTCTCCTGCCTCGTTAATCACCTTGCTGTAATGGCAACAGATGGCGCAATCAGTATGGCTCTCCATAAAATCCACCTGCTTTTGCAGCTTTAAACAATCAGTCCAATAATCATCTCCATCGCACAAGGCTATGTACTTACCTTTTGCCTTACTCATGGTGTTAAACTGATTTTTTATTGCACCTACATTTTGGGGGTATTCCACCAGTTGAATCCTACCGGGGTAATCCAGCTTATACTTTTCTATAATTTCCCGGGTACGATCAGTTGAACAATCTTCTCCGATAATGATTTCATATTTAAAATTCACCTGTTGCATTAAAAACCCGTCCAAAGCTTGGGCTATATAATCCTGGTGGTTGTAAGTAATGCAACAGATACTTACTAATAGATCGTTTGATTTCATAATTTGCTAATTTATAGGGCGTTTTTACAGCGTTTCATTTGCACTTTTAAGCATTTTGGCAATGTCAGCTTCAATCTCTACCGGAACTTCAATTTCATAATGTTGCGTTCTTAAAATCACCCGGACAATCATATCCAAATCAGCAAACGTAAGTGTATGATAGAGAGGCAGGCACATCACTCTTTCTGCGATCGAATCGCATATCGGCAAATCTGCTTTATCTACATAAGGCAAAGCAGACAGTGAAGGATAGAAATATCTGCGGCAATAAATTTTATCTATTTCTAAAGCAGACAAACATTTTAACATTAAATCCTTGCTATCAAAAACCACCGGGAAATAAGCATAATTTGACTCTGCAACCGAAGAATGTTTGGGGAAATTTGCTTTTAAACCCTCCAATTTATCCAAATACCCTAGATACAGTTCTTTCCTCCTTTTAAGGATATCATCCACATATTTAAGGTTACATAAGCCCATTGCCGCATGGAATTCACAGTTTTTGCCATTAATGCCAAGCTCCAAATAATCATCAGGACCGTTATGACCAAAATTGCGCATGAAAGCCATCTTTTTTAACAGCTCTGCATCTTTTGTGAAAACGGCTCCTCCTTCAATGCTATGAAACAGCTTGGTAGCGTGGAAACTGGTGGTACTTATGTCGCCATATTCAAAAACAGATTTACCTTTATATTTACTGCCAAAACAGTGGGCAGCGTCATAAATCACTTTTAAGTTGTACCGGTCTGCAATAGCCTGGATAGCATCTATATCGCAGGGATTACCGTAAACATGGGTGGCCAATATAGCCGATGTTTTAGGTGTAATGGCGGCTTCTATTTTTGCGGGATCAATGTTGAACGTTTCTGGATCTATATCTGTATAAACGGGTTTGCAGCCTTCCCATACAATACTGCTGGTGGTAGCTACAAAAGAAAAGGGCGTGGTAATAATTTCTCCTTTTAAGCCCAACGCTTTTATGGCAATTTGCAATGCTATTGTACCGTTTGAAACATATAGCAGATGTTCAACGTTCAGGTAATTTTTGAGTTTCAGCTCAAACTCATTTACTAAAGGACCGTTATTAGTAAGCCATTGACGTTCCCAAATACTTTGTATATAGTCATCGTACTCCTTGGCTTTAGGCAAAAAGGGTTTTGTTACCGGTATCATTGTTTTAAGACTAAATGTTTAAAATCATACATTGCGTTAAACTGCATGAGGTAGCTCAAACCCAGATATGCAGTAAAAAAGAAAAGGGTGTTACTTATTAATCTTTCTAAATCAGTAAGATGGAATGTGGAGTATAAAAAGGCATCCCCAAAAAAACACACCAACCCGGTAAGGGATGCAAGGATCAATGTGGGCAAAATATCCAACAGCTGTTCTTTAGCCGAATATTGGATAAGCTTTTTACTATATATCGAATTAATGTAGCAAGCCAAAAGGCTAAAAAATAGCTGAAAATAAAGCAATCCAAATATTCCGAGAGGAATAACCAAAATAATACCTCCTACACAAATTACTTTCTTTATAAACTCCAGTCTTAAAAAAAGATCGCTTCTGCCTTTTACTTTTAAGATATTGAGATTATAGACATGTAATGGATAAAAAATTCCGGCAAGACACAGTATCTGAAAATAAGGAACGGCTGGAAGCCATTTTTCGGTTAATAAAAACCTGATTAAAGGCTCGGCAATTACTACTGATAGGATCATAATTGCAGCATTCCAGAAAATCACCTGTTGCATTAGCTTTTTATAAACCATTTTTAATTTATTGTTATCATTAGAGATGCTGGCAAACATGGGATAGGTAACTTTATTGATGGCGGTGGTAATATTCCCGCTTGGCAACTGGCTTAAAGACTCTGCCCTTGAATAATATCCTAACTGCGCCGGAGCGTAGTTTTTACCAATAATCAGGATATAGATGTTCTTATAAAGCACATCTAACAAGCCCGATAATGTCATTTTATAACCGAAATGAAAATGTTTTTTAAAGCATAATTTATCAAAAACCAAGGTCGGGCGCCATTTGGATTTTACCCAATGTAAAACCGTAATGATAAAAGACTGGACAATATTCATCCAAACGAGGCTCCATACACCAAAACCTTTTAACGCTAATAAGATTGCTACTAAGCCACTTATTAAAATAGCCGGTATTTGTATGAAAGTTTGGATCCGGAAATTCATCACTTTCATTAATCGGGCGTTCTGGATCTCGTAAAATGCATTGATGATAAATACAAGGGCATAAACCCTGATAATATTAGTTAAAACCTCTTGGTGATAAAATCTGGCGATATAGGGAGCAAAAAGACAGATCAAAAGATAGATGACAACGCTCCCCCCAAGATTAAAAAAAAACACAGTAGAATAATCTTTTCGGGTGGCTAAACGTGTACGGATTAAAGATGACGAAAGACCTCCTTCTACCAGCAAGCCCCCTATAGCTATAAAAACCGAAAGCATGGCTATCAGTCCAAACTCGGCAGGAGCTAATATTCTTGCTAAAATTATGGTGATCAAAAAACTTACTAGCTGCACTCCAAATTGCTGAAAGAAAGTCCAGCCTAAACCACTTAATGTTTTTTTTCTCAAACTCATGTTGCGATTGGTTTAGTGGCTTAAAAGAATTTTTAGAACCAATAAGGAATGACCGTGACCGTATTAGAATGCGTTTAATTTTTTATCGCAGGTTCTTCCTGAAGTTCTGCCTTACTTTTGGAACACGCTGATTTCCTCGTTTTTAAGAAAATCTAATGAATGGTCATTAAATGAGCGATCATTAGATGTACGCGGTTGGCTTTTTAATTTCCCGTTCAGATAACTCAAAATTGGTTTCTCCAAAAATTTAGTAACCAACCAGGCAAGTCCTATTAGAAAACTCATTGTGATGATAATGATAATATAATCCTGGCTGATATAGGGCTTTAAGCGGTTCATCACGTAAAAGCCTATATTCTGATGCAATAGGTACAAGGGATAAGATACATAGCCTAAAAACAGCAATGGTTTACAGCTTATCACCTTTAATTGATCATAAATAAACAGATAAAACAAGGCAAATATTCCGGTAAAAACATACCAGGTTTCTGGAGATCGGTGCGTCCATATTCCTGTTAACAGACAACATAAAATAAGCAAATGCTCTATCCAATTCCCCTTATTAAACTTTAGCTGGTAAAATAATATGCCTGCTAAAAAAAACATGCCGTACTTGGCGTTTAGTGCATAAGCCCCAAATGGCAATAAGCCCAATTGATTGGCAACCATTACTGAAAGCCAGAAAAAAGCTATAAATCGAACTTTGGACAGCCAGCCGATAGCATAAAAGAAACCTATAAATACATAAAAAAACAGTTCTGGCAGTAAAGACCAATAAACCCCATCAATACTGTTCTGTTTAACTATTTCCTGTAGCATTGTAAAATTCACAAGCAGTTGAACTGTACTGTAGCTTTCAACTTTTGAGTACTGAAAAATGCCAGTTGCTATTAGGGTAATAAGTATGCAAATCCAATAAGTTGGATATAACCTAGCAAACCTTTTAAAGGTAAATTCTTTTATATCCTTCACCTTATGCAAAGTCATAAAAATTACGAAACCGCTGATGATGAAAAACAACTCTACACCGTAATGTCCATAATTCCAATCGAATTTAGATGGATAATTGTGATGATAAACCTCTCTAAACCTTGCTGTATAATGGTAAACCACTACGTTTAAAGCCGCAAACCCTCTTAAATTATCCAGCTCCTTTAAACGAAACATTTGCTAAAAGATTTATGGTTAGTGGTTGCTTACTAAAGAAAGATTATCTGTAGACACTCTTGATACCAAAACAGTATCTAAATTGTCGAAAACCATTAACACTGTTTTGCCATTGATTTTAAGAATACTTCCTTCTTGATTGCATAGTAGACCTTGCTTAATTTTAACTTTGTCTCCGGCACTAAGCTGATGAGTCCCTAAAACTTCTGCTTCTGGATTTTTCAATAGGATTTCCCTAAACTTATCCATATCACCGTCTCTGATGACAGCGGGCTTACCTAAAAAATATATAAAATTTATCACGCCATAGGTCTGTCTTACAATCTGTTCTTCCTTTAAATTAACGTTAACGAATACATAAGAAGTAAATAAGGGAATTTCGACTGTTTTCCATCTATCTGCCCATCTGCTTTGAACTACTTTTAATGGGCAAAAGGAGTTGATTCCGCGTTGCTTTAAGGTCAGATCAACTTTCTTCTCCCATTTTGGTCTGGTGTAAATTACTAACCATCTTTTTTTATTGAGCGTACTTCTTAATGCGTTTTCCATAACATGAATAAAATAAAGCGCCTTGTAGATTAGATACGGCTTCGCCAACCCACTTACATGACCATTTTTAATTTTCGGAAAGGATTTAAAGATTTGCGCTGCTGTTAAGGCAACATTTTAATTCAATTGTTTTTCTGCTCACCAATCATCCTACGCGTTGTGGCATGCTTTCCTGAGCTGTACCTCAGAATTTGTTCAAGTTACTTGTTACCCGAAAAATAGAATGCCTATGTTTAGGCATAGGTATATCCGCTGCCACCACCACCATATCCATAAGACTTCATGTTCTCTTTTTTAGCATCGTTAAATACAATCATTAGGTTCTTAAGCTTGTTGTTTTCGCAAATATCATCTAAAACAGCTAGCTGTATTTTTTTGGTGAAGTTGTACCTTATCAAATAAATGCTGGCATCTGTATATGGTTCCAAATTAAATGCATCCGCAACTTGGCCCACAGGCGATGTATCAACGATAATATAATCGAATTTCTCTCTTAAAAGTTTAAACATTGAGGCGATTTTATCAGATATCAATAACTCGGAAGGATCATCTGGCAATTTACCGCAGCCTAATACAAATAAGTTCGGCGATTCAGTAGAAGGTTTTATCAGTTGGTTTAAATCTATCTGGTCGCCACTTAGGTAATCAGACAGACCTTTCTCGTACCGCATATTTATACCTTTAAGCAAATCGGGTTTACGAAGGTCAAACTCAACAATAATTACCTTTCTTTGGATCATAGCTAGCGTAATTCCTAAGTTTATTGTAAAGAAAGTTTTGCCTTCCCCTTTCATTCCGGAGGTGACCAATAAAACCTGACTTTTAGAATTATTGTTAACATAACCCAAATTGGTACGAATGTACCTAAATAGCTCAGAGATGGTTGTCCGTGTGCCTTTTCCCATTACCACTATATTCTTATCTGGCTTATGACTTAACTCGCCCAGTATTCTAGTTTCTCCTAATAACTGTACCTCTGTAGCATCCTGTACCTTGTTATTGAGCTTTTCCTTCCCGTAAAGAAACGATAAAGGCAAAATGAAGCCAGCCAATAAAGAACCTAAGTAAATTAACATAGACTTGGGTCTTGCCGGGATGGAGTTGGGCGCCGGTCTATCTACTACTTGTGATGTTGGTACTGTTGCTGATAAAGAAAGTGCTGTTTCTTCTCTTTTTTGCAACAAGTACTGGTAAACGTTAGTTTTAACACTTTGTTCTCTGGTAAGTTCTAGCAGTCCTCTTTCTACAGCCGGAACATTGCGTACCATAGACTCATACTGGTTGGCTTTTCTTAATAAGTTGTTTTGCTCTAGTACCAAACCTGTCTGTACGTTTCTAAGGTTTTCTTGCAAACTTGATCTTAGCGCCGCTAATTGCTCATTAACATTCTCAATAAGCGGGTTGTTGGGTCTATTGTTACGTAAAAGTCTTTGCCTATCAATTACCATATCGTTATACCTGTTAATTAGGTTTGTTAGCGTAATATCCTTTATACCAAGTGTACTGGGTACGATGTCATACTCATGAATATCCTGCTCCAGGTATTGCGCTAAAGATTTAATCAAATCTAGCTGTAGCTGAGCGTTGGCAAGGTCATGATCGTAACTTCCGGACGTACTCAAACTAATGTCAGCATCGGCACTTAAACTTGTTATACGATTTGCCTGTTTATAATTTTCTACCCCCTGCTCTACACGCGAAAGTTCGCCATCAAGGTCATCAAGCCGCTGATCAATAAAGCTAATCGTATTTCTAGCTACTAAGTTCTGATTATCTACATTTTCTGCATTATAGGCTTCTATAAGGCCGTTTAAGATATCTACTCCTCTTTGCGGACTGGTTTCCAGCAAACTTAAAATAACCGTATTTGCGTCCTTAACTATTGGCAAAACAGTTAGCGCCGATAAGCTATAATGTTCTGCTAAAGCATGCAGGTCTTGAAATCTGATATTTATTGTTGGGTAATGCGCTTTAAAAGTTGGCGTTTTTATGACTTCAAAAGTGTAGCCCGGTCCACCTACAAGCTGGTTAAAATTGTATCTTACTTTTTCTCCCTTGTTTTCCAGAACAAATGAGTTTTCATCTATAATTGTGAGATTTAGTTTTTGAAGATAAGCTTTGTCTCTTAAATCATAGACCACTACATTGATCGGTAAATCATCACCATATAAATCTTTATCCGAAAATCTCCCTTCAATGGTATAAGCAGTTTCAAGATGTAGCTTTTTTAACGTTTGATAAATTAAATCTTTTGACCGGAGAACCTCCATTTCGTTTTCCACTGTCCTTGCACTGTGAAACATCTCGAGATCGCTAAAGGCAGTACCTTTTAAAACTCCGGTTCCTTTAAAGTCGTTCTGTATTAATAAAGTACTAGTCACTTTATAAACACGCTGGCTATTAGCAATATATAGATATGCTATACCTAAACAAATTAAAATACTAATGACAAATACATACCAATACTTTACATATTTCATTAGAGAGTCGCTGGAATCTTCTTTTACCAAAGAAGATCGCTTTTGAATATTTGAGGCCATAATATTTTGAGATTTATGATGAAAAACTATTTGGATAATAATGCTGTTGAAAGAACCGCTACTGCAGATATTGTTGCAACCACGAGCGGCATAAGCCTATTGTTAGGACTGTATTCCAGCGACTTAGATTTATCTGGTTCTACATAAATAATATCGTTCTGCTTAAGGTAGAAGTAGGGCGAATCAAGGATGTTTTTATCATTTAAGTTCATGCGAACCATTGTACGTTTGCCGTTAGTTTCTCTTATTACCAACACGTTCTCTCTTTTTCCATAAACAGTTAAATCACCGGCAGTTCCCAAAGCTTCCAAAAGATTGATCTGATTATTAGAGACATTAAATGTTGAGGGTTGATTTACTTCTCCGATTACGGTAACCCTAAAATTCATAAACTGAATGTTTACAATCGGGTTCCTTACATACCTGCTTAGGTTGTTAACTAACCTTTGCTGGGCTTCCTCAATCGTCAATCCTTCCAAAGAAATGTTTCCCGCTACTGGCAAATTAACATCCCCTTTATTATCAACCCTGTAACCCTCTTTTTCGAAATAGCCACTTTTGTTGATATTATTAGAATTTACGGAAAACAACATGTTAGATTCGCTACTTAGTGTGTTGACCGTTATGCTCAACAGATCATTCACCTGAATTTTAGGTTCTCGGTCCGGCGTCACCAACCGACTTTCTGCTTCCTTGTTAGAAAGATCACTAAAATAAACCAAGTTTCGTCTTGGCGAACATGACGAGCTTAATAAAATTAAGCAAAGCATACAAAAAATCTTAAAAAAGTTCATAATATTTAGTTTTAGTTAATTAAATAAAACCATAAATTGATTTCTTGAGCTAAATGTATATACTTTCAAGACTAAGTAGTTGACTTTTAGGCAGTTTGTAAACCAGTTTGTGTAATTTTCACAACTAGTTTCACACATTTGAGTAACGGATTTTACAGATTTAAAACTCGTAAGAATTTAAAACTCTTAAACCTTAATTTTAGAAACATAAAGCTTATTGTACTTGATTAAAGATGATAACCACCTAAAATGAATTATTTATAATCTAAACGATAGACATCAATTTAAAATTAAAAAATCATAACAATTAAGCGATTTACCTAATACGATAACATTCAGTAATAATATTAGATTTTAAATTAAAACACTGATAATAAGCATTTTAACTAAAAATACTTAGCCAAAAACAATGATTTAAAATGAAGAAAAGCTAGATAAGTTAATATTACTGAAAAAACAACAGCATTAAACAAAAGTTAATTATTTTAATAAAACTTAAATTATGTGGAACAATGAGGACGATATCATTTTTGTGACTGACAATAATGGGATTATTAAAATGATAAACCCTATCGGAGAATCAAAATTAGGCTATAAAACTGATGAACTTGTTGACAACAAAAGTATGCTAACGTTTTTAAGACGTGATGAACTAATTAAAAGAGCGGAAAAGTTAGTTAAAGAAATTGGTAAGGAACTTATTAGCGATTTTTCTATTTTAACCTTACCAGCGGATTTGGGCTTATCCAATGAATTTGAAATAACGCTTGTAAGAAAAGACAAGACAAGCTTTCCGGTATCAATTACATTAAATAAAACGGATAGCCATAGCGTATTTTTTCCGATAGAGGGTTATGTTGCCATCGCAAGAGATATTTCCGAAAAAAAGAAAATTGAGCAAGAACTTATTCATAAGTTAGAAGTAGAACGGAAATTAAGTGATTTTAGGCTTTGTTTACTATCCGTAGCGTCGCATGAATTCAAAACACCGCTTAACGTCATTCTTTTCTCGGCCTCAATTATATCAAAATACTACAGAACAGAAGATCAACCCAAAAGAGAAAAACACCTGGAACGTATCGCAAACAGTGTGCGTAATTTAAATGACATGTTAAATGAATTACTCTCTATAAGCAAACTAGAAAAGCCGGCTGAACAGCCAAAAAACGCACATTTTCGACCTAGAGAACATATTAGAGAAATTATCGAAGAAAATAGCGGGCTATTAAAAAATGGGCAGGTCATCCGATACCGACATACTGGGATAAACTGGATTTGTCTTGATGCTAGAGTGCTCAAACATATCATCGTAAATCTACTTTCTAACGCAATTAAATTTTCCCCAGAATCATCAAAAATATTTTTGTGTAGTAAAAACACAGGTGATAAATTTATTCTTTCAATAAAAGACAATGGTTGTGGGATTTCACCGGAAGATCAAAAGCGCCTTTTCAATAGGTTTTACAGGGGCACAAATGTGAGCAACATAGAAGGCAACGGATTAGGGCTATATATTGTTCGCAATTACCTAGAACACGTGAAAGGAAGTATAGATTTCAGCAGCAAATTAAACGCTGGTACAAAAGTTAAAGTAAGTTTCCCATTGGCAGTGCAAGAAGCGTATGAATCTAATTATAACCTTAAAGTGGAGGACGAACTTTGCGTTAAGTAATAAATTGGTCCTGTTGTCCCCAAAAAAACCAGCAATTTCTATAGATAACTATCGCTTTAAATAATATTAGCGATTATTTTATAACAAGATGATATAATAACGGCGGTTACTTCCCGATGCAGAACTTACTAAATATATTATCCAATAGATCATCAGTAGTAACTGTTCCAACAATCTCCCCTAAATAGTGCAGCGCTTGCTTGATATCCAAAGCTAAAAAGTCAGAAGTTACGGGATTATCTATTCCATCCATTACTCTGTTTAAAGCATCTTCTGTTTTTTGCAGTGCTTCTAAATGGCGGATGTTGCTAACGATGACTTCGTCGGAATTTAACAGGTTTAAATTCACCGCATCCAGTAATGCTTTTTCCAAAAGTTGTAAATTTTGCTTTTCTTTTGCCGAAATCTGTAAAACAGTTTCGTTGCTTTCTGTCAAGGGGTGAATATCGGCTTTGTTAGCCACTACAATTAAAGTGCTGTTGTTTTGCTCGGTTACCGCTCTTAAATCAATCAGAATCTGAGCTAATTCTATTTCATTTGTTTCTTCAGGATCAAATAGATAAATAACTATAGCAGAGGACTTAATTTTTTCAAAAGTACGCTCTACACCTTTGGCTTCTATAATGTCCTGCGTTTCCCTAATTCCTGCTGTGTCAATAAACCTAAAGGTAATTCCTTTGATGTTAATTTCGTCTTCCACAGTATCCCGAGTTGTACCGGCTATCTCTGAAACAATTGCCCTTTCCTCATTAAGTAAAGCATTTAAAAGTGTAGATTTCCCAACGTTGGGTTTACCAGCAATCACCACTGGAACACCATTTTTAATCACATTTCCTAAATCAAAAGAACTTATAAGATTTGAGATATGAGACATGAGACGTAAGATTAAGCGCTTTAAGTCATCGCGGTTGGCAAACTCTACATCTTCTTCGCCAAAATCCAGCTCTAGTTCTATCATCGAAGCAAAGTGGATGAGCTGTTCCCGTAGCATTTTCAGTTCGTTTGAAAAGCCGCCACGCATCTGTTGCATTGCCAATTGGTGCGAAGCTTTTGAATTGGAAGCAATTAAATCTGCAACTGCTTCTGCCTGAGATAAATCAAGACCTCCATTTAAAAAAGCTCTTAAAGTAAATTCGCCAGCTTTTGCCAATCTTGCACCTTTTTTAATAAGCAGTTTGATAATGGCATCAATGATATATTTTGAACCGTGGCAACTGATTTCTACCACGTTTTCTTTGGTATAAGATTTTGGAGCAACAAACAGCGAAACCAACACCTCATCGATAACTTTCTCGCCGTCTCTAATCGTTCCAAAATGAATGGTATGACTATCCTGTTGCGCTAAATCCTTGCCTTTAAATACACTATTGATGATTTTTATTGCCTCTGGACCAGACAATCTAATTACCCCGATAGCGCCTATTCCGTTTGGCGTTGCCAAAGCAACAATGGTTTCTTCTTGATACAAACTCATAAGTGCCAAAGTTAGCAATTTGTTTTAGCTTGGTTCGCCCGAAAAACATCGTCGGTTTAATTATCTTTGGTTGATATGGGAACTCGCAAAAACACCAAAAACATCCAAAAACAGCATTAACTAAAAAGAAATATGGTTTATAAAAAATTATATATCAGCGTAATTATAAAAGTTATATAAAATAAAAGTTTATGGCAAAAATAACATTCATAGGACTAGGAAATATGGGGTTGCCAATGGCTCAAAACCTCATTAATGCCAGACATCAATTAAACGTTTACAATCGGACTGTCGAAAAAACACAAAGCTTGAACGGGAATTTTAAAACTTGTTCTTCCATAAAAGATGCTTGTGTCGGACAGGAAATCATCATCACCATGCTCTCCGAAGACGACACGCTTTATCAGATATGCGAGGGCGAAGAAGGACTTTTAAACTTGATGGAAAAAGGAGCAATCCATATCAGCATGAGCACCATTTCTCCGGATACTTCTCGAGATTTGTTTGAAAAGCACCAACAGAAAAATCAACACTACCTCTCCTCCCCTGTTTTCGGGAGGCCAAATGCAGCTGCAGATGCCAAACTATTTATCTGTACTTCTGGCGAAGATGCTATCAAACAAAAAGTAAAACCAATTTTAGAATTGTTGGGTCAAGCGGTTTATGATTTCGGCACTGAGCCTGGCGCTGCAAACGTGGTAAAATTGGCTGGCAACTTTATGATTATGGCAAGTATGGAGACCATGGCTGAAGCTTTTACATTGGCGGAGAAACAAGGTTTGGATAGAGAACAGGTAGCCAACTTTTTTGGCGAAACGGTTTTCAACGCACCTATTTACAAAAACTATGGTACGCTAATCGCAAAGAAACAATACCACCCGGTTGGATTTAAGTCTAGCTTAGGATTTAAAGATGTCCGCTTAGCCAGCAAAATGGCGCTGGATGCAGAAATGCCCGCTCCGCTTTTAAGTTTGGTTTACAACCGATTATTGAGCGCTTTAGCCAATGGAAATAAAGACAGTGACTGGGTAGAGGGAATTGCTGGTGGAGTTTCTAATGATGCGGGTATTTAAATGATGGTGTACGTAATATTCACATTAGTTTTATTGGTAGTTGTAACATCGCTCTTTTTAAATAGAGCTGTGTTTGGCCGTAAAACGGATACTTCTGCGTTCACAGATTTGTCCAATTTTTTTGATAGCGCCTTCCAAAATCGCTCGCCTACCCCTATGATGACTGAGAATGGCAGTTATTGGAAAATCATGAAGCAAATGCTGAATAAGCCCAAAGATGTGAATCCTTTCGGCGTTATTTCGGTTATAAAAACCGACCTCAAAAACTTACCGCTCACTACAAATAATATTGTTTGGTTCGGACATTCTTCATACCTTATGATTTTGCATGGGAAACGGATTTTGGTAGATCCGGTTTTTCATAAAGCTTCGCCGGTAAACCTTTTCGGAAAGCCTTATAAAATGAGCCATCAATATTCTGTAAAAGACTTTCCTGAAATAGACGTTTTAGTAATCACTCATGACCATTACGACCACCTCGATTATAAAGCCGTTCGAGAATTGAGACCGAAAGCAAAAAATGTAATCACCTCTAAGGGTGTGGACGAGCATCTGAAATTATGGGGATATAAAGCGGAGCAAATAATTGCTTTAAACTGGAATGACTTTGCCGTAATTGACGGTCTTGAGTTCACTTGTTTACCTGCCAGGCATTTCTCGGGCCGAAAGTTTAAACGCGGGCAAACGCTTTGGAGTTCGTTTCGACTAAAAACACCTACAACGAATATTTATATTGGTGGAGATTCGGGCTATGATACCCACTTTAAAGAAATCGGAGAAAAGTACGGTCCGTTTGATTTGGCGATTTTAGAATGCGGGCAATACGGCGAATATTGGCCATTGATACATATGATGCCTGAAGAAACCCTACAAGCAAGTAAAGACTTAAAAGCCAAAGTACTTTTGCCGGTGCACTGGGGCAAATTTTCTTTATCTACCCACCCTTGGACAGAACCGGTTGAACGACTCCTCACCGCTAATGCAGATGAAGTACAAAATATTTTAACTCCGCAGATTGGTGCGGTAATTATGCTTGATGAAGAAAATAACACAAATAGCTGGTGGAGATAAAAAGCTGGCAAAAAAATAGGGGCATTTTTTCTTGAAAAATGCCCCTATTAAAAATTTAATTCACTAAATATTGTTTTCCATCAGTCGGATCTATCCAACAATATTTATTCTTTAACAAACTTACCTTTTTGTTGTCCGTAACTGTACATGTACACGCCCGGCTCTAAAGTATTAACATCAATAACGTTACGCTCCTGGCTTATCGTTTTTTGCAACATTAATTTGCCTAGCGCATTATAAACGAAAAGCACCTTTCCCATTTGCGGAACTTCAAAAATAAGCTGATTTTTTACCGGATTAGGATAAAACGTAATAGCGCTGGAAATCAAATCTGTACTTAACAGTTTAACCCCTAACTCGTTTGTTTTACCGTTGCCATCTATCTGTATAAGCTTGTAATAATTATCGCCTTTAAGCGGATGCTTATCATTAAAAGAATAATTTTTTGCGATAGCGGAGGTGCCCGAACCAAAAACTTCACCTATTTTAACAAAGCTATTATCGTTGCCACTACGGTATATTTCAAACTTGGCATTATCTTTTTCCGAATTAGTTTTCCATTTAAGCAATGCGCCTTGCCCTAGTGAATTAACCGAAAATTGAGCTAGCTTAACCGATAGAACGTTGTTTACTGGCGCCCCATTAATCCAGTTAGAGGTTGAACCACTTAATGTAAAATTGCTTAATGTACCATTTGTATTTCCTCCTACTCTTTCTATCAAAGTAGCAACACCGGCATTATTTCCTCCGGATACCCCCTGATTAAAATCGTAATACCTTACCAAACCTGTTGAGTTTGACAAAACCTCCACGTCTTTTTGATCTTGTATTTGGGATTGTGTTTTAGCAAAGTCCCATATCCTAAGTTCGTCCAAAGAATAATCAGTTATCGGGTAAGCGCCTCCTCCTATCTGTACGTTGGTAGTTGGCAGTAGCGCTCCCGAATAGGCTACAGTACGGATTAACGTTCCGTCAAAATAAAATTTAATGTTACTACCGTCGTAAGTAATGGCGTAATGCCTCCATATGTTTTGTTGAGCCGATGGAATATCTCCGTCGGGAGTAGAGGCGGACCACGACTGAAAAGCTGTATAATCCGAAGCATTAGGAAATATAGATAACGTTTGAGAATGAGCATAATCTGCCTCATAATTATCCATATAAATACCACGTCCATTTCCTGAATTCTGCCAGTAAATCCCTTGGTAACGGTTGGCGCCGGAATAAGTAGATTTCATCCAAAATTCAATGGTAAAACTTGCAGGAGAAATTCCTGACAAACCTGTTATAACAGCATCACCGTCAAAGTGAAGCGCATTATTTTGTGCCAGACCCTTATTCGGGAGACTAAGCGCAAAAAAAGCAACAACAAGAAAGTTTTGTAAAGTTTTGTTCATAGCAATCTTTTTAAATTTTAATCAATATTTGTTCTTATGCAAACAAAATTAATATAAAATATCAATTTAAAACAAATTAGGAATAAAGTCTTAGCTTACCTGGGTTATAAAAAATTTTAATTGATGTTTCGCCTAGTCACTGTAACCTGCAACTATTTTGGCTTCTCAAAAATTTGGATCATAAAAAAAGCCTCGATTGAAAAATCGAGGCTTTTGTACTTTATCAGTTTAAAAACTATTCAGCTGCGTCGTCAGCTTTTTTAGCTGCTTTCTTTGCTGGTGCTTTTTTCTCTGTTGCTTCCGCTTTAGCTTCTACAGCAGGTGCTGCTTCAGTTTTAGCTTCTGCTGCAACTTCTTTCTTAGCGGTTGCTTTTTTTACAGTTTCTTTTTTCTCAGCTGGTTGAGCTGCTTCTTTTTTCGCTGGTTTATCTTCTAATACAACTGGTGCAGAAAAATCAAAAGGAATTACAGACACATAAGATTTGTTGTCTGCTTTCTTTCTGAACAATACTTTACCATCAACTAACGCATGAAGTGTATGATCTTTACCCATTCCAACATTTTTATCTGGATGGTGTTTAGTACCACGTTGACGAACGATGATGTTTCCTGCAATTGCAGCCTGTCCGCCAAAGATTTTGATACCTAAACGCTTGCTATGCGATTCTCTACCGTTGTTCGAGCTACCGGCTCCTTTTTTGTGTGCCATAGTTTGTTATATCTATTTAGCTTTAAAAAGCTATCAAATGTTAAAAATTAAATTGAGATACTATCGATCTGGATTTTGGTAAAAGACTGACGGTGACCGTTTTTCTTTTTGTAACCTTTTCTTCTTTTCTTGTGGAAAACGATTACTTTATCGCCTTTTAAATGAGACACGATTTTAGCAGAAACTTTTGCTCCTTTTACCGCAGGTGTACCTACTGTAAATTTGTCGTCGTTAGCTACCAATAAAACATTGTCAAATTCAATACTAGCGCCTTCCTCTCCTTGTAATCTGTGTACAAAAAGATGCTGGTCTTTTGCAACTTTGAATTGCTGTCCTGCTATATTTACTATTGCGTACATTATTATTAATTTATGTGATTTAAAATGAGGTGCAAATATAGAAATTATATTTTTTTAAACAAACAAGATCTCTCAATAAAAAATCACAGGTAAAAGCTTCCAAGCTAATAATCCGGTCTTCTTAAAATTGCATCGTAAATTAGGGCCTGTTTAAAATTAAAGTCTGCGGCAAGGTGTTTTTCTTTTTTAGGAAACTTAAAAGAATGCTTATGGGATTGATGTATCTGTCTGTTTTGCGCCACCTCTTCAGCAGGAGTTTCGGGATTATAATAATCTAAAGTGGTCGTTTTCTTCGTCGGTTTTGCTTTTTCCCTAATTTCTTTTGCTTTCGCCCGTTCTTTAGCGTAATCCGATTTATTATTTTCAAATACAGGTGCTGGTGTATATTCTTTAGCTAATGGCTTCTCATAAACGCTTTGAAATGACGGTTGCTCAACCGCTTTTTCGTAAACAGGCCTCTGGTTATTTTCCAAAGTCTTAGCTCGCTGAAAAGCCTTTTGATGCTCTTCGGCTTCTTTGGCCCTTTGCGCTGCCTTTTCCGACTCTTTTTGAAAGTTCTTATAAGCCTTGTAAATAAAGCTGATGATGATAAAGGCAATTATTAATCCCTGCATGTTATTTTTCTGCTTTTCATTCAAATATAAAATAATAAAGCCTAAAACGTGTCATTAATTTGTGCTTTACTTTAAAACCATTTTAACAATGATTAAGTTTGCGTACCATGAGTATCGAAAAAAAGACCATTCAAAATCTGCGTCAAGATTATCGCTCGGCATCGCTTAACGAGGATGATGTAGACCAGAATCCCTACCAACAGTTTGAAAAATGGTTTCAGGAAGCACTGAACGCAAAAGTTGTAGAACCAAACGCAATGACCTTGGCCACGTCAAATGTCAGCGGCGTCCCTTCTGCCCGTGTGGTGCTGTTGAAAGAATTTACGGATGAAGGCTTTGTTTTTTACACCAATTACAACAGCAAAAAAGGCCGGGAAATTGCCGAGAGCCCTTACGCTGCTCTGGTTTTCTTTTGGCCCGATTTGGAACGTCAGGTACGGATTGAGGGCGTTGTTGAACGGGTAAGTGATGAAGAATCAACTGCATACTTTAAATCAAGACCTAAAGGGAGTCAGCTCGGTGCTTTAAGCTCTCCACAAAGTGAAATTATAGCTAATCGAAAAGTTTTAGAAGAAAAACTGGAAGATTTAACCCGCAAATACGAAGCAAAAGAAATTGAAAAGCCCGAACATTGGGGCGGTTACCGGGTAATTCCGAATAGAATTGAATTTTGGCAAGGACGATCTAACCGATTGCATGACCGTATCTTATACGTCCAAAATAAAGACCAAAGCTGGAAATTTGAACGTTTAGCACCATGATTTTTAATACCGTAAAACAATTGCTGATTGAGAAGTTTGGCGAAGCAGTGATTGTTGCCGAGGAAGCCAATCAAAAGCAACCTGCGTTAATTATAAAGTCAGATTTGATTGTTGAGGTTTGTTTCTTTTTAAGAGATCATCCACAGACTTGGTTCGATTTTTTACCATGCCTAAGCGGAGTCGACTATGGTGTAGAGCAACAGAAATTTGGTGTGGTTTACCATTTAAGCTCCATCATTAAAAACCATCAGATAGTACTTAAAATTATTACTGACAATAATAGGGATGAAGAAAATCTCCCAACTTTTAAAAGTATAAGTTCCGTTTATAAGGCAGCCGAATGGCATGAGCGAGAAGCTTTTGACATGCTGGGCATTTACTTTGATAACCATCCCGATTTACGGAGAATACTTTTACCGGATGATTGGGAAGGTTTTCCGCTGAGAAAAGACTACAAAACCGCAGAAAATTATCACAATATTAAAATTGATTTATAGGCTTTGCAAAATACCTTATCACAAAAATATCAGGATGGCCTAATCGCCTACCAAAATAAAATAAAAGCGGTTGCTGCGGAAGAAATGGTATTAAACCTTGGTCCGCAACACCCCAGTACGCATGGCGTTTTACGGTTGGAGTTAATTACCGATGGCGAGATTGTAAAGGAAGTGATTCCGCATATCGGTTACCTGCACCGCTGTTTTGAAAAACATGGTGAAGCGTTAAACTACGCCCAAATTATCCCTTACACCGACCGGATGGATTATCTAGCGTCCATGAACAACAACCACGCTTACGTAATGGGCGTGGAAAAGATGTTGGGGATTGAAAACGATATTCCGAAACGGGTAGAATATATTCGGGTTTTGGTTTGCGAGTTGAACAGAATTGCATCGCACCTGATTGCCATCGGCACTTACGGAATCGACATTGGCGCATTTACGCCTTTTTTATGGTGTTTTAGAGACCGTGAACATATCATGAATATGTTGGAATGGGCGTCGGGAGCAAGAATGCTTTACAATTACATTTGGGTTGGCGGTTTATTTTATGATGTTCCGATAGGTTTTGAGGATAGGTGCAAGGAATTTGTAGCTTATTTTAAACCAAAAATGAAGGAACTTAATGAGCTGTTGACAGATAATCAGATTTTTATCTCCCGTACCGCAAACATTGGTGTTTTACCTCTAGATGTTGCCATTAATTACGGTTGTTCGGGTCCAATGTTACGGGGATCAGGTTTAAAATATGATTTACGTAGAGTTGATGAATATTCGGTTTATCCAGAATTGGATTTTGAAGTTGCCTACGCAAAAGCAGAAGTAGGCAGCATTGGCGACTGCTGGAACCGTTATAAAGTACGGATTGTTGAAATTGAGGAATCTTTGAAAATTATTGAACAGTGTGTAGAAAAGCTCACCAAAGAACATAAACGCACCAAAGAGTTTGATCCAAGAGCACTTTGCCCAAAAAAGATTACCCCAAAAGCACAAGATTTTTACATCAGGGCAGAAAACCCGAAAGGCGAAGTTGGTTTTTATTTTATTGCCGATGGCCGCTCGGATAAACCTTTCCGTATTAAATCCCGCGGACCAAGTTTCTGTAATTTGTCCGTATTGCCCGAAATCTCTAAAAACGTAATGATTGCAGATTTGGTAGCGATTATTGGCTCTTTGGATATTGTTTTGGGGGAAGTAGACCGTTAAGGCTGAAAGCCGAAGGCAGAAGGCTTAACGCTAAAAACTGGGTAGAAAAAACTGTTTCTTCAGTATGAAGATATTCTCATATCTAACAGCGTAGCAGTCTTGTGTCTAAACAAATGCAAATCATCTTGTGTCTTTTATCTAACGGCGTAGCGGTCTAATATCTAATCACCGAAGCGGTCTTTATTCTAAATATTCGTATTTTAGCGACGTAAAGAATTAAAGCCGATATGATTAAAAGAGAAAAAATAAAAGATATACTTTCTTCTACCGATTTTGACCGGGAGACCACCGTGATGGGCTGGGTAAAAACCTTTAGAAACAACCAGTTTATTGCCCTTAATGATGGATCTTGCATGGCCAACCTGCAAATTGTGGTTGATTTTGCAAATACACCCGATGAAATTTTAAAGAAAATTACCACCGGCGCCGCTATTAGTGCGACGGGAAAATTGGTGGAATCCTTAGGAAAAGGTCAAAAATGCGAAATTAAAGCAAGTTCTTTAGAAATTTTAGGAGAAAGTGATGCGGAGAAATACCCTTTACAGCCTAAAAAACATAGCCTTGAGTTTTTACGAGAAATTGCGCACTTGCGTTTCCGCACAAATACTTTTAACGCAGTTTTTAAAGTGCGCAATGCACTGTCTTTTGCCATCCACCAGTTTTTTAACGAAAGAGGTTTTGTTTATCTGCATACGCCTATTATCACCGCTTCGGATGCGGAAGGCGCCGGCGAAATGTTCCGCGTAACTACCCTCCCATTCGAGAATACACCAAAAACAGAAGATGGCAGCATCGATTTTAAAGAAGATTTTTTCGGAAGATCTGCAAACTTAACGGTTTCTGGTCAGCTGGAAGGCGAGTTGGGTGCGATGGCTTTAGGCGAGATATATACTTTTGGTCCTACTTTTAGAGCAGAAAACTCAAATACAACCCGTCACCTTGCCGAGTTTTGGATGATTGAGCCCGAAGTTGCTTTCGCTGATTTGGAAGACAACATGAACTTGGCCGAAGATTTACTGAAATACGTGATCAAATACGCTATCGATAATTGTCCGGATGAATTAGCTTTTTTATCGAACCGTTTGTCTGAAGAAGAAAAAAACAAACCTCAGAACGAAAGAAGTGAGTTTGATTTGATGACGAAACTGAATTTCTGTTTAGAAAACAGTTTTGAACGTTTAACTTATACCGAAGCTATCGAGATTTTGAAACGCTCTAAACCGAATCAGAAAAAGCAGTTTAAATATTTAATTGATGATTGGGGCGCCGATTTACAATCGGAACATGAGCGTTACTTAGTAGAAAAACACTTTAAAAAACCTGTAATTTTAACAGATTATCCTGCTGACATCAAATCCTTTTACATGCGTATGAATGAACCTGATGAGCAAGGCCGAAAAACCGTTCGAGCAATGGATATTTTATTCCCAGGCATTGGCGAAATGGTGGGTGGTTCGCAACGTGAGGAACGTTTGGATAAATTACAAACCAGAATGGAGGAAATGCACATTCCACAAGATGAATTATATTGGTATTTAGATACCCGCAGATTTGGAACTGCACCGCATGCCGGTTTCGGTTTAGGTTTTGAAAGATTGGTGCTGTTCGTTACCGGAATGACAAACATTAGAGATGTGATTCCTTTCCCAAGATTCCCGAAAAACGCGGAGTTTTAAATTGTGGAAATATTTGACCTTGAAAGCCTCGGTTATTTTAACTGGGGCTTTTTTTTTACCGTGTCTTGCGATTCACCAGTTGGAGGAGTAACAATCTGTTTATTCTTTGCACAAGCCTAAGTTTAAGCCTAACCGCGGAGGACATTGAGTAGCGATGCAATCGATAAACCATATTAAGCACTCGTTACAAACGAGCGCAATGATAAGCGCATTGGAGCGCAATATATACCAGATAGCATCTCAAATCTGTGTTAAAAAAACAATTTCATTTTAATTATTTATTTTAGCGAGATAAACAAAGATCATGAGCTCGAAAAAGATTTTAATTTTAGATACCCATCAGATACAACAGAAAATAAACAGAATCGCCCATCAGATTTTGGAAGATAACTTTGATGAAAATGAAGTGGTTTTAGCTGGCGTAGTATCAAGAGGATACCGTTTGGCACTGCGGATTAAGGAAGTGCTTTCCAAAATATCAAAATTAAAAATCACTGTTATTAAATTAGAACTCAATAAAGAAAGCTCGAAATTAGAATCGGCTATTGATATCCCCATTGAGGAATGCGAGAACAAAGTGATTGTTTTGGTAGATGACGTTTTAAACAGCGGTCGCACTTTAGCTTATGGACTGGGCGTATTTTTAAATATCCCACTTAAAAAATTACGTTCTGTTGTTTTGATAGATAGAAGTCATAAGAATTTCCCGGTTGCTACCGATTTCGTTGGTTTAGAATTGTCAACGGTTTTAAAAGAACATGTTTCTGTTTTGCTGGATGAGAATAATAAGGAAGATGGCGTTTATTTGAGTTAGTTCCTTTTAATCGAGATAAATAACCAAAAAAAATCCCCGAAGAAAACTTCGGGGATTTTTTTGTTTTGACTTTTCACCGCTTACCAAAAAACGGTGTATAGCAATGTTAGCATAGCTATAATAATAATAGAGCCAATTGTAAAGGATTTATTCGGAACAAACATTGATGCGTCTACTTCCAAACCATTGGTTTTAACGCCACGTTTATGATCGTACCAGCTGATTAGATACATTCCTACGATACAAAGTATAAACACAAAGCCCATTCTGTCCAAGAAAGGAATTTCATACACAGAAGTTCCGTCCGCTTGTTTAACTAATTTTGAGAATCCTGTTGAAGAAAGGAACTCTAGGTTTGCATACAAAGGCAAGAATTTTAGAATGATGGAGAAAATGAAACCTCCAATTGTTGCAAACATGGCGGCGTTTGAAGATGCTTTTTTCCAGAAGAAACCTAAAATAAACATGGCAAAAATACCCGGAGACACAAAACCTGTATACTCCTGAATGTACTGGAATCCTTGTTTACCTTCCCCCATCAATTTATCACCGATAACCAATGACAGAATCACACCCATAATCATGGCTACAATTACAGTACCTTTTCCGTAAGCCACCAATTTAGATTCACTAGCTTCCGGATTGATAGATTTCTTGTAAATATCTAAAGTAAAAATGGTTGCAATACTATTTGCTTTACTTGCCAAAGAAGCCACAATTGCTGCAGTTAATGCTGCAAAAGAAAGTCCTTTCATCCCTACCGGAAGTAAATTCAAAAGTGATGGATATGCTTTGTTCACATCTAAAATGCCTTTTGAATCCAGCATTTCTTGTTGAAACATTCCTTGCTGATAAAGGTAATAAGCTGCAATACCTGGCAAAACAACGATAACAGGCATTAATAATTTCAAAAAAGCCGCGAACAAAATACCTGCCCTAGCAGTTGGCAAATCTGCTCCTAATGCTCTTTGAGTGATGTACTGGTTACAGCCCCAATAGTTTAAGTTTACAATCCACATACCACCAAGTAATACCGTTAAACCTGGTAAATCCATATAATTCGGATTGCTTTTGTCAAATATCATGTGGAAATGATCATTTGCTTCGGTGTATAAAACGTGGAAACCTTTGGTAATTCCGGTTTCGCCAGATAAATCACTGATGTATTGAAGACCGATATAGGTTGCAACCAGACCTCCTAAAATCAAGAAAAACACTTGAATTACGTCGGTATAACCGATTACCTTCATCCCGCCTAAGGTGATAATAATGGCGAATATTGCAAGGAAAATGATACAGGCAAAAATATTAAAGCCGGAAATACCGCTTACTGCTACTGCTCCTAAATAAAGGATGGATAATAAATTTACCACGATATACAAGAACAGCCAGAAAATAGCCATAATCATTGCTACGGTGCCGTTGTACCTTTGGTGAAGGAACTGGGGCATTGTAAAAATCTTGTTTTTTAGGTAAACCGGAATAAAGAACACGGCTACAACTACTAAGGTAATAGATGCCATCCATTCGTAAGTAGAGATTGCAAGCCCCATTTGGAAACCAGAGCCACTCATCCCGATGAACTGCTCGGCCGAAATGTTTGATGCGATTAAGGATGCACCGATTGCCCACCATGTTAATGAGCCTTCTGCCAAAAAGTAATCTTTCGAATCATTCTTCGCACTCCTTTTCTTTCGGTAGATCCAGATACCATAGGTTGCTACAATCACAAAATAGACTAGGAATACAATGTAATCCGCCGTTGAAAGTGTTTTCATTAATTTTTAAATTGATTTAGGTTTTAAAATTTTTTAATCTCTAAACTGAAAAAATCTAGGTGTTTTCTAAATCCTCAATTTGATTTGCAAAAGCTAATATGCAAAATATATTTAATACAGTGTGTATCTTTTACAATAAGCAAAAAATAATTTACTTAACTTTTTACAAAACCGCATATAAAAAAAATCCCAAATAATTAAATATCAATTAGTTGGGATTAATTTAAATAATTAAAAAAAATTTAATGCGTTTTTAGCATTTTTAGGCAATCGAATGTTTAAATTCCATTAAAACTTATAAAGATCTGGATATTCCTAACTCTA
The DNA here is from genome assembly GCA_035496935.1 of Pelobium sp. GTDB lineage: Bacteria > Bacteroidota > Bacteroidia > Sphingobacteriales > Sphingobacteriaceae > Pseudopedobacter. The sequence continues at coordinate 86,280 of DATJED010000023.1, read as the reverse complement.
AACCGCGTAATTCAGCTAAGCCACGTAGTCTTCCAATGCCGGAATAACCGGGATTGGTTTTCTTGCCTAGATCATCTAACATTTGATGTCCGTGATCTGGACGCATAGGAATATTTACTTTGCGTTGTTGCATTAACAACACCACTTCTTTAACTACTGCAAACATATCCACATTGCCTTCTAAATGGTTGTCTTCATAAAAATCGCCAAACTCATTTCTTCTGGTGCTACGCAAATGCAAAAAGTTGATACGCTCTCCAAATTGCTTAACCATAGCTGGCAAATCATTATCAGCTCTTACACCAAAGGAACCGGTGCAAAAACATAATCCGTTGCTTAAAGATGGAACTTCATTGATTAAATACTCAATATCTTTTGCAGTGCTAACTACGCGTGGCAAACCTAAAATAGCATAAGGAGGGTCATCCGGGTGGATTACCATTTGTACACCGTTTGCCTCGGCAACAGGGATTACCTCTTTTAAGAAAGAAACTAAGTTTTCACGGAGTTGCTTTGCGTCGATACCGGCATAAGTATCTAATGCTTCTTGGAATTTTTCTATGGTAAAGCTTTCTTCACTTCCGGGCAAACCCGCAATGATGTTACGCTGTAAAGTTTGCTTATCGTCATCAGACATACCTTCGAAACGTGATTTTGCTCTCGCAATTTCATCCGCTGTATAATCTTTTTCTGCATTTTTCCTTTTCAGGATGAACAAATCAAAAGCTACGAAAGCGGCTTTCTCAAATTTCAAAGCCTTGGAACCGTCTGCAACGGTAAACTCTAAATCGGTACGTGTCCAATCTAAAACTGGCATAAAATTGTAAGTGACTACAAAAATGCCACAGCTAGCCAAATTGATTAAACTTTGTTTATAGTTTTGAATATGCAGTTCGAAATTGCCTGTGCGGGTTTTAATAGCTTCGGAAACTGGCACACTTTCTACCACGTTCCAAATTAAACCGGCATCAGCAATGATTTTTTGCCTTTCTTTAATATCTTCAACTGTCCATACTTCACCGTTTGGGACTTGGTGTAGCGCAGAAACTACGCCTTTACAGCCTGCCTGCAATATATCGCTTAGTTTTACCGGATCTTTTGGGCCATACCAGCGCATGGTTGGCATCATTTGGTAACTACTCATTTGTTATTAATTATTGAATGAATGAATTTTAAGTGAATGAAGGAGTTCGCTTTGTCATTAGTAAATCAGTCTTGATACTTGATACTCATGTCTTGATACTCCAACTAAACTCCGCTGAAAACAGCAAAACCACCGTCTACGTTTACTACGCTTCCAGTTACAAATTTTGAACCATCGCTCAATAACCAAATTAAGGCGCCTTCCAATTCTTGTGGCGTACCAAATCTGCCGAAAGGAGTTCCTTTTACCACCAAGTTGCCTCTATCGGTATAGCTGCCGTCTGGTTTGGTCAATAAAGTTCTATTTTGCTCGGTTAAAAAGAAACCTGGCGCAATGGCATTCATTCTAATTTTATCTCCGTATCTGTTAGCCAACTCAACTGCAAACCACTTGGTATAACCATCAATTGCACATTTTGCAACTGTATAGCCCAACACTTTGGTAATAGAGGTTTGTGCCGCCATTGAAGAAATATTTACAATACTTCCTCCCCCATTTTTCGCAATCTCTTCACCAAAAATTTGAGTTGGCAAAATGGTTCCAAAAAGATTAAGGTTCATTACTTTGGTTAAAGCATCGATATCCAAAGAAAAAACCGATGCACTCGGATCAACAACAGCGCCCGGCATATTTCCGCCCGCTCCGTTCACTAATCCGTCAATCTTACCAAAAGAAGCTAAAATTTGCGTTTTGGCTGTTACCAACGATGCTTCATCTAAAACATCGGCAATAACTGCAAGTGCTTTACCGCCGCTTGCGTTAATTTCATCAGCTCTTTGTTCTGCTGTTTCCTTGTTTCTACCTAAAATGGCAACACTTGCACCCGCAGCCGCAATTGCTTTTACAAAAGATTCGCCCAAAACGCCCGTACCGCCGGTAACTACAACTACTTTTCCCGTTAAATCAAACAGGTTTGTATTTTCCATAAAAAAAATCTTAAATATTAAAATTGGTTATTAGGGGATAAAATTGACGAAAAAATATCTTAAGTGGAGATTTCGAGCAATAAAACTACGCAACCGTTCCCAATGTTGTTCAATAAAAAAAGCCCGCTATTAAACGGGCTTAATAAATCATTAGCTATTCAATTTATTCTGAAGCTGTTCCTTTTGAAATGTCATCGGCCATTTTTAAAGCGGTGTAAGCGTTTGCAACGCCTCCGCTGATAGAAAGATCAGAAAAGTTAATTTCCACCGGATTTTTATCAACCACAACTGAAACCGGATGACTTACTTTCACACTTGAATCCATAATAATCTGCTTAACCTGATTAGCCGTTAAATTTGGATAATAGCTTCTTATTAAAGCCGCAATCCCACTAACTACCGGCGAAGCCATGCTTGTTCCATCTAAAGAGCGGTAAGTTGAATTTGGTGTGGTTGAATAAATATCGACTCCTGGCGCAAAAACATCAACAGTAGTTTTGCCGTAGTTAGAAAAGCTAGCCTTTAAGGATTCATCGTTTAAGGGACCCGAAGCGCCAACTTCTAACCACGAAGAAGCTACGCCACTACCATCTTCGTAAGTTTTGTTCGGAAAATTTTTATCTGTATCGAGGTTGTTATTATCATTTCCGGCAGCGTGAATTAGCAGAACATCTTTAGAAACTGCATATTTAACTGCATCGTCCACAATTTTCTTATTGTCTGAATAAGACTTTCCGAAACTCATATTGATAATTTTCGCACCGTTATCAACCGCATATCTGATAGCGTTTGCTACATCGTTATCTCGCTCATCGCCATTTGGCACAGTTCGTACGCCCATAATTTTCACATTATCGGCAACACCTTTAATACCTATTTTATTTTTTCTATCAGCCGCAATAATTCCGGCAACGTGGGTTCCGTGTAAAGCATCAGGGCCAGTTACATGATTGTTTCCGTAAAACCGAGTGTGATCATTTATCCTTAATTCAACCCTTGGATTGTAATGGATGTTTAAATTATAATTTAATTTTTGGTAATAATGGTCGTAGGCGTCATCTATTTCTGTTTCTTTAAAAGTTGCATAATCCATATCACCCTCCGTGAGCACATTTAAAACAACTTTTTTTACTTGCGCTTCGCCAGGTTCACTGGGTGTAAAATTGGTAAAACCTTGTAAGTTGAGCGAGTCTTTGCCAATTTTATATTCCATTTCATCAAGCACATCTTTAAAACCCGATATTCCAGAGAAGTTATTTATAGCTTCTGCATATTGTTTTTGAAAATCGGCTTCCATTAACATCAGCTTTTTGTACTCCGGATCATTCGCTCGTGAAGCACTGTCCATCTGCATTCTCGAAAACTTCTTCTCCAGTTTTCTGATTTGCCTAACCAATTCTAACGTTTCGTAATTGATGTCTTTACTTCCGTTTCCTAAGAAATTCCAGCCGTTTATATCATCAACATAACCGTTATGGTCATCGTCTTTTCCGTTGATGCGCTCTTTTTTGTCTTTATAAATTATACGTTTTAAATCTTCGTGGTTGATGTCAACACCTCCATCTAAAACTGCAACAATTACAGGCGTCGATTTTTTACCCTTCAATATTTCGGAGTAAGCTTTATTAACGCTAATACCCATAACAGAGTCGGTGGCGTAATCTAAATTTTGCCAATTGGGCTTTGGTGCTTCCTGAGCTAGGGTTACTAATGAGGTAGTAAAAAGAAAAAGAAGAGATAATAAAAATCTCAGTTTATTAAAATTCATAAATCGAAATAAAGTATGCCTTAAGTGACTAACAACTGCAAAAATTAAACTTTATTTTGATATAAAATAACAGAGTAGCTATATTTTACACAAACAAAGCTTCAACGAGGGAATTGTTACAATAGAATGAGTTTAAACTCGAAGCGAACGGTCCAAATTCTGCAGTTCTTTCAACCAGCTTTGATGTTTTTGTCCAAAATATTCTCTCTTCAGGGTTATGCTTGTTTAAAGTACTGGACTGAAAACTTCGGATTAGAAATAACTTAAACCACAAAAAACTATGGATTAATGGAGATTTATCGTATTATCGTCATAAAAAAACAACTATTTATAGAATTTAAGTTTAATTTAGATTTCAATTATTACCTCAAACTCTTTTCGAAAACTAAAACAAATCAATGGGTTTATTTATAAAAAAATCAATTAATCAATTATTGAGCGACTCTGCCGAGTCGGAGAAAAGCCTGAAGAGAACTTTATCTGCAAGTTCTTTGGTTGCCTTAGGAATTGGAGCCATTATTGGCGCAGGTTTATTTGTTAGAACCGCGGATGCGGCCGCACAACACGCCGGGCCTGCTGTAACAATCGGTTTTATAGTGGCTTCAATAGGCTGTGCTTTGGCCGGACTTTGTTACGCCGAACTTTCTTCTTCCATCCCAATTGCCGGTAGCGCCTATACTTATAGTTATGCTACCATGGGCGAGTTAATTGCTTGGATTATTGGTTGGGATTTGATTTTAGAATATGCCGTTGGCGCTGCAACAGTGGGCATTGCATGGACAGAGTATCTGAACAATTTACTCGTCACGGTGGTGGGCGTTGATCCCATACCTTATGAGCTTAGTCATTCGCCTTTTGAAACAAGTTTAGATGGTTTACATACCGGTTTTATAAACTTGCCCGCCTTATTTATTGTAACCATGCTTACGCTGTTATTGATTAGAGGAACGCAAGAATCTGCATTAGTAAACGGAATTATTGTGGTGGTAAAAGTATCTATAGTGATATTGATTATTGTTATTGGTTGGGGATTCATCAATCCGGCAAACCATACACCTTACATTCCACCAGTTAGTACTTTTACTGATACTCAAGGAATTACATATGATTACGGTGGCATAATGGGTATTCTTGGTGCAGCCGGTGTAGTATTCTTTGCGTTTATTGGTTTCGATGCCGTTAGTACTACCGCACAGGAGGCAAAAAACCCAAAACGCGATATGCCTATCGGGATTCTTGGATCTTTAGTGGTATGTACTATTTTATATGTACTATTCGGACACGTACTTACAGGCGTTGCAAGCGTAGAAGATTTTAGAACCACAGGAAGAGAAGCATCTGTAGCTTTTGCAATTAACAAATACATGACAGGTTACGCATGGCTTGGTCAGGCAGTAACTGTGGCTATTTTATTCGGCTTTTCGTCTGTTATTTTGGTAATGCTTTTAGGCCAATCGAGGGTGTTTTATTCCATGAGTGTTGATGGATTAATGCCTAAAATATTTAGTGATTTGCACCCAAAATACAAAACACCTTATAAAGCCAATTTATTGATTTTGGTTTTGGTAGGCTTGTTTGCTGCTTTTGTGCCGGGCGATATTGTTGGCGATATGACCAGTATAGGAACCTTGTTTGCCTTTATGCTGGTTTGTGCCGCTGTTATCATCCTTAGAAAAACCAACCCTGATTTACCTCGTCAATTTAAAACACCTTGGGTTCCGTATGTACCAATTGCGGGAATCATCGTATGCGGATTGATGATTTATGGCTTGGGCTGGATAAACTGGTTACGCTTAATTATTTGGTTGGCAATAGGTTTCGTCATCTATTTCTCGTACAGTAAAAAACATTCTTTACTACAAAAAGGAATTACAGTTGTTCCAAAAGACCCACCGGCCCCAAAGATTGAAGAATAAAGACAAACAAAATAAGCCTCAAATTTGGAGGCTTATTTGTTTTAAAACACTTTACTTAGGCAACAGATCCCGTAAAACGTAAGGTATATTTTTGGTCAGCACACTTGCAGGAATTACATACATTTTTTGCGCCAGCTGTTCGCCTGCGTAACCATGAGCAAATACCGCAATTTGTACCGCCTTCTCAACCTCGTATCCCTGTGAAAGCATGCTTGTAATCATCCCGGTTAATGCATCGCCCATTCCGCCACTTGCCATTGCCGGAGAGCCAGAGGAATTGAAATAACAGATTCCTTCTGGCGTAAAAATCATGGTGTATCTGTTTTTTAATACGATGTAAACCTTAAGTTCTACCGATTTTTTCAGCGCAGTTTTGATCCGTCTCCACCAACTGTCATGTGTGCCAAATAAACGGTCGAACTCTTTCATGTGAGGAGTGAAAACCGAATTTTCTGGCACTAACTTCATCAGGTCACTGTTTTCGCTAATCAAATTAATGGCATCTGCATCAATCACCATCGGTTTTTTAAAATTCTTTAAAACAGTTTTCAGTAATGATAAACAATCTTCAGAAGTTCCCAAGCCTGGACCAATGCCAATTACTTTATACTTATCCCAATCCGTTTTTTCAAGCTGGTTACGGTGAGCAAACATTGCCTCGGGCAAACGGGTGTTTAATGCTTGCAATCCCGACTCGGGTATCATCGCGGACGTTAACCCAGCACCTCCTTTTACACAACCTTCCGTTGCGATTAAAGCGGCGCCCATGGTATCATTATTTCCGGCAATTATTAGTGCATGGCCCAGCAAACCTTTATGCTCAAAAGGTTGTCGGGCTTTAATAAATCTTTGTACTCCGCCTTTCCACAACCAATAAAAAGGTGAAGCTGTACTTTGAATAAAATTTTCATCAAGTCCAATATTTACAACTTTCCATTCCTTAATATAAGGGCTAGAAATGGGCAACAAAAAATTAAGTTTCGGACGTTGAAAAGTAACCGTAAAATCAGACTTCACAATTACATCGTCAAACAATTCGCCTTCGCAAGGCATTCCGGTTGGTACATCCACAGAAACTTTATAACCCGAAAACTGATTGATTTTTTTAACCAAAGTGCGCCACTCGCCTTCTAAAGCCTTATTTAAACCCGAGCCCAAAAGCGCATCAATTAAAAAATCTGCGTCTAAAAACTCAATATCCGAAGCTTGCTTTAGGTAAAATATAGAAGTATCTTTCTCTTGCAATCGCTCCAAATTTAAATCAAAATCAGGGCTAGACTTTTCGCTAAAATCGGCAATAAACGTTTGAATGTTGTGGTAACCGTCCTCAAAAAGCAAACGAGCAATCACTAAACCATCGCCTCCGTTGTTGCCTTTACCGCAAAAAATTAGAATGCTTTTTTTCCGATCTGGAAACTTATCGATGAAAATTTTTGTAAAAGCATGAGCCGCCCGCTCCATTAATTCTGACGACTGAATAGGTTCATTCAGTATAGTGAAATTATCTGCTTCACGCGTTTGAGCAGCGGTTAGTAGTTTGAGCATAAATCAAGATCAATATCTCTTAAAGGTTAAAATATAAAACGTTACTATCCAGTATTTTTGTTTTTTCTAAGATCGCTCTTAAACCATCACCTTTTAAAAATTAAACAATTGGATAAAAACTTTACCCAAAAAAAATGCCAAGGTTTCGGCAAAATCTGCAACATGCATCATTAACTATTCCGTATTGCCCATTGTCTATTTGCTGGCACCCCATTGCCCGCTGTTCATGATGATTTTTAAACTTGCAAAGTATGAATCCTTCATTCAGTTTATTGTTCTAAAACCTTATATTTGATTCATCACCATATTTTAAAAAGCTAAACAAACAATCTTTGGAAAACTTTTTACAGCAAAAACTGAACGAAAGAAAACAAGAAAATTCTTTAAGAGAACTGCATCAATACCCAGAAAATGTAGCAGATTTTTTCTCTAACGATTACCTAAGTTTTGCACAACTCCAAAGGCATAAAGAAAAAATACAGCAGGTTTTAGATGCGCACCCGACATATAAAAACGGCGCAACTGGTTCTCGACTTATCTCTGGCAACACCAAATTCACCGAAAAATTGGAGCAAAAAATTGCTGATTTCCATCAGGCGGAAGCCGCATTAATCTTTAATTCTGGTTACGATGCTAATGTTGGGCTGCTTTCAAGTGTTGCACAGCGAGGTGACACCATTATTTGCGACGAACTAATCCACGCTAGTTTAATTGATGGCGCAAGGCTTAGCTTGGCAAACCGCTATACTTTTGCGCATAATAATTTAAAGGCTTTAGAAGAAAAACTGAAACTGGGTAAAGGGAATATTTTTATTATTACAGAAAGCGTTTTTTCCATGGATGGAGATTGTGCGCCACTAGTAGAAATCAGCGAATTGGCTGAAAGGTACAACGCTAATTTAATAGTGGACGAAGCACATGCTTTGGGTGTTTTTGGTGAAAATGGCGAAGGTTTAGCGCAACATTTAAACTTACAAAATAAAATTTTCGCCCGCATTTATACCTTTGGAAAAGCTTTGGGCTGCCACGGCGCAACAGTAGTTGGTTCGGCATTGTTAAGGCGATATTTGATAAATTTTGCAAGGTCTTTTATTTACACCACCGCTTTGCCCTTCCATGCTTTAGCCTGTATTTCTGCAGGTTATGATGAAATAAGTTCAAGCCCGCAAAGACAGATATTGCAGGAAAATATTGCACTTTTTGTCCGTTTAACCTCCAATAAAAAAACAAACATTTTACCAAGTGAAAGTGCAATACAAAGCATGGTTATCCCTGGAAACGAGGCTTGTAAAAACTTGGCTTTGCAACTCCAAAAAAACGGATTCAATGTAAAGGCAATCCTCAGCCCAACCGTTGCCAAAGGCAAAGAACGTTTGCGGATTTGCTTACACGCACACAACACGAAAGCAGAAATTTACGAATTAACCAGTCAGTTAAATTTATGACTAAAAAATATTTTGTTACCGGAATTGGTACCGAGATTGGCAAAACATTAACATCGGCAATATTAACCGAACAGCTTAAAGCCGATTATTGGAAACCGATACAATCAGGAGATTTGCACCAGTCTGACACTTTAAAAGTTAAAAATTTAATAAGCAACGGCGCTACAAAGTTCCACCCGGAAGCTTATCGGTTAACGCAACCTTTTTCTCCTCATTATTCCGCAGCACTAGATGGCGTGGAAATTAATCTGGATTTAATACAATTGCCGAAAACCGAAAACAACCTCATTGTTGAAGGCGCAGGAGGTTTGATGGTTCCGCTAAATCAGCGAGATTTAATCATCGATTTAATCAAAAAAATAGGTTTAGAAGTAATTTTGGTCTCGAAAAATTATTTGGGCAGCATCAACCACACGCTACTTTCTGTAGAAGCATTAAAAAGCAGGAACATCCCGATAAAAGGAATTATTTTTAACGGCGAAGCGAACGAAGCAAGTGAAAGCATCATAAAAAAAATGACGGGTTTAAATGTAATTGCGCATATTCCAGCTTTAGAAAAAATCAATAAAGAAAGCGTAAAACATATTGCCGAAAGCGTGACTTTTAATTGGTAGGCTTTAAAACTTGTGCTTAGGTTATCAAATAAAATGTAAATTCAAAATATGCTAGCTCAAATAAACTTACTGGACGTTCTCGTTCTAGATATTGAAACCGTTCCGGCTTGCGCAACTTTTAATGAACTGCCAGAAAACATGCAACGTTTGTGGGATTTAAAAACTGTTTATCAGCGTAAAAACGACGAAACCGCGGAAGCATTTTATCCGCGGGCTGGAATTTGGGCCGAGTTCGGAAAGATTGTTTGCATCTCCGTCGGGATGTTTGCCAACAAGCAAAGTTTCAGGGTAAAATCTTACTATGGCGATGATGAAAAAGAGATACTTTCCAGCTTTTTAAATTTGTTAGCGAGTCAGCCCAAACAGCTTAGTTTGTGCGCCCATAATGGTCGTGAGTTCGACTTCCCATATATTTGTAGGCGCTTGTTAATTAACGGATTGCCAATTCCGGCACAAATGGAACTTTCTGGCAAAAAACCTTGGGAAATAAACCATTTAGATACCCTTGAACTTTGGAAATTCGGCGATTATAAAAACTACACTTCTTTAAATTTATTGGCTGCGGTATTTAATATTCCAACGCCTAAAGACGATATTGATGGAAGTATGGTTGGCGATATTTATTGGAAAAACAAGGATATAAAACGCATTAAAACTTATTGCCAAAAAGATGTGGTAACCACCGCCCGTCTTTTACAAAAATTTAAGGGTTTGCCTACTTTAACCGACGAACAAATCACCTACGCCGACTAAATGTCTCAGCTATCTATCAAGGATTTAAGCATTAGTTTCAAATCAGAAACCGGTTTTGTTAAGGTTGTTGATGCCGTAAATATTGAATTAAACAAAGGAGAAATCATTGGTTTAGTTGGCGAATCTGGCTCGGGGAAATCTGTTACTTCTTTAGCGCTGATGCGTTTGTTGCCACCAAATGCAATAGTGACAGGCGAAGTTTTATTTAACGATATCAATTTGTTGGCATTGCCCGAAAAAGAGATGCAAGCTTTTAGAGGAAACCGCATTGGAATGATTTTTCAGGAACCGATGACTTCGTTAAATCCGGTAATGAGATGTGGTGCCCAAATTACCGAAAGCATTGTTCTGCATCAAAAAGTTGATAAAAAAACCGCAAAAGAACGCACTATTCAACTTTTTGAAGAAGTAAAAATCCCCGAACCGACCTATACCTTCAATAAATTTCCGCATGAACTTTCTGGCGGGCAAAAGCAAAGGGTGATGATTGCGATGGCTTTGGCTTGCAATCCGGATGTATTGATAGCCGACGAACCTACCACAGCTTTAGATGTAACGGTACAAAAAAGCATTTTAGAACTGTTGCTGAGGTTAAAAAACGAACGCAATATGAGCTTGATTTTTATTTCGCATGATTTGGCTGTTATTGGCGAAATAGCGGATAAAGTTTTGGTGATGCGCAACGGCAAAATTGTGGAACAGGGGAATGTAAACCAGCTATTTTTAAATCCGAAAAATTCTTACACTAAAGGTTTATTGGCTTGCAGGCCTTCGCCGGATTTGCAACTGAGCAGATTGCCTACCATCAGCGATTTTATTATCGCAACGGAAAACCAGGATTTAAGCGTGGTTGATCTAAAAACGAAATATATTTTAAGTCCAGAAGCTATTTCAGCAAAAAGAACTCAGCTTTACACGCAAACTCCCCTATTGGATGTGCAGGATTTACACACTTGGTTTTTAAAGAAAGGTCGTTTTTTCTCAAACAAAAAAGAATATACAAAAGCAGTAAACGGCATTAGTTTCAAAGTTTATCCCGGCGAAACTTTTGGTTTGGTTGGCGAATCTGGTTGTGGAAAAACAACTTTAAGCAGAACCATATTAAAGTTAATTGAACCAACATCTGGAAAAATAATTTTTGAAGATCATGATATTTCTGCTTTAAATGCAGAACACATGCGTCCGTTAAGGAAACATATTCAAATCATTTTTCAAGACCCCTACTCCTCTTTAAATCCGGTTAAAACTGTTGGCTTTGCTTTAATGGAGCCACTCACGGTGCATAATATCTTAAAATCTGGTCAAGAGCGGAAAGCATATATTATCGATTTATTGGAAAAAGTAGGTTTAAAAGCCGAACACTTTAATAGATATCCACATGAATTTTCGGGCGGACAGCGGCAAAGAATTGTAATTGCAAGAGCCTTGGCTTTAAAACCCAAGCTGATTATTTGCGATGAAGCCGTTTCTGCTTTGGATGTTTCTGTGCAAGCCCAAATCTTAAATTTATTGAAAGATTTGCAATCAGAATTTAAGCTAACTTATATATTCATCTCCCATGATATGGCGGTGGTGAAACACCTAGCAGATAAAATGATGGTGATGAACAAAGGAAAAATAGAAGAAATAGGTTATCCGGAAGATATTTACAATCATCCGCAAAAAGCTTACACTCAGTCGCTTGTAAATTCAATTCCGAAGGGAATTTCATCAAAAATCCAAAGTTAGGCGATACGAAGAATATAAACTCTCTTTCTCGGCTTATTATAATAATTACTTAAAAAACGAGCCGACTAAACGTTAAAAAAACTTAAAATTTCAGATTATTTACCACAAACTTACTTAAAAGGCTAACTTTAAAATTCGGAATAAAACATTTATGAATAAATTTAGAATAGCCCTTTATACTTTGGTAATGATCTGCATGAGCCAAAGTTTTTTGTACGCCCAAAATATTCCTTTAGCTGAACTTGCTCAGAAAAAAGCAAAAATTGCAGCCGAAAACCCGATAGAAAAAGTTTATCTGCAATTTGACAAGCCTTATTATGCCGTTGGCGATACCATTTGGTTCAAAGGATATGTAACTGCCGGAATAAACGTCCCCTCGCCTATCAGTAAAATTTTATACGTGGAGCTGATCAGCGATAGAGATTCGCTGGTGAAAAGTTTAAAATTACCCGTAGAAAGCAGTGTTGCTACAGGTAGTTTTTTACTGCCTTATCCGGATTTTAAAGAGGGGAATTACCATGTTAGAGCCTTTACAAAGTGGATGCTTAACCGCGATGCCGATTATTTTTTCTCTAAAAATATTGTTATCGGAAATGCTTTAAACAAAGACCTGATTACGCAAATCAACTTTAACGGAAGTATCGATGATAAATCGCAAAACGTAAAAACAAAAATTGCTTATAAAGATGCGGACGGCAAACCTTTGGCTAACAAAAAAGTGAGCTGGGAGGTAAATGCCGATTTTAACAGAATTGCCCGCGGAAAAGAAACCACAGATGCCAACGGCGTTATCAATTTGGATTTTAGCAGTTCAAACAAAGTTGCTTTAAACAGTGGCGTTTTAAGCACAGCTGTTGAAGTTGGCGATAGAAAAGTAATTAACAAAGATTTCAGCTTAAAAACTGCCATTTTAGAAAACGACATCCAGTTTTTTCCAGAAGGCGGAAGTCTTTTAAACGGGGTTGAAACTAAAGTAGGCTTTAAAGCCATCAGTTCGAACGGCTTGGGCGTTGATGCTAAAGGTATTTTGGTAGATCAGAATGGGAAACAGCTTGCCGAATTTAAAGCCCAACATTTAGGAATAGGTACATTTTCTTTCACGCCAAAAGTAGGTGAAAGTTATACCGCACAAGTTACTTTTGCTAATGGCGTTAAAAAAAACGTGGCGCTACCGGCAGTTACCGATGATGGCATCGCATTATCTCTTTCGCAAAAAAGCGACAGCCTTTATATCTCGATAAATACAACAGATAACTTTTTGCAGAAAAACAAAAACCAACCTTTTTATTTAGTAGCACAAAACGGAAATGCGCTGTTTTACGCAGCCCAAAGTATTTTAAGACTAAAAACCTATACCATTGTTTTACCCACTGATAATTTACCAAACGGCCTATTGCAGATTTCCGTTTTAAGACCCGATTATAAGCCTTATTCGGAGCGTTTGGCTTTTATCCAAAGAAAAGATTTCGTTAAAATCAATTTAAAGCCCGATCTTCCATCATACAAAGGCCGTCAGAAAATAAAATTCAATTTGGAAACCGTTGGCGGTCTTAATCCAGATCACGGAAATTATGCTGTCTCGGTTATTAACGCCGCAAAAGTACCTTTTGATGAAAACAAGGAAAGCACTGTTTATAGCAATTTGTTACTGAGTTCATATATTGCAGGCTACATTGAACAGCCTAACTATTATTTCAATACCAAAAACGCTAACCGTTTAACAGATTTAGACAATCTGTTGCTTACACAAGGTTACAGCAGTTTTTCTTACGCAGATATCGCGGCTGATAAAGTGCCTAAAATATCAGTAATTCCTGAACAGGGTATTGATGTAACCGGAACCATCAGAAGAAGTGATGGAATGCCTCTTGAAAAAGCCCGTTTACTGTTCCAAATACCTGATAAACATTATAGCGTAACCGGAACAACAGATAAAGATGGAAGATTTGCTTTCAAAAATCTGATTTTCAAAGATTCTTCCGAAGTAATCATCAACGCCAGAAACAATATCAATTCTAAAGATTTACGGATTATGGTTGATGGAGAAGGCTATCCATCGTTAATTCGTAACATCAATAAACCCGATAATGTTTTAAATATCGACAGCTTTATGAGCACTTATTTATCAAACAGTAAAATTGAACATCGCAGTGCATTTATGTTAAAAGAAGTTGTGGTAAAAGCCGCAGCTGCCAAAAAGCCCAGTCATGCAGATTATAGCGCCTTAAGCGGCTTAAGTATGCAGGCAGATAGAGAAGTTTCGGGCGACCAGTTTGCCGGTTGCAATATTTTAACAAACTGTTTAAGCACCGCTGGACTTACCTATATTGATTATCAGCTTTATTTATCAAAAACTTATAACCAAGGTAACAGAACACCTATCGAGATTTACGCTAACGGAATGCCCGTAGATGTAAATTATTTATTGGGTCTTGATCCAAAAGGTATCGAATCTATCGAGGTTTTTAACAACGACGGACTTACCGGAATTAACCAGCGCAACAATACTTTGGGTGTGATGGTTATTAATATGAAAGAGATTAAAAAAGTAAAATTAACCAAAGACCAACTGAAAGAATTGTTTCCGCCAAACAACGTTCTTACCTTTAAACCAAAAGGTTACGATGAAGAACGTCACTTTTACGTTCCAAAATATGCCGGACCAAAAACAAGTTTACAGGTTCAGGATTACCGCACCACTATTTACTGGAATCCCGTAGTTTTAACCGATAAAGATGGCAAAGGAAGTTTCGAGTTTTATAATAGCGATGATAAAGGCCCCTATAAAGTGATTTTAGAAGGCATTGATTTAAATGGGAATATCGCCAGATCTGTTTACGAGTACAAATTACAATAAAGGATAATTTTGAAGGAGAGAATGAGTGAAGGATTGAATTAAATTCAATAGTACGGTTTTTGCATTCTATCATTCAAATTCACTTATTCTATCATTAATATCATGAAATACAGACTATTAGGGAAAACAGGCTTCAACGTATCGGAAGTTAGTTTAGGAACTTGGCAAGTTGGCGGGAAATGGGGAGCCGATTTTAGCCATTCCAATGCAGATGAAATTTTAAATAAAGCCGTTGATAAAGGAATTAATTTTATTGATACGGCAGACGTTTATGGCGACGGTCACAGCGAAAAAGCAGTTGGAAGACTGGTTAGATCGAGAAAAGAACAAATTTATGTAGCTACCAAATGCGGGAGAAAACTAAATCCGCATAAAGCAGAAGCTTATACCACAAAAGCAATCCGTGGATTTGTGGAAGACAGCTTAAAAAACATGAATTTGGAAACAATTGATTTAATCCAACTTCATTGCCCGCCGAGTGATGTTTTTTACCAACCAGAATTTTTTGAACTTTTTGATAGATTAAAAGACGAGGGAAAAATCCAGTTTTTAGGCGTAAGTATCGAAAAAGTTGAAGAAGGCTTAAAAGCCATGCAATACAGCAACGTTTGTAGCATCCAGCTGATTTACAATATGTTTAGGCAACGCCCCAACGAATTATTGTTTAAAGAAGCTCAAAAAAACAACATCGGCTTAATAGCCCGAGTTCCTTTAGCCAGTGGTTTGCTTACCGGAAAATTTGATAAGCAAAGTACATTTACCAAAGATGACCACCGGAATTTTAACCGGAACGGAGAAGCATTTGATAAAGGGGAAACATTTTCGGGAATAGATTACGAGAAAGGATTAGCAGCAGTTGAAGAACTGAAAAAATTGTTTCCAAATGCGTCGCTTCCGCTATTGGCCTTGCGTTGGATTTTACATTTCGAGGAAATTTCCTGTGTAATTCCAGGTGCTTCTGATGTAAAACAATTGGAAGACAATGTTAACGCGGTAGATTATGCCACACTTAACCACTCGCAAATTGCAGATATCGAAAAAATTTACACCAAATACATCAAACCTGATGTACACCAACGGTGGTAATTTTGTGCTTTCTAAAACAAATCCAAAAAACTATTTTGCGCAAAATTTAAAGCATATCAAATAAAATGAACAATAGACAAAATTTCACTTCTGGATCTCCCTGGGAAGATATTATCGGTTACTGCAGAGCCGTAAAAGTTGGCAACACCATTGAAATTGCAGGTACAACAGCATCAAAAGATGAAGATGGCAACAGTTTAACCACCATGTACGACCAAACCAAAGCCATTTTAGATAAACTAACAAAAGTTTTAGAAGATGCGGGCGCTTCTTTAGAAAACGTGGTAAGAACTCGCATGTTTTTAACCGACATTAGTCAATGGGAAGAAGCAGCAAAAGCCCACGGATTGTTCTTTAAAGACATTAAACCGGTAACTACAATGGTTGAAGTTTCGAAACTGATTGATCCTGAGATTTTGATTGAAATTGAAGTGAGCGCTATCTTGGGATAAACGCGGTAAGGTTTACCAACCTGAAAGTCAGGAGCTTTTTGGTTGGTTTTGTTTATTTTATATCTTTAATGTAATTCAAAACATTTTATTAATCACTAAAAATGGAAGAAGACATCAGATGGCAACAACGGTTTTCTAATTTTAATAAAGCTTTAAACAAACTAAGCCAAGCTGTTGAATACATTAAAGTCAACTATTCTTTGGAAGATAACAATGTATTAGATGAAATCATCAAACAAGGGTTAATCCAAAGCTTTGAATATACACACGAACTGGCTTGGAATGTGATGAAAGACTATGCTGTTTACCAAGGCAATCCAACTATCGGCGGAAGCAGAGATGCGACCCGAGAAGCTTTTCAGCTCCAGTTAATCTCCAACGGAAATATTTGGATGGATATGATCAGCAGCAGAAATAAAACTTCGCATACCTATAATCAAGAAACCGCTGATGAGATATATGATAAAATTATAAACAGTTATTATCCTGCTTTTTTAGAATTTCAAAATTTAATAGAATCCAAAAGAAGCGGAGAACAGGGCAAACTTTTATAGGATGACAGATTTTGGTTTAACAAAAGAAGAAATCAAGAGCATACAAAACGTTTTTACGAATTACGAAGACATAAAAACAGTAACCATTTATGGCTCTCGGGCAAAAGGAACACACAAATCTGCATCCGATATTGATATTACCTTAAAAGGTCACGACATTAATTTGGAACTACAAAAAAAACTTGAATTTGAGCTAGACGACTTAATGCTTCCCTATAAGTTTGATGTAACTATTTACGATAAACTCACCAACCCAGAATTTGTTGCCCATATTGACAGAGTCGGTAAAGAATTTTATAAAAGAACCAGTGCTAACAAATAAAATCTTCATGAACCCAAAAGTAGACACCCTTTTAAACGGCGCCAAAAAATGGCAAGCAGAAATGAAAAAGTTGAGAGAAATTATTCTCCAATGCCCTTTAGAAGAAACTATTAAATGGGGACAACCTTGCTACACTTTTAACAACAGCAATGTGGTTTTAATTCATGGGTTTAAAGAATATTGTGCAGTACTGTTTTTTAAAGGTGCTTTACTAAATGATGCAGAAAAGATATTGATTCAGCAAAGCGAAAACGTACAAGCCGCTCGCCAAATGAGATTTACCAACTTACAGGAAATCATATCGATTGAGAAAACGTTAAAAACCTATATTTACGAAGCTATCGAGGTTGAAAAAGCAGGCTTAAAAGTTGAATTAAAAAAACACACCGATTTGGTTTTCCCGGAAGAGTTCCAAAGTAAAATTGACCAAAATGCAATCTTAAAAAAAGCTTTCGAAGCGTTAACTCCCGGCAGACAAAGAGCCTACAATCTATTCTTTTCTCAACCCAAACAAGCTAAAACCCGCGAATCCAGAATCGAAAAATCCATCCCGAAAATTCTTGCAGGCAAAGGTTTGAATGACTAACTAACTATCAATTTGTCTATATAATTAGAATTCATCATACCTAAAACTCCCATATACTTGAGTTTAAAACTAATTAAATCGCCTACCTTATAGTTTTTACTATTTTGATGAACATCTAAAACCAACATATCAGAACTGGCCTCAATAATATCTATTTCTTCGTCCTCTAAAATCAGATATTGAGGATTACAGTCCAGCAAACCAATATCTAAAATTGCCCGGTAAGAGTGTTTGCCGTAATCTTCAGCAGAATAACTCGGGGTTTCTCCAGAAACGTTAAAACCTTGATCGCCGTTAGGTATCATGGGTTTTTCGTACAGCTCAATAATTTCTGCGTAAAGCTTAAAAACATCGTTATGCATTCCTTCAATGGTTTGGTTGGTAAATAAGTCCAGTCCAAAAAACAGCACCTCACCTACCCTAAAATGGTTGATCTGTTTTGGCAGCTGCTGCTTAATCAAAAGCGGAACGGTTACGCTTGTTCCTCCGGATATCCACGGAATTTCAATATCAAACTTTGCTTCAATAAGTTGTTTATAAAGGCTAAGCTGTATCAATTTATCCTGCGAAGGCATAATTCCGTTAAGGCAATTTAAGTTTGTTCCTAAGCCTACGATATTGATATTAGGCAGGTGCAGGATTTTTTCATAAAACGCTATCAAATGGTCGCCAAGTACACCCTCACGCAAATCGCCCATCTCAATCATAACAATTATTTTGTGCGTCTTTTTTTGTTTGCCAGCTTCATCACTCAGCATTTTTATGGTGGTATAATCAGTATTGAAGCTTACATCTGCAAACTTAATGATACTGCTGATGCTTCGCTTGGCGGGCGGCTTTATATAAACAGTTTGTGCATTTGGCGCTACCTGCTTAATCATTCTTAAATTACTGATGCGGGTATCATGAAACTCGATTACGCCTAATTTTACCAGTTCTTCTAAATAAAGGCGGTTTCCACAAAGCAATTTAGAAACTACGCCCCATTCAATATCATTTTCTTTAAACCACTGTTGCAACATATTGTAATTGTGCTGCAGCTTGTGTTTATATAAATTAAGATAAGCCATTTATTTTTATTCAATTTCGATTACCAATTTGAGAAAATCGGTAACTTTTAGCGTTGCAAACGCATTTCTAAATATTTATTAGTAAAGCCTAAACTTTCGTAAAGTTTTTTTGCCGGGTTATCAGCTTCTACATGCAAAGCAATGCTTCCTTTTGCTTGATCGATAGCTTTTTGCATTAACTTACTGCCTACGCCCTTGCCTCGTTGGCTCTCATGTACGGCAATATAAACCAAAACATTTTCAGGGATATATCCATCCATTCCGGTTTCGTTGATTACTGTGGCGCCCAAAAGCTCATCGCTATCAACGGCAACGGCTATAAATCCACCTTTATTAAATACATACTTTAAACATTTTAAAATATCGTCCTTTTTATCGCCAAAGCGACCTAAGTGGACTTCTAAAAAATCCGCTATTGCATCATTCGAGAAGATTTTGTCTTCTCCCGTATTTTTATCTATAATTTTAAATTCCATCTTTATTTTTGATTTGATTGGAAAATCATGTCCAAATTTGTTTGTTTTAATAAACAGATACATAGCGCAAAAACCGATATCAGTTTAATACGAATCTGTAAACAATAAATCTGATTATTATTAAAAGAAAAAAGCCATCATCTGAATTAACGGCCTGAAAGTGCGCAAATATAAGAAATATATTTAATTATTAATTATAAAAAACCAAAAAACGTCGATCAACCCTTCAGTTTATGGCATAATATAATTCATAATCGTAAAAATCGATTATATTTATCCATTAAAGCTTAGCTTAATTTATGACTACATATACCATACTTATAATACTTAGCGGACTGGTAATTTTCTCGTACCTGTTTGATATGATCGCAAAAAAAACCAAAATTCCATCGGTTTTGCTATTGCTTTTTTTAGGTATCGGTTTAAAACAGATTGTTACTTATTTCGGAATCGAGACTTTCGATTTTTTAACGGTATTACCTACGCTTGGCACAGTAGGTTTAATATTAATAGTCTTTGAAGGAGCTTTAGATTTAAAATACGATCAGGAAAAAAACAAACTGATAAAAAAAACCTTATTAACAGCGGTTATTATATTGTTGCTAACAACGGTTGCAATCACTTTTATTTTATACGAACTAACATCCCAATCGTATTTTTTATGTTTTGCTAACGCAATCCCTTTTAGCGTAATAAGCTCTTCCATCGCAATACCGTCTGCAGCTAATCTTACCAAACAAAACCGCGAATTCGTAATCTACGAATCTTCATTTTCTGATATTTCCGGAATTATACTGTTTAATTTTGCGATAAGTAATGATAGCTTTAACGTTTCGGCCTTTGCAAGTTTAGGGATAGAATTGGTTTTAATTTTTCTGTTCGCATCGCTTTCATGCTTGCTTCTATTATATCTAATTGGCAAAATAAGCCATCACGTAAAATTCTTCCTGATCATCTCCATTTTAGTACTTGTTTATGCGATAGGTCAAAGTTATCACCTCTCTGCGCTCATTATTGTATTAGCATTTGGCTTATTTTTAAATAACGCCGATGAAATAAGGATTCCGCTTTTTAGAAAATATTTTATTTATCCAAACCTTTCAAAAGATTTAGTGCAATTGCACCAGTTGTCCGCAGAGAGTGCGTTTTTGATGAGAACTTTCTTTTTCGTGATTTTTGGATTCACGATAGTAATAGATCAGTTCCAGGATTTAACATTGCTACAATACGGCCTACTAATTTTAATCGCCACTTACCTCATCAGGCTTCTTTACTTAAAATTTGTAGCAAAAGTTCCCATCAGTCCTATTTTATTTATTACACCCCGGGGCTTAATTAGTATCCTTTTATTTTACAATTTGCCTAAAGAAATGCGTATTAATGGAGTAGAAACAGGGCTTCTGTTTTTAATGATACTGTCAACAAGTATTATTATGAGTTTAGGCTTATTAGGTACAAAAAAAGAAAAAGTAGCGCCATAGCGTTTGTAAACTAATCTAGGTCTTTTTCTAATCTTATCTATTTTCTATATCTTTGAAAATATATCAATAAACGTATATTTTTATTGATAATGTTACACGCTATCAGACAAAATATTATCATGCTTTGCCAAAAAAAACAGCTCCTTTTAAATCAAGACTGCATAATATTTTTTTTGTATCACGTTTTAAAACCTTCATGTTAAATCATATTTAGCAAAAAACTATGTTAAATCTTTGGAGGTTCGTTAGTAAATACAACGCTTTTTTTTTCTTAATCATTTACCTTACCATTTCTTTTGCATTGCTCATCCGTAACAACGATTTTCAAAGAGCAAGTACTTTCAATAGTTCAAACCAAATTATAGGGAGCGTATATCAAAAGGTTAATTCCATTAACAAATATTTAGATTTAAATTTAGTTAACGATAGCTTGGCAAAAGAAAACATTCGATTAAGAAGCCAACTAAAATCTTCATTTTTAGATGATAGTGTGACCTCTAAAACGGTAATAGATACTGTTCACAAAGTAAAATACGAATACATTTTGGCAGAGGTGGTTAATAAATCCATCACCTCCAGAAACAATTACATCACTATAAACCGTGGATCAAAAGAAGGAATAAAAAAAGGAATGGGCGTAATTGGCCCTAGTGGCGTTGTTGGCATTGTTTGGAATGTTTCAGAAAATTTCGCTTCCATTCAATCTGTTCTACATGAAGATACCCGTATTACCTCGTCAATTGAAGGCACACCTTATTTTGGACCTTTAATTTGGGAAGGAAAAGACCCAAGCATAGTAACATTAACGGATATTCCAAACCAGCTTAATTTAAAACCGAAAGCAAAAGTTATCACTTCGGGATTAGGCGTAATTTTTCCGAAAGGAATATTAATTGGAACAGTTTTAAAAGCCGGAGTTAAGGGAGGCGGAAGCTTTTTGGATATTTCTGTAAAATTGGCAACCAATTTTTATGCTTTACAGTACGTTTATGTGATAAAAAACAATTTCCAAACAGAACAAGAAATGTTGGAACAACAGAATAAGGAGAGTTTAAATGAATAGTATCATTAAAAATATCATCAGGTACATTTTATTGGTGGTTATTCAGGTATTTTTACTCAAAAACATGATTTTGTTTGGGTTAAATACACCCTACATTTATATTTTGTTTATCCTTTTATTACCTTTTGAAACGCCAAATTGGCTACTTTTTTTTCTCTCGTTTCTAATAGGTTTAAATATCGACGTTTTTAACGATACCCTAGGTTTACATGCCAGCGCTTGCGTAATAACTGCTTTTGTAAGGGTTTCTATTACCAGCATCACTGTACAAAAAGATAATTACGATAGTGATCCCGAACCAACTTTAGCAATCATGGGTTTCCGCTGGTTTTTCTTTTATGCCCTGGTTTTAACGCTGGTGCACCACTTTTTCCTACTAAATTTCGAAGTATTTCGTTTTTCGGAAATCACAACCACAATAAGCCGGGTATTCGTCAGTTCTTTATTTACCTTAACTTTGATTTTTATATCAGAAATAGTATTCTTTACAAAGAAACAGCGTAAATGAACAGTTTTTTCAAACGGCGGTACATTATCCAAGGCATTTTTATTTTAGTTAGTTTAATTTTGCTGGGCAAACTGTATTACATTCAGGTTGTTGATGATTCTTACAAACTCTCTGCAGATAACAATGTACTCCGGAAACTGATTATTTACCCCGCCCGTGGAGTTATCTTAGATAGAAACGGAGAGGTTTTAGTACAAAATGAGCCTGTTTACGACTTAATGGTTATCCCCGGCCAAGTAAAGGAAATGGATACCCTAGATTTTTGCAGGCTAATTAAAATTGACAAGAAAGATTTCGATAAAGCCTTTAAAAAAGCAAAAAACTACTCTTTATATCGAGCATCCTTATTTCAAAAACAGCTATCGGCTTTAACTTACGCCGCTTTTCAGGAAAAGCTTTTTGAGTTTCCGGGCTTTTATGTTCAAAACCGTTCGGTAAGGTTTTATCCTGATTCTACAGCCGCACAATTCTTAGGATACATTGGCGAAGTAAACGACCGTGAAATCGAAAAATACGACGGCTTCTACAGTCAGGGAGATTACATCGGAAAAACCGGAATAGAAAAATCATACGAGGAATTTTTGAGGGGGCAACGTGGTGTAAAAAATATTATGGTTGATGTACACAACCGCGAACAGGGAAGCTTTTTCGGCGGAAAATATGATACTACAGCTGTTGCCGGAGACAACCTAATTTCATCATTGGATAAAAAACTACAAATGTTTGGCGAGATGCTGATGCACAACAAAATTGGCAGTGTGGTAGCTATAGAACCATCAACCGGTGAAATTTTAGCTTCAATCAGTAGTCCCGGATACGATCCTAATATGATGGTTGGTAGGCAAAGAGGAAACAATTATATGAAGTTATTGAGAGATCCTTTCAAGCCCATGTTTATCCGTCCTATTCAGGCAGAATATCCTCCTGGTTCTATATTTAAAGTAATTAATGCTTTGGTGGCCCAACAATTTGGGCTAATTACAGCAAACACGTATTATAACTGCCCGGGCGGTTACCGTTACGGACGAAGAGGTTTTATGGGCTGTACACACGTCCACGGAACCATAAATTTAGCCCAATCTATTGAGGCATCCTGCAACACTTATTACGGTTATACCTATGCCCGTATGATTGACCAAACTGGCGCCAAACCTGTTAATGCTTATAAAAGATGGCGAGAAGCCGTAATGAAGTTTGGCGTTGGGGACACTTTGGGTATTGATTTGCCGGCAGAGCGTAAAGGCTTAATCCCAACTGCAGATTATTACACCAAATCTTTCAGAAACGACAAATGGACCTCCTCGTTTAACATTTCTTTATCAATTGGCCAAGGGGAATTAGGAATTACGCCCCTTCAAATGGCAAACGTAACGGCAATTGTGGCCAACCGTGGGTTTTATTACAAGCCCCATCTTATTAAGGCCATGGGCGATAAAAAAATTATCAAGGAAGAATATACTAAGAAAAACTCCGCCGGGATTGACGCAAAATACTTTGACTCCGTTATTGAGGGGATGAGCCGTGTAGTGAACGCACCCAACGGAACAGCTTACAATGCAAAAATTGCCGATATAGAAATTTGTGGTAAAACCGGTACAGTACAAAACCCACATGGCGATAACCACTCGGTTTTTATTGCGTTTGCGCCGAGGATAAATCCCAAAATTGCTATTGCTGTAGTAGTAGAAAATGCCGGTTACGGTGCAACTTGGTCTGCCCCAATCGCCAGTTTAATGATTGAAAAATACTTACGTGATTCCATCAGCAGACCAAAATATTATACCGACAGATTGGTTAACGCTAATCTATTACCGGGACAAAAGAAACTTTATGTTCGTCCGGGAACAAAGCCAGATACTGCTAAAAGCGATCGTAAAATCATACAACCGGCGGTAATCCCGAATAACAAAAAATCACTTTAAGAAAATGAATAACCAAAGCAGAAACTTTTTCTTCAACGTAGATTTTTTAACAGTTTTTATCTATCTCTGTTTACTAGCTATCGGTTGGTTCAACATTCATGCAGCGGTTTATAATGAGGAAGAAGCGCTGATGAACCTTTCAAGTAACTCGGGCAAACAGCTGATTTTTATTATTGTCTCCATCATTGTGGGAGCCGTTATTCTACTACTCGATAGCAAGTTTATGTTCGCTTTTTCACCGGTATTTTACGGAATAACCATCTTTTTACTGATAATTGTTTTGGTAATTGGTAGAAACGTTGGCGGAAACCAAGCTTGGATTCCAATTGGTAGTTTTAGATTGCAGCCATCGGAATTTGCGAAATGGGCAACTTGCTTGCTATTGGCAAGGCACCTAAGTGTAACAAACGCAAAACTCACCGAATTTAAAACTTTATTACCTGCCTTAGGGATATTAGCGGTACCAGTTTTATTAATTATCATGCAACCAGATGCTGGTTCGGCATTGGTTTTTACCTCCTTAATTTTTGTTTTATACCGAGAGGGTTTATCGCCTATATACTTAGTTGCAAGTCTTTTGATGATATTGCTCTTCATATTAACGCTCTTGTTTTCAAAACTATATGTAATATTAGGTTTGTTAGCGCTTCTTATTATTTTAATATACAATTACCGCAGATATCGCCAAATAATAACCGCTTTTGTTGGTGGATTTTTGCTCTGCGTCATGTTTGTTTTTAGTGTTGACTTTGCTTACAACAACATTTTAAAACCTCACCAAAAAGTACGTATTGATTTAATGCTTGGGATAGTAAAAGACCCGAGAGGCGCAGGTTACAACGTAAATCAATCAAAAATTGCAATTGGTTCTGGTGGTTTGTGGGGAAAGGGATATCTGCAAGGAACTCAGACAAAATTCAACTTTGTACCAGAACAAAGCACCGATTTTATTTTTTGTACCGTTGGCGAAGAATGGGGTTTTGTAGGCAGTTTTGTGGTGATTGCACTTTATCTTTTTCTGTTGATGCGGATTATCCATCTGGCCGAAAGGCAACGCTCATCTTTCAGTAGAATTTATGGTTATGCCGTTGCCTGCATTATTTTCTGCCACTTTTTTGTAAACATCGCCATGACGGTTGGGCTAATGCCCGTAATTGGGATTCCTTTGCCGTTTATAAGTTACGGAGGTTCATCACTTTTAAGTTTCACCATTTTATTGTTTATACTGATAAAACTGGATTCAAACCGGATGGGGATTGTTTAGGTTTGTATTGGTTCTGATACCACCCCGAAAGTAACCATACGAACAAGCATCTTGGCTCTTGTTTCTTGCTTCTTGGCCCTTATTTCTTGGCTCCTATTTCTTGGCTCTCTCCACCCTATCTAAATATGCTGCGCAATTACAAAGCCAGATGCCCAAGCCCATTGAAAGTTATAACCGCCCAGCCAACCTGTAACATCAACACATTCGCCACCGAAAAATAAACCAGGAACCTTT
This sequence comes from Pelobium sp., assembly GCA_035496935.1. Taxonomy (GTDB): domain Bacteria; phylum Bacteroidota; class Bacteroidia; order Sphingobacteriales; family Sphingobacteriaceae; genus Pseudopedobacter. The sequence continues at coordinate 60,566 of DATJED010000023.1, read as the reverse complement.
TTAGCTTCCAAAGTTTTAGACGAAAGCTCATCGGTGGAAACACCTCCACGCATTACTTCGGCTTTATCGTAGCCTTTATCGCCCGCTGGCTTTACTTTAAATTGATGGATAAAACGCTCAATTACAAAAAAATCATCTTTACTTAACGAAGCCAAGTTTTTGTGGGTCGGGATTAAATCTGCAATGGCATCAACAAATTTACGGGTATAAAATGTGCTTAAAAAAGTGGATAATTGCTTTTTCCCGTTTAGGCTTCGCTCCTGCTCAATCAATTCCACAATATTTTGCTGGGGTAATAAATCTATGATAATACTGTCTCCTGGTTTCCAATACGACGAAATTTGCAAAATAGCCGGGCCACTTAGTCCCCAATGCGTAAACAATATATTTTCCTCGAAACTGATATGAGGCAATATTACATTTGCAAAAATTGAATTGCCAGACAAGCCAGCAAAAAACGCTTCCTCTTTTCCGGTAACGGTTAAAGGCACTAAAGCCGGAGCGGTTTTCTCTATTTTTAATCCAAATTGTTGTGCAACTTTTAATGAAAAATCACTGGCCCCCATTTTTGCAATCGGCAAACCACCACTTGCCATTACCACATTTGTTGCCGAAATCGTCTGAGTTTTACCGTTTTTCTCGAAACCGATTTCAAAACCATTTTCAATCTGCTTTACCGATTTTACATCGCTATTTAAAGAAATAGTTTGGTCTAACTGTTCGCATAAATTGGTAAAAATATTTACAACATCTTTTGCTTTGTTAGAGGTTGGAAAAAGCTGTCCCAAAGTTTTCTCCTGCCCTGTAATCCCATAGGTTTCAAAAAAAGAAATGGAATCATTCACCGTCCATTGTGATAAAGCCGACTTTACAAAATGCGGATTTGCAGAGATAAAATTATTTGCCGAAGTATATAAATTGGTGTAGTTACAGCGCCCTCCGCCAGAGATTAAAATCTTGGCGCCAACTTGTCCGTTCTTCTCCAAAATTAAAGTGCGTTTACCTAAAAAACCGGCTTGCACTGCACACATTAACCCGCAAGCACCGCCACCAATAATAACCGCATCGTAATTCATGCTTCAAAAATGGCATTTTAAAATCATATCTTTAATATTTGCTAAAAATATGCGCTCATTAATTAACTTTGTGGTATGGAAGAAGTCTCCAGCATTACCGAATTTGGCAAAGTATTAATCTTTTTGATTACTGGCTTATTGGCTGTTGGTGGTGCATTTGCAGTAAATAAACTAATTGCCCCACACCATCCAAATCCGGAGAAAAACAGTTCTTACGAATGTGGAGAAGAACCAACTGGAAGCTCTTGGATACAATTTAACAGTCGTTTTTATGTAATTGCGCTCATCTTTTTATTGTTTGATGTAGAGATGATTTTCGTTTTCCCTTGGTCAACGGTTTTTGCAGATAAAGAATTGATTGCTACTGACGGACGTTGGGGCTGGCTTAGTTTAACCGAGATGCTGGCTTTTTTAGGTATTTTAATTTTAGGATTAGTTTACGTTTGGCGTAAAAAAGACTTGGATTGGATAAAACCGAATACAGTTTCACCAACAGTTGATACCGCCATTCCATTAAACGCCTACGACAAGATTAATCAGGAAAAATACATTCCTTTTCAAAATAAAAAAACAGAAACGCCCGTAATCCAAACCGAAACTGTTGTTGCCAAACCCAAGTTTACGCCAAGATTTAAAAAAGCATGAGTTTAGAAAAGCAATTAGAAAACACCGGAATTGTGATCACTAAGCTTGATGATTTAATGAATTGGGCGAGGTTATCATCTTTATGGCCTTTAAGCTTTGGTTTAGCCTGTTGCGCAATTGAAATGATGGGGTCAATGGCTTCCAATTTCGATTTAGATAGGTTTGGCGTTTTCCCAAGGCCTTCGCCACGGCAAGCCGATGTAATTATTATTGCCGGAACGGTTACTTTTAAAATGGCAGAACGTATTAAAAAATTATACGAGCAAATGCCCGAACCAAAATACGTGATTTCTATGGGTTCATGCTCCAACTGTGGTGGCCCATATTGGGAACACGGCTATCATGTGGTTAAAGGCGTTGACCGAATTATCCCGGTTGATATTTATGTACAAGGTTGCCCGCCCCGCCCCGAAGCTTTAATCGGTGGTATTTTGGAGTTGCAGAAATTAATTGAAAAAGAAAGTTTGGCTAATATTTAACCCCTTATACATCTACAAAACAAAACTTTATACAAAATAAATGAAATCAATATCACAAACCCGATTAGGAATTTTAGGTGGCGGACAATTGGGGCGAATGCTGATTCAGGAAACGATCAATTACAATATTTCGGTAAGCATTTTAGATCCGGATGCTGATGCGCCTTGCAAAAACATTTGCGATTACTTTGAAGTGGGTTCGTTAAGTGATTACGAAACCGTTTATAATTTTGGTAAAAACCTGGATTTAATTACCATAGAAATTGAAAAAGTAAATATTGAAGCCTTAGAAGAGCTAGAAAAAAACGGAGTCACGGTTTATCCTCAACCGCGTATCATCCGTTTAATTCAGGATAAAGGCTTACAAAAACAGTTTTTTAAAGAAAATAATATCCCAACGTCAGCTTTCCAACTTTTCAGCTCTAAAGAACAGTTGGCACAAGCAAATTTGCCTTTCCCTTTTATCCAAAAACTACGAAAAGATGGTTACGATGGAAAAGGCGTTAAAAAAATAGCCAACACTAAAGATTTAGACGAAGCATTCAATCAGCCGTCTTTGGCAGAAAGCTTAGTAGATTTTGAGAAAGAAATAGCGGTAATTGTTGCCAGAAATGCCGATGGTGAAATGAAAACTTTTCCGATGGTTGAAATGGATTTCAATCCGGAAGCTAATCTGGTGGAATTTTTAATTTCCCCTTCAACGTACAGTTTTGAAATTCAGCAAAAAGCAGAAGATATTGCAAAAAACATTGCCTCGGGATTAAGCATGGTGGGTATTTTAGCAGTGGAAATGTTTTTGACCAAAGATCATCAGATTTTGGTTAACGAATTGGCACCACGTCCCCACAACAGCGGACATCAAACCATCGAAGGCAATTACACCTCGCAATTTGACCAGCACATCAAAGCAATTTTCAATCTCCCGTTAGGAAGTACCAAAGCGGTTGCAAACGCCATTATGTTAAACCTTTTGGGCGAAAACGGGCACAATGGTGTTGCAGTGTACGAAGGTTTAGAAGAAATTCTAAAACACGAAGGTGTGTACGTTCATCTTTACGGTAAAAAATACACCAAACCTTTCCGTAAGATGGGTCACGTTACAATTGTGGACGAAGACCGCCAAAGAGCAATTGAAAAAGCAAAATTTATTAAGGAAACCATTAAAGTAAAAGCATAAAATGAGTAAAGCAAAAGTAGGTATCATTATGGGCAGCAAGTCTGATTTAGGCATTATGGAAGAAGCTGCTGATGTGCTTAAAACCCTAGGTGTAGATTACGAATTAACTGTGGTTTCGGCTCACCGTACGCCAGAAAGGATGTTTGATTATGCAAAAACCGCTGCCGATAGAGGTATAAAAGTGATTATTGCAGGTGCTGGCGGAGCTGCTCATTTACCTGGAATGGTGGCTTCCATAACTGCATTGCCTGTAATTGGTGTTCCGGTAAAATCAAGTAATTCTATTGATGGTTGGGATTCTTTACTTTCTATTTTACAAATGCCTAACGGGATTCCGGTGGCTACCGTGGCTTTAAACGCCGCAAAGAACGCTGGAATTTTAGCGGCTCAGATCCTAAGCGTGGCAGATCATTCTATCGCAGAAAGAGTTATTGCGTTTAAAAACGATTTGAAAGTTAAAGTAGAAGAATCCGCCGAAAGTTTAAAATCAGAAGGTTATCCTTCGGGATACTAATTAAGCGTGGGATCTTGCGGAAAATTGGTGATGTGGGCGTATTTTATGCCCATATTTAAAACAGCTTCTTTCCAAATATCAGCTTCGGAATCATCCAGCACCATATCCGGATTAAATTTATCGGAAACAATCCAAACGTTTAGTTCCAATTCATCTGTTAATTGATCTTTCGACCAGCCGGAATAACCGATAAAGAACTTAATTTCTTCGTCTTTGATGTTGTAATTATTGATTTGCTCTTTCAGGCCTTCAAAATCCCCACCCCAATACAAACCGTTTCCTAAATCAATTCCCCCGGTAATTTTTTCGGGCACTTTATGCACAAAATGTAGGGTATCGTTTGCAACCGGACCACCCACAAAAACTTGCATATTGGCATCCCAACAATCAGCAATAATATCTTTTAATAAAAAATCGCTTTTTTGGTTAAGTACATAACCCACTGTGCCTTCTGCGTTGTTTTCTGTTATTAAAACAACAGTACGTTTAAAATTAGGATCGGCCATAAACGGCTCCGATATTAGCAATGTGCCTGTTTGAGGTAAAACTTTACTAAGCATAATCCAAATAAACGTAAATTTATTTTAACGCCGATTGTTTAAAGTAAATAAACAAACAGCTATAAAATATTATCCTGCTTGCGCTAAAGTATCTTGTGTGTTACCCATCGCTTTTTTCATTTTGTTAATATCGGCTTTAATAATTGCAAGCAACTCGTTATCATAAGTTCTGGTTGCCATATTAATTAAAGTAGCTTTCATTTTTTGATTTTGCTGACGTAAATCATCTTTCAAAATAGCTAATAATTGCATATCGAAATTTGCTAATAAATTTTTAACGTTTTGAGTTGAGGTAGCTTTCATAATAATTATATTTTAATGGTTTAAAAGCTATTTACCAATGAAGTGCCAAAACTTAGAAAGCGTCAGTCCTAAGTCAAAATCATGGTTTAAACAGCTTTTGAACCATCCGAAGCGTCTTTTTTATAGGACAGTTTTAAGATAGATAAGCGCCTTGACTTCCCAACCGAACCTTCATTTAATCGAAGGCTCAGACCAAGCGATATGCATTTCGTGAATAAATATTTAGCTTTGCATATAATAATCTTAAAACGATGTTGATACGTGTTTACGAAGAAAATCCGAATGAAAAGATTTTAGAACAAATTGTTACCGTTTTAAAAAAAGGTGGAATTATCATTTATCCTACTGACACTGTTTATGGTTTAGGTTGCGATATCACCAACCATAAAGCAATTGAAAGAATCGCTCAACTACGTGGTATAAAACCCGAGAAAGCCAATTTTTCTTTTATCTGTTACGACTTAAGCCATATTGCCGATTTTATTAAACCCATTGACAATGCAACTTTTAGGGTAATAAAAAAAGCTTTACCCGGTCCTTTTACGTTTATATTTAATGCAAATAACAATGTCCCGAAATTGTTGGCCAGCAAAAAGAAAACCGTAGGTATAAGGGTTCCGGACAATAATATTGCCCGTCAGATTGTGAAAATGCTAGGAAACCCGATTTTATCAACTTCTATCCGGGATGACGATGAAATTTTGGAATACACTACCGACCCCGAATTGATTCATGAAAAATACGAAGACAAAGTAGATTTGGTTATTGATGGCGGTTACGGAGACAATCAGGCATCTACGGTAATTGATTGTACCAACGGCGAATTTGAAGTAATAAGAGAAGGAAAAGGTGTGCTTGAAGATTATGTCTGATCGCTCAGGATTTCAAAGTTTGTAAATATTCGTTATTCTAATTTTCTTAAACAAAAATAAAGCAATTAGCTTTTTCGATTTCTGGGATTTTTTTGTGCCGAATTGCTATTTTAGCAGATATGGCAAATATCATCAATTTAAAACCTTTTAAAGACTTTTTAAAATCAGGGTCAAGCGGTGGAGTTTTACTCCTTATCTGTGTTGTTATAAGTTTAATTATTGCAAACTCTCCTTTAGGAAAAAACTTCTCGGATTTTCTTGCACTAAATTTAGGGTTCGAAAACAATTTTATCGATTTAAAATACCCAATAATTTTATGGATTAACGATGGTTTAATGGCCGTTTTCTTTTTGATGGTCGGTCTCGAAATTAAAAGAGAATTGGTGGAAGGCGAGCTATCAAGCATTAAACAAGCAAGTTTGCCTATTATTGCCGCTTTGGGCGGGATGCTTTTACCTGCCTTAATTTACTTTGCAATAGATCATAGCGCAGAAACCGGTCACGGCTGGGGAATTCCGATGGCAACGGACATCGCTTTTGCTATTGCAATTTTATCTTTATTAGGTAGCAAAGTTCCTAATTCTTTAAAAGTGTTTTTAACCGCTTTGGCCATTGTCGACGATTTAGGCGCCATATTGGTAATCGCGATATTTTATTCGAAAGAAATGCATTTCGAATATTTGGGTTATGCGGCAATTGTGCTGGCTTTGCTAGTTGCCTTTAATTATTTTGGCGTAAAAAAGATCTATTTTTACATTATCCCCGGGATTTTTATGTGGTATTTTATCCATCATTCTGGGATACACGCAACTATTGCCGGTGTTTTAACAGCTTTCACCATCCCCACAAACGACACGGCAAAAACATCCCCTTTAGAGCGCCTGGAGCATCTTTTGGTAAAACCAGTAAACTTTTTAATTATGCCGATTTTCGCCATTGCCAATACCAACATTAAGTTTGAATCGGAGATGGTTTCAAACATTACCTCGGGTGTAAGCATAGCCATTATTTGTGGTTTATTAATCGGTAAACCATTGGGAATTTTTTCCTTCTCGTGGTTATCTGTCAAATTAAAATTGAGTAAGCTACCTGCAAAAACTAGATGGTCGCAAATTCTCGCTTTAGGCATATTAGGGGGAATCGGATTTACCATGTCTATTTTTATTGCGTTATTATCATTTAATGATGTTGGGCATCAAACACAGGCCAAGTTCTCTATCTTAATTGCTTCTGTAAGTGCAGGTATATTAGGGTATGTGATATTGAAATATATGGGTGGGAAGTCGAAAGTGAAGAGTGGAAAGTTGAAAGTGAAGAGTTGAGGGTGGAAGGTGGAAAGTGAAGAGTTGAAAGTACAAAAGCACCTGTAACGCCGTGTCGGTCAAAGGACGTCATACAAGCAAGATGAATTTTCGGCACTTCTAAAAGGTTCCGTTGCAAATCCAGCGGAGTTCGTTCTGAATTATCTTGTTTTTTTCGTATATTTGATATCCTCTATATTCTACCTAATTCCTTTTTATCCTTCAAAATTTTCTGTTTATAAGTCCACCTATAGTCCACCCCAACTCCGCCTTTACTGCACCATAAGCCTACCTTTCCTCCGGTCTTCCTCCGCTATTCCTCCGTAGCTCTCTTAAGGCGCTATGCGAACATGGGGCGAAGATGGTACGGATGAATCTATAACGAATTGCCTAGAATAGGATTCTGCTATTTGAAGCGTTGAAAATAGGCCGATCGTCCTTTTGATACTTGTAGAAATTCCTATATTTATAAAGGTAAAATGTCCTCCAATATCTTAGAACTGGCTGTTTTAGAGAAAAAATGAAGTTATAAGCCATTTAACCTGACCGACGTACAGTGAAAAACACGCTTCTAATTTTACTTTTTTTCACATTTAATCAGGTTGTATTCGGACAAAATCGAATATTGACTGACAACGACTTTAATAATAGCGGCCCGACTAAAATGACATTTATTGAAAAGTGCGACGAGGTAGAAAATCTGTTTAAAGCTGACCTGAAAAAGCAAACTATATTTTTGCTACTTCAAGGCGGAATTGCGCCAATTGTAATTACGACAGATAAGGCTTTCGAAAATAAATATCAAGTATATTATTATGACTTTGGTTGCAATGCGCCGAACTTAGAATGTGTAAAAACTTACAACGAACTTGTTTTTTGGCATCTGACAAAGCTGTATGGAAATAAATGGAAAAAAGAAATCAGGAAAGATGTTATCGGACTGAAACAATGGAAAACAAAAATAAACGGCTTATAACAGCAAATCCTATGTAAAATGGCTGACGGTGGTTCACGTTAATTCATCAGTTATTTACTTAATTTACTGCGGGCTGACAGAGTTTCTACAAGTAAAACCGCAAAGTCTTAAACCTGCCAAACGTTACCCAGCAACCAAAAGTAATCGTCAATCAAATTCACAGCCGTAAAACGAATCGCTTAATAATACATAATAGTTAAACACGATGAGAAAATTGAAGCTCCAAGTTGTAATGACCATTGATGGTTTTATTGCGGGCCCGAATAATGAAATGGACTGGATGGTTGAAAATTGGGACGACAATCTTAAAGATTATATAAGAGATCTTACCGAGCCCGTTGACTGTATTATTCTGGGACGAAAACTGGCCGAAGGTTTTATCCCCTACTGGACTGCTGCTTTTAATACCCCTAATGGTCCGGAAGAAGGTTCAACAAAAATGGTAGAAACCCCAAAGGCCGTATTTACGAAAACCCTGACAAAATCGGAATGGGATAATACCATCATAGCAAATGGCGACTTAGTTGACCAAATCACTAAACTAAAAAACCAGGATGGTGGCGACATTATTGTTTATGGCGGTGCAGGCTTTGTTTCGGCACTTATTAAACACAAGCTAATTGATGAATTACATTTGCTCATCAACCCCACTGCAATTGGGAGTGGAATGCCCATCTTTAAAGAACTGGACGGCACACAAAATTTAAATTTAATAAAAGCAATTCCATTTGAGTGTGGCATAGCTGTTCTTTATTACAAGCTAAAAAGCAAATAATTGATCAACCATCAATTAACTTTAGCTTCACAAACCACCTCTCTACCAATATTTATCTCCGATAAAAAATGCTCGTCATGAGATACCACAATTAACGTCCCGTGATAATTGTTAATGGCAGTAACCATAATATCGATGTTTTGAATATCCAGGTTATTTGTGGGTTCGTCCAATACAATTAAATCTGGAGATTTTTGACTGATGGTTAAGCAACAGAGCGACAAGCGCATTTTTTCTCCGCCACTTAAATTTCGGCAAGGCTTATCCCAAGTTTCTTTTGTAAACAGAAAACGGTTGAGCCTGATTTTTATCTCATGTTCCTGCAAAGCACCGTCGTTAAACTGTTGCGCTTGGTCATAAACATTTAAGTCGTTATTAATCAAAGAATAATCCTGATCGATATAAACGGATTTAAGGTCTTGCCTCTTCAATGTACCCTTACTAACCTGCAACTTGCCAAGAATAATTCTGATCAGCGTAGTTTTCCCTGAACCATTTGAACCTTTTAATAAAATCCTTTCACCGCTTTTAATTAAAAAATCTAGGTCGTTTTTCCAAAGATGTTGGTTTGAATAAGCGAAATTGATATTTACCGCTTCGAACAAGGTTTTACCGATGTGCAGATCGGTATCCTCGAAACCAAATTTCATTTTATCGATGTCTGGAATATTGGAGCGCAGCTGTTGGAGTTCCTGAGCAATGCCATTAATTTTATCGGTATGCACTCCTTTTAGTTTAGCGGTACTGTTTTCCGCTTTGTTTCTTAAGGTATTCATCATAATGCGTGAAACACCAGCTTTTTCCTGCTTTTTCTTTCCCTTGGCATCCAGCTTTTGCTGCCTTTCCGTTGCTTCGCGTTCCTTTTCTTTGGCATTTTTTAAAGCTCTTTCCCTACTTTTTAAATCGTGGTTAAGCGCATTTAATTCAATTTCCTTTTGCTCCTCGTAAAAATCATAATTACCTCCGTAAACAGTTATTCCAGCGCTATTAAGTTCGCAGACCTTATCTAACAAATTCAGCAATTTTTTATCGTGACTAACTAATAATAAGGTTGCGGTGTCCGATTGTACAAATTCGTACAGCAATTTTCTGGAGGCAACATCTAAGTGGTTGCTAGGCTCATCCATTAAAATAAACCGAGGTTTATGAACCTCAATTCCGGCAAGAAAAACTTTCGTTTTCTGTCCGCCACTAAGCGTTGATAACTTTTGCGACAGCGTTAAATCGGCGAGTTGCCACTGGCTTAAAGCTTCTTTACACCGTTCTTCAATGGTCCAGTCATCAGCCAAATCATTAAAATTTTCTTCGTTGGTATTCCCCTCTAAAATTGCTTGCAACGCTTTAAGTTTGACATTCACCTTTAACGCCTCGGCAATGGTAAAATCATCAAACTGACCAAAAATCTGGGGGATATAGCATGGTTTTACTTCGGCTTTTATTTGTCCGCTGATGGGCTTTAAATCTCCATTAATGAGTTTTAACAGCGTTGATTTGCCAGAACCGTTATTACCGATAAGGGCGATTTTTTCTTTGCTATTTATGGCAAGATTGATGTTGCTGAACAACAAATCTTTGTTTGAATGTTGGTAGGTTATATTCTGTAGAATTAACATAAAATTTCTTTTAGCATGAATAATCACAAAGCGGGGCGCTCTGTTTTAGTTATCGTCTGAAAAGAAATTATATCCTACATTTTTATTTAAAACTGTTTTTTGTGGTGCAAATATAACGATTTCTTAAACACAAGATAAAAGGATTAAACTCCTTTTATCTTGCCAATAAACTCTGGAATATGTGAAAGATAATCTTCCTTATTTCCAATGGTTTTTACAAAAGCGGTTCCCACGATTGCGCCATTAACGTAACGGTTGGCTCGGTCAAAGCTCAATTTGTCAGAAATACCGAAACCGATAATTAGCGGATTTTTAAGGTTCATTGCTTTCACCCTCTCATAGTATTTACCAATCTCATCAGACTGGTTCAAATCTTTTCCGGTAGTTGCAGATGAGGATAAAAGATAGATAAAACCACTTGAAAGTTCATCAATTTTACGAATTCGTTCCTCGGAAGTTTGCGGTGTAACCAAAAAGATGTTGCTTAATCCGTTTTTAATAAATTCATCTTTATAAAGTTCTTCATATTCGTACAGAGGCAAGTCTGGAACAATAATTCCATCTACGCCGGCATCAGCTGCATCTTTACAAAAGTTTGCTACACCATACTGCAACATTGGGTTTACGTAGCCCATCAATAAAACCGGGATACTTACTTGTGGGCGTAAATCTTTCAATTGCTGAAAAAGCACTTGCAAAGTCATCCCGTTTTCGATAGAAACCTGCGAACTGTGCTGAATTGCTGGTCCATCTGCAACAGGATCTGAATACGGAAAGCCTATTTCTAAAAAATCAGCGCCAGCTTTTTCTAATGCCTGTGCTATTTTTAAAGTAGCACCTATTTCGGGATAGCCCGCTGTATAATAAATTGATAATATATTTTTATTTTTCTCTTCGAAGAGTTTGTTTAGTCTGTTCATTTGTTTAAGGTTTGAGGTTTAGGATTTGAGGTTTGAGGTTCAAAATCGAGAGCCAAATTAATTCGTACAGCCCTTATACCTCACGCCTTTTCCCTTACACCTCCATTACAAATTAAAATATTTCATAAAAGTGTCTAAGTCCTTATCTCCCCTGCCTGATAAGCAAACCACCACTACATCATCCTTTTTAAAAGTCATTTTTTCCAGCTGCGCCAATGCGTGAGCCGATTCTATGGCTGGGATAATGCCTTCCATTTTAGCAAGCAACAAGCTGGCTTGCATGGCTTCATCATCCGTAATGCTTACATATTCGGCCCGTTTTACTTTGTTTAGATGTGCGTGTTGCGGACCAATTCCTGGGTAGTCCAATCCGGCAGAAATAGAATAAGGTTCTATAACCTGGCCATCATCAGTTTGCATTAAAATGGTGCGAGAACCGTGTAAAACACCTTCTTTCCCTAATACCGAAGTTGCGGCGGAATGTCCTGAGTTAACGCCCAAACCTGCTGCTTCGGCAGCAATAAGTTTCACATTTTCATCATCCAAAAAATGATAAAACATCCCCATTGCATTGCTTCCGCCACCTACACAAGCCAACACGTAATTTGGCTGATCGTTACCGGTATGCTCAATTAGTTGCTTTTTGGTTTCTTCTGAAATGATGGACTGGAAAAGCGAAACCATTTCTGGGTAAGGATGCGGCCCAACCACCGAACCAATGATGTAATGCGTATCTTCTGGATTGTTGATCCAGTCACGCATAGCTTCGTTTGTTGCATCTTTCAGGGTTTTACTGCCCGAAGTTGCCGGTACAACCTTTGCCCCCATCATTTTCATACGGGCTACGTTTGGCGCTTGGCGTTCGATATCCACCTCGCCCATGTAGACCACGCATTCCAAACCTTTAAGCGCACATACCGTTGCGGTTGCAACACCATGCTGACCAGCGCCAGTTTCCGCAATGATGCGTTTTTTTCCAAGTTTCTCGGCCAATAAAATCTGCCCGATGGTATTGTTGATTTTGTGCGCCCCGGTATGGTTTAAGTCCTCTCTTTTTAAATAAATTTGCGCTCCATACCTTTCTGATAGTCTTTTAGCCAAAAACAATGGCGAAGGACGACCAACATAGTCTTTTAACAAGGATTCAAACTCTGCTTTAAATTCCGGAAGGGCAATAATATCTAAATATTTGGCTCTTAATTCTTCCACGTTTGGGTATAACATTTCGGGAATGTATGCTCCGCCGAAATCGCCATAATAGCCTCTATCATCAATTCTATAATTCATTTTCTATCTTTTTAGTTTTTCAAATGCCTTCTTCAACTTTTCAATGTCTTTTAAGCCCGGCTCGATCTCAAATTTCGAATTTATATCTACCCCGTAAAATTGCGGATGTTTTAAGGTTAAAACTTCGTCCAAATTATCTAAACTGATTCCACCACTCAACATAAACGGTGTATCCAGCTTATATTTTTCTAAAATCTGCCAATTAAAAGTTACTCCGCTTCCGCCGTATTGGTCGGATTTAGTATCGAATAAAAATAAATCGACATGGGCCTGGTACTGATTTAACTCGGTAAAATCAAAAGTATCATCCACACCAAAAGCTTTAATCGTAAAAAAACCTTGAGCTTTCACTTGTTGGCAAAACTCAGGGCTTTCGCTTCCGTGAAGCTGTATGGCCTGCATTCCGTAAAGTTTGCCAAATTCCACCACTTCATTAATCGTAGCATTTACAAATACACCTGTTTTTATAATGTTTTTATCAATAGCTTTTAGGTGATTAACTTCAAAATCCAATCCAATAAATCGTTTGGACGGCGGATAAAATATGAAGCCCATAAAATCGGGCTTCAAGCCGGATACCGCTTCCATATTTTCAGGGATTTTCATCCCGCAAACTTTAATTTTTAAACTGCTCATTATTTAATTTCCAATAATTGAACGAAGGATCTTTTGGCAGCACCAGATAACAACGACCGTTCGGCTTCGTAAAAGCAGTCTGCAAATGACTTATCTGGATTAATGGTTTGTATAGCAAGCGCTGCGTTGCAAAGCACTACATTATTTTGGTTTGTAGTTGCATTGTTATTTAAAACATCTACAAATATTTTAGCGGAATCTTCCACAGTTTCACCGCCTTTTATTGTATTTGCATCAATTTTTTCGAAACCTAAGCTGCTTAACTCGTTCATTTTTTCGCCTTTGTTTGAAAAAGTTTTGAAGTTACAGGTTAACGAAACCTCATCATAGCCTTCCAAAGCGTGGAGAATGGTATAATTGCTACTAGAATTTTGGTACAAATAAGCGTATAACCTAGCGAGTTCTAAGCTAAAAACACCCACCAATTGGTTTTGAGGCTTTGCCGGGTTCGACATTGGTCCTAACATATTGAAGAAAGTTTTAACACCCAACTCTCTACGGATTGGCGCAACGTTTTTCATTGCCGGGTGAAAAAGCGGTGCATGCAGGAAACAAATTCCAGCTTTATCCAAAGATTGCTTCAATAAATCCTCGTTATTGGTGAAAGAATAGCCCAAGAACTCCATCACGTTTGAAGAGCCACATCCAGACGAAACACCATAGTTACCGTGTTTTGCCACGTAGTAACCGGCTCCCGCAACTACAAAAGACGCCAGGGTAGAAATGTTAAATGTATCCTTTCCATCGCCACCGGTTCCACACAAATCAACTAGGTTAAAATCTGAATTTAAATTTACAGGTAAACAAAGTTCTAACATGGCCTCTCTAAACCCATGGAGTTCATCTACGGTAATATTACGCATGCAATAGGCCGTCATAAAAGCAACCATTTGCGATGCATTGTATTTCCCAGAAGATATACTGGTTAAAATTTCTTTAGACTCGGTCCTACTAAAGGTTTTGTGTTCAAATAAGTGATTTAAAATCGCTTTCATGTTCTTGCTTTATTTCATAAAAAAAGGGTTACCATTGGCAACCCTTTTATGTATCTTGTTATAAAAATATAAAATATGGTTTGCCTTACGAATTTTCGTAATGCCACCACCAAATTGTATTTACATTTATATTTCTCATTTTTTGTGTAGCAAATATGGCGATTTTTTAAATATCTTAAAAATTAAAAGCAAAATTAATGAATGATTAAATTACGAGGTAAAGCTAAAATAAACGAAGACTTGGGTTTTGGTAAAATACCTACCCAAAATAATCAGCGTATGCTGAATAAAGATGGCAGTTCAAATATTATCAGAAAAGGTTTGCCATTTTTTAAGCCACATGAAGCTTATAATTCTTTAATTAACATGTCGTGGCGGAAGTTTTGGTCAATTATCCTGCTCTCCTATCTGGCTATAAATGTTTTTTTTGCATCTATATACCTTGCTTTAGGGATTGAGCATATTCAAGGAGAAACCGGGATTAGCGGTAGAGACCACTTTTTTGATGCTTTTTTCTTTTCTGCACAAACAATTTCAACAGTAGGTTACGGGCATTTAAGTCCGCAAGGGTTTGCAACAAGCATTGTTGCCGCCATAGAATCGATGCTTGGTTTGCTAACTTTTGCTTTAGCAACTGGCTTACTGTACGGAAGATTTTCGAGACCGAGTGCAAAAATAATGTACAGTAAAAACATTTTGGTTTCGCCTTATCGGGATATTAAAGCTTATATGTTTCGGTTTGCAAATTTCCGCAGTAACCAACTCATCGAATTAAAAATAAGCGTTTTAATCAGTATCAATATTTTAGAAGACGGTAAAGCTATAAGACGTTTTTTCCCTTTAGAGTTAGAACGTGATGAAATCAACCTATTGACTTTGAGCTGGACCATTGTTCATCCGATTACCGAGAACAGTCCTTTAAAAGAACTCAGTCTACAAAATTTAATTGAAGGGCAAGCAGAATTTGTAGTGATGCTGAAAGCTTTCGACGATTCATTTTCGCAAACGGTGCATTCCAGAACATCTTATAAAGCAGAAGAAGTAGTTTTCAATGCCGAATTTGACAAAATCATCTCTACTGATGAAAACGGCGTTGCTATCATTGCTATGGATAAGATAAGCAGTTATCATGTGTTAGAGAAGTAGCTGTTGTATTAAAAAATCTATATTTGAACCATTAAATTTTAACGTTGCGCTAATGCCTCCAAAAATATTAATCATAGATGATGAAGAAAAGCTGAGAAATTTGCTTGGCCGGATTGTGAAGTTGGAAGGCTATGAAGTAAGAGAAGCTGCAGACGCAAAAGAAGGTTTACAAATTTTAACCCGTGAAAATATTAATGTGGTGCTTTGCGATGTAAAGTTGCCAGATGCAAACGGCGTTAACTTAGCCGAGAAAATAAAGCTGGATTATCCACAGATTGAAATTATACTACTAACTGCTTACGGAAACATCCCTGACGGAGTGCAGGCGATAAAAAACGGCGCTTTTGATTATATAACAAAAGGCGATGATAATAAAAAGATATTGCCCTTGCTTGCAAAAGCCTGTGAAAAATCTCAAACCAATTCGGTTTTAAATACGGACAAACATAAAATTGATGTCGGCACATTTGAGCAGATCCTAGGCGAATCAAAAGAAATAAAACAAGCCATTGAACTTGCCAAAAAAGTTGCCCCAACAAATACCTCCGTTTTTTTAAGTGGCGAAACCGGAACAGGAAAAGAAATTTTCGCCAATGCAATCCACAATGCCAGCGAAAGGAAAAAACAAAATTTCATTGCGATAAACTGCGCCGCCTTTTCTAAAGAATTATTAGAAAGCGAATTGTTTGGGCATAAAGCCGGAGCATTTACGGGAGCTCAAAAAGATAAGAAAGGCTTATTTGAAGAAGCAAACAATGGAACAATTTTTTTAGATGAAGTTGGAGAGTTACACCTTGATTTACAAGCCAAATTATTGCGGATTTTAGAAAGTGGTGAACTGATTAAAATTGGTGACAGTAAAATCACTAAAGTGGATGTACGAATTATTTCGGCAACCAATAGAGATTTACAGCAAGAAGTAAAAAATGGAAATTTTAGGGAAGATATTTTTTACAGGCTATCCGTTTTCACCATCCATTTACCTCCTTTAAGAGAACGTAACGAAGATATTTTGGTTTTAGCAATTCACTTTCTCTCCTTATTCGCCGAGAAAGCAAAAAAACAAATCAAAGGTTTCGATTCGCAAACCATACAAGCACTGCAAAATCATTCTTGGAAAGGTAATATCAGAGAGCTCAAAAATACTGTGGAACGAGCGGTTATTTTGACTGACTCAAATTTGGTTACTATGGATGCACTTCCACCTAATTTTAATCTTGGTGACCATAAAGAACTCTCTGACTTTGAACTGGCGAGTGCAGAAAAAAAGCACATCGAAAAAGTACTTCATTATACCAAAAACAATAAAACAGAAACCGCAAGATTACTCAATATTGCGCTCACAACATTGTACCGAAAGCTGGAAGAATATCGGCTTCGCTAAACCTTATCCTGTCAAAACGATAGTGTGCACCCTTTCAAAACGAAAGGGTTTTCTTTTTTAAAGCCTACCTTAAATAACCTATTATTAATTGATTATCAGTTATTTATAATAACCCCATCTGCTTCGGTCTTTTGATTGCAAAGGTGCTGGCATATATAAATATTAAAATCATGGAATTTATCATTGTGCTGACCTTAGGTATTTTACTATACTGGTTATTTTATCTATCCATCCACTTCTTTCAAAACATTTAAATCATGTTGTACCTATTTATCATCTCTATGGCGGTTTTTGTTTACATGTGTTATGTATTACTAAAACCAGAAAATTTTTAAAAAAAATGAAAACACATCCCATTAACAAAAGTATCATCTCAGAGATTTTACTTTTCATCCTCATCTTCGCGATAATTTATGCGATTTATGCTGTTTGTATTTATTTGTTTAACGCTTGCTTTTTATAAATATGGATACTGAAATTTTAGGAATTATTTTAATGTACGGATTGCTAGTGGTGCTGGCAATTCCCTTAGGAAAGTACATTGCTGGTGTATTTGAATACGATAAAAAAAGCATCAGCAACGTATTTAATGGTTTAGATAACCTGTTTTTTAAACTCGCAGGCATCAATAAAAAACGACCAATGACTTGGAAGCAAAATTTGGTGGCTTTATTAACCATCAATTTTGTTTGGTTTTTGATTTCCTTGTTTGTGTTAAGCAACATGGGCTGGTTGCCGTTAAACCCAGATGCTAATCCATCTATGAGTGCAGACTTAGCCTTTAACACCACTGTAAGCTTTGTTACCAACACCAACTTGCAACATTACAGTGGGGAAAGTGGTCTCTCTTATTTAGGGCAAATGACTTTAATGTTGTGGCAGTTTATAAGCGCAGCAACAGGAATTGCAATTTGCGCCATCGTGTTCAACGCCATGAAAAAGGATGCTAAAGAAGACTTAGGGAATTTCTACAGCTATTTTGTAAGAACCTGCACTAGAATTTTATTTCCGGTTGCTTTAATTGCGGCGCTAATTTATGTCTTCAACGGTGTACCGATGACTTTTGAAGGAAAGGAAACCATTATTACCATGCAAGGCGATACGCAAATGGTGAGCAGAGGCCCAGCTGCAGGTTTTATTGCTATTAAACAATTGGGCACAAACGGTGGCGGTTTTTTTGGCGTCAACTCTGCTCACCCTTTAGAAAACCCAACTTACTTAACCAATGCGGTTGAAACCATTTCAATTATTTTGATTCCGATGGCCTTAATTTTTGCTTTGGGATTTGTGCTGAAACGGAAAAAGCTATCCTACACCATTTTCGGAGTAATGACCTTAGGCTTTCTGCTATTAATGATTCCAGCTGTCAACCAAGAAATGGCGGGCAACCCTGCCATAGCAAAAATGGGAATTTCGCAAACTTTAGGAAGCATGGAAGGCAAGGAAGTGCGACTAGGTTCCGCGGCATCCGCCTATTGGGCCATCAATACCACGGTAACCAGTAACGGTTCCGTAAACTCCATGCATGATAGTGCAACGCCTTTAACAGGAATGTTAGCATTGTTGGGGATGATGATCAACTGCTTTTACGGAGGCGTGGGTGTCGGCTTTCTTAACTTTTACATTTTTATTATTCTCGCGGTGTTCATTAGTGGCTTAATGGTAGGTCGAACACCAGAATTTCTAGGTAAAAAGATTGAGGCCAAAGAGATGAAGATTGCGATGATTATCGCCTTACTTCATCCCCTACTCATTTTGGGCGGAACAGCAATTTCTAGTTTTTTATTGAGCCAAAATCCGGAAGCTTACGGTGCATGGCTATCAAACCCAGGTTACCATGGTTTTAGCCAAATGCTTTACGAGTTTTCTTCATCTTCTGCAAATAACGGAAGTGGCTTCGAAGGCTTGGGAGACAATAACGTTTTCTGGAACATCTCCTGCGGGATAATCATGTTGCTCGCCCGTTACCTGCCAATTATTGGTCCGGTTGCAATTGCGGGTCTGTTGGCTCAAAAACAATATGTCCCAGAAAGTAACGGAACTTTAAAAACGGATACCGCAACATTCGGACTAATGGTTTTTGCAGTCATCGCAATCTTGGCCTCACTTTCTTTCTTCCCTGCACTAACCTTAGGTCCAATTGCAGAATTCTTCTCACTTAGATAATACAAATTCATAATATGAAAACGCAACAATCGCTATTTCAAAAAGATTTGATACAAGAGGCTGTAAAACAGTCTTTCGTAAAACTCAATCCAAAATTAATGTTCCGCAATCCGGTGATGTTTACCGTGGAAATTGGAACAATAATCATGTTGGTGGTTTCTTTCTTCACATTAGCCGGCAACGGAAGTCAAGGCAGTTTTGCCTACAATTTTACCGTCTTTATTGTACTTTTCTTCACGCTTTTATTTGCAAATTTCGCCGAAGCAATTGCAGAGGCAAGAGGAAAAGCACAGGCAAACAGTTTACGTAAAACGAGGGAAGAAACGCCGGCAAATATGATAGATGCTAGCGGTAAAATCACCATAGTAAATTCTTCTGACCTTAAAAAAGGAGACACTTTTGTTTGTACTGCCGGCGATATTATTCCGGCGGACGGTGAAATTGTGGAAGGCTTGGCCACCATTGATGAAAGTGCCATTACGGGAGAAAGTGCTCCGGTAATCCGCGAATCCGGTGGTGATAAAAGCTCGGTTACGGGCGGAACAAAAGTGCTTTCGGACCGCATTGTGGTAAAAGCGACTACTGGTCAAGGGGAAAGTTTTTTAGATAAAATGATTGCTTTGGTAGAAGGTGCTAGCCGACAAAAAACACCAAATGAAATTGCTTTAACCATTTTACTGGCAGGTTTTACCTTGGTTTTCATCATCGTTACCATTACACTTAAACCATTTGCCGATTATGCAAATGCGCCTATTAGCATTGCTTCATTTATTGCACTATTTGTGTGCTTAATTCCAACTACCATAGGCGGTTTACTATCTGCAATCGGCGTTGCCGGGATGGACAGAGCTTTACGGGCAAACATTGTTACCAAAAGTGGCAAAGCCGTAGAAACCGCTGGAGATATTGATGTCTTGCTTTTAGATAAAACAGGAACCATCACCATCGGAAACAGAAAAGCGACTAAGTTTTATCCTGCAAATGGAGTTACAGAAGCACATTTTACCAAATGCGTGATTTTAAGTTCACTAAGTGATGAAACTCCGGAAGGTAAATCGATTATTGAATTGGCTGGTGCCGATAGAAGTCACTTCCAAAATTCTTCTTTAAAGTTTATTCCTTTCACGGCCGAAACCAGAAGTTCTGGTGTAGATACAGCTACACAGCGAATCAGAAAAGGCGCTTTTGATTCCATCAGAAATATTGCACAAAAAGCTGGGAACGCGTTTCCTGCTGAAACTGAAGAAACAGTAAAACTGATATCCTCAAATGGAGGAACTCCCTTGGTACTTTCAGAAAACGAAAAAGTTTTGGGGGTAATAGAACTTCAGGACATTATTAAACCCGGCATTAGCCAAAGGTTTGAACGTCTGCGTAAAATGGGGATTAAAACAGTGATGGTAACAGGCGACAACCCATTAACTGCAAAATTCATCGCTGAAAAAGCCGGCGTAGACGACTTTATTGCCGAGGCGAAACCAGAGGATAAAATGAACTACATCCGTAAAGAACAGCACGCAGGCCGTTTAGTGGCGATGATGGGTGACGGCACTAACGATGCTCCGGCCCTGGCACAGGCGGATGTGGGTGTTGCCATGAACAGTGGCACACAAGCGGCAAAAGAAGCGGGCAATATGGTAGATTTAGACAACGATCCCACCAAACTCATTGAGATTGTAGAGATTGGAAAGCAACTGTTAATGACCCGTGGAACGTTGACTACTTTTAGTATCGCGAATGATGTGGCTAAATACTTTGCAATAATTCCCGCACTTTTTATTACGGCTATTCCGTCTTTACAGGCCCTCAATGTCATGCATTTGGGCAGTCCGCAGAGCGCTATTTTATCGGCAGTAATTTTCAATGCCTTAATCATCCCCATGTTGGTTCCGCTTGCTTTAAAAGGAGTCGCTTACAAACCTATCGGCGCAAGTGCACTGCTCCGCAGAAACCTGTTTATCTACGGTTTAGGTGGACTGATTGTCCCTTTTATAGGCATTAAATTAATTGACTTTGTAGTATCCATATTTATATAACAATGAAAACAAATATTTTTCCGGCTATACGCCTCACCTTAGTTTGTACGGTTTTTTTCTGCTTCTTTTATAACGGTTTAGTTTGGGGAGTTGCCCAACTGATGCCAGATAAAGGCGCAGGAACGCTATTAACAGCAAATGGCAAAACCTATTATGAAAATGTAGGCCAAAAGTTTGACAAGCCGGGCTATTTCTGGTCACGTCCGTCGGCAGTTGATTATAATGCGGCGGGTTCTGGCGGAAGCAACAAAGGACCGTCAAACCCTGGGTACCTAAATGAAGTAGAAACAAGAATTGAAGCTTTTTTAAAAGCTAATCCTACTGTAAAAAGAAAAGATATCCCGGCAGATTTGGTTACTGCAAGTGGTAGCGGTTTAGACCCTAACATTTCCGTGGAAGGCGCTCAGGTTCAAGTTGAAAGAGTTGCATCTGAAAGAAACGTATCCGCTGAAAAACTAAGAGCGTTAATCGCTACAAACACAGAAAAACCATTGACAGGCGCATTTGGGCCTTCAAAAATTAATGTATTAAAACTAAATATTGCACTAGAAAATTTAAAATAATGAAAAAATTTAAAATAATGATCGCTACGGGTTTCCTGGTGGCATCTTACCTTCCAACAATAGCACAAGATAAAGGCTTAACTTTTGGAGCATATTTGGAAACCTATTATAATTACGATTTTTCTAATCCGGATAATCATCAAAGACCAGGGTTTATTTATTCTCACAACCGCCACAACGAGTTTAGCTTAAATTTAGGGTTGTTAAAAGCATCTTATCAGGATGAAACTTTGCGAGGAAACTTTAGCTTAATGACCGGTAGTTATGCAGATGCTAATTTAGTTGCAGAGCCTACTGTTTTGAAACATATTTTTGAAGCCAACGTTGGGGTAAAACTTTCAAAAACCAGTGATTTATGGTTGGATGTTGGGGTTCTTCCTTCGCATATTGGCTTCGAGAGCGCAATTGGTATTTTGAATCCCACCTTAACCAGAAGTATTTCGGCAGAAAATTCGCCTTATTTTGAAACTGGCGCTAAACTAACGTGGAAAAGTGATGATGCGAAATGGTTATTGAGCGGATTAATTTTAAACGGATGGCAACGCATTCAACGAGTTGAAGGAAACAACACGCCCGCTTTCGGACATCAAGTCACTTTTACGCCAAACGATAGAATTTCCTTAAACAGCAGTTCATTTGTGGGTAACGATTTTCCAGACAGCTTACGCAGGATGCGCTACTTCCATAATTTGTACGGTATTTTCAAACTATCAGAAAAACTGAGTTTGACCACCGGTTTTGACATCGGCTTTCAGCAAAAAATTAAAGGAAGCAATGATTACGATACTTGGTACACGCCCACTGTTATTTTAGCGCTGTCGCCATCAGAAAAAGTTACGGTAGCCCTAAGGGCCGAATATTATGCTGATA
This sequence comes from Pelobium sp., assembly GCA_035496935.1. GTDB lineage: Bacteria > Bacteroidota > Bacteroidia > Sphingobacteriales > Sphingobacteriaceae > Pseudopedobacter. The sequence continues at coordinate 38,272 of DATJED010000023.1, read as the reverse complement.
AAAATGGCGTGATTATTAACTCACAAACAGCAAACGGATTTAAAACGTTCGGCTTCTCGGCAAATGTTGATCTTAAGATTAACAAATTGGCTACATGGCGACTTGAAGCCCGCAATTTAACATCTAAAGACCCTATATTTACCCATGAGAATGGAGGAGCTAACGATAGTAATTTTGTTGTCGCTACTTCACTTGCTATCAGCTTTTAAATGGCAGAAAAAGACGAAACGGTTCAGCGCTTTTTAGACCTTGTAAAATCTTCTAAAAGAGGTAAATTTAAGATCTACATTGGCATGAGTGCTGGTGTAGGCAAAACTTACCGGATGTTGCAAGATGCACATGCGCTAAAACGGAATGACTTTGACGTAAAAATTGGTTTTGTTGAGACCCACGGCAGACCGGAAACTCATCAGCTTTTATACGGACTGGAATCAATCCCAACGCGAACCATATTTTATAAAGGGAAAGAAATGCAGGAAATGGATGTGCAGGCCATCATCAACGAGCATCCGGACGTGGTGCTGGTTGATGAACTTGCCCATACCAATGTACCTGGTAGCAAAAACGAAAAACGGTGGCAGGATGTGGTAGAGATATTGGACGTGGGGATTAATGTAATTTCGGCAGTTAACATCCAGCATTTAGAAAGCTTGAACCAGCATGTAGTTCACATTACCGGCATTGAAGTTTCGGAACGTATTCCAGACAGTGTTTTAGCCATGGCGGATGAAGTTGTGAATATTGACCTTACGGCTGATGAATTGATAGAACGGCTTAGGAGAGGAAAAATTTATACAAAAGATAAAATTCAACAGGCACTAAACAACTTTTTTACCACCACTAACATTTTGCAACTGAGAGAACTTGCATTAAAAGAAGTAGCTTCTCAGGTAGTAAGGAAAGTAGAGAAAGAAACCAATCCGGTTCAAGGTTATAAAACACAGCGGATCATGGCCTGCATCAGTGCCAACGAAAATACGTCAAAAGGAATCATCAGAAAAGTAGCGAGATTAGCCAATTATTACAATGCCAAATGGTATGTTTTATACATCCAAACCGGCAGAGAAAATTCCAATAGAATCCCGTTAGATAAGCAAAGGCACTTGATTAAAAGTTTTAAATTGGCGACAGAAATGGGTGCAGAAATCATCAGAATTCAGGATGATGATATTGCAACTGCAATCGCCAAACAGACTATAGACCGCCAAATCACCACACTTTGTATCGGCAAACCTCAATTTAGTTTCTTTTCTTTATTATTCAACACCAACGTTTTTAAAAATTTGATGAAAAAGATTTCCGAAAAAGATGTGGATATTGTGATACTTTCAACTTAGTTGCCAATGAAAATCAAAACTAAATTAAACCTAGGTTTGGGCGTTCTATTTTTGCTGATTTTATTGCTGGGTTTTGTAGCGATAACCAATATCAATGCACAAAAACACGATACCGAAAATATCCTGAAAGCCAACTACAATTCTTTGACCTACGCAAATAGCATTCTACAGATTATTGGCGTTCCAAAAAGTGATGCCAAGTTTGAAGATTTGCTGAAATTACAAGAGCAAAACGTTACCGAAAAAGGCGAATATGAAGCAACTCTTAAACTCAGAAAGTTGTGGGAACAATACCAGCTTGAACCCAAAAACGAAAAACTAAAAACTGATATAAAGTCTGCACTTTTTACGATTATCAAACTAAACATGAATGCCATCAGTAAAAAGTCGGATTATGCAAAACTTAATGCCGACAGAGCTAATGTTTGGGTATCTATAACCGCTTTCCTATGTTTTTTAGTCGCTTTTACGCTACTGGTTAACCTGCCGGCAAATATTGCGAACCCCATAAAAGAACTCACAAAAAGCATTGAAGAAATTGCTAAAGAGAACTACAGCAAACGTGTGAATTTTGAGGAGCATAATGAGTTTGGAGATTTGGCGAAATCTTTCAACCAGATGGCAAAAAAGCTATCCGAATATAGCGAAAGCAACTTGGCGAAACTTTTAGTGCAGAAAAAACGGATAGAAACACTGATAGAGAATATGCCAGACCCGGTAATAGGTTTAGATGAAAGCGGGAAGGTGCTTTTTGTAAATACCGCGGGAGAAAAAACGATAGGTTTAACTAAGTCGGAATTATTGGGTGAAGAAATTAATTATTTAGCTGCTAAAAACGATCTTTTGAAAGTGATTATTAATGAAAACACAGTTCATAATAAAACGCTAAAAATATTCGTCGACGGTAAAGAAAGCTATTTTGAAAGAGCTTATTTGCCAATCAGCATGGTCCCTACCGGAGAAAAAATGGCTATACCAAACGGAAAGTTGATTATGCTGAAGAATGTTACGCCGTTTAAAGAGCTAGACTCTGCTAAAACCAATTTCATCGCCAACGTTTCTCACGAATTAAAAACGCCCGTTGCCGCGATCCGCATGAGCCTGCAACTTTTGGAAAACAAAGCCACCGGCGATTTAAATAAAGACCAACAACAATTGATCAGCAGTATTGATGAAGATGCAGAACGTATCTTAAAAATTACGAGTGAATTATTGAACATGACCCAGGTAGAAAGCGGTTCTATTAAAATAGCACTTCATGCGGTTGACCCGCTCAAAATCATCAATTACGCCATTGAAGCTAACAGAACCGTTGCGGAATCACGAAAAATTAAATTCGAAGTAAGTGCTGATGATGATGTTATGATGATTGCAGATAGCGAAAAAACAGCCTGGATTTTAATTAATCTGATTTCAAATGCCATCCGATATTCTTACGATCATTCTTCTATTTCAATAGCTGTTAAACAGAAAGACAAAAAAGTGGAAATTTCTGTAAAAGACAGTGGCCAAGGTATTGCTCCAGAGTATAAAGACAAAATATTTGAACGTTATTTCCGTGTACCCGGAACAAGAAAAGTAGGCACCGGTTTAGGTTTGTCCATCAGTAAAGAATTTGTGGAAGTACAAGGCGGAAGCATCCGCTTAATTACAGAATTGGGCGTTGGCAGTGAGTTTATTGTAGAATTTAATAAGGCCTAATTCAAATTGATTTTTTTATCAAATTTATTCAGGAGGCTTGAGTTTGCTACCATATTTAATATAATTATGCCAATTAAGACAGACAGTATGATTTGGAAAGTGTTTAAAAAACTACTGTAATAGGTATCTTTCTTATAATCCGCCAAAAGATCTTTACCAATTTCGCTTTGCAGTTTATTAAGCTTTCCTAAATTTTCGTTTATCAGTACGATACTGGATTTAGCGGTTTGTATATTCTCTGCCTTACTTTCGGACGCATCAATCTCTGCGAAAGCATGATCAAAGCTGTTTAGATCAATGTTTAACTGGTTTAAAACGGTTTGTTCTTTTTCTACCAAAAGCGTGGCTTTGTACTTTAATAACAGCTCGTTAAATTTTTGATGATTCGCCGCCATCTTATTTTTCAGACGTTTTCTATCGCCCAACTCATTTGCGTGTAGATATTCCTCTAGAATAAACAGACGTTGTTCATTAAGGGTGCGCATTTCGTATAAATCTGTTGATGGCTGTAGCCGGTCCTCAAAAATGGAGGAAACTGTAAAATCGTTACGGTTGGTAATCCTTTTTTCGAGCAGGTTACTCATAATTATTCCAAGCATTAAAACAACCAAGATAATGGCTGCTTTCATCTTTTCTTTGAACAGTAGGGACCACTTCATTATGCAAATTTTTGGCTTAACCCTAAAGCTACAAAATATATTGTAGCTGTTCACTAGCTAATGTTTATTTGTACGAAGTTAATTTGTAGGTATATGCTACACCATCGGTAATTACGCCAGAGCTTATATCTTTACCAATGGCTGTAACTGTTTTTTGTACTAAACCGACGTTTTTGGCATAAGTAGATTTTACCAAATCTTCTTGTATAAGGTTAAACTCGTCAATTTCTGTCACGGTAACAGTACTATCAAAACTCAATGAGTTAACTGTTAAGGGTAAAATTCCCTCTTCAATAATATAATCCTGCTTGCCGATGGTGTTTTTTGAGTTTCCGTTCCAAGATGTACCTCGCGTCGGCGGAAAAACCAAACGAACGAAGCGTTGATTATTGATAAATTCTTCTCCGGCTCTTAAGCTTTTGTTACGGCTATAAACTTGTTGAATAATCCAGTTACTTGCGCTATTGTTTCTTCGATAACGTTCAATGCGGTAATTGGTTTGGCCTGTTAAATCTAAAAAAGTATCGGCAACACTATCTTTTATCTGAAATTTATAACTTTCGGGAACAAAATGAGTGTAATCGTTGGAGTCAACATCATAAATATAAACCGAACCAACCTTAAGCGGGTAAAACTCGGTTTGTAAATCAACTGCTGGAGCGTTATTTTCTTTGGTGCATGAACACCAAACCAAGCTACAAAAAGCCACCAAAAAGAAAATTCGCTTTAACATAAAGCGAATTTAATATTATGAGGCTCAAAAAAGAATTATTACATTAAAAATCCGCCACCAAGTAAATCGCTGCCTTCGTAAAACACTGCAGATTGTCCTGGCGCTATTCCTGAAACGGCATGGTGGAAATCAACTTTCATATTGTTGCCAATCTGCTGGATGTGGCTGGTTGCACCCGCGTCTTTGTATCTTATTTTGGTAATGGCTTCTAAAGGTTCCGGAATAGATGCGTATTTAATCAAGTTCACGTTTTTAACCATTGCTTCTGTTCTTTGCAATTCGTCCTCGGTGCCTAAAACCACGGTATTGCTTTCGGGCATAATTTGCGTTACAAACATGGGGTGGCCAAAAGCTACGCCCAAACCTCGGCGCTGGCCAATGGTATAAAAAGGGTAACCTTTGTGTTTACCTACTTTGGTTCCGTCGGTTAAAACAAAATCCCCACCGTCAACTTCTGCCTCTAATTGCGGTACACGATGTTTCAAAAATGCCCGGTAATCGTTATCTGGCACAAAGCAAATTTCGTAGCTTTCGCTTTTATTAGCTAATTCCTGCTGCCCCATATCTAAAGCCATTTGCCTAATTTCTGCTTTAGTAAATGAACCTAACGGAAAACGGGTACGAGCTAAATTTTGTTGAGATACGCCCCAAAGAACATAAGACTGGTCTTTATTTTCGTCCTTTCCTTTTGAAATTACGTATCTGCCATTGTCCTGCTGGCGGATGTTGGCGTAATGTCCAGTGGCAATAAATTCGCAATCTAATTTATCGGCTCTTTTTAATAAAGCTTCCCATTTAATGTGGGTATTGCATAAAACGCAGGGATTTGGTGTTCGGCCGGCAAGGTATTCATCTACAAAATTATCGATAACAAAATCACCAAACTCATCCCTTATATCTAAAATATAATGGGGCATTCCGTAACCTACGGCTAATGAACGGGCATCATTGATGGAATCTAAACTGCAACAACCGGTTTCCTTCGAGTTTGCGCCAGATGAAGCATAATCCCAGGTTTTCATGGTTAAACCAATCACCTCATAACCTTGCTCATGCAACATCACTGCTGCCACAGAACTATCTACACCGCCACTCATCGCTACCAAAATTCTCCCGTGTTTACTCATTATTTACCCGTATTTTTTTTGCAAAGATAATTTTAAATTTTTGCTTAGGGAATTTGAGCAGTCAGTTGGAAGTAAGATTTATTGTGAAGCGGAAACTTAAAAGTGGAAAATTTAAAATGAAGAGTTTTGGCAATTATTACTTTGGGAATTGGACAATTATTAAAATAAAAAATCCCCAACTTTAAATGAAGGGGATTTGATTGTAATTAAAATTTTGTGGTAAGAATTTCCATCTTACACATTAGACCTACTTAAACCTATCTTTTAAACCAGGTTTTTCGCAACAACTTTTTATTCCAGCGGTATGAGCTGTGCTGTCTTTTGTTTCAGAAACTTTACCTTCCGATTTCATTGTCTCCATTTCTGCCTCAGTACAAACTTTATCGCCTTTGTGGCAAACCGCATGCGACATAGCAGTAGTGTGATGTACATGCTCATTTGCCAAAGTTGAATTTGGTACAGCAATATAAGGCGCAATTACCAAAGAAACAATCGACATTAATTTAATCAAAATATTCATCGATGGACCAGAAGTATCTTTAAAAGGATCGCCAACGGTATCGCCAGTTACAGATGCTTTGTGCGGTTCAGAACCTTTATAGTGCATAGCTTCGTTAATTAATATACCTTTTTCAAAAGATTTTTTGGCATTATCCCAAGCACCTCCGGCGTTAGACTGGAAAATTCCCATCAACACACCAGATACGGTAACACCAGCTAATAAGCCACCCAACATTTCGGCAGAACTGGCATCGGCGAATACATTTTTGAATCCAAAACCTATTAAGATTGGGGTAATTAGTGCAATTGCGCCGGGCAACATCATTTCACGAAGAGATGCTTTTGTAGAAATAGCAACACATTTTTCATACTCTGGTTTTGCTTTGTATTCCATAATTCCTGGAATGTCCCTAAACTGTCGTCTTACTTCGTTCACCATATCCATCGCCGCTTTTCCTACAGCTTGGATACATAAAGCCGAAAAGATGAAAGGAATCATCCCGCCAACGAACAAAGCAGCCAATACCGGAGCTTTGTAAATATCAATTGCGGAGATTCCCGCTACCCCAACAAAAGCAGCAAATAATGCCAAAGAAGTTAAAGCTGCAGATGCAATAGCGAAACCCTTTCCGGTAGCGGCAGTGGTATTGCCAACTGCATCTAAATTATCGGTACGTTCACGCACTTCTGGTGGCAATTGGCTCATTTCTGCAATTCCGCCTGCATTATCGGCTATTGGTCCGAATGCATCTATTGCCAATTGCATAGCGGTTGTCGCCATCATGCCAGCAGCCGCGATAGCAACACCGTACAAACCAGCAAAATGATACGATAACATGATTCCGGCTGCCAAAGTTAAAATAGGGACTACGGTAGATTTCATCCCAACAGCTAAACCAGAAATAATATTGGTAGCATGACCCGTTGAAGATTGCTGTACGATAGAATCTACCGGCTTTTTACCCATAGCGGTAAAATACTCGGTAATTAAGCTCATTATAGTGCCTACGCCTAAGCCAACTAGTATTGCATAAAAAACGTTTATGCTGGTAAATTCATAACCTCGTAAAATTAAAACACCTGGCAACATCCATTTTACCACAAAAAATGAAGCAATGGCGGTAATAACAATTGAAGACCAGTTTCCTAAATTTAAAGCATTTTGTACGTTAGATTCTTCGTTCTTAATAGTCACAAACCAAGTTCCTACTATCGAGAATAAGATTCCCAATCCGCAAATAACCATCGGCAATAAAATTGGAGACATTCCACCAAAATTATCAATTGCAATAATCTCTTGGCCTAAAACCATTGTAGCTAAAATAGTTGCTACATACGATCCAAATAAATCGGCTCCCATACCTGCAACGTCACCTACGTTATCGCCTACGTTATCTGCAATAGTTGCCGGGTTTCTAACATCGTCTTCTGGAATACCTGCTTCTACTTTTCCTACTAAATCCGCACCTACATCGGCTGCTTTCGTGTAGATACCACCACCAACGCGGGCAAAAAGTGCAATTGATTCAGCTCCTAAAGAAAAACCTGTTAACACCTCAATAGATGTTTTAACAGTATCAGCACCTAAGTCAGAAAAATAAGAGAGAAAGGCGACAAATAATCCTCCCAAACCTAAAATTGCTAAACCGGCTACGCCCAAACCCATAACCGTTCCGCCGGTAAATGAAACTTTTAAGGCTTGTTTTAAACTTGTACGGGCGGCTTGTGTGGTGCGTACATTTGCTTTTGTTGCGGCTCTCATTCCAATGTACCCTGCCGTGGCAGAAAGTACGGCACCAATAACAAATGCGATAGAGATAATCCAACTTGAGTGAATTTCTTTACCGTTAATCTCGTGAATTGTACCCGAATAAGCCAATAATGCTCCTGCAAAAAGTACAAAAATGCTCAGCACTTTCCATTCTGCTTTTAAAAAGGCCATTGCTCCATCGGCAATGTAGCCTGCCAGCTCCTGCATCTTTGCATCGCCGGCATCCTGTTTACTAACCCAAATGGATTTAGAAACCATTACCAGAATGCCTATGAGGCCCAATACTGGTATCAAATAAATTAAATTTGTTTGTAAAACTTCCATAAAAAACAATTGAGGGTTAAATATTTGTGTGTTAGGTTCTTCCTCAATATTTCCAAATTTAGCAGGGTAAATCATATTTCCAAACATTTATTAACCTCTAAATATTTTTTTGGTTTCGTTTAGTTTTTATTGAGCAACAACGCTTGTTGATTATCAAAGGATTATCTTGCATTATTCGATTTTTTAAATAGCTTTATCTTCTTTTAAAAAAAATATGGAAATAACCACTACTCAACCTGAAATGAAAAGAGAACTAGGACTGCTAGACTCTACCATGATTGTTGCCGGATCAATGATTGGCTCGGGAATTTTTTTAGTAACTTCTGAAATGGTCCGCACCGTGGGTTCTCCCGGAATAATTTTAATGCTATGGACCTTAACCGGTGTAATTACGCTAATTGCAGCTTTAAGTTATGGCGAGCTGGCAGGGATGATGCCAAAAGCCGGCGGACAGTACGTTTACATAAAAGAGGCATTTAATCCGTTTATTGGTTTTTTATACGGGTGGTCTGTATTTACGGTGATACAATCTGGCGTTATCGCAGCAGTTGCAATTGCCTTCGCAAAATACACAGCAGAGTTAATTCCGTTTTTTGATAAGGAAAATATCTTGTTTTCTTTAGGAAGTTTTCAGTTTAACGCCACACAATTGGTAGCGCTTTTGTTAATTACATTCTTAACTTTTGTGAATTTACAGGGGATTAAAACTGCCAAAATAATACAGACAAGCTTTACCATTGCAAAAATTTTAGCCTTAGTGGCTTTAATTGTATTGGGGATATATTTTGGATTAAACAGCGATGCTTTTAAAGCAAATCTTACCGATTTTTGGACAGCCTTCAGTATCAAACAAAATGCGGATGGGACTGTTACAAAGGAACTATTGGGCGGTACAGTTTTATGGGGAGCTATTGGTGCGGCAATGGTAGGCTCTTTATTTAGTTCGGATGCTTGGGTTAGCATTACTTATACTGCGGGCGAAGTTAAAAATCCGAAAAGGAATATTCCTTTAGGATTATTTTTTGGCACTTTAATAGTAACGGTACTCTATATATTGGCCAACGTTGCCTATATGATGCTTTTGCCTATTTATGGTTCACCGGATGGCGCTAATGTTTTAGAAAAAGGGATTTCATTTGCATCACAGGATCGCGTGGCCACAGCAGCAGCTTCTATTATATTTGGCAGCAGCGCAGTTACCATTATGGCCTTGTTAATCATGGTTTCCACCTTTGGATGCAATAACGGTTTAATTTTATCAGGCGCAAGATTATATTACGCTATGGCAAAAGATGGCGTATTCTTTAAAAGAGCTGCTATCCTTAATAAAAAAGATGTTCCGGGATTTGCCTTAGTTTTACAAGCTATCTGGACTTCTGTTCTGTGTTTATCAGGAACTTACGGACAATTACTGGATTACTGTACTTTTTCTTCTTTGCTTTTTTACATCGTCACCATTTTAGGGTTATTTATTTTAAGAAAAAAACGACCGGATTGGAAAAGACCGTATAAAGCATTTGGATACCCGGTTTTACCAGCCTTATATATCGTTGTGGCATCCGCAATATGTATTGATTTGTTGATTTACAAACCTTACACCTGTGGTTGGGGTTTAATTATAGTGCTGTTAGGTATTCCGGTTTACTTTTTATGGAATAGAAAAAAGGCAATGCCTGAAAATTCACCATCAGAAGAATGATTGATGTTTGGACAAAGTAATCTGTTTACGTTTCAAGGATATTTATAATTTTCAATTTCTTACTTTTGCAGAAATTATTGACGGATACCATGAAGAAAAACGTAAAGCTGGGCTTGGTGCAAATGTCTTGTTCGCCACATAAGGAAGATAACCTTGAAAAAGCAACTATAAGAATTCGGCAAGCTGCAGAAAAAGGCGCACAGATTATTTGTTTACAAGAACTTTTTACTTCGCTATATTTTTGCGACGAAGAAAATTACGACAATTTTGCCTTGGCAGAATCAATTCCGGGGCCTTCAACAGATGCTTTGCAACAACTTGCCGGCGAGTTAGGCGTTGTTATTATCGCTTCATTGTTTGAAAAACGCACCGAAGGAATTTACCATAATACCACCGCAGTTTTAGATGCAAACGGTGAATATTTAGGAAAATACAGAAAAATGCACATCCCGGATGATCCTGGATTTTACGAAAAATTTTACTTCACTCCCGGTGATTTGGGCTACAAAGTTTTCAAAACCAAATTTGCTACTATCGGGGTTTTAATCTGTTGGGATCAATGGTATCCGGAAGCTGCGAGATTGACCGCCTTAATGGGCGCAGAAATTTTGTTCTACCCTACTGCAATTGGCTGGGCCACCACGCAAGATCAAGAAACCAATGAAGAACAACATAACGCTTGGCAAACCATTCAAAGTTCTCATGCAATAGCTAACGGTGTACATGTGGTTGGCGTAAACCGTGTTGGCGAAGAAGCCGGTGTTAAATTCTGGGGTGGTTCTTTCATCGCAAACCCTTTCGGTAGGTTATTGTACAAAGGTTCTGTAGATAACGAGGAAGTGCATGTGCAGGAAGTAGATTTAGCAAAATCAGACAGCTACCGCGTACATTGGCCATTTTTAAGAGACCGTCGTATTGATTCTTATGGACAGATTGTGAAGCGGTTTATTGATGAAGAGTAAAAAGTCCGCAGTGGTTTGTCCGCAGTCAGTAGTTTAGATGACGACTTTTCTAATGGATAGAGGTCAACGGCTTATTGAACAAAATTAGAAGATATGTCTTTCAAATTTGAAAACCTGAGAGTTTGGCAAAAATCTCTTGATTTAAGCGAAGAAATAGATATTCTTACCAAAACCTTTCCGTCAAATGAGAAATTTGTACTTACCGACCAGATTAGAAGAGCTACGGATTCTATTTCGTTAAACATTGCCGAAGGAAGCACCAATCAATCCAATGCTGAATTTAAAAGATTTCTAACTTACTCTATTCGTTCTAACATTGAAGTAGTGGGATGTTTACATTTAGGCAAACGGAGAAACATAATTACTTCATTAGATTTTGACAAATTATATAAACAGTGCGAAGAAATTCACGCTATGTTAATCGCATTAAAAAACTCTCTTCTATGAATTCCCACAATTTAGGTTCTACGCCCAGTCTTCGGACTTCGGACAACAGACAACGGACGCCTAAACACTACACATTCCCCCCAGAATGGGCAAAACACGAAGCTACTTGGCTCACTTGGCCCCACAAAGAAGAAAGCTGGCCGGGAAAAATAGATGCAATATATCCGCGTTACGCCGAGTTCATAAAATACCTTTCACTTTCGGAGAAAGTGCGGATTAATGTCCGTGACGAGGAAATGAAGACTTTCGCTTTAAAATATATTGATGAAGCTGGGACTGATTTAAGTAAAGTTGAATTTTATTTTAATCCAAGCAACGATGCTTGGTGCCGAGACCATGGTCCAGCTTTTCTGGTAAATCCGAATGCGGAACAAAGAAAAGTGATTGTAGATTGGGATTTTAACGCCTGGGGCGGTAAATATCCACCTTTTGATTTAGATGATGTGATTCCAACCCGCATTGGTGCGCATTTTAATATTCCGGTTTATCATCCGGGGATTATTATGGAAGGCGGTTCCGTAGAGTTTAACGGAGCTGGAACTATTTTAACATCAAAAAGCTGTTTACTCAATAAAAACAGAAATCCGCAGTTAAGCCAGCAACAGGTAGAACAATATTTGAAGGATTATTATGGCCAACAACAGGTGCTTTGGGTAAGCGATGGTATCGTTGGCGATGATACCGACGGGCATATCGATGATACAGTTCGTTTTGTAAACCATAACACGGTTTTAACGGTGGTTGAAGACAATCCGGAGGATGAAAACTATGAACTGCTTCAAACAAACCTTGCAGAACTAAAAGCCATGCGCTTGCTCAATGGCGAAGCTTTAAATATCATAGAATTGCCAATGCCCGATGCTGTAATTTATGAAGATACCCGGTTACCGGCATCCTATGCTAATTTTTACATCAGCAATGCGCATGTAATTGTACCTACTTACCGTTGCGATAAAGATAAAATAGCTTTAGAAATCATCGCAAAATGCTTTCCGGATAGAGAAACCGTTGGTATAGATTCAACGGATATAATCTGGGGGTTAGGCAGTTTCCATTGTTTAAGTCAGCAAGAACCGTCAGTTTAAATGTATTCCGTTTTTATATCTGTAAGTTAAGCGACCATTAAATATGCCAATTTGAAACCAGTAAAGTTTTATATTTACCGCCACATCATTACTTTAGTTTTTTTAATTTTGTTGGGTTTACGTTTCGGTAAAGTCAAAGGAATCCTAATAGTTTTGGTGGTGTATTTAGCTTTAAATATGGATTTCGTACGCTGGCTCATTAACAGTTATAAAAAGAATTCCAAAAGTTAAATTCAGGATGTCATGAAATTTTCAATCCGTTTTTAACCTGCTTATCCGTAGTTAATATGGTCACGCTGTTTTCTTCTCCAACGGCGCCCAATATTAAACACTCACTCATAAAATTGGCAATTTGTTTAGGCTCAAAATTCACAATGGCGATTATTTGTTTACTTATTAAATCTTCGGGTTTATAAAGTACGGTGAGTTGTGCCGACGTCTTTTTTATTCCTAAATCACCAAAATCTATCCATATTTTATAGGCCGGTTTTTTAACTTCTTTAAAAACCTCCGCTTTAATGATGGTGCCAGTTCTAATGTCTAATTTTTCAAACGCTTCATAAATATTCATAGCACTAAAGTAATAATTAGCAGGATAATTGCTTTCTTTAAGGAAATCGTATTACATGCAGCTACCGTTTAGAGTTTTCTTTATTTGTTTTATGTTCATAATGCCAACGCAAGCAATTTGCTTTCAGGCCGAGAACGATATTTTAGGAAAATGGATATCTACCGAAGAAAATGTAATTATTGAGGTTTATAAAATCTCTAACCAATTTAAAGCTAAGGTGTTGTGGTTTAATGACACCGATGATTTAAACAGACCTATGAAAAAAAGATTAGACGTCCATAACCCAAATAAATCATTAAGAAATCGTTTGATTTTAGGGATGGATGTACTTGATGGCCTAAGTTATAATACCGAGAAGAATCGCTGGGAAAAGGGCAGAATTTATGACCCAAGCAGCGGACGGCACTGGAGTTCTGTAGTTTATTTTAATGACGATAACCAAATGGAAGTTAAAGGCTACTGGAAATTTGAATTTTTATGCCAGACCTTAGCTTTTGGTAGGTATAAACCCTGAAACTTATTTTTGGAGTTTAGTTTTTTGGCATCATTAGTGGTTAATCTATTTCGAAACCAAATTTAAAAGTTATGGATAAGCTAAAAAAGTTTGATTTGATGGAGAAAATAAGCAGGGAACTGGAAGATTTGAAAAATAGCCAAACTGCGGTAATCCAAAAAATCGGAAAGATAGAAGTTGATAATATAGAACTCAACGATAAAAAATTAGAAGATAAATTGGGTGATATGCACCAAAACGCATCCGAAATTTTAGATTCTATTGCCGCTGTTTTAGAAAACTTTGAAGAAGTTAAAAATAAATTTGAGGGCAAAAATAACATTGAGGGATTAAGAGCACAAGAAGCCATCGATAATTTGAAATAGAAATATTTACCTATGAAAAACAGCCGTCCCGCTATTAAAACTAGCGGGATTTTTTATATGTTTTTCCCTTTCATCGCTTGCGAAACCGCTTCGTCCATTAAACGTTCTGCAAAAGGGCGGGTGTATTCATTTAAAGCATCCACAGCGGATAAAATTTCGTCCTTATTAGCGTTTTGTATAGCCAGTTTTAGATTAGCAACCAATTCCTTTGTTTTTACAGTTTCTTCATCATTTAAAAAGCTGGAATTTTTCTGTAAAAATCTTTCAACGGTGTACACCATCTGCTCGCCTTCGGTTTTGGCTTCAACTACCATGCGTTGCGCAACATCATCTTTGGCATGGGTTACTGCATCTAAAAGCATTTGCTCCACTTCTTCGTCTTTTAAACCGTAAGTTGGTTTTACGTCAACTTCCTGTTTTACGCCAGAGCGCAACTCTACCGCCTGGATTCTTAAAATTCCATCGGCATTTAGCAAAAAATTAATATCCACCTTTGGCAAACCCGCCGGCATAGAAGGGATTCCTTTCAGTTCAAATTCGGCCAGTTTACGGTTCTCTTTCACCAAATCTCTTTCGCCTTGGTAAACCGCAATTTTCATGTTTACCTGTCCGTCAATTGAGGTTGTATATTGTCGACCGGCTTTTGTAGGAACTTTTGAATTTCTCGGAATTATAGTATCCATTAAACCACCCATAGTTTCTATTCCTAAAGAAAGTGGCGTAACATCCAACAACAAAATATCTTTTCTGTTGCCAGATAAAACATCAGCTTGTAGAGCAGCGCCTAGAGCAACTACTTCATCCGGATTGATGGTATCATTAACAGTTTTCCCGAAAAATTCTGAAACTTGTTTTTTAACCAAAGCCGTACGGGTTGAACCGCCGACCATAATTACCTCGTCAATATCGGCAACTTTTAAATTAGCATCATTTAAGGCATTTTTGCAGGCCGAAATAGTTTCCTGTACTTTATCGTTGATTAAATTTTCAAAGGTTTGTTTATCGATGGTGCAAAAAATATCACCGATTTTTTCATTAAATAAGCTCTGATGCGCTAGCGCTTTTTTTGCTTCTTCGGCTTTTAAACGAAGTTCCTGCATCGGGATTTCTCCGGATAAGTTATTCTGCTTGATCCAGTAATCTACAATTGCCCGGTCAAAATCATCGCCACCTAAAAAAGTATTTCCGTGAGTTGCCAGAACTTCGAAAATTCCATTCTCAATTTTCAGGATCGAAACATCAAAAGTTCCTCCTCCTAAATCGTAAACTGCAATGGTTTTTTGTTCATCAGGGTTTAACCCGATTCCGTAAGCTAAGGAAGCGGCAGTTGGCTCGTTTACAATACGTAAAACATCTAAACCTGCTAATTTACCGGCATCACGAGTGGCTTGGCGTTGTGAATCGTTAAAATAAGCCGGAACGGTGATTACTGCCCGGTTGACATTTGTTTTTAAAGCATGTTCGGCCCGAGCCTTTAATTCTTTTAATATCAATGCAGAAAGCTCGATGGGCGTGTAAAAAGTGTCGCCAACTTTTATTTTAACCAGACTTTCATCGTTTGCATCGTCAATGATTTTGTAAGAAAAATAATCTTTATGCGATTGCAAATCATGGTAAGAACGCCCTAAAAGTCGTTTTACAGAAAAAATGGTGTTTTGCGGATCCGCTATTAAAAATTGCCTGGCTTCATCACCAACCAAAACTTCTCCAGTATCACTAAAATGAACAACAGATGGCACCAAAACGCCTTTTCCGGTATCGTTAATTACTTTTGCGTTATTATCCGGATCAATAAAAGCCACCAAAGAA
Organism: Pelobium sp.; assembly: GCA_035496935.1. Taxonomy (GTDB): domain Bacteria; phylum Bacteroidota; class Bacteroidia; order Sphingobacteriales; family Sphingobacteriaceae; genus Pseudopedobacter. The sequence goes on along the minus strand of DATJED010000023.1, from coordinate 22,667 downwards.
TTTGTGGTCCCTAAATCAATCCCTACAATTATATCTTCTTTTTGTATAGAACCTGTCGCCAGATTTATCGAAACTTTTGCCATAATTTTAACTTGCAAACAAATGTAAGATGTTTTGATAGATTGCGTGTTATAAAAATGTCATCGGTTATAATATTGAAGGAGTGAATCTATTGTCTTGATTCTTATGTCTCGTGTCTTACGTCTTGTGTCTCAAATATCATATCTTACGCCTATCTCAAAAACGGCTTTAGATTTAAAAAATTAGTACTTAACTTGTGCGCATTATTTAATCAACAACATAAAATCATAATAAATCATGAAAATTTCCGTAATTGGAGCGGGCGCCGTTGGAGCATCCTGTGCTGATAACATCTCAAGAAGAGAACTATCAGAAGAATTAGTGTTATTGGACATCAAAGAAGGTTTTGCAGAGGGTAAAGCCATTGATATGATGCAAACCGCCGCTTATAACGGCTTCGATACAAAAATTAAAGGGGTTACTAACGATTACGCCGCAACTGCGGATTCTGAAGTGGTTGTAATAACTTCTGGCTTGCCGCGTAAACCAGGAATGACCCGCGAAGAATTAATTGGCACAAATGCTGGGATCGTTAAATCGGTAACTGAAAACGTGTTGAAATATTCTCCAAACACCATCATTATTGTGGTTTCAAACCCAATGGATACCATGAACTATTTAACTTTAAAAACTTCTGGTTTACCTAAAGAAAGAATTATTGGTATGGGCGGTGCTTTAGATTCTGCTCGTTTCAAATACTATTTAAGTCAAGAATTAAACTGCTCTCCGGCAGATTTAAACGCCGTTGTTATCGGTGGTCACGGCGATACAACCATGATTCCTTTGATTAACCACGCTACTTGGAATAGCATTCCCGTAACACAATTATTAAGCAAAGAACAACAAGATAAAGTGGTTGCTGCAACCATGGTTGGCGGTGCAACTTTGACTAAATTAATTGGTACGTCTGCTTGGTTTGCACCCGGTGCTGGAACCGCTGCAATGGTTGAGTCGATTGTACGCGATGAGAAAAAATTTATTTCTTGCGGTGTTGCTTTGGATGGCGAATACGGACAAAAAGACATCTCTTTGGTTGTTCCGGTTATCTTAGGTAAAAACGGATGGGAAAAAATCCTTGATTTTAAATTGAGTGATGCAGAACAAGCACAGTTTAACAAAAGTGCTGATGCAGTTAGAGCAATGAATAATGTTTTAACGGATTCAAATCTGATTTAATCAGAATGATAAAATATAATTTACCCCTGGAGTTAGTAGACTTACAAGGCGACGGCTTCCACCTTTTGGTGGAAGTTGTTGTTTTTGGGCAAATTTTTAATGCGGTTTTAGATACAGGCGCTTCAAAAAGTGCGTTTGATATGGAGATTATTTCTGGTTTAGCACCAGAAAATCAAATAGTACATATGCCAGATCATCATGCAATTGGCTTGGGTACAACTACCATGGAACGTTATTACGTAATCTGTCCAGAACTTCAGTTGGGCGATTTGGTTATTAAAGATTATGAAGCTCCAGTTTTTGATTTATCTGCCATAAAATTTGCTTATAGTAAGCTGGATTTACCGCCGGTGATAGGTGTTTTGGGTGGCGACATTTTGAAAGACTACAGCGCTATCATCGATTATAAAAAACTGATTTTAACTTTAAGGCCTAGTTTTCTCGACCCGAAAATATCAAGCTAATGAAAGCAGACATTTGCACCGAAGATGATATAAAATTATTAGTTGATAGGTTTTACGATAAGATAAACGCCAATGAAGCCTTGGGTTATATTTTTAACAACGTTGCGAAAGTAAATTGGGAAAAACATTTGCCTATTATGTATCGCTTTTGGAGTTCTAATTTATTGGGGACAATGGATTATAAAGGTTACGTAATTGATGTTCATTTTAAACTGAACGATAAAATTGCTTTAGCAGAAGAACATTTTGAAACTTGGTTATTCCTGTTTAACGAAACAGTGAACCAATATTTTGAAGGGAAAATAGCCGAGCTGGCAAAAAGCAGGGCCAAAACAGTTGCCGATTTAATGTTTTATAAAATCAGCAATCTACCAAACATAAAAAAACCGGAGTAAATCCGGTTTTTATTCTTAGAAGTTTGGTTTCAATACGTATTTCTCGTAGAACCTAAAAATATGTTCGGCTGCCTCTTCTGCGGTATCAACCAACCTAAATAAATTCAAATCTTCTGCATTAATGTTTTTTTCCGATTCCAACATGGTGTTTTTAATCCAATCCAATAAACCTTTCCAGTAATCTACGCCCACCAAAACTATTGGGAAACGGGCAATTTTACCGGTTTGGATTAAAGTCATTGCTTCAAAAAGCTCATCCATAGTACCAAAACCGCCTGGCAAAACTATATACCCTTGCGAATACTTCATAAACATCACCTTCCTAACAAAAAAGTAATCGAAATCCAACAGTTTGTCTCGGTCAATATATCGGTTATGGAACTGCTCAAAAGGAAGTTCAATATTAATGCCTACAGACTTACCACCAGCTTCGTAAGCACCTTTATTCCCGGCTTCCATTATTCCGGGGCCACCACCTGTAATTACGCCGTAACCTCTTTCGGTTAATCTACGGCCAATTTCCATAGCTGTTTCGTAATATTTGTTTTCATTTTTAGTTCGGGCAGACCCGAAAATAGAAACACACGGACCAATTTTAGCCAATTTTTCAAAACCATCAACAAACTCTGCCATGATTTTAAAAATCTGCCACGAGTCGGTTACTTTAATCTCTTGCCATGTTTTATTTTCAAATGCACTTCTTATTTTATCGTCACTTATCATATTGTGTTCTTATTCGTTAAAGCAATTTGTGGTTTTTTTTTCGAAATTAATAACAGACCAACGAAGGTAATTAAGCCGTTAACTAAAATTAATTCATTATCAAACACATAGCCAGCCATAAAAGTTTGCGAATGTAAGTTTAAAAAATAACAGACCGCGGGCGAAAGCAAACAAATTATAGGCACTAATTTGTCGTGAACGCCACGGGTTTTCATTATTAAACCAAAAGCATAAAGTCCCAACAAAGGTCCGTAAGTGTAAGAGGCAACAGTAAATATTGCACCTACAACAGCTCTATTGTTCACCTCGTTAAACAATATCACGGTAAAAAACATCAATAAAGAGAACGCCACATGTACCCAATGGCGAGTGTTGATGCTTTTTTTAGAATTTACATCCGCTTTTTTATCGAAACCTAAAAAATCAACACAAAAAGAAGTAGTTAAAGCAGTTAATGCCGAATCTGTTGTAGCAAAAGTCGCCGCCGTTAAACCCAGCATAAAAACAACCGCGGGTACAACTGTTAAGTGGTTTAAAGCAATTTCTGGGAAAAGGAAATCGGTACGCACCGCACCGTTAGCATCCGTTGGTATAGCAATTCCGTTTTTTTGCGCATAAACGTAAAGCAATGCGCCAACACTCAAAAAAAACAGATTGATAATCACAAAAATCCCGGTAAAGGTGAACATGTTTTTTTGTGCTTCGCCAATGTTTTTACAGCTTAGGTTTTTTTGCATCAAATCTTGGTCTAGGCCAATCATAGCGATGGTTACAAACATCCCTCCTACCAACTGTTTGCTTACATGAAACCTGTTACTCATAAAATCATCGATAAAAAATATTTTGGAATAACCGCTGTTCTTTATAGTTTCAAAAGCTTCGACAACCCCTAAGTTTAAGCTATCGCAGATGAAATAGATAGTTAAAATTACGGACAGCACTAAAAAAGAGGTTTGCAAGGTATCGGTAATGATGATGGTCTTTAAACCTCCTCTGAAAGTATAAAGCCAAATCAGCGTAAGCGAGATTAATACCGTTGCGAAAAACGGAACGCCATAGCTATCAAAAATAAATTTCTGCAATACAATTACCACTAAATACAAACGGAATGCAGAGCCAATTGTCCGGCTCATTAAAAATATTCCGGCTGCGGTTTTATAGCTAACAATCCCTAATCTTTGTTCAATATAGCCGTAAATAGAAGTTAAATTTAAACGATAATAAAGCGGGAGTAATACCGTGGCAACTACAATAAAGCCGAGGGCGTTGCCTAAAACAAACTGAAAATACTCGAACTGGTGCCCGGCCAAAGAACCCACCTGCCCCGGAACAGAAATAAAAGTAACACCGCTCAAGGCTGTCCCAATCATCCCAAAAGCTACCAGATACCATCTCGAGTTTCTGTTGGCGATAAAAAACGCCGAATTATCTGACGATTTTTTTGAAGTTAAAAAAGCAACAAAAATAAGGATCAGAAAGTAACCAATAATAAAGGCTAAAAGAATATTTGGGGACATATTTGTTTGTTTTTAATGATTGGCCAAGCTTAAAAAGCAATCGCTAATTAGCATTTAATTTTTAATTTAGCAAAATGAATTTTTCCTCTAAATTATTAGAGAATGCAGTTTCAGAATTTGGGAAATTGCCCGGTATAGGGCAAAAAACAGCCTTACGTTTGGTTTTGCATCTTTTAAACCAAGATAATAGCGAGGTTAGCAAATTTACCGAAAGCTTAACTTTGCTTAAAAATAACATTAAGTTTTGCAAAAAATGCCATCATATTTCTGATGCCGAGTATTGCGAGATATGTACCTCAAACAAAAGAAACCAGAATATTATTTGTGTGGTAGAAGATAGCCGAGATATTATGGCGATAGAAAACACACATCAATACAATGGCTTGTACCACGTTTTAAACGGATTAATTTCGCCAATGGATGGCATCGGTCCGTCGGATTTAACCATTAATCAATTGGTAGAACGGGTTGCCAATGAAGAAGTTGAGGAGGTGATTTTTGCGTTGAGCGCAACCATGGAAGGTGACACCACTATTTTTTACCTCCATAAAAAACTTTTATCGGCGAATATAAAAATTAGCACTTTGGCCAGAGGAATTGCTTTTGGTGGCGAAATTGAATACGCCGATGAATTAACTTTGGGAAGATCCATCACCACCAGGGTTCCTTACGAAAATTCTCTTAGCAAATAAGCTTTTGAAACTATCTATCATTATTGTAAGCTATAATGTTAAAGATTTGCTAAAACAGGCAATTGATTCTTTATTAGTGGCTTCTAAGGATATTGATAGCGAATTTTTTGTGGTAGATAATGCTTCCGTAGACGGAACTGTCGAGCTTATAAAACAAGCTTATCCCAAAATCAATTTAATTGCTAACGCAAAAAATGAAGGTTTTTCGGTGGCCAACAACCAAGCTATCTCACTGGCAAAAGGTGAGTACATCTTGGTGATTAACCCCGATACAATAACCGAAAAAGACACATTGTTAAAAGCGATTGATTTTTTAGACCATCATCTGGAGGCTGGCAGTTTGGGAGTAAGAATACTTGACGGAAAAGGTAGGTTTCTTCCAGAATCAAAAAGAGGATTGCCAACACCTTGGGTTTCTTTTTGTAAACTTTCGGGTTTGTACCGTCTTTTTCCGAAATCAAGGTTTTTTAACCGATATTACATGGGCTGGAGCAGTGCGTTGGAAACCCAAGAAGCGGATGTTTTAACCGGTGCGTTTATGCTTTTGCGTAACAGTGCCTTGAAAAAAGTAGGCTTATTTGATGAACATTTTTTTATGTACGGCGAAGATGTTGACCTATCGTACCGTTTAAGTTTAGCAGGCTACAAAAACTATTATTTCCCCGAAGTTTACATTACACATTTTAAAGGGCAAAGCACACACAAGCTTAGTTTACGATATATTAGGAGCTTTTACGGCTCTATGTTTATTTTTGCAAAAAAGTATTTTTTAAAATTTTAATATGAGTTTAAAAGGTAAAGTTGTTGTTATTACCGGCGCATCAAGTGGCATTGGCGAATCTTGCGCTTATGAGTTTGCTAAAAGAGGTGCAGATGTTGTACTCGCCGCAAGGCAATATGTTAAACTTTGTGAAACTACTCAACAAATTCACGACCAATACGGGGTAAAAACGCTGGCTGTACAAACAGATGTAAGCGTAGAAGAAGATTGCAAACATTTAATGCAACAAACCATTTCTACTTTTGGGCAGATTGATATTTTAATTAATAATGCTGGTATTTCTATGCGGGCCTTGTTTAAAGATTTGGATTTGGAAGTACTAAAAAAGGTAATGGACATCAACTTCTGGGGAACGGTTTATTGCACAAAATATGCGCTAGACGAGCTTTTAAACCGTGGAGGTTCCGTTGTAGGCGTTTCTTCTATTGCTGGCTTTAAAGGTTTACCGGGGCGAACAGGCTACTCGGCTTCCAAATTTGCGATGAACGGTTTTTTCGAATCTTTACGTACGGAAAATCTAAAAAACAATTTACATGTGATGCTGGCATGTCCGGGTTTTACGGCTTCCAATATCCGTAACGTTGCTTTGAACGACAGCGCCAAACCGCAAGGAGAATCTTCCATGGATGAAGGTAAGATGATGACCAGTGACGAGGTTGCTAAACGTATTGCTGACGGCGTTGAAGCTAGGAAAAGATTATTGGTAATGACCGGACAAGGAAAGCTTACCGTTACTTTACAGAAATTTATTCCGGCATTTTTGGATAAGTTAGTTTACAACCATTTCAAAAAAGAAAAAGATCCGTTGATTAGCTAAGCACTAAAAAACATTCAATAAATAAACCCGTGTGCCAATTTGATAGAGGATTTAGGTTTAAAAAATCAAGGAACCTCCTTATTAACAGTAGCTCGCCATCTTCGGTAAAAAATATATTACCGTAATATTTATTGCTGTCCAATACCTTCCGTGGTCATTTGTACTCTTTTCATTTTTCCATCCGGTAAGTATTCTAATTTATCAATACAAACCGAACGGCTATAACTGTTGCCGCCGTTTTGTAAACCACCGTTATGGTAAATAAAATACCATTGTCCGTTAAGTTCAACAATTGCCTGATGGTTGGTATTGCTGTTGCCGGCAATTTCATTTAAAACACCCTGATATTTGTAGGGTCCTTCAATATGATCTGACATAGAATAGGATATTTTTTCAGGGAAACCTGTTGCGTACGATAAATAATATTTACCGTCTTTTTTATGCACCCAAGGTGCTTCGGTATAATTAACATCGGTAAATTTAATCTGTTTGATATCGCCATCTATCTCAACCATATTAGCTTTAAGTTTAGCGTAGTAACATTCTCGGTTGCCCCAAAAAAGCCAAGCTTGCCCATCATCATCAATAAAAACCGTCGGATCCAAACAGGCCCAGGAATGTGTGGACGCAAAACAATCTTCTTTGGTTAACAAAGGTTTGCCAATTGCATCCTTAAAAGGTCCTTCGGGCTTATCGGCAACTGCAACACCTATTCCGCTCCAATTGGTACAAATATACCAGTAGTATTTGCCGTTGCGTTTTGTTACCTGTCCTGCCCAAGCATCTCCACTTTTTGCCCAAGAGAAATCACTTGCCTTTAAGGGCGATGGATATTGTGTCCAATTTTTCATATCGGTGGTTGAAAATACCAACCAATCTTTCATTTTGTAGCCCTTTTGGTTTCCGTCAAAATCATGTCCGGTGTAAAGCCAAAGTTTATCGTTTTCAACAAATGCAGCCGGATCGGCAGTAAATTCATGTGTAATTATCGGATTCCCTTTTGATTCAAACTGATAAACATCACCGGCAACTGTTGGCGAAAGCAATTCGCCGGGCACTCCGCCCCATTTTGCCTGCAAATTACGGGCTTCGGGTTTGGTAATGCTGATGATACTGCCATGGCGTGGGCTAAAGTTTTTTGTGAACGATTCTGGCTTTTCGGTAAAATTGATGAGGTCTTTGCTCCTCTGGAACTCGTATTTTTGGCTGGAGTATAAATCGTACATCAAAATATAATCATCGCTATTATTCAGTTTAAAAATGCTAGAACCTTCTACATGCGTTTTGCTCCCCGCATAAGCATCTAAATATTTAAAGTCCTCTTTCCATGGGCCTTTTAACGATTTACTGGTGGCTTGCTGAATGCCATTTTTAATTTCCTTGCCATCTGCATCTTTGGTGTTCCCCTTATAAAAAAAGTGGTATAAACCGTCTTTATAGATGATATCGCCATCTATTCCGCCATATTTTGGGCTGAACATTAATTTGGGTTCTGCCTCGAAACCTGTAAAATCTTTGTTGGCATAAGCCGAGTAAAAATCTAGCTTCTCATTGTTATGATTACGAACTGTAAAATATACTAAGTACTTTTTTGCTTGAGGATCGTAAATAGTTTGTGGGGCCCAAACCCACTTTACATTTCCGAACTTTTTAGGATAGACTTTTGCCAAATCAACAATGCCGTGTTTCCAGTTTATTAGATCTGGTGAACTCATTAATGTAATTCCCGGATTATTGTCCCATCCATTTTTTATAGTGAACATATCCGTCGCCACGATAAAAAAGCGTTTGCCATCATTGCTTCGTAAAATATGTGGATCTCTGATTCCTCCTGTTTTAGAGATTGTAGAAGAAGGAATAATGGGTTGATTGTTGTTAAGCGCATACCAATTTTGTGCATCGGCACTCACCGCAAAACGTAATTGTTCTTGCAAATCTTTATTTCCAGAGCCTTCAAAATAGGCAAATAGATAACCCGAAAAGTTTTCTGATGACTTTTGTTGTGCAAAACTGCTCACCGAAAATAAAGTAAGCATCAATAAAAAAGATGACTTCAAGCTCTTCATAATTAATTCATTATATAGTAATGTATATTTTAGTATTCTTTTCCTACCACAATCTTATCGCCTGAATCATCTACCTCAAATAAATGGGGAACCCGGATATAACGTCCGTTATCATTCCTGTGGCTATGAACAGACATCAGCAATTTGCCGTCAAAAGTTCTGAACAGCATTCCATGACCAAAATTGGGAGGTGTTATTGGTTCTTTTTCATGAATCCACGGGCCGTCCAGCGTTCCGCTTTTAGAATATGCCACACCTTGTGTATAAATGTCAAAAATCCAGCTCGTCCACAATATACCTAACCTGCCGGTTTGCGTACGGAATAACCAGGGACCATCGGTAACTTTATTGAAAACTGTTTCGCCCTTTTCGTTGCGTTCTTTGCTCCAGGGCGATTCACTGGCCTTAAAAAGTAATTTACTATTACCCAGTGTACCGCTAAAGTCGGGTTTTAACCGTATCTTTTCAATAGTTCCGTTCCAGTTCTGCAACCACTCATGACAATAAACAAGATAGGGCTGTTGATCTTTATCCACCCAAAGCGTTCCGTCAAGTGTTGGTATATCTGCAGGAAGGTAGGTTAAATCTTTCATCGGCACATAAGGTCCATCCGGATGATCGCTCACTAAAATATGGCAAGCCCGACGCTCAATTTTATTACCTTTTACTGTATCAATTATTACGTCTCGATTGGTGAATGTAGCAAAGTAATAGTAGCGGTTCTTGTATTTATGTAATTCGGCAGCCCAAATCATGGGATTTTTACCCATCCAAGAAGTAGAATCTATCTTTACGACATTATATGGACCTGTCCATTTTCTCAGGTCTCCACTTCTCCAAAGTTGCCCACCGGTTCCCGTCATGTAATAAGTGGCTGTTTTTTTATCTGCCAATATACAAGGATCGCTAAGACGTATGGAATCTAGAAGGATATTTTCCTTAAACCGTCGATCTTTAGTTTGCGAGCGTAATGTGCTGTTCATCAACAGAAAAAACAAAACAAAAAGTATTCTTTTATTATAAAGCATGATTACAGAGTTTTGTTAAACTTTATGTTCAGTTTCCAATTTTTCGCCAATCGCTGTGCTTCTTTTGTGAGGCAAGTTTTTAATCTAAGAACCTATACATTTCGCTTGATGCCAATAAAAATGCACCGACTCCAAAATTAGCGGTGGAATTTTTATCTACCACTTGCCCCGGAATTGCTTTCTCGCCGATAGGCTGTACGTAGCCCACTGCACCGTCGGGCTGTAGCGCAACTTCGGTAAGGTATTTCCACGATTTTTGGATAATAGGCGCATAATCTGCCTTGTTCAACAAACCATTATTCATTCCCCACAAATATCCATAAGTTATAAATGCTGTTCCACTTGTTTCGGGCCCAGGAGCATGCGCAGGGTCCAAAATACTGCGTGTCCAATAGCCGCCTGCCTGTTGCGCTTGAGCCAAGGCAACCGCCATTTGTTGGTATCGTTTAAGAAACAAATCGTAATGTTTGAAATCTTTCGGCAAATCTGCCAATACTTTCGCCAAACCGGCAAACACCCATCCATCGCCCCGAGCCCAAAAATCTTTTAAACCATTTACACTTGTATGTTTCGGATAAATGTATTTCCCATCCCGGTAATACAGGTGTGCATCCTTATCAAACATCAAGTCATCGGCATATTTAAAATACTCGTAAAGTTTATCAAGATATTGTTGTTCTCCGGTTAACTTATACAATTTGGTCATCACAGGCATTGCCATATACAAACCGTCGGCCCACCACCAATAATCGTTATTTGGGGTATTCATTTGATATTGCATTACTTCCAATGCCCTTGCGATTTTTTTCTTGTCTTTTACTTCATCTAAATTGTATAAATCTATGTAGGTTTGGAAGCAAACCTGCCAATCGCCAAAAAGTACATAGGTTGGTTTTTCGCCATAGCTATATTTCCATTCGGCTTTATTATTTGACGTTGCGCCTTTCCAGTTGTTTTTTTGCGCCCATTTTTCTGAATATGCTTTATATGCTTGATTTTTTGTAACCGCATACGCTGCCATGTTACCGGTGTGGTATGCCGCATTATCCCAAAAAGCGTTACCTGCTTGCGGATGCTCCTGTTGCCAATGGGTATTTACCTTATCTATTATTTCCAGAATACTATCCTCAGATATATTTGCATTAAACGTTTTATCTTTTTTAGCAGCACAGCCGGCCAAAAAAATAATTATGGCAAGCAATGACATTAATTTTAATCGCATAATTTTATAATTGTTTATTAAAAACGGGGTTTAAATTCTAATACATTTACTGGTTGAGGCGGTGTTTGAGTTAAACCTTCTCCGTCTTTTTGCACTGTGCGTTGCATAAAAAGGTTAAGCTTAAATGCCTTTTTCCATAGTTCGGTATCATAGGTGGGTTCCCAAGAACCTATATCCTGGCTGTATAAATCAAAAACACTCCATCCGGTATCGTTTATATTTTTTAGGCTCAAGGCCGATACTTTGTTGCCTCGTTCTTCATCCCTGAAAATGAGGAGTATCGAAGCTTTGTTGCCTTTGCCTTTAACTAAAATTTGCGGACGAGAAATCGGTATTTGTTTAGTTCCGCTACCACTTAAACTAAATGGCGTTTTCCTAAAAGCAAGACTCCGTGTTTTCCATTCATTATCGAGGTTATAAATAAGATGGTATTGAGGAATGTCTGTACCATTATCTCGCCAATAAGTAGCGATAAACGGGTTTCCTTTTTCATCACAAGCCATTGAAGTTTGGTTAATAAGTTCGTGGTTTTGTGGAATTTTAACTGCATACTCCGCCGAGGACGCCCTTATAGGAAGTTGGTAATTAACACCTTTCGAATTTTCCCAGGTTAAACCTCCATCTTTTGAACAGGCATAAGCCATATCATGGTTGCTTGCAACGTTTGGACTTTCTCGCCAAACCCAAGAAATGTGGATAAAACCAAATTTATCGATACAAGCTTGCCAATAAGCATTTCTTTTTCCCTCTCCGCTAATAAGGTTACTTTGTAAGCGTGTCCATGTTTTTGTTTTAACATCGTAACTGTTCATTAACAAATCGCCATTTCCAGATCCTCCGTCCCTATAAAAAAACAGCAGTTTATCATCGTTCAACTTATAAAACTCTGGGTACGACACTTTTTCTTCCTCTGAACCAACCATTTGTATCGGTGGACCGAGTTTTAAAGACCCTGAATTTATTGATTTTGCATAGTGCAATTTGTTATTATGATGATCCCATGCTATATGTAAAAAACCATCGCCATCAACCATTATACTAATGATGTTGTGCGCATCTTTTATATTGCCTTTATAGCTTGTTTTTTCAATTGTCCAATTTTGGCTATTTATTTTCCGTTTACCCAGAATTACGTTGCTTTCAGCGTCGTAAAAAGCAATGTATTGGTTGTTTTTAAAAGTAACGATTGAGTTCTTCCGGAAAACAGCCGTATTTACCGTATTACCTGCCCAAGCTTCTGCAACCGGAATTATTTTTACCTTAGGCGGATTTTGGGCATACAGATTCGTGTACGCCACCAAAACAAGTAATATGCTTAAAATTCTAAATCTGATGATATCCATTTTAATGAGGTAAAGCATGATCTATTAGTACAGATTGACCGCTCCAAAGTTTTTTCTGTGTCCAATCTGCATTTGGATTAGTCCAAAAGGGGTCGTTCGCCGGCAATCCTAAAACCAAGAACACCTGCGAGCACAGGTACAAACTTCCGGTAGAAATATAAATTTCGCCTAAACCGGGCTGATGTCCGTAAATGCCAATAGTAAGCCAACCGTTTTTATCAAAAGTTCCGGGTGCTTCAATTTGATTTTTTACAACGGTGTACAATGCGCAACGCACCTGCTCTGGCGAAACTTCTTTTGGTAAATTTTTCTGCAGGGCAATTTGCGACAGTAGTTGAAAAGCCCCAAATCGGTAAGTTAACGACCTGCCAATTGGCGGGTAAGTTCCTTCAGGAGAAATCAATCTTTCCTGAATCTCCGCGTATCTAGTTGCCCTTGCTAAAAACCGCTGATATAACCTTTTGTCTCGCAAAGCAATTTTGGTAATATCCAACAGCATGGGCTGGATCACGAAACTATTGTAATAATCCCAATGGAAATCGGGTCCATCGCCATAAATGCCGTCGCCCAAATACCAGTTCTGGTGTGATTTTATGGCATAATCAATCCGCATAAAATCTGCTCCGGCATCAAACTTATAAATAGCTGTTTCAACCATGGCGCTAAACAAAAGCCAATTGCTGTAATAGGGCTTAATAATCCGTGAAGCTTTCAGCTGACGAATAACGTTTGCCTTTGTTGTTGCATCTAAAGGTTCCCACAAAGTTTTTGGTGCCCTTAATAATGCGTGAGCAAAAAAAGCGGCATCTACCACTGGTTGCCCACCCTTGCTGAAATTCATAAAATCAGCAGAGGCGGAATCTGTTGCGTTATGGATACACTTTTGAACCAACAATATGTATTTTTCTCTCAGCTTTCCTTCAGCGGAATCATCAGCACCAAGCTCCAGCCAAGGCGCCATCCCTCCTATCAACCTGCCAAAAGCCTCCAAATAAGTAACCTCTCGTCTGCCAGCTTCTTGTCCTTTGGCTGTTTCCACCGGCATTTTTGCTTTCAATTGGTTTTCGCTTAAAGCGTTTAAAACCGGATCGGCAATTTTCAGCATGCTTTCTATCAGAAACTTGCGTTGCTCCTGCCCTTCTATTTTTTTCTTTTTGGTGATTGCATTCGCAGTAAAGCTTATTAGCAGGCATAATGAAAGCAATAGCTCTTTTCCCATCTTCTTATTTTTACGATTTTGTATTATCTAAACTCCTTCGGTTAAATTCCGTTTAGCTTATTGCCAACTCAAAGTTTTAACCTCATTATTTAAGCGAAAAGTTACCTTTCCGTTTCCTGAAATTTTAAAATCCTTTATTGGCATCAATTCTTTACTGCTCCACTTTTCTCCTGATTTTTTCCAAAGCATCAAAACACTATAAGTTGCATTTTTATTAAAAATAGCGTTGGCGTTAATCGTAGTACTGTTTTCTTTAACAGGATTTAATCCTTTTGCATTAACAAATTCTGTACTTTCCCATCCATAAACTGGCACCATTGCTAATTGGTAAATTCCGTTATCGATAATTTTAACCTCTTTTCCTTGCACTTTCACAACTTTTGTAACGATAGGTTTGTCAATCTGTGGCAGTGCGTAATGGCCTAATCGGGTTTTGATAGTTTGATTGCTATTGTAAGTATCGATTCTTAAAATCCCATTTGCGAGGGTAATATCGGCGAGATTTATTTTTACCGACGTATCCGAAGCTAAAACGGCTTTCCGATAATAAATTCCGTTTTCGTATTTATCGAAAGAAAACATACGAAGCGCTTCCCAATCTCCTTTTGTGTTTTCGAAAACGTAATTCATTGCTACTTCTCCATTTTTACCATCGGCTTGCCAAGGAAAAGCACTGTTATACGATAAACGATTGTAGTTTTCTGTACCCTGATAGTAACCAGCGGTTTTACTGTTGCACCAAGCTCTGATTTCTGAAGCACCAATAGCTGGGTAATTGCTAATCAGGATTTTAGGATCTTCTAAAAAGTGGTTATAAACTTTATTTTTCTCGAAGTTATTCCAATCGCCTTCGTTTTCTTTTACTGTCCAGAAGTTGTTGTTTTCAGGAACCAGCAATCCTAAAAATAGTTTTCCCATCCAAAAAACACTGCCTCTACAGCTATAGGGTTGAATGCCAGGCTCAAAGGCTCCATAAAAACCCAATGTTGGAATGTTATCCTTTATCCAATCCGGGTTTTGCAAAAACTGTAGCATCGTTCCGGAAGCAATACGCCTCATCCACCCGTAATTAATTTTCGGGTCGTTTAAAAAGCCCATCATTGGGAAAGGTACCGCGGCTGCCATTCTGTAAGTGATGCTTCGTCCCCACATAATCATCTCACCGTTACGACCAAACATTAGCGGATAATTATGACTTAAGCTTTCGAGATTGGTATGGAACTGCTCTGCGATTTTTGGTTCATACTTATTGCCATAAAACTGCGACCATAAAGTACCGTACATTTGAAAAGCCCACATGCTGTAATAATCGTAGTACGGGCTATCGTTGTACCAGCCTTGTCCGTCATATTGTTTTAGCGTTTGCTGCAACAGCTCTTCTAAATAATCTTCTCGGATTTGATAGCCCTGACTTTTGAAAAAACTAAGGATAAAAATATTGAAGAAACGCCAGTTCATGCCTATAGTTGGGCCGTTGCCATAACTTAACATGGTATTTGCCAAAGAATCTTTAACAGCTTGCGGCAAAGGCTGCCAATAAACTTCTGGCGCAGCAAATAAAGAAACCGCTAACCCACCAAACTCCACCAAGGTCTGACTTGGTCCGCCATTTTTTTTAAGATGTGGCGTGTAAACATTGGTATTTGAATCAAGCAAACGAGTAAGTTGGTGACGATAATAATCCGCAACCGAAATATTATTGAGTTTAAGATTTGGATTTTCTTTTAACAAAGGTGTGGCGATAAACATGGTACGACATAAACCTTCCAGTTTTTCCGTTGCATTTGGCGAATCGTCTTTTGGATAGCTTTTTCCCGGCTGTTTCGGAAATTCCATCGGGTCATTTAAATTATTGATGTAAGAAAATGCGCCTGATAGCAGATATTGACCAGCTTCTTTCCAATGTTGCCGGCTCATCCCTGTGTAAGGGCTTAATTCGTGATTTAAAGGTGTAGTAAAAGCGTCGGGCTGTTTCTCAACTTTTCCGTAAGACCAAACATTTTGACCAAACGAGGCATTTGACGCAAAGAAAAGCAAGACAAATATTAAATTCAGCTTTAGCCAGCAAAGCATGTTAAAACTTTTCTTCCCTTTATTGAATCTTATCATTTAGTATTGAAGATTTAATTAACTTTTTCTTAAAAACCCTAAGAAAGTCTATTTTAAACAAAATTAAAGTAGGTATAATAGGATTTTTTAGGGGATAAAATAGTACCAGCAATTAGAGCTATTCATCGGGCGACCATTTATCCTTCCAATTGATTAAAATATCACCGTTCCGGTCAATATCAATCGGTAACCACACATATCTGCTGTCCGTTAAATTCTTCGGATTCCACCTATCGGCCATAAAAATCCATTTGTTTTTTTCTGGAATCTGAAACACAAAAGTCGATTGCGCACCAAAAGTGGTTTTAGAATCTGGACCGCTCATCGGGTCACCCATGTATTTCCAAGGCCCAAACAGCGATTTTGCAACATGCACACTCGCTTCGTTTGGCGCCCATCCGGTACATCCGCTAGTGATTAGGTAGTAATTATTTTTAACCCTAAATAAAGCTGGCGCTTCTCTGTGCTTGCTAAAAAGTAGAGAATCTTGAGCTGTTGGGCTTAGGTAATCATCTGTAAGACGAACAATCCGAAGGTCATAGTTTTCATTTGACGAATATATTTGATAAGCCTCTCCGTTTTTGTCAACAAAAAGTGTCATATCTCTTGACATATTTCCGTTCGGGCGGAAACTCTTCAAAAAATGGTAAGGACCAGTTACATTGTCGCTAACTGCAACTCCTGCCCTTGCAGCATTATATCCATGTCCTTTTAGTTCAAGGTGAAACCACATTACAAATTGTTTTGTTTTAGAATTGTAAATTACTTTAGGCCGTTCGATGATGCACCCTCTAGAAATATCACTCGTTGGATCATCCATGACATTCAGCGCCAAACCTTCTTCATGCCAGTTTACGAGATCTGAGGAGGAATATATGTTTACACCTTCTGACATTGATTTGCCTCTTTTCTCGCCGAACCAATAATATTTATCCTTAACAGCTATTAAACCACCGCCATGTGCGTTAATATGCTTACCGCTGGCGTCAAACCAAAGTTGCGCCGGTTTAATTTGTTCTTGTGCCTTAAGTTGCGT
The DNA here is from genome assembly GCA_035496935.1 of Pelobium sp. Lineage (GTDB taxonomy): Bacteria > Bacteroidota > Bacteroidia > Sphingobacteriales > Sphingobacteriaceae > Pseudopedobacter. The sequence continues at coordinate 5,998 of DATJED010000023.1, read as the reverse complement.
ATGGCCACAAACTACCAGACCGATAATTTGCAATAATAGGATTACTGTTTTGGTAGGTTTTATAATCATAGCCGTTTAAATAGCCTGCAATTTGAAAAAAACTTCCTAAATACATGGGGGGCGGGTTTTGCAATTGAGAGCGGTAAATTCGGATTTACCGCCTCATTTCTTTATAATTCCACATGTTTTACAGTTTTACTACTCCGAAACTTTTCGCCAATCTTGTAAGATTTGCTTCCAACGTTTCGATAGGTTCTGATATACTCAGAAGGGTTGATCCCAAACACTTTTGCAAACTGCTCTCTAAAATACCTGATGTCGTTAAAGCCTGCCTGATAGGCTCCTTCATTCACTTTACAATCTGTATTTATAAAAAGTTGGGCAACCTTTCTTAAGCGGATAAAACGGATAAATTCGTTAATAGATTTGCCCGAGATTAGCTTCACCTTTTTGTATAGTGCAGAGTGGCTCATATCCAGTTCATCAGCCAATTGTTTTACGTTAAAATCCTTATCGTCCAAATGTTTCTCTGTTATTTCTATACAGTTTTCTAAGAATTTCTTTAAATCTGGCGATACCGAATGATCATCTGCTTTAAGCGTTATTTGGTTATAAAAATGCTGGTGAAGATTGAGCCTGCTCCGTAAAAGATTGGCTACCCTTGCCACCAAAATTTCTTTATCGAAAGGTTTCGTTATAAAATCATCAGCACCGTTTTCAATGCCCTTTAACTTCAGCTCTGCGGTGCTTCCAGATGTTAACAAAATTACCGGAATATGCATCAAGGCCGCATCTTCTTTAATTCTTTGGCATAAATCTACCCCGCTCATTTCTCCCATAACTACATCGGTTATTACCAAATTAGGGATTTCATTTTCTATCATTTCAAATGCGGCTTCCGCACTGCCGGCCTCCATAATCAAATAATCGGCTTCAAAAATACTTTTGATATAATTGCGTATTTCCAAGTTGTCATCAACCAGTAAAATGGTGCTTTTTTCGGAAACGATATTAATGTCCGGAGCATTTCGGACTATTACACTGGACTGAATTTCTTGTGGATCTTCAATTTCTATCCGTTCTTCGGTGTGCATAGGTGTGTCGTTGGAATACTCAATCACCATATCATCAAAATCGGCTTTTTTTGGTAGGCTTAAGTTAAAAGTTGTGCCTTGGTCTTTTACGCTATGGTAGCTCACCTTGCCGTGGTGGCTTTCCATAATTTCTTTTACTACATATAGTCCAATACCAAACCCGCCTTTATAATTTTCTTTATCCGTAACCTGGTAAAACCTGTTAAAAATGGTTTCTCCCACTTCTTCCGAGATTCCAACTCCGCTATCTTTTACACTAATATTCACACTTTCGCCTTCATCTTCAACTGAGACATGTATTGAACCCCCCGAAGCCGTATATTTTAAAGCATTGGATATCAAATTAAAAATTGCGATTTCTAATTTTTCCTTATCTGCCAAAACTTCAATGCTTTCTTGCGACGAACTAAACTCAAACGTTATTTCTTTGGATTTTGCTTGTTGCACAAAACATAAGAAAACCTCTTTGCAAAAATTCACTAAGTTAAAATAGCTTACTTTAAGCTTATCGGGGTTGGCTTTTTGGAAATGCAATAGCTGATCTACCAAACTCAGCAAGCGACGGGCGTTTCTGTAAACCACAATTAATTCCCGTGTTTCTACCTGGCGTGATTTGCTGTTTAAAAACTCTTTAATTGGGTTGATGATTAAGGTAAGCGGCGTTCTAAACTCGTGGGAAATGTGCGTAAAAAACGAAAGCTTTTTATCATGCAATTCTTTCTCCTGCGCCATTTTATTGGCTGATAACTCTACCTGAAACTTGAGTCTTTCCTTGTCACGCTGATAAACCACAAATTTCCGGATCAAAAGAAAAACAACGAACAAATAAATTAAATAAGCCCACCAGGTACGCCACCAAGGCGGAAGAACGGTAATTTCCAATACTTTTTCTGTACTGTTCCAAATGCCGGCGGCATTTGTGGATTTGATGTGCAAGGTATAATGCCCCTCGTGTAAACTGGTGTAATTTGCCGAACGCAGTTTGCCAGAATAATTCCAGCTTTTGTCCCATCCTTTTAAATAATAGGCGTACTTAATAGAACCTGGCGAAGAATATTCCAAAGTTGCAAAGTTGACCGAAATTACGGCATCGTCATAAGGCAAACGTAAGGACGTAATCCTATTTTTATCGGCTTCGTTTACAAATTCGCTTTCACTGGTTAAAAGCTTGCCATGCACTTTAATACTAGTAATCAACAGCGGTTGAACTTTTGTGGTGGCTTTAATGCTATCGGGATAAAATATATTGAAGCCTTTTACACCGCCAAAAACCATTTCTCCAGAACTTAACTTATCAGCCGAGCGATAAAAGAACTGGTTACTTTGCAAGCCATCTTCCTGATAGTAATTGGTTACTTTTCTGGATTTTGTATTAAATTTAATAAGCCCGTTAAAAGTACTCATCCATAAATTATGGTCGCCGTCTTCCAAAATGCTGAGGATGGAATTGTTGGAAAGTCCGTCATCGGTAGAAAATCTTTCGATGACTTTCCCCGAAGAAAGGCTAAACAACAGTAAACCACCGCCTTCTGTACCTAACCAAAGTTGCCCTTCGCGGTCCCGGTAAATTGCCCGCACCGGCTTACCTATATTATAGAACTTATGTTTTTTTGATTTCCTGTCAATCTGGATAAATTGAGAGGCGTTGCCGGCTAAAAAATTTCCGTTCCGGTCCTCGGTTAAGAAATAAATATCTGTCAACTGCTGGTCAAAAACCTCAAACTTATCCTGGTTACGGTTGTACCTATATAACCTTCCGGAACTATAGGTTGCCGCCCATAAATCCTTATTTCTGTCTTCATAAAGTTGCAAAATGTTACGGTTGTTTAAAGCAACCGCCGGGTTATAGCAACTATAATGTTTAAAAGATTTCGATTGTGGGTTAAACCGATTGATGCCTCCGCCAAAAGTGGCTATCCACATGTTTCCTAAATAATCCTGCTTAATGGAGGTTACCCAGTTGTTGCTCAAGGAATTGGCATTTGCTTGATAATGGTAACTATTAAAAGTATTATTTTGGCGGTTCCAGATACTAAAGCCATTACTTTCTGTGCCTATCCATAAATTGTGTTGCTGGTCTTCAAAAAATGTAGACGCAAAATTAGCGGTAAGACTGTTTGAATTGAAGGGATTATTGGCAATTGTTTTAAACTTTGAGTGCCGAGGCTGAATAATATTGATTCCGCCATTTAAAGTTGCTACCCATTTACGTCCTTCGCTGTCTTCAAAAACACTGCTTACCGACTGGCTGGTAAGGCTTTGATCTGTATGGCCACTTTGTAAAAGTAGTGATTCACCGCTTTTAAGATTTAGAACCGCAAGTCCTTTCCCTGGCAGGCCTACCCATAATCTATTGCTTTTATCAAGCAACAGGCTGGATACCTGATTTGTTAATAAATACGAGCTTTGAGTGCCTCTAGACCATTTTTTACTTTCGGGATGATACTTGTAAATACCTGATTCGGTGCCTATCCAAACATTGTCTTCGGCATCTATCACCATCCCACTAGCATCTTTCTGCTCGGTGTTGATAGGGACTAATTTTTTAGCACTATAATCGTATTTAAATAATCCAAAGTCGGGAATAAATACCCAAACCCCGCCTTTATGGTCAAAGCTTATTGCTGATACATTATACCCCTCTATCTCTGCCGAACCATTTTTTAATGGAATTTGAATGCTTTCATTTTGGCCAGCTTGTTTTACCAATAATCCTACACCATTGGTCCCGACGTATATTGTGCCTTTACCATCAGACTGGATAATGTTTACAGAGTTTTCAACCTTGTTAAGCAATCCATTTCTGAACCTTTTCATGTAAAGCGGAGAAAATTTCCTGAGCAAGGGATCGTATATGCTCACTCCCTGCCCTGTTCCTACGTACAGTTTCCCACTGTTGTCTTCGGCTATGGTATAAATAAAATTATGAGGGATGGAAGTGCTATCGTTGATGCTGTTCCTGAAAATTTCAAACTCGTAACCATCGTAACGGTTTAAGCCATCGTGTGTACCGAACCACATATAGCCTTTGTGATCTTGAAAAACAACACGAACGGAGTTGTTAGACAAACCATCTTCAATTCCTAAACTTTTGATGTTAGAAATCTGTTGGGCAAAAACAGTTTCTGCAAAAAAACAGATGAAAACGAAGCAAATCGGTTTTAAAAATTTACAGGAAAAAAGCATTAATTGGTTTTATAATCAAACTCTAATCTAATAAATAAATGTCGGCTTAACACGTATATTTAAATTATTAGGTGTCTAAAATAAATAAAAAAACCCGTTCAAATAAATATGGACGGGTTTATAACCAAAAACTAAAATTATTCTACAAGCTTAATCTTATCTGTCCTTAGCGTTCTGCGGAATTCTAAGGATAGATTGGGACAGACAGGGAATTAACGTAAACCACCGTCAGCCATTTTTGTATAATTTGTTGTTAGCAGCTGGCAAATTTCCAGTCTTCAATTTGATTTAAAGTAAGTTAGTTGACAAATATTTCCTGCCACGCAACCTCGTGTCATCATTATTCCATTGTTAAACATTAAATGAGCAAACATTATTTGTTCTTTTCTATCTCCAATAAATGTTTCACTTTTAAGGATACCATTTTTAACCTGTTGGACAATATTCGGGACGTTTATCTTCCGTTTAAATGCATCCAGTTCGTTTTTCGTGTAAAGGTCAAAACTGATATTCATTAGAGCACTATCTTTTGAAAATTCGAAATATCTCGATTTATAATTTTTAAGGTCTATGTTTCCATTACCCGTTTCTTGTCCCACCGCACCCATAATAAAAGGCGCCTCAGTACAAATTTCTTTTGTTTTACCAGTATTTTTGTCTTTCACAGTCACAACAATATAGTTTGGTTCTGTACTATCATTATCAAGAGCAGAGCAGAACATCTTAAATTTTGTCAATTCGTTAACCTGTGCTTTTGTGTTTAAGAATACAAGTCCAAATAATAGCGTTAATACGATAGTTTTAGTTTTCATTGCTTGCTGGTAACGTTTTGAAAATTTGCGCAGAAATGGCATTGCTTGCAGAACCATTGTCGACCCGTACTAAATTAAGTAAATAACTGATGAAATGACGTAAACCACCGTCAGCCATTTTTGTGCAAATTTGCTGTTATAAGCCGTTTTTATTTTTTGCACTTTTTCTTTAATTCAGATTCATAACCTTTGTCAATTGGCTTGCCACCTAAAGCCTTACACTTTTCTAGAAAGAGTGTTGCATTTTTACAATCTCCTTTGGCGTAATATGCAACCGAAAGTTTGTATGATGTATTTTGGTCATTTGGGTCTATCACATAGGATTTGTCAAAAGTCTGAATTGCTAAGTCTAAATTTTCTTCGGCATCTTTTTTCGATACTTCTAGAAGATTTGAATATTGAATCATAAAATAAGTTCCGTAGTCAGTCAAAAGATGAGGATTGTTTGGGTTTATTTTAAGACCTTCTAAATATTGTTCTTTGGCAAGTTCGTAATTTCCTAAAACCATATAAACACCTCCATAACCCCAGTGAATATCACTATTTGTGGAGTCTAGAAGAAATGCCTGATTAAATCTGTACATCGCAGTCTTAATATCTCTATAGAGATAACTAAATCCAACTTGTATCATATGGTCGGAAGCTTTTCTGTGAGTTCCATCAATTTTTAGAGACGTTTCAATCAATTCTTGGTCTAATCTCTTTTGCTCTTCAGTCTTTACCGCATTGCCGTATTTTGGTAAAAGTCGAATGTTGGTTTTTGATTCTTTTTCCCATTTTTCAAAAGTCATTTGGTTATTCATAACTTCACTATATGTCTGTCCGAATACTGTGATAGAAATGAATGTGATTAAAATTGTCAGTGTTTTTTTCATAGGTGTCGTTGTTTTAAAATGGCTTATAACG